>CBDCAU010000001.1:0-371540 GCA_965214115.1 Owenweeksia sp.
GACCTCAGGGGCGTTCCATAAATTAACTCATAAAAGTAAAAGCTGACCCTTGGTCTCTCACTTCCCCAATACCTTGTCAGCTTAACAACAATTTATTTAGAAAAAATAAAATGATTGTCATAACAACGTATAGAATAAAAATTAGATGACCTTGCCAGCTATTTATCCATTCTACCTGTCCGTGTTCCGATATTATTTGTTTATAATTAGATTCACGAATAAAGTGTTTGACGTAAAAATAGTTAAAGTAGATAAAAAGGAGGGCAAAAAGAATTAGTAGATAATCGAACTGATTTTTTTTGAAAAAGATGCGAGTTATTATCAGAAATAACGAACAGACATTTGAGCTTAAAAATAGCGCCAGACTTATTCCGGCTATATGCTGAGGCATATCCTCTCCGGACGGAGTAAATAGTACGCACCTATAAAACTTGTAGTACAGAAACCTTATCAAAACTTTGGATTTTTTGGTTTTGTTAAATTTCTGCCCGACGAACCACCACCAATCGTTCCTCTCATTTTAAAATTTCCGTCATTCATTTTTTGCAGCATATTCTGTTGCATAATAACTCCCTGTTCTTCTGCGCCCAAAACTCTCATTATCCCATAAGAGAGTGACCCAGCTATTCCAATCGGCCCTCCATAAAGCCCATAAAGAGTAAATGTGGAATTTAGCATTAATTCACCACTTTGCAAGTTACCTGACTGCCACATTGCTAAGTCAATTCCAATACTTAAAGCAGATACGCGATATCCTAATAATCTGGCTCGTGCCGAAGTCATCGCCAAGTCGTTTGCCAAACCTAAAGTATTGCCGTGTTCAATCACGCCGAGACCAGCAGTTGCAGTTGTAATCATTGCGTTTGACGTATTATGAAAGAGCTTTGAATTTGCCTGCATAGTGGCCGAAAACCTTTCAAATTTAGTACCTCTTGTGAGGAAATTTTCCCTCCCCGTCATCATCGCGGGCATCTTGTTCCCCGTTACGGTGGCCTCGCCGAGCATATCGGAGCCGGAATTGTAGAAACCGTCGGCGTTGCCCTCGCCGTCCGTCCTTACGAAATCGCTGTTGTCCCCCGTCAGGCCGCCAACGTTGTAGTAAGTGCCGGTTTCGTCCTGCCACATTCCACCTTGGAAACCATCGGGCGGCTCGGCGCTCATCCCCGTAGGGTCCACGAGGTTCACTGGGTTGTTGTCCGTGAACGCATACGGCGTCTGCCACGGGAACTTGTGCGCCAGCGGATCCACGCTCAGCCAGCCGGGGCCTTTTGGCGCGTAGTAGCGGGCCCCATAATAATATAACCCCGTCTCTTGGTCCAGTTCCTTCGCGTTGAACCTGTACGGCGATTCGTAGCTGCCTTTGCTGGAATGTTCCTCCACCCAGCTCTCCCCCCAAGGCGAATACCAAAAATACTGGAACGCCTCCCCGTTCATATCAGTGACGTACTCCGTATTCCCAAGATAATCAGGATGGTACCAATACACCAACGGATACTCGCTGCAATCGAATTCCTCCCGCTCCGCCCAGTAGGTGCTGTGCGCGCAGTGGCATTCCGCGTCGAGGACATCGCAACCGTCCGTGGCCGAGTTGTAGTCGTTTTGGGTGAAGTATTGACTGAAATGCTCCAACTTCTCGAGGGTATCCATTTCGTAGTCCGTGCCGTCGGCCAGCCCGAAATGCGCGAGCAAGTCCGAAAGGTTCTGCGCCACCCCGCGCAGGCTGCTGCCCTCAAAGCCGTGGTCGTGGGTGGGGTCGTTGTTCACCTCCAAGCCGCAGATTTCATCTTCTTCGCAGACGAAAAATTGGTCAATCAAAGCGCTGGCGATTCTTTGGCTGTTCATATAGTAGTGCTTGCTGGCCTCCACGGTGGTGGAGTGGTGCGTGGCCACGTAATAGGGGTTTACATATACTGTGTAGGGGTCGAGGTAATAGTCGTCCGCGTGGGTCACGCTGTTATTGGAAATGGTGTTGTAGGTGACGCTGCCCTTCAGCATCCTTTCCCCGTTTTGGTCGTACACATAGTGGTGGATGCCGTCCAAATTCTTCACGCCCGAGAGTTTCTGCTCCTCGTCCCAAAGGTACTGCCCGTGGTGGGTGGTGTCGCTGCCAGCGGTTTCATATATGTCCGCGACGCTGCCCGAGATATTGTATTCGTACCATTGCTTGGCTTGGGCGGCATCTTGCAGCCAGTTGATCTGGTGTTTTTTGGCCGCGCTGTAATCATATTCCAGATCGTAGTTGAATTCCCCCGTGGCGGGGTTCAGGGCGTCGTTCTGCACCTTTTTTTCGATGCCGCCCGCTTCGTTATAGTCCATCCCGATGGAATACTGGTGCTGGCCGCCGCCGAAAACGGCGTAGGTGCTGTCCAAGCGGTTCAGCTCGTCGTAGAAATACTCCGTGTCGTAGGTGCCGCCAATGCCGCCCTGCGCGGTATCGTTGGCGGCGCGGCGCACGTTGCCGCGGGCGTCATAATAGAGGCGCTTGCCCATCAGCCAGTCGTTGGGGACAAGGGTTTTCACGCTCACGTTCTTCAGCCGCCGCGTGGTGCCGTTGTGGTAGGTGAAATTGTTCCATACCGCGTTGCCGTAGCCTTTCTGCAAGATATTGCCGAAACCGTCGTAGTGGACGTGGTTGAGGATGTTCCGGTACTGGCCGTTCTTTTGGCCCATAATGCCGAGCAGCTCGCCCGTGTCGTAATAAGAGTAATCCACCCCTTCCGCGTCGGGGTAGCGCATATAGATCGTCCGCCCCCAAGAGTCGTAGATAAACTGGGTATAGAAGGTCTGCTGCCCCGTCTTGGGCAGCTTGATGCGCTTCTGCTCTTTCACGCGGTTGCCCAGCTCGTCGTACCAATAGTTTTCTTCTTTGAACTGGTCTCCCTGTATGGTCTGGGTCACGCGGCCCGCACCGTTTTTGCCATCGCCGCGCGTGCCATAGGCGTAGGCCACGTTGCCCACGCTGCCGTAGTCGGGCATCGTTTTTTCCGTGAGACGGTTGTAATGGTAGCGCATCCGGATGCCCGCGCTGCCCGAGGCGGGGTTGTCCACTTGGGTGAGGTTGCCCGCCTTGTCGAAGGTGAAGGAGGACAGGCCGCGGTCGTCGTGATCCTCCTGTGTGGCGCGGCCGAAAAAGTCGTACTGGTAGGTGGTGGCCACGCCCAGCGGGTCGGTGGTCTGCAAGAGCTGGTTCAGCGCGTCGTATTGAAAGCGGGTGGTGGCATAAGGCTGGTACACCGTAGATACAGTGGTGGAAGAACCCTGCTGGAAGGCGGTATTGTGCCATTGCACGGTGGCGATGCCCTGCCCCTGCGAGTTGGTGTAGGACTGGGAGACCATTCCCGCCACTTCGGTGAGCGTGTTAAAATAGGGCTGGCCGTCAATGCGTTCGTCCCATTGGTAGGTATATTCGGTCGTTGTGAAGGCGCCGCTTTCGGTGATGTTGCGCTGTTGTGCGGGGCGATTCGCATAATCATAAGTGGCATCAGCCACGTTGGGGGTTGCGGTATTTGCCAACCTGCCGAGGAACTGGCTGCTCGGTGCCAAAAAATCTTGGGATATGGCACTGTCCATCCCCCGCCTGTCGTAGGCGGTATGGCCGCTGACGTGCACTCGTACCACAATGCCCGTACCCGTGGAATTCAATGCTATCGACTGCTTTTTGACCTGCACCGCGCGGCCCAGCCCATCGGCAAAGGTGGCGGTCAGCGTGGGGTCGGCGATGGCGGGGCGGCTGCTCAAATCGGCCACTGTCGAACAATCCTCGGAAGCGGGTGGCGCCGCAGGCACGTTCACAATGCCGTTTTCGTTCTTCAGGTTGTCTCGGCTGCGGTCTTCGGCGTCGGCAAAGTTGTGGCGGGTAAACGCCACGGGGACTTTCTTGTATGGATCACCTGCCAAGGAATCGATGCCGTAGGGGCGGTACTCGAAAGTGAGCGTGGCGGCAGCGCCCGCGTCCTGCAGCTCGCGCGGCCCCCAAAATTCCTTGAGGCGGTATTTTCCGTCGTACACATATTGGGTGGCGTGGCCGTTGATGTCGCTGGATTTCAAAAGGTTGCCCGTGGGCAGGTCGTAAAGGCTGCACACCGAATCGCCGTAGGAATTGGCAACGCTAATTATGTGCTGCTCCTTGTCGCCCTCGTAGCGGAAATCCGTGGTCATCCGCTGGCCTTGGTGGTTGGGCGGCCCTTGGGCTTGCAGCACATTTCCTTTGTTAGAATAGGTAAGGTTCGTCTGGGCATAGTCGGTGTTGTCGAGGTACTTCCAAGTCTCGTAGGGTGCTTTTCCCTGCCACAGACTGTCCACCTTGGAGTGCCGCCGCAGCCCCGCGGCGTTCACCGTGCCAAGATAGACGCGGTGCTGGCGCAGGGCGTTGGTGCGCTGGTCGGCACGGCTGGGCGGGAAATAGTCCATCCGCGCGATGATGTTGCCGTGGTAGGGGACATTGTATTGTACTTCTTTTATTAAAATTGTATCGATGACCTCTTTGCGGTGGGTGGTCATTATGGTATCGTTTTCCACCATTATGCTAATAGTGTCGAAGTTGCAGGGGTCTCCACCCGCCGCATATTTTAGATGATAGTTCGGGAAACCCAATGTATCAGAGGAATAAGTGGAATCGGGGCCCTTGATTACAAAGTCGGGATAAATTTTGCCAATGGCCGCGACGTTGTTCAAAAGATAATTTACCGAATCGCAATAGGAACCGACCTCTGAGCAAGACGTATAATAATTTACATACGATGGGATATTGTCGCAATCGTAGGGCGTTTGTTCTCCTTCGGTACAGCTCGTCCCTTGGGTCAACAAGGGTGGCGGCCAAAGAATGGGCCGATGTTCGCCATACCCCCAATACCAAAGGATGGTATCAATCTCCGGACTGAGGCTGCTGGTGTCGAAGTCGCCATACTGAAAGTATTTATGGGCAAAGTCGATGTAGTGGTGAATAATAGTGTCGGTGATGACCGTGTCAATCTGCCCCGCCCCAGCCGAGGCCGCGTTGCTGTACTCGGTCACGTTCATATATTTATCGAATTGGCTGTCGTATTTGACGGCGTAAAACTTTTCCGGCTCCGCCACTTGGGGGATGGAAATCGTCTCCGTGGAGATTAGCGCGGGAAAGATGCACTGCGTCTCGGCCACCGTGTCCCAGCCCATTTTCTGCCAGTCGCCGTTGGCGAGCTTGTTGACGCGGTTGAAGAGGGTGTCTTGGTCGTCTCCGATGCTGATGTTTCGGTATTCGTACCCGTAGCGCTGCTCCTCCACCAGTTTGGTGGAGTCGACATAAGCCGTCGTCTCGTCCCCCGTGTCCTGCACTGAGTGGTATAGGGTGAACATTTTTTGGGGGATGCCGCGCAGGTATTCAGAACGCCTACGGTAGGTGGGGTCATTGGTTTCGGGGCGGGCGTATTCCGTCACGCTCGAAAGCCATTCCACCAACGCTCCCTCGGTAGGTATATGGTTGTTGGCTGGCTGGTGGGTTTGGGTTCGCGTAAATCCCAAAAATTCGCGCTCACGTCGGCTTTTGATGCCGCCATCGTAGGCAAAGCGGTATTGGGTTTCATCCGCGCCGTCCAAGTTGGTGGAGCCGCTGGTGATGTCCAGCCCATCGTGAACGGTCAGCTCGTTCATCACCCACTTGCTTTCGGGCATATCCCAAAGCATTTGATCGCTATGGGGATTATGGTGCAGTTTTATTTGGGTGGGGTGAAAGCCATATTTGTTACCCATCCGCTTATAGTCCAAGGCAAAACTGCCTTTTAGTGGGTTTGTTACTTTTTTGAGGAGGTTGCTCTTGCCCACTTCCGAAAGGAAGACGCTCATTTCCCCGCTGTTAGTCTCCACGAAATCCACATTGCCATCGCCGTTCATATCCATAAAATTGGATTTGAGTTTATTGACGGCGTAGTTGAACTGGCCGTTGATTGAACCGGAGAGCTTAAGGTTGGCCAATCCAAAGGAAGCCAACGATACCGCACCGCTCGCCGTTCCCGAGCCAAAAATGCCAAAAGATTCGCTAAATACCTTGGCGGTTATCCCACTAAGGTCTGCCGAAGTATATTCCTCAAACCCAGTACCTTTATTTAAATAAACCGTGGCCTCGCCCAGCAAGCTGACTTTGACCATATCGGGCAGCCCATCCCCGTTCAAGTCCAAGACAATTTTGTTGTTTTCGGTGGCGGTGGTGTTCATCCCAATCCCCGCCCCGAAGCTGTAACCTCCTTCTATTTTAAGATTCTCTAAGCTCTTTTGAGCAGTCCCCAAACCTCCGCCAAGGCTTGTGGAAAGGTTGTATGAGAAGCCCAAATCATCCAAAGTTACCGTTGCGGCATCTATCAAGGTGGTTCCGTTGTTCAATTCAACGGAAAGCGAATTTGAGTTATCGGTAGCCCTGTCTGGCAGACCATCGCCATTGATGTCAATCCAGTCTACCAAAGTCGAGTTAGTTCCAAAATTCAGCCCCCCTGAAGCGCTGGTTTTCTGAAACCGAGGGTCATTATTTGCGTAATACCCTTGTAGTGTCAAACCGGCATTCAAAGTCTTGCTCTTGTTGATTGTACCATCTCCACTATCAAAAGTTGAAGAGCTCCGGTGACCGCCCTTTCCATCCGTAAGTTTTGCCTCTAAGGTTGAACCCGATTTTAGAATATCGGGGTAGCCGTCACCATTTACGTCCCTAAAAGAACTCAGCGATTCGCTATAAAATTTAGGTTTGTCTTGGGATGCCGAGGCCGAATAATTGTTGTCTCCTTTCTTGGTAGACATCCCAGCAGTTATGGCTTTAGTCAATGATTTGCTTTCTTGAACGATACCGTAGGCATCAAAATCCGTAGGAGGTGCTGGCGGATCCGTTTCTTCCTCTTCCTCCTCGCCCAACAGACCAGGAGCAACCGTACCGCCATCCTGATAGCAGCCCATAAACGAACCCCAAGCGCTCCATCGGTCAAGGCTCTCGGTCGGTTTGGAGGGGTTATGTTCCTCCACATATTTGCGAAGACCGAAACGGTTCTCGCCTCTGACGGCCCGAAGCGGCGAAAACTTTTGGTTCATCGGGTTCATCTCTTCTTCATCAATGTTGTTCTCCATATGCGAGGTGAGTTCCGATTCATCAGGTTCTTCCACGTCGCTGAAATCGTTTTCTTCGTTCTTTGCCATTTCTTCGGTAGGGAGGTGAAGTTCTGAAGTGTCGATGGGGCTTACAGTAGCACCCGTCTCATCTGGATCCCAGCAAAATTGACCCCAGTGGAGGTGATGGTCTTGCAATTCATTTATCTCGGTGAAAAACACATTGTACAGTTCTGTCTGCCCTTCCAATACTAAACCTCCACCCTCGTTGATGCCATATAGATTGATGGCCGTCACAACTTCGGTGAGGTACTTCCCTAACTTTTCGTGAGGGGTGAAGATTTCAAAATGCAAGTTTTCGTCTACCAGACCTTTATTGAACCGAAGCGCGGGGTGGGCGGGCGATAAAATGTTTGCCGTACCAGTATCCGCGTAGCCGTACACCTCCCTTCTCTCAAAGTTACCGCTGTCGTCAAACATCAGGGCGGAAACGCTCAACAACCTCCCTTGGCTCTTGGTCGTCAAATATGCCAAATACACATCCTTTTCGCCATCTATAATTTCCTGTAGCGGGAAGACCTGACCCACCGTGCCTTGATGGTATTCTACTACTGGCCAAGTGGCGAGTTCGCTGTTTCGGGTAGAGTTGGGGTCGAACTCAAACGGGTCTACCATCCGCGATAGACGGTTGTACGTGTTGAACTTGACCGTGGGGTACACGGCTTTTTCCGGTTGCCCACAGGCGGAGGTTTCAAAAAATACTTTTGGACGCCAATCTATGGTAGTCCAGTCAACGTTGGAGGTGCTGTAGATTTCAAACTGGAACGTGCAGTACCAATTGGAATCCAAGGAATACAAATTGTCAAAGGAGGACATAAATGGGGGGGCAAATGTCTGGCCTGCCCTGCGGAATTGGGTTGGTTGCGGGCTTTGGTTGGAGTTAGCCGGAACGGTGTAATCATAATAAACTGGAAACCGAAGCAAACTATTACGGTTGACGATGTTGAGATTGACACGCAAAAGAAGGTCGTCCGAAAGATTGTTGACCATAAAGGCAGGCCAATCAATTTTTATCTTTTGGTCGCCTCTCAAGGAGATACCGCTGCCCGAGGACAGGAGGAAACCTTCCGCGTAGCTTGACACGCCGTAATTAATGCCGTTCCCGTCCCGCCTTTCGCTGTTAGCGCCTAAATAAGCGATACTAGGATTCCAATGAAGCAAATCCTGCTGACCGTCCGTACCCGCATTAGTACGGAACAATATTTTATCGCCCTTGGACACGCTGCAAATGTGATGAGTTTGAACAGAGTTGTCCGTGTCCACTTGAGACATACCGTTCCCTAAGAAGGCATTATTTTTTTGGACACCCACAAATACTTTCCCATTGAGGGCATTATAAAATTCCGCAGTTCCTGAAATTTTTATCGTTCCATCAAATGGTGCTTGCCAAGTACGCACTATCTCAAAGTCTTTCGCCCCTGCGTCAAATCCGGCGGGCGTGGCATTTGCTCCTTTAAAAACTGGGTTTGCCGTTTTTTCACTATTCTCGTCAAACTCGATTTCACCGAAAAGGCCCGGCCTGCCGAATTGGATGCGTGAAATTCCATTTTCCAGTACCACGACATCATTGAACCCGTCCGCATTGTAGTCGGTCAGGTAGTTTTTGACTTTCGATTTTGTCCTGTTCCAGTTTTGGCCATAGAAATAACCAATGTCTTTAATGAAAAGGGAAAAATCGAACCCGTAGGTTAAGCTGCCCGACTTGCTCTTGAACAATCGGTTGTTGAAACCCATATTGTGTCGCTCGCCAAAAGAAAGCGACCCTGAGGCGTCTATCCTCAGAGGACTGAATTTTTGCCCGCGGCTTTTGTCATAGACCAAATCCGGCAGCCCGTCCCCATTAAAGTCATTTAGAGAGAAACGGTCGCGTGAGTAGTTCTCACCATAACCCAACTGTCCAGAGAAGGTAAAAGACTTGACCTGCCAAGGATTGGGACCAGGCTGTAGGCCCAAACCAATAGTGCCCCCAGCCTGCCATCCCCAAGTTGTGGTAGTTTTCAGATTGGAAGGACTGAAATTCACTCCCAAAGCGTTGGCAATCTCCGAGATGGCATCAGGCATCTCATCGAATAGGCGGCTCGCGCGATTTTCAATAGAAACGGTTTGGGGGCTTGAAAAACTTAAATCACCTTCGTGATACTCAAACTCGTGCTCATAGAAAAACTCCCCGTTCCGGTACTCCGCCACCGACTGCAACAGCGTCTTGAAAAAATCCCCTTCCGTGTAACCGAACCTCCACGTTTTCACTTTGGTGCCGCCGTAGCCATCGTAGAACACCTCGACGCTGTCCAGCCTGCGTTCGTCCAGTTCCTTCACGCCGAGGCGCAATGAGACCGTCGCGTCCTTGCGGTGGCGGCTGGAATTGAACTTGATGAAATACTTCCCCTGTTCGTTGGGGTCTTGGCCGTTTGGGTCTTCCCAGCCCGTATAGATGATCTGGTTGAGCACGCGGGCGGAACCGCCGTCCTTGATGCCATTGGTGTCGGCCAGCGCGTCCTCCTGCAAATAGGAGTATTTGTAGTTGTTCCCCCACTTGTCCTCCACCTTGCGCAGGTACCACTTCACGATAGGTGAGTTCGAGCCACTCTGCCTGAGGACGGAATGTTCCTGCACGGTCTGCCCGTCGACGCTGCCGTAATAATACTTCGTGCCGTCCGCCATCGTCTCCGTCCACACATAGTCGGAGGGGCTGCCGCCGTAGCGCTCGATTTCCTTGTAGCCCGTCATCGTGCGCTCGAAGAAGCGCACCGAGTTCTTGTTGGGGCGCGGCGCGGTCACCTTGTCGCGGTTGGCCTTGTGGCCGCCCTCCATCGTCAGCGATTTGCCGTTCAATGAATATACCTCCGTCTCGTGCGAAGTGGAAAAGGTCGGCACGCCCCACTTGGCATCCACGCTCACCATCGGCGCGGAGATGTCCCAGCCCACGCCCAGCCAGCCCGTGCCCTTGTCACTGCTGTAGCTCAGGGCGAGGTTTGGCTGCATCCCCTGCCGCCCCGCCGGAATATCCAATGGGTAATGGATGTTCGCCTCCCCCGTGTTGCTGATGGACGGCGGCTGCATCAGGCTCATCCCCTCGGCGGGGTTGGCAGCCTGGATGTCGGAAACGGCCGTGGGGACGTAAGCCGCGGCCTCCGGCATCTCGGGGGTCTCTATCATCCCCGCGAAATAGTTGGTGTTGGACGGCACTTCCCCCGCCACTTTCATTTCTTCAGCGTTCACCGCGCCCGCCGCCGCCGCTTTCCACGACAGGCTTTCTTCATCAAAATAAAAGATGCGCGCTTGGTGGAGCTGCGAGAGGCCGCGCGCCCTGTCGATGCCGATGGAGATGTTCACGGATTCGTTTTGGGAAACCGCCATATACCCCCACTTCCCGCGCGTCAGGTTCTTGATGTTGCGCGGCACGGATGGCATATCCACGTCCGCGAGGGCGAAGGCCTCCGCCGCGCTTTCATCCTCGCCCTCGGCGGCCAAGATTTCAAAATCGGCTGGGTCGGCCAGTTCGCGCGCCACCGCCTCCATCGGGTTCTCGGCCAGTTTCTCATCGGTAAAGATCAAGCTGACATCCTTGATTTCCACCGCCGCCGACCAATTGCGCGGCAATGAGAAACGGACTTGATTCTCGCCATCTTTCAGGGCGGATTTTTCTATGGGGAACTTCACCGTCTGCCATTCCGCGGCTAGGCGCATCGGCAATCCCGAAAAAGTGGCGTTGCCGTTCACCGACTTGGGGATGGAAAGCCCGTCCGCCAATCCCTTGATGGAATATTGCAAATAAGCGTTCTGCAAATTTTCCGCGCCTTCCTTTACTTCCACCGTGAAAAAATCGTCCGAGGGCAGGTTCATCGGGTCTTTGGGATGGTTGCCGAGGAAGCCATTTGCGGTAGCGGCCAAGAACTCGATGCGGGAATAGGTTTTGGCGGATGCGGGATTTTTGGGGTTCGCCCCGCTTGTTCCCATAAAATTCTCAAAAACGGTTTTAGGGGCGGCCGTCTCGTTTTCAGAACTGCCTGTGATAATGGGGATCCCAAAAGCCCGTGCGGGCTTTTCCAGTTGCCTCGGGGCGGGCAGATCGGCCACCGCCGCCACGGAAGCGAACAAATCATTGCCGAGGAAAAAGAAAATGAGAAGATAAGAAGCCGTGCAGGTAATCAGGTCGTGGCGCATAATGGGAAGGATTTTTGGAATGTTAGTCGTTCGCGATAGAAAAAAATTAGTTGACGATGATCTGGCGGGTCTCAAAAAAGCCGCCCGAGGCAAGCCGGACGTGGTAGCTGCCCTTCATCGAAAATCTTTGCGGAATGCTGTTCCTGCCCGCTTCCGGCGTGAATGTTTTGGAGACCAACAACTTCCCGCGCGGGTCGAAGATGTCGACCTGGAACTCTTGGCCGTCCAAGTTGCGGAAGAAAAAGCGCGTTTCCTTGTGGACACGCGCGGGGTTGGGGAAGATTTCGATATAGCGGCGGTCGCTGGGGACGATGCTCAAGCCGTGGCCGCCGCCCTTGCCGTCGGCGGAAACATTAGCACCGTTGGGATTTTCGCCGAAAGGGTCATCCGCGGGCGGCGTGGCGGAATAGGTAAGGTTTTCGCCCTGCGATGAATTCTCGTTAAGATTGTCGTCCTCTCGGATTTCACCATTTTCGCCCCCACAATTCGCCAAGGTAAAAACGTAATCCGCCAGTTCCATTTCCCTGTTCCGGATGCTGATTTGGTACTGCCCGCCTTCCAAGTTTTCTACCCAGCTTTCGGCGGTTTCGATGTCGCCCGCCAAAGAACTTTCCCTTTCCAAACTTAGCAATTCGAAAGTGGCGGGGAGCGCCATCGGGTCGATGTCGATTTTCAGGCTGCCGTTGGAACGGAATTCCAAATCACATTCCGCCGCTTGGACGCGGCAGAGTGGCTCGCAGTTTTTCTCGGCGTTGCCCCAAATCAGGAACAAGTCTTGGTCTTTTTGGCCGTCCCTTATCGGGATGGTGACTTGGGTTCGCTCGCCGATGACTTCAAACGGCAGGGAAATTTCTTCCCGCCCGTCGCTCAAGAGGGGTGCTTCCGGCAACACGGTGTCCACCGTCAGGTAGATATTTGGCGAAGCCGCTTCCCAGTCCATCAGTTTGATTTTCCATAGCCGCGCGGTGGGCGCCGACCCGCACTGGTTCATCTCAAAAAGGCCCTTCTTTTTGGACAGGACGAACATCGAGCCATCGGTAATATCGATGCTTGGCATCGCGCCTTTTTGGGAAGTTGGCGACAGGCTCAGTTGAACCCCGTCATAGTCTGCCGTGAAGGTCTGAGTCTGGTAAAAACCGATGTTGTCATTGCGCCCCAGCGCCAAGACTTCTTCATCAAATGGATGGTCCGAGCGGGAATCCCAAGCCGCGTTTTTTTCCGTGTCCACATAGTCGCGCAGATCGGGGTCTTCGTTCGCGGTGATGTTGACGGAATATTTCATCGCGAGGTAACTTTCCACGATGCGCGACTCCTCCTTGTCCAAAATCCTGTCGTAATAGATGGCCTCGGCCAGTTGCAAATCCTCACGCAACCGTACCGTGGAAGGGACGCGGCGGTTGCGCGTTGACCCTTGGTAGCCCAGCTTGATAATGGTCGCGCTGTCCTTCTTGATTTCCGGCAGGGTGATTTGCCGCCCGTGGACGGTGGCGCGGTCGGCATAGAGCGTGGACGACCCCAAGCGCAGCAGCGGCTCTTCTGAATTTTCTTCCGTGAACCGCAAGACCATAAACCAAGTGCCTGATTTTTCGCGGGCGATTTCCCGCAAGGCGTCTTGGGCGGGTTCGCTGGCTATATCAAGGACAGGATAGTTACCAATGAAAATTTGACTGTCCCCAATTTCTGAAAAATCAAGCTCCGATGGTTTTAGCCAAACCGAGGCCGGAGAAAACTCCAAAAGCTGGGCTTGTAGACCAATATTCAGAAATAGTAGGAATGAGAAGAAAAAGGTTGCGAAACGGCGAGAAGAAATTAGGCCAGCGTTTTTCATTTTGGGAGGTATTAGGCTGCGAATGTGTGGAATAGTTTTGCGGATTCAAACGTAGCCTAAATTTTAATATCGAAAATCTCGAATGAGTATTCGGTTTTACAAATTTTACCCGAATCACCACCCTGTATTGGAATGTAGCCGAAGAATCTAAACTGAGCTAAAGATGGGTTTGAGTTAGCTATCGAAAATTTTGCGGTTTATAAATTTTTCTTGATAAAATTGACAGGGAAAAAGATTTACTCTTCGCCGATTTGATGGAAAATTTTCGCAACCGCCCCTGAAGGCAAATATTTTCAACTAAAGCGCACGGGTTCTTTTCGGAACAACGGCACTCCAGTTTAGAGTCTTGGTACAGAAGCTCTGCTGCTGACGAAATAAGGAAAATCTACGAATAGGATTTGTTACGACCTCACCGCAAAATAGAAACCATCCCCTGCTTCCGCCCCGTGCGGTCCAGCCCGTACACTTCCCACGAATATTCCAGCGTGTAATGATAGACGCCGATGGGCTGGGTTTGCCCGTTTGGCGAAAAGCCCCGCCAAGGCGTTTCCGCGTTTTTGGTTTCAAAGACCACCTCGCCCCAGCGGTTGAAAATCCGCAGGTGGTATTCCGTCAAGAGGCAACTGTGGCCAGCTTTGTAGCTATCGTTCAGCCCGTCGCCGTTGGGCGTGAAAGCATCGGCCAAAAACAGCGGGCAGTCGCATTCTTGGAATACCACTTCAAAATCTTTATCGAAATCGCCGCAGCGGTTGGAAATGGTGGCGGGGTAAATTCCTTCGTCCGCGAAAGTGCGCGTGGTTTCGCGTGAGCCGTCGAACCAGCGCACTTGGTAGTTTTGGTTTTCAAGATTGAAAATGGCCGAATCGCCACGGCACATCAAAGTGTCCACCAAGCCGGGCTGCAGCGGGTAATCGAAACTTACAGAAACCGTGTCCACAAAAACGCCGCAACTGTTTTGGGCCATCGCCCAGTAGGTGCCGCTGCGCGTGATTTCCCGCTGGCTTCCCGTGCGGCCGTTCTCCCATTGGATGGGATACTGCACGTTTTGCAAATCCGCGTGGAGACTCTCGCCAAAACACAGAACGGTGTCCGGCCCCAAATCCAAACCAATGGGATATTCGCCTGTCAGGTAGATGGAATCCCGATACGGAAAGCAGTGGTTTTCCACTTCCAGCCAGTGGTCGCCGGAGGTGGTCAGGATGGTTTTGCGGGTGGTGGCGCCGTTGCTCCATAAATAGGATTGCATCTCTTCGGGGCCTTCCATTTCCAGCGTGCCGTCTATTTCGCAGATTTCCGTGTCGGGCCCCAGCGAGAACACCGGGATTTGCTGCACTTCCACAAATATGGAATCCTTGTAGCGCCCGCAGGAATTTTTGACATCCACCCAATAGTCCCCGGTTTGGGTCACGGTCAGCGTTTGACCAGAACTGCCGTCGCTCCAAGTAATCTGCGAGCCGGGCGCCTCGGTATCCAAAATCAGTTGCTGGCCTTGGCAGATGATGGTGTCATTGCCAAAATCCAAGTCGATGGGAAATTCCACGATTACCTCCACGCTGTCAATCTTGGTGCCGCAGGGGTTGGAAATCGTAACGTAAAAACGCCCCGCCGTGTCCACGTTTATTTTTTGGGAAGTTTCGCCGGTGTTCCATAAATAGGTGCTGCCGAGGTTTTGGGCGTTCAAGGTAAAAGTACTGCCGTTGCAAAAGCGCACTTCCTTCCCCAGCACGATTTTGGGCGGCCCGGTGATCAATACATTAATAGTGTCCGAAACGGAATTGCAAGCGTTGGTGGCGGTCACGAAATATTTGCCGCTTTGGTTCACGGTCAGGGTTTGGAAGCGGCTGCCGTTTTGCCAGCGGTAGTCTGCGCCGCCGTAAGCGCCGGGGTCCAGCGTCAAAGTGCCCGCACAAAAGATGGTGTCGTTGCCCAAGTCAAATGGCGGGATGGTTTGGTCCACCCGCACGAAGGCCGAATCCCGCACGGTGCCGCAATGGTTGGAAATAGCCACGGAATGCCAGCCTTGGGTTTTTACAAAAATCCCCGCCGTGGTATCGCCGTTTTCCCACCGATAATCATTGGCCAACGCTTGCTGCGCATTTATATAAATACTGTCGCCGCTGCAAATCTCCTGATTTTGCAAAACACGATTCGGCAGCAAGTCCACGGTCACGTTGATGGTATCCGAAAAAGAACCGCAGGCATTGTGCACGGAAACCCAGTATGTCCCGCTGGTAAAAACGGGCAGTTGCCCATTTCGCGAACCCGTGCTCCATAAAATAGAATCGGAATTGACAAACCCGCCGCCGAGCAGCAAAAAATCGGGTTCGCAGAAGGTGGTGTCGTTGCCCAGGTTTACGTTCACCGGCTTCACTTGTTTCACGTTCACGGTATCATAAATGGAATCGCAGATATTGGCAGCCGAATAGAAATAGAGGCCGGTCTGGGTAACGGTGGTGTGGTGGGTGGTATCGCCCGTGCTCCACCAGTAAGAAGTTTCGGGCATCAAGGCTTGGCTGAGCACCAACGGGGCATTGATGCATTTTATCACCGTGTCCGAGAGAGGCTGCGGCGGCCGCACAAAAGTTACTTCGATGGTATCCCTCAAAATGCCGCAGGCCGTGGTGACTTCGATGTGGTAAATCCCAGTGGTGTTCACGTTGGTGGAGGTATCCTTCCAGCCGTTGCTCCATAGGATTTTTCGGGCGTTCTTAAACGCCAGCCCGGGCGGGTCCAAAATCAAATCAAAACCACATACCACCGTGTCCGGCCCCAAGTCAATTGCCGTCAAGGTCTCTTTAAACACGAAAAAATTCTCGGTCACCGCACCGCAGTCGTTAGTTACTTGCACCCAAGCTGCGCCTTGCTGCCCGTAGGTGGCGATGCTGTCTGTCTCGCCGTTGCTCCACAGGTAAGTGGCGTTGGGCGGCCAAGAGCCAGCGTTCACGTCCACCGTGCTGCCGGGGCAAAACGCCACTGTATCAATGCTGAGTTTCGGGATTTGGACGACGTTCACCGTGATGGTGTCGTACACCAAGCCGCAGCCATTGTTTACCCCCACCCAATAGGTGCCGCTGGTATCTACCCAAATCTTTTGGCCTGTCCCACCAACGCTCCAGCTATAGTTGCTGCCCGGATTTTGGGCATCAAGCGTCAAGATGAAGTTTGAGCAAATCGTAGTGTCCGGCCCCAAATCCACGATGGGCGGCCCCGTATTCACCACATAAACGGTGTCGCGGAAAGTGCCGCAGGGCGTGATGAAATCCAGCCAATACAGCCCCGTGGAATTCACGGAAATGCTGGGGGAAGTGGCGTTGGTGCTCCACAGGTAGCTGCCCCCGCCCACGTTGGAAGAAAGCGTGACCGGCGTGGTAGGGCATTTTCCCACCGTGTCCGGCAGGTTGAAAATCAAACCGGGGTTTTTATAAATCTGCGCGGTATCTGAAAAAGTGCCGCAAGACGATTGAACTTGCACCCAAAAGACGCCCGTTTGAGTGGTAGAAATACTGGTGGAAGATGCGCCCGTGCTCCAAAGAATCGTCCCGTCCGTACTGGTGGGGATGCTCAGGGTTTTCACCGAATTATTGCAATTGAACTGGTCGGGCCCCAAATTTACGTTCGCTGGGTTTTGCAGGGTAATCACCACGCTGTCGCGGAAGGTGCCGCAGTGGTTGGTCACGTCCACCCAATAAATCCCGGATTGAGTTACCGAAATGGAACGGGACGTGGCGCTGGTATTCCAGAGATAAGTGGCGGTCGCCGCAAATGGCGCGGAAAGTTGGTTGCCGCTGGTCGAACACATTTTTCGGTCGGGGCCCAAATTGGGGAAAACGGGAGTTTCCACATTTACATAAATCGTGTCGCTGACGAAGCCGCAACTGTTGGTCACCTTCACCCAAAAATAACCCGAAGCGCCTACTGTGATGGAAGAAGACACGGCCCCCGTGTTCCATATATAGGTAGAGTTGGTGTTGAATGCGTTGAGCGTAAACGTATTGCCCTGACAGAAAGAAACCGTGTCGCTCCAGTTGATTTTGGGCTTGCAAGGCTGAGCCTGCAAATCGGCAAACACCGACAAGGCCAAAGCGCAAAATGCTATAAAACGCAGTTTCATTCTAAATTTTTCGATAGTTGCGCTTTAAAAAATAATTAGAAAGCACAACCCGCGAAGATAAAAATTGCTCGCCCCCTTCACGATTATTTCGATAACGATTAGTTTTCGGGCGATAAGCGGCGGCTTGGCCTTGGACATTGCGTACCGTACCTTTGCGCTTATTAAAACCATTTCTAAATAGGGATGATAAAAGTTTCAGAATCAGCAAGAAACAGGTTGCAAAACCTGCTGGGCGAAGAAGGAAAATCGCTCGAAAAAGCCTTCGTCCGCGTGGGGGTGACCAGCGGCGGCTGCAGCGGGCTTTCGTATAATTTAACTTTTGATGAGGCGATGGCCGACTCCGACAGGCTGTTCGAGGATGCGGGCGTAAAAATCCTCATCGACAAAAAGAGCTTTTTGTACCTCGCCGGCACTACGCTGGAATACAGCGGCGGGCTGAACGGAAAAGGTTTCAGTTTCAACAATCCCAATGCGCAGCGCACTTGCGGCTGCGGCGAGAGTTTTGCCGTGTAAATTGTTGATTTAAAATATTTTATGGAAACAGAAGAACAACTCTTAGAAGAAGTAACCGGCTCGGAATACAAGTACGGTTTTTATACGGATATCGAATCCGACAAAGCGCCGATTGGCCTGAACGAGGACATTATCCGCTTCATTTCCGCCAAGAAAAACGAGCCGGAATGGATGACCGACTGGCGGCTGGACGCTTTCCGCAAATGGGAGCAAATGACCGAGCCCAACTGGGCAAATGTCCGTTACGAAAAGCCTGATTTTCAAGCCATTTCCTACTATTCCGCGCCTAAGCAAAAAAAGGAACTCGGCAGTTTGGACGAGGTAGATCCCGAACTTTTGAAAACTTTTGAAAAGCTCGGCATTTCCTTGGACGAGCAAAAACGCCTGACCGGCGTGGCGATGGACGTGGTGGTGGATTCCGTTTCCGTAAAGACCACTTTCACCAAAACCCTGAAAGAAAAAGGCATCATTTTCTGTTCGATTTCGGATGCCATTCAAGAATACCCCGAACTTGTCAGAAAATACCTCGGAACGGTGGTACCAAAATCGGATAATTTTTACGCGGCTTTGAATTCGGCGGTGTTCACGGACGGTTCGTTTTGCTACATTCCCAAAGGCGTTCGCTGCCCAATGGAATTGAGTACTTATTTTCGAATTAATGAAGCCGGCACGGGTCAGTTCGAGCGCACTTTGCTTATCGCTGACCAAGGCAGCTACGTCAGTTACTTGGAAGGCTGCACCGCCCCGATGCGCGACGAAAACCAGCTCCACGCCGCGGTCGTCGAACTGGTCGCTTTGGGCGATGCCGAAATCAAATACTCCACCGTACAAAATTGGTATCCAGGCAATAAGGAAGGAAAAGGTGGCGTGTTCAACTTCGTGACCAAGCGCGGGATCTGCGAGCGGAACGCCAAAATTTCGTGGACGCAAGTGGAAACCGGCTCGGCCGTCACTTGGAAATATCCGAGCTGTATTTTGAAAGGCGAGAACTCCGTGGGCGAGTTTTATTCGGTGGCGGTGACCAATAATTATCAGCAAGCGGACACGGGGACGAAAATGATTCACTTGGGGAAAAACACCAAAAGCACCATCATTTCCAAAGGCATTTGCGCAGGCAATAGCAACGGCAGCTACCGCGGTTTAGTAAAGATTGGCCCGCGCGCCGAACACGCAAGAAATTTCTCACAATGCGACTCGCTTTTGATGGGCAGCAGTTGCGGCTCGCACACTTTTCCGTACATCGAAACCAAGAACAAAACCGCCAAAGTGGAACACGAAGCCACCACTTCCAAAATCGGCGAAGACCAGATTTTTTACTGCAACCAGCGCGGCATCGGCGAAGAAGAAGCGATTGCGCTCATCGTGAATGGTTACTGCAAAGACGTGCTGAATCAGTTGCCGATGGAGTTTGCGGTCGAGGCTCAAAAACTCTTGGCAATTAGTTTGGAAGGTTCGGTGGGATAAAAAAGTTTGTTCTGTGTTTTGTGTTAATTGTTCTGTGTTATGGCAGCGATTGAAAAATTTGAAGATTTACGGATTTGGCAGGAGGCAAGAGCCACTTGCAAATGGTTTTCAGAGGTTGTGAAAAATACTGACTTAAAGACAGATTACAAATTAAGAAATCAAGCGGATGGTTCAAGCGGTTCTGTAAAGGATAACATTGCGGAAGGTTTTGACCGAGACGGAAACAAAGAATTCCATCAATTCTTGTCAATTGCAAAAGCAAGTTCTGCAGAGTTTAGGTCTCAACTTTATAGAATTTATGACCGAGATTATGTTGATGAACCCAATTTTAATGAAACACGCCAAAAATTATTGAAATTGACCAACGGAATAGCCGCACTTATGAAGCATTTAAGAGAGTCAGAATTTAGAGGTAAAAAAATTCATATCGAATCAAGAAATTATTCCGGAGACCCCAACACAGAACTCCGAACAAAAAACACAGAACAAATAGTATGTTAAAAGTATCAAACTTACACGCGGGAATTGACGGAACTGAAATTCTAAATGGAATTGACTTGGAGATAAACCCCGGCGAAGTTCACGCGATAATGGGCCCGAACGGTTCGGGAAAAAGTACGCTTTCCTCCGTGATTGCGGGTCGCGAAGATTACGACATTTCGCAGGGCCATATTGATTTTGAAGGCGAGGATTTGATGGATTTGTCGCCGGAGGAGCGGGCGCACAAAGGGGTGTTTCTTTCGTTTCAATATCCGATTGAAATACCGGGGGTGACGGTGACCAACTTCCTGAAAACCAGCATCAACGAAACGCGGAAAGCTCGCGGACAGGAAAAAATGCCCGCCAACGAAATGCTGAAAATGATGCGCGAAAAAATGGCGCTGCTGGAAATCGACAAAGGCTTTTTGAGCCGCTCGCTGAATGCGGGATTTTCCGGTGGCGAAAAGAAGCGCAACGAGATTTTCCAGATGGCGATGCTCGAACCGAAACTCGCTATTTTGGACGAAACCGACTCCGGCCTCGACATCGACGCGCTGAAAACCGTGGCCAATGGCGTGAATAAATTCCGCAATGAAAAAAACGCGGTTTTGTTGATAACGCATTACCAACGTTTGTTAGATTACATCGAGCCGGATTTTGTACACGTTTTGTACAAAGGAAAAATTGTAAAATCGGGGGATAAAAATTTGGCGTTGGAACTGGAAAAAAGAGGGTATGATTGGGTGAAAGAAGAAATGGTAGTTTGATGAATGATTTAGCCAAAATAAAAAAGGTTGCAATGTTGGATGGTTTTTTTATCGAGATTTTCTTTCAAGACGGCGAAGAGAAAGTCGTAGATTTTAAACCCTTTTTGAATGCCAAAAGTAGTTTGACAAAACCGCTTTTAGAAAAGGCTTTTTTTGGAAAAGTCAAAGTGCTTGAAAACGGTCGCGGTTTGCAATGGCCCAATGGCTATGATTTTTGTGCGGATAATTTGGAATATCATATTGAAGGCTTGCAAAAAATGGAAGTTCATAGCACTATTTTAAGTTAATTTCGGATATGAATCAAAAAAACAAATACAGGCTGTTAGAAATAGCTGAAAAATCGAAATTTATATTAGACTATTGTTTGGATAAGTCTTTCGATGATTTTATTAATGATAAGAAGGTGCTTAGTGCTACCGAATTTTGTTTAATCCGCATTGGGTTAGCGGTATCCCGATTAGAATTAAAACTGGATTCATCCGTCCCAGTAAAGCGGGAGGAGATGAAATTTCTTAGCAAACATCTTATCGAAGAATATTACGCAGTGGATTTACCGCTGGTATGGGAAATGGTGGAGAATAAAATTAAGCCGCTCAAAAGTTGGGCTTGTCAGACATTAGTAAGTAAATCTTAATGGAAGCATTAAAAGATAAAATAGAATCATCATTTTTAGTATTCGAAAATGAGCTGAATGGGCAGAAGAAAACCTATGCCCACAAGGTGCGTCAAAAAGCGTTCGATATTTTTGAAAAAAATGGATTTCCCACCAAACGGGATGAAGAATGGAAATATACCAATTTGAAACCCATTTTAAAACACGACTATCGTATATTAAATAAAAGCGAAAATGCGCTCGAATTTTCGGAGGTCAAAAAGTATTTTTTGAGCGATATTGATTCGTATAAATTGATATTTGTGGATGGTGTTTTTTCGTCTTGGTTGAGTGAAACGACGCACGAAAAATTTGACATCTGCACCTTTAGTGCAATGTTGAATAAATACCCCGAAGTTTCGGAGCAATATTTCAACCAAGCCTTTCCCAAGGACGAATCGTTGGCGGCGATGAACACCGCTTTTGCCAAAGAAGGCGCTTTTATTCGGGTCAAAAAAAAACATACCGTTGAAAAACCGGTTCAAGTTATTTATTTCTCCACCCACCACGATTACGAAGTTTTGGCGCAGCCCCGCAATC
Organism: Owenweeksia sp.; assembly: GCA_965214115.1. Classification (GTDB taxonomy): domain Bacteria; phylum Bacteroidota; class Bacteroidia; order Flavobacteriales; family Schleiferiaceae; genus Owenweeksia. The sequence continues at coordinate 21,642 of CBDCAU010000001.1, forward strand.
TGATTGTGTTGGAAGAAAATGCCGAGGTTACAATAGTGGAGCGGCATCAATCGCTTTCGGATAAAACAGTTTTGACCAATGCCGCCACGGAAATTTTCGCGGAAAAAAATGCTCGATTGCATTATTACAAAGTGCAAAATGATGCGCTGAACGCCTCGCTGATTGACAGCACTTCGGTGAAGCAATCCGAGGGAAGCCAAGTGAATTTGGGGACGTTTTCGTTCGGTAACCAATTCATCCGCAACAATTTAAACCTCTTTTTGGAAGGCGAGCACACCGAAACGTTTATGGATGGTATCACCGTTATCGGCGAGGGGCAACTGGTGGACCACCACACTTTGGCCGACCATCAAAAACCGAACTGCCATAGCAACGAATTGTACAAAGGAATTTACGACGGAAATGCGCGGGGCGTTTTCAACGGCAAGGTGATGGTGCATCCCAACGCACAGAAAACCAATGCGTTCCAGCAAAACAACAACATTCTCTTGACGGACAAGGCGAGCATCGACACGAAGCCGCAACTGGAGATTTTTGCCGATGACGTGCAATGTTCGCACGGTTGTACCATCGGCCAGTTGAACGAAGAAGCGATGTTTTACTTGCGGGCGCGCGGCATCCCCGAAAAGGAGGCAAAAGCGCTACTTTTATATGCTTTTGCAAATGATGGTTTGCGCAACGTAAAAATCCCCGAATTGCGCAAAAAACTGAACCGCCAAATTGCCAATAAATTGAATGTGAATTTAGACTTTGAGTTATGAGTATTGTTGAATTAAAAAAGGAGTTGGTTTGTACAATAATTGAGTCGAATGATGAGGATTTTCTGATGAATATTCAACGCACGATTTCGAATGGCGATTGGTATGATTCTTTACCCGAAAAAGTGAAGTTGAGAATCGAAGAGGGAAGGCAGCAAATCCGTAATGGGAAAGGAATTCCCGAAGCCGAAGCGAAAAAAATGATGGTGGGTTGATGAAGGTGATTTACGCTCCAAACGCAATCGAGGATTTTAACAGAATTTATAAATTTATCGAAGGATTATTTTCTACCGAAGTAGCCGATGAATTGGAAGAAAATTATGACCAAAAATTAGAGATGGTCAAAAAGTTTCCAACCGCGAATCCAAAAAGCGAATCCAGCAAAGGCTTACGAAAATTTGATGTGAAAAGGAGAACAATTGTCTTTTTTGAAATCCACGACGATTGCATCGAGATTGTATCAATGTATGATAGCCGAGAAGACCGCCCGTTATGAATGAAGCCCCTACATTAGTAGTTGATTTTGAAGCCATCCGCGCTCAATTTCCCATCTTAAATCAGGAGATAAACGGCCAGCCTTTGGTCTATTTTGACAATGCGGCCACTTCGCAAAAACCGCAGATAGTCATTGATACTATTTCGGATTATTATAAAGCGAATAATGCAAATGTGCATCGTGGGGTGCATTATCTGAGCCAAATAGCCACCGACAAAATAGAAGAAAGTCGCGAAAAAGTTCGAGCATTTGTAAATGCGGAAAAGGGCTACGAGGTTATTTTCACAAAAGGCACTACGGATGGCATCAATATGATTGCCAATTCCTTATCAAAAGGAATTATCAAAAAAGGGGATGAAGTTATCATTTCCCATTTGGAACATCATAGTAATATTGTTCCTTGGCAAATGCTGTGTGAAACGACGGGAGCAGTTTTGAAAGTCATCCCAATGAATGAACGCGGTGAATTGGTTTTGGAAGAGTATGAAAAGTTGCTTTCGGAGAAAACCAAAATCGTGGCATTCAACCACGTTTCCAATGCCTTAGGCACGATAAACCCCGCCAAGGAAATGATTGCGATGGCGCACGAATTCAGTGCTTGGGTTTTGGTAGATGGCGCGCAGGCCGTTCCCCATCAAAAGGTTGATGTTCAAGAACTTGATGCTGATTTTTATGTATTCAGCGGACACAAAATGTGCGGCCCGACTGGCATTGGAATTTTATATGGGAAAGAAGAAATTATAGAGAAACTGCCGCCTTCGCAGGGTGGCGGTGAAATGATTGAAACGGTCAGTTTTGAGAAAACCACTTACGCCGGATTGCCTTTCAAATTTGAGGCGGGGACTCCGAATATTTCAGGGGCGATTGGATTGGGTGCGGCAGTAGATTTTTTGAATGAAATCGGAATGGAAAATATTGCCGAAAGGGAGCAGGAATTACTGCAATATGGGACGCAAAGATTATCCGAATTTAATGATTTAAAAATTTATGGAGATTCCGATAAAAAAGCGAGCGTGATTTCTTTTCTTTTAGGGAATATTCACCCTTACGATGCGGGTTCTATTTTAGATAAATTGGGTATCGCTTTGCGCACGGGTCATCATTGCACCCAACCGATAATGGATTTTTATAAAATACTAGGGACTTTGCGGGCCAGTTTGGCATTTTATAATACGCAAAATGAAATAGACCGACTTTGCGAAGGATTGCGCAAAGTAAAACAGATGTTGGCCTGATGAAGTGGATATTGAAAGCGGCGGTTCAAAAGGGTATTTCTTTTTTACCAGCCCGTCATAAAATCAACTTTCTTTTTCAAAAATATGTGACACGTGGAGTGCAACTTTCCGATGATTATTTTCAGGATAAATTGACCCACGCGATTGACAATCTTCGCTTTTTCAAAAAACACAACAAATCGGAAGGTTTTCGATGTTTGGAATTAGGTTCGGGCTGGTATCCGGTGGTTCCGATAGCATTGTTTTTGGGAGGGGCAGAAAAGGCTATCACGCTGGACATCAGTCCTTTGATGAAGGAAAAAGGGGTTCGCGAAACGATTTCAAAATTTTTGGAATGGGGAAAAACAGGGAAATTAGAGAACCTCAAGCCATTTATTAAAAAAAGCCGCTGGGAGAAGTTAAGCCAATTAGAAAAAACAACGGCTTCTTTTGACAAGATTTTGGAAGAATTGCGACTGACCATTATGACGGCGGACGCACGAAATTCAGTATTTGAAAATGACTATTTTAATCTTATCCATAGCAACAATACATTTGAGCATATTTACCCCGAAATTTTAGAAGATATATTGAAAGAATTTCAACGGATTTTAAAACCCTATGGGGTATCCAGTCATTTTATAGATATGTCCGACCATTTTGCACACTTGGATGATTCGATTACGATTTATAATTTTCTGAAATTCAGCGCCAAAGAATGGAAACGCATCGACAATTCCGTGCAGCCGCAAAACCGCTGGCGGATGGTGGATTATGAAAATCTTTATGTCAAATTGGGTATCAAAATCATTGAAAAAACTTTGCGGAAAGGTGACGCGGAAGAGCTTGGAAAGGTAAAAATCCATCCGGAATTTTCAGAATATTCTACGAAACAATTGGCGGTAAGTCATTGTCATTTAATCTCTTCCAAATAAAAACGAATGGCCACCATCAAAGAAACACAAGAAGAAATCGTGGAGGAATTTGCGATGTTCGACGATTGGATGCAGAAGTACGAATACCTCATCGACTTGGGAAAATCGCTGCCATTGATCGATGAAAAATACAAGACCGAAGATAATTTGGTGCGAGGTTGCCAAAGCCGCGTTTGGCTGCACGCCAAAAACGATGGCGAAATCGTAAAATATACCGCCGATAGCGACGCCATTATTACGAAAGGTTTGATAGCTTTGATGATACGGGTTTTATCGAACCAAAAAGCGGAAGAAATCGCCAAAGCGGATATGGGTTTTGTGGATAAAATCGGACTGAAAGAACACCTCTCTCCGACACGCGCCAACGGTCTTTTGAGTATGATAAAACAGATGAAATTTTATGCCTTGGCGATGCAGGCGAATTAGTCAAAAAAATTTATAAAAAATGGAAACAATAAACGAGGCAGAAATGCAAGCCATCGGTGATAAGGTGGTGGATGTTTTGCGCAGCATCTACGATCCTGAAATTCCGGTGGATATTTACGAATTGGGGTTAATTTATGATGTGCAAGTCAGTACCGAAAAAGATGTCAAAATCTTGATGACACTGACCTCGCCAAACTGCCCCGTGGCGGAGAGCCTGCCTGAAGAAGTGAAAGAAAAAACCCGCTCGATTGATGAAGTAAAAGACGTGGAGTTAGAGCTAACCTTCGACCCGCCTTGGACAAAAGAAATGATGAGTGAAGAAGCGCAACTCGAACTTGGTTTTATGTAAATCCAATGGAAGAAATCATCGAAAATAAAATCGCAAAAGCCAACCTGACCACCCTCAGTTTGGAAGATTTTTATCCCAAAGGAGAACGCAAACATTTAGATATAAAACCGTGGCTTTTTGAGGAAATGATTTTGAAGGAAAAAGACTTTAGAGAGCATCTAAAAAACTACGATTTTTCGCAATATGAAAATTGCTATGTTTCGGTGGATTGTTCGGCGGATGCGATCATCCCCCAATGGGCGTATATGTTGATAGGAAATACGCTGCAGCCTTTTGCGAAAAAAGTGGTGTTTGGCAGTAAAGAAATGCTGGAAACGGTGCTGTTTGAAGAATCATTTTCCGAGGTGGATTTTTCGCAGTTTGAAGGGCAGCGCGTCATCTTGCGGGGCTGCGGCCACTTGCCGATTCCAGCGAACGCTTACCTGAGTTTTGCCGCGCGGTTGCGGCCTTTCGTGAAAAGTTTGATGTTCGGCGAGGCGTGTTCCACCGTCCCTATTTTTAAAAGGAAGATGTAAATTTGGGGTATGAAAACGACCGTGGACAGAATTGAAATTGACCCGAAGAAGCTGGGCAGCAAACCGAACATCCGCGGAATGCGGATTTCCCTGGAAACCGTTATGGAGTATCTGGCAGCGGGGGAAACGAAAGAGGAAATTTTAAGGCACTATCCTTTTTTGAAACCGGAAGATATTGATGCGTGCTTGAAATATGCACTGAAAGCGGTTGAAGGAACTCATATTTTTACAGAGACGGTTTGACGCAAGCTCGATATTTGATCGATGTAAATTTACCGCGTTTAATCAGCGAGTGGAATCCGCCCGAATTTATCCACGTATCAGAATTGAACCGGCATTGGGATGATTTGAATATCCACGAATATGCGCTCGAAAATGATTTGGTAATTTTAACAAAAGGCAAAGATTTTCGGGCACTTTTAATGACTCAAAAAATTAACCCAAAATTGGTGTGGTTTCGTACTGGCAATCAAAAGTTTCCCGAATTCAAAAAATTGCTTTCAAAATATTGGATAAAAATCGTAAATATGATACCTGATTTTGATATTATCGTGGTCTATGAAATGGGACTGGCGGGCATCCACCAAAAACCTTAGCCACGAACCAACAATTCCTCCGCCGCTTTTATAGCATTGTTCGTCCGGTTTTCTATCGCTTCCATCTTCGCCTTTTCTTGTTTTAAATATTCCACTTTTTCTTCCTCGGAAGGCATCGCCTCTACCCCTTGAAAGCTGCGCATCCATTGCATCATTTCATCGCTTGCGCGCTGCAATTCTTGATGGGCGGCAAACATTGCGGCGGAATCCACAGCGCCAACCGAAGCTTCTTCCAACTGGCGGCGCAACTGGCCCATCCGCCCCATCTTTTCCATCGTGCGGTCGTGGCTTTCCATCACCTCGTTTTTCAGTTCGGAAACGCGATTTTCCCCTTCCTCCACCGTGGTTTCAGTATTTTGATTTTCGGCAGTTTGGCAAGACGCAAAAATCGAAATCGCCAAAACAGCCATCCAAAAATTCTTCATTTTTTAAGGGATTCTAAATTGTATGCGCAAAGCTACGAACGGATTCAGATGCCCGAAATTTGCACCTCCTTTTTTTAATGATTCTTTATGAAAATTCGTAGTTCGGATGTTTGGAAAATTGGTGTGGTATTGTTGGTTTTCGGGGTGGGTTTGGCGGTCAGTTACCAAATCCTGAAACCTAAAAAGCAGCTCCCCATCTACAATCCCGCGCAGTTGGATGAGCGGCTGGTGGACGAATCCATCCAACGCCAAGGGCGCAACCACCGCGCTTTGCCCTTCGCGCTTTTGAACCAATATGGCGACACGGTCACCGAAGATTCCCTCGACGGAAAAATCTATGTCGCGGATTTCTTTTTCACCACTTGTCCCGGCATCTGCAAAGATATGGCCGCGCAAAAACGGCGACTGCAAAAGGAGACGATGGAAATGGAAGATTTTGCAATCGTTTCCCATTCCGTGACGCCGGAAATGGATTCGGTTCCCACCTTAAAAAAATACGCGGAACTGCACGGAGCCAAACGCGGGAAATGGCAACTTTTGACGGGCGACAAACCGCAGATTTACAAGCTGGCCCGCCAAAGTTATTTTGCCGTTTTGGACAGCGGCGGCACGGGCGACGAAAACGATTTCATCCACACCGAAAACTTTGTTTTAATTGATAAGGAAAAACGGATACGTGGATTTTACGATGGAACATCGGAAAATGACGTGGACAAACTGCTCCAAGATTTGGCTGTTTTGGAAAAAGAAAAACCCGCTGAATGAGCGGGTTTTTTTAATGGTTTTATTATGAAAATCAGGGTTGTAAAAAAGAATACAAAAGGCCGAGGTTGAAACCGATATAGCTGACATTTGGCGGGGTGAGCGACTGGCCGCCGCCTTGATTCACATCTTTAGAAATCCCCAGTCCATAGCGCAAATTGAAATCTAAGAAAAGCTGGTCGGTCAATTCCAACGCCACACCCACGCGAGGAGTGATTCCAAAAATACTCCCGCTATAAAATCCCGTGAGGCCCACCTCTTCGTTGTCCATTATAAAAATGCCGATTCCGCTGCCAATGTAAAAATCCACAACATCGCTCAAATCTGTGTGATAGGCGCCCGTGAGCTGGATGGAAATAGCACTTAAGTTACTGGCAATCAAATCTTCCCCTTCCCCAAACTTAATATACTCGCCCTCAATTCCCAAATGGAAGTTTTCGTTGAAATAGTAATCAACACTCAAGCCGCCGCCCAAACCAAACGTGGCGTGACCGTCAAAATCGCCCACGGGGAGAGCGGGAGCCAAATGAACCCCCACGTTCGTGCCTTGCGAAATCCCTTTGCCAACAAAACCACCCACCAAGGCGATTGCCAAAACCTATTTTTTCATTGTGTTAAATTTTAGGGCAAAAGTAATTTTGCGTTACTTTATTTTTTAAAGAAAATTGAAAAAAAAAAGCCCGCCGAGGCGAGCTTATTTAAGAACATTGACAAATTTCTCAGAGTTCAATGGTGTACAAAAGACCAAGGTTAAAACTCAAATATGTCCAATCGGGTGATTCTACTGTAACTCCAAAAAACTCTTCGGATTCACCGTTGAAAACCCAACCATAGCGCACGTTGAAATCCAGAAAAAGCAAATCGCCAAGCTCATAAGCCAAGCCAACGCGAGGGGTGATGCCGAGGTCACTTTCGCTTTCTGCATCCTCGAAAGTAGCGGATTGAATGAAGAGACCCACACCAGTACCCACATAGAAATCCAGTTCGTCGGTCAAGTCGGTGTGATAGGCGCCTGTCAGTTGCAGTGGTATCAGGGTGAGCGATTCGCCGTCAATCCCATCGATACCGAAGGCAATGAATTCACCTTCTATGCCCACGTTGAATTTGTCGTTAGGATAGTAATCCACGGAGAGTCCGCCTCCGAGTCCGAATTCCGCACCACCATCGGCAAAATCGCCAAGAGGCAGGCTGGGCGCAAAGTGTGCCCCTATATTCAGTTCTTGAGCGGCTATATTTTGAACCGCAAAACCGAGCGTCAAAAATGCTGCGAGTACTAATCGTTTCATTAGAAATTGTTGTTTTTAATCGAAGTGCCTACTCTGTATGCTTTTCGGCTTCCGCGCGGCAAAAGTAGGTATTCCAACAGATTACATTAAATTTTCATTCCGATGGATTTCCATAACTAAACCTGCGCTCGCCCATCAAATACTTCGGCAAAACAAACTATTGCACATCGGAATTCAAGTTGCCCGACAAGGAGTCTTGCCGGCTGATGAAGGCCGATTCCAATTCCTTCTATCCCAACGCTGGCTCGGGAAACTTTTTCGCGCGGCACGCAGTTTCTAAGAAAACGCTCCCTCTTTCACCAATTTCATATTATTTCAATGATTTACGAATTCCAAGGTTTCCGCCCCGTCATCCACGAAAGTGCTTTTATCCACCAAACGGCCGCCGTGATCGGCAATGTCCACATCGGCAAAAATGTGTACGTGGGGCCGGGCGCAGCCATCCGCGGCGACTGGGGCGAAATTGTGATCGAGGACGGCTCGAATATTCAGGAAAACTGCGTGCTGCACATTTTCCCGGGTGTTTCGATGCGGCTGGAAAAATCATCGCACATCGGCCACGGCGCGATCCTCCACGGGGCGGACATCGGCGAGAATTGTTTGGTGGGGATGAATGCCGTTTTGATGGACCGGGTGAAGCTGGGCAAGGAGTCTATCGTGGGCGCGCTTTCTTTTATAAAGGCGGACACGGAAATTCCGCCGCGCAGTTTGGTGGTGGGCAACCCCGCCAAAGTCATCAAACAAGTAAGCGACGAAATGCTGGGCTGGAAGACGAAAGGTACCCAATTGTATCAGAAACTTCCGAAAGATTGCTACGACACTTTGCGCGAATGCGAGCCGCTGCGCGAACGGGAAGCTGACCGTCCCTCCCAAGAAATCCTTTTCAAAACTTGGAACGAGCTGAGATAGAGCCGCTTGGGAATCAAAAAAATCTTCAGCAAACTCTTACAGAAAAATTTAGAATTTCCTTTTGTTCTTGTAAGGAAAATCCCTAAATTCGCGGCCTTCCAAAAATTTTGTGGAAAAAGTGTTAATCTTTAAAATCATAGTAATGAAAAAAACAACTCTATTCTTTTTGACAAGTGCTTTCTGTTTCAGTCTCGCCTCGTTTGGGCAGGGGCTGGTTTGCACTACCGGAAACCCCTCCACGGTTTTTACCGAGGAGTTTGACAACAGTACCTCCTTTACGGGAGATTTTGGCAGTGGTTTCAATTGGCAATACGACAACAACAGTACGGGTTCCAGCAACACGGGCCCTACCGGCCCTTTCAGCGGCTCGCACTACGTATATGCCGAAACCTCCGGCTCCAGCTTTGGGGACAGCATCCAGATGACTTCCCCCGCCATCGACCTTTCTGGGGCGGTGGGCCAAGCGCAGTTGTCGTTTTGGCTGCACGCTTTTGGCGCCAACATCGGCGAGCTGTTCGTGGGCGTGAGCACCTCCGCCACTGGGCCGTTCACCAACGAATTTACTTTCGGCCCCGGCCAGTTGCAGACGGCCTCGGCAGATACGTTTCAGCAGCAGGTTGTAAACCTCAACTCTTACGTTGGGCAAACTATTTACATTCAGTTTTTATATGAAAATGGCTCTAATATGGCCGCCTTCACTTACGAAGGTGATTTGGCCATCGACTTGGTGGAAGTAGAAGCCTGCGTAACTTGCCCCAAGCCTACCGCTTTGACCACCAGCAATGCCACCTCTTCTACGGTGGACGTGGGTTGGACTTCGGCCGGCACCACTTTAAATTCTATTATTGAATACGGCCCGGCCGGTTTTTCTTTGGGCAGTGGCACACAGGTTACCGCCACCTCCAATCCCTTTACGGTAACGGGATTGAGCCCCGCCATCATTTATGATTTTTACGTGCGCGATGTATGCGGGGCCGGCGATTCCAGCTCTTTTTCAGGGCCGGTGGCCGACACTACCACTTGCTTGGCGGCCTTGAGCGGCACCTACACCATCGATGGTTCGATGGCCACGGGCGGCACCAATTTCAGCACTTTTGCAGAAGCCGGCCAAGCGCTGACCTTTTGCGGCATTTCGGGCGCGGTTACTTTCAACGTGCAGTCTGGCACTTATACGGATCACCTCCACATTTTTGGCATTCCCGGCGCCTCGGCTACCAACACCGTTACTTTTAACGGGATGGGTTCGGATACTTTGATTTGGGACCAGATGGGCCCGCAGGCCGCCGTGTTGTTGGACAGCGCACGCTTTGTGACGCTGAATGGATTGAACATCGTGAACAGCGCCCCTACCAGCGAGGCGTGGGGTGTTTTGGTCACCAACGGTTCGGATTCGGTGACCATCGACAATTGCTACATCGAAATGGACACCACCAGCACTTCTTCGGATTTGTCGGCGGTTTTGGTATCCGATGAGTATGATGATGATTTGGGCGAAGGCGCCGAGGTGGATTACCTCACCATCCAAAACTCTACTTTGGTGGGCGGCTACTATGCCATTAATATTGAGGGCAACGGCACCGGCAACTTTTCTTTCGGCAACCGTATTTTGAATAATAGCATCACCCATTTTTCCAATGCTGGAATGTATTTGGATGAGATGCAGGACATCGAAATTATCGGCAATACCATTGAAACAATGCGCGCCACGGCCGATGGCATCTACACGTTTGATATGAATGACTACCGAGTGGAAGAAAACGTGGTGAACGTAACCGACTATGGCCTCTATATTTTTGATGGCAACGATGCGTTTACGCCCGCCAACCGCTCCACCGTAATCAACAATATGGTGAGCAGCACCACGGATTACGCCATATACCTCAATGGCTTTGAAGCCACCAACGTGTTTCACAACAGCACCCTTGGCGAGCCGGGCATTGCCATCAACGACCAAGTAGATGCGGACATCCGCAACAACATTTTCTCTTCCACGGGCGATTTTGCTTTTGAGTCGTTTGACCCGCTTACCGCCACGGATGTGATTGATTACAACCTTTACAACAGCGGCAACGCCAATGCTTTCGACATCGGCCCGAACGCTTATGTGGACTTGAACGCTTGGCAAACCGCCGAGCCAGCCTACAATGCCAACTCCGTATCCGGCGATCCGCTGTTTGCCAGTGCCACCGACCTGCACGCCAGCAGCCCGCTGGCCGACGATGCGGGAACTTCGGTGGGCGTAATGACCGACATCGACGGCGACCCACGTTCCACCACCACCCCCGACATCGGCGCGGACGAATTTACCGCTCCCAGTTGCACCCAGTCCACCAACTTTATGGTGGTGAGTGTGGGGGCCGACTCGGTTTTGGTAAGTTGGAATCCGGGCGCGGGTTCTAATTTTATAGTGGAATACGATACGGCCGGTTTTGCTCCAGGCACGGGAAATACCGTGGTAACGGTGGATACGTTTGCTATCATTACCGGTTTGACGGCTTCCACCTCTTACGATTTTTATTTGACCGACAGTTGTGGCGCGTCGGGCGTTTCGCCTACCGTGGGGCCTCTTACCGTCAATACGCTTTGCAACCCGTTTTCCATTCCTTTTGTGGAGGGATTCGGGCCAACGTTCCCTATTTGTTTTATCACCAATAACACAGCGGAAGTTTTCACCACTACCAACTGCGCCACCTCGCAGGGCAATTCATTGCAACTGAACGGGGTGCCGGGCGTTTTTGCGGAGTCGCCAGTCATTGATGCCTCGGCGCAATCTTCGGTGGAAGTGTCATTCCTCTACCGTCGCGGCGATGGCAGTGACTGTGGCAATACGCCCGAAGCGGCTGATAGTGCCAGCGTGGATTACTGGGATGGTACGCAGTGGGTGACCTTGGACGTGTTCAAAAACACGGCTCCCACGGTTTTCACCCCCACTTCCTATACCATCACCTCGGGCTTGACCGCCAGCTTCCAAGTGCGCTTTTTTATGCACAGCGGCTCTGGGGCTGGCTTTGATAATTACAACTTCGACAGCCTCCGCGTGGACGTGGGCGCGAACTGCGTGCCCGCCACCAACTTGGGCGTGGACAGCATTGCCACGAACAGCGCCAGCGTATTCTGGACTTCCACGGCCAACACTTCCACCAGTTTTGTGGAATACGGCCCGCAGGGTTTTGTGATGGGCAGCGGTACAATTCTGCCTTCCACCAACGATACGCTCACCATCCCGGCTTTAGCGGATGGCACTTGCTATGATTTTTATGTAACGGATTCCTGTTCGGGTACGATTTCCACGGTTGCGGGGCCTTTTACGTTTTGCACCAAAGTGGTATGCAATGTAAGCACGACCCCCACAGTGATGAACGATTCTGCCTGCGCGGGCGACACCGCCACGCTGTCTGCCACCGCCGGCGACCCCAATGGCAGGCCGGTTTGGTTCAATGCAGCGGGTGAGCCAGTTATTTCTGGCGACACGGCCGTGGTAAGCGGCCTTACGCAGAATTTCAACTTGGACGTGGCCGACTTCGTTTCGGGCAACGCCCAGCAGCACATTGGCCCCGAGCCCACTATTTCTACGGCAGGCTTTGGAAACTTTATCAATGGACTGTACATCAGTGTGGAAGACACCCTGAGCATTGACAGCGCCACCTTGCGATCCAATGCTTTTGTCTCCGGTTTTGTGGTGGTGCGCGAAGACAGTTCTATGGGCCGCATCATCCAGCGCAGCGAACCTTTCGCTTTGGATAGTGCAGGTGGCACTTTTCAAATCCCCGTGGGATTGGTGCTGACGCCGGGCGAATACTACCTGAATATTTCATACACCAGCCCCTCTGCGGCAGGGATGGGTCTGTTCCGCGCCACGGGAGGTGCTAACTTCCCCTATGTGCTGCCGGGCCTGATGAGCATCGACAGCGTGGACTTCCCCACGCAGGTACGCTACTATTATGTGTTTGATATGGTAGTGAGCGAAGGCTGCATCGGGCAGACCGTACCCGTTACCGCTTTTGTGGATACCAATGTGGTAAATGCGGGGACAGGGTTGAGCGATACGATTTGCGACACCGCTGCGGCGGTGGATTTGACCAACTTCCTGAGCGGCAACTTTACCGCCGGCGGAACTTGGACTGATTTGGACAGCAGCGGTACGCTCACCGGAAATATGTTTGACCCCGACAATTCGCAGATGGGCAATACCTTCACCTTCCGATACGTGGTGGATGGGGATTGCAACAGCGACACCACCGTGGTGACCCTCTTCGTGCAGGACTGCGACGTGAGCCTGCCCGAACTTCCATTGGGTCAGATTTCCGTTTATCCAAATCCCGCCAATACCGTTTTCTATGTGGAAAACCTCAAGGGCGACCGGATGACCGTGGAACTGTTTTCGCTGAGCGGCCAAATGCTGCTGAGCCGCGAGCTGCAAGGAGGAAACACCGAGGCCATTCGTGCGGATCGCATGGCGGACGGCGTTTATAATCTGCGCATTACCACGCAAGATGGCGTGGCCGTGAAGCGCCTTGTGAAAGAATAAGCTTTGTAGAAAAAAGGCTTTTTAAAATGAATAAGCCGTCTTTCCCGTACTTTTGGGGAAAGGCGGCTTTTTTTATGAAAACAAAACCACCTCCCAAAATTGGATGGCCACAAGTAATTTCCGAACGCTATCCCAACACTAACAACAATGCACAAAAATTACAAACTTCCAACTTTCGCCTTGGCAGCCGCGCTTTTGGTTTTTTTAAATGTGGAATCATCAGCACAATGCGGCAACGTACCTCTTCACTACGTAGAAACCTTTGACGACACCAGCACCCGCGCGGTGTGTTGGAACTTGGGCAGCAACTGGGAATACGACAGCACCGTGAGCGCCTATGGCAAGGGGGACAACGCGCTGAAAGTCCCCTTCTTTTTCATCAGTAGTGGTAGCAGCCATTTGGAAAGTCCCTTGGTAGGGCCGGCCACTTCGCATTTTTATTTGGTGTTCGATTTTGCCTACGCCGCCTTTCAAAACAACATCGACCGCCTGGAAATCTACACTTCCACCGACAGCGGAACTTCCTACCAACCTTTGGATACCCTGCTGGGCGGCCCCAACGGCGAACTGAACACCGCCGGCTCCTCCTCCGCTGCTTTTTCGCCGATGGCGGGCGATTGGGACACCTATCTGAAACCCTTGCCGATGGGGGTCAACCGCGTTCGTTTTCGCGCAGTCAGTGGTTTTGGGAATAATTTATATGTGGACAATATTTCGATAAAACCGATTCCGCCCTGCCCCGAACCGGCGAATTTGGAAATCTTGGCGGCAGACCGCACCACGGCTCAGCTGACTTTCAGGCCTGGCGACAGCGCCTTGAGCCACACCTTGGAATACGGCCCGCCCGGTTTTTCGCCCGGCAACGGCACTGCCATCAATTTCACCGGCGATACGGTTTCTCTAATGGGTTTGGCGGCGGGAACCTGCTATGATGTTTACCTCCGGGCCATTTGCGCCGCGCCCGATTCCAGTGCGTTCATCGGGCCGGTGCGTTTTTGTACCAAAGCCATTTGCAATGTTACTTCCACCCCAGCCATTATCAACGACACCATTTGTCCGGGCGATACCGCCAACGTCTTTGTCACCGCCGGCGATACGGCCGCGCGCTTGGCGAGCTTCAACGGGCCGGGCGATTGGAATGCTTTCGGCGATTCCGTCCACTTTAGCCTGATCGGTTTGGGGCTTTCCGTAGCGGTGGCAGATTTCATTTCGGCCAATCTGAACCAGCGCATAGGCCCCAAGCCCGCAATCGCCAACGCCGGCCCAGGCAATTTTAACCACGCACTTTACATCACGGTGACGGACACTTTGGTGATCGACAGCGTAACGCTCAAATCCGATGGCTATGTGGCTGGCTTGTTGGCCGTGCGCGAAGACAGTATCAACGGCCGCCTTATGCAGTTTGGCGATTTTTTCGAATTGGACAGTGCGGGCGGGGTGTTCCAGGTTTCCGCCAACCTCCTCCTCACGCCGGGGAATTATGTGCTGGATATTTTGCTCCTCAGTCCTCAGGTGGGGCAGCTTTTTTATGCCGATAGCGGGGTTGCCTATCCGTACCGCCTTCCCAGTTTGATGAGCATCGACAGTTCCACTTCCGGCAATCCTTCGCTTTACAACCCGCTGTTCGATATGGTGGTCAGCCAAGCTTGTTTTGGTTCGGTGGTCTCCGCCACGCCGGTGGTCGATACGGGCGCTTTGGCGGGATTTGGGCAGAGCGACACGCTTTGTGCCACGGCGCCCACCGTGGATTTACGGACTTTTCTATTCGGATTTTTCGACCTCGATGGCGAGTGGGAAGATTTGGACGGCAGCGGCGCACTCAGCGGAAACCAGTTCGATCCCGACACTTCCCACATCGGTCAAAGTTTCAGGTTCCGCTACGTTTCCACCACCCTCTGCGACAGCGATAGCACGGTGGTCACCCTTTATGTGGATGGCTGCGGTTTCCGTTTGGAGGAGTTGCCCGCTGGCCAAATTTCCGTTTACCCCAACCCCGCCGAGGATGTTTTTTTTATCAAAAACCAAGCGGGCGACCCGATGAAAATCGAACTGTATAACTTGGGCGGCCAACTGCTCCTCCGCCGCACGGCCGATGGCAGCGAAGCGGAAGCGCTCGATGTTTCGGGTTTTGCCGATGGCATCTACAATTTGCGCATCATCACTCAAGATGGTGTGACCACGCGGCGCGTTATTGTGCAATAAGGTTTTTTTATTTAGCCCCCTAACCCCCAAAGGGGGGATATCGGATGGAAATATTGCGCAAGTGCAGCTTAGCCCCTTTTGGGGGTTGGGGGCTTAAAAATCCGTTAGAATCTGTCCCATCCGTGTCATCCGCGCCTGCCTGCCGGTAGGCAGGTTCTATCCCCTTCTTATTAAAAACTACTTTTGCAAAACGTAAGAACACAATCCTATGAAAATCCAAACAATAGCCGCAGCCGCCGGAATGCTGGCACTGGCCGCTTGCCAAAATCAAGAAACTGAAAACGTGGAAAAGGAAACCGAACGAGAAGAAATCACCTTTGAATTGCCCGAAACCCGCAAGGATACCAACGTTTCCGATGAATATTTCGGGACGAAAGTGGAAGACCCCTACCGCTGGCTGGAAGATGATAGGAGCGAGGAAACCGAAGAATGGGTGAAGCGCCAAAACGAAGTTACCTTCGGCTTTTTGGAGCAAATCCCGTATCGGGATGAACTGAAAGACCGCCTGACGGAACTGTGGAACTACGAGAAATTCGGCTCGCCTTTCGAGTATGGCGATTACACTTATTTTTATAAAAATGACGGGCTGCAAAACCAGTACGTGGTGTACCGCCAAAAAGGCGAGGACGGCGAACCGGAAGTGTTCCTCGACCCGAACAAATTTTCCAAGGACGGCACCACCTCCTTGGCGGGATTGAGTTTTACGAAGGACGGTTCGATGGCCGCCTACCAAATTTCCGAAGGCGGCAGCGACTGGCGCAAGGTCATTATTTTGAATACCGAAACGATGGAGGAAATGGGCGACACCTTGATGGACGTGAAATTTTCGGGCTTGTCGTGGAAAGGAAATGACGGGTTTTATTATTCCAGCTATGAGAAACCCGAAGGCAGCGAGCTTTCCGCGATGACCGACCAGCACAAATTGTATTACCACAAAATGGGCACGCCGCAAAGCGAGGACAAAGTGGTGTTTGGCGAAAATGAAAAACGGCGCTACATCGGCGGCGGCGTTTCCGAAGATGAGAATTTCCTCATCATCAGCGCGGCCACTTCCACTACGGGCAATGAGTTGTATATCAAAGATTTGCGGAAGCCGAATTCCAAAATCCAAACCGTGGTCGGGAATTTTGAAAACGACCACAATGTGATTCATACCGAGGGCGACCAAATTTTCATCAAAACGAATAAAGACGCGCCGAACGGCAAGGTGGTGATAACGACCATTGACAAATTGGGTACGGAAAACTGGCAGGATTTTATCCCCGAAACAGAAAATGTTTTGAGCGTGGGTACGGCAGGCGGCAAGTTTTTCACCGTTTATATGAAAGACGCGACCGACCGCGTGTATCAATATAATCTCGATGGCGAAAAGGAGCGGGAAATCGAGCTGCCGGGTCTCGGTTCGGCGGGCGGTTTTGGCGGCCGCTGGGATGATGAGGAGATCTACTACAATTTTACCAGCTACGTATATCCGTCCACCATTTTCAAATACGATATTGGAAGTGGCAATTCGGAGGTCTATAAAAAGAGCGGGGTGGATTTCGATTCGGAAAAATACACCAGCGAGCAAGTGTTTTACAAAAGCAAGGACGGGACGAAAGTGCCGATGATTATCACATCTAAAAAAGGTACGCAAAAAGAGGGCGACAACCCGACGATGCTGTACGGCTACGGCGGTTTCAACATTTCTTTGACGCCCAGTTTCAGCACCAGCAACATTGCGTTTTTGGAAAATGGGGGTGTTTTCGCCGTGGCGAATTTGCGAGGCGGCGGCGAGTACGGCGAAAAATGGCACAGCGCCGGCACGAAACTGAACAAGCAGAACGTGTTCGACGATTTCATCGCGGCGGCGGAATATCTGATTGAAAACAACTACACAACGTCTGAAAAGCTTGCGATTGCGGGCGGCTCGAACGGCGGCCTTTTAGTTGGAGCTACGATGACCCAGCGGCCGGATTTGATGGCGGTGGCGTTTCCCGCCGTGGGTGTCTTGGATATGTTGCGTTACAATAAATTCACCGCTGGCGCAGGCTGGGCCTACGATTACGGCACAGCGGACGACAGCAAGGAAATGTTTGAATATTTGAAAAATTATTCGCCCTACCACAATCTGGAAGACGGCGAAAGCTACCCCGCCACGATGGTCACCACCGGCGACCACGACGACCGCGTGGTGCCAGCGCACAGTTTCAAATACGCCGCGCGTTTGCAAGAAGCGCATTCGGGAGACGACCCCGTTCTCATCCGTATCGAAACCAACGCGGGCCACGGCGCAGGAAAACCCACCGACAAAATCATCCAAGAACAGGCGGACAAATGGGCGTTTTTGTTTTGGAATATGGGGTATGGGGAGTTGCCGAGTGGGGGTGAAAAGGACGGCGAGGAAATGACGGAACGGTAGGCTCGCACGGCCGTGCGAGCACAAAATGATTACCGGTGCGCGCCTCCATTTTAACCGATTGGCGCGTTTCTGAAATTAGAATAAAAAGCAAAACCCCGAAAGGATTTGAATCTTTCGGGGTTTTTGTTTTTGGGGAGTTTGTTTGGTGAGGTGCCGCCCCTACGGGGCTTTGCGCACCGAACGGAAGTTCCATTTCTCGCCGCCCTTACAGGCGGCGCAACATACATTTCGCCCCTCTGGGGCTGCATTTGGTGTGATTTGCAATTTCAAAATTTTTATCGAACCAAAATGGTTTCCAAGTTCAAACAGAAGCTCCGTAGGAGCGGTATGTGTGTAGCGCCGCCTGTAAGGGCGGCGATGTTGAAACGGCAAATCCCCACTAAAGGAGAAGCCCCGTAGGGGCGACACAATCCCGAAAGGTACCCTCAAAAAATTACAACACCGTATCCTTCGCGAAAAACCCTATTCCCAAAAATTTTACAAATTTGTCTCTCAAATCCCCAAAAATCACATAAAAATATGGCCAACTCTTACATCCAATCCTATCACCAATTTGTGTTCTCCACGAAAAAACGCGAACCCTTCATCCCGCCGCAGCACCGTGGATTGGTGGAAAAATACATCGGCGGCATCGTTACGAATCTCAACCAAAAAATGATTGCGGCCTACTGTATGCCCGACCACATCCATTTGTTGATTGGGATGAACGGTACAATTAGTTTATCAGAATTGATGGAAAAAGTAAAGGCCAATTCCTCTAAATTTTTGAACACATTGGATTGGATGAAAACCAAATTTCGCTGGCAGGAAGGATATGGTGCGTTTTCGTATTCGCACAGCCATTTGGGTGCAGTCATCAGGTATATTGAAAATCAGGAAGAACGCCATCAGAAAATGACATTCAAGGAGGAGTATTTGAATTTTTTGGACAAGTTTGGGGTGGAGTATGATATTCGGTATGTGTTTGATTGAGGGGGGTTGTTGTGTTTGATGTTTCACGTTTGAGGTTTGATGTTTTGGGCGGGGTTGGTGTCGCGCCTACGGCGCTCTTACGTTTGGCGAGGTGATGCTTTGAAAACCGCCGCCCTTACAGGCGGCGCTACAATCATTTCGCCCCTCTGGGGCTTCATTTGAAAATGGAGTTTTTGAATGTTTCTGAGAATCGTGTAATACAAGTTCAATCTCCTTTTTTGGTTGCACTAAAATAGCTCCGTAGGAGCGGTATGTATGTAGCGCCGTCCGTAAGGGCGGCGAAAAAGAAGGTGCGCCATTCACCCCCGCGAAGCCCCAGCGGGGCGACACCATTTCACAGATATGGCTAAATCCAAAACCATCCCCGCCCCCGCCCGTTTCCTTCTCAAAACCCCAACGAATGTCCCTCATCTCCGCCCTCCGCAAAGCCGGCAAAACGCTTTCCAACATCGACATTTCCGACACCGTGTCCGCGCTCGGCAAACTGGACAAAACGGATATGTATCAGATAATGAAGGTGATAAAATCCAAAAGCCGCGAATATGAAGCGCCGGAAACGGAGGGCGATTATTACGCACTGTCGCGCTTTTTGCCGCCGGAGGAACGCGAGGTGCAACTGCGCGTCCGCGAGTTTATGAACGAGCACGTGAAACCCATCGCGAACGAGTATTGGCTAAAAGCAGAATTCCCGATGGATTTGATTCCCAAAATGGCGGAACTGAACATCGTGGGCCTGACCTACGAAGGCTACGAAAGCCCGATGGGCAGCTATCTTTTGGAGGGTTTCATCACGATGGAAATGGCGCGGGTGGACACTTCGATTTCTACGTTTTTTGGCGTGCAGAGCGGGCTGGCGATGGGCAGCCTCTATTTCTGCGGAAGCGAAGAGCAGAAGCAAAAATGGCTGCCGCCGATGCAGCGGATGGAAAAAATCGGCGCCTTTGGACTGACCGAACCGAACGTGGGCTCGGCGGTGGCGGGCGGATTGGAAACCACCTGCCGCGAGGAAGATGGCGTGTGGATTCTGAACGGCCAAAAGAAGTGGATCGGCAACGCCACCTTCGCCGACCTCACCATCATTTGGGCGCGCGACGAGGACAGCGGCGACGTGAAAGGTTTCATTGTGGAAAAGGGAACGAAAGATTTCAAAGCCGAAAAAATGGAAAATAAAATGTCGCTGCGGACGGTGCAGAACGCGCTGGTTACTTTGGAAGATTGCGAGGTACCGGAGGAAAACCGGCTGCAAAACGCCAACCGTTTTAAAGACACCGCCAAGGTGCTGAAAGCCACCCGCGCGGGCGTAGCGTGGCAGGCGGTGGGCTGCGCGCGCGGCGCTTACGAATGCGCCCTGAAATATTCCACCGAGCGCGAACAGTTCGGCAAACCGATTGCCAGTTTTCAGCTCGTGCAGAGTTTGCTGGTGCAGATGCTTGCCGATTTGACGGCCATCCAAACGATGGCGTTCCACCTCTCGGAATTGCAGGACGAAGGCCGGATGACCGACGAACAGGCCAGCCTCGCCAAGGTGATGTGCACCCAACGGACCCGCGACATCGTAGGCCACGCGCGGGAAGTGTTCGGCGGCAACGGCATTTTGCTGGAGCACGACATCGCCCGCTTCGTGGCCGACGCCGAGGCGATTTTTACCTACGAAGGGACGAAGGAAGTGAACTCGCTGATCGTGGGGCGGGACATTACGGGGATCAGTGCGTTTGTGTGAGGCGGGCTGACCTAACAGCTTTTTGGACTTGTTAGCATCAAGCGGGGGCAAGCAAAAACCCATTCTCATTTCCTATTTCCGCCCTCTCCTTCTCCGCCGCTTGGGCGGGTCGTGGTCGTTATTTGATATTACCACCACATTGTGATTTCGCAGGATTTGCTCCACCAGCTCTTGGCTGCAATCGAACTGCATCGCGATGTCCTCGGCTTTCACATTTTTCAAATAGCGCCGCACGATTTCACTTTGCTGGTTAGGGTTTAAAGATTTTACTGGCTTTTTCTTTGGCGGTTTTGGCTGATTTCCGCCCTCCGGTAATTCGCTCTCCAAACTTTCCAATCCTAAAATAAGAGAGCGCAATACAGAAGGGTTGATTTTTAGTTCTCTTTTTAAGCCATTTTCTTCATCTAAAATAGTCTGTGACACTCTCACATATTTATGTTGGTTTTCCTCCACTAAATCCATTAGGAAAGTGCTTTTTTCAAATTCGAGGTGGACGGTTTTTAGGAGGTTTTTCATTTTTTTATTGAGCTTTGATGACGCTGAAAAGGCAAAGACATACTGGCTCATCGGAATTCGATTCCAATCGCTGATGTCAATTATTCGAATCGGTTTGTAGTTTTGGGAGGCCATATTTTGACAAAGCTAAACCACCCCGTAAATGTCTTGGAAAAATTTTTGCTGCCCTTCCCAAAACAACTAAAATCAAAATTTCCGTGAAAATTTCCTTCGCCGCTATTCTTGTTTCGCTCTCCTTTTTCGGGTTTTCCCAAAACGATTATTTGATTTTTCCTGACGATTCTGCCTTGTACAACGTGGACATCATCAACCGTGGCCTGTTGCGAAATTGCCAAAACCTGAGGCTGAGGCGCGGCGAAAGCAACTACGCCGTTTATGGCCCAAACGCGGTGAAATTCTACTTTTTGGAGCCTAACGAATTTTACGAATCGGTGAATATCCAAACGCAAGATTCGGCGTTCACCGCTTTTGCCCGCCGCATGTTGGATTCCAAAGGGCAACTGTATGAATACAAAAACCGCGGCGGCAATTTTTTCCTTTTGCGGGATTCGGTGGCGGGCGGTTTCCTTTTTCTGTCCGAAGAAAACTACCGCGACCGCCTCACCAAACACTACCAAGCCGGTTCGGAAATGGCAGGTTTCATCGCCAAGATGCGTTTCCGCAAAAACCACTTTACAAAATTTTTGGAGCGCGTGGAAAACGGTGATTTCTCCACCTTTGAACTCAACAGTTACCTCACTTTGGAAGCCGGTTTGGCCCACACCAAGTTCGTTGCCCCCCAATTCGGTTTTCTCGGCGGCCAGCCCGTGCCGGCCAGCAAAGCGTTCGGGTTTGGCTTCGGGGCGGTTTTTCCGCTGGGCGGGGCTGGCGGCGGGCTGGTCACGGGGCTGTTTTTCAATCAATACCGTATCGAGAGCGAGTTGCCGCCAGACCGCGATTTTCAATACCGCTTGGAGGGTACGCAGCTCCAAATCCCGCTGATGCTGCGCTATACCTTGCAGAGCGGCAAGGTGCGCCCCTATTTTTCCGGTGGCCCGCGGGGGTCGTTCCTCGTGGCGGAAAAGCATCGGTCGTTTGTTCAGGTCGCCCAAGATTCCGCGCTGGCTTTGGATCTGACAGAGGCCGGCCTTTTCGGCACCCATTATTTGCACTTGGGGATGGCCCTCGGCGTAGAGCTGGAACTGGCGCCCGCCAAAATCTGGTATTTCGAGGCGCGCTATTTTTATCCGGTTTATCGCGACGAAAACGAATTTATCCGCCACGATTTTCAGGTGGTGATGGGGATTGGGTTGTGAAATTCTTGATAAAATCGGATAGTTATTTTTGGGAATAAATCCAATTAGCGCAAACAACCCTTTCCACTTTCCTCGCTCAAAACCGATATGAAAAACCTGCTATTCGTCGCCATTCTTTTTTGTCTAAGCTTGTCGGCTTCAGGCCAATATTATTGGCAGACGCTCCGTCAAGTCCAGTCCATTCAGGAGGCTTTAGGTTTGGGAGAAAATCAGGGTTTCTCTTTGATGGATGAAAAAGACACGATATGTTATTTTGAAAATATAGGGCAAAATTTGAAGGTGGTTTTGTATGATGTAAAAATGGAATTAGTGCGCTGGAAAGATTCTTTTCAAGTATATCATCATCGTAAAGATTTTAACGCACTGCACCGGATTTTGCTACCTGACAGCCAAGTGCATTATTCAAAAAGCGAGTCTCCAAATTATAAAAACATTGAACGACACCATTTGGATGGCAGCGCCAAATGGCAGGTAAAAGTTACAAAGCACGACAGTATTTTTAAGGAGTTTTTTGCGGGGCGGGCTTTTTTGGAAAAAAGGTATGTAGGTGACAAAATTTATAACCACTACTGGTCCCCTGATTCTTCACATCAATCTACGCTTGATGATGGCGGCAATTTATTGGAGTACCACTGGCAATCGAATGTTGATGATTCCGCTAAAAAATATGTGCGTTTTGATACCCATCCTTACAATAGGCAATACTCCGTTCGATACACCAATGGTGATACCATTTTTGAAAGAGAAAACACGATTTCCGAGAGGGATACCATTTGGCGCTATTCCAAAGACTGGGCAGAATACCGATACGACAGTTCCTATGCCAAAGTCAGAGGTATCACGGTGCGTAAAATCTCTCCGGTGTTAGACTATATTTATGCTGTGGATACCAGCGGCACTCTCACCTATCGCGAAAAGTTGTATCGCGATTCGATTGATTATATAAAACAGGAAACGTTTTGGAATCAAGACACCACCTATTATCAAAACGATTATTACCATCACTTGCGCTGGGAAAACGATACGGACAATATCACAGATTTATATCCTTATTATAAACAGGAGTTTTTTGGTGCCGATTCGGTTTTGGTGAAAAAACTGGAATTTACTTTTACGGAAAGCCATCATAAACCTATCATTAAAATTAGCTATCAAGACAGTTCTGAAACGATAAACTTGGCGCAGAATACTTCGAAAGAGGATTTTGAGGCGGCAGTAGCTTTTTGTGGTGGGGCGATTGGTTCAAGCGTAGGTTTCCACGAAGACCAGGATTCTATAAATATAACTGGTGAAATTGATAAAGATCACCGCGACAAATTAAAAGATTGGTTTATCCATTCGGGTGCAGCAGATTGGGGTCTGGGAAGCCCCCGCTATCATATTTTAGCATTCGTCAAAAACGAGGATTTCAAGATGTTTTTAATCTACTCTCGGCAAGAGAGAATCATAAGCCAACTTCGCGATGTTATGGTTCAGTTTCCTATGAGAAAACTCAAACTGGTGGTGAATGATGAAGCTCAGCATATCGATGGGATTTCCATCGGCTTGGATTATACCACTTCCGTCAAACGGCTTACATCAAAATAAATAACCCAAAAATTCAATTAAAAATTTCCTTTCCAAACTTTTCCCATTCACGATTTCACTCACCGCTTCCGCGCAAAATGTGCAGACCGATTCCCTCGGTTCCCAAACCTTTGAAATGACCGAAAACGATACCAATTTTAGGATGAAACAATCGTCCGTAGCGTTTTCAAAGCGCGGCGAAACTGCACCCGATCCCAAAAAAAATCTCCATTTTCCAGAGAAGAAATTCCTCCAACCCTCCCCAACCAAACATTTCATTTACTTTGCCCGTTCGGAAAAATAGCTGGCAGTTATCGGTTCTTGGTTGTTAGTTGTCAGTCTAAACTTGGAACACCGAACTACGAACCTGCCGGTGGTAGGTAGGCGCGAAACGTTGAACTTTCAACCTTCAGCTTTGAACATTAAACACGAAACAAAACTCTGAAAATGCCCAAAAACTTAGTGATAGTGGAGTCTCCCGCGAAGGCGAAGACCATTGAAAAATATCTTGGCAAAGACTACCAAGTGGCGAGCAGCTACGGCCACATCCGCGATCTGGTGAAGAAAGGGATGGGCATTGATATCAAAAACAACTTTGAGCCAGAATACGCGGTGTCGCCCGAAAAGAAGGAGGTGGTTAGCAAACTGAAGGCGTTGACCAAAAAGTCCGACACGGTGTGGCTGGCCTCGGACGAAGACCGCGAAGGGGAGGCAATTGCTTGGCACTTGGCGGAAACTTTGGGGCTGAATCCGGCCACGACCAACCGAATCGTTTTTCACGAAATCACTAAAAAGGCGATTGACCGCGCCATCCAAAACCCGCGCAAAATCGACCAGCACTTGGTGGATGCCCAGCAAGCGCGGCGGATTTTGGATCGCTTGGTGGGATTTGAATTGTCGCCCGTTTTGTGGAAAAAAGTGCAGGCGGGACTTTCGGCCGGCCGTGTGCAGAGCGTGGCGGTGCGCCTGATTGTGGAGCGCGAACGGGACATTCAAGCTTTTGAACCGAAAAGTTCGTTTCGGGTAGTCGGGATTTTTCAGAATGGCGAAGGGAAATCCATCAAAGCGGTTTTGAACAAAAATTTCCAAACGGAAAAAGAGGCGAAAGACTTTTTGGAAAAGGCCAAAAACCACTCCTTCAAAATCACCGAGGTAGAGAAAAAGCCGGCCAAAAAATCGCCCGCGCCGCCGTTTACCACTTCCACTTTGCAGCAGGAGGCATCACGCAAATTGTACTTTTCGGTAAGCCAAACGATGACTGTGGCGCAGCGGCTTTACGAAGCGGGATACATTACTTATATGCGTACCGATTCGGTGAACCTTTCCGAGGAAGCACGGAGTGGCGCGGCCAGCGAAATCAAAAAAAGCTACGGCGACAAATTCCACAAAACGCGCACTTATAAAACCAAGAGTAGCGGCGCGCAGGAAGCGCACGAGGCGATTCGTCCCACCGATTTTTCATCTACCGGAAAAGGCGCGGACGCGGGCCAAAAGAAATTGTACGATTTGATTTGGAAGCGCGCCATCGCCTCGCAAATGAGCGACGCCGAACTGGAGCGCACCGTGGTGAGAATTGACACGCCCGATGGCCAACTGGAATTTGTGGCGCGCGGCGAGGTCATCAAGTTCGAGGGATTTCTAAAAGTGTATCTGGAAGGCACCGACGACGAAGATGCGGAAGAGCAAGAAGGAATGTTGCCCGCCGTGAAAAAAGGCGAGGCGCTGGAGCGCGAAAACATCACGGCCACGCAGCGGTTCACGCGGCCGCCCGCGCGGTTTACCGAGGCCAGCTTGGTGAAAAAACTGGAGGAACTCGGCATCGGCCGGCCATCTACCTACGCGCCCACCATCAGCACGATTCAAAAGCGGAATTACGTGGAAAAGTCGGACTTGGAAGGCACGGAGCGCAAATACCAAGAGCTGCGATTGAACGGCGAACTAAAGGTAAAAACGCTGACTGAAACCACCGGCGCGGACAAAGGCAAGATGATTCCGACCGATATTGGTTTGGTGGTGAACGATTTTTTGGTGGAACATTTCAAGCAAATTCTCGACTATCATTTTACCGCCAAGGTGGAAGAGCAGTTTGATGAAATCGCGCGCGGGCAGGAAAAATGGGAGGAGATGATCGACGAGTTTTATTCGGATTTCCACCCACATCTAAAAGACGTGGAAGAAAACAGCGAGCGGGCCAGCGGCGAGCGCGCTTTGGGCGACGACCCAAAAACGGGCAAGCCCATCATCGCGCGGATCGGCCGCTACGGGCCGATGGTGCAGATCGGCAGCACCGAAGACGAAGAAAAACCAAAATTTGCCAGCCTGCGCAAAACGCAAAGCATTGAAACGGTGACGCTGGAAGAGGCGCTGAAACTGTTTGAACTGCCGCGCACGCTGGGCGATTACGAGGGAAAAACGGTAGTCACCAATTTTGGAAGGTTCGGCCCCTACGTGCGCCACGACGGGAAATTCGCCTCGCTGAAACCCAAAGAAGGCGACGACCCCTACGAAATCGAACTCGACCGCGCCATCGAACTCATCGAACAAAAACGCGAGGCCGACCGCAACAAATTCATCCAAACCTTTGACGACAAAGAACCCATCATCGAAGTGCTGAACGGGCGCTGGGGGCCGTACCTGAAAATGGAAAAGAAGAATTATAAAATTCCGAAAGACGTGGACCCGAAAAAGCTGACGCGGGCCGAGGCGGAGGAATTGATTAAAAATCCGCCGAAGCCGAAACGGAAGCCGGCGAAGAAGAAAAAGGGGGTGGGGAAGAAAACTACTGCGAAGAAGACTTCTTCAAAAAAATGAAAGCGCCCCATCCCAAAAAAGCCCCCCAACCCCCCAAAGGGGGGCTAAGCACACGAGCGTAAATATGCTGCTCTATTATTTCAAATCAATTTTCATCCACAAGATTTTCCACTCCAGCAACCCCCTTTGGGGGAATGGGGGCTTTTGAAAAGCACCAATGATTTTAGAAGATTATTTATCCCCCGTCCGCGAAAGCCTCCTCGCCCCTTTCGGGGAGAAAAACGCACATTCCCAGCAGCTTTTTCATCATCTGAAAATCCACACCGAACTGGATGGGATTCCCGATTTGCAGGATATAAAAGTGGCGATAGTGGGCGTGATGGACGACCGAGGCACGCCTAATAATAAGGGCAGCCAAAATGCGCCGGATGCCGTCCGCGAATATTTATATCCGCTTTTCGCGGGAAAATGGGACGCGCCGATTGCGGATTTGGGAAATATCTACGCCGGCGAATCGCAGAACGACACGCTGGAAGCTATCCGCGAAACCGGCTACCAACTCCTCAAAAAACAAATCATACCTATTATAATAGGCGGCGGGCAAGACTTGACTTACGGCCTGTACCGCGCCTACGATAGGATGGAGCAGACCGTGAATATGGCGGCCATCGACTGCAAATTCGATTTGGGGCGGCAGGACGAAACGCTGAACGCCCACAATTTCCTGAGCCACATTATTTTGAAAAAACCCTATTTGCTGTTCAATTTCAGCAACTTGGGCTACCAAACCTATTTTGCCAATCAGGAAGAAATCGATTTGATGGAGCGGATGTTTTTCGACATTCACCGTTTGGGGAGTTTCAAAAACAACATTGCCGAGGCCGAGCCGATTTTGCGCGACACGGATGTGGTGAGCTTCGATATTTCCGCCATCCGCGCGGCCGACGCGGCGGGAAACGGCAACGCTTCGCCCAACGGATTCAGCGGCGAAGATGCCTGCGCGCTTTCCCGCTACAGCGGAATTTCGGACAAAGTGAGCAGTTTCGGGATTTTTGAAATCAATCCCGAAAAAGACCAAAACCGGCAAACCGCACACTTGGCTGCCCAGATGATTTGGTATTTTTTAGAAGGCTACAACGCCCGCCGCGGCGACTATCCCGTGGCCGACAAGCAGGATTATCAGAAGTTCACCGTGCTTTTAGACGAGGGCGACCACGAACTTATTTTTTACAAAAGCCACCTGAGCGGACGCTGGTGGATTGAGGTGCCAATACAAGATTCGCTGCTCGCTGGCAAGGAGCGGCACAAGTTAATCCCTTGCTCCGCAGCGGATTATGAGAAGGCCACTGAGAACGAATTGCCCATCCGCTGGTGGCAGGCGATGAAAAAGGGAATGTGAACTTTTTTATATTCGCGCCCTTTTTGTTTTGAAAGTTATGTGTTTTATACCAAAACTTTATATTTGGAGGTTTTAAAACCCAGCTTTAAAAGCCCGAATTTCTCTTCTTTTTTGCTATGAAAAAAACATTATCACTGCTTTTTGTCTTGTCCGCTTTCGCGGGAATTGCCCAGCAGGACTTGCAGTTCACGCAGTTTATGTTCAACAAGCTTTATTACAATCCCGGGGTGGCGGGCAGTGGCGACGCGATTTGCATCAACGCCTTCCACCGCAGCCAGTGGGTGGGTTTTGAGGGCGCGCCCACCTCGCAAAACCTCACCGCGAACATCCCCATCTCCAAAATAAAGGGAGGTTTGGGTGTCCGCATCGCCAACGACCAGATTGGTTTTTTCCAAAATTTGAATTTTGGATTGGGCTATGGGTATCAAAGGGCGTTGGGCAATGGCACGTTGGGCATCGGTGCTTCTTTGGATATTTATACCAATAATGTCAGCAACGCCGATTGGCGCCCCCCACAGGAACAACAGCAGGATTTTTTAATCCCTCAAGAAAATACCAATGGTGTTGCATTTGATGCCTCTTTCGGGCTTTATTATGAAAGCGAGCGAATCTGGGCAGGTGTTTCTTCTATGCGCTTGATTGAGAGTGCCTCAGAGTTTGACAATTCACTAAGTTCTATTACCAAATATTATAACCAACGCCACTACTATTTGATGGGTGGTTACAACTGGCCCATCCCCGCCAGCAACTGGGAACTGCGACCCAGCCTTTTAATCAAAACAGACTTCGCTGCCTCGCCCATTTATGACATTGACGCGATGGGCGTGTACAATAACAAACTTTGGGGCGGCGTTAGTTTCCGCGTGTCCAACCAGTTTTCCATCAACCCGCACATCGGCTACCAAATCACCGAATCGCTGGGCGCGGGCTATTCTTACGACATCGGAATAGCCGAAACCGAGGCGCAAGGCGGCGGCAGCCACGAGATTTTTGTGAAATATTGCTTTAAAATAGAAATCCCGCCACGGGTAAAAGGGAGCAACAAAAACCCGCGATTTTTGTAGTTGATAAGTGAGTTAAAAACTTTTTGTATTATAGCCACCTGAAACGAAACTACTTGAAAATCAACTCTAAAAACACTCTTATGCAAATGAAACGATTGACAATCATAGGATTTGTGGCAGCGGTTTTGGCCAGCTGCAGCAGCAATGATCGGGGAGAATTGGTGGGTGTTCAAAACCGACCGAACTGGTATCCCAACGAACCGTACGGAATGGTGTACATCCCACAGGGTTCCTATAATATGGGAAATGCCGACCAAGATGTGCCTTCCAGCCTCATCTCCCCCACTAAAACCGTCTCGGTGCCATCTTTTTGGATTGACCAGACGGAAATCACCAATAATGAATACCGCCAGTTCGTGTATTGGGTGCGCGATTCCATCCTGCGTTTCCGCTTGGCGGAAGATGGCTTGGTGGAAGGTTTCGAGTTCATCGACGCCGCCAATATGGAGGACCCCACCTTTTTCGAAGAATATGTTTCTTTGAATTATCCCGACTCGATGCAGCGCCGACTGGACTGGGAACCCTACATAGAATGGCGCACCGACCGCTATCCCAGCGCGGAATACACTGAAATTATCCGCAGTATGTACCTGCCGCCCGAGGAGCAGTTTATGGGGCAAGCCATCATTGACGCGCGCCAGCTCAACTACGTCTTTTTCACTTTGAACCGCCAAAAGGCATCCCGGAAAAACAACCGAGTGGTTTTTGACTACAACGATACGGACGATGATGGCGAGTATTTTTCTTACCGTGATTACATCAAGGAAAACCGTGAAATCTCTGACCGGAGTTCGTTTTTTGAAAGTGGCATCGTAAATATCTATCCGGATACTTTGGCTTGGGTACACGATTTTACCTACAGTTACAACGATCCGATGCACGACAAATATTTTTGGCACCCTGCCTATGATAATTATCCGCTGGTGGGCGTAAGCTGGAAACAGGCCGTGGCTTTTTGCAACTGGCGCACCAAATACCGCAACGAATATCTGAGTGCCACCGGCGGCCTCATCGAACAGGAATTCCGCCTGCCCACCGAAGGCGAGTGGGAATATGCCGCACGGGGGGGAGCCAACAATGTAACCTATCCTTGGGGCGGGCCGTATGCCACGAACAGTTCGGGCTGCTACTTGGCCAACTTCAAGCCACTGCGCGGCAATGTGACGGCGGACGGCGGTTTTTACCCTGTTACTGTAACGGCCTACGCACCCAACGGCTACGATCTTTACAATATGGCGGGCAACGTGTCCGAGTGGACCAGTACCGCCTTCGATGCCGCTTCTTATTATTATATAAGCGACATCAGCCCCAACTTTGAATACAATGCCAACGAAGCGGACGACGAGACCTTGAAGCGTAAGGTGATCCGCGGCGGAAGCTGGAAAGACGTTGCGTACTATATGCAGGTGAGCACCCGCGATTACGAATACCAAGACACGGCCAAGTGCTACATTGGTTTCCGCACGGTGCAGAGCTTTATGGGCCGCGACTTGGGCGACTTTTAACCCTCCTTGAACAATAATTGGACACCGTTTTTAAAAACTCAAATTTTTTTCTCTCTCACTCAACATTAATTTTTTAAATCTCAAAAACAATGGCTTTAATAGATGTAAACAGCAAGCGCTTCAAAAACTTTATGTCCAAGCTTTACGGCTGGGGCGCGGCGGTGGTAATCCTCGGCGCGATGTTCAAGATTGTCCACCTTCCCGGTGCCGACATTATGCTCATCATAGGCTTGACCACGGAAGCAGTGATTTTCTTCTTCTCCGCGTTTGAAAAACCGCACGAAGAATACGATTGGACTTTGGTATATCCCGAGCTGGCGGGGATGGAAGACCCTGATGCCTATGCGGGCAACAACCGCAACGGCCTAACCGCCACCCAGGAACTGGACAATATGCTGGAAGACGCCAAGATTGATGGCGCGCTGATCGAAAGCCTTGGCACGGGACTGCGCAACTTCGGCAATGCGGCCAATAAGCTGAACGAAACGGTGGACGCCGCCGCCGCCACCCAAGAATATGGTGACCAACTGAAACTGGCCTCCAAGAATATGGAATCGCTGAACGCGCTGTACGCGGTGCAGTTGGAAACTTCGGCCAATCAAATGGAAGCGCAGAACGCGCTGATGGAAAAGCTGAACTCTTCTGTGGAAGATGGCGACCGCGTGGCCACCGAAGTGAGCCAACTGGCGGAAAATATGAGCAAGTTGAACAACGTTTATGGCGGTATGCTTTCCGCGATGAACCCGAACCGCAACTAAGATTTTTTTAAATAAAAAAAAGAGCCTTGCGGAAAATGAATGCGCAAGGCTCTTTTTACAAGACACTCACTCTTTTTTATTCTATTAAAAAACTAAAATAATGGCAGGCGGAAAACTCACCCCTCGGCAGAAAATGATCAATATGATGTACCTCGTATTGACGGCGCTCTTGGCTCTTCAAATTTCTAAGGACATCTTGCAGGCATTGACCAAGCTGGACACGAGTTTGGAACAGGCGGCGAATACGGTGAATCAGAAAAACGCTGAAACGTATGCCGCATTTGATAATGCGATGGCGGATAATGCCGCAAAGGTGAAGCCTTTTCGGGATAAAGCTCTTGAAGTAAAGGAAGAAGCTGATAATCTCAACAGTTACATCGAAAACATCAAAACGGAATTGGTGACTATGACGGGTGGGTTGGACGAGAACGGGATTCCCGCCAATCTCAAAAACCGCGAAAAAGTAGCCAACTATCTATTGAACCAAGGAAAAGCTACGGAACTCAAAGGCGAGATTGAACAGTTTCGCGCTACGATGCTGGAGGCCGCTGGAGATGATGCTGCTTTAAAACAGAACATTCAGGCGCTTTTTGATACGGACAAGCAAGAAGTGCCCGGAAACACGGCAGCTCAAGATTGGGAAAAAGCCAATTTCGAGCATTATCCACTGGCGGCAGTTTTGCCATTTCTTACGGATATCCAAGCGCGGGTGCGGAATACCGAGGCGGATATCATATCAGAATTGCAAAGCAATATTGGAAAACAAGACGTAAACTTTACCGGTGTAAAAGCAATGGTGGATGCCACCTCGTCCTACGTCATCCAAGGCGATTATTACGAGGCCGACGTTTTTTTAGCCGCCTACGATGATACCCAAGAACCTGAAATTATCATTGATGGCAAAAGGCTTCCGGAGGATCAAATCACAAACGGAGTGGGCAAAGTTCGCTTTAAAGCAACTTCCATCGGAGAACAGAAATGGGGCGGGAAAATCATCATCAAGCAAATTGGCAAAGATCCCATTGAGGAAACTTTTACCAGTTCTTACACCGTTTCCGTTCCCACCGCCGTTATTTCTCCCACCAAAATGAACGT
Source organism: Owenweeksia sp. (assembly GCA_965214115.1). Taxonomy (GTDB): domain Bacteria; phylum Bacteroidota; class Bacteroidia; order Flavobacteriales; family Schleiferiaceae; genus Owenweeksia. The sequence continues at coordinate 54,085 of CBDCAU010000001.1, forward strand.
GCTGTATCGCGGTGTGGTGAATCCATTGGAAATCGGCGTGCCGGGCGTGGATCCCTCGCAGGTGCGGGTAAGCGGGGCCGGCGTTTCCGGCAGCGGTGGAAATTATTCGGCCAACGTTACCAATATTCAAGGAAAGGAAATTACCATCAGCGTTTCGGTGCAAGATGAGGACGGGACGCGCCAAGTGGGGAGCAAGTTGTTCCGCATCAAAGGTTTGCCCCCAGCGGTCGGTTCGGTGTATCGCAAATCCGAAGGGCTGATGTCAGCGGGGTTGTTGAAAAACGCCACCATTGAAGCCAATTACGAAGATTTTCCCTTTGACCTTCCGCTTACGGTAACCTCTTTTGAAGTGGCCATCCCCGGTTTTCCGCCCGAGCAGGTGCGCGGCAACCGGATGACGGGCGACGTGAAAACCCGTATCGAACGGATGCGGCCCGGCCAGACCATTTCCATCCGCGATATCAAAGCCAGCGGCCCCGGCGGGCTGCGCGTTACGCGGGTAGGAAATATTTCTATTGACGTGAACTAAAAAACCAAGATTATGAAAACGAAAACATTTGGATTTCTTTTGGTCGGGATGCTGATGCTCGGCGCGCTGAGCAGCTCTGCCCAAGTCTTATTTCCGGAAGACGACGGCATCATCCCCGACCCGCCCAAGCATTACCACAACAACCAAGTGTTCCCCTACCCCTATCTGCGCGAAGCGGATATGATGTGGAGCACCCGCCACTGGGAACGCATCGACGTGCGCGAAAAAATAAACCACCACCTGTACTATCCCATTCAGGAAGTGCCCGACCGGAAGAGTCTTTACGATGTTCTTTTGGATGGCATCCTGAATGAAGGCACCATTGTAGAAGTGTTTGCCGACGACCGTTTTGAAATTCCGCTGACGCCGGAGCAAGTGCAGGGCTACGCCGCCAAGCTGGACACGCTGCGCGACCCTGATTATTACGATAACATCCTCGCCATCGATACCATCCGCATCAACGCCAAGGACGTGCTGGCGTGGGAAATAAAATCCGACTGGTTTTTTGACAAACAGCGCGGCGAGATGAAAAACCGCATCATCGGATTGTCGCCCGTGGTGCGCAATCCTTCCACGCAAGATGTTTACAATCTGTTCTGGGTGTGGTTTCCCGATGCGCGCTATGCGTTGGCGACCCACGTGGCGTTCAACAATCACAACAATGCCGCGCGGCTCACCTACGACCAAATATTTCACATCCGTATGTTCGATTCACAAATCATCAAACAAGACAATGTGTACGATCGCAGCATCGCCGAATACAAACGCAATTCGCCGCTGGAGCAGTTGCTGGAGTCGCGGCGCATCCGCGAAGAACTGCGCGACTTTGAAATGGAACTTTGGGAATATTAAAAATTTCCCATCTTAAAAAAACACGAACCCTCCGCGATTGAAACATCGGGAGGGTTTTTTTATGGAAAAAAAAGAGAAAATCCTGATTGTGGGTCGCGGGCTGGCGGGCGCGGTATTATCGCTGCGGCTGGCGGAGCGCGGCGTGGCGCACGATATTGTGGATCAGCCCAACCTCTCCCAATCTTCCAAAGTGGCGGCGGGCATCGTGAATCCCATTGTCTTGAAACGCTTGCGGTTGGTGGAAAATGCGCAGCAATTTTTGCAAGCTGCGTTGCTGTTTTATGAAAATCAGGAGAAAGAATGGGGCGCAAAATTTTGCCGGAAAACGCCCATCCACCACATTTTTCAATCGGTGGGCGAGCAAAATCTTTGGCAGGAAAAAAGCGGGAATCCCGTTTTTGAGGATTATTTAGGTGATGTTTTATTGGATTTGAAAAGCCCTTTCCAAACACCTTTCGGAATTGGCCAGATGAAAAACACCGGCTGGCTGGACGTGCCACAATTTTTGGATTTGCAACTTCAAAACTTGCACAAACCCAATCTTTATTTTGATAAAAAAATCGACGGGGATTCTCTAAAAAAATATTCTAAAACCTATCAAAAAATAGTGCTTTGCAACGGCCATTTACTGCGCGAGCTTTATCCCAAAACCAGCGAAATGTTTTCGCCTACGCGCGGCGAATTGTTGATTGTCCGCAGCGCGGAAATTCCCGAAACGGCGATTTGGCACGGGCCGGTTTTCGTGTTGCCGCTGGGCAACCAAACCTTTAAAGTGGGCGCCACTTTCCATTGGGAAAACCTGACCGACGCGCCCACCACCGAGGGATTGGAAAAACTAAAAAACGGCTTGGCCAAGATTTTCAAGGGCCGTTACCAAATCTTGGAACACCAAGCGGGGGTGCGCCCCAACGTAAAAGACCGCAAGCCGCTATTGGGAAAATTGGAAAATAACTTATTTTTCTTCAACGGTTTGGGGTCACGCGGCGCGCTGATGGCGCCGCATCTGGCGGAGGTGTTTCTGGATTTTGCGTTGGACGGAAAGCCGCTCCCAAAAAAATGGGACATCAAACGATTTTTGGCCAAGGCGGTTGGCTAATTTTCAATACAAAAAAATGAAACTGTTTTCACAAATTTCCGGCGAAGGCGCGCCACTGATAATTATGCACGGCGTGTTTGGGATGGGCGACAACTGGGCCACGCTGGGGCGCAAATGGAGCGAGCATTTTCAAGTCCATCTTTTGGATATGCGCAACCACGGCCGCAGCCCCCATTCCGATGAATTTTCGTATCCAAAAATGAGCGATGATTTGGTCGAATATTTAGATAACAAAAACATCGAAAAAGCAAACCTCATCGGGCATAGTATGGGCGGAAAAGCCGCGATGCTTTTTGCCTGCCAAAATCCCGAAAAAATTGCGAAACTGGTGGTAGCCGACATTGCCCCGAAAAAATACAAGCCGCACCATCAAGCCATAACGGACGCCTTACAGGCTTTGGATTTAGAGAATATCAAATCCCGCAGCGAGGCCGAAAAACAGTTTAAAATCCAAGAAGAATCCGTGCAACAATTTTTGCTGAAAAGCTTATATTGGAAAGAAAAAAACCAGCTTGCTTTTCGCTTCAATGTGGATGTGATTGCGCGCGAAGTTTCCAAGGTAAACGAGCCCCTCCCCGACCAAGCTGTTTTTTATGGAAAAACATTGTTCGTGCGCGGCGGCAATTCCCAGTATATTTTGGATGAAGATTTTGGTTTGATTCACGACCATTTCCCAAAGGCCAAAATGGAAACTATCCAAGGCGCGGGGCACTGGCTGCACGCGGAAAAACCGAGGGCGTTTTTTGAGGTTGTTCATAGGTTTTTTGAGGATGGCGGCTGAGATTTAGGAGTTTTGGGATTTGCCGCAGCTATTTAGAAATGGGCAAGCGATGGCTTTTGGGAGATAGTCAAGTTTAAATAAATGTAGAAATTTCTCCCAACCTTTTCCGCTCCAAATCCGGCACCGTTGCATCCCCCGCCGCATAGCCCACCGGCAGCAATAAAAACGGTTTTTCATTCTCAGGCCACTCCAAAATTTCACTCAAAAAATTCATCGGACTCGGTGTGTGCGTCAGCGTGGAAAGCCCCGCTTGGTGAATCGCTGCGATTAAAAAGCCACAAGCAATCCCCACTGATTCTTGCACGTAATAATTCTTGGAACGCTCGCCACCGATTTCGTCGTAAGATTTTCGGAAAACAACGATGAGCCACGGCACGGTTTCCAAAAAAGGCTTGCGCCAATCCGTGCCAATCGGTTCCAAATCCGCCAACCACTCCGGCGTGGCGCGATTTTCATAAAATTCCTTTTCCTCCTTTTCCGCCGCAATGCGGATTTCTTTTTTGACCGATGGGTCAGAAACGGCCACGAACATCCACGGCTGTTTGTGCGCACCGCTGGGCGCAGTACCAGCGGTTTTGATGAGATTTTCAATCACCGCCCGCTCCACTTTTTCATCCGTAAAAAAACGCACCGAACGGCGCTCGTCCATTTCTTTATAAAAATCCGCGCTGCGGCGCAAAACTTCGGCGGGTGCTATCTTCGGCGGCTGGTAGGGGACGGGGTTGTACATAGGAGTTTGTTTCGGGCCTGCCTGCCGCAGGCGGGTTTCAAGTTTTTTTTGTTTCGTGTTCTTTGTTTCGAGTTGTGGGAGAGGGAAAATTTCAAAGCTATGGGAAAGCTCGCGATTTGGAAAGCCCCCTAAATCCCCCAAAGGGGGACTTTAGCTACACGCTCGCTTAAATTTTGTGTAAAAATTTTGCGCTCTTTTATCACGCTTGTGTGTTTAGCCTCCCGCATATGCGGGATTGGGGGGCTAAACTTTTTGGGGGATTTAGGAAGCTAAACTTTCGAGTTTTTCCGAGAACTTTGGCAGGAGGTGCAGCCCAGCTCCCCTCCTTTTTAAGGAGGGGTGGATTTTTTGCCAAAGCAAAAAAGACGGGGTGGTTCTGCGCAATATTTTTGTTGAGAAAAACACACCACCCCGATTTTTTCGGCGGCTTAAGAAAGCCGAAAAAATCACCCCTCCTCGCAAGCGAGGAGGGGAGCTGGGCCGACGCCACGAATCACCGAAACGTTGACCCGCAAAATTTCAAGAAATTCCAAAAATTGATTTGAAAATGAATAAAACTCATCCAAAAACTTCCATCAAAAAAAGTAAACCACAACCGCCGCGCTCCCTGCGCCATCTGCGGTTTCTACTAAAAACCTCCGTGTCCCTGTGCCTCTGTGTTTTCAGTTTCGCCCTCCATTCCCAAGACTCCATCCCCAGAAAACTCCTAAAAAACTACACCTTCCGCAACATCGGCCCAGCGGGGATGAGCGGACGGATAACGGCCATAAAAGTCGCGCCGCACAACGAGCAAATTATTTATGCAGGCTCGGCCAGCGGCGGACTGTGGCGCAGTGAAAACGGCGGCACATCTTGGCAGTCCCTTTTTGATAATGAGCAAGTTAGCTCGGTGGGTGCGCTGGCTCTCGACCCGCAAAATCCCGATGTGATTTGGCTCGGCACCGGCGAGGGCAACCCGCGCAATTCACTGACCAGCGGGTCTGGTCTGTACAAATCCATCGACGGCGGAAAGTCGTGGCAGCTCATCGGGCTGGAAAACACGCGCAACATCCACCGCATCATCGTGCATCCGCAAAAGCCTGACATTGTGTATGTTGCGGCCATCGGTACGCCGTGGGGCGACAGTTCGGATCGTGGGGTTTACAAAACCACCGACGGCGGAAAATCGTGGAAAAAAATCCTTTATGTAAATGAAAAAACAGGCGCGGCGGAAATGGTGATGGACCCGCAAAACCCTGAAAAACTGATGGTTTCGATGTGGGAACACCGCCGCCAGCCGTGGCAATTTAAAAGCGGCGGCGCGGGCAGCGGGCTTTACGTCACTTTTGACGGCGGTGAAAACTGGACGCAGCGCACCGAAGACGACGGTTTGCCAAAAGGCGATTTGGGCAGACTCGGATTGGCCATTGCGCCAAGCAACACGCAGCGCGTATATGCATTGGTAGAGCATAAAGGCAACAACGCCTTTTACCGCTCCGACGATGGCGGCTACAAATGGCGCAAGGTTTCCGAGGCGGACAACATCGGCAACCGCCCGTTTTATTACTCCGAAATTTACGTGGATCCCGCCAACGAAAACCGCGTTTTCAGCCTGTGGACACTCCTTTCGATGAGCGAGGACGCGGGCAAAACGTAAGAAATCATCGCGCCCTATTCGTCCGTCCATCCCGACCACCACGCCTTTTTTGTGCATCCCAAAAACCCGAAATACATCATTGAGGGCAACGACGGCGGGCTGAACATTTCCCGCGACGGCGGCCAAACGTGGCGCTTCGTGGAAAACCTGCCCATCGCGCAGTTTTACCATATTAATTATGATAATGAAATGCCCTACAATGTGTATGGCGGGATGCAGGACAACGGCTCGTGGAAAGGCCCCGCCTACGTTTGGCGGCAGGGCGGCATCCGCAACAGTTATTGGCAGGAGATCTATTTTGGCGACGGTTTCGATGTGGTGCGCGACCCGTCGGACAACCGCTATGTGTACGCGATGAGCCAAGAGGGCTACGTGGGCCGCGTGGACACCGAGACGGGTTATTCCAAGTTGATTCGCCCCGTGCATCCCGAAGGTAAACCGCTGAGGTTCAATTGGAACGCGGCGATTGCGCAAGACCCGTTCGATGAAAACACGCTCTATTTTGGCGCGCAATATGTTTTTAAAAGTGAAAACCAAGGCGAAACTTGGCGGGTGATTTCGCCGGATTTGACGACCAACGACACGTCGAAACAGACCTTTTTGGAAAGCGGCGGCCTGACCTACGACGTGACCGGCGCGGAAAATTACACCACCATTTTGGCCATCGAACCCGACCCCAACGAGCGCGGCACAATGTGGGTGGGCACGGACGACGGCCGCGTGCAAATCACCCGCGACGGCGGCGAAAACTGGACGGACGTTTACGGCAATTTGAAGGGCGCGCGCAGCGGGATGTGGGTGCCGCAAATCGTGGCCTCGCCGCACCGTGCGGGGGCGGCATTTGTCGTTTTAAATGATTATCGTAGAAATCACTGGGACAGCTATTTGTACTATACCGATGATTATGGCAAAACCTTTCGCCGACTGGCCTCGCCGGAAAAAGTGTGGGGCTACGCAATGAGCGTAGCGCAAGATTTTGAGGAAGAAAATTTGCTCTTTTTGGGCACAAATAATGGGCTTTATTTCAGTTGGAATTTTGGTGAGAATTGGCAAAAGTGGGGCGACGATTTTCCCACCGTTCCCGTGGCGGATTTGAAAATCCATCCGCGTGAAAACGATTTGATTGTCGGCACATTTGGCCGCTCGGCTTGGGTGTTGGATGACTTGGCGCCGTTGCGGGCTTTTGCGAAAAATGAACCGCAACTGATTGATAATGAAAATAATGTGGATACAAACCAGCGTCTTTGGGTTGCCCCGATTCGTGATGCCTACCAAGTAAAGATGAGACGCGCCGACGGAACACGCTTCGCCGCCGATGCCATTTTCCAAGGCGATAACCGTGGCACAGGCGCGCTAATCACTTATTGGAATGGCTATTCCGAAGCTGATTCTTTGAAACAAAAAAAGGCCAAAATTTTTATTAAAAAAGATGGTGAAATCATTCGCACTTTAAAGCGGGATTTTAAAGAAGGTTTCAATCGTTTTTATTGGAATTTAGACCAAAAATCCGTGCAGTTTCCTTCGCGGAAAGAGGATGAAAATGACACTACCGAAAGCGGCGGGCTGAGCGTGTTGCCGGATGATTATTGGGTGGTCGTTTCCCTTGGCGGGGAAAGGGATTCCGCGCAAGTAACGGTAAAAACAGACCCGCGCATCGACTTGGACGAAAGCGCACTGCGTTCCAATTTTGAGTACAAAAAACGCCTGTTTGACAAAGTGGAAATATTGGCCAAAGCCGTGAAACAAATCAAGCGCAGCCGGAAGACCTTGGATTTGCTAAAAAATCTCATCAAAAACGAAGAAAAAGACAGCGTAAAAGACATCCGCGATTCCATCAAAACCATCAGCAAAAAACTGGACAAATTTGAAGACCGCTTTTTTGGCAAAGACGTGGAAGGCTATTTCTCCGAACCGGAAGTGCTGCGCCAGCAATACGGGTTGCTGCGGTATTACCTCTTTTCCAACCTCGGCGAAATCACCGAAAGCAGTGAAGTTTTGGCGGAAAAATTTCTAAAAGATGCGCAGGTTTTTTTGGATGATTTGAATGGGTTTTATCGGGAAGATTGGGCAGAATTTGAGGGGTTTGTAAGGGAGAAAGATTTGAGTTTGTTTGGGGAGGTGGAAGAGTATCGGTTGGAGTGATTTTTTACCAGATAGATTTTTTTCTTTTACCACATAGGGCACATAGTTCACATAGAGAAAAAAGCACATAGAGCTTTGATAAAAAAAGACCTAAAAAACTATGTGATTCTATGTGAAAACTTCTATGTGTTCTATGTGAAATTTAAAAGAATGCCGCGCTTCTATAAGGTTCTTTCGATTCCGCGGGACGTTTTTTACCACATAGGGCACATAGTTCACATAGAGAAAAAGACACATCGAGCTTTGATAAATGAAAGACCTAAAAATCTATGTAATTCTATGTGAAAACTCCTATATGCCCTATGTGAAATCCTAATGTGAAATTCAAAACACTTTCCGGAAGCCAAACGAAGGAATAAACACCGACACCGATTCATCCTTCACCACTTGGTTCGCATCCACCGAGGTGCTGATGTAATTGAGGTTCAACGAAATAGAAATGTAACTGGGCAGGCGGTACATAATCCCGCTGGCGAGGTAAAAACCCGCGCCCACCGTGGTGATGTCGCCGGTGTTTACGCTTTGCTGGCCGGTGGGGCCAACGTTTTGGTTCACACGGGTTTGCAACGGGAATTTTGTGCCGTCCACGGTGAAAAAGTTTTCTTTCACTTCCACAAAATTCAGATTCAAACCGCCCTCGAAGGGAACGAAAAAACCGCTGCCAATGTCCATCTGCTTTTCTACGCCGAGCTGCAAATGTGAGCGGGTTTCGGTGCCCAAAATGCCGATTTGCTCCAGCGGCAATTCATTGGTGCCCTGAATCTGCCGCTGAATTTCAATATTGAAAGCGCCAGTCGCCTCTAATTTCACGTTCCAAAAATTGAGATTGACCGACCATTCTTGCCGCTTCCCAAAATGATAGCCGATGTCCAAACCGAAAGCAAAACTGGGCCGATAATCCATATCGGCGGGCCCTAAATACCGGAAATCGTCGCCGTTGAATTTTTCACGGACACGATTTCGTTGTACTGGGTTTTCTAAAATTGGCTGCAATCGATTGTTACCCTTTCCATCTCCATTGTAATACCGCGCACTCTCAGAATTCCCAAAATAATAGCCAAATTCCAAGCCCAAAGTGAAACCATTTCCGATGGTATCGGCCTGAGATTTTCCAGTATAAAAAGTGAACAAAAAAATCGGTATAAATAACAGCTTTTTCACGAATCAAAAAGTTTTAAAATTTCATTCATTATGATGTGGAAATCTTCGGGGTGGTTGTCGGTGTTGGGCAGTTTTTCGCGGCCCAAGCGCACGATGACCAAATCGCGCTCCGGCACGGCGATGATGTATTGCCCGCCCAGCCCGCTCATCCGCGGGATGCGCATCCCGTGGTCGTCGGTGTCTATCCAAAACGACCAGCCGTAATAATCGGTGGCGGCGGGTCGCGTGGCTTTATGTAAAAAAGCGGAATCGAGCACCGTTTTGCCCTCCCATTTTCCGTGATTCAATACCATTTGGCCGAAGCGCGCAAAGTCGCGCGCGTTGGTGTTGAAACAGCAATAGGCAAGTTCGAGGCCGCTGTCGTCCAAGTGCCAGCGGGCGTTTTGGGTGGCGCGCAAATCTTTCCACAGGGTTTCGGCGGCGTAGTCGGCCAGCGGTTTTCCGGTGGCCTCGATGATGGCCATTCCCAAAAACTGCGTGGCCCCACTTTGGTATTCGAAGCGGCTGCCGGGTTTTTCATACACGGGGACGCGCTCCAGCATCACCTCCTCCACGTCGGCCGAATAATACGCCCGCGCAGTGATGTCGAACGGGCTGTGGTAATCCTCGTTCCAGTCCAGCCCAGCGGTCATTTGGCTGAGGTGTTTCAGTTGCAGATCTTCGCGGAATTCGCCTTTCAAATCCGGCAAATAATCAATCAATTTATCATCCCAGCTTTTGAAATACCCGTCCTGAATAGCGCGCTGCGCCAGCATCGTGGTAATACTTTTGGCGGCGGAAAACGAATTGGAATGCGAAGTATCCGAATAGCCTTCCCAATAATTTTCATATAAAATTTCGCCATTTTTTATAATCAAAAAAGCCACGCTTTCCGTTTCTTTCAAAGTTTTGACCAGTCGGTCAGACAATTGAATTTGGTTGGATTTCCCCGATTTTTCCCAAGGTTCGGGATGGGTAGCTTCGACGGTTCGCGTTTGGAAAAACTGCGCATCTTCGATGGTCGCGGAAGTTTCGCCACGGAAATAGGTGGCCTGCAAGCCTTTGAAAATATAACTGTTCCCAGTGATGACGAGCGCGAGGGCGGCGAGGCCGATAATCAACACTAAAATGGCGAGGACGCGGAGGAGAATTTTCATAGAAATTTTCAAAGATATTGTTTGGAGGAAATTGGCACGCAGATTTCGCTGATTCGGCAGTTTTTTTGAAGCTATATAATACGCTCAAAATTTCGGCGGTTTTAAAGAGTCGTTGAAATTTCAGGGTGGTTTTGTAAATAATCTAAAATCCATCGAAGTCACAACCCACCCACGCGTTTCGCCAGCCCGTTTTCCTTACCTTCGCGCCCTCAAAAAAATAGCCCCCAGCGGCTGCGTAAAAAACTCATTCTCAATTAAATGGATATTCTGATTCAAGCCGCCCAATTCATTTTGAGCCTTTCGCTGCTCATCGTTTTGCACGAAATGGGCCACTTTATCCCCGCCAAAATTTTCAAGACGCGGGTGGAAAAGTTCTATTTATTTTTTGACCCGTGGTTTTCGCTGGTGAAGAAAAAAATCAAGGGCACGGAATACGGCATCGGCTGGCTGCCATTGGGCGGCTATGTGAAAATCAGCGGGATGATCGACGAAAGTATGGACAAGGAGCAGATGAAAAAACCGCCCGAACCGTGGGAATTCCGCAGCAAGCCGGCCTGGCAGCGCCTCATTATAATGGCGGGCGGCGTGACGGTGAACGTGATTTTGGCCATCATCATCTACGCGGGGATGATGATGCACTATGGCGAAAGTTTTATACCCGCCGACAACCTGAAATATGGCGTGACGGCGGACAGCACGGCGCAGGCGATTGGCATCCAAAACGGCGACCGCATTATTTCTGTGGATGGAAAACCGATGGAAAGATTCTCGCAAATCCCGACCGAAATTCTGCTGAGCGACGAAGGAAAAATAGTGGTGGAACGCGATGGGCAGCAAAAAACCATTATCATTTCTGACGAGGACAAACGCGATTTGATCAAGGCGCAAAGTACTTTGGTGGGGATCCGCGTGCCGTATGTGGCGGGCGGTTTCACGGATACTTCTGCCGCCCAAGAAGCGGGGATGATGGAGGGCGACAGCATCTTTGCGCTGAACGGCGCGCCGCTTTTATTTTTTGATGAATATGTAGAGGAAGTGCCGAAATATGCCGGGCAGGAAATCACGCTGGGCGTGGCGCGCGGCGGCCTCGAAAAGGAAATTTCGGTGCGCGTGCCCGAGAGCGGCCGGATTGGCGTTTTCGCGATGCCTCCCACTAATTTTATCAATATCGAAACGAAAAAGTACGGTTTTTTCGCGGCGATTCCGGCGGGGCTGAACAAAGCGGGCAAGGTGCTGGGTGATTATGTGCGCCAATTCAAATTGATTTTAAATCCCAAAACCGAGGCGTACAAAGAGGTGGGCGGTTTTCTGATGATCGCCAATATGTTCGAGCCGGTCTGGAACTGGGAGCGTTTTTGGACGTTCACGGCTTTTCTTTCGATTATGCTGGCGTTCCTGAATATTTTACCGATTCCGGCGCTGGACGGCGGCCACATCGTGTTCGTTCTGTGGGAAATGGTTTCCGGCCGCAAGCCTTCCGAAAAAGTGCTGGAATACGCGCAGGTGGTGGGTTTCGTGCTTTTGCTGGGATTGATCGTGCTGGCGAACGGGAACGATGTTTTGAAATTATTCAGATAATTATAACCCGTTGCGCATTCAAAACTTTCTTTATAAAAACGGGTGTTGCTTTTTCGTATTGAACCGCGGCTTTAGCCCGGTTTTTAGAAAACACACGCATCTAATAAGGCATTCCCACAATATCGCGGTATTGGGATTTTGAAAATTGGCCTCATCGGCGGTTCGCCCGCGCCAACTCCGCCGCCAGCAAAAACGCCTCCCGAAACGAACCCTCGTCCGCCACGTTTTTTCCCGCAATATCAAAGGCCGTCCCGTGGTCGGGGCTGGTGCGGATGACGGGCAGGCCGATGGTCACGTTCACACCCTTGCCAAACGAAAGCGCCTTGAAGGGAATCAAACCTTGGTCGTGGTACATCGCCAAAATCGCGTCGAAATCTTTATGCTTTCCAGCACCAAAAAAACTGTCGGCGGAAAACGGGCCGTGCGCGGCGATTCCTTTTTGGGAATTTTGCAAAATCGCGGGCGCGACCATTTCATCGTCTTCTTGGCCAATCACGCCACCGTCCCCCGCGTGGGGATTGAGCGCGAGCACCGCGATTTTAGGATTTTTTATTTGAAAATCTTCGCGCAGGCTTTTATCTAAAATGCGCAGTTTTTTACCAATATTTTCTTTGGAAATTTGATGGGGAACTTCCCGCAAAGGAATGTGCACCGTGGCCAGCGCCATCCGCATTTGGTCGCTCGCCAATAGCATCACCGCCTTTCCGCCGAAGCGGTTTTCCAAATAATCGGTGTGTCCGGTGAACTGGAAATCAGCACTTTGAATATTGTTTTTATGAATGGGCGCGGTGAGGATGGCATCGATTTTTCCTTTTTTATAAAAATCGACCGCCGCCTGTAACGATTGAAAAGCGAACTTTCCGACGGCCTTGTTTTCCTTTCCCAATTCCAAAAAAACATCTTCCTTCCAAACTTCCATCAGATTGGGTTTTCCGGTTTGGAGGTCGTCCCAATTTTCACAAAAATGAAAACGGAAATCCTCGCGACCGATGATTTTTTGATACGAAGAAACCGCTTGGCGCGAAGCAAAAACTACGGAAATCGCCTTTTCAAAAACTTCGGGATTCGACAAAGTTTTCAAGATGATTTCCAACCCAATTCCGTTCAAATCGCCGCAGGTGATACCGATGATGGGGGTTTTCATTAGAATTTAATTGGATAAAAGATTTTCGGCAGATGCAATTTTGGTGTCGTGCCTTTGGCACTCACAACATCTTTGCTCACTTTCGTTTGACCCCAATCTTACGATTGGGGCTATCAATATGGCGTCCCTTCGGGACTTTTCGATGGAACAAAGTCATAGTGCCAACGGCACGTCATATCGGTAGCCCCACACGTAAGTGTGGGGTTTGACCCGAACGGAACTAACCGAGTGCCGAAGGCACGGCACAATGCTATCCCTAAATCACTCCGCCAACGATTTCACGAATTCAAACATCAAACGAACGCCCACGCCCGTGCCGCCTTTCAATCGGTAGCCGTGGTCGGAATCCAAAAAAGCCGGCCCCGCAATGTCGATGTGAATCCACGGGTAATCGGTGAATTTTTGGAGAAATTTCCCCGCCGTAATCGCGCCGCCCTCGCGCCCGCCAATGTTTTTTTGGTCGGCGATGGACGATTTCAACAGCTCGTCGTACTCTTCCCAAAAGGGAAATTCCGCCACGCGCTCGTAACATTCGTCGCCCGCTTGTTTCAGTTTTTCCATCATTTCGGATTCGGCCGTGCCCATCGCCACCACGCCGTATTTTCCCACGGCCACCGCCGCCGCGCCCGTTAAGGTCGCCAAATCCACCACGATTTGCGGCTTCAATTTTTTCGCATACGCCAGCGCGTCCGCCAAAATCATCCGGCCTTCCGCGTCGGTGTTCAAAACCTCCACCGTGCTGCCATCAAACATCGTAATCACGTCGCCTGGAACGTAGGCATTTTCGCCGGGGCGGTTGTCCGTGGCGGGAATCAGCGCGGTTACTTTCACGGGCAGTTTCGCCTCGGCAATCGCCATCATCGCGCCGATGCAGGCCGCCGCGCCGCCCATATCGCTCTTCATCGAATCCATTGACCCTGCGGTCGGCTTGAGGCTCATCCCGCCGGTGTCGTACACCACGCCTTTTCCCACCAAAACCACGGGCTGCTTGTTCACCGCCTTGCGCGGTTTGTATTCCAAAATCGTGAAGGTGGGCGGATCCTGGCTACCTTTGTTCACCGCCAACAGGCCGCCCATTTTCAGGCTCTGGATTTTCTTTTTGTTGAAAACCTCGGTTTTGATGCCACGCTCGCCCGCCACTTTTTCGGCTTCCTTGGAAAGTTGCTCCGCCGTCAAAAAACTGAGCGGCTCGTTTACTAAATCGCGCGCTTTATAAACGGCGGCGATTTTCGCGTTCAGCTCGGCCACCTCCTTTTTGTCCGCACCGTAGATTTCGATTTCCTCAACCTTGATTTTTTTCTTGTCTTTATCCTTGAAATATTTCAAAAATTGGTACGCGCCCAGCGCCATTCCCTCGGCAAAATCCAGCGCGCTCAAATCCCCGTTCAGGGAAACCACCTTGATTTTTTTAACGTCTTCCGCCTTGGCCATCCGCAGGGTTTTGTTGCCCAACAGGCGCAGTTTTTCACGCTCGGTGGCTTTTGCTTTGGATTTTTCAGGGGGTTTGACAAAATGCCAAAACTGTGGCAAGCGGTGGACGCGCACCACTTTCCCGCCTTCTTTTTGGAGGCGCTCTTCCAAGTACTTCCGTTCGGCATCTGGCAGTTCCAAATCCTTGAAATCTTCTTTATTTTTTACCAAATAAATGGTGCTGTCGGCGGGCTGGTCGTTTTTGGCGATGGAGATTTTCATCAAAATAATGCTATAAATTTCGGCAAAAGTAGCGGTTGGTCGGGCAACGATTTTGGCACGTTCTTCTCTGTTAAAATAAGCGCAGGCTAATACAGTTATTACGACAGTCTTGTTAAGAACTACCTTCGTTGCCCTTTTTTGGGATTTTGTATTTTATGAAAACATTTTTCACTCTCTTTTCACTTCTATTTTTTTCCTTGGCGGGATGGGCCACGCACAACCGCGCCGGCGAGATTACCTACACCCATTTGGGCGGCAACACTTACGAAGCCACCATCACTACTTATACCAAGGAAAGTTCCATCGGCGCGGATCAATGTGACTTAGTTCTTTTTTGGGGAGATGGGACCAGTTCGACCTTTCAACGCTTGAACGGGCCGGCTATTCAAGGCTGTCCACGGGGCGGCGTTTCTTTGGGTAATGATGTGAAATTGAACATCTACAAAGGCACTCATACTTATGGGAGTTCCGGGGTTTACATCCTTTCTGTGGAAGACCCCAACCGCAACGCGGGAATCGTGAATATCCCGCAATCGGTGAACGTGCCGTTTTATGTACAATCCGAAATTTTCATCAGCCCCAGCCTTACGGGCGGCAACAGCTCGCCGATATTGACCAACCCCCCCATTGACGATGGCTGCCTGAAGCGGCGCTACGAACACAGCACCGGCGCATACGACGTGGAGGGCGACAGTTTGCACTACGAGCTGGTGGACTGCCGTGGCGGCGGCGGCGTGCCGATTTCTACCACTTATGGGCCCAACGTGCAAGACCCCGTTACCATCGACCCCGTCAACGGACTTTTGATTTGGGACAAACCTCAAAAAACGGGACTGTACAATTTTGCCATCCAAATCACGGAGTGGCGCAAAAACGGCAGCGGGATTGCCGTGAAACTGGGCTATGTGACCCGCGATCTGCAAGTGGACATCAACCCCTGCGACACCAACGACCCGCCGGTGATCCAACCTTTGGGCCCGTTTTGCGTGGAGGCGGGTCAAAACCTGAATTTTGACGTGACGGCCACGGACATCAACAACGACCCCATCACGCTGCGCGCGTTTGGCGGGCCGATAGAAATCCCCGACCCCGCCACCTTCAACGAAGTTACGGGCATCGGTTCTGTAACGGGAACTTTTGATTGGGACACCAAATGCCGCCACGTCAGCGCGCAGCCTTATTATATAAATTTTGAAGCCAAGGACGACCCCAGCGCGCGAAGCTCCTTTCAGACACCTTTAGTAGATATTCTTCCAGTGGAAATTACTGTGGTAGCACCAGCTCCCAAAAACCCGATGGCGGTGGCCAGCGGCGGTCAGATCGACCTTAGCTGGGACGCCTCCGTTTGCGACCAAGCCACGGGTTACAAAATCTACCGGCGCGAGGGGCTGGAACCTTTCGTGCCCGGCCCCTGCGAAACGGGGGTGCCCGAATACACTTCCTATGAACTTTTGGACACCACCTTCGGACTGAACAGCACCACCTTTTCCGATGATTTTGAATTGATCAAAGGCCGCCGGTACTGCTATCTGGTCGTGGCCTGTTTTGCCGATGGCGCGGAAAGCTACGCCTCGGTGGAATTTTGCGCCAACTTGGAAATAGATGAACCGCTGATGACCAAAGTGGACGTGCTGTCCACCTCGGAGGCCACGGGCGAAATTCAAGTTAGTTGGATTCCGCCTCCCGTTTTCGACACGGCTAATTTTCCGCCGCCGTATGCCTATAAATTGTACCGCGCGGAGGGCATCAACGGTACGGATTTCAGTGAAATCCAAACCTTGAACAACGGGCTTTTGGACACCACTTTCAAAGATGAAAACCTGAACACCGAAAGCCAAGGCTACCGTTATTTTGTGGAATTGTACAGCGGACCCAACCAAGATTTGGCCTCCACTTCTTCGCCCGCTTCTTCCGTGTTTTTGCAAGTGCTGCCGGCCGATGAGAGCAACGTGTTGCGGATGACGCACAACACGCCGTGGCGCAACGATCAGTTTGTGATTTACAGAGAAAATCCCACCGCCAGTGGCAATTTTGAAATCATCGACACCAGCTTCAGCGCCGTTTATATTGATACGGGACTGGTGAACGGCGATGAATATTGCTACCGGACACTTTCTATCGGAGCTTATACGGCGGTGGACACCACGCTGCCCGCGCCTTTGAAAAACAATTCGCAGATCGATTGCGCCATCCCGCTGGACACCGCCGCCCCTTGCGCGCCGTTGGTCTCGGGCGAGTTCAATTGCGAGGGCGATTTCCTCCGTTTGGAGTGGGACATTCCGATGGATTCGGGCTGCGTGAACGATATCGTGCAATTCAACATTTATTATAAATCCACTTTTGAAGATGAGTTTGGCAGCATTCCGTTGGCCTCGCTCACCAACCAAAATTTCTTTGAGATACGGAACGAACCGGTGTCGGGCTGCTACGCCGTAACCGCCGTGGACGATGCCGGCAGCGACCCCGGCGGCCAAACCAACGAAAGCGTATTTAGCGAAATTTTCTGCGTGGAACCTTGTCCCACCATTGAGTTTCCCAACGTTTTCACCCCCGACGGCGACAATGTAAACGACTTTTTCACGGCCATTGATTTCAAAAACATCCGCGATTTGGACATCACCATTTTCAACCGCTGGGGCAATGCCGTGTACCAATCCAGCGATGCCGCTGATTTTTTCACCAACGGCTGGGACGGGACGGATATGAACAGCGGCCAGCCCTGTGCGGACGGCGTGTATTTTTATTCGTGCAACTTCTCGCCGCTCAGCTTGGGGCCGCCCGTGCCGCAGCGTTTGGAAGGATTTTTCCACCTCTTTCGCGGAAAGCCCTAAAAATTATGTTCACCGGAATCGTAGAATGCCTCGGCCAAATCACGGAGGTGAAACCTGAAAATGGCAACGTTCATTTTTCAGTCAAATCCCCTTTTTTCCCCGAATTGAAAATTGACCAGAGCATCGCGCACAACGGCGCGTGCCTGACCGTGGTTGCGTTGGAAAATGAAATTTATACCGTCACCGCCATCGCGGAAACGCTCCAGCGGACGAATCTCAAAAATCTCAAAAAAGGCGATGAAATCAACTTGGAACGCTGCGCCAAGCTGGGCGACCGATTGGACGGCCACCTCGTGCAAGGCCACGTGGACGCGGTGGGGAAAATTGCCAACATCCAAAATGAAAACGGGAGCTGGAAATTTTGGATAGCACACGAACCGGGCGGGCAAAATTTCACGGTAGAAAAAGGCTCGATTACCATCAACGGCGTGAGCCTCACGGTGGTGGATTCTGAAAAAGACCAATTTTCCGTGGCGATAATTCCCTACACTTTTGAGAATACGGTTTTCAGAAACCTGAAAGTTGGGGATTTGGTGAACTTGGAATTTGACGTGATCGGGAAATACGTGGCGCGGATAATGGAACGGCGCGGATAATCGCGAGAAATCGGATAAAATTCAAAGCCAAAACCACCCTCGCCCGCACTAAAATAATCCTTACATTTGCCGCCCCAAAATCGGCAGGCGATGAAAAACGAAACTTTGAAAGATTTTGATGTCAAGTTTTCGGGCCTCAAATTAGGGGAACATCTGTTTGATTTTCAGATGGATAAAGCGTTCTTTAGTTTCTTTGGCCACGAGGATTTTGACAAGGCAAATTTGGACGGAAAACTGAAATTCACCAAGCACGAAAACCGCTTGGATTTGCATTTTTCCATTGACGGAAACGTTACTTTGCCCTGCGACGTAACCGGCGAGCTTTTCCCGCTACCCATCGCAGACGAATGGGATTTACTGGTGAAGTTTGGCGATGAACACAACGACGAGAACGAAGAAATCCTGATTGTGCCGCAGGGCGAAACCGAGCTGAACGTGGCGCACTATTTTTATGAAATGGCCGTGCTGGCTACACCTTTAAAACGGGTAAGCCCTGAAGGTGAAAAGCAAAGAGAACGGGAAGAAAACACGGAACAACCGAACACCGAACCCAAAACAACCAACGAAATTGATCCCCGCTGGGACAAGCTGAAAGAACTGTTGAACTGAGAAAAAAGCGATTGAAAAATGGCACATCCTAAACGAAAAATCTCGAAAACGCGCCGCGACAAACGCCGCACCCACTACAAAGCCGACGTGCCCACCGTGGCCGTGTGCAACGTGACCGGCGAGCCGCACCTTTTCCACCGCGCCTATTGGAGCGAGGGAAAACTGTATTACAAAGGCAAAGTGGTGATGGAAAAAGAAGTGGCCTGAGCCGCGTTTTTTCCATAAAATTTTATAGCAAAAAAGAAGGCGGTGTAACTACTGCCTTTTTTCGTTGGATATGGTCTCGATAGGAATAGACATTGGCGGGGGCGACCACGCCCCGCAGGCCGCGCTGGAAGGCTGCCAAATTGCGCTGCCCGATTTGGGCGAAGATTCCCTCGTGTTAATCGGCCCAAAATCCGCCACGGAAAATGAGCTGGCCGAAGAACTTTTATCCCATAAAAATTGTGAATTTTTTGAAGCGCCCGATTTGATCGGGATGGACAAAAACCCCGTGCAAATGTTGTTGGAAAATCCGCGCTCGGCACTTTCCGTGGGGATGAAGCTGATGGCGGAAAAACGGCTGCACGGCTTTGCCAGCGCGGGAAACAGCGGCGCGCTGATGGTGGCGGCGGTTCATATTCTGAAAAATATCGAGGGCGTTTCGCGGCCGTGCGCGGTGGCCTCCTTTCCAAAAATGAACGGCGGGAAAAACGTGATTCTGGACGTGGGAATCAACGCCGAGGCAAAACCGGAACTCTTGGCGCAATTTGGCCAGTTGGGAAAAATATACTCCCAAGTGCTTTATAAAAAAGAAAACCCTAAAATTGCGCTTTTAAATACGGGCACGGAAGCCGGCAAGGGCAGCATTTTATACCAAAAAACCTACGAACTTTTGCGGGATTCCGATTTGAATTTTATGGGAAATATCGAGGGCCGCGACCTTTTCGACACCGAAGCGGACGTTACCGTTTGTGATGGTTTTGTGGGCAATATAGTCCTAAAACAGGCCGAAGGATTTTACCAGCTACTGAAAACCAGCGGTTTGCAAAATGATTATTTTGATACTTTTGATTATGAAAAATACGGCGGCACCCCCATCCTCGGCGTTCAGGGCAACGTGCTTTTGGGGCACGGCGCTTCCGGCCCCATTGCTTTTTCCAATATGATTTTGCAAACCCGAAAAACGGCGCGGTTCCAACTCTCTGAACAAATCCAAAAAGCGTTTCAGCACTAAAATTATGATGTTAAATAAAGCGGCGATTACGGCGGTGGGCGGCTATGTGCCGGAATATCGACTGACCAACCAAGAGCTGGAGAAAATGGTGGACACCAACGACCAGTGGATTATGTCGCGCACCGGCATCAAGGAGCGGCGGCTGTTGAAAGAACCCAACGCGGGCGTGTCTTTTATGGCCATCCGCGCGGCTCAGGAAGTTTTGGAAAAGAAAAACCTCGACCCCAAGGAAATTGACCTGGTCATCGTGAGCACGGCCACGGCGGATATGCCGGTGGCGGCCACGGCCACTTATGTCGCCACGAAAATCGGCGCGGTCAATGCCTTCGGTTTTGATTTGCAGGCGGCTTGCTCCGGCTTTTTATTCGGATTGGTCACCGGTTCGCAATTCATCGAATCGGGGAAATTTAAAAAGGTATTGGTGATTGGCGGCGACAAAATGTCGTCCATCATCGATTATACCGACCGCGCCACTTGCGTGATTTTCGGCGATGGCGCGGGCGCGGTGTTGTTGGAACCCAGCGAAGAGGATCGCCTCGGCCTGCAAGATTCCCTATTGCGCAGCGACGGGGACGGCCGCCAATTTCTCCACATCAAAGCGGGCGGCAGCATTGCCCCCCCCACTGCCGAAACGGTGGCGGCGCGGCAACACTTCGTGCATCAAGAAGGCGCGCAAGTGTTCAAATTCGCGGTAAACAATATGGCCGACGTCAGCGCGCGGATTATGGAACGAAATAATTTGACGGCCGAGGATATTACTTGGCTGGTGCCGCACCAAGCCAACAAACGGATCATCGACGCGACGGCCAACCGGATGGGCATCGGCGAGGATAAAGTGATGCTGAACATCCAGCGCTACGGAAACACCACCAACGGCACTTTGCCGCTTTGCCTTTGGGATTATGAAAAGCAATTGAAAAAAGGGGACAACCTTGTTTTCGCGGCCT
Source organism: Owenweeksia sp. (assembly GCA_965214115.1). GTDB lineage: Bacteria > Bacteroidota > Bacteroidia > Flavobacteriales > Schleiferiaceae > Owenweeksia. The sequence goes on from CBDCAU010000001.1 coordinate 74,761, forward strand.
TTGGCGGCGGGTTTACCTGGGGCGCGGCTTTTTTGAAATGGGCGTATGATGGGGAGGAGTTGTGAATAAGTAATAATCAGTAGGTAGTAAGGAATCGGGGTGAGGAGCGCTGCGGCTGACTTTGTTAACATCTCCGACCTAACAGCGTTAAGAGAGGGAGATTCAGAAATAGTGAATAAGTAATAATGAGCAACTAACGAATGATAAAATAGATACTTTTTTTGATGAAAAATTGGAACTTCCAAAAATCTCAGAATTCTCATCCTACCAGAATCAAATTAAATCGTCATTTCCCTGAGTACCCTGAAAGGGTACGACCGCAAAACTTGGGGCAGCGCCCCAAGCAAGACCAAACAAACCACCCCCAAAACTCCGCACGCTGAAAGCGTGCGACTACAAAACTTGGGGCATCGCCCCAAGACTACCCAACTTGGGGCACCGCCCCAAGCCCATTACAATCTGATTTGCCAAGCATCAATACAAGTATTCCCTTTTCAGTTATCGCTTTTATGGGATTTATTCTGATTTCTTGCAATCCGCAATCCAGTCAGGAAGAAAATCCGATTGGAAAACATTCTACCGAAGAAGAAACTCGCCAAGCCATCAAAGTGGATTCTTCCGAATGCATTTCCACGGGATGCCGAAGCTATTGCCTACAAGATAAAATTTGTCCCCACGACTCTATCCGCTTCACCGCCAGCAAATTGATGATATATGTGGATAATGAATTGAAGAGCGGCGAACCAAAAGCTATGGAATGTAGCTGCGGCAGAAATTACTACATTTTGGGCAGTGACTCTTTGGAAGTGTACCTTTTTCTATATGGTTCGGGAGCGGGCAATGTCTGGTACCGGGTGTACAAAAGGAAGGATTCGGCGAATTTTGAATATATGCGTTCGTTCGACCCTCCGCATTTTGGCTTCATAAAGGTTCTTGACACAAAACATCACGGGGTGAATGATTTCGTTTTTGATGAAGAGCGCGGCGCTTCTTATACCCTTAATTATAACGGAGAAAATTTTGACACGGCCTATATTGAAAACGTACCGTGGGCGGAGTTTCAAAAGTCTGGTTTATCTTCCTACCGTAGAGACACAGTGGATGACAATGGTTTTCTTTTCGTGGGCAGTTGGACAAACGTTAATTCTCACAGTAAGTCATTCTACCATCATTATGAACTTTCCACGGATGGTCTGTTGGCAGGTTTTCAAAAGACTGAGGGCGACTACCGATTTATGGGATATTTTCCTTCCGTGCCAAAAAGGGGTCGGACAAGTTATAATGACTTCTTAACCTTTGAAACCGTTGCCGCATCTGACGAATTTGGACTGGAAAAACGATTCCATTATTTCAAAAAGGACAGATTCATCGGTGAATTGGTGCCGCTGGATATAAGGCAAAAAAGAGCCATTGAAGCGAATCAGATTTATATGCACCCTCAATTTGGTTTTGAAGTATTTAAACCTTAGCATTTTATATGAATGAAGTAGGAACCGTATTCTAAATTCCATTAAAAACGGAAACGGAATGAGCGAATTAAGATAGATTTGCACTTATTCTATTCTCATAACTAAATGCGCTTTGAGAAAATGAACTTTTCCCATTGGCATTTTTTAATAACGAGTATTTTTGGGTTTTCAAATAACCCATCGCCATCAACCCACAGACTGACAACCAACAACTGAGAACCGACAACTAAATAACAATCAACTATGGATTTAAAAGAAATACAAAACCTCATCAAGTTCGTGGCGCGCTCCGGTGCCGCCGAGGTAAATCTGGAAACAGAAGAGTTCAAGATTATGATAAAGACGCCTGAGGGCGTGGTGGGCGAAGGCGGAAGCCAAACGCCGCAAATCATTTCGATGCCGCAGCAGCCGCAATCGGGCGGCGGGCAAGCTACTCCTTCTGCGCCGGCGACCTCCGGTGGCGAGGCATCATCCGCCCAAGCCGATGCCGTCAGAGAGGCCACGGATGACGATTCCAAATACGTCACCATCAAATCGCCGATGATTGGTACGTTTTACCGCCGGCCTTCTCCCGACAAGGAGCTTTTCGTGAACGTGGGCGACGACATTGCCAAAGGCGACGTTGTCTGCATTATCGAGGCGATGAAACTTTTCAACGAAATAGAAAGCGAGGTGACGGGCAAAGTCGTGAAAATTTTGATGGACGACCAAACGCCCGTGCAATACGACCAACCGCTTTTCTTGGTAGAACCGGCTTGAGTTTTTTAGGATTTCAAACTTCTTTTTATGTTTAAAAAAATACTCATCGCCAACCGCGGCGAAATCGCTTTGCGCGTCATCCGCACTTGTAAAGAGATGAACATCAAGACGGTAGCCGTTTACAGCACCGCCGATGCTGACAGCCTGCACGTCCGTTTTGCGGATGAAGCCGTTTGCATTGGCCCGCCCGCCGGCAAAGATTCATACCTGAAAATCCCCAACATCATCGCGGCGGCGGAAATAACCAACGCGGATGCTGTACACCCCGGTTACGGTTTCCTTTCGGAAAATTCCAAATTCTCGAAAATCTGTGGGGAAAACGGTTTGAAATTCATCGGCCCCAGCCCTGATATGATTGACCGGATGGGCGATAAGGCCACCGCCAAAGCCACAATGAAAGAAGCGGGCGTCCCCACCATTCCCGGCTCGGAGGGTTTGATTGAATCGTATGAAGATTGTGAAAAACTGGCAGACGAAGTGGGCTACCCCGTGATGCTAAAAGCTACGGCGGGCGGCGGCGGCAAAGGGATGCGCGCGGTTTGGAAAAAAGAAAACTTAAAAAAAGCGTGGGAAGATGCCCGCCAAGAATCGGCGGCCGCCTTTGGCAACGATGGGATGTATATGGAAAAACTCATCGAAGAGCCGCGCCACATCGAAATCCAAGTGGTGGGCGACAACACGGGTCGCGCTTGCCATCTTTCCGAAAGGGATTGCAGCATCCAGCGCCGCCACCAAAAGCTGACGGAGGAAACGCCCAGCCCTTTTATGACCAAAGAACTGCGCAAAAAAATGGGCGCGGCGGCCGTAAAAGCAGCCGAATTCATAAAATACGAAGGCGCGGGCACCATTGAGTTTCTCGTGGACAAGCACCGCAATTTCTATTTTATGGAAATGAATACGCGCATCCAAGTGGAGCATCCCATCACGGAGCAAGTGATTGATTACGATTTGATCCGCGAGCAGATCAAAGTGGCGGCGGGCATCCCCATTTCGGGCCGGAATTACGAGCCGCAACTGCATTCCATCGAGTGCCGCATCAACGCGGAAGACCCGTTCAACAATTTCCGCCCCTCGCCGGGCAAAATTGAAACCTTCCACGCGCCGGGCGGCCACGGCATTCGGCTGGACACCCACGTTTACGCCAGTTATATAATTCCGCCGTATTACGATTCGATGATCGCCAAACTCATCACCACCGCGCAAACCCGCGAGGAAGCCATCGACAAGATGCGCCGCGCGCTGGACGAATTTATCATCGAAGGCGTAAAGACCACCATTCCCTTCCACCGCCAGTTGATGGAGCATCCCGACTACATCAAGGGAAATTACACTACCAAATTTATGGAGGATTTCAAGTTGATGGAAGAGTGAGATTTTGGAAAGAGATGGGCTTAACCCGTTGTGCATTAGGAAGTATTGCGTCGTAGCTTTATCTCGGCGAAAGGGCAACGCACCCACCCCAACCTTGGGCTTTAACCCAATTGGAATTTCGGCTAAAGCCTAATTAAGGGTGCGCATATTCTAAAACCACGCCGCCGATGGCGTGGTTCAATACCAAGCACCACACTCATTTTTGTAAGAAAAGTTTTAAATGCACTTCGGGTAAATCGAACCCGGATTTTTAAAGCCATTATTCCTCCCCACATCCCATTAAAAAATCCCTTCCCGACACTATGTCGAGAAGGGATTTTTAGTTTTACTAAAATTGCTTTTTCTAATTCGTTCCTCGGAAAATGGAAACGTGGCCAGTAAGTTCTTTTTTCTCGCCCGTCACTTGATCCGAAAGGGACACGATGTAAAAGTAGGTGCCGTCCGCCAAGTCGCTGCCTGAATTTTGATCCACGCCCGGCCATAGGAAAACGTTGGTGGCCTCGCGCGGTTTGCTGGTAGTTTCTTCGTACACCAATTTTCCCCAGCGGTTGTAAATCTGCGCCGTGGCATCGGTATAGTTCTGCGCCGTTACGGTAAATACATCGTTTATGCCGTCGCCATTGGGCGTGAAAACGTTCGGCACTCTAACGGGTCTGGGATCTTTTATCTCCGGCTCTTCCGGCTCTATATAGGTCAGGATGATATAAATCCAGTTGGACTCGGAGATGTAGGGATTGGTCGCGTCCAAGCTGTCGGTGGCTTCCACTTTAAAGCAGTAGGTGCCGGCCGAGTCGGGCAACTCTTCATCCGAAGGAAAATCATAACCCATAGTGAAGAAATCAAACTCTGGCCCAGCGTAGTTCTGCCAGTCCATCACCGCCACGGTAGAATCGAATTTCCCCACAAAAACCTCGTAGGCCGCGCTGTCCCAGCCATCGTAGGCCGTCCAGTATAAATCATAACCGCTGCTATCGGCACGCAAAGTATCGCTTAAAAGTATTGAGGTGATGGGCCGCGTGGGCGGCTCGGCGGTAAAGTTGCGCGGGAACTGCACCCAGTACGAAAAGCGGGAAACGTCCACCACGTTGTCGCCCAAGGTGGCATCCAAGTAGGTACGCTGGTTTACATCGCTAACTTCTTTGATAAGTTCCGGTGCCTGTGGCGGCACTACGTCGAGGCGGTGACGCCACACCCACCAAGCCCCGAAATCCTGCTCGCGGAAAGTGTTGGTATCCGCGCTCCAGTCCACTTGGATGGCCGAATCACCCACCACCGTCACGTTTTCGGTATCGTATTTTAAAGTGTCGCAATCGTTTACGCGCAGGATGATGAGATAATACGGCGCCAGCTCAAAACCGCAACGGTTGGTCAGGGTGTTCCCGTCGTTGCCGCGCTTTACATACAGAAAATAATCTTGGTTTACGTCCAAGGACTTGAACAACTCCAAGTGTACTTTGCCCGTGGTAAGGTCGGGCTTACAACTGTCGATAACGCCCGTTACTGGGCGGGCCACCGAATCCGAGGCACCAAAAATCCTGAAATCCAAACCATTTTCGTCAATGCTGGAACATTGGATATCAATGTCAAATTCCATTGCCACCAAGTCGTCGTAGCATTGGTAATCAATTACAGGGATTTCGTAGTCGTAGGATTGAGTAGTTGTATTAAAAGTGCTATCATTACTGATACTGGGAAAGCCGTAGTTCTTAATGGTGTCCGAAGGCAGTATGCTCAAAGAAGTACCCGCATTCGCCGAGATGTCGATTTTAGGGCCATCGGCCGCAGAAGATTTACAGGCGCCGGTAATAGGCACTTGCACATCACGGCTTACTTGGCCGATAAGCAGGTATTGTAGGGAAGTGCTATCAAAACGGTATTCCTCAATATTCACTTTGATGACACACACCTGAGGCATACTGGGTGAAAACGTAAAAGTACCATTGGCTTCATCTACGGTAATGCCGTTTAAGGTGGCCATCGGGTCTTGGGTGGAATAGCTAAACCCATTAAAAGTGCCCCAAGGGATAAAAGCAGGAGTGGGACAAGGGGTCCCGAAATTTGCAGTTTGTGGCTGCCCAAAAGTATAGCGCAAGCTGTCAGTCCCGTCTGGCTCTATCGCCACTTGAGACCATACGAAAGGCTTCTGACCGGGCTGCACCACGCAGAAGGCTTTGGCGGCAGGAGTCAAGAATTGTGGACTATCGTTTTCGCCAATAGTACCGCTATTGTTCAATAAGGCTTCGATATAAAAGTCTTGGCTGCTGGGGTTCATAAGGTTATTGATAGCCATGTTCCTACAGCAAAGGTCATAATTGAAAGTCCAATCAGCACATTTCCCCGGTAGGGTAACCAAACCTTTATATACCCTTTTAAAGATAATAACATATCCCGGCGCGGTAGTTTCCACACATTCATCCAAAGTAGGGATGGGAATATTTTGAGAGCTATTTACAGTTGTAGCGTTAAAAGTAACGTTACCCCCAGGGAAACAACTGGAGGTGTAGCAAATATTTGCCGACCCGGGAGGCGTAACACCAGCTTGGTCAAAAATAAGCTCCAGCGTGACGCAATATTGGAAAGGGATGCCTGTAGAATCACCAATGTAATCATAGGTAATTTGGCCACCCGCCGCGTGGGACGCTTTCAACTCCTGATTGGGCATCAAAGCAAAAACGCCGATGAACGCAAGGAGGGATAGTAACTTTTTCATAATTCTAATATTTAATGGAAAGGATTTCAAAAAGGAGGCTAAAAGTACTGCTTGGGGGGATGCCGCCCAAAAACTTTAGGCCTAACCCTCTTGGCACTTAGCCAAGGGCTTGGTTTCTCAATTTTGCGATGGCGGCGGTGAGGCCAGCCAGCGCAGTTTTGGTTGAAAAACCTCGGCAAAGGTGAAAAACGCGCACGGCGCCGCAAAACGGAAATGAGTGAAAACGGCTTCCCATCCATTTTAGGAAGGGGTTGGCGGTGGCTCAACTCCTGCCGACTGCCCTTTATCCGTAAATTCGCGCCTTTGAAAAATGCCCGTGCGCAGCCACGGCACCCTCTTTATTTTTCCGCTTTTTTTTGATGAAAAACATCCGCAACTTCTGCATCATCGCCCACATCGACCACGGCAAGAGCACCCTGGCCGACCGCCTGCTGGACAGCACCCACACCGTGACCGCCCGCGAAAAAAAGGAGCAACTGCTGGACAATATGGAGCTGGAGCGCGAGCGCGGCATCACCATTAAAAGCCACGCCATCCAAATGGTGTATCAAAATGAAGGAACAGAATATATCTTAAACCTCATCGACACGCCGGGCCACGTGGATTTCAGCTATGAAGTGAGCCGCGCCATTGCCGCCTGCGAGGGCGCACTTTTAGTGGTGGACGCCGCGCAAGGCATTCAGGCGCAGACCATTAGCAATTTGTATTTGGCATTGGAACACGACCTCGAAATCATTCCTGTACTAAACAAAATTGATTTGCCGAGCGCCAATCCCGAGGAAGTGAAAGACCAGATCATCGATTTGATCGGCTGCGAGCGGGACGAGATTTTGGCCGCTTCCGCGAAAACGGGGATGGGGATCGACGATATTCTGAAAGCGGTAATCGCCAAAATCCCACCGCCCGTGGGCGACGAAAGCGCGCCGCTGCAAGCCTTGATTTTTGATTCGGTGTTCAATCCCTACCGGGGCATCGAAGCGTTTTTCAAAGTGGTGAACGGCACGATAAAGTCCGGCGAAAAGGTGAAATTTATGGCGACGGGCCACGAATATTTCGCGGATGAAATCGGCGTCCTCAAATTAAAACAGGAGCCGCGCAAAGAAATCAAGGCCGGCAACGTGGGCTACATCATTTCCGGTATCAAAGAATCCAAAGAAGTGAAAGTGGGCGACACCATCACTGCGATGGAACGCCGCGCCGACAAGCCCATCGAAGGTTTTGAGGTGGTAAAGCCAATGGTGTTCGCGGGCATCTATCCCGTGGATACCGAGGATTTTGAGGAGCTGCGCGCCTCCTTGGAAAAACTGCACCTGAACGATGCCTCGCTGGTTTTTGAAGCCGAGTCTTCGGCTGCGCTCGGCTTCGGTTTCCGCTGTGGCTTTTTGGGGATGTTGCATTTGGAAATCATCCAAGAGCGGCTGGAGCGCGAGTTTGATATGACGGTCATCACCACGGTACCCAACGTGTCTTATTATGCCTATATGAAAAAGACGCCCGACCAGCGCGTCATCGTGAACAACCCCACCGAATTTCCCGACCCCACCTTGCTGGACCGGATGGAGGAGCCGTATATAAAAGCGCAAATCATCACCAAATCTGATTATGTAGGCTCGGTGATGAACCTCTGCATCGAAAAACGGGGGACTTTGAAAAACCAAGTCTATCTGACTTCCGAGCGGGTGGAACTTTCGTTTGATATGCCCTTGGCGGAAATCGTGTTCGATTTTTACGACCGCCTGAAAAGCATTTCGCGCGGCTACGCTTCCTTCGATTACCACCCCATCGGCTACCGCGAATCGGAAATGGCGAAAGTGGACATTATGCTGAACGGCGACCCCGTGGACGCGCTTTCCGCTTTGATCCACCGCAGCAACGCTTACGACATCGGCAAAAAAATTTGCGAAAAGTTAAAGGAACTTATTCCGCGCCAACAGTTTATGATTGCCATCCAAGCGGCCATCGGTGCCAAAATCATCGCACGGGAAACTTTGAGCGCGCTGCGCAAAGACGTGACCGCAAAATGCTACGGCGGCGATATTTCGCGCAAGCGAAAACTGCTGGAAAAACAGAAAAAAGGCAAAAAACGGATGCGGCAAGTGGGGAACGTGGAAATCCCGCAGCAGGCGTTTTTGGCGGTGTTGAAACTCAACGAGTAATTTGTAATTGAGTAATTCGGTTGTAATTCAGTAGTAATTCAATGGTAATCCGATAGGAAATGCTCGATCCTTTCACTGAGGAATATTTTATGCGGCAGGCCTTCATCGAGGCGCAGAAAGCCTATGAGGCCGACGAAGTGCCGGTGGGTGCGGTGATCACCGTCAACAAAAAAATCATCGGGCGGGGACATAATTTGACGGAACGACTAATTGACGTGACGGCCCACGCAGAAATGCAAGCGATTACCGCCGCGAGTTCTTATTTGGGGGCCAAGTATTTGAAAGACTGCACGTTGTTTGTCACTTTGGAACCCTGCACGATGTGCGCGGGCGCGTTGTTTTGGGCGCAGATCGGCAGGGTGATTTTTGCCGCCAAGGACGAAAGACGCGGCTTTATTTTGAACGGCGGACACTTGCATCCCACCACGGTTTTGGAAGGCGGGCTGATGGCGGCAGAATGTTCGGAATTGCTGAAATCTTATTTCAGGGGCAAGCGGCTGTAAGGTTTTTGTTTGTAGGAGCTTAGGCTCATCGCTTTTATTTTAAGTAGCTTTGGTGGACAATTCAAAACAATGAAAACACCTACTACTGCTTCTAAAAATTCGCCCTCCTCTTTTTATCAATTTGATGGCTGGGAGTATGGCATCGAAAAACCGGAACCCAAACCGGACAATTCCATCACCACTTCCCCCGACGAGGATTTGCAGCTTTTTATTTGATTTTTTACAGGATATATTTCCGGTGGTAATCCACCAAACCGTCCAAAGGTTTTTGCACGATTTTTCCCATTTTTAGATGCAAGTTTTGCAATGATTCTTTTAAACTTTCTTTAAAATAAAACGCCACCGAACCCACAAAATGAATCGGTAATTTTTCGGCATTTTCAAAAGGCAAAACGTGGATTTTTAGAAATTCCTCAAAGCTCGTTTTAACCAAATTTTCTATAAAAAATTTTGCGATGTTCTCGCTCGCAAAAGGCGCCAAGCTGGCCAAAAAAACGTTGGCGTGCGGTTCGCTATTTACGCGGCGCAAAATCTCCTCTTTTTCCAAAGCATATTTTTCTATAAATTTTTGAGACAATCCTTTCGGCATTTGTTGATATAAAAATGCTCGCACTAATTTTTTGCCAATGTGGCTGGCCGAGCCCTCATCGCCGAGGATGAAACCCAGTGCCGGGCGCTCTTCCCGTAAATCTTTCCCATCAAAAAAAACACTGTTGCTGCCCGTGCCGAGGATGCAAGTGATGGCGGGATTCCCATCAAAAGTGGCCAGTGCGGCACTTTTCAAATCGTGGTCTATGGAAATTTGGGCGGTGGGAAAAAGAGGGCGAAAACCGTTTTCCACGATAGCGTTCAATTCTGAAGATGAACAGGCCGCGCCGTAATAGAATATCCGTTTGACGTCACTTTTATACAACTGGATTTCTTGGCTTTTGGCGAGGGTTTCCGCAATTTTTTTTTCAGTATAAAAACGAGGGTTAAAACCTTGCAACGAAAAGCGCACTTTTTCTTTTAGGTTTTCATCCAAAAGAATAGCATCGCATTTTGTGGAGCCACCGTCGGCGATTAGAGTCATTTTTTATTTACGATTTTTTTTATTTTCGATTTACGATTGAACCTCCCCCGCCTCCTTCGTCGGCACCCCCTCCAAAGGGGGATAGGGGCCATCACTTCAAGCGGAGTTTCTGGGAAGCCTGCAAATTAAAACCTTGATTAAAAATACAGCCTTCCCAATCTTACGGACAGTCCGCTCGGAGCGTTGTCCCCCTCTTGAGGGGGTGGCGAGGCACGAGCCGGGGGAGGACATTTAGACAAAGTCTCCGCCCGTAGATGAATTACAATTGAATTACCCTCCTTTCACGTCGCCAATATTTTGCTGATTCGCAACAGGTTTTCGTCCAAATCCGCGCGCTTTTCAATCGCTTCTTTAAAGGGCGAGAAAATGATTTGGTTCTTTACCACGCCCACCATTCCGTCGGTTTTTCCGGCCAGCAGTTTTTCCACCGCCGCCACGCCCAGTTGCGAGGCCAACACGCGGTCGCCGATGGTGGGCGAGCCGCCGCGCTGCAAATGCCCGAGGATGATGACTTTCGATTCCAAGTGGGGAAATTTCTCCTTTACCTTTTTGGCGATTTCCGCCGTTTCGCCCAGCGCGTTGCCTTCCGAAACGAGGACCAGTTTGTTGGTTTTTTGGTTGGATTGGCTTTTTTCCAGTTCCGAAATTAAATCTTCCAGGGGGGCGGTTTCTTCGGGCAGCACCACGTCCAGCGCGCCGCTGGCCAAGCCCGCCCGCAGTGCGATAAAACCGGAATCGCGCCCCATCACTTCCACGAAAAAAAGCCGGTTGTGGCTTTCCGCCGTGTCGCGGATTTTATCCACGCAGTCCACCACCGTTTGCGTGGCGGTATCGTAGCCGAGGGTAAAATCGGTGCCGTACAAATCATTGTCGATGGTGCCGGGGATGCCGATGACGGGCAGGCCAAATTCTTCATAAAAAAGATGCGCGCCCGCGAAAGTGCCGTTGCCGCCAATCAGCACCAGCGCGTCGATGCCGTGATTTTGCAGGTTTTCAAAAGCGCGCTTTCGGCCGTCTTTCGTTCTGAATTCTTCGCTGCGGGAAGATTTCAGAATCGTGCCGCCGCGCTGCAAAATATTCTTTACGGAACGCGCGGTCAGCTCCTCAATTCGATTGTCGATCAAACCCTGCAAGCCCTCATAAATCCCGAAGATTTTTTTATCATAAAAAGCGGCGCCGCGGACCACAGCGCGGATGGCGGCGTTCATCCCTGGCGCGTCGCCGCCCGAGGTGAGGACGGCGAGGGTGTTAATTTTTTTCGAAATCATTTTTGGTCATATCAATCCGATGAAAAAGAAGCCGTGAAAGTGAAGATTACCACGCTTTCCAAAAAGCCAAAACCGCTTAGCCAACCCTTATCCAGCCATTGGAAATGCAAAGACAAGATTGCCCGTACAAGTTCTATTTTTGCCAAAATTGCCGCAGGGCAGGAAAACCCTCTATTTTGCTATGAAAAACTACTCCAATCCCCTCAAGAATTTTGGCAAGGATATCCCCGCCTCCATCGTGGTATTTTTGGTGGCGATGCCATTGTGTCTCGGCATCGCGCTAGCGTCGGGCGCGCCGCTTTTTTCCGGTTTGATTGCCGGCATCGTGGGCGGTATCGTGGTGGGCAGCATCAGCGGCAGCAACTTGGGCGTGAGCGGGCCGGCCGCCGGGTTGGCCGTCATCGTGCTGGGCGCCATCCAAGATTTGGGCTTCGAGGCGTTTCTGCTGGCCGTGGTCTTGGCGGGCATCATCCAGATCGTGATGGGATTTTTGAAAGGCGGCATCATCGCCTATTATTTCCCCTCGTCGGTGATAATGGGAATGCTGGCGGGCATCGGCATCATCATTTTTATGAAGCAAATCCCCCACGCTTTCGGCTACGACGGCGACCCGCTGGGCGACCTCTTTTTCCAGCAGCGCGACGGCGAAAACACCTTTTCCGAACTGGCCAACATCCCCGATTACGTGGGCTGGGGCGCGGCCATCGTGTGGGCGGTTTCGTTGCTCATTTTATTGATTTGGGAAACCAAATTTTTCAAGAGCAAGCGCATTTTTCAAATCATACCTGGCCCGCTGGTGGCGGTGATTGCGGGCGTGCTGCTCAACCAGTTGTTCAATTCTTATCAGAGCATCATCATCAGTTCGGAGCATATGGTGAACGTGCCGCTGGCCGGCAGTTTCGACCAGTTCATCGGCAATTTCACGCTACCGGATTTCACGGCCTTCGGCAACCCGCAGATTTACGTCACGGCGCTGGTCATCGCCGTGGTGGCCAGCTTGGAAACCCTACTGTGCGTAGAGGCCACCGACAAGATGGACCCGCACAAGCGCATCACGCCCACCAACCGCGAGCTGATAGCGCAGGGCGTGGGCAACTCGGTTTCCGGTCTGATTGGCGGCATCCCCATCACGCAGGTGATCGTGCGCAGCTCGGCCAACATCCAGAGCGGCGGCAAAACCAAAGCGAGCGCCATCATCCACGGCTTTTTGCTCTTGACCAGTATCATTTTGATTCCCAATATTTTGAATATGATTCCGCTGGCCACCTTGGCGGCGATTCTGATGGTGGTGGGCTACAAACTGGCCAAGCCTTCGCAGTTCAAAAAAATGTACGCCCAAGGGAAGGCGCAATTCGTGCCGTTTTTGGTGACGATTATCGGCGTGGTGTTCACGGATTTGCTGGTGGGATTGGGCATCGGGCTGCTGTTTTCCATCCTGTTTCTTTTGTATAACAATTTTAGAATTCCCTTTAAGATTGGCGAAAACGACGACCAAGAACGCAAGAAAATGCGCATCGAACTGGCGGAGGAAGTTTCTTTCCTGAACAAGGCCAAACTGATGGACACGCTGCGCCGCATTCCCAATAAAACGGATTTGGTGATCGACGCCACCCGAAGCCAATTTATCCATTACGACATCTTAGAAATCATCGAGGATTTCAAAATCAACGCCCCGCAGCGCGACATTGAACTGACGCTGCTGGACATCAACAAACTGAAAAACCCCGAGCGCAGCCCGCAGATGAAGGTTGAATACGGCGACTACGATTCGAAGAACGTGGAGAAGGAGGTGATTTCGGCGGAGTGATACGAGACAGTTTTTGGGATAATATGGAGTGAGATCAGGAATGAAAAAGGTCAGTTATTTTCGGCCGCTATTTTTTTGAAAATATAACCCTCACTTTCCAAAAATTCCAAAGTCCTCGGCAGTGCCTCTCTCAAATTCGGCCATGCCTTTTTACTATCGTGAAAAACTACGATGGAATCCGCCCGTACATTTTTCTTTACGTTCATAAAAGTGCGTTCCGCAGATTGGGAAACATCGAAATCGCCACTCAAAACATCCCACATCATAATCTTATAGCCAAGAAGTTTGAGGTTTTGGATTTGGGATTGCCGGATTCGGCCGTAGGGCGGGCGGAACCATTTGGATTGTAGGAGCGCATCGCATTTTTCAACATCCTTCAAATAGTCTCTATCCGCCGTTTTCCAGCCATTTTTATGATGAAAAGTATGGTTGCCCACGCTGTGGTTTCCCGCTAAGATTTTCTGATAAATGGCGGGGTGCCTTTCCACGTTTTCGCCTATCAAAAAAAACGTGGCTTTCGCATCGTATTCCGCCAGTTGTTCCAGCACCCACTCAGTGATTTCCGGCGTGGGGCCATCGTCGAAAGTGAGGAACACTTCCCTCCTATCGGTGGGGATTCTCCAAATCAAATCTTTATAAAAAAAGCGCAGCCACCACGGCGGACGAACAAAAAAAGGCATCGGCCAAAAGTAGCCAATGCTTTCAATGAAATATTTACGTGACACTGCACAACGCAACACCCTGAAAGGGTGGGACATCAAAACTTGGGGCAACGCCCCAAGCCCAAGCCCACGCCCGCTTACGCCCTCCCAATCAATTGCATCGCATTTTGATAGCGCTTGTAAAAATCGTTGCCCTGCAAATCCTTGAGTTGGTTGCCGCCGCCCAGTTCGTATTGGTTTACGAAGCGCAGCAACGCTTGGTAGTAGCTGTTCAGCGCGTCCATTTCGGATTTCACGGCGATGCGGTCGTCGCCCTTGAACTGCCGGTAATAATTGGCTTCCTCGTCCAACCGGTCGGCAAATAAATCCACCAGCGCGCGGCCTTTTTCGGTTGCGCCCGCTTTATAGTAGCCTTCGATAATCCCGAAAATAAAATAGTTGAACTGGAATTTTTCCTCCGGCATTTTGGCCATCGCAAAATCCAAGACTTCCACGGCACGCTCGTTGTCGCCCTGCTCGGTGAGTGCGTTCGCCAAGCGGCCAAAACTGTTTCGCAGATTGTAAGTGGGGCGGCGGCTGGTTTCGTCGCAATACACGGCGGGGTCTTCCATATTGCCGTACGCGAATTCTTCCATCAGGTTGGTGTACATCGCCTCGGTGTTCACTTGGCCAAAGTCCACTTGGCCTTGCGGGGCGGGCTTTCGCACGGGCACGAAGCGGTACGCCAAACCTTCCAACTGAAAATAATCCGTCAGCCAAAAGAAGGATTTCTTGCTGTTGCCCACCGTCACGGAAAAGTAGATGGGGCGCGTCCAGTCGTTGTTGGCAATCAAATCCACCACCATCATATCGCGCTTGCTCAAGATGCTGGTGTTCAAGTCCCAGTCGATGTAATCCACGATTTGGTCGCGGTCGCCCTCCTGCACCACGTTGTTGGCCAGCACTTGGTTTTTGTCGATGGTGATGCGCACATTTTTCTGTGGGAAATATTGTAACTGTTTTCCACCGTAGCCGAAGCGGGTGCTGGGGTCGTCGCTTTTGAGCCACTTCACCAGGTCGCCCACTTTCCAGCGGCCTTTTACGCGCGGGTCTTCGCGGAAGTAGGCCACGTCGCGCGTGCCCTGTTTGTACTGGTCGTGGGTAAAGGTAAACGGCACGGGGTCAGCGTCGTAGGCCGCGCGCAGTTGCTGGTCGATGTACCAATCGGTGTTCAAAAGGCTCAAATTGACGATGCGAACGTCGGTCCGGTAGCCCTCGATTTCTTGGACATACCACAACGGGAAGGTGTCGTTGTCGCCATTGGTGAAAAGGATGGCGTTTTTCTCGCAACTGTCCAAATAGGCCTTGGCAATGTCGCGGGCGATGTAGCGGTCGCTGCGGTCGTGGTCGTGCCAGTTTTGGACGGCCATCAAGCCGGGCACGAGTACCAAACACAGCGCGGCGGTGGCGATGGCGGGCGCACTGCCTTTCATTTTCGGCGCCAGCAATTCATAAATCGCCTGTACGCCCAGCCCGATCCAAATCGCAAAAACGTAGAACGACCCGACAAAAGCGTAGTCGCGCTCGCGCGGTTCAAAGGGTTTGTGGTTGGTATAAATGACGATGGCCAATCCCGTTAAAAGGAAAAACAGCGTGACCGCCCACGCGTCTTTCCAGTCTTTTTTATAATGATAAACGAGGCCGATAATCCCCAAAATCAAGGGCAGGAAAAAATAGAGGTTGCGGCCGGGGTTGGTTTTTAAATGGTAAGGCAGATCACTCTGCGGGCCCAGCCGCATTTCATCGATAAAACCGATGCCGCTCAGCCAGTTGCCCTTGGTGAGTTCGTAGCGGTTCTGCTCGTCGTTTTGCTTGCCGGCGAAGTTCCACATAAAATACCGCCACCACATATTGCCGATTTGGTAGTTCATAAAAAACCCGATGTTCTGCCCGAAGGTGGGCCGCTTGTCCTTGTCGCGCGGTTTCAGGTTGGCGATTTTTTTATAATTGCGCACGTGGTCGCCTTGGTCGCTCCACATCCTCGGGAAGAAGCCTTGATGGCTTTCCGCAAAGTTGCGCACGCTTTCCTTATTATCATTGGACACCACATATTTGCCTTTTTCCTCGTCTTTTTCGTAGGTGGGGTCGCCGTCGGTAAAGGGCTCTTTGCTGTCCAGCGGCGCGTTGAAATATTGCCCGTACATCACTGGCCAGTCGCCGTATTGATCGCGGTTGTAATAGGCCAAGAGCGAGAGCGCGTCCTCGGGGTTGTTCTCGTCGATCGGCGTGTTCGCATTACTGCGGATGGCCAAGGTCACAAAAGTGGAATAGCCGATAAGGATGAACAAGACGCTGAGGATCATCGTGTTCCAGAGTGGTTTTTCCTTTTTGCGTGTAAACGCCAATCCGAAATAAGCGGCGGCCACCAAGATCAAGAGCGCCAAGACCGTCCCCGTGTTGAAGGGCAATCCCACCACGTTCACGGCAAAGATTTCCAGCTTGCCAAACATATTCAACATCAAGGGGATGATGACCGAAAACACGATGCCCAGCACCACCACCGCGATGGCATTGTAAATAATGAAGCGGCGCGTGTTCACTTCCTTTTGCTGTTTGAAGAGGTAAATCATCACGATGGCGGGGATGGTCAGGAAAACCAAAATGTGGACGCCAATCGCCAGCCCCGTCATATAGGCGATGAAGATGAGCCAGCGGTGGGCGGTGCGGCCGTGTTCCACTTCCTGTTCCCATTTTAAGATGGCCCAAAATGCGATGGCCGTGAACATCGACGACATTGCGTAAACCTCGCCCTCGGTGGCGGAAAACCAAAAGCTGTCGCTAAAGGTGTAAGCCAGCGCGCCCACGACGCCCGCGCCGTAGATGGAGATGAGCCGTGCGTTGGTAAGCTCGCCGTGGCGCAGGGCAAATTTGCGCCCCAGCGCGGTGATCGTCCAAAACAAAAACAGGATGGTGAAGGCCGAGCTGAGCGCCGACGCCATATTGACCCAATAGGCCTGCATTTCCAAATTGCCAAAAGCAAAGAGCGACAGGAAATTGCCCGCCAACTGGAAAAAGGGCGCGCCGGGCGGGTGGCCCACCTGAAGTTTCACGGCGGTGGAAATGTACTCGCCGCAGTCCCAAAAACTGGCGGTGGGTTCGATGGTGAGAATGTAGGTAACGGCGGCCACGGCAAACACCAGCCAGCCGATGATATTATTATGTTTTCTGTAATTCGCCAACATTGGAAAGGAAATTTTTTGTCCCGTGGCCCAGCACGGGGATTTTTAAAAGAGGGGCGAAAATAGGAAATAATGGAAAGGCTAATTTTTAAAATCTTGTTAAAGAATCCGCGCTGCAATATTCTGAAATCGAAAGGGTTAGCCGTCTTTTTTCTTTTTCAAAAAAGATTTTCCAGTTTGGGAGAAAAGCGTAAATTTGCAGCCCGTTTTGAAAAACTGGCCCATGGTGTAACTGGCAACACGTCTGATTTTGGTTCAGAAGAGTCCAGGTTCGAGCCCTGGTGGGCCAACTGGGAAGCCCCGATTCTGCATAGAGTTGGGGCTTTTTTATACCCAAATGAAAGAAGGGCGAGAAGCCTGTCCCGCTTTTTGCGGGAAGCCCTGGTGGGCCAACTGGGAAGCCCCGATTCTGCATAGAGTCGGGGCTTTTTTATACCAAAATGAAAGAAGGGCGAGAAGCCTGTCCCGCTTTTTGCGGGAAGCCCTGGTGGGCCAACGGTGAAGCCCCGATTTAAGCAATTAAGTCGGGCTTTTTATTTTCAAATGGAAAGAAGGGCGAGAAGCCTGTCCCGCTTTTTGCGGGAAGCCCTGGTGGGCCAACTGGGAAGCCCCGATTCTACATAGAGTTGGGGCTTTTTTTGATTATAAGCACATAGCCACATAGCTCAGACAGATACAAAGCGTCCATAGAGATGGCGCGCAAGACCTTGCAGGTTTAAGAAAACCTGCAAGGTCTCCATCGTAACAAAAAGCTATGTGAACTTACGATTCCTTCCAAAAAAAAACCGCCCCCGTTGGCAAGCACGGGAGCGGTTTCGGGGTGAAGCAAAAGGGCAGTCTAAAAATTCTCAATAAATCTTGGCCGCGGTGCGGTAGCCCGCCAAGTCTTTGTACCAATCGGTGCGCTGGCTGCCGCCGCTCTGCGCCCACACGTCAAAGAAGGAATAGGCTTCTACGATGTCCGTCTTTTCGGTGGGATAGTCGAAGCGCGAGCCGAAGATCAGCGCCCAAGGAAAGTTCTTGTCGGATTTGTAAAACTTGCTCTCGCTTACGTCCGTATCGTCCTGCACCGTGCCGAATTTACTGGCGTCTGCCAAATCGGTGGGCGCGAAATAGGGCAGGTGGATTTCGTCGCCGCGCTGGCCGTCTTTGATCAAGAAAAAATCAATGGGCAAGCTGTTGTACATTTCCACGGGCTGGGCAAAGACGATGCGCATTTCTAAGGTGTCGCCCGTGCCGGCGGCGTCCCCCGCCCGCGTGTTGTGAAAAGGCCCTTGGGCGCGCTGCACCATCGAACCGGCCTCGTCAAACGGGATGACCACGGCGGTGCTCTGCCCGGCCTCCGTGCCGTTGGCCGAAAGGCTGACATAGTTGGACGTTAGCTGCGTGCCACTTACGCTCTGCACGTCGGCCGGCGCCAAACTGGGAAAGCTAAGCCCCAGCCCATTGTTGAAGCCCGCGCCGATGGCCCGCACGTGGATTTTGGTAATCGTCTCCACGATTTTATGGTTGGTGTCCAAATGGCCCTCCCAATTGGCGTCCAGCACCAAATCGTTGAAATCAAAATCCCCGTAGGCCGGCCATAAATCTTCATACGCCACCGTATAAAACTTATCTTTTCCGAGCAGGTACGCTATGCACACTTTGTTCGGGTCGTTGGGAAATTCGTCCACATCGTCGTTCACGCCGTCGCCGTCAGAATCCACGAAGGATTTCAGCAAGGCGCAATTGCCGCCGTTGTTCCGCGAGGGATCGGCCGCGTAAGTGCCGCTGATGGAAACATCGTCGATCACGCCGCGGCTGTTGCCACCCGTGCCTACCCATTTCCATTCGATTTGAAAAACGCCCGACCAGCTCACGGTGATGGATTCGGCCTGGGCAATGGTGGAATTTCCGTTGGAATTTACGTTGCTCGTGCGGTAATTATAGGCGAGCAAAGTCTGCGAAACGTTGCCGGCCGTGTCCAGCAGCAGCACTTCCAAGTCGCGCTCGGTGCCGTTGTTCGCGCTCAGTCTGTGTTTGAAAGTTACCGTGCCGCTGCCGTCAAAATCCACGAAGGGCGAAATCAAACGGTTGGGGTTGGCCGCGCCGCCGGTCAGTTGGCCGGTTTGCAGCATCGGCTTTTCCGCGCCGGTGTTTATTGAATATGACTTGTCGGATTTCACGTCCGTGCCGGGGGTTTGCCAGCAATTGGCTTGGCTGGTGGAACGGGCGCCGTGGTTGAAGTTTTCGGTGACTTGCGCCGTAGCGGTGGTAGCCGCTAAAGCCAGCACACCGCTGAATAGAGTGAGTTTTTTCATTTTTAAAAAAAGTTGTTTGTGATGTTCTATTTACAGTAACGCGCCTTATAAAAAGCGCGCCAACCAAAATTAACGGTCGGCGGGGTGCAGGTCGCTGCGGTCGTCCGATTGTTCGTAATCAAATGCCGCGTTTCCGCTGCGGATGTCCAGCGATTTGGCGAGCGTGCCGTAGCGCACTTCCACGTCTTCCATCGTTTTGGGAAGTTCCATTTTGATGGTCAGGTCTTCGCTCACGCGGGTCATCCGGCGCTGCAAAAGTTCGCCGCTGGGGGCGATGATATCCAATGGGCGGCGCACATCGGCCGCGCCTTCGCTCCCGTTTATCTGGATGGTGACGGCCTTGGTGGTGCGCCATTCAAACCCGTCGGGCACTTCCATTTCGAGGAAGGCGTCCACTTCGCCGGGCGGTTCGGGGGTGTCGGTTTGTTTGTCCTTGTTGCATCCCGTGCCGAGCAATCCCAGCGCGGGCAGTAAGTAGAGTAGCTTTCGCATAGTTTTCAATTATTAGAGTTTTGTTTCGAGAGCGCGAATCTAAAAAAAGAAAAATTAAAAAGAAAGGAAATTCTTACAAAATTGAGAATAGCTATGATCTTAATCCTTTGAATTTCAGTAGTTTGATTTTTTATAAAGATTGTTTGGAAGAATTTCCGCACTTCCCTTATTGGAAATTAAAAAGCAGTTTATTCCGCATCGGGTTACCTTTTTCCATACGTCCATTAAGTAGCCATCCAGAGCTTTTTATAATGGGATTAGGACCAACCCATCATTTTAATGTTGCTGGCATTCCGCCTTTATAGATATTTGCTTTTCTTTTTTTTTAAAATTTCATTACAATGCATCTAAAAATTGCTTTCACCACTTTTTGCCTCGCTCTTTTTCTGATTGCCCAAAGCCAGTATTCCAAAATAGGGAGCGACCTCAACAATACACTTTCCGGCGCTTTTTTCGGTCAATCGGTGGCCATAAGTGCCAATGGCAAAATCGTGGCCGTGGGCGCGCCGTTCGGGCTTTCGGCCGATTCCGGCTTCGTGGAAGTTTTTACGGAAGTCAACGGACAGTGGCAGCGGTTGAACGACGTGATTCGCGGCACCCACCCTGATAATTTTCTCGGCCACCAAGTGGCATTGAGCGACGACGGCCTGCGGGTGGCAACGCTGGGTGCTACCTTACAATCGGCCGCGGCCAGCGTGGTGCGTGTTTATGATGCGGTGAACGGGCTGTGGGTGCAGCGGGGCGTGGACATCCTACCGAAAACCAGCAGCGAATATTTTCTGCCCAGCCTCGGGCTTTCAAGCACGGGAAACCGATTGGTCATCGGCGTTGAGGACAGTTCCGCGACGGGCAAATCCGTGGGGATGCTCCGCGCCTATCAACTGCAAGGCGGCGCGTGGGCACAACTGGGCGGCGACCTTCCCGGCGATTCCGCTGGCGATCGATTTGGGTTTTATTCTGCGATGAGCGGCGATGGGTTCACCATTGCCGGGGGCAGTAGGCTCGCCCCAAACGCGGGGCCAGATTCCGCGCGGGGCGTGGTAAAAGTATATCAATGGAGCGGGAGCGCGTGGGTGCAAGCTGGCGGCGACATTACCGGAACGGGGGCTGGCGAACAATTCGGAAGTACCCTCAGCTTGAGCGACGACGGGAAGAGCTTTGCCAGTTCGGCCACATTTAGTCTTGATTCCTTTTCTATTGGCGGATTTGGCGCGGTGCGGGTGTACGATCTGTTGGGTGGCCAATGGTCGCAGCGCGGCGCGGACTTGCGCCACAATCACCCGCAAGAATTGTATGGCGGCAGTGCGGCGCTGAGCGGCGACGGCAATCACTTGGTGGTGGGCACGCCCAGCACCATCCTGAATGACGGCAAGGTGAACGTATGGCGCTGGGACGGCAGCGCGTGGCAAGACCGCGACACAATATTGGGCAACGCGGGCACCTTCACCTTAGAGAGGTTTGGCACGGCGGTGAACATCAACAACGATGGCAGCCGCATCATCGTCGGCTCACCCAAGTTCAACGGTAACAAAGGGCGCGCACTAGTTTACGAAGACGGCCAAGCGATGAGTTTAACCGATTTCGGCGTGCTCGGCGGCGTAGCGGTGTTCGCCTCGTTAGATTTTATTTATATCAAAAGCGAGGAAACGCTGCACCAGCCCACGCTGCGCACTTACGATTTAAAAGGAAGGCTGGTAGCGGAAACCCATTTGGAAAACGGCGATTTCTATCAAATACCCCATTCTTTGAAAGCGGGCATTTACATTATTAAAATCGAAGCGGCGGGGAAAATGTACACGGAAAAAACGGCCGTGTTTTGAAGGGAGCGTACCTTTGGATTACTCGGAAATTATACGCCGCCATCTGCATTCCGATAAAAATTTTCTTTAAAAAAAGCGGCCGCTGCGAATGGCACCAAGTGATTATTCCACCGAATCCCTTCGGGCGGCGGATTTCTCCCTTTTGATAGAAACCCCCTGCGTAGAAAATGAGATGCCCTGCTGACCGTGGGTCGAAATCATTATGCCTTCGAAAATAGGTTTGACAGAGGCATTTCTCGCGCCCCAGATCACGATGAAATTCGCTCCGCTGCCTCCGGTCGTATCTTCCTCTTCAATCACATATTCAATGGACTGCATAGGTTTTACAAGAATGGGGTTTTGAATAAAGTCGCGAATCTTGTCACCTGCAGAATTGAAGTATTGTACTTCCGAGATATAAATAGTGTCCCGAAAATCGGTATTGCGAAGACTTAAAGTGGCGGTAAGATTGAACTTGGTTTCTTCAGATTTTACATAAATGTCCGAGTAAATAGCGATATAGGTGGTGTCCATCCAACTCAAGTCATTAGGCATTCGTTCGATAGATTGCGCCTCCAATTTGTCCTTCCCTTCCACAGTATCATTTATGGGCCGCCGGCACGACATAATGAGAACGAGCGCTAAAAATCCCCATACGGCTAAATTTACTTTCGGCATTTTGTAATTCTAAATTTTTCCAAAGTTAAATCACCAAATCCTCCCGCTCCGAATCCTCCGGTGTTTCATCCTCCCCTTTTTGAAAAAGCGCCAGCCCGAAAGTAACCGCGCCCCACCCTTCCCAAAATCATCAAGAAAATGACGATGCACTTGCCGATGAAGGTCAAATCGCCGGTGATGCCCATACTCAGCCCCACCGTGCCGATGGCGGAAATGGCCTCGAATATCAGCATAAATACGTCCGCGCCCACTTCGGTGACCGACAGCGCCACCACGCCCGCAAACAAAATACTCATATAAAAAAAGAAGTTGGTGGCCGCCAGCCGCAGCCGGTTGGCGGGGATTTCGCGGTGCATCAAAGTGATTTTTTCCCTTCCCAACAAAGTGCTGCGCGCCACGGCAAACATCGCAGTGATGCTGGTGCTTTTGATGCCGCCGCCCGTGCCCGCCGGCGACGCGCCAATCAGCATCAACAGGGTGATGACCAACAGCGCCGGCACCGCCATTTCGCCAATCGGGAAGGTGTTGAAACCCACCGTGCTCAGCGAGGTCATCGCTTGGAAAAAGCCGAGCAGCCACTCGTTTTGCCCGAAACTGGATTCCGTCAGCACAATCAAAACAATGCCGACGATCAATAGGAAAAAAGTGAACCGCAGGATGATTTTGCTGGTGAAAGTAAGCTTGTCCGTTTTGCCGAAAAGCCGCTGGTACAAATCCACGAACACGATGAAACCGATGCTGCCCGCCAAAGCCAAAACGGCGATTACCACGTTCAGCGCCACGTTGCCGGAAAAATCCTCGAAACTGTTGTTGAACAACGAAAAACCCGCCGTGCAAAACGCGGAAATACTGTGGAAAATGGCGCTCCAAACGGGGTTGTCCACGCCCTCATTTTTAAAAATAAAATAGAGCGCCACCGCCCCCAAAAACTCGATAGCGAACGCAAAAAAGATGACGCCGCGCACGAAGCCGCGAACTTCTGATTTTTCGTCCAAACTAAAATCCGTGCGCAGCAGCCGCGAGGCGAATTTGGAAATGCGCCGCCGGCTGCCCAAGATGATGAAACTGGCCACCGACATATAGCCGATGCCGCCGATTTGGATGCCGAGAATGATGATAATTTCACCGAAAAGCGTGTAGCTGTCACTGGGCGAAATAGTGGCCAGCCCCGTGGTGCTGACCGCCGATGCCGCGATGAAAAGATGGTCGATAATGGCGCTTGGTTCGGCCTGCGCCCAAGGCAAACACAATAGCCCAAATCCCACCAAAATAAAACTTAGATAGCCAAAAAGCAGCAGCCGCGAAGGGTTGAGCGCCACCAAAAAGCGCGAGATTTTGAACATATTTTTGGAACTGGGATTTAGCTTGCCAAATACTTTAAAATGAGGAATTTGTTTACAGCTTTCCTAAAAAATCACCGCCGGATTTTTGCCTTGGGAATTTCGGTGTGGGCACTTTCCGCAAACGCTCAAATCTACGACACGGCTCAGTTTCGCGAGCTGCGCATTTTGGGATATGTGGACGCAGGCTGGGCGTGGTATTCTGATGAAATTCCCGTGGGCGATTTTCAGAAATTCACTACGGTGAACGCGCGGCACAATGCCGTTTCGCTGAACGCCGCGCAAATCGGGCTGAATTATGCACAGACAAAATTGCGCGCGGCCATCACCCTACATTTTGGCGACATCGCCCAAGCCACGTGGGACAGCACTTTCCGGCCGGTGCAAGAGGCGAACGTTGGTTTTGAAATCACCAAAAACTGGTGGCTGTCCGCCGGATTTTTCACCACCCATATCGGTACGGAAAGTTTCTTGCCGAAAAACAACTCGCTCAGTTCCACTACCGCCGCTACTTATAACGAACCATTTTACCAAGCGGGCGCGCGGCTTTCCTACGAAGGGCGCGAAAAACTCACCGCCGAACTTTGGCTTTTGAACGGCTACAATTTGTTTTTGGACAACAATTCCGCCAAGACGCTCGGGCTTTTGCTCGGTTATGATTTTTCAGAAATGTTTGCTTTGAGCTATTCCAATCTATTGGGATATGAACAGCCGTCCGGTGCGGGTTTCCGCGCATTTCGCATCTATCAAAATATGTATGGCGATTTTGATTTTGGAAAATTCAAACTGCAAATTGGCGGTGATTTAGGCATTGAAAATTACTCGGAGGGACGAACGAGAAACGCGGTGATGTTCAATGCTTTGGTGGCCTCGCGTTGGCAGTTTGCGCGGCGTTTTTCCCTTTCGGGGCGGGTGGAACATTTTAATGACAAGACGGGATTTATAAGCGGTACTTTTGAAAATCCTATGGGAAATCCGCAAGGTTTGGTTTGGACGGCTTTCACTTTAGGCGGCGAATTCCGCCCCGTTTCCGGCGGCTACCTCCGCTTGGAAGGCCGCGCGGGATTCACGGATAATGAAATTTTCATCACCGAAGGAAACCCCACCGATATGCGCTGGGAAATTTTGACGACGATGGGGTTTTCGTTTGAGGAATTGGTGAAAATCAGATGAAATTTTTGACCCACATTTTCTAAAAAACCTGCCGCTTTCGATTGGCAACCAATTCCAAAAAACCTACCTTTTTTTCCTGCGATAAAAAACTGCTTTCGATAAAATCCACCCATCCCAAACTCGCTTTTTCCATCCGCTCAAACATATTTTCGATACCGTTCTTCGGGATGTTTTGCGCAAGCATCGCCGCTTCAAAATCCTGCCGTTTTAGTTTTCTTTTTTTTCCGTTCAATGTCAGCGCAAATTCCTCAACGTCCTCAGGCAGAAGCAACTGCGCCGCCAGCAAATCATAAGCAGGCGATAGCGCGTAGCCGCCATTTTTCTCCACCAGCGAAAAATTCTTCAGGTGCATATCGTTATTGCCAATCAAAAAACTGAACAGTACCATTTCATAAAAACGCAGCACGTTCAAGAGTTTGTCGCGACTGTGCGCGGCAATAATTTTCGCGATTTGTTCGTGCGAGCCTCGGTATTTCAGTTCGGTCGGTTTTTCGGAAAGCTGGCACATATCCTCCATCGCCAGTTTGCCGCTCGCGGTGCGGTCAATCCGTTTGGTCAAATACGCCAGTTGACCATCCTTCAAAGGAATCAAAATTGACGGCACGGTCGAGATGCCGCTCTGCCGCGCCAACACCATACAAAGTGCTTCAATTTCAGGCATTTCGGGATATTCCGCAAAGGGCGGTTTCAGGATAAAATTGCCGTCGAGTGCGCTCATCACCGTAAGTCGGCTGCCTTGTTTTTCAGCATTTTTTCGCCCCAGCGAAAACTTGGGCTGCACCCCCGTTACGCTCACTCGTTGCATCGCCCATTCTTTGGCCATCTCATCCAATTGTGTGGAATCATAATCCAATTGAGGCATTTCCGAACTTCCCCAGAATTCGCGCAAACACTTTTCGTGGTACAAATTTTCACCACCTGAAAGTGGCCGGTGGCAAGCCAAGCAAATCGTGGTTTTCATTCGGTGATGCTTACGTTTCCGATGGTGTCGCGGCCCGTGGCCAGCAGCAGCCCCATCCGGTCGCGCGGGTTTATTTTCCACGTTTTTTCCACGGCTTCCAGCAGCCAGCCCTCGGGAATCAGCCCATCAAAAAAAGGGTGCAAAATCGGGCTGACAAATTCCGTTTCCGATAAAGGAAACGTGAGGCTAACAGGCTTTGCATCATCATTTTGTGGATAATTTTCCTCATAGCTGAAAACATAGCCGTCCTCCGTTTCGCGCAGTTCCCCCGCAAAAATTCCATTGACAAAAACTTTGGCTTTTCGCATTTTAATCAGATTTAGGAATTGCGCCCAACTCACTCCCAAAAAATGCCAGCAAGTCGTTCAGCTTCTGTGCGTTTACGTTCAGTTTCCCCTGTTCCACCTTTCGCAAAAATGGCAAGCCGATGCCCGTAAAATCGGCGAATTTCACTTGGGTAAAACCCGCTTCTTTGCGGCGTTTTTTCACGAATTGTGCGATGGGATTGTTTTTTCGGGTTTCCAAAATTATATCGTTCAAGGTGCAATTTTACAAAAAATGACTGGATTATATTGGTTGTGATATAAAATAAAGAATTTTTCTCGGATTGTATTTTATTGGATATAATTTTTGCTCGACTAAAGTCGAGTGTTTACCAAGGATGCTTTGGTGAAGAATTGCGCTAAAGCGCCGGTGCTTTTTGGAATCACCACTCCCAACCGACGGTTTAAACCGTCGGCTGGGATATCAAAACTCCGCCGCCAATCCCCGCAACTTCGCCGCCACCTGCCGCACTTTCGCTTCCAGTTCCCCCACCTTCTCGCGGCTTTCTAAGTATTTGATTTCCCGCTGGTTGATGAGGAAAAGCGAGCTTTCGCCATTCTCGAATTTTGTGATTTCGGCGCGCAACAGCCGCTGGTAATTCTCGGCCACGCGGCGGGTTTCTGCAAGTTGCTGGCGGGTCAGTTGCAATTCGTTTTGCAGGGCTTCGATTTTGGTTTCCAGTTCGCGCCGTTTTTGCGTCCTTTCAAAATCGGTGTCTTGGATTTTAACGCCCGTTTGCCGGATTTTGCCGCGCTCCTTTCGCAGAAAAATCGGGAAACTCGCCCGCAATCCCCATTCATAATTGTTGGGCGAATACTCTTCGAAAAAACCTTCCCGCGCCACAGGCTCGTTCAAAAATTTGTAGCGCAAATCCAGTTGCGGTTTCAGTTGCTCGCGGTTCAGCCGCTGTTCGATTTCCAGCCCATCGATTTTCAGATTGTAAAATTGTAAAAGTGGATGGTTTTCCAAAGCATTGAAATTGAAACGGTTAAAAACTGAATCCTCATCGAAAAAGGGAATCGTGGTTTCCTGCAATTCCAGCGGCACTTGCCCGTCCAACCACAAATATGTTTCTACGCTCTGCCGCGCGTTCACCAAGTCCACCGCCGATTTTTGGCGGCTCAACACACGGTTTTGGTATTGAATATAGGCCTCCAAAGTGTCGATGAACGGCTCTTCCCCCACGAAGGCGTTGATGCGCACTTGCTCAAACCGCAGCCGCGCCAAGTCCACCGCTTCGTCATACACTTGGTTCACAAAATAGGCGCGGTACCATTCCCAATAATCTTGCATCGCATCGGTAAGTAGCTGGTTCAAAGCCCATTGCACTTCAAATTCCGCCGATTCTTGCAACAGTCGCGCCTGCCTCAGCATCGCCCGCCGCCGGTCAATGAAGAGGCCACGGCCCACCGTCCAGCTCACATCGGCATACCACAGCCCGCTTTCCGGCAGGGTGTTTTGGTCGTTCAGAAAAATGCCGTCGTTCGTTTCGTAGCCCGCTTTCGCGGAAAGGCCAAACCACGCGGGAATTTCCAAACCGCTGTTTTGCAGGCGGTAATACGTCTTATCATCGAAATATTTTTGGGTGGTCTGGTTGAAAAGTTTCGGGTCGAAATTGCCGCCCGCTTGCAAACGTTCCGCATCGGCATTGTCTAAAATAAGCCGCGCTTGCTGGGCCACGGGGTGGTTTTCTTCCACGATTTTTAGAAAATCAAATGCGGTGAGAAAGGTGGTGTCGGCGCTTTGCGCGGAGAGGGGGTTGTTTCCAAAAAGGAAAAGCAAACCGTTGAGAATTAATATTTTGAAAGTTGAATTCAATCGTTTAAATTTTGTTTTTATCAACCTTTTCTACCTCACCCCCCGTCCCCCTCTCCTTCTGAGAGGGGGTGGCTGGGTGGAAAAACTGTGTGTAAAAATGTACTCTAAAATTTGATTCTCTTTTTATTTTTTCAAGTGCGGTGTCCCAATATACTTGCGCTCCGTCACCCCTCTCCCAAAAGGAGAGGGGCTGGGGGTGAGGTCTTGACGTCATTTTACCTCACCCCCCGTCCCCCTCTCCTTCAGAGAGGGGGTGACTGGGCGCAAGTAGGGTGTTTAAAATTCAGTTCAAAATGAAACTATTAAAATGCGTCTATCCACTCCAATTTTCCACCGCGTCACCCCTATCCTTGAGGAGAGGGGCTGGGGGTGAGATCTTCTACATATTCTCAATAAATTCCAAAACCTTCTCCATCTCATTCCTCACCTCATCGTTCGTCACCCGTACCATTTTATATCCAAACGCCATCAGTTCAACCTCCCTGCGGTGGTCGTTTTCGCGTACCTCCTTATCCAAATGAATCCCGCCATCCACCTCTACAATCAACTTTTTCTCTAGGCAAAAAAAATCCACCACATAGCGGTCTATGGGGTGTTGCCGTCTAAATTTCAGGCCGCCGCACCGCCGCCCACGCAGTTGCTGCCAAAGCAAGTCCTCTGCCTCGGTAGCTTCTTTGCGCAGCATCCGAGCATACTCGAATTTTTGGCCGTCAGCTTTGTGATGAAATTTGGAACGGGACATTGATTTGTGTTTTTAAAGGTTGTTTCCCAAAAGTATTTGCATTCCGTCAACCCTTTACTGCGGGAGAAGAGTTGGGGGTTTGACTTCATTTCTCCTATCTGCCTCACCCCCCGTCCCCTTCTCTCCCGATAGTTGTCGGGACTGAGAGGGGGTGGCTGGGCGCAAGCATAGTGTTAAAAACTCTGATAAATTGATCCATATATATTAAGGTGCGTCTATCCACTCCAATTTTCCACCGCGTCACCCCTCTCCTTCTGAGAGGGGGAGCCTGGGCGCAAGTACGGCGTTTAAAAAACTCAGTTAAAAAGGAAATCATTAAAAATGCGTCTATCCATTCCAATTTTCCACCGCGTCACCCCTCTCCTTAAGGAGAGGGGCTGGGGGTGAGGTCTATTTCCCCTTCTTCTCATTCGCAGTAATCGCCGGCTTCTCCTCCGTAAAGTGATAATAATCCGGCGGGAAGCCATTGATTTGCCGCCACAGCTCGTACCAAATTGGCACGTCTTTCAATAATGCGAAACTCTGCGCGCCGGCCCCCACGCGCAGCCCCTCTGGCCAGTCGCCGTGGGGATTATCGGGCGCTACCAAAATGCGGTATTTTCCGTTGGGACTGGTAAAATTGTCGATGGCCACGATTTCGCCACCAAAGGTGCCGGTGGAAATATCCGGCCAGCCCGCAAACACAATGGCCGGCCAACCGTCAAATTGCAGCCGGATGTGCTGGCCTTTCCGCAAAAGCGGCAAGTCCAGCGGCCGGACGTAAGTTTCCACCGCGAGCTGGTAATTCGCTGGCATTAAAGTGATTAGCGGGTCGCCTTCTTTCACCGTCTCGCCGATACCGCTGCGCACGGCCTGTGTCAAATACCCGTCCAGCGGCGCGGTGATGTAGTACAATCCGGTGCGCACGGAATAATTGCTAAACTGATTTTGCAATTTGGTAACATTCGCTTCCGCATCATACATCGCCGAAAGTGTCGCAAATTTTTCGCTTTCCGCTTTGGCAATTTTATCGCGAAATTCCGAGCGTATCGAGTTTAATTCCACCTGTGCATTTATCACGTCATTTCTCGCTGATAAAAGTTTGCTTTCTTGGGAAATGGTTTTGGCCTGCGTTTCCTGCAATTTCAACTTGCGGTTTTCCAGTTCCGTTTTGGATTTTAAACCTTGGTCGTACAAATCTTCAAAACGCTCAAACTGTTGCTCGGCGATTTGTTCATTGGTGCGGGCGGCCTGCAAATCAATGCTATCGGCGGTTACTTTTAGCTTGGTCTGCTCCACCTTGTTACGCCCCTGTTCCAATTTCAACAGTAAATTTTGGTTTAGTGCATCAATCTGATTGTCAAGCGCTTTCACCTTTTCCATATAGGAACTTACCGAAGATTCCTTCGCCATAATTTGCTCCTGCGTACGCTCCAAAAGCAGCGGGTCGAAGTAGTCGTCCTTGATTTCCGAAATGAAAACCAACGTATCGCCTTTCTTTACAAAATCGCCTTCCTGCACAAACCATTTTTCGATCCGGCCGGAAATCAGCGAGGGAATCGCCTGTGGCCGCTGGCCCGGTTGCAGAGAAGTTACATAGCCTTTGGCGGTGATATTTTGCGTCCAAGGAAGAAACAATATCACGATAGAAATCACGATTAAAGTTCCGAACAAATACCGCTTTCTTTTCTTTGATCTTTCTTCATCAAAAGAATACAAAGATTCGAACTTGTTTCGGTCGATATTTTGGGTAATCCTATTGTGTGAAATATTGAGCATTACAGTAAATATTCTACAGTTTTGTAATGACCATCCATCTTCAATTTCCCTTCTTCAAAAAGAAAAACCCTGTCCATTTTCTGCAGCAAGTCGCGGTTGTTAGTCGCCGTCACCACCGTGCGGTTTGACGAATCGCAAAGCGTTTCAAACCAGTTCATTACAATTTCCTCATTCACGCCGCGCCAATTGTCTTCTATCAAAAGAAGCTGGTGGTTTCCCGCTAAGGAGCGCGCCATCAAAATGCGGCTGCGCAAACTTTCCGAAAGCCCCAAGCCACTGGTTGCCAGTTTGGTATGCAATCCCATTGGCAGTTGTTCCATAAATTTTTCCAAACCACTCAGCCGCACGATTCGCCGCACCTCTTCCTGCGAAACATCGGTTTGGCCCACGGTGATGTTTTCCATTAAAGTGGCCTCGAAGATTTCCTGCGTCCCTAAATTGTCGCCGATGGCGCTGCGCAAACTTTCCAAATCCAAATGCTGGAAGGGGATATTATTAAAAAGAAGCGTTCCTTCAAATCGGTCGAAAAGCCCCGCCAGCAAATGGAGCAATGCCGATTTGCCCGCCCCCATTTTTCCCGCAATCCCGATTTTTTCGCCCGAGTTGATTTCAAAACTCACATCCTCCAGCACCACTTTTTCCGGCCGCTGCGGCGAGGGCAATGTGATGTTTTGCGCCTTGATGAAAAGCCCCGAAACGTCGCGGGCGATTTTCTCCGTCCCTTCGGTTTGCTCCAATCCCAAATCGGTGATGCCACCCACTTTTTCCAATCCGGTCAGCACATCATAAATGGTTTCCATACTCAAAATGAGTTTGTCCACCGAGTTGATTACCAATAGGATAATAATCTCCGCCGCCACAAACTGGCCGATGTTCATTTCTTGCCGGAACACCAAAATCCCACCTAAAACGAGGAGTGCGCCACTTATCAAAACCTTGAAACCAATCAAGATTCCGTATTGGCGGACCAGCCAGCCGAAATGTTCTTTCCGCGCCTTTAAGTATTTGGAACTCAGTCTGTCCGTTTGTTCGAGCGGCAGCTGGGTGTTGCCCGCCATTTTGAAAGTGGACAGGTTACGGCCGATTTCTTCCAGCCAGCCCACCAGTTTGTATTTGTGGTTGCTTTCTTCCAAGCTGGTGCGGAGTCCGCCTTTCCCCGTAAGAAAGAAAAATCCTACTAAAATTATCAGCAAAAGAATACCGAACGCTATGAAAAACGGATGGTAAAGCGCGAGCAAAAGCAGACCGAAAAATATCTGCAAAGCCGCCAAGGAAAAATCGAACAGGATTTTGGACAATCCTTTTTGGACGGTCATAATATCGAAAAAGCGGTTCACCAATTCAGGCGGATAGCTGGCTTTGAGGGCGCTCAATCGTAGGCGGGGTATGCGATAGGCAAATTCCATCGAGGCGTTGGCGAAAATTTTTTGTTGGATGGTCTCCGCCGCCGAGAGCTGGTAAATCTGAAAAATACCCGCCAAGGAAAGCCCCACCAAAACCAAAATGACCAGCACCACCCACGAGGTGGACGAAGTGCCGCTCTGAATCAAATTGATGATGGCCTGAATGCCCAGCGGAATGCTAAGATTGAGCAAACCGTTAAATAAGGCAAACACATAAATATTGCCCACCAACTTTTTTTCCGTACTCAAAAGCCGGAACAGCCGCTGGAGGGGAGTCAATTTTTTTTCGCTCATTTTTTCAACATTGAAAAAGCCATATCCGTAAAAAATTGCGTGTCGTCGCCCGCCCGTTTCCCACAATCCGTAAGGCGCGGCAGATGTTCACTAAAATATTTTTGCAAATGCGAGCTTTCGATTATCGTGCTCACCAAAGTGTGCGGGTGCTTGAATTTCGGGCGGATTTCCAAAACGATAGCGGCGATTCTCTGACACAATCTTTTATAGGCTAAATAGTAGCCCAGCTTATTTTCTTTGTCCACTTCCTTTATCAAATATACTTTGTTGGATTCGGCAATCACGATTTGGTGCAGCCATTTTTCATTGATGTGTGAAAAGTCAGAATCTTCTTCCACATTTTCAGTGATGATTTGGATGGCTTTGCGCAGTTTTTCCTCGGCATTGGAAATATTGGCCGTCCCGAAAACCAGCCGATATTCCAGCCAACCCCAATACCAATTGATAAAATACACCAAGAGCTTGTGCTTGTTTTCAAAGTAGCGGTAAATGGTGCTTTCCGGCGAACCGATTTCTGCCCCCAACTTCTTGAACGTAAAGGCCTCAAACCCTAAATCGCCCATCATTTCAATGCCGCTTTCCACGATCTTTTTTCCCAATTCAGTTGACTCAGGATCTTTCTGAAACACCTTTTCGGGAATTTGGATTTTAATGTTACCCAATAAAGATTGCATTGCTCGTTTAAATTATTTTCTGCGCGCAAATATAATAGTATTACTATTGAGTATGCAAATTTTAGTTGGATAATTTATACTGGCCGATTTTTTGCTCCCCCGCCGATTTTCTTTTTCAACTCTAAATCTAAAACAAATGACTTATCAAAAAACCATCGCCGCCGCTATTCTCGCAACTTTCGCTTTATCAATACTTTCCGCGCAAAGAGATGCATACGAATATCCCAAAAGTCGGATGGATAGATATCCGCTGCGAGATTATAAAGTGCCTGAAATCCGGTTTCAGCGATTGGAATTGGATGGGAATCTCGGGGGCAATTTCTATTCAGACACCAATCGCAGATCATCCGCCGGCCAATTCGATGTTGGTTTGAATTACTCTCGCCGCGTGAATGTGGATGCTCTGCAATCGAACCATTTTGGTTTTCTAAATATCGACGGCGAATCTTGGCGCGATGAATTTCCAGATGCCGTAGAATCAAAGAGCCAAGATTTTAGTTCAAGATTATACCTCCAATCGCTAAACCGATTTTATACGGGGCGGCGCAGCGGCTTTTTCATTGGCTTGCACGGAGCGATTTCTGGGACTTACCGAAGTTCGGATAGCCGCGACGAGGCGGCCGACACGCTGCGATGGTCAAGCAATGCCAAAAACTACCACGCTCAACCCGCCTTGCGGCTCACGGTGGGCAGCGGCCGCATAGAGCCCGTGACCACCGCGCGAATCGCTTACGACACATACCGCTCCCTATTAAAATACAAACGGCTGAATCAACCTGCCTCCAACGAGCAAATAACCGCTTTGGCCGATGAAATGGTCGAGGTCATCAACACCCGCTTTTTTGACCCGCGTTTCAAGACTATTTTTCAGTTGGAACAAATTGATTCGGTGCTGCAATCCACGGGTTTGATTACCCAGGACGACATTGTTTATTTTGCCCAAGTCAATGATATTTGGCTGTTTCAAGACCCATTTTTTCGGGGCAGTGGCAGTCGGTGGGAGGTTGGCTTGGCGGGGCAATTGAGCTATTCCGAATTCCGTCGTAAAAGTGAGCAGCCGCCTTCAGCCGAGTTCACCTCTACCACGATGCGACGTTCCCAAGAACTGTATTTAACCGTGGACTACACCTACCAGCTTCCTAAAAATATTTATTGGCAACACGACTTTTTTGCCACTTTCACCAGTGGTTTTGAATGGAACCAGTTTGAACAACCTTTGGATACACCCGATTTTCGTAATCTCTTGGGATTCAGTTATGATTTAGGCTGGTTTCCCAATACCCGAACGCGCATTTGGGGAACTGCCAACGCCGATTTGCAATTCGATGATTCCGTGGAAGGGGAGTTGAAACTGCCCTACGCGCTCGGAACGGGGATATTTGCCGAATTGTGGCTCACGCCGCGGTTTCAGCTTTTCGCGAATGCCCGCATTCGCTATTCCGGAGCAGGTTTTGGTTCAGCAGGCAACGCCGTGTTTTTAGAGCCCAGAATTAATAGTCGCTTTTCAGGGCAGTTATCCCGAGAAGGTTTTGACGCTTTCGTCTCAGCGGGATTTTCCTACGCTATTTTTTAAAGAAAAATCCCCGCCTTGCGACAATTGCACGAGCGGGGATTTGAAAATTCAGTTCGGAAATTCCCTTATTTCACCACCACCTTTTGGATGAGGGTTTCGCCGTTTGCACTGACGCGGATCATATACACGCCGTCCGCCAATTGGCTCACGTCAAACGAAGCCGAGCGGCCGGCCTCGCTGCGCACCGTGTGCAGCACCCGACCCGCCAAGTCGGTCAGGTCGGCGCTGAAATCCTGTCCGCCCACATAAACGTTTACGTGGTCGTTGGCGGGGTTCGGGTACACGGTCAGCGCATAATCGTGGAGCAAATCGCCCTCGCGCCGCACACTGGACTTGTTTTGGGAAACGCTGGAATTGCTATTCGCCGCCGAAGCCACCACCGCCGAGGAAGTCGCACAAGAATCAAAGTCCATCTGGAAGCTGAACCCACCCAAATCGTTGCCTTTGGCCAAATTGCGGATGACCAGTACCAACTCGTTGCTGCCCGTTTGCAGCACGTTGTCCAAGTCCATCGTGGTTACCACGTTGTACATATCGCCGCCCATAAACCCGTTCACGGGCGTTTGGCCGCCGAAGAATTTCACATCGTGGCCGGGCGTCTTGAAGTTCATCCTCCCAAAGGAATTGATGAGCGCGATGCGCGTGCCGTTGATGTAAATTTCCATTTGGTCGTCCACCGTGGCGCGGAAGCGCACGTCGCGGTCGTTGGCCTCGGTCAAGGTAAATTCCCTGCGGAAATAAGTGATGTTGTTGCCAGTCTCCACCACCTTGGCTTGGCCCACGGGGTTGATGGACGCAAAACCGTAAGGCTGACCTTCCATCGCGGGCATCGTGTAGGTGCTGCTGGCGGGCAAGTTGCCGTTCACGCCGTTCCAGCTACCAGAAAAGCTGGAAGTGGTAATCACCGTACTTTTCGCAAAATTAGAATCGGAAATCACCGTAAGCGGAACGCAGCCCGCGCCGCCCGTGGTGTCGAAGCAAGCCGAATCGGTGCGCAGCGTCAGGATGGTCGTTAAAATACCGTCGCAGCCGTTTTGGTTTTGCAAAATATCCACAAAAGTGCCGGCCGTTTTTTGGAACGCCCCGCCCGCCATAACACTATCGCCGGGGCAGATGCTGTCCATCACCATCAGGGAATCCACGTTGTTTACCACCAATTCCGTGAACGTGATGCTATCGCAGCCCGCCGCCGAAGTGGCGGTATCGCTAAAGAATCCCGCCATCGACTGGAAGTTGCCGAAAATCATTGCGCTGTCGCCTTCGCAAATTTCCACGGCCGTCGTGGTATCCATTTGCGCGGCCACCAAAGTGGTGATGGTGGTCACCACGCTGTCGCAGCCCGCCGCGTTGGTGAAAGTCATCGTGGAAGTGCCGACTTGCGAGGCATCGCAAGTGGTATTCATTATAACAATGGAATCACTGGGATTCACCACCAAATCCTGCGAAAGCACGCTGTCGCAGCCGTTCTGGTTTTGGAGGGTGTCGGTGAAAGTGCCGGCCGTCGTTTTTATATTTCCAAAAATCAATGCCGAATCGCCTTCGCAAATGGTAAGGGCGGGCAGGGTGGTGAAATCGCCCGCATCAAAATTGACCACGTTCTGCACCACGCTGTCGCAGCCGGCAGAATTGGTCAGGGTGGTGAAAATAATGCCCGCGTTGGCCGCCTCGCAAGTAAAGGAATTGACCACCGTGGTATCGGCGCTGTTCACCATCAAAAAGGTAGTATTGATAACACTGTCGCACTGGCCATCGGCGGTGCGGAGGGTGTCGCTGAACATTCCGGCCATTGTCTCAAAATTGCCGTTGATGAGCACGCTGTCTCCCTCGCAAATGTTCACGATCATATTGTTCACCATTGCTGGAGGACAAGGGTTGCCGATGCCGGGGCAGCCCGTATCGCTGCGCATTTTCACAACCGTAGTCAAAATGCTGTCGCAACCGTTGGCACTCATCAGGGTATCCCTAAACGAACCTGCCATTCGCTGGAAGCCTCCCCCTACGAAGATGCTGTCGCCGGGGCAGAGGCTGTCTTGCACCGTCGCCATTGAGTTGGGCAGCACCGTAACGGTGATCGTAACGATACTGTCGCAGCCATTGGCCGAGCTTACCGTATCGGTAAAAATGCCGTTTCCAGTTTGGAACGCCCCCCCAGCGAACACGCTGTCTCCGTCACAAATGGTCAAGAAGTTGGCACCTGCACTGTTTGGTAATACCGTGACGATGGTGGAAAAGATGCTGTCGCAACCGGTGGCGCCCGTTGTGGTATCGTTGAAAGTGCCCATCATTGATGCAAAGCTGCCATCGGGGAGTGGTACGCTGTCGCCCGCGCAGATGGTGATGGGGTTTTGCACCACTTGTAAAGGGCTTACCATCAGAACGACGGTGGTAATGCTGTCGCAGCCGCTGGTCGTGGTGGCGCTGTCGGTGAAAGTGCCGGCCATCATTTCAAAATTGCCAAAAATCAAAGCGGAATCGCCATTGCAAATTTGCACAGGCGCAAGGGTGTCATTGAAGCTGGGCGACAAAGTGACTACGTTTTGCACCACGCTGTCGCAGCCGGCGGCGTTTGTCAACGTGGTGAAGGTGATTCCCGCGGAAGCGGCATCGCACACAAAAGAAGTGATGGTGGTGGTATCGGCGGGCGGGCAGGGCGCCGCACCACAG
This sequence comes from Owenweeksia sp., assembly GCA_965214115.1. Lineage (GTDB taxonomy): Bacteria > Bacteroidota > Bacteroidia > Flavobacteriales > Schleiferiaceae > Owenweeksia. The sequence goes on from CBDCAU010000001.1 coordinate 111,749, forward strand.
GAGGCATCGGCCGCATTGGGCGAACCGAAAATACCGGGGAAAAGCGCGGGAGTGGCCGAGGTGTCCCAGTTGTTCCCATCATTATTATCAGTAAACGCATCGCACAAAACGAGCGACGGGCCGCCGCCATCCGCCGCCGAGGGCCAAGGGGAGGAATTGTCGTAATCCACAAAATCCAAGGTGTCGCCTAAGTTGTTCACTAACACGATTTCCTCGCCGCCGTTTACCAGAGTACCGCTGGTCCATTCCAAAGTGCTGACGCCGAAGGTGCTGAACATCGCGCCGCTGTCTTTGGCCACGGTGATGTACTCTTTTCCCATCAAAACGACGTTGCCGAACGTGTAGGTAACGCCGTCGGCAAAACTGTAGCCATTAAGATTGACGGGTGCGTTCCCCGCGTTAAAAATCTCAATGTATTCCAAGGAATCCGTGCCAGGCTCTGGCGGGTTGTAGCTAATTTCGGTAATCACCAAAGTGTCCAAAGTAGAAGGCGGCGGAGTGCGCAAATCGCAAACTGTTGCGGAAGTGCTGGCGCCACAGCCCGAAATTCCGCCATCAAAAGCCAATATTTGAAAAATGCCAGTATCTAAATTGGTTATTACACTATCCATTGTATTTAAGGTTCCGCAACATCCAGAAACTTGAAAGCTAACAGGCCCTACCGCACCACTTGTGCTGATGAAAATTGTTCCATTAGCAGTATCGCTAACGCAGATTACCGAGTCTATGGAAATAGAAAGATTGCAAACCGGCCCGCCCGTATTGCCAAAGATTTCAATGTTGTCAAAAGCCACGTCCTCATCGCCGGCGTTCAGGTTTTCTATGATGACAAGGATGTCCAAAACGGAACCCGTCCCCGCGATGGAAGTGGTGAATTGGTTGAAGGAATCGGTAAGGGCCACGCCATCGCCCACGCCGTCAAAGTCGGTGTCGCGCGCAGGCTCGGAGTTGGTGCCGCCCACGGCCGCGAACCAAATCCCGTTTTGGTAGCCGCCCCCGTCGATTTGATATTGGAATTTCACGGCCGAGTTGCCGTCCCAGTCTTGGGCGCTGCCGTCGTCGTCTTCGGCCACTAGGGCGCGCAGTTCCAAATTGGTGATTCCGCTGATGGGGATGCCGCTGATGCTAACGGTATCCATATTGGTGCCGCCACAGGCCGCACCGTCCACGTCTTGCGCGGCAAAAAAGCTGCCGTTCACGTTTTGGAAAGAGGCGGCCAAGTTTGCGCCGTCGCTGTTTATAAAATAATCATCGCCGCCCGCATTGATGCACTCGGGGATGCTGGTGGAATAATCCACGCCGTTGGTGGAATTGTCAAAGTCTTCGATGAAAATTTGGGATTGAGCGGCCGCCCAAGATAGGCTGCCAAAAATCGCCATTGCCGAAAAAAATAGTTTGCAGTTCATTGTCAATCAGATTAAATTAATATTGAGGCCACGAAAATAAAAGTATTTTTTTTAAGGCGGCTTTATCCCAATGTTATTTCTTCGGAGTTTTTTTAGGATTCGGCGAACAAGGGTGCGGGAGCGACTCGCTTTTTTTTTAAATAAAGAAAATCTTGTAGGTGGGAGAAAACTTACACGGTCGTCGGAAAACCCTGCTGCGCCGGCCTCTATCCGCACGGTTTTAAAATCACTATTCCACCGTCAGCCCTTGGGTAAGCACCTGCCCCGCCACCAGCGCGCGTACGATGTAGCGGCCAGGGTCCAGCTCGTCCACGTCAAAGGAAATGGACGCCCCGTTTTGGCTGGCGGCTTTGCGCAAAATACCCTGCTCTTTGGAAATAAGCTCGGCCTCGAATTCCGCGCCGCTTACATAGATATTGACGTGGCTGACGGCAGGGTTGGGAAAGATTTTCAAGATGTATTTGTCTTGCAATTCGATGGGCCCGCGCACCAAGGCCGAGTCGGGCGGTGGGATGGGCATCGAGGGGATGCGCGGCCGGCGGGGCGGATCTTCGATGGTGTCGGCGATGGCCAAGTCCACGGTGTCGGTGGGAATTTCCAACGGAAATGTATCGGGGATTTCGGGGGTTTTTTCCATCATAAACAAGGCCGACTGCAGACCGGGCGGCGGCAGGGCCACGCTGTCGGGCAGTTTCAAAACGTTCAAGTTCACCACGGGAATTTCCGAGCGGGCGGTGTCTTTTGGGGTCGATACTTCTTCCTCATCAAAATCCATCTGTAAAGAAAACCCGCCCAAATCGTCCGGTTTTGCTTGGTTGCGGATGACCAAAATAATTTCGTTCCGGCCTTTTTTTAGGATTCCGTCCAGTTTTTTGGTCAGCAAAAAATCGTAGGCATCACCGTCATCAAACGCATTTTCGGGCCTTTTCCCAGAGGTGAACTTCACATTGTGGCTGGGGTTTTTAAAACTGGTGGGGCCAAACGAGCCGATGCGCGCCAAGCGCTCCGCGTTGATGTAAATTTCCATCTGGTCGTCCACCGTGGCGCGGATGGTCAGCTCGCGGCCCTCCGTTTTTTCGATGGAAAATTCTTTGCGGAAAAAAGTGATCTGGTTGGTGGTTTTCACCACGCCCGCCTGCCCCACCGGATTGATAGAAGGATAGCCATAGGGCTGACCCAGTTCGGTTGGGATGGAAAACGTTTTCTTGGCGGGCAGTTTCCCCGTGTGGCCATCCCACTGGCCGGAGTAGCTGGACGGCTTTACGACCGTGCTTTTGAGCCAAGTGGTGTCGGAAAGGATTTGCAGCGGTTTTTTTTGGGACGGTTGCGCGTTCACCCCAATCATCCCGCCAAGGAAAAAGAGCATTCCCAAAAACGACGAGAGAATCCTCTTTCTATGAAAAAATCGGGGATGTGAATGAGGTTTCAAAACAGAAAGAAATACGGCGATTGGGCGGCGAAAGTTCGGGGAAATCATCGAGAATTCCCATCCCGCAAAAACAATCCCAAATTTCAGGAAATTGTAGGCCAACTTTTCCAAAGTTCGGAACTTTGGAAAAGTTTAAAGCATTGCCTCCGTAACACTCAATTTCTATTTCTTCTTCCCCAAGGCCGCCGTGGCGCCAAAAATAACGTGGGACACAAAAAGCTGCTTGTAAAAATGGTCGTAATCCATATCCGGCGAAACGGTCTGTTTGCGGAAGGTCCGCTTCCACGCGGCGATGGCCAGCGCGCCCGTGGCCGCTCCCAGCGCCCCGCCCACCAAGGGATTGGCGGGCAATTTGGTGTTTTTCCAAAGCACGTTATACACCACGCCCACCAGCGCGCCACTGGTCAGGTGCATCGCCCAGCTGTCCTTGGCGGTGATTTCCGCTTCCAATTCGTCGGGCAGCCGCTCGCCCCGCAGGATGCCGCCCATCACTTGCGGTTCTACGAATTGTTTCTTTTTCCCCTTCGTCCGCCAGCGGCCGATCAGCGTCATCGCCGCCGTGGAGGCCGCGCCGCGCAGGGCGGTTTTTAAAAAACTCATTTTGTTATCGGTTTTAAATTATTCGTGTTAATCTCCCAAAATGCATCGGGAATCCATTGAATGCATTGGTAGAGATTCTTTTCCAGTAGTGGTTGGTTTCGCTTTGGGAAAAGATTCCTTACTAACAATGTCCGCCTGGAAAGTTTTGGGAAAGTGGGCTTTTTGGCGGGAGATTATTCTAAGATAAACGTTTTGATAAAAAAAGGGCGGCTTTTCTTCTTGGGGTTTGGTATTTCTATTATTAATACGATAAAAAAGCCCCGCGAAGAGATTCGCGGGGCTGTGCATTTATTCAAACCGTTATATTCTATTCGATGGTGATTTTTTCTTTCAGAAATCGCCCACCCCCGAAATTCAACTTTAGGATATAAATCCCAGAAGCCAAGTTTTTCGCGCTAACTTCTCGACGTTTGCCCTGCCAATTCAAGTCTTGAACCTGAACCAACGCGCCATCCACCGTTAGAAGTTCCATTTTTACCTGTCCCGCAAATGGTTCGTTCAATTCCACGGTGAAGGAAGAACGGGCGGGCTGGGGGAAAACATCGACCAATTCTACCCTTTCCGAGGGGCTGAACTTTTGGAAAACCAGTTCTGAATTGGAACTGGGCAGTGTCTTGAAATTAAAGCCCGCAAATTGAATGTCGCAGGATTCGAGCTCCATTTGCAGCTGATCTACATTTTCACCACCATTGTCCCAAAAGGTTTGTTCGGCCGTGCATACGCATTTCCAATAGCCGATGCGTTGTAATTCGTCTTCATCCGCCCAATATTCCATCGCGTTCAGGTCTGCAATGGCCAAATCCAAAAAGCCGCCTAAGCGCAGCACCAGCGCACGGTCAAGATAAAACTTGAATTTCAGTGCATCATAGCTGACCAAGGAAGTGTCCAACTGGGTGACGAAATCGTCTATCACTTCAATTACCTTGGCCGTGGTATCATCCTCGGTAGGCTCATCGTTTTCGGAATGCATCAACTGGCCGTGCTTAAAGGCATTGCCGTAGGCGCGCATCAACAGTTCGTAACCCAACCGGAGTTGCAACTCTTTGGTGTCGTTGGTTTGGTCGTGGTTTACGTGTATCACTGCCTCATACAGTTGATAGGTGGCAAATAAATCATTAAACACCTCTTCGTCGGTTGAAATGCTGTCGGCAGCATCAAGCAATGCCTCGCGTAGGTTGTCGCCTTGGTAAGCGCCGCAACATATAGGTGGGCCAGACGAGCCGCTCTCCGTCAATAGACCTAACTCACCAATGGGGTCATCCACGGTGATGTTGTCACAAGTATTGTTCGCTTGGTTGTTCGGTATATCTATTTGAATCTGCTCTTTAGTCGCTACGCCCCCTTGGAAATCCAAAATATGAATATCCACCGGCAATACTGTAGGGCAGCACAGCTCGCCTGGCGGGGTTTGGTAGGTAATCAAAGGCATTAGATTGTAGTCCGCCAAAATCTCATCATTGGTATTATAGGTAGAGAGAGGTGGCTCCTGCCAAAAACTTCCGTAGATATAAGTCTTGGTGGGCTGGCTGTTATAGCTCAAACCTGCGCCAGCATTGCCCAAGTTAAAAATGTTGTTTCCGTTATTCAGAAAGAGTCCCGTCTCAGAAGGGCTGCCAGTGAGGTAAATCCCGTTTTGGTTGTTATAAAACTTGTTGCCTGAATTAGTATTGTTCAGATAAGCAATGGAATTAGAAACTTGAATACCGGCAAAAGTTTGATCCTCAAATATATTGCAGGTAGCCTTGAAAGATTCCAGCTCTGTTAAGTAAGCGCCGTTGTGATTTTTGGAATAAGTACAGCCTTGGCTGGTATAGGTGCCCCCAGTAGCGGCGAAAATGCGCAGTCCCGTGCCATTTTGGTCAAACAGAGAGGTACTGATTTTAGAACTGCCCAAGGGATTGTAAGCATACGCACCCGTAGAGTTGTTGACAAAGGCACAACTGAACACGCTCGAACCTATCCGCTCCATTTTCAAACCAGTAGTACAATCTTCAAAAACACAGACGCCAATTACCACAGGCGTGGAGGCACCGTAGCCAAATACCGCCAGTCCAAGACTGCCGTTTTTCATCTTATTGGACTGGATATAATGACTGAAACCACTGCCGTGATGGAGCCGGAAACCACCGTGGGGCTGCGCCGGATCCAGCGCATCTATATCTACAAATGACATATTCAATGGGCTGAAGCATTGGATGAAGCCCGTGCCCGCCAGTTTGATGTCGCCAAGGCTGAGGTTCACTTCCCTGAAAGTGTTGCCGCCCGGCTCCATCGCCAAGTGTACCTCACGGTGAGCCTCCAGCATTGTTTGGCCGCTGCTGCCGACCAATGTGAACTCGGCGTTGGTGCCGATGTCCCAAAAATCGTCATACGGCTGGTCGCCGCCGTTCCAAGGGATGTCTTGGTCGAACACCAAATGGCCGTTGCCTGTGAAGGTGAAGGTGGCGTTGTCGTCCACGGTAATTTTGCCTTGGAAGGTGATTTTAGAATCGGGGTTTAGTAGCTCGATGGTGGCACCGTCTTCGAACTCGAACTCCGCCCCTTCCTCGATGATAAGGTTGCTGTTGTCCTCAATAGTAAGTTTGCCACCATTGGCGATGGTCAGCTTGGAATCTTTGGAAATATAAAAATCCGCGCGGTTGCCCGCCGCCGCCTCGCCGATGATAAGCTCGCCGTTGTTGCTGATTTCCAAGTCTTGGCCCGTGCAGCCGTTGCCCAAGCGATAATCTTGCTGGCCGCCAGAAGGCGGGGTGTTGCCCGATTGGCTGTCCGCAAAATTATTGTAGAGAAACAGCAGACCGCCGTTTTTCACCTCCTCGTGGTGCACGAGGTTGTTGAACTCCTCCCCATAGTTGTAAGTTCCCGTAAGGACTGTATTGGAGACCCCGCCGCCCGCATAAATTTTTGCCTTGGAATAATCGATATTATCGCCGCGGCCAGTAATGGTGCCGTCCGTGATTTCCACGTGGAGGGTGTTGAGGTTTGGGGCATAAACGTCATCAAAAGGAGTTGGTAATGTCTCGTTTTCAATGCCGTCATCCACATCATAAAAATAATCCGTGGTGTTCACGTCCAAGGCTGAGATGGTGGGGATGAAGCATTGTTTTGAGTGGAGGGCGGTATTGTAGTTCAAAGTCATTATGCTCAAATCGGCTTCGTCCATACTTTCCTTCACTTCCTGCACCAATGCGCGCTGGCCGCCGGGCGCCCTGTCTATCACTGGTGGGTTTGAGAGGGTGTTGGAATAGGTGGTTGCCTCGCGCTTCTTGAACCCAAACTTCACGGTAGCAATTTCACCCTCGCACAAGGTAGAGCCTCCCAAATCCCAAAATTCTCCTTCAAGCCCCGCCACGGCCACTACAACGTGGCCGAAAGCCTGCATTTCATATAATTTGGATCCCGCTTGAAAACCTTGGTCAGCACGCAGTTTACTCCCGTTTGCTACGGCTATCTTTTTCAAGTTTTGAGGATATCCTAAGTTGTTCAATTCATTAAAAAAATTGACGTGTTCTTGAGATTCTCCGTCCACCAAATAGATTGGGCGATAAAGAACTCGCAAAGAGAGGGGTAGGTAAGCCCATTTATTGGTACGGTTGCTTTGCCAAAAATTATATTTAAGCAATTGCTTTGCAGCAGGACGAGCCAGTTGGTTCAATCGGTCTTTCGCCTCGCTGGCTGGTTCCACCCGATTGTTGGCCAAAAAATCCAGCCAATATTGCGCGCCCAAGCTTATATAAGCGCCTTTGTGCGGTGCGTCAAAGGAAGCGTAAAGTCTCGTACAATGATTCAGGTTGTTCTGCTCCATATAAGCTAATGCATAACGTGCAACTACCCCGCCCATACTGGCACCAATGACTACATTGGGTTCGGCGTCCGGCGTTTTGTATTGATTTATCTTTTGGATGAGCTCCACCAGTAGATGGGCATTGTTGCGAATATCCGTGGCGCCATCTTTAAAATCCAGCATAATGATGTCGTAGTTTTGGTTGTGTAGGTCATTAAGAAGTTGCGGCATATTGCCCAGTTCGGGATAGTCACCTTGGTCGCTTCCCCACAGTTGATACCAGCCAAACGACCCGTTGCGGTAGCACCGCTGAGCTATCAAAGAGCTGTGGCTGCCAAAGTCGATGCCCTCTACCACGATTACGGGTTTATGAAATAGGTTTTCTTCGCCCGCATCGGGATTTTTGCGGTAATGCACGTATGCGTTGCCTTGCGCCAAGCCAGTGCCAAACACGCTGGTCTGCGCGCTGATGGTGCCCTGCCCCCAGTTGGGTGGCCCCGTTGTCCACGGCGGTTTGGAGGGGATGGGAACGGAAGGGTCGTCTTTGCAAAAGAAGAAGCTCATTTGGTATTGGGTGGTGTGTACAGTACTGCCGGAGCTGCCGGTCGTTTTGAAGCGGATTTTTACGTTAGCCGTTTTCCCGTCATAATCCGCCGTATAATCGCCGTAGCTGGGGCTAATGGGCTGGTTGAACTGAATATCCCGAAACCCTTGGCCATCGCCAAAGTCAATCTGGATGGAATCCGGCATCGGCATATTGGTATAGAAGAAGGAAGGCCTCAGCACGAAACTGGAATGGCCAAGCAATACGGAATCCAAAACGCCGGCACCTACATAAATTCCGGTTTCGTAGGGTGATTCAGAGGTGTTGTCGCCCTCCACCAACACAGTGTCCGAAATTTCGAGCAGGTTGCTGTCCAATGCGTACTCTTTGATGCGGTCGTACTGAAACCGCCCCACGAGGATGGGGTAGGCTTCGGATTCGGAATAGCCAGCCCTTATGGAATCCATCACTTCACCGATGGGCGGAACGGGTTTTAGCGCTACCGCGGCCTCGTTGATAAACCATAGGTTATCAAGCGTTTCATAGGCCTTGGGGGTGGGCGACTCGCCGTCCAAAATACCGTCGCTGTTGAAAAAGCTGGGCCCCGCCGCGATGGCGCGGTCTATTAGGAAATCGGTGTGCAACAGACTGGTATCCAATTGTTCGTACAAAGTGTGACCCTTGTACTCGATGGTGTCTTGCTGGGCGTTTGCGCCTAACATTGCCATAGAAAAAGCTATGGAAAGAAATGTAGTTTTAGTATTCATTGGAGTTGAATTTTGGATTAAAAGAAAAAAGTTTTAGAACTCGATGAGGTGTTGTATCGTGTCAAATCTGGGGACAAAAACGGAGTCGTCAAAAGAAACAACACTATCGCTGCCCCAAAAAATGGTATAGCTAATTTCCTCAATTCTGTTTGAAACAACCGCGTCCACATATACTTTATTTAGACCATTGCCATCATATTCCTCAATGGAGGTACTAAATGGATTGCGTGGAGAATGTCTTAACCTAATATTGCCATTGTACGGATTTACCTGCTTAAAACGTATTTTGATATACCCAATCGGCGGCAGATAAATATCGTGCCCGTCCCTGCGCAAGTCCACGTGGGTGCGGCTCGTGGCGCGTATTCCATCGGGGTAATAGTCGCCCCAGCTGCCCACGTTGGCGTTGGGGAAGTAGCGCGGGGCTTCGGCGTGCAGGTCCAGGTCGTCGCCGTGTTCGGCCTCAATGTCAAAGGAGTAAAAGCCGCTGGCACTGGTGGTGTCGGTCTTCCAAGGGGTGAAGCCACGGTCGAGGTAAATGGTGCCGCCCTCTATCGGCTCGCTGTTGGAGGCGTCCAGCAGGCGGCCAGAAACAGTGTGGGTGCCGTTGTCTTTTTTGCCTTTGTTGCAGCCCACCAAAACCAAGACTCCCGTCAACAGCGTTGCGGCAAAAAGTGTAATCTTAGTTTTCATTGGAGTTGATTTTGGGATTAAAAAAAGTTTTAGAATTCGATCAGGTGTGGTACGGTGTCAAAGCGAGGTACAAAAACCGAATCTTCGGTGGTTTCTGCACTATCGCCGTTACGTATAATCGTCAAGAGGATTCTCGAATATCGGTTTGAAACAACCTCAGCCAACGTGGTAGCATTTAAACCTTGCCCGTCAAATACTTTAACACCAGAAGGAATTCTTTCGTGAGATAGCCGGACACTGATTGAACCATTATATGGATTGACTTGCCTTAAGCGGAAGTTGATATACCCAATCGGCGGCAGATAAATATCGTGTTCCCCCGCCCGCAGATCCACGTGGGTTCTCCCAGTAGGTCGGGTGCCGTTCGGGTAATAGTCGCCCCAGCTGCCAATGTTTCCATTGGGGAAATAGCGCGGGGCCTCGGCGTGCAGGTCCAGGTCGTCGCCGTGCTCGGCCTCTATGTCAAAGGAGTAAAAGCCGCTGGCACTGCTGGAGTCGGTCTTCCAAGGGGAGAAGCCACGGTCGAGGTAAATGGTGCCGCCCTCTATCGGCTCGCTGTTGGAGGCGTCCAAGAGGCGGCCGGCCACGGTGTGGGTGCCGTTGTCTTTTTTGTCTTTGTTGCAGCCCACCAAAACCAAGACTCCCGTCAACAGCGTTGCGGCAAAAAGTGTAATCTTAGTTTTCATTGGAGTTGAATTTGGGATTAAAAAAAATTTTAGAATTCCACACGGAAGATAAGTGTATCGAAGCGCGGCACTATTAGCGAATCATTAATGGAGTGAAGACTGTCTCCGCCATAAATTATGGAACATCCGATGCGCTGTTTTGCATCGCCAGGTTTTTCGTCTAAATAAGTTGTGTTTAATCCTTGGCCATTAAAGGTAACCACACCTAATGAATTTCGCGGGGTGATTCTTACCTGAATTCCTCCTGAAAAAGGCTTTGTTTGCGCCAATTCATATTTTACATACCCAATCGGCGGCAGATAAATATCGTGCATTTCCCTGCGCAAGTCCACGTGGGTGCGGCTCGTGGCGCGTATTCCATCAGGGTAGTAGTCGCCCCAGCTGCCCACGTTGGCGTTGGGGAAATAGCGCGGGGCCTCGGCGTGCAGGTCCAGGTCGTCGCCGTGCTCGGCCTCAATGTCAAAGGAGTAAAAGCCGCTGGCACTGGTGGTGTCGGTCTTCCAAGGGGTGAAGCCGCGGTCGAGGTAAATGGTGCCGCCCTCTATCGGCTCGCTGTTGGAGGCGTCCAAGAGGCGGCCCGCCACGGTGTGGGTGCTGTCGTCATTATTGTCGGATTTTTCGCAGGAGGTCATCATTGCCACCAAGAGAAAAACAGAAAATCTAATCAAATTTTTCATTTTTCGAGATTTTAACTGGACAAATATCTGAAAGACATTTCGTTCATTTATGACGATTTGCGTCAAAATATGTTTTTTTTCCAAAATTTTTATGGAATCCACTTACAAAAAGCTATCGAGAATTCAAGAGGTTTTAGGTCAGTCTCCTCATTTTCATTCGTTTATAAAATAAAAAAATTACCTTACTTTTGGAGGCTCTCTTAAAATCCTTCCTAATTATGAACACCTCTCTCGACGAAAATCTGACCCGACAATTCCAAGCCAACTTCTTCCGCTGCCTGCAAAAGCGCTTTGCCAAAAAAGCCGAAATGATAGAGCAGCTAAGTATTCTGCTGGAAATAGAACCCACCAACTGCTACAAGCGCGTGAACGGCGAGGTGGCGCTTACCCTGCGGGGGCTGCTATCCATATTGAAGCATTTTAATTTGCCTTGGGAAGAAGTGAAAGATTGTTTGCCCCCCCCCCCCCGAAAAAATAAAGATAGTTTGAGCTACTGGATGGAGGGACACCCCGCTGGGGCGTAACCGAGACTATCAAATCGCGTGGCAGCGCAAACTACTAAAAAAGCCCCGCGAATTTCTCCGCAGGGCATTTTCAGATTGATAGTATTTTCAAAAAAAACCTAATCCGCCAGCACGATCACCTTATTGTCGCTCACCTCCGCCACGCCCCCTTTGATGGGCAGGCGCAAGATTTGGTCAGTGCTGGGGTCGGTTTCCAGTTTCCCGCTCACGGAGTCCATTTTTTTGTAGGAATCGTGCAGGTCGATTTTGACCGTGCCTTCCGCCAGCGTACTGATCATCGGCGCGTGGTTGTCCAATATCTGGAACATCCCGTCCTTGCCGGGCAGTTGCACCGCATCGGCCTCGCCTTTGAAAATTTCCTCTTCGGGAGTGATAATTTCGAGTGTCATTCTTATGAAAATAGGTAATAAGTAATTGGTAATAAGTAAATAGCGGCGGAGAGGCGAACCGTCTCCAAACTCCCTACTACCTACTCCTTATTACTTATTCATTATTACTTACTCCGCTTCCGCCAACATCTTGTCCCCCGCCTCAATCACATCCTCAATCTTCCCTTTCAGGTTGAAGGCCGCTTCGGGGTATTGATCCAGCTCGCCGTCCATTATCATATTGAAACCTTTGATGGTATCCTCGATGGGGACGAGTACGCCTTGCAATCCGGTAAACTGCTCGGCCACGTGGAACGGCTGGCTGAGGAAGCGCTGCACGCGACGCGCGCGGCTCACCACCAGTTTGTCATCCTCGCTCAGTTCGTCCATACCGAGGATGGCGATGATGTCCTGCAATTCTTTGTAGCGCTGCAACAATTCTTTTACGCGGGTGGCGCAGTCGTAATGCTCGTCGCCGAGGGTTTCGGGGTTCAAAATCCGTGAGGTGGAATCCAACGGGTCCACGGCGGGGTAAATGCCGAGTTCCGCGATTTTCCGGCTCAAAACCGTGGTGGCATCCAAGTGCGCAAAAGTGGTGGCGGGCGCGGGGTCGGTCAAGTCATCCGCCGGAACGTAAACGGCTTGAACTGAGGTAATCGAACCGCTTTTGGTAGATGTAATCCGCTCCTGCATTTGCCCCATTTCGGTAGCCAAAGTAGGCTGGTAGCCCACCGCCGACGGCATCCGTCCGAGGAGTGCGGACACTTCCGAGCCGGCTTGCGTAAAGCGGAAAATATTGTCGATAAAGAAAAGGATGTCCTTGCCGGCGCCGCCGCTTTCGCCTTCGCCGTCGCGGTAATATTCCGCCAAGGTCAGTCCCGACAAGGCCACGCGGGCGCGCGCACCGGGAGGCTCGTTCATCTGACCGAACACGAAGGACGCCTTGCTTTCTTTCAGCGCCTCTTTGTCGATGGCGCTCAAATCCCAGCCGCCTTCTTCCATCTTTTCCATAAAAGCCTTGCCGTATTTGATGATGCCCGCTTCCAGCATCTCGCGCAGCAAATCGTTCCCTTCACGGGTACGCTCGCCCACGCCGGCGAATACCGAAAGACCGCCGTGGCCTTTCGCAATGTTGTTGATGAGTTCCTGAATCAATACGGTTTTTCCCACGCCCGCACCGCCGAACAAACCGATTTTTCCACCCTTGGCGTAAGGCTCGATGAGGTCGATTACTTTAATCCCCGTATAAAGAACCTCGGTGGAAACCGACAAATCCTCAAACTTGGGCGCATCGCGGTGGATGGGCAGGCCGTTCGCGTGGTCCACTTCACCGATGCCATCGATAGGCTTACCGATTACATTAAATAAGCGTCCTTTAATTTGCTCGCCCTTGGGCATTTCGATGGGGCTGCCGGTGGCGCGCACTTCTTGGCCGCGCGTCAGTCCGTCGGTGCTGTCCATCGCGATGGCGCGGACGGTGTCCTCGCCCACGTGCTGTTGGGTTTCCATCACCACGAGCGTCCCATCTGGGCGGGTCACTTCGAGGCTGTCGTAAATTTTGGGGAGTTCGCCGCCGTTGGTGGTGTCAAAAGAAACGTCGAGAACGGGGCCGATGATTTGGGCAATTTTGCCGGAAAGATGCGCCATATTATAATGGTGTAAAAAAGATTTTTGAGACCTTCTGAAATCGGCGGCAAAAGTAGTGGTTTCATTGGAAAATCAAAGGGGTTTGGGAGATTTGTTTTGGGGGATTTTTGTAGTTGGGAATCAGACCATTGTTTCCCTCAGAAACCTTGATTTATACTGGAAATTTGAGGAGTGCCAGCGGCCCAGCTTCCCTCCTCACTCGTGAGGAGAGGTGATTTTTCCGACTGTCCTCAGTCGTTGAAGAAATCGTGGTGGTGTGTTTTTCTATAAATGACATCTTTGTTTTGAAAATGAACCACCCCCGCATAGGCGGGGCAGGCCCGATTTTCGCGGCGGCTTAAGAAAGCCGCGAAAATCACTCCCGTAAAGACGGGACAGGGCCCTCCTTTTTTAAAAAAGGAGGGGAACTGGGCCTGCGCCCACTCGAAGGTTTTGCACTAACAACCAGACAAAAAATCAAATAGGTATAAAAAAGAAACGTACCATTGCTGGTACGTTGGTCTGAGGGGGCTACCCTCAGAGGGGTTCTTGCGAGGCAAATGTAAACAGTCCACGGTTTAAACCGCTCGTTGGAATGGAAAATCACATACCCCTTACCTGATATAACGTGGGATTTTAGTTCCAAACTGCAGCTTTCACCCAAAACTTTCGGTTTTGCGACGGCCCTGTCCCCCTCCTCGGAGGGGGTGGATTTTTTCGGCCACAAAGCCAAAAAAAGACGGGGGGAGGGTTCATTTCATTATAATACTATTTTCTATAAAGCTCCTCCCCCGCCTCGTTCCTCGGCACCCCCTCCAAGGAGGGGGACAGCGCCCGCACCAACCGCTACCGATGGAAAAACCAGCCAAACCCCGTGGTAACTTTTTCTTTTCCCTACTTTTGAAAAATCCATCCTGTCCATTTTTTTAATAATAAGAATCTCACACTCAAAAACACAACCCTCCATTTTTGAAAGTTTACTACTCGCTCGACGATTTTGCGCCCTTGGATTTTGCCGTGGTCACCACCGGCACCTTTGACGGCGTCCACCTCGGCCACCGCAAAATTCTGGAACAGCTCAACAAAGTGGCTCACGAAAACGGCGGCGAATCCGTCCTCCTCACTTTTTCGCCCCACCCGCGCACGGTTCTCCAGCCCGATATTGATTTGAAAATGCTCAATTCCCTGCCGGAAAAAATAGAATTACTGAAAGAAACGGGACTGCAACACCTTATCATCCACCCTTTTACGAAAGAATTTAGTCGGACGAAATCACTGGATTTTGTTCGGAATATGTTGGTCAATCAAATCGGTGCGAGAAAGCTGGTGATTGGCTACGACCACCATTTTGGCCGCAACCGCGAAGGCAGTTTTGAACATTTGAAAGAATACGGCCCCGTGTACGGTTTCACTGTTGAAGAAATCCCCGCCAAGGACATCGACGACAAAACCATCAGCAGCACCAAAATCCGTAAGTCGCTGGAAATGGGCGAGATAGAAGCGGCCAATCAATTTCTCGGCTATAAATTTCCGCTGAGCGGCACGGTGGCCGAAGGCGAAAAACGCGGCAGCCCGATGGGGTTTCCCACTGCAAATTTGTTGGTGGAAAACCCGTCTAAGATTATTCCCGACGATGGGGTTTACGCGGTGGAAATCCGTTTTCCCGCCGCACCGGAAACCAAATATTTCGGGATGACTAACATCGGCGTGCGCCCCACTTTCAGCGGAAAATTCAAAACCATCGAAACCCACATTTTTGATTTTGACCGCAATATTTACGGGGAAAATTTGCGTTTGCATTTTCATACAAAACTGCGGGGGGAACAGAAATTTGACGGCGTGGGCGCTTTAAAAACTCAATTGGAAAAAGATGCGAGGGATGCGAGGGAAGCGTTGGGGGTTTAACCCTCATTTTTTAAGCCCCCCAATCCCGCACGTGCGGGAGGCTAAACACACTGGGTGGAAAATATGGCGCACAGCTTTTCCGCACAGCAACCCCCTTTGGGGGATTGGGGGCTTTTGGACAGCACTTTTCCTACTCCCCATTTGGGGGCTGGGGGGCTTAAACGCCCAATCTTTCAAAAACCTCGAAAAAGCCCTCCAAAATCCCACCGAAGTCCGCGAACTCATTCTGCGCCGCGACAAACTCCAAACCGTCCCAGTCGAAATCGCCCAATTTCAAAATTTGGAAATCTTGGATTTGAGCAAAAATGATTTGGATTCGCTGTCGCTTTTTTTATTGGAATTGAAAAACCTAAAAGTGCTGATTTTATCTAAAAATAATATACAAAACATTCCCACTTTTTTATCTAAAAATAAAAACTTGGAAGAACTTATTTTAGATAGAAATCCTATCAAAAAAATACCCGCTAAAATTGAAGGTTTCCAAAACCTGAAAGTGCTGGATTTATGGGATTCGGAACTGGATTTTATTCATCCCAATATTTTAAACCTGGAAAACTTGGAGCGGCTCGACGTGCGAAACACGTATTTCAAAACCGAAGATTTGCGATGGATTAAAAAGGGTTTGCCCGATTTGGAATTGCAAAGTTCGTTTGGCTGTGATTGTGATTGAGGGCGATTGACGAATAATTCAATTTACGATTTTGGATTGAAAAACTTCCCTCGTTCCGACCAAAATGCTTGGGCGGAGGAGGCCAAATCGTAATTCGTCAATCGAAAAAATCGTCAGTGCATTATATACTCAAAATTTTTTCAACTCCCCCTCATTTTTTTTAGCACTATCATCTTCTTGATAAAATCTCGAGATTTCGGCGATACTTTTTTGAATATCCCTAAACTCAAAACCCAGCATTTTCCTGATTTTTTCATTGGCATAAATATTCGTTTGAAATGCCGTGCGCGCGGTGGATTTCGTGACCAATGGATTTCCGCCAAAAACAAAAGTCCGCGCGGCTTCCAAGCGCCAGATGATTTCACTCATCCATTTTTTGGCCTCCGTCTGCGGCGGTTTGGCGTTTAGGTTTTTGGCGATTTCGGTGAAAATTTCACGGTACGATTTGTTGGCCGCGTTCAAAATAAAACGCTCGCCGGAAACGTCGCTTTCCATCAACAAAATCATCGCCTTCGCCACGTCGCGGACATCCACATAGCCATTGATTCCATCCGTATAAAACTTGAAACCATTGGCGATTTTTTTGAAAAGGGCGCTGCTTCCGCTGTCCCAATTTCCCGCGCCGAGGATGATGCTGGGATTGACGATGGCGGCGTTCAGACCTTCCTCAATGCCGCGCCACACTTGCAATTCCGCCAAATATTTGCTTTTGGCGTAGGCCGAATTTTCCTCGCCTTCTTTCCATTCCGTCTTTTCGGTGATGATTTTTGGGGAGGCCTTTTTTTCCGCACCTTTCAAAATGGGATTTGCTCTTCCCAGCGCGGCCACGCTGCTGCAATGCACCAGTTTTTCCACGCCATTGGCCAGCGCCGCGTTCACCACGTTTTCCGTCATCAGCGGGTTTTCCTCCATCATCTTGTCGGCCTCCTGCGGCGCGAATGAGACGATGGCCGCGCAGTGATAGACTTGCGAAACGCCTTGCATTGCTTCGCCTAAAGAAACCACGTCCAAAAGGTCGGCTTCTTTGAACATTATTTTATCAAAAAGGGCATCGGCGTTTTCATCATAAAAAGAGAATACTTTTTTGATAAAATTCAGGTCGGAATTTTGGCGATGGACGGCGATGGGTTTTTCGCCTTTTTTTACCAAAGAAAAAAGGAGGTGCGCGCCTACGAGGCCGGTGCCGCCGGTGACAAGAATGTTGGTTTCCAATGGTTTTCTTTGAATCGGCGAAGTTAAATTTTTGTGGTTGGCTGGTTACGTTGTCGCTGGCGCCAAAGTGCAACTGGTGCCATAAGCGAGTAAAGAAAAAAATGGTTGTAATTTTTTAACTTGTTAACTTTCTCTTAACATTAGATTATTTTGTTTGCGGCAAATTTTTTTTGCCTTCCAAATGACACCACATAATACCCGTCTCCTTTTTGTTTCTATATTATTCTGCGCAAACATTTCATTGTTCTCTCAAGCTCTATTCCCAGCAGAAGGCAATCCCTACGTTCCTACCCTTCCAAATATTAACCGAGACATTGACCAGTCCAAACCCGTATATTCCATTCCCGGGCTTGTAAATGTGTAAAATGGCTCAGCTACCTATTCTATCCCGATCGATGTGCCTAAAGGTATTAATGGAATGAAGCCGCAGATTTCCATAAGCTACAACTCTTCAGGTGGAAATGGATTGTTGGGCATCGGCTGGAATCTCTCCGCCTACGGGATTATATCCCGCACTCCTGAAAACCACGTGTTCGACGACCAAGTATCACCGATTGAGTTTGACAACAATGACAAGCTTACCTTAGATGGTCAGCGGCTCATCCTTTTCTCAGGCAGTAATTTAGCAACCAACAGTGAATATAGAACATCAATACAATCTTTTCAGAAGATTACCAAAGAAAGTGGCAATTATTTTCTGGTTCGCCAAAAAGATGGGATGAAGAGATATTACGGGGAAACTTCGGCTTCAAGAGTGGATGTGGTTCACAATGGCAACAACGAAACCGCCTTTTGGCTGCTCAGCAAAACAGAAGACCGGAACGGCAATCAAATCCGATATGATTATTCTATTGATCAAGCCAGCGGAAAATTTCGTTTGGAGCGCATTCGTTACGCTTTCGTGGGGGAAACGGCAGCCGCAGAAGTGGAATTTCACTACTCACCCCGTACCGATGAAAGCGTGAGGCACATCGCGGGTCATCGTTTTGACAAAAACCTCGTGCTTAAAAAAATTGTCAGTAAGATAAATAGCAGCGAATATTCACGTTTTGAGTTCTCCTATGATTGGAGCACTGGAGTAACGGCCGATGATTTCTCTCGATTGGTGGAGATAGATTATGAGAGCCAAGGGACACCTGTTAATTCCATCATTATTCAATGGCATCAACCAAACGTGGAATATGCTATTGACGCTTCGATAAACCCACAATATCACGCTTCTACTAAGACCTCGAAAAGAGTGATTATGGATATTGATGGAGACGGAATTGATGATGTGCTTTCCTTGGAATATGATAAGACTGAGGACGGTTCCTGTGACATAGGTCTCGATTTTCAGGGTCCCATCACAACTTATCATCATCATTATCAGCTATGGGTCAACACCAAGAACAGTGGGAACGGAAACTTTACGCGAAATCAAATTCTTGGCACCTTCACTTCGGTTTACAAACCCGGGGAATGCTATCGGGCCCCATTCTGCAATATTTATCCCGGCGACTTCAATGGGGATGCTTTATCAGATTTTCTTTTGCAGAGGGTGGAGGTAGGCAGCAACGATAGAAGTAGATATTACGTGGATTACTATATCAACAATCCCGGTAACCCCGGTTCTTTTACCAAGGAAAAAACATATTATATTAATGATCAATTGCCTTATGGCTTTGAGCAGCCTCAATTTGATCATACTCACGAATACGCGCCCCAAAACTATCCCTTCTCTTTGGTGGTGGGCGATTTTGATGGCGATGCCATAACGGATTTTTCTTATACAGCAGGCCTAAATCCAACTGATCACGAAACATTCCATTATATGCCCACTTGGAAAATTGTTTACACGGAGAATACCTCTCCCGTCACCAGCCAATCTTTCTTGAACGTTCAAACTTGGGGACAGGGACGGGTTGATAGTGCTCAAATTGGTGATTTTAACGGTGATGGAAAAGCCGACATAATGTTTGTGAACGATCTCAAGGCCAAGATTATGTATAGCGAAGATCGGACGACGTGGAAAATACTATACGATAATGGGTTTCCAAATTCTTATCATTTTCTCAAGACCGCCGACTTCAATGGCGACGGAATCTCAGATATTGCCTACCAAAACACTTCTACCACGAATGATTTTCATATCAGTTATTTTGATGGCTCTGGCTTCTACCCGCATATTGTTCCAAATGTTAGCTACAATCTGGATTTAGCAGGAACCCAATGGAACAAGCCTGGCTATATAGATGGGGAGCCTTTGATTTTTGTTAGGGATGTGGATGGTGATGGCCGAGCAGATTTCGTGGTAATAGAAAGGAACCCGAGTGGGAGCAGTGATTACAATATCAATATTCATTACAACAAGGTTACGGGCTGGACTTTAGCTTCGCATAGCTTGCCTCCTACAATTTTTACGAACAGAGGCGATATCAAGCCCTATATGTTTGATTTTGGCGACTTCAAAGGTAGTGGTGACCCTCAATTGATTTACTATGATAAGTATATAAACTTTCTTACCTCATCATTGGAAAAAAAGGCTTTTAATATTGTTTTTCGCTATCAAGACAAAAGCGCATTTGTACACCAAATATTGGATGGCTTCAATCGCCTGACGGAATTTGAATTTGAGCCGCTTTCGCAAATTGGTTCGTATGCCGTCGACAGGGTCGTCAGCCCCTACCCCAATCCGTCCATCATTGCTCCTATTCCGGTCACGAAATCAGTAAAGCAATGGGATTTTAAAACCGACGGGGCGGGCGCGCGAACCAACCTCTTTAACCATCAGACATACTCGTATGACAATCTTAGGGTAAATAGCACTGGGTTAGGTTTTTTGGGTTATCAATCTGTCGAAACTTTAGATCATATACAGGGGGTCAAACAATGGGCTTCAATGAATTTTGTAGATTTTGCGGCCAGTGCAAACCCAAACCTTTTTTTGCCGCAACAAAATCAGACAAGGCTCTTATCCAGCACACTTTTAATGTCGGAAAAAGTCGACTACGCTACTTCCGGTTTAAAAAACAACTTTGCCAACGGTGAGTGGCAGTTTGCCGCCCCAAAGGTTGTACTAAGAGAATCGAAGGAGTCTGTGAGAGGCGTTTTTACTCGCGAAAATGGATTAACCTATGACTCCTACGGTAATACTACGGGCAGTACCCGAGAAACCTATTCCAACCACTTGTTTTTTGGCAACCCACTAATCACTCAAACCACCACCACCACTTATGATGACCAAGGCAGCTGGATCGACTGGACGCCCAGCACCACTACCTCCACCACAACCAGGGATGGCGAGGCGGCAGTCTCCGTAAGTAAATCGTTCGAGTATTTTACCAACGGAAACCTCAAAAAAGAAAAGCTTCACCCCAGCACAGCGGATGAGATTGTTACCACTTTCGCTTATGACGGTTATGGAAATTTGACCAGCGAAATTCTCGACCCCGATGGCGGCATTACGCCCCGCACCACTTCCTATGCCTACACGCCGGATTTTCGATTTGTGGATACCAAAACGAACCCACTGGGCTGGGTCAAGGATTACGACTATTACGCCGTGGGCGGCGAAGTTGAGCAAGTAACTGATGAAAATGGGCTGATTACTTCTTACCAGTACGATGATTTTCACCGCCTCACACAAACAGCTTTTCCTGACGGAAATACAGAAGATATTGACCGAATATGGGACGCAGGAACTACTTTCAACCAGTCTTTGTTTTATGAGGAAATAACTGGCACCAACCAGCCCCCTTCCGAAAAGTGGTTTGACGGACAACTACGGAAAGTTCGTGATAAAGTCAAGAACCAAAACGACAATTGGGTTTTTGTCCAGACTATTTATAATACTAAAAATGAGGTGTGGAAAAAGTCCCTGCCTTATTTCAATGGCGGGCAGAAACATTTCACAACGTTCACCTACGATGATTACGGTCGTGTAATCAGCCAAGCCTCTCCCACACATACTGTAACCAGTTCTTATTCAGGGCTGTCCACCACGGTTACGAATACTGCAACAAATCAGAGTACAACCAAGGTTTTGGATGTATCGGGCCAAGTAGTTTCCTCCACCGACGCGGGAGGTACGATAAACTATCACTATAATAGTTGGGGGAAGCCGCGACAAATAGTAGGGCCCTCCAACACCACAACCATAAGCTATGATGCCCTTGGCTTCCAAAATCAACTGATTGATCCTGCGGCAGGCACAATGGAGTATGATTATAATAATATTGGGAAACTGGTTCGTCAGGAGGACGCGGAAGGCAATGTGTATGAAATGGAATATGATTTATTAGGTCGTATGACTACCAAAACTGGTCCAGATGGAATTTACACCTATCTTTTTGACAGCCAGTTCAAAGGCGGCTTGGACGAAGCTCAATCACCCTATGAAGTTGTCTAAAGTCAAATTCACCTCAGCAAAATTACCGCAAACGCCAGCCAGTGCAGGGCTTTCCAGTGCAGCGGGCTGGTCTCGAAGCGCACCAGCAGCGCCTTGAACCCGTCGAGCCAGGCGTTGGTCCTCTCCACCACGAACCTGTGCCCGTACAGCAGCTCGTCGAAGAAGTGCCCCTCGCCGCCGCCGTTCCTGGGGTTGGGGCGGATGTTTGCGTTTATCTCCGCGTCCTCCAAAAAGTCCCTGAACTCTTGGGCGTCGAAGCCCGCGTCCGCGTTCAGGAACAGCCCCCCGGTGGGGATTTCCGAGGCCTCCAGCGCGCCCAGCATCCGCTTCACCTGCCCGGCCAGGCCGTGGGTGTCGTGGTGGTTGCCGGCCGCCGCGTCGCCGCAGGCCAGCGGCTGCCCCCGCCTGTCGGTCAGGAACAGCATGTTGGTGGTGCGGCACTTCTTCCTGCCCTGGTAGGCCACCGCCCCGCCGCCCCGCTTGGCCGGGGTGTGCGAGCCGTCCAGCTGCACGCTGGACATGTCCAGCCCGGCCTTGTGCTTCTCCAGGGCCCCCCGCCAAGCCTTTTCCCAGCTGCCGTCCCGGCACCACTTGCGGAAGTGGTGGTACACGCTCTGCCACCTGTAGCCCACCGCGAAGAACTGCCGCACGGGCAGCTCGCGCCACTGGCAGCCCGTCTTCAGCCGGTACAGCACCGCCTGGACCACCTGCCAGTCCTCCACCTTCGCGTTGCCCCGCCCGTTGCCGAAGCTCAGGTGCGGGCACAGCTCTTTTTTATGATACTTTTGTCCAACATATATTTTTTCACCAATGGTACAGGGTATTGGTTTACAATGCTTTAGTGCCATTGGTGTTTTTTCAAAAACTGTCTTTTGACAAGTTCTATAATACTAAAACCACCTACGATTATGATAATTTAGGTCGGACGGTTCGAATGGTAGAGGTGGTGGATGGTCAAAGCTATGAGTTTTTCTACGACTACGATACCGACGGCAATTTGAATACTTTACGATATCCCAACAATTTGGAAATTGCACACGGATATGACAGTTACGGCTATGGCTATACTCAATGGATTAGACGCCAATCGGATGGGCAGCTCATTTGGCAATATGCAGATGAGGATGAGTTTGGGCACGTCACGGCCTATAACCTCGGCAATACCAACGTCATCCGCGATTACGATCCGCTCTCCGGTTTGCCTGAATATCACTCCCATTCAGTAATTGAATATGGGTATGATTTTAATAATGCCACGGGAAACCTTAGTTCGCGAACGAATATGAGCTACGGCCTACAGGAAGATTTCGATTATGATAATTTGGATAGGCTAACCCGTCGCACTATGGTTGGAAATCCCAATACCTTCGATGTCGACTTTTCTGCATCTGGCGATATTACTTTTAAAACGGATGTGGGTGATTATACCAATCTTTCTAATGGTCAAACTACTGATATTATAAATAATCCGGGAACTATTTCTGACGACCCGCAGGAGATAGGTTATACCCCCTTTCATAGTGTGGTTACGATTGCAGAAGGAGCTTTTGACGCAGAGTTGGTATATGGCGCCGATGAACAACGGCGCAAAATGATTATACGGCAAGATGGGGACGTAAATGTGGAGCGCTACTATTTAGGCGGCGGGCTTTATGAAATAGACATCCGCAACGGTCAACCTAAAAATTATGCCTACGTGAGTACGCCCACTGGCCTAGAGGCCGTGTATATCGAAGAAGCGGGCACGGAAGACTACGCCCTCCACTTATTGACGCGCGACTACCTCGGCTCCATCTTGGCCGTGCTGGACGAGGGCGGCGGCCTCCTCGAAGAATACAGCTACGACGCCTGGGGCAACCGCCGCGACCCCGAAACTTGGGTGAATACCTACAACCCCGGCCAAAATAACAACCTCTTTACCGGGCTGATGTACCGCGGCTTTACCGGCCACGAGCACCTGGACTGGTTCGGCATCATCAATATGAACGGGCGCATCTACGACCCGCTGACGGGGAGGATGATGAGTGCGGATAATTATGTGCAAGACCCCTTGTTTTCCCAAAGTCAAAATCGGTATGCTTATGCTTACAACAATCCGAGCAAATTTGTCGATCCAAGCGGTGAAATTATACTTTTTGCCGCTCTTTTTTTTACTGAAGTGGGCTACGATATTCAAAAATATGTCTCGCCCATTGCCATTAAGTTCGACATCTCTTTTGGATCACATCAAAAAGGCTTTGGAGTTAGAACTTCAATTGGGATACCCCAAGCAGCACCTATCAGTTTTAGGGTGCACGGAGGAGTAGGATATTATTCAAAAAACTATTCCGTTACTCCAGGCTGGCAAACTACCCACGGGGTAGAGTGGGGTTTCGGCGGAATAGCTACAGTAGGCAGTACGAGATACAACAATCCAGGGGATGAGTTTGACCAAACATTGGGACATATTAGGTTGGGTAATCCCATAGCCAATATCAAGTATGAAAATGATTATCTCTTTGACTGGAATATTCCTCTTGGGCCAAATCCTGATGGAGGAGATCGGTTTCGGACAGCTGCGGTGAAATTGCGGTTTGCGAATATCACTGTTGGCATAAATCTTTTTACAGGGGATCCGGGTCTAAATCCTGATGACAGAGAAGATAATGGGGAGTTTTACCTTCCTAACGCAAATGGCGATAACCCTGATAAGTATAGAGCCGGAGTTGCCTATTTAGGAATTGGGCCATTTCGATTCGGAGGAGACTCTGAAGGGATACGACACACTTTTCAGAATCGCTTGGCCCACGATTTTTTGCGACCAGGCACCCCACATTTTAGAGAATTGGATAGAACCAATAAGTTCTTTTTCCAGTTTGGTTCCGGCGGGGGCTTTCTATGGTAGTTTAATAGTCAGGATTTATGAAAAACTTCTCATTTTACATTGTCATTATGGCATTTTCTCTGAATTGCGGCGGCGACAAGAAAAATCCCTTGAAGGACGATGAACTAACCCTTCCACTTCAAGCATATACTGGAAATGATATGCGAATGGACGGGTATTACTATCAAGAAATTGCCTCAACCACGGAAGGTTTTGGCAGCTCTTACTTTTTTTATGAAAATGGGGTGTTATTTTACTCTGGGGGTTTTCGTTTAGACCAACAAAAAGAAATTGAAAATAGGTTTATTGATTTTGGGTGGATTGATGACTCCTCTAACAGGAAACATCAATGGGGCGTTTTCATAATCGATGGTGGCAGGATAAAATTCGAAAGATGGTATCCTTCAAGCGGGGGCGGACTTCCAGCCTATGTTAGAGAAGGAACAATCCTCAACGATACCACTTTCAGAATTGAAAGAAGTTATAGGATTGTGGATGGTGACCGAACCGAAGAAAGAGACCGAAATGAAATTTATCACTTTGTTGAATTTTCCCCTAAACCGGATAGCACTAACGAATTTATACCTTAAATTTTTCCAGTTCGGTTTCGGCGATGGATTTTTATGGTAAGTTTAGATTTTGTAATTATGAAAAAATTTTCATCCATAACTATCATTTATCATTATGACTTTCTTTCTAAATAGCTGCGGCGATAAGAAGAATCTTTTTAAGGATGATGACCAGACAGTACTAACTCTTTAACGCCCTAAATAATATGAAAAAAAAGCACCTTACAATAGCTTTCATTTTTATAACTACAACATTCACAAGCTGCAAAAAATGTGTCGTTTGTGATTGCACCAAGAATGGTAAAAATTTTACCGAAGAAGAATGTGCCACCGGGATAAACCAAGGTGACGGCCTGAAATATTGGCAACAGGATATGATGGAAAAAAATAACTACGATGAATGCCGTTGCGTTTCGAATTAAATGTAGTTTCAAAAAAAAATTTGTCTTGAAACCGTAAAAAAAATTATAACAATGAAAAAAGTACTTTATCTGTTTGCAGCACTGCTGTTTATTGGGATGTCAGTAACAGCCCAAACCAAAACCTACCGATACACCTACGACGACGCGGGCAACCGCACTACCCGCAACGTGGCGTACCTGCGCGTGGCCAACCCCAACGGCGGAAACGGCGCAACCGCCGCAATGGAAAACGCGGAATACAATTCCGCCGAAAACCCCGATGCGGTCATCGCCGAAACGGAAGCCGCGCAAATCAGCCTTTTCCCCAACCCCACCACCCGCACGGTAAACGTGGCCTTCGGCAAGTCCGAAACCCAGACCGACGAGATGCGCATACTGGACGGCCACGGCAAAATAGTGTTGCAGAAAGAAAACCTCAGCGGCAATTTCACCTTGCCCTTCGAGGGTTTGGCGGCGGGCAAATATTATATATGGCTGCGGCTGAACGGGCGTATTGAGCGTTTCCCAGTCATCAAACAATAGAGCGAGCTTTGAAGAAATCTTGGACGGTTTTAGTTTTTGTGGCATTGGGTTTTTCGCTGCCGGCGCAGCGGTTGTACCCCAACAGCTTGGCCATCGGCCTCAAAACCAGCGTGGCACAAACCTTTGTGAGCAACGCGCCAACAGTTTCTTTGGATCTGAACCAGCAGGCCAATATTTCCGATTTCTTTTCGTTGCGCACGGGCTTGATAAGTTCGTACTTTTTCCCCGTCAGCCAAACGATCATTTACCAAAACGACCCCAACCAGCGGTTGTACAACGCTCAGTATTTGGAAGTTTCCTCTCTTCATTTCGGCCTCACCACAATGCCGATGTACTATTTCCGCGACGAAGGCTTTGCGCTCTTTTTCGGCTTGGGCGGCGGCATCGGCCTGCAGTTGGAAACACTCACTTATTACGAAGAACTGCAAGACGGCAGCCGGACCGACAAGCGCGTGGGAAATCCCGATGCGATGTTTCAACTGGGCTGGAAACCGGTGGTGGGCGCCAGTTTCAAAATCGGCACCAAAACCAGCCCCTCGGAAATCGAGCTTTCGCTTTCGCGCGAAAGCTGGCACAGCGTTTTGGAATCCAATCCGGACAAATTCAACTGGGTAGGCTTGGCAATGGCCTACCGCTATAATTTTAGAGAATGATGAAAAAAATCGTATTGATTTCGACCCTGCTCGGCGTGTACGGACTTGCAGCGCAGCAATTTCGGCCTTACCACGCCTTGGGTCTGCAAATGGGGGTAAACGTCAGCAGCCTGTGGACGGAGCAAAGCGCCGCCGGCGAGGCGAACGGCGAAAAAGCCGGGGACGAGCTGAGTGCTTTCAATCCCGGTTTTGACCTTTTGGCTCACTATGACTATGGTTTGTTCAAATGGCTGGGCGTAGGGAGCGGTCTTGGACTAAGCGCGCGTGGCGGCAACGTGCGCAGCGGCACTGGTGTTCGCAATCCTGATAAAAAACGCGACATTTACTACTTGAATATTCCCATCCGAATTCAACTGAAGCCTGCCAAGTGGTTCTGGATTGAGCCGGGCATCGAAAACAAGATTTATCTATAGAACAAAGACGCTGGCTACAGCCCGCTGGACAGGCAACCCTTCCCTTTTCCGGAAGAGGACATCAGCCGCTTTGATCTTACTGGGACTATTGCCGGGCGGTTCAATTTATTTCGTGGGCTATCCCTTACTATGGGAGCAGGATTTGGATTGACCGATGCTGGTTATACAGAAGCTGAATTCAACTCGACTTTCAATACTACCTACAAGAGTTTTCTTTATTTCGTTGGGGTGCGGTATATGTTTGGTCAGCCCTCTCTTTAATTTTTATTCGGCACGAGTTCCAGACCCTCGCCAGCGCAGTTGGAGTTAAGCGAAGTTCTATTTTTGCCTTCCATATTTCTCAATTTTTCAAAAAAAAATGAAAACCAACTTCACCGAAGAACTGCGCTGGCGCGGGATGTTGCACGATATGATGCCGCAGACCGAGGAACTTTTGCAAAAAGAAAGGGTGAGCGGCTACATCGGTTTTGACCCGACGGCGGATTCGCTGGGGGTGGGCAACTTGGTGCAGATTATGACCTTGGTGCATTTCCAACGCGCTGGGCACAAGCCTTTTGCGCTGGTGGGCGGCGCCACGGGGATGGTGGGCGACCCCAGCGGAAAAAGCGAGGAGCGCAATCTTTTGGATGAAGAAACTTTGAACCACAACCTGAATTCCCAAAAGAAGCAACTGGAAAAATTCCTTGATTTTGACTGTGGGGAAAACTCGGCGGAAATCGTCAATAATTACGATTGGTTCAAAGAATTTTCCTTTTTGGAATTTATCCGCGGCGTGGGCAAGCACCTCACCATCAATTATATGTTGGCCAAAGATTCGGTGAAAAACCGACTGGAAACGGGGATGAGTTTCACGGAATTCAGCTACCAACTGGTGCAGGGCTACGATTTTTTATACCTGAAAAAAAACCACAACGTGAAGCTGCAAATGGGCGGCAGCGATCAGTGGGGCAACATCACCACCGGCACGGAACTGATCCGGCGGATGGGCGCGGGCGAGGCGTTTGCGCTGACCACGCCTTTGATTAAAAAAGCGGACGGAACGAAATTCGGAAAGTCGGCGGGCGGCAACATTTGGCTGGACGCGGACAAGACCAGCCCTTATGAATTTTATCAGTTTTGGCTGAACGCCGCCGATGACGACGCGGAGAATTACATCAAGATTTTTTCATTAAAAAACAAAGAAGAAATCGAATCTTTGATTGCGGAACACCGCGAAGCGCCTTATCAAAGAAAACTGCAACGTGCTTTGGCGGAGGAAGTTACGGAGCGGGTGCATTCCCAAAAAGATTTGGAAAAAGCGCAAAAAGCCTCGGAGATTTTATTTGGAAAAGCCACCGAGGACGCGCTGCGCGATTTGGACGAAAAAACCTTGCTGGCGGTTTTTGCGGGCGTTCCCCAGTTTGAAATTCCCAAGGAAAAAATTTCGCAGGGCATTGACATTGTGGAATTTGCGGCCACGGAAACCGAGATTTTTCCCAGCAAGGGCGAGGCGCGCAAGCTGATTCAGGGCAACGGTTTTTCCATCAACAAAAGCAAAGTTTCCACCGAAAAAAACATTACGACCCGCGATTTGATAAACCATCAATACATCGTGGCGCAAAAAGGGAAAAAGAACTATTTTCTCATCCGAATTATCTGACAATATATCGAAATTTCATAGCGGGATAAACAAATACCCCGAAGTTCGCCTTACTCAAAAGCGAACACGACGTGAATCATCAAAAACACATAACGGAGCAGAATTTCATACAGGAGTTCCAAGCGGGCAACCCCGCTGGGTTAACGTATATCTACGATGCCTATTCGGGCGCGCTGTATGGGGTGCTGCTGAAAATGACGCGCAACCCCGACCTGAGCCACGACCTCTTGCAAGACGCTTTCACCAAAATGTGGCAGCAGCGCAAAAAGTATGACGCGGACAAAGGCGCGCTCTATACTTGGATGATTAACCTTACACGAAATTTGTGCATCGACTACCTCCGTTCCAAGCGAAATAAAAATTCTGACAAAAACCAAGAACTCGCACCGCTCGTATATGGCATCGAGGGCAAGAGCCCGTTTGACCCCAGCCACATCGGCGTGGAAGAACTGCTCAACCACCTCCCAACCGAACAGCGGGAAGTCCTGCATTTATCCTACTTTGAAGGATATACACAGAAAGAAATTTCAGAGGAACGCGACATTCCGCTGGGCACGGTAAAGAGCCGTGCGAAAGCCGCGCTGGACAAGCTGCGGAAAATGTTTAGTAAAGAAAAACAATTGTAATCGGTTGGAACCCAAGGACTACATAGAATCCGGAATGCTTGAAGCTTACGCACTTGGTATCCTTCCGCGCGACGAGGCGCAGGAAGTGGAGCGCGTCGCCGCCGCCGATATTGAGGTGCGCGGGGCACTGCGCCGTGCGCAAAAAGCGCTGGAAGATTTGGCCTCGGCTCACACCGTGATTCCGCGTCCGGAATGGAAGGCGAAGATTTTGAAAAATGCCTTGGGCGATGATTATTCCTTTGAGGATGAATCAGTTGTACGTTCCATCGCTCCTTCCGACACCAAAAAATCGAGCGGCACGCACTGGTGGGCGGTGGCTGCCACCCTCCTGCTTTTGCTCAGTTTGGGATTGAATTTTATGCAGTACAATTCTGTCAAGGATATTCAGGAAAACTTGGCCAGTACGCAATTGCGCGTGGCGCAACTGGAGCAGCAAAACACCACTTTGACGGTCAATTATCAAGAAGTTAAACAAGACTACCAAAATCTGAAAGGCGACTTTGACGTAGTCCGCGACCCTGCCAGCGAGATTTTCAAAATGGCCAGTACGCCCAACCGCGACGAGGGTTTCCGCGCGGACGTGATTTTCAATGACGAAACCAAAACGGTGTATTTGGATGTGAAAAACCTGCCGAAAGCGCCGGCCGGAAAACAATATCAATTGTGGGCGCTGCGCGGGCCGGTTCCGGTCAGCATCGGCGTTTTCAACGAAGGCGATTATCAGGATGTCCTCCGCAAAATTGGCACGGTGGAAGGCGCGAGCGATTTTGCCGTAACCTTGGAACCCGAAGGTGGCTCCGAATTTCCCACACTGTCTGAATTGTATTTGGCGAGCGGCCCGCTGGGCTAAAATTTTTTTAGATAATATTTTAAATAAGACCTGTTGGATTTTTATCCGGCGGGTCTTTTTTTATTAAAACAAATCCTGGCAGAAAATCTAAAAGCGCGCGCTATTTTTGAATCCCATAAAAAGCCTTCTTACACATTTGCCAATGTGTGATTAAATCCTGCCGTACCCCTAAAGATTTCGGTGGCCAAAACCACAAACCCCAAACATCAAACATCAAACATCAAACAAAATGTACCCCACCCTCTTCCGCCACCAGCTCAAAAAAACCCTCCGCTCCAAATATTTCACGCAGGGCATCGCCGTCAAGATCCTTATCGGATTCCTTGCCATCTATTTGATTGGCAGCTTTTTATTGTTGGGAATTGCGATGCCGGAAATCCTCGCCGAAGTGGCCCCGAACGCCGAATTCCTCACCCCCGTTTTCGTTGGGTTTTGGCTGTATTATTTGGGGATGGACTTGGCGATGCGCTTTTTTCTGCAAGACCTTTCGGTGATTTCCATCCAACATTACCTCACCCAGCCGCTCAAAAAAACCACCGTCATCCACTACCTTTTGCAAGGGTCTATTTTCAACCTCTTCAACCTTTTTCCGCTGCTGATTTTGGTGCCGTTCGCCATCCGCCAAGTTTCCTCCGAATACAGTCCAAGCACGGCCGTGCTGTGGCTACTGGCGATGTTTCTCCTCGTTTTGTTCAACCACTTTTTGGCCATTTACATAAAACGGATTTTGGCCGTCAAGCAATGGGTGTTCTTCGTCTTTTTGGGCATTTTGGCGTTCTGCGCGGCGGGCGATTCGCTGGGGTGGTTTTCCCTGCGCGAGGTGTCGCGGGCGCTCTTTGCGCCGCTGGCCGCGCGGCCGATCCTCATCGTTTTGCCCTTGGCGGCGATGGGCCTCGCGTACTGGCTCAATTTCCGCTTCCTGAAAACCTACACCCACCTCGACCGCTGGGCCGACAAAACCTCCGAAGCCACTGGCACCGAACGCTTTAGCTTCCTCGAATCGCGCGGCATCCTCGGCACGATGGTGGCCAACGAGCTGAAACTCATCACGCGGAACAAGCGCACCAAAAGCTTGCTATACGTTGCACCGCTCGTACTGCTTTACGGCCTGTATTTTTGGATGCAAGAGGAATTTGAAGATGGCTATATGATGTTGTTGTTCGTAGGCATATTTATGATAGGAATTATTATGATAAACTATGGACAGTTTTTGGTAGGATGGGAAGGCAAATATTTCGATGGAATTTTGACGCGCGCCTACCCGATGCAGGACTTTTTCAAAGCTAAGTTTTGGCTGCTCGTCATCGCTTGCCTCATATTTTACCTCTTTTCATTGGGATTTATTTTCTTCGGAATCAAGGCGTTTTGGATAAACACCGCCGCCTTTCTCTACAACATCGGCGTGAACACCTTCGTGATGTTATACGCCAGCACCTACCAAAAAAAACCGATTGATATGTCAAAAGGATCAGCCTTTAATTTCCAAGGCGTTAGCGCAGTTCAATACATCATAGTTATTCCATTGATTGTAGTTCCCATACTAATGTTCCAAGCCTTCAACGTGTTTGGTCGGCCCTATTTCGGCCTCGCCTTTTTGGGGTTTTTGGGACTGCTCAGCTTGGCCTGCCACAAGTATTGGTCCCGCGCCATTGAAAGTAATTTCAGGGAGAAAAAATATAGGAATGCGGCGGGGTTTCGGGAGGGGTGAATTTCAGTGGGCAGGAGGCAGTTCGCAGTTGTCAGTTCGAGCGGAGTCGAGAACTTAATTTGAATAATTTTATGAAAAAACTTTTTGCAATATTTTTTATGGGATTTCTAAGCTCCCAATTAGTGTTTGCTCAATCTCCTTGTCAGGAAATTAGAGAAGACACCATAGTTCTTTCTTGCAATAAAGAAATACGTTTATTTGAATGGGAGAAACCAAGTTTAAATGAACTTTATGAGTGTCTTAAATTAGACTATATTGATAAGGACATATTGCAAGGAGCCACTTTCGATATAATTTTAAGTGGGTTTAAAAAGGGAATTCTAACTTATGGAATGGTGATGGATTCGATTGAAAAATTGCGTTCGCAGGATTGGTATCCAAAAATCAAAAATTTTCGTCAATTCATATTTGAAAATGAAAATCAACCCATAGAAAGCGAAGGCTGGATTCGTCTTGAATCTATGATGTACGCCCTTGAATATGAAGCTGTTAAAGTCAAACGGCTTAAACGTCAATTCTACGAAAACATTGATTCCAAAGTAACCTATGGATTGTTCTTTGATGCCACACTTTTAATACAAAAACCGAAGAAAGGTCTTGAAGTTTACCAGCAAATGCAGTCGTTGGAAATAATGCTGGATAAAGCAAGAGAAGAAGAAAAGCCGCTGCTGCTTTATTTCAATCAAACAGAATTAAGGCCGCGCTCGGGTGAATATAATTTTTACAGAACTGACCTTTTTGAACGAATTGAGAAAAAGTACACACCTTTTTACGGTTTAATTGATGATTGCCAAATTATCACGGACAAATTAAGGAGAGACTGGAATATTAAAGACAAGGACATCGAAACTTTTGGTGAATATTACTCTCAATTGCAAGCCGAATTATCTAAAAATAACGAGTTGCCGTTTTACGCGATAATTTCATTGGATGGTGAAATCTTGGATACATTAAATTATAATGGTCACAGACAATTGGCGAACATATATTTAGATTTTCTGAACATCCCTTTTTTAGACATAGATATTGAGTGGTTAAACTATTTAAATCAGGAACAAAAATGACAATAATTTCAATAAACTCCCTCCAAAAATCCTACAACGGCGAAACCGTCCTCGACATCCCGTCGCTGGAGCTGAAGGCCGGCGAATCCTTCGGCTTGGTGGGCAACAACGGCGCGGGCAAGACCACCCTCTTCCGCTGCCTGCTCGATTTGATTGCGCCGGATTCGGGGGAAATCATTTCCAAAGATGTGAACGTGGCGCAAAGCGAGGCGTGGAAACGCTTCACCGGCAGCTTTCTGGACGACGGCTTCCTCATCGACTACCTCACGCCGGACGAATATTTCAGCTTCATCGGCAAGCTGCACGGCCTTGACAAACAACAAGTTGAGGAAGTTTTGACGAAGTACGACGACTTTTTTGCGGGCGAGGTGCGCGGCCGCAAAAAGTACATCCGCGACCTGAGCCAAGGCAACCGCAAAAAAGTGGGCGTGGTGGGCGCGCTGCTGGGCCGGCCGGACATTCTGGTGCTCGACGAACCCTTCGCCAACCTCGACCCCAGCACCCAGTACCGCCTCCGCGAAGAGCTGAAAACCCTTGACACCCAGACCGATATCACGATGCTCATCTCCAGCCACGACCTCGGCCACGTCACCGAATTCTGCCAGCGCATCGTCATCCTCGACAAAGGAAAAATCGTGAAGGACATCCAAACCACCTCGGAAACGCTGCGGGAGTTGGAGGATTTTTTTGTGCGGAAGGTGCGGGGGGAAGCCCCCCAAATTTAGCCCCCCATTCCCCCCAAAGGGGGGTTGCTGGAGCGGAGAATGTTACGCAAGAATAGCGCACGCTTTTCACGAGTTAAATCCCGCACGTGCGGGAGATTGGGGGCTTTCTTACATTCGCATTTTCCCACTTACAAATTACCCGATTACCCAATTACTAATTACCTATTCATTATTCACTATTACCTATTCCCTCCACGAAGTGATCCACCCAATCGACCTCACCGTATTCATCCTCTACCTCGTGGCGATGCTCGGCGTGGGCGTGTATTTTTTGAAGCACAACAAAGACGTGGACGACTACTACGTGGGCGGCCGCAGTATGAGCAAGTGGCACATCGGCCTCAGCGTGGTGGCCACCGACGTGGGCGGCGGCTTTTCCATCGGCCTCGGCGGGCTGGGTTTTGCCATAGGGATTGCGGGTTCGTGGCTGCTCTTCACGGGATTGATTGGCGCGTGGCTGGCGGCTATCTTTTTGATTCCGAGGGTTTTTAAACTGTTGAAACATCACAAACTGCTCACTTTTCCGGAAATTTTCGGGCATCTTTTCAATGCGAAAGTGGCGCTGGTGGCGGGCATCATTTCGGCGGTCGGCTACATCGGTTTTACCAGCGCGCAGATTTTAGCCGGCGCCAAATTGGCCACCGCCACTTTCCCGTCCATTTCGCTCACCACCGCCATTTTGATAATGGGAATCGTGGCCGTCGTTTACACCGTTTTTGGCGGCCTGAAAGCCGTGATTTATACCGACACTTTCCAATGGGCGCTGCTGATGGGTGGTCTGATTTTTATCGGCATTCCATTGGGATACAATGCGATAGGCGGTTGGGAAGGCATCACCTCCACGCTGGAGCCGAGCTTCCTCGACATCACCAACGTAAGCTGGCAGCAACTCCTCAACTGGGCTATCGCCATCATCCCGATTTGGTTTATCGGGATGACTTTATATCAAAGGATTTACGCCAGCCGCGACGAAAAAACCGCCCGCCGCGCGTGGTTCATCGCGGGGTTTTTCGAATGGCCGGTGATGGCGTTTATGGGCGTGGCGCTCGGCCTGTTTGCGCGGGTGGCCGTGCAGCAAGGCTTGTTCGAAGGCATTGGTTACGAGGCCATTGCGAATATGGACAGTGAAATGGGACTGCCCGTGATGCTGCGCACCGTCCTCCCCATCGGCCTGATGGGACTGATGATGAGCGCCTATTTTTCCGCCATAATGAGCACCGCCGACAGTTGCCTGATGGCCGCCAGCGGTAACGTGGTCACGGATATTCTGTCGAAAATTTTGCCCATCAAAGAAGAAAAACTGTTGCAATATTCGCAGGTCGCTACTTTCATCCTTGGCGCGCTGGCCCTGCTCCTCGCCACGCTAATGACCAGTGTTTTGGAGCTGATGCTGTTTTCGTATTCGTTTATGGTGTCGGGTTTGTTCGTGCCGCTGCTGGCCGCGCTTTTTTTCAAAACCAAAAACCCCACCGCCGCCCTCTGGGCGATGCTGGTCGGCGGCAGCACCACCGTGGTTTTGGAACTATTGAAAAAGTTTGAAATCGCCCAAATGCCGCTGGGATTAGACCCAAATATTTTTGGGATTTTGGTGGCGCTGGGGTTGTATTTTGGGGTGGCGAAAGTTTTGGGAAAAACACCGCAATCAGCGGAATGACCTGTTAGTGTTGTGGAGCTAACGGCTTCAAAACTCGTTTATCAAGTTTGGATGAAAAGACTTTTTCACTTTTTAGATTTGATGACGAATTATCTATGGTCTTAGATTTTATCAGCGTCTAAAGACTTTTTTTGAAAAAAGATGTGTTGCTCCTGCAGCCAAGCTAACGCCGAGGTTCAACACCCGCTCCCATCTTCCTTAATTTTGCCGAAAGCTGAAAAATGCACCCCCTTCTCCCTGACCCCGAAAACTACACCCCCGAAGAACTCGAAATCGAGAAAAAGCTGCGCCCCGTTAGTTTCGATGATTTGGCAAAATAGTTGTAATATTGCACCTTAAAATACTTTAGGAACGCCAGTTCCTTATAATCCCTTAAGGTGGGATATCCTTAAGTTAAGCCCTCAATTGGAGAGGGCTTTTTTTATTTTTGACCAGAATGAAAAAGGTGGCCGCATATTTCGACGGGTTCAATTACTATGAGGGAATGCGCGCTATGAAATGGCGGAAGTATTATTGGCAAGATTTGGAAAAATTTGTGTCAATGTTTTTGAGACCCCATCAAGAGTTGGAGGCGGTCAAATATTTTTCCGCCGTTCAGAAAAATGAAGCAAAATCTGCCCGTCAAGATGTATGGTTTCAAGCCAATCGGCAATGCAAGAAATTCTCGCTCACACTTGGGGAATTTAAAAGGAGGCACAAATGGAGAAAAGTGCCTTGTCCGTCCAAAAAAATCGGTTTCAAATTGGAATATTGGGAAGAGAAAAAATCCGATGTAGCCTTGGCTTCCTACATTATTCGGGATGTAGCCTTGGGAAAATGTGATGCTATCTTTGTTTTCTGTGCCGATAGCGATTTGTCGCCTGCTTATGATGTCGTTCGAGAATTAAATCCGAAACTAAAGATTATTACCTTGTTCCCGCCCAAACTATTCTCTTATGATTTGGCTAATCGGTCAAACTCCTTTATAAAGTTGGAAAAACACGAGAACAAGTTTAAAGATTCACAATTTCCTGACGAGGTTAAATTGCCCAATGGTTATATTTTGAAACGGCCAACTTATTGGAAATGAGAGTATTTTAAATAATAACTATCCCGAATGCACCCCCTTTCCCCCGACCCCGACAACTACACCCCCGAAGAACTCGAAATCGGGAAAAAGCTGCGCCCCGTCAGTTTTAATGATTTTGCGGGGCAGGAAAATTCAGAAAATCTTACTTTTACAAAATGAGTAAAATAATGGTAAGTCCAAGGGACGAACACGAATTAAATTTTGTTTCCCAATTATTGGAGAGGCTGGGTGCTGATTTCAAAAAAATGGAGGAGGAGGAATTGGAAGATTTGGGTTTGGCTATTTTGATGCAGGAGGCCGACCGTTCCGAGAAAGTGTCTGAAGAAGAAATATTTGCCAAACTGAAATAGCCATCAAAAGACTTTTTCAGTCTCGAAAGTGCCGTGCGTTCCGCACTCCCTCGATGATTTTCCCTGTCTGCTCAATCCCCGCACTCACGTGCGGGGCTATCAATATATCGTGCCGTTGGCACTTCTTGATGAACTACAAAATTTTCTCATTACCGGATAGTCCCAAAGGGATGCCATATCGATAGCCCCAATCCCGCATATGCGGGATTGGGGTAAAAGGTGAAATAGGCAGGGCAAAAGTGCCAAAGGCACGGCATAAAATTGAAACGCCGTTCCTTAATTTTGCCCAAACCCCTCGCTGCAAATGCACCCCCTTTCCCCCGACCCCGAAAACTACACCCCCGAAGAACTCGAAATCGAGAAGAAGCTGCGCCCCGTCAGTTTTGATGATTTTGCAGGGCAGGAAAAAGTGCTGGAAAACCTGCAG
The DNA here is from genome assembly GCA_965214115.1 of Owenweeksia sp. Classification (GTDB taxonomy): domain Bacteria; phylum Bacteroidota; class Bacteroidia; order Flavobacteriales; family Schleiferiaceae; genus Owenweeksia. Next base: position 148,584 of record CBDCAU010000001.1, read on the forward strand.
ATTTTTGTGCAGGCCGCCAACCAGCGCGGCGAGGCGCTCGACCATACGTTGCTGCACGGCCCGCCGGGGCTGGGCAAGACCACCCTCGCCCACATCCTTGCCCACGAATTGGGCGTGAACCTGAAAATCACCTCCGGCCCCGTGATCGACAAGCCGGGCGACCTCGCCGGATTGCTCACCAACCTCGAAGAGCGCGACGTCCTTTTCATCGACGAAATCCACCGCCTCAGCCCGATTGTAGAAGAATACCTTTACTCCGCGATGGAGGATTACCGCATCGACATTATGATAGAAAGCGGCCCCAGCGCGCGCAGCGTCCAAATCAACTTGAACCCGTTCACCTTAATTGGCGCCACCACCCGCAGCGGACTTTTGACCTCGCCACTGCGCGCGCGCTTCGGCATCAATTCGCGCTTGTCGTATTACACCACCGAATTGCTTTCCACCATCGTGGAGCGCTCGGCGGATATTTTGGAAGTGCCGATTCAGGAGAACGCCGCCATCGAAATCGCGCGCCGCAGCCGTGGCACGCCGCGGATTGCCAACGCCCTTCTCCGCCGGATGCGCGATTTTGCCCAAGTAAAAGGCGATGGCACGATTGATTTGAAAATCGCCAAGTTCGGCCTCAAAGCCCTTAACGTGGACGAATACGGCCTCGACGAAATGGACAACAAAATCCTGACGACGGTCATCGACAAATTCAAGGGCGGCCCCGTGGGATTGACTACGATTGCCACGGCTGTTTCCGAGCAGGCTGGCACCATTGAAGAAGTCTATGAGCCATTTTTAATTCAGGAAGGTTTCATTGTGCGCACCCAGCGCGGGCGGGTGGTGACGGACAAGGCATACGAACATTTGCAGCGGGAAAAGCCGGCGCAGGGCGGGTTGTTTGGGTGAATCGTATTTTTGTTAGAAATCTTTCAAGATGACCACAGAAAATTTGCAACTGGAACTCATCCAGCATTTGGCCGCCGAAAAAGACCCATCGGTTTTGGATCAAATCCGGCAGCTTTTGGGATTGAAAAAGAAAGAACCAAAGAAGGGAAAGCGCAACGGCTTTGGTAGCGGCAAGGATTTCATTCTGTACGTCAGCCCTGATTTTGACGCGCCGTTAGAGGACTTCAAAGAATATATGTAGATGAGAATCTTAATGGATACTCATATTATGATTTGGTATTTGGAAGGCAATTCCAAACTTCCCAAAAATTTTCTCAATGCTATTGAAAACCAAGAAAATGAGATGTTTTATAGTATCGTCAGCTTTTGGGAAATTGCCATCAAAACTTCATTGGGCAAACTGGAAATTGATGGGACGATTCGAAAGTTTGAAACCAGACTGCGCCAACTGAATATTGAAAAATTGTCCATCGAAGTTAGGGATTTAGAGGAATTGGAACAATTGGAATTTCTGCACCGCGACCCGTTTGACCGACTTTTGGTTTCCCAATCGTTTTCGCGGGATATGGAACTTTTTAGCGTGGACGATGAGGTGGCTGCATATTTTTAATCCGTTGCGATGATGACTAAAGATGAGGTGAAATTAGAAGTAATAAAGTGGATTTGCGAATTGGACGACCTCAATATTTTGTTAGAAATTGAGGAAATTATGATTGGGACGAATGAATCTGCAAACCCCAAAAGCCGTGACCTTTTCGGCAGTGGGAAACATCTTTTTGGTGAAATGAGCGATGATTTTGATGAGCCTTTGGAAGAATTCAAAGACTATATGTAATGGATTTGCTCATTGATACCCACATCCTAATTTGGGATGTTCAAGGAAATAAATCATTAAAGCCGGAAAATAGAAAACTGATTGATGATGCTGAAAATCAAGTTTTTGTGAGCATCGTTGCTCTTTGGGAAATCGTTATAAAATCATCGTTGGGCAAATTGAATTTCACATCATCGCCCAAAGAAGTTCAGGATTTTCTCATTGAAAAAAACATTCACTTGTTGGATATTCAAATTCGGGATTTAGAAAAGCTGCGAAGTTTACCTCATTTACATCGTGATCCATTTGACCGTTTGATGGTGGCACAAGCGAAGGCAAACGACTTCCGATTTATTTCTCAAGACCCAAAAGTGGAGGAATATTTTAAGAATTCTTGATAGCCACTTCCGCTAAATGTCTTTGAAAAAAATCCCCACCGTTCCCTTCCGCCGCTTCCTCAAGCATTCCTTTGAAATCGTCAAAAACCCGCTGCCGTTTCACCACCAGAATTTTGAGAAACTGGGCGATACGTTTCGCCTGAAAATCGGCTTGCGCAAGTCCGTTATTTTCAGTCGGGATGCGGGATTGCTGCAATATGTGTTGCAGAAAAATCAGCGCAATTACACCAAATCGCCCATCCAAACAGCGGACTTGGCCAAGTACGTCGGGCGCGGCCTTTTGACCGCCGAAGGCGAACATTGGCGGCGGCAGCGCAAACTGATCCAGCCCGCTTTTCACAAAAAGCAACTGATACAGCTTTTGGACACGATGCATCGCACCATTCAAACGGAAATCGGGAAAATCGAAACCGGAAAACCCTTCGATATCTTTCCGGTTTTCAACGACTTGGCGTTTCAGGTGGTGGCCAAATCGCTGTTCAGCGGGGCGGTGAGCGAGACGCAAATCAACCGCCTGCAACACATCACCGAGGCCGCGCAAGGGATGCTGGTGCGCGAACTCCGGCAACCTTATTTGCACCGCTGGTTCCGCTGGAGCGGCACGCTGGAAAAATACTTGAAAATGACGCGGGAGGCGCGCACCATTTTAAAAAGTTTGGTGGACGAACGGCGGCGCGGCCAGCCGCAAGGCGATTTGTTAGATATGCTTTTGGAAGCCCGCTACGATGACGGAAATCCGATGGACGAGGAGCAACTCATCGACGAGATGCTCATCCTCTTCACCGCCGGCCACGAAACCACCAGCAACGCGCTGACGTTTATCAGCCAGTTGCTCGCGCAAAACCTTGATTATCAAAAAACTATTTATAAAGAATGGCGGCAAAACCGTGATTTGGATTTGCCCGAATTATTGCGCGAAAGCGGTCACGCCCAGCGCGCCATCGAAGAAGGACTGCGATTGTACCCGCCCGCTTATTTCATCGACCGTGTGAATTTGGAGGACGATGAATTTGAGGGAAAACATTTCCCGAAAGGGACGATGTTACTTTTTGCCGTCCACGAAATCCATAAAAATCCGGATTTTTGGGAAAACCCGCTTAATTTCCGGCCGGAGCGTTTTGCGGAAAAAATGCCGAAAGATTATGCTTCGCATTATTTCCCTTTCGGCGCCGGCCCACGGATGTGCATTGGCAACAATTTCGCGATGTATGAAATGATTTTGGCGGTCAATGAACTGGTTTCCAAATTTATAATCAAAAAGAAAACCGATGAAATTCAAATCAAACCGCTGATTACTTTGAAGCCAAAAAATGCGGTTTTAATTTTTAAAAAGAGAAAATAACTCCAAATTTCGGTTCGCCAAAAGGAGATAATCAAAAGTGAGTTTATAAATAAATTGTCCCATTGTCCCATTGTCCCATTAAATCCTTGCTCGATTTTATCTTCGCCCGATGATTTCCGTAAAACCCTTTGCCGCCCTGCGCCCACCGCGCGATAAGGCGTATTTGGTGGCCACCCGTTCTTATTTGGATTATTCCGAAGAAGAGCTTTCCGACAAATTGGAAAATAATCCCTACACTTTTTTGCATGTCATCAATCCCTACAGCGGGAAAAAGCTAAAATTCGGAAAGAAAAAATACGGTTTAGTTAAAGATTGTTTTCAGAAATTTTCTCGGCAAGGGGTTTATTTTCAGGATGATACGGAAAATTTTTATTTGTATCGGCAGGTGAAAGAGGGGCGGGAATTCATCGGAATTATTGGTGGCGTTTCGGTGCAAGACTATTGGGACGGCCGCATCAAAAAACACGAGAAAACCCTGACCCGCCGCGAGACGATGTTCACCGATTATTTGGAAACCACGGGCTTCAATGCCGAGCCGGTTCTGCTGACGCACTCGCCGAATTCTGTTTTGCAAAAGCTCTTTGAAAAATATAAAAACACCCGCTCCGAATACGAATTCACCAGCACCGACCGCGTGTTGCACCAGCTTTGGTTGATTTCTGAGAAAGATGATATTGATTTAATTATCAATGAATTAGAAAAAGAAAATGCACTCTACATCGCGGATGGCCACCACCGCTCGGCCAGCTCGGCGCGCTTGGCAAAGCGTTTCAATGAAAATGGGAAATCAAGCGACGGCCACAACTATTTTATGGCGTATCTGATTGCCGAAGACCAGTTGCAGATTTTTGATTTCAACCGGTTGATAAAGGGATTGCACAATCTTTCGGTAAAAGAATTTATAAATATTTTAAAAAAAGATTTTGATATAAAAAAATCCAAAAATCCCAAACCCAAAAGTTTGCATCATTTTGCAATGTATTTGGATAAAAATTGGTGTCAATTAATATTAAAAAAGCAGGACTTCAAAAAAGACCAACCCGTCAAAAGTTTGGACGCGCATATTTTGAGTGAGAAAATCTTAAAACCAATTTTAGGCATTGAAAACTTGAAAACCGACCGCCGCGCGGCATTTTTGCCCGGCACCGAAGGTTTGGAAGGCTTACAAAGAAAAGTGGACAGCGGCGAGTTTGACATCGCCTTCGCGCTCTATCCCGTGCAGATGGAACAGCTAAAAGCCGTGGCCGACGCCGGAAAAACGATGCCCCCTAAATCCACCTACATTGAGCCGAAACTTCGGAGTGGGCTGACGGTTTATCAGATTGACTCTTAAAACTTACGATTTTTTCGATTGTCGATTTACGATTGATTCGATTTACGATTACCTCCCCCGGCTCGTGCCTCGCCACCCCCTCGGTGAGGGGGACAACGCTTCGAACCAACTTTAGCGCAAACAACAGCATTTTAAATAGGTATAGAGTTCGGTCAATGCTTTTAAACTTGGGCTGAGTTTCGGCCCTGTCCCCCTCCTTGGAGGGGGTGCCGACGAAGGAGGCGGGGGAGGTAAAACACATTTTTATGAAAAATTCCATCTCAAATAACCTCCAAAACTTCCAAAAAAACCTCCCTAACGGGGTTACGCTCATCGCCGTCTCCAAAACTAAACCCATTGAAGACATCCGCGCGGCCTACGATGCCGGCCACCGCGATTTTGGTGAAAACCGCATCCAAGAAATGGCGGAAAAAGCGGAGGAACTACCGAAAGACATTCGCTGGCACGCCATCGGACATATCCAAGGAAACAAGATAAAATATATGGCGGAATTCGTGCATCTCGTTCACGGAATTGATAAAGAAAAACGCCTCAAAGAACTGAATAAAGAAGCCAAAAAATCCGATAGAAAAATCGCTTGTTTGTTGCAAATCCATATTGCAAAAGAGGAATCAAAATTTGGCTTTGATTATGAAGAAGCGGAGGAAGTTTTAACTCAAAATTTGGAAGAGAAATATCCTTTTTTAGAGATAAAAGGGTTGATGGGAATGGCCACTTTTACCGACAATAAAGAGCAAATCCACAGCGAATTTCGCGGCCTTTCTGATTTTTTCAAAAAAATAAAAGCCGAACAAAAATTGTCCGGCTTTGAAATTCTTTCGATGGGGATGAGCGGCGATTATCAAATCGCCATTACAAAAGACACCACGATGGTGCGCATCGGGTCGGCCATCTTCGGCGCGCGCGATTAGAACCCTTGCGTAAACCAATTCCAATCCAAAATTTATACAAAGTACTCCCGCCACGCCTCACCTTCTCAGAAGGAGAGGGGGTTTGGGGTGAGGTCAAAACATCACCCCAAATTTTACCGCTGGCAACATCCTCAATCCCTGATAGTTAGGCCCGTTGGTGAAGCGCGTCAGATAATATCCGTTGGGCGGTTCGCCGTCGTTTTTCATTTGAAAGGCATAGCCAAATCCCAAGCTCAAGTCCACGAAGAAATTGTCCATCAAAAATTCCATCCCAAGCACCAAATCATAACCTGCCTTTTGGCTATTATATTGAAGTTCAGCCTCTTCGGGGCGGAATAAAGTCAATCCATTTTCTTCAAACGGAACGAATTCAAACCCATCGTAACTCACGTTGGCGTTTTGATAAAACGGGCCTTGCTCCAAGTACAAAAGAAAATTCTGACTGGGTTGGGCGAGGTAAAATTTATGTTGGATTTGCAACCAATAGCCACCGATATCGCGGTAATCCGCAGGGCCGTCCCAAAAGCGGTTGGTGTTGATGTCGCCCACCAGCGGGCCGCCCGCCAATCCTAAAAAATGGCGTCTGTCAATTTTCCGCCGCACTTCAAATTTTACCAAGTTCACCACCAGCGCGGCGGGCGAAAAGGCAATTTGCCAGTCTTTTTCGGGGAACGGTTTTGGGCGCGGCAATTCGCGAAATTCATATTGCGAAAACGCCAATTGTGTCCACCCAAAAACCAAAAACCCAAGGGTAAAATTTCTCATAACTTACTGAGGAATTGTAAGTTGCCATTCTTGAAACGATATTGCGAAAAACCGTTGTCGCCCACCACGATAATCAAATCGCCGCGCGGAATCAGGTCGTTTGCGTCGATATTTGACAAATGGTTGATAAGCTGCGGATTGGGCGCATCGCTCACGTCATAAATCTTGATGCCATCATCACAGACCAGAAGCGTGTCGCCGTGCAAACCCAGTCCCAGCGGCTGTTCCATTGGTAAAGTGCGCACCAAATCGGGATTTTCCAAAGTGCGAATGTCCACCACGTCCAGTTGGTTGGTGCCGTTCCAACAAACATTGCTGTTGTTCTCAGTACGCAATGTGACAAAGGCGTAATCCGAATTGGCCACCACGGGGTCGCAACTCACAATATGCTCATAATGAGAAATGTAGCGAACGTCCGGCGCGTCCTCAATGTTATAAATATACATTCCGGAAGTGGTGCCGATGAAAAGCGTTTTGCTGTCGCGCGCAAAAATCGTTTCCACGTTCACGCCCAAATTCTCGTTCTTTTTGAACTCCGGTTTCTGCATATTTGAAATATCAAACACCTTGAGGCTCTGACCATTGACGGCGAAAAGATGGTCGCTCACCACGCCAAACCGCGCCAGCGAACCCGCTTGGCCGTTGCCGCTGGGGTCGTTGGCAAAATCAGCTGAACCGCCGGAATCGGCATCGCAGCTCATCAGAAAAATCAGACAAATCGGGAGGTAAATTAACTTTTTCATTTCTCTATCCATTTTACGATTACGGTATTGGCAGGGCGGTTTTCGGGCAGGTAGTCGGTGGGCACGGCACCAAAATCGGGCGGCGTGATTTCGGGAAAAACATCGCGGTCGCGGTCTTTCACGGTCAGGTTTGTCCCGTCCCATTCCAGCGCCACCAGATCTACCGAATTATCGGCGTAGATGATGTTGTCTTTAATTGCGATGTCCACATTGCCGGGAATTTGGATAAAGCCAATGTTCTTCGGGTCGGTGGGGTCCACGTTATTATAGATATGCACGCCCTCGTATTTTTCATTGATGAAAAGGAAGGGATCTTTCACATAAATTTTGCCCGTATTTTGTAGGCTGCGCGCGCCTTTCAATTTTATAGATTGCTCCAAATCAGCGCGTTGCATCAAAATAGGTTCATAGGCGGTGGCGTTTATAAAATCAGGCGAATCGCCCTGCACAGGATCGCAACTGGCCAGCGCGAGGGCCGCTGCGGCGATAGTCAAAAGTTGTCTCATTTTCAATGGGGTTTTGTCAGTATCACGCTACTTTTTGGAAAAGGTTGGGAGGACACCTATTTTTTGTTCTGTCGATAAAAGCGGTAGTTGAAGTCGATACCCAGCCGCACGGAAGGTGAAAAAGCGGTGAAATTGTCAATGCCGCCGGCCGCTTCCAGGCGCAGTCCGCGCAGGATGTTATCGAACCCGATGACGAATTCCAAAAATTGCTCCCGCTCGAAATTGTTGAGGTAATTCACCCCGAAAAACGAGTGGATGCTGAGCCGCCGCATCAGTGGAATGCGCGACAGCAAAAACCCGTCAAACCTATGCTCCGCGTGGATTTCCACGAAGGCCTTATCGGTACTGAATCCGTAATAGCGCAGCGTGCTAAATTGCTTGATGGTACTTTGGTCAGAGGCCGTCGGTTGGAGGAAAAGCGTCTGCGTACCGTCAAAATGTTTGTAGTCCACAAAGGGCAAGTTTTTCTTTCGGAAAAAGCGGCCTCCGCTCACGTCCCAGCGCGTGGTGCCCACCGCTCCCAAAGGCGTGGTGAAGCTGCTGCCCAGCATCGCGAAAGAAAAATCAGTAGTAAAAATCCCTGTCGGGATTCCCTGTCGGAAACGTCCGTAAAAACGCGGTGTCTCCATTTCCAAGTTGATTTTCCGCCCATTTACAATGTTATATAATTGCTTGGTTTGAAATGAAAATTTGACATCCAAATTCAGCGCGCGGCTGTCCTCAAAACCTTGATTATCAATCACATTCCCGATGGTGGGATTGTTAGGCGTAAAATTTTCGGGGTCGCCGGTAATGTGAAAATCCGTGATATTGAAAACCGGAAAGCGCCGTCCCGCCTCCAGCTCGGCGGTGATTTGAAAGCCGTTGAAAATTTCCTGTCCGTAGCCGATTTGCGCGAAATCTTTGCCGTACAATTTCAAAAAATTTTGGCCCAAAAAGGCGGAGTACAATGAATTCAAAACCGGCAAAATCGGGTTGGTCTCGTTGAACTGCTGATAGCTGCGACCGCCCGCCAGCCGTAAATCTTTAGGATGACGCAAATCGAAAAAATAATCCACGCGGGCTTTTAATTTGAACTCTCTGTCCGAAAATCCGTAGCGAAAAGTGGGCTGTAGCCGCAGCTCTTTTTGATTGAAATAAAAGGCAACCGGCGCATCGTAGCGTAAGTAGATTCCTTCCACCGTATTGTAGCCCGGCGAATAGTAAAACGGTTTTAGATCCACGGCATAGCTGGGATGACGGATTTTATAACTACTGAAAAGCCACGACCAAAACTTGAACGGCGCGTGCAGGAATTCCGTTTTTGAATATTCCTCTTTGAAAAGCGGGTTCAGATTTTCCTCCTCCAAAAGAAATTGCTCGCGCTCAGAAAGTGGGTAGAGATTTTCGGCCTTGGGCAACACGGGCTGGTTCGTTATCACCTCTGGAATGATTTCTTTGGCCTTTCGATTTTTGGGTTCATTTTTCTCCTTTTCTTCATATCTAAAATCAAAAAAATCTTCTTCTATAAAGTAAGAAGCTTGGTAGCCAATTATCTTTAAAAAATAACTAATATTTTGGGATTCCAATTGATAGTTATCGTATTCATACAAATATTCTTGTTCGATATAAATGCTGTCCAAGAATTCAAGCTGGTTTTGGGCGGTGAGGCTAAAGGCGGTTTTGTGCAAGGTGAAGGTAGAATCGTACAATTCCATCGTGCCGTGTAGGGCGGCCGAGGCGCGGCGCTTGGGCGAAAAGCCGATGCGGTACACCTTACGCCCGCGATGCGTAAAAACATCTTCGGCAGTGAAATCGTAAAAACGTAACGCATTGGGTGCCAATGGCGAAACAAATCCCCGAGCGTTGCCCGACCGAAAGAAAATCTTCTTGTGGAAGAGGCTCAAATCCAAATCCGAAAGGGTGTTGGCATTGGGCACGGGGATAGTGCCGGCCGCGCGAAACTTCAATACGGAATCCGTGAAACTGTGGCGATCCAAATACTCGTAGCGCGAATATTTCTCGCTCCAATACACTTCGCCAGTATCTTTTTTTTCGGGAATAATCCGCCCAGAAATCAACAAAATATCAAAGGGGACTTTATCTAAAAAGGCTTGATTTTTTTGATAACTCTCAGCAGTAAAAGAAGTGTATGTTTTTTCGTTTTTGGCGCGTTTATTTTGCGCCAATCGTATCACTTCATTGGGATTGAATTTACGGCCTTCCTGTGCCACATTTTGCAAAGAAATTCCCACGAAAAAAAGAAGAAAGAAGAGCGGCGCAGTTTTCAAAATAGAAATACCAAAGACATTATGGAAAGGCAAAGATGCCACACAAAGCGGTGCGGCGGGCTGCCGCTTATCTTCGCCCGATGTTTTGTGTATTTGATATTGAATCCACAGGCGGCAAATTCGGCAAGGAAGCCATAATGGAAATTGCCCTTTATCGCTTTGATGGCGAGGAAGTTACCGACCAATTGATCAGTTTGGTGCATCCCCACAAACCCGTTCAAAAGTTCGTGAGCAAAATGACCGGCATCACCGAAAAAATGCTGGCGCGGGCGCCCCGTTTTCACGAAATCGCCAAGCGGCTGGTGGAAATCACGAAAGATGCCGTTTTGGTGGGCCACAATGTGGAATTTGATTACCGGATGTTGCGGCAAGAATTTAACCGATTAGGGTATCCTTTTGAACGTAAAACCTTAGATACCATCACTTTGTCGGAAGAGTTGATTCCCGATTTGGAATCGTACGGCTTGTCAAAAGTCTGCAAGGCATTGGATATTCACCATTCCAATAAACACCGCGCCGACGTGGATGCGCGCGCCACTTTGGACCTTTTCAAAATTTTGCGGGAAAAAGACCAGCAAAAGAAAATTTCGGTGGTGGGGCAAAGCGTGCAACACACCGATTGGATGAAACACAAAATCAGCGACTTGCAGCGAGCGGCCAAAAACCAGCGGGGTCTTTTTTACCTCCACGACGCGGAGGGAAAGTTGCTTTATATCGAAGCTTCGGACAACGTTAAAAATGCCCTTTCCCGCATCTTAATCGCTGAAAACCAACGCGGTAAAGAACTGCGCGAAAAAACCCAATCCGTGAAAACCGAGGCGGCGGGAAACTGGCTGGTGGCACGCATCAAAAAATTTGAGGAACTGGGAAAAGCCAAGCCGCCCTATAATTCCAAACCCAACAAAAATTTGCAATTTGGAATCGCCGGCGATTTCCGTCAAAAACCGGCCAAATTGTATTTATCCGATTTGGAATCGCTGGGAAAAAAGAAACCATTGGCCAAAGCGGCCAATGAAAAATCGGCCAGCCGCGCGTTGCGAATGTTTCAAAGGAGGCGAAACAACCAAGATAAATATGCGCTGTTGGAGTTGCTAAAAAACTGGCCTACAGATGCTATTTTTTCGGGCCGAGGCCGTAAAAGAAATGAGTATTGCGCGTTTGTAATTCAAGAATCAAAACTGAGCGGTTATTTCTATTATTCGCTCAATGAAGATTTAAAAGACTTTAAGAAGATAGAAAAGAAGCTTATTCCTATAGCCGATTCGGAGTTTTTTACGGAATTATTAAAATTGGGAATTTTGAGCGGGGAATTTAGAAAAGTGGATTTTATTTAAGCCAAAATCACTATCTAAAACAACCGAAATCCCATCCCGATAATCAATTGGTTCACGCGGGCATCGGTTTCAAAATCTTGCTCGGCTATGGTAACCACATCGGCGGTGTTGCTCCACGCCCCTTCGTAGCGGACATCCACGCGGAGACGTTTGCCCAAATTTAGGCCGCCGCCGTACTGGTAGCCCCAAGTGCCGCCGCGCAGCCCGGTTTGCAAAACGTTGCTTTGCTCTTCCATATTAAAACTGACGACCGGCCCCGCGTAAGCGCGCAGCGGCCCCAATTTCAATCCCGCCAATAGCGGAAAATCCAAACGATTGTAATTGATATAAATCTGCTCAGGCCCGCTGTCACTTTCCACGGTCAATTCGTTATAGATTTGGGTGAGGGTTATTTCGGGTTGAAGCCGCAGAAAAGCGACCTTGATATTTCCATAAAAACCCATATGAAAACCCAGTTCTCGATCGCCGCTTTTTATATCATCATAAATTTGATTTCCATCAAAATTTTCGCATTGAAAATCTTGTAGATTTCCGCCAAAACGGAAACCAAATTCGCGTTTTTTCTGAGCTAAAAGAGATGTGGTGAGAGTAAGAATAGCGATTATCAAAAAATATCTCATCGCAAAAGTTTCAATTCGTTTTCTATGTTTTCAAAAATTTGTGGTTCTAAATTGTCCGATGAGCGAGGTGTAAACGTTTGTCCTGTAATGGTTTCGTATAATTCGATGTAACGGTTGGTTACTTTTTGAATAAATTTTTCGGGCATTTTTGGAATGGGTTGGCCGACTTTTCCCTGAAACCCGTTTTCAATCAGCCACTGCCTTACAAATTCTTTGCTGAGTTGCTTTTGCGGCTCGCCGTTTTTTTGGCGCGTTTCATATCCTTCCAAATAAAAATAGCGGCTACTGTCCGGCGTGTGGATTTCGTCTATCAAAACTATCTGACCATCAGCGGTTTTCCCAAATTCATATTTGGTATCCACCAAAATCAAACCCCGCTCGCGCGCGTATTCTTGACCTTTAGCGAAAAGCTGGCGGGTATATTTTTCCAAAATTTCGTAATCCTTTTCGGACACGATTTGCTTTTCCAAAATCGCTTCGCGCGCAATATCCTCATCGTGCGCACCCTGCTCGGCCTTGGTGCTGGGCGTAATTATCGGTTCGGGAAAAGCGTCGCTTTCCCTCATCTCGGCGGGCATTTTCACGCCACAGATTTCGCGTTTCCCGTCGCGGTATTCGCGCCAAGCGTGGCCGCTCAGGTAGCCGCGGATGACCATTTCCACCATCAGCGGTTTCGCCTTTTTGCCGATGGTCACCATCGGATCGGGCGAGGCGATTTTCCAATTGGGAACGATGTCCGCCGTCAAGTCCAAAAAGTGGTTGGCGGTCTGGTTCAGCACTTGGCCCTTGGCGGGGATTCCCTTGGGAAGGACAACATCGAAAGCGGAAATCCGATCGCTGGCGACCATCACAAGTAGCTCATTGTCAACGGTGTAAACATCGCGGACTTTGCCTCGGTAAAAATCCGTTTGGCCGGAAAGTTGGAAATCAGTTTCTTTCAGCGCGTTCATTTTCGTCTTTTTCGTAGGCTTCAATTACGGTGCGCACCAGCCCGTGGCGGATGACGTCGCGGCCATCCAGATACACGAATCCGATGCCATCTTTTCCTTTCAAAATTTGGGTCGCCTTGGCCAATCCGGAGCTTTGCTTGCGCGGCAAATCCACCTGTTGCAAATCGCCGGTCACGACGAATTTGGCGTCGCGGCCCATCCGCGTCAAAAACATCCGCATCTGCGCGTGGGTGCTGTTTTGGGCTTCGTCTAAAATTACAAAGGCGCGGTCCAAAGTTCGGCCGCGCATAAAGGCCAACGGCGCGATTTGGATGGTGCCAGTCTCCAGATAATAGGCGAGTTTTTCGGGCGCGATCATATCGCGCAACGCGTCATACAATGGCTGCATATACGGGTCGAGTTTTTCTTTTAAATCGCCGGGTAAAAACCCCAGATTTTCGCCTGCTTCCACGGCAGGGCGGGTCAGAATAATTCGCTTTACTTCTTTGTTTTTCAGAGCCTTAACGGCAAGGGCGACCGCTGTATATGTTTTTCCCGTGCCCGCTGGGCCGATGGCGAAAAGCATATCGTTTTCGCCCATTTGCTTCACCATTTCGCGCTGGTTTTTGGTGCGTGCTTTTATCTGCGCGCCGCTCACGCCAAACACGATGGTGTCGCCGCTCACCTCCTCGGCAGAAATGTGCATTTCATCCTCTAAAATTCGCTCCAGTTGATTGGTGGTCAATGAATTAAACTTGTTTAGATGGGCGATGATTTCCTCGATTTTTTCCTCAAAACTGGCGATGCGCCCCGCCGCGCCGTTCACTTTCAACTTGTGGCCGCGCGCGATGATTTTCAGTTCGGGGAACTTCGCTTTTATTTGATTGAGATACACGTTGTTCGACCCAAAAATGTCGCGCGGGTCGGCGTTTTCGATGAGGAGGATGCGTTCTGTCAAATTAGTGGAAAACTATGGATTAGTGCGCTGAAAGGCAGCGGAGGATAGTAGTAATTTTGATGGCAAAAATACAGAGTTTGTCGGTAGTTGTCGGTGGCCGGTTCCCAGTTGCCAAAGGACGCAACAAACCGACGGCCGAAAACTGCTAACTAATTTCATATTTTTGAAATTCTATGGAAACCATTTCAATTCAGATTAAAGATTCATCAAAACGCCGTTTTCTTTTGGAAATGTTGGCGCATTTTGATTTTGTGGAAATCCTGAAAAACGGGAAGGAAAAAGCCAACAAGCAAAAAGTATCACCGTCAAAACCTCATCCAGAGGATGCAGAAAAAGACGATTTTATGGCTGCCGCTGGAATGTGGGAAGGGCGTGATATTACCGTGGAGAAAATCCGAGAAAAAGCTTGGCCGAAGCGGAAATGGTAATTTGTGATACAAATATCATTGTTGATTTTTTCAAAAATTTACCACAGATCGTCAAAGAAGTAAATGGCATCGGCACTTCAAATGTTGCGATTAGCACGGTTACAGCGGCTGAACTTTTCTTCGGAGCTTTAAACAAACGGGAACATCGGAAAATTGAAAAAACCATTGCCCCAATTTTGAATTTGCCTATTACCGAACCTGTGTCTCTGATTTTTGAGCAATTAATGAAAGATTTTTCATTGAGTCACAAACCGGGTATTCCCGATATGCTCATTGCCGCCACCGCCATTCATCACGGTTTTGAACTTTATACGCTTAATAAAAAGGATTTCCGCTACATCCCCGAACTCAAACTGTATTCTTGATTTTCTTTGCTGATTGAAAACCGGCAGTTGCAAATCGCCGATTGCCAATTGCCGACTGCAAACTGCCAACTGTCTCCCGAATGCTCATCACTCTCACATCCGACTACGGCCTCACCGACCACCACCTGCCCGCACTGAAAGGCCGCCTGCTGCAGGAGGAAGGCGACTGGAAGATGGTGGATTTTTGCCACGTTTTGGAGCCGGGAAATTTTTTCGAAGCGGCCTTTGTGTTGCGCAACGGCTACCACGCTTTCCCAGAGGGCACGGTGCATTTGGTCGCTTTCGCGGAAATTTCCAAGAACCGGAAACTGCTAGCGGCGGAACTGGACGGCCACTTTTTTTTGCTGGCCGACAACGGTCTTTTGCCGATGATAAACCCGCAGCACAAAATCTCGAAAGTCATCGAAATTGATTTGCGGCAGGAAGATTCGCTATTCCCCGCGCGTGACGTCTTGGCGCGCTGCGCGGGGCATTTGGCGCGCGGCGGAAACGTGGATTTGCTGGGCCGCGCCACGCAAAATTTCCAGTCCAAACAGATTTTGCGGCCCACCGTCTCGCCCGACAAAGCCACGCTTTTGGGCGCGGTGGTCTATATCGACAATTTCGGGAATTTGATTACCAATATTTCCAAAAAGAAATTTAAGGAAGTAGGCAAAGAGCGCGATTTCGAAATACAATTACCCAGAAACCAGCGCATCAGAAAATTGAGCGAAAGTTATTTTGACCGCACGGCGGGAACGATCTTGGCACTTTTCAATTCGCAGGATTTATTGGAAATAGCGGTGGCCAGCGCCCGCGGAAAGTTTTACAATGGTGCCAATACCTTGCTGGGGGTTGAAGTGCAAAATCCGGTGAGCGTGGTGTTTCGGTGATTTTTTTTCACATAGAACATATAGGAGATTTTCACATAGAAACACATAGTTTTATTGATTCAAAAAAGACTCGAAAAATTTTCATTGAATGATAAAAAAGATTGTCAGTAGGTTTTGTGAATTGGTGTCGTCCTTGCAGAGCTCAAAAAATGGGCGGATTGTTTTACCCGAGGCGTTGCCTTGGGCTATGCTATTTTTCCCATCAGGGCGGAATGTGTCAGAAAAGTGGGTGGAATAGCCGTGAAGAGACGCCATATTTGTTGCTTCAATCGCAAAACAAAGATTTGATATCGCAACGGTTGATTTAAAACGAGCCAAACTCTAACAGAAAAATTACAGTAATTTTGAAATTCAAATCATAAAAAGATGGAACATTTTGCAAACCGAATTGAAATAAACCCAGAAATTATGCTGGGCAAGCCCGTCATAAAAGGTACTCGTCTCACGGTGGAGCAAATCTTAATCGATTTGGCCGCTGGGCAAACTTTTCAAGAACTGGTAGCTAACCATCCCCGACTAAAAGAGCAGGACATCAAGGCGGCGCTCCGGTTTGCCTCCTCATCGCTAAAAGGTGAAAAAGTTTATCCCTTAGCCCTGTGAAATTTCTTGCCGATGAGGGAATGGACGGCGTGGCGATAAAAATGCTTCGCGGGGCGGAACACGATGTGGTGTATGCGGCCGAGTCTTTATCAGCTTGGAAAGATGACGACCTGCTGAGATTTGCCGCAGGCGAAAGCAGGATATTAATCACTCGGGATAAAGATTTTGGCGAACTTGTGTACAATCGAGGAATGCTGAATTTCGGCGTAATTCTCTTGAGAATTGAGGTTTTCACATCCCTTAAAAGAGCTGCCACCCTTATGTCTGTAATAGACAAGTATGGCAAGGAGTTAGAAAATTGTTTCGTCACTATCCGCCGCCATCGAGTCAGCATTGTTGCGCTTCCTTAATCTGTTCGACTATTTTATTTCAATCCCGAAATCTTATGCTCATCCGCATCGTAAAAATGACCTTCCAGCCCCAAAATATCCCCACCTTTTTGGAAAATTTCGAAGAAAACAAAGAGAAAATCCGCTCCTTCGAGGGCTGCCAACATTTGGAACTGTGGCAAGAAACAGAGGGCGGCAACGTTCTTTTCACCTACAGCCATTGGGACGCGCCGCAGTCGCTGGAAAATTACCGAAATTCGCCGCTCTTTAAAACGGTCTGGGCTTTCACCAAAACGCTTTTCGCGGACAAACCCGAAGCGTGGAGTTTCACCCCAAAACATATTTTGAAATAGATGGGCGCATTGATGCTCAAGGAAATACGCAGCTTCTTCAATTCCGTGACGGGCTATTTGGTCGTGTGCGTTTACCTTTTGATAAACGGGTTTTTGCTGTGGCTTTCGCCGGGCGTCTTCAATATTTTGGAGGGCAGCTACGCCAGCATCGATCCGCTTTTCATCATTTCCCCTTGGGTGTTTCTCTTTTTGATTCCGGCCATCACGATGCGGATGTTCGCCGATGAAAAACGCGCCGGCACGATGGAGCTTTTGCTCACCCGCCCGCTTACGGATCTGCAAATCGTTTGGGCGAAATTCAGCGCGGGCGTGGTGCTGGTTTTGTTCTCGATTTTGCCCACCCTCATTTATTATTATACGGTTTTTCAACTGGGAAATCCCGTTGGGAATATTGATTCCGGCGGCACTTTTGGCAGTTACATCGGCTTGCTTTTTTTGGGCGCGAGTTACGTCAGCATCGGCGTTTTTTCCTCTTCATTAACTGAAAATCAAATCGTTGCCTTTTTGATTGGCGTGTTTTTATGCCTGCTGATGTTCACCGGGTTTGAGCAACTCGCCGCACTGGATTTCTTTGGCGATGCCGACCTTTTCATCCTCGGGCTGGGCATCAACGAACATTACATTTCGATGAGCCGCGGCGTGATTGACAGCCGCGACGTCCTGTATTTTTTGAGCGTGATTATCATCTTCGCCTTGGCCACGCGCCTTGTCGTCCAAAGCCGAAAATGGTGAAACGGAAAAGCAACGACATATTGAGATTTGCGGTGGTGGTCGCCATTATTTTGGTGCTGAACATCATCGGCGGGCTGAAATTTTTTCGGGTGGATCTGACTTCCGAAAACCGCTATTCCCTTTCCGATGCCACCAAGGAATTGCTGCAAAGTTTCGACGACATCCTTTATATAAAGGTGTATTTGGAGGGCGGGGATTTTCCGGCGGATTTTCAAAGATTGCAAAGGGAAACGCGGCAAATGCTGGACGAATTCCGCGCGTACAATTCCAACATCGAATATGAATTCATCGATCCCAGCAACAACGAGACCGCCGAAATCAACCAACAGATTTTTCAGCAACTGCAAACTAAAGGCTTGAAATACTACGAGTTGCAGGTGGCAGAGGCGGACGGCGAAAAAACCCAGCGCGTGTTTCCCGGCGCTATTTTCAACTATGGCGAAAAGGAAATGCCCGTGCAACTTTTGATTGACCAGCTCGGCGCCAGCCCCACGCAGCAAGTCAACGCGAGCGTGCAAAACTTGGAATACACACTGGCCAATGCGGTGAAAAGCTTGACCGTCCCCCTGAAAAAAAACGTGGGATTTTTACAAGGCCACGGCGAATTGGAACCCAATTATATCGCCGATTTTGCGAGGGCGCTTGGCGCGAATTATTCACTGAACCGCTTCAATATCCGCGAATTTAAAACGGACAGCTCGGAGACGGAATTCAGTATTTCCGACCAACAAATCCGCCTTAACCGGTTCGATGCCATCGTGATTGCGAAGCCCGAAAAACGATTCACGGACCTCGATAAATATTTATTAGACCAGTATATAATGACGGGTGGGAAAGTGCTGTGGCTGATTGACGCGGTGTTTGCCAATATGGACAGTTTGAGCCAAGCCCCGCAGTTCATTTCCTATCCGATTTTAGATCGGCTGGATTTGGGCGATTTGCTTTTCAAATACGGCGCGCGCATCAATACGAACTTGGTGCAAGACATTGTGTCCGCTGGCATTAACGACCGCCGCGAAACTCGGCCGTGGATGTATTTCCCGATGGTGTTGCCGCAGGTAAAACATCCCATTGCCAAAGATTTGAACGCCATCAAATTGCAGTTCCCCTCCTCGGTGGATACGATTATCGCCAAGGGAATCAAAAAGACCTTTTTATTGAAAAGCTCTCCTTATTCCAACACGGTGGCCACGCCGCACATCGTGAAATTGCAGATGCTTTACAATCCGCCGGAGGAATCGCGGTTTACCCAATCCAACGTTCCGATGGCGGTGCTTTTGGAAGGCCAATTTGAATCGGCCTATAAAAATAGGGTCACGCCGCGCGGAAACGGGCAAAACCTGAAATTGGTGGAAAAAAGCCCGCCGAACAAAATGCTGGTGGTGGCGGACGGCGACATCATCAAAAACCAACTGAACATTGTGAACCCCAACCTGCCGAAAGGCGCGCCGCTGCCGCTGGGCTTTGACCAGTTTACGGGCGCGCAATACGGCAACAAGGAATTTTTGTTGAACGCGATGGACTACCTTTTGGACGATTCGGGTCTGATAGACATCCGCCGCCGCGAGCTGCGCATCCGGCTGTTGGACGCCGCCAAGGTGCGGGATTCCAAATTAAAATGGCAAATTGTAAACACCGTTTTACCCGTTGTTTTGGTCATTTTATTGGGGATTTTTTATAGCTTTTTTAGAAAAAGAAAATATGCGAGATAATGAGTAAAAATGTTGTTTATCTGATTGTTTTAGTGGTGCTTTTAGGAGTGGCGGGCTGGTTGATTTCTTCCCGCGAAGGCAACTCCACTTTAGAACGGAAAATGGATTATTCTTTTACCATAAAAGACACGGCGGCGGTGGATAAGATTATCATCAAAGACAAAACGCCTTCCGAAGTGGTTCTTTCACGGAATTCTAAAGGCAAGTGGCTGGTGGGCAATGAGTTTCCCGTACGCAAGGATGCCATTGATGTTTTATTGATGACGCTTTACCGAATGGAATTGCGCAATTTTCTGCCCCAAAAATTAAAGCCAATCGTAATCAAACGAATGGCCACATTTGGCAAAGAAGTTCAAGTATATAAAAATGGTGAGCTTTTCAAGACATTTTATGTAGGCACCGAAACGGCCGATGAAATGGGTACATATATGATGATAAAAGGTTCGGATGCGCCCTATGCCGTGCACATCCCCGGCTTTAACGGGTATTTGTCATCGCGGTTTTTTACCCAACCCCACTTATGGAAAAGCCGCGACATCACGCGGATGAACCCGCGCACCATCCGCGAGGTGGAACTGACCTATCCCGATTCGGCGAACGCCTCCTTCCGGCTGACGGTTTTTTCGCCAGACAGTTTGTTTTTCACCAATCTCAGAACGGGAAAACCCGTGAAGAACATCAACAAAGTGAAGGCAATCCTTTTTTTGAACGCCTTGGGAAATATGAAATACCAAGGCGCGATTTTGCCGAGCGACGGGATATGGGCGCGGCGCGATTCGCTGCTGGCTTCCACGCCCGTTTTTAATCTGAGAATCAAGGATATAGATGGGCGAACCACCCGCTTGGAAGGGTATAAAATCATTGGCCCCGCCGAAAGTTTTGACCCCGACTTGGACGCCCCCGAATTCGACCGGGATCTGATGCACGGCTTTATCAACCGCGAAGAAATGGTGTTGCTGCAATATTATGGATTGCAGAATGTGCTGGTGCCGTTGGGATTTTTTGTGGAGGGGGAAATCCAGACGATGCAGATTGACCCTGATGTGTTGCGGCAGGATCAGTGATGGGTTAAACCGTGACTTCGCCTGAAACCTTGCCAAGGTTTTTGGTTCGGTATCGCCCCTACGGGGCTTTTAAAAATTATCGGGATTTTGGTTTCACCGCCCTTACGGACGGTGCTATAAATATGTCGCCCCGCTGGGGCTGATCATTTTAAAGGCATCGAAAAGTCGTTTGAAAAATGCAGTCCCCGAGGGGCGGAATGAATGTAGCGCCGCCCGTGAGGGCGGCGTTGGAAATGCGAACTCGTTGCGTTTTTTTTTTGAGAAGCCCCGCAGGGGCGACACTTTGACGACGGCTTATCGGGTTTTCTGAAAATGGGCTACGAAACGGCGGCGGCGCACGGCGAGCGGGACGCGCCCAAGAAGAAGTGATGAGTTATTGGGTTAATTAGTTATTAAGGCGCGGTGGTTTTGGGGTTGGGTGTTCTGCTTTTGAGCTTGGCAGTTTTGTGAAAAACAAATGAAAACTCGCCCCTTTCGCCGCGCGCAAATCCCTATATCTTTGCTCATCTTTTTAGAAAAATATAAAATTTTTTAGGCAATGAAATTCATCGTTTCCAGCGGCGCGCTATTGAAACAATTGCAATTGGCCGGCGGCGTGCTGAACACCAACAACACACTGGCCATCCTTGACAATTTCCTCTTCAAACTGAACGAAAAAGAACTCACCATTTCCGCCAGCGATTTGGAAACCACCATCAGCTCCACCTTGGAAGTGGATTCCTCGGACGAGGGGTTGGTGGCCTTGCCGGCGCGCACCCTTTTGGACAGCGTAAAATCGCTGCCAGAACAGCCGCTCACTTTCGTTTTTGATGAAAAAGCGAGCACCGTGGAAATCAGTTCCGATTATGGAAAATATTCGTTGGGATATGTCGATGGCGAGGAGTTTCCGCGCCTACCGGAAATGGAGGATGTCAGCACCACCGAAGTCCCGAACGAGATTTTGGCGCAGGCCATCACCAAGACGATTTTCGCGGCCGGCAACGATGATTTGCGCCCCGTGATGGCGGGCGTTTTTTTCCAGTTTACGCCAGAATCATTGACGTTTGTGGCCACCGATGCCCACAAACTGGTACGCTACCGCCGCCACGATTTGAAAAGTGAAAACACCGCCGAATTCATAATGCCGCGCAAGCCGCTCACCATTTTGAAAAGCAATTTGGTATCTGCCGAAAGCGACGTGAAAATTTCGTACAACGAAACCAACGTGCGTTTTGAATACGACAACATTATTTTGACCTGCCGCTTGATCGATGGGAAATATCCGAATTACGAGGCGGTAATCCCGAAAGAAAACCCGAACAAGATGGAAATCGGGCGGCAGTCGTTTTTAGGGTCAGCGCGGCGCGTGGCCATTTTTGCCAATAAAACCACCCACCAAGTAAAGCTGAAAATGGCGGGCAGCGAGCTTCAGATTTCGGCCGAAGATTTGGATTTCAACAACAAAGCCAACGAGCGGCTGAATTGCAGCTATTCGGGCGATGATATGGAAATTGGCTTCAACAGCCGCTTCCTTACGGAGATGTTGAGCAATTTGGATTCCGACAACGTTTCCTTGGAAATGTCGGCGCCCAACCGCGCGGGGATTTTGCTGCCCAAAGACGGGCTGGAAGACGGCGAGGACGTGCTGATGCTGGTGATGCCGGTGATGTTGAATTCGTGACCTCACCCCCACCTCTCTCCTCCAGGAGAGGGGTGACGGAGTGCGAGTAGATCGTGTAAATGCTATTCCAATCCATTTCGGGTTTTCTTTAATCTAATTCCACCGAAAAATGAACCTGCTGGTCGTAGGCGATGTGCACGGCTGCTTCCACACCTTCAAAAAGCTGGTGAAAAAACACTGGCGGCCGGAGGAGGAAATCCTTATCCAAATCGGCGACCTGATCAACAAAGGGCCACACTCCGGCAAAGCGTTGAAATATTGGTGGAAACTGGAGGAAAAGTATCCCGAAAAAACGGTTTTCATCCGTGGCAACCACGAACAGAAATATCTCGAAGCGCGGCGGGGCGAAAGTTATTTTCCCAATGAAAACGCGCTTTCGCGGGAATTCAAGAAAGCGGGGCTGTCGCCGGATGCCGTTTGCGACTGGATTTCCAAAACGCCCTTAAAATACAAGACCGACTATTTTTTGATTACCCACGGCGGCGTGGCGGAGGGCGTGAAAAATCCCTATGATGCGCAAAACCCGCGCGGCGTTTTATATAATAAGGAACGCTTGGCGCGGAAGCCCAAAATCCAGGTCAAGGGGCATTCGATCATCGAGGGGAACAAGCCGATATTTACGCCTTCGGAAAATGCGTGGTACATCGACACGGGCGCCTGGACGGGAAAATATCTGAGCGGGGTGCGGTTTTCCGCGGACGGGGGGATGATAGAAGTGGTGAGGCGAGAAATTGCAAAAAAGGATTGGGCGAAAATGGCACTTTTCAAATAACAATTTTCCACTATTTTTCGACAAAACACATTAGAACCTTTTGATTTTCATCCTATTGGAAAATATGTTTTCTTTGCACCCGAATCTAAAAAGCTGAAAAACAGTAGGCTTTTTTTAAACCTTTAATTTTATCAAAATGAAAACCACGTTTAAACTTTTCGGCTTTGCCGCTGCGGCCTTCACCTTGGCGCTAAATACGTCTTGCACCAAGGATTATGAATGCGATTGCGATTTTGAGTTAGACGGCGATAGTGAATCCGTAGAATTTGAATATAAGGATGTGTCACGCAGCGAAGCTAAAAATGCTTGTGACGCGGCCGCGGCTGGTTTGCTCAATTCAGGGGGCGGCTTTTTTGAACAAGATATTGAAGATGTTGAGTGCGATCTGAGCGCCAGCTAAAAACCGTTTTTTTTACCTGAGAGCCTACTTTCGGAAAATCTTCCGAGGTGAGGCTTTTTTTATATTTAAACCTTCCATCCCAATCCCTTACTTTCGCGCGAAATCCAAGATTTTCATTAAAAAATAAAAGAAATGGCTAAAGGCATTTTTGAAATCCCCATCGCATTCAATGCGCCCAACTTAGCATAGGAACTATTTTAAAAACCAAAACTTTTCGATTTCCTTTAACTGAAAAACCCAGCACCACATTTATTGAGATGCTGGGTTTTGATTTTTTATCTTTTGGGTTCTCTTTAAGGTTGAATGGTGATCTCTTGATAAATAAGATGGTTAAAGCTCTCCACCCTATCCTCCTTGTTCCATTTGTCGGGGTTCTGCACTTCGCGACATAGTGCCACATAGATGGATTGTCCGGCATCATATTGCCCCGGATAATAGTGTTCTACGCTATCTAATTCAATAATCAAGTTTTTAGTCTGGCCCGGTGGTATGGTCAAAACCCCACCAGGTTCATAAAAATAAAAATCAAAACCAGAGTTGATAGGCTTGACCGAATGAACAACTATCCAAGAATCCAAACCCGTCCTAACCGAATCCACTATTATTTGTCTATTGCCCGATACTTGTTCTCGGGCGAAAATATAGGGCGCGCTAATTTCTACTGGAGCAGCTACGATTTCACCGTCAACTTCAAATACTTTGTCAGTATTACCATTAGATGTATTGAATTCGTACGTTCCTATTTCCCCTTCATCTTTGTGCAACACTATCCAAATCTTGTCCCCATCCTGTAGAGGGTTTAGCGTATCCACGATAGGAATCAATTCATCGGTATAAGTACCTTTTTCGTACTCTAAGAAATGGTTATAAGTGCCGATGCTTTCGGTCATATCCGGTTGCCCATTTTTATCGCGATGGACAGTTACCCAGCCGTCTTCCGGCATTTCAATTTTTTTGGCCATCAGACTGGTTTGGGTGGCCACTTGCGAGCTGGAAGCTATAATTTCCGGAACGGGTTCAGGTGGAGTAGGCCCCTCATCATCAGGTTTGCAGTTTAGCATTGTGAAAAAGAGAATTGTGTAAAGTATAAATGTTTTCATAGTGCAAATTTTTGTGAAGAAATTTAATTAAGAAAAAGAAAGGGAGGCCCCATATACCTCCCTTTCGTAAGCTTATCTAATGAAGTACAAGGGTTTTAACTTCTTTCCAGCTCCTGCCTTCTAATAAGATGTAGTAAACGCCTGTAGGCAGTTCAGAAATATCAAGAGGAGGATACTTTCCGTCCTCGTATTTCACTTCCTGAAGCTTTATACCATTTGCATTTTGGACAATTGCCTGTGTAGGCTCAACATCTGCTGGAATACGTAGAGAGACCGTTCGGCGAGCGGGGTTAGGGAATAGTTCTATTCTCGAAGGGTTTCCTTCTCTTCGTTGCGTTGTAAGGCTTTTAGCCTTTGTCTTTTCAGACATTGAACCTGGTTGAGCATCAATGGTAGTGATGTGTATTCTGTCTCCAGGGGGGTTGCCGTCTAACGTATCGCCAAAGGTAGTGTCGATAGGGTCAGGGTCTGGACACGGATCAATCTCGAAATAATCCTTTACACTACAACCGGTATTTTCATCAAAGAATTCAATGGTATATATTCCCGGTTCGGTAACATCATAAGAACAAGCGCCATCTGATGGGAAGATCTGGTTGCCATCCTGAAACCAACGAGTAACAACTGGGGGCTGCACGACTCCACAGTTTAATAAAGTGACAGTAACAGTTGCTCCCGAATCGCACGGCATCGTATTTTGGGGTACATCAGTATTGGGAAACAGCAATTTTCCATCGTCCCCCAGTAGTTCTTCACAACCACATTCTCCAAATCCCCAAACCTTTCCTTGTTTCTTTTCTGGATCTAATTCAACAATTTGACCAGGCGGAACTACCGTAACATTTTGGCCTGCATCCCAAACCGGTCCGAGGATATTTAAGTGGGATAGACGATTCTGTTCCATATTTGCTCGATAATTGTTAATGCCCATATAGTTTGGACTAATATAATATTGTCCATAGGGTTCATTGCAGCAAACATCCGGTTCATAAAATACATCGTTTTTGTAACCATTAGTATTATTAGGGATAAAAATGGAAACTGATAAATTGCTTTTTAAACTGGCAACTGGATAATAACCAGGTCCAAATCCTTTACAATAAATCGTAGAATTGGAGGCAAACATATAGATGCGTGGAACATTGGCATGCAAAGTGTGCAATCCACTCAAATCATAAGAAGCCTTTTCAAAACCATCGTCACCCACATAAGAGTGTGTCCCCTGCAATCCATTGATAACGTTAGTAAGAGTACTCACAGAGGCATTATCGAAACTTTCTAAGCCCGTAGCCCAAGCGGTTATTTGAGCCAAACTAGTCACCAATCCTTGGTCGTAACTATAGGAATGTTCGGATTGAACCTCAATCTGTCCCAACGCCAAAGTATCAAGATTTATATAAGACCCGCCTCCGCTTATGGTTTTTTCAGCAGTAAAGGCCAAAAAGGTTTCTCCAGCGTGGCCTCGCGAGCCACGAGAAAATGGCCACCCGCTTGAACTGGACTGGGAGGAAGCAATGTGCTGATAAGAACCTTCCAAGTCAATGGTTTTATCACATTGACAATCATCCGTAAAATAGCCATATAAGCTTTGAGAACAAAGGTTTAAGGTATAGAGCTTAGTGAAATTGTTATCTTCTCGAATCCTGAATGAATTACGGGTGTGGTCGCCACTAAATTTGAAATACAAACTCTTAGAAACCCCTTCGTGCGAGAAGTACATAAAATGCCTCTCATCGCTATGGTTATCGTTGTTTACACCATTCTCATTTTCGTCTTTTCCGTGGATAAAACTAAAATATCCGGTAGGCATAATTACTTCACAGGTACATTCTTCGGGGCCTCCACCTTGGCCACCACTAGAGCCACTTCCCTCGGGTTGGGCATCGCCTCTCCCTTCTTCCTTCGCCTCACTTACCCCAAAATATAAGGTGAAAAACTGTCGAAGTTCTTGAGGGTCAAGTTCTGGATTGTTCAAGAGATGCTTTCTTAACCCCTCTTTGGGTTTTAACATCGCTGCATCTGATATGGCCTCAAAAAGCGAAGGGCTAACTTCGATAGCTCCCTCCACCCTTATACGTGCCTCATCATCATCATCGAGGTGCGTAGACTTTTCGGAGTCTTGGGCGGAACTAAAAACCGAGAAGACTAAAAATAAGACCACGGTTAGGGGTCTTAGGAAAGTGTTTTGAAAATTGGAGATTCTGCCAAAAAAGCTGCTGCTTGTTGGCGATTTATGCGCTTTAACACTTGTATTTATTTGTTTCACTGTAGAAAAAGTATTAAAACTAAGGCGGCAAAACTATAAAATATTTTTATTCGAATCCGAATATTTGAAAAATTTTCAGAAATAGGGAAAATTAAAAAAATCTTTGAAATATGATTTAGAACTACATAAGTCGATGTATGCTATCCAATTTTCCTTTCCTTCCCTTACTTTCGCGCGAAATCCAAGATTTTCATTAAAAAACAGACAAATGGCAAAAGGCATTTTCGAAATCCCCATCGCGTTCAACGAACCCGTAAAAGATTACGCCCCCGGCTCCCCCGAGCGGGAAGAACTGCAAAAAGCGTATGACGATCTGTGGAATTCCAAGACGGAAATCCCGATGGTGATCGGTGGCGAACGAATCACCACCGATGACCACCAGCGCGTGAAATCGCCGCAGGACCACGGGCGCGACATCGGTTTTTATCACTATGGAAAAGCCAGCCACGTGAAGGACGCCATTGCCGCTTCCCTCGCCGCCAAGGAAAAATGGGAGGCGATGCCGTGGGAACATCGCGCCGCGATTTTCCTGAAAGCCGCCGACCTGATTGCCGGCCCGTACCGCGCGCGCCTGAACGCCGCCACGATGATCGGCCAAGGCAAAAACGCCTTCCAAGCGGAAATTGACGCGGCTTGCGAACTGATTGATTTCCTGCGCTTTAACGTGCAGTATATGGCGGAGATTTACCGCAACCAGCCCGAGAGCGGCGAGGGCGTTTGGAACCGGCTCGAATACCGCGCGCTGGAAGGGTTTACGTTTGCGATTACGCCCTTCAACTTTACCGCCATCGCTGGGAATCTCAGTACCAGTATGGCGATGATGGGCAACACGGTGGTGTGGAAACCGTCGCTTTCGCAGATTTATTCCGCGCACGTTTTGATGGAAATTTTTGAAAAAGCGGGCGTGCCGGACGGCGTCATCAATATGATTTTCACCGATCCGCAGGAAACCGCCGACATCGTTTTCAATCATAAAGATTTTGCGGGATTGCACTATACCGGTAGCACCACTGTGTTTCAGGACATTTGGAAAACCATCGGCAACAACATCAAAAAATACAAAACCTACCCGCGGATTGTGGGCGAAACGGGCGGGAAGGATTTCGTCCTGGCTCACCCCAGCGCCGATGCGGCGGAAGTAGCGACTGGTTTAGTGCGCGGTGCGTTTGAATACCAAGGTCAAAAGTGCAGCGCGGCCTCGCGGGCTTACATTCCCGAAAGTTTGTGGGAAGATGTGAAAAAGCAAGTTTTGGAAGATTTGGATTCCATCGAAATGGGCACGCCGCGCGATTTCACCAATTTTATAAATGCGGTGATCCACGAGGGCAGTTTTGACAAGCTGGCGAAGTTCGTCGACGGCGCGAAGGAGGATTCCAACGCGGAAATCATCGCGGGTGGCGGCTATGACAAGTCCACCGGCTATTTTGTGGAGCCGACCGTAATCGTGGCGAAAGACCCGAAATACGTCACGATGTGCGAGGAGCTGTTCGGCCCTGTCCTCACCCTATATATATTTGATGACGCGGATTATGACAAAACCGTGGAGCTGGTGGACGAGACTTCGATTTACGGCTTGACGGGCTGCATCTTCAGCGGCGACCGCGCCGTGATTGCCGACACGATGGACAAACTGCGCTACGCGGCCGGCAATTTTTACATCAACGACAAGCCGACCGGCGCGGTAGTGGGGCAACAGCCGTTTGGCGGCGGCCGCGCTTCGGGCACCAACGACAAAGCCGGCTCGATGTTGAACTTGCTGCGCTGGGTAAGCCCGCGCGCGATTAAGGAAACCTTCGTTCCCGCCACGGATTACCGCTATCCGTTTTTGGGGGAGGATTGATTTTTTTACAGATAAAGAATGGAAAGCCGTCCCGACGCTATGTTGTGGACGGCTTTTTTTTAGGAATAAAGTTCCCATCGGACGGGCGAAAATTCTTTATTTGCAGTTCCAAACTTGCGGCATTGGCAATGAATTGTTTTTTGAAAAAAGTGATAACGGTGTTGGTTCTTAGCGGAATAGCCGCTTGTACGTCCTCCCGTCCAAGCTCGGTCGGAAAAACGGAGAACGTTGCCGTGCGCTACCGCAAAGTGTACGAGGGCAACAAAATCATCATCAAACCAAAAACGCTGCAGGCCGCTGAAAAAAAATCGGCGGCGGTTCATCCCGCTGCGGAAAACCAAACTGCGTCCACCGCTCAAACTTATTTCAATTTTTCTGAAAACCGACCGCTGCCCACCATTTCGAAAACGGTGGAGGGCACAGAAAACCGCTATCAAAAAGTAAGGCTGGGCGGATCGTTCCGTCATTTAAGCGCATTGAAAAAGGAATCAAAAACGGCGGAAAAGCCGAAAGGGGACGGGCGCGTGGCCGCCGTCTTGGGTTTTGCGCTGGGATTGTTTTCGGTGGTGACGCTTTTTGCGGGGGGCGGTTTGCTCGTCTTGTTGATTTTTGGGTTGGCGGGATTCATTTTCAGTCTCAACGGGCTGTCCTCGCCGCGTTTGGCCTTGGCTATTCTCGGTTTGGTGTTTTCCGTATTCACGCTCCTACTGCTGGTTATAGCTCTTACGTAGCGCCGCAGCGACGCTTTTTTACTCCGCAAGAAAAAGCGTGCCCACCCACTTCTGGATAGGATTTTATATTCTATTTTGGCGGCTTCCTAAATTCAACTTTTAAATCTAAATAAAAATGAAAAACGTGTACAAACTATTTGGAATGTTGCTGTCCATCAGCCTTTTGGCTTCGTGTTCGCAATCGGAAAAACTGGCGGCCACCGAAACGGGCGACGCGCCAATCCGCTATCACAAAGTGTATGAAGGCAACAAAATCATTTACAAGAAAAATGAAACTACCGCCGATGAGCCACTGAAACTGGCGATAGAGGAAGATGCGCTGGCCTACGAAATGCCTGAAGAAGTGGTGGTGCCGCTGCCGGAAAACCCGTCCAAGGAATGGGAATCCATCCGCGACCGGAAAATGACCGCGAGCCGTGACAATCGCGCGCTTGAAGGCGTAAAGCTGGGGAGTTTCTTTGAAAAATTTAAAGAAGAACTGAAAGCTGAGAAGCCTGAAAAAACCACGGCTTCGGATGGGGTGGCCGTTGCGGCTTTTGTTTTAACGGTAGCGGGATTCGTATTCCTGTTCATTCCGGTCGGGGCAATAGTCCTCATTGGTTTCTTGGCATTATTGACTGGGTTTATCTTGAGTTTTTTCGGGCTAAGTTCCAGCAGAAGGGGACTGGCTATTGCGGCACTCGTCATAGGTTCTGTTGGAATATTTGTATTGCTTTTGTTACTAATTGTTGCCTCCAGTAACGTGTATGTGGTTCAATAGGACTACGCTATTTGCTTTTAAAGAAGCCGACTCCCAACTTATTGGGGTCGGCTTTTCTAATCTCAAAAAGGAATGAAAAATTACCGCCTCGTTTTCAAGATTCTTCTGATAGGCTTTTTTACGGCTTGCCAAACGGCCGAAACCGCCACTTTTGCAGAAAGAAAAAAGCCTGGCTTGCGCTACAAGAAAGTGTACGAAGGCAACAGGGTCATCTATAAAAATAAAATCTCGAAAACCAGCGAGAAACTGGTTGTTCCCGCAGAAATGGTTGATTTTGCAAAGTCTGAAGAAATGGTTTTGCCGCTTCCCGCGCGTTCCGCCAAAAGTTGGGAATATTTTAAAAACCAAAGGGTTGCATTCCGTTCTTCCGAAAATCACTTTGGCAAAACCCGGTTGGGGAATGTGGCCCCGCGCACTTTTTCCGAAGATTCCGCGTCCCAATCCCAAGACGGAAAATCTTCCCGGATCTTTGCGTCTTTGAGTTTAGCTTTTGGTTTGCTTTCGCTTTTGATATTATTCCTCACCGCCGGGGCTGGCATTTACGTCAGCCTCGTTTTGGGAATTCTCGGCTTCTTCTTCGGTATCGCCGGACTGCTGTCAGACCGGTTGGCCGTGGCGATTTTAGGGACGGTTTTTTCCCTTGGCGCGGTGCTTCTTTTCGTTTTGGCGTTTGCCTAAATGACCAAGTAGCAGTGGTATTATTTCAATATTGAAATATAATCACAATCTAAAATGCTAAAAATCAGCAAGATGGTTTTTATTTTATTCCAATGTTAATTTAATGTTAAGCGAATGTTGTGTAGTTTTTAAAGTTGTCTTAACTTTGCGGTAACATTAGAAACGAAGGATTATGAAAACTACAACATTAAAATGGACGCTGGCGCTGATGATGGCGCTGCCCCTTTTCAGCTTGGCGCAAAAAGAAGACACCTACGAAAAAAACGGCAAAGAAGTAAAAGTGACCCGCTATTATGAAGATGGAAACATCCGAGAAACGGGGACTTTTGTAAACGATGTGCCGGACGGCAAGTGGGTGGAATTTGACCAAAACGGCCAAGTGAAAAAAGAAGCCTTTTATAAGGATGGAAAGAAAGAAGGCAAATGGTACGTTTGGACGGACGACGACCAATTTCTTTACGAAGTGATATACGCCGACAATAAAATGGTGGAATCCCACAAATGGAAGATTGAAGAACGCGGGTTGTTGGCTGGCAAATAATATTATGAAGCCGCACGGCCGTGCGGTTTTACAAATAGCGCAAACCTTGCAGGTTTCTAAAACCTGCAAGGTTTTTTTTGTGACCATTGGCTTTGCTGTAAAATCGCACGGCCGTGCGATTCTACCGCCGTGCGATTCTACCGCCGTGCGATTCTGCGGCAATGCAATTTTGCGGCAATACGGTTCTACGGCAATGCGATTTTACGGCGACCCCAATCCACCCTATTTTCGCCCGATGATTGCATTCCTCTCCCCCGCCAAAACGCTGGATTTTGATAAAGATATTTCGATGGGCCACCAGACCCAGCCGCTCTTCCTTTCGGAATCTGAAAAAATCAACCAAAAACTGAAAACGCTGTCGCGGAAAAAGTTGATGGACTTGCAGAATATTTCGGAGCAGTTGGCTACTTTGAATTATGATAGAAATCAAAACTGGCGAGCCGACCATTCCGAAAAAAATGCGAAGCAAGCCGTGATGGCCTTCAAGGGCGACGTATATCAAGGGATGGACGCAGAAAACTGGAGCGGTGAGGAAATGGTGTTCGCCAACCACCACCTGCGGATTTTGTCGGGTTTGTACGGAATGTTGCGCCCCAGCGATTTGATGAAGCCCTACCGTTTGGAAATGGGAACTTCCCTGAAAATCGGCCACCGCGAAAACCTCTACGAATTTTGGAAAGATAAATTGAAAGCCCATTTTAAAAACGAAATTGGGGAAGAGGCGCTTTTGGTGAATTTGGCCAGCAATGAATATTGGAAAGCCATTGAAACCGCGAAAGTCAAAAACCCCGTATTGAAGGTGGAATTCAAGGATTACAAGAATGGCGATTACAAAATCGTCAGTTTTTTTGCGAAAAAAGCGCGCGGGATGATGGCGGAATTTATCGTGAAAAACCAAATTGACACGCCCGAAAAGTTGGAGCGTTTTTCCGCGGGCGGTTATTATTTTGATGATAAATCTTCCACAAAGGATACTTTTGTATTTCTAAGGGACAAAAATTGAAAACTATGAAACGGATTTTGGCCACGGCTTTTTTGGCGGTTTTTATGGGGTTTGGCGGGTCGGCGCAGTCGCGCTTGGCGTATTCGGAATTTGGGGTTTCCGTGGGCTCGCTCAACTATGCGGGCGATATCGCCACCACCACCAACATCGGCGTTTTGGTGAGCGAGGTGCGGCCCAATGTCACAATGTTCGCCAAGCGGCACACCAACGATTGGTTCGCCTTTGGGCTGCAAGCCAGCTATGGCTCCATCTACGCGGCGGACGTCAACCACAGCAACCAAACGCGCGGCTTGGAAGTGAGCACCACCCTTGCCCAAGTCAATCCCTTTTTGGAGGCCAGCCTCATCCGTTTTGGCAAGTATCATTTGGAGCGCAAATTCACGATTTACCTGAAAGTGGGCGGCGGCTTTTTGGCCTACAACCCGCAGCCCAGCGCGGAAGTAACTTATCCCGCCGCGCTGGAGCCCCGCACCGATGCTTACCAGACGTATAATTTTTTCTACGGCGGTGGCGTCAAGTTCCGAGTCAGCTACAATTGCATCCTTTCCTTGGAAGGTCTTTTCCATAAAACCGGCGCCGACGACTTGGACGGCGTGGCCCACGTAGATCCGCAAAATGCCGGCGCCAACGACGTGTACGGCGGCGTGAGCTTAGGCCTCAGCTACGCTATTTTTTAGAGTTGAAAATCTATTAGAATTGTCGCTCAAAGGCCCCAAGATCGGGTTGCCCCACGTTGCGCAAGTTCCCACGAATATCGGTGGGCAGGCCCAGCCCGGCATCGCCCTGATCCACCGCTTGGGAGTTGGTGTCCAGCGCATAGCGGTTCATTTCAAAATCACGGAAATCAGGGTCGGCGTTTTTTAGAATGGCGTTGAAATGCACAGGGTCGGTTACCTCAAAATTGGGGTCGGTTACGTTTTCGTCCACTTTTATAATGGCGTGATCCACATAATAATCCAGCACCCCGCTTTCATCTTTAATGATGGCCAATTCGCCGCTCTTATTTCCGGTAATGATGCAGTTCTCAAAGCGGGCCTGCCGCAAATCGCGCACTAAAAGCTGCGGCAGTCCCACGTCCAAAACGTTGGACAAAATAACGGCCGCTTGGCTGCGGGTGCCGCCATCCCAATAATTGGCAAAAGTGCAATGGCGAAACTGGTAGCTGCCGCCAAAGGCATAAAACGACGCCAAGCCAGAATTGGCCACGACCACGTTTTCGGCTTTCAGGTTTCCAAAGCCGCCGTAAATCGCCGTGCGGGAATTATTCAAAATGTAGGATTCTGAAAGTTCTACCTGCACGGGCGCGCCCTCCGTCACGCTATCCAAGCGCAGGGCGGTGGTGGCGTTTTTTATCACAATATTTTTGAGGATGGAAGCTGGCCCGCCCTGTTGGATAAAAATCCCGCCGAGCGCGCCGCCCCACTGGCCGGCCGCATCTTCGTAAAAAGGTTCGAGGCGATTGCCTTGGAAAGTGATGGAATCCGAAAACCCTGGGTCTCCCCCATCGGCGATGAGCTGGCCGCCGGGCAAAACCCACAGGCCCGCGCCATTGTGGAAATGCACCTCCGCGCCGGGCAGAATGGTGAGCCGGCAGAGCGAATCGACCAAGGCGTAGCCGTAAACCACGTGCGGCTTATCGGCCGCCCAAGTTTCGTTGCAGTCCAGCAGCGAAACGGGAATCCGCTGTTGCCCCGAAGTCAGATAATTGGTGGGGAAATGAAAATGCGCATCCCGCGCCAGCGTTACCAGCGTCACGTCTTGCTCCGTGCCTTTGTTGGTAAAAAGAATGGCGTCCTCCACCACCAGTTGCTGCGCGCTCACGATGCCGGAGGTCACTTCTATAAAAATATAAATACTGTCGTTGGCCAAGATTTCCACCTCGTCGCGGCTGTTGCCCGCCACGCCGTCGATGTTCAACCGGTAGGGGCTACCGATGGAATCTAGCCGGATATTGTCGATCACCACCCGCTCATCGGTGGGATTGAAAACTTTCAAGGTGTAGGTGCTGCTGCCTACGGTGGAAAAAACGGTATCCAAAAAAACCGTGTCGGCGGAGAACTTCAACTCCACCCCGGCCTGCGCCAGCGGCTGTTCGCGGCGGCAGGAAAAATTCGCGATAAGCGCAGCAAAAAGCAGGAAGACCAACCCTTTTTTCATAGGAAAACAGGAACGGAATTTTAGTTTGTCCATTGTGATAAAAGAAAGTAAATTTGCATCCCTTAAAAAATCGCTGGGCAAAATCCTGGCAAAGAAACAGAATCGCAATGCAAAAAAACATTCACCCCGAAAATTACAGAATGTGCGTGTTCAAAGATATGAGCACCGATGACGAAATTTTGGTGCGCTCTTGCGCCGAAAGCCGCGACACCGTTGAAAAAGACGGCGAAACCTACCCGCTCATCAAAATGGAAATCTCCGCCGCCTCGCATCCTTTCTATACCGGAAAAATGAAACTGGTGGACAGCGCCGGCCGCGTGGACAAGTTCCGCAACCGCTACGCGAAATTCAAAAAGGATTAAACCTTTTCGAGCAACAAGAAACGCAAACCCTCCCGTGGCAAGACACGAGGAGGGTTTTTTGGTTCATACCCTTTCATTTCCCCAAACTTTCCTCGGCCCCAACCGTTCAAAGTCCACTATTTTATCTTTAAAAAAAAGCATCGCAATGAAAGACTTACTCCAAAAAATGACGTATGGCCATTACGTATTAACGGCTCTGAAAAAGAGTGAAAACCTGCAAACCCGCGATGAGGACTACATCGCCGCCGGCACGGTGAACTGGGCCACGCAAGTGAGCTTTGACCCGCCAATGCTGGCAGTGGCCGTGGGGCAAAAGAGCGACCTGAACGAGACCATCGACTATTCCGAGGGTTTTACGCTGCACTTGCTCTCGCAAAACCACAAGGAGATGATCGAAAAATTTGCGGGGAAATCTGACATCCAAGATGGCAAAGTCAACGGGATTCCATTTGAAAAGGAAAGCGGAAACCTGAAACTGGAAAACACGGTGGGGCGCTTGGTGTGCCGCCTGAAAAAAAGCGAAAACGTGGGCGACCACACCGTGCATTTCGGGGAAATTACCCAAGCCGAAAAAGGCGACGACGAGCAGCCGACCTGCACAATGGAAGTCCCCGTTTACTATACCAAAGAGCAGGCGGAAATCTAAAAAATGTGGTTCACCGCAAAACTTAGCACCACGTTGCGCTGCCCATAGCCACCCGCAATCACGTTGGGCTGGTTGGGCGCGGCTTGGCCTTTGCGGATCTGGGTGAGGGAAACGCTGGACCGGAAACCCACGAACCATTTTTCGGCAAAATGCCAATTGACCCCCAAAATCCCGCTGAGGCTGAACCGGGTGAAGGGCGGGTCGCTTTCGGTTTCAATAAAATCGTACTCTTCTTTGCTGGTGGTCAAAATGTCCAAGGCGGGGCCGGCCTCAAACGATAAGTCTTTGTATCTCAATTGATAAAGCAGCGGAATTTCAATATAATTGAGGCGCGCCTTGTAGAAATAGGAAAAACCGTCGGTGGTGTCATCCAAGGTGCGGCGGCTGCCTTTTTGGATGAAGGCCAGTTCCATTTGGATTTGGCTTTTTTCGCCCACGGGCACGAAAACAAACCCGCCGATGTGGAAGCCCGGCAGGTCGAAACCCCCCAGTCCGTCGCCATCAATTTGGCTGGTGGTCATCCCCGCGTAGGCGCCGCCACGGAAATTTTGGGACGTAGCCAAAAGCGAAAATCCCGTCAATAGAAAAAGGAAAAACCGTTTCACAGTTCGATTTCTTCGGCTTGCAGAATTTCGAAATCGCTTTCTTGGTAGAGGATGGCGATGACGGCGGTATTTTCTTTTACCCACTCACCATCCAAAGTCAGGGAATAAATGCGCTCATTTACTTCGCCGGCCGCCGCGCCATCGGGAAAGATTTCTTCGCCATAAGTGGAATTGAAACTGGCGCGCAGCAGGTGCTGGTGTACATAATCTTCTTCCACGGCTTTGTCCTGTTTCGTTTGCGGCGCGGTGATGTCGTTTTCTACCAAAAACACATTTAGAAAAAGGCTTTCGGTCAGCACGTCGTCCAACATTTCGGTCTGGATTTTCACCTGCAACTGGCGGCTCCCCGCATCGTAGTTTTCTTCGGAAATTTCCAGTTTCGCGAGGGCGTCTTCCTGTAAAATGTCGGCAATCTCGGTGCCCCACTCGCCCGGGCTTTTGCCAATGTCGCTCGGATAATCTACACGGTTCACAAATCCGACGGGGACGCCAACCAAATCAAAAAAATTGAACAATTCCGTGCCTTCCGGCGTGCGGAAATCCTTGGGGTGTTTGGCGTCGGGATTGGCCAGCGAGCTGGCGTGGATAGCCATCAAAATAACGTTCTCGCCGTATTGCGCGCTCAGGTTCTGCGCTATTTGGGTGGCTGCTGGGCAGTTGTTGCAGCGCGTGCCGGTAAATTCTTCCAGCAACACTTTTTTCTGCACTTCGTCCCCGTTGCCGGTGCCCGTCCCCGTGGGGTTTTCTTTGATGGGATCGTCAATCACCTCGCAGGCCGCGAAGCTCAAAATCGTGAAAAGGGTGAGGATTTTTTTCATAAGAAACGAAGATAATAAATGGATAGTTAAACTCTAAATCTCAAATCCGAAGAACCAAACAAATTCTAAATAAAAAGCATAAAATTCAAAAATATAACTGCGGAAAAACCGCCATCCTCTTTTGAATTTGCCGATAAAATTCTAAATCTCAAATCCGAAGAACCAAACAAATTCTAAATAAAAAGCATAAAATTCAAAAATATAACTGCGGAAAAACCGCCATCCTCTTTTGAATTTGCCGATAAAATTCTAAATCTCAAATCCGAAGAACCAAACAAATTCTAAATAAAAAGCATAAAATTCAAAAATATAACTACGGAAAAACCACGCTCTTTTCTTGAATTTTCATCATTTAAACCTTTTGAATTTGTTTAGGATTTCGAGTTTAAATTTTTAGAATTTTCTTCAAAAATTGCTCGTCACCGTCAAAGTAAATCCATTGCTCGCGGGTACCTGCCGACAAATGCCGCCCACGCAGAAAACGCCGCTCTGTTGCCTTCCGTAGGTCAGTTGGAATTTGGTGGTGTTTTGGGTGAATCCCACTGAAACGACCGGATAATGCAAACGGTTTTTCTTAATGGGATTTCCATAGTTAAAGGCGTCTTGCACCGCAAAAAACCACTTGGGCGCAATGCTGTATTCCAACAAAACCAGCGCCCAATCGCCGCGGTCCTGCTCCGTGCCCATCCATTGGAATTCGCCGCGCAGGCTGTGGCGCGATTTGATTTTCCAAAGCAATTCCAGCACGGCGGCGTTTACGTACACTTGTTTCAATTTCGTGTCCTCGGTGATGGCTTGGTCGCTCACGCCGTCGTTCAATACGCTGAAATTATAAATGAAATTGTAATAGGTTAAAGTGGAATTCCATTTGCGGCCGAGTTTCTTTTTGATTTCGATATTAAAATCTTGAAAATAAGTAACATCGCCCACGCCGGGCACGGTGGTGGTGTAGCCGTCCGTGCCCGTAATGGTAGAATCTGTGCCAAGACTGTCCGTATCGCGGTAGGTGAAATCCTTATCCAACGAATAACTGTTGCTGTAATTCGCATTCACCAACGTGCCGTATTTCCCGCCCAGCGCAGAGTTGCGCGGGAATTTATAGGCCACTTCCAACTGCCCGCCCAGCTCGCCGTTGGCTTGGATATTATAGGAATACAAAGCGGGCAGCGCATAAGTGTGCAATTCTGCCAAAGGCGGTAAGTAATTGATTAACAATTCGGTAAACGTGCCTTCCCGCTGCGAGCGGAACAGAAAATTATCGTAACGTTTCAGTCCCGCCACGATGCCGAGGTTGTTTTTGGCGTAGCTGGTGGTGAGGTAAAAAGCGTGGCCGGGTTTGTAAATGTAGCCGTTATCGCCGTTGGGATCGTTGGCTTTGTAGGCATATTCGGCGTAAAAATTAAAAGCCCCCGTGATCAAATTGGCGCGGATGCCGCCGGCCCCCACGTTTTCGGGGAGGTTCAAAACTGGGTCGCGCGCCTCTTCAAATTTGGAGGCGAAACTGGCGCCCAAAATCAAATTGGTGTTGCCTTCCCAACCGAGGTCGGGTTTCAAACTCCAATTCGCGTCGATGCCGCGCACGATGCCGTCGCCCTTTTCAAAATAAAGCCGCTGCCGCCCGATGATGCCTTTCAGCGTCAGCCCGCCCGTGGCTTGATAAACGATGCGCAGGCCGTCCATCGCATTGTCCAAGCCCAGTCCGGCCTCGCGATAAGTGCGGAAAACCAGTCCCGAACCGAATTGCTCGTAATAGTTTCCGGCGGTGATGTCCACGCCATCTTTGATAAAACGCGCGTAGCGATAGGCCAGTCCCTCTCCCTTGAAACCTTCCGGCAGACCGAGCCGGTTGTTTTGATACGCCTCGTAGCGTGCGCCGGCGATGAAATTTCCCTTGGTGTAAGTGAGGTTCAAAAAACCGTTGGCCAGCAATCGTTCGTCGGGAAAAGAACTCCCCGTGCTGTCGATGGCGGGGTCATCAAAATAATACTGGACGTCCGATTGGAAATTGCCGCTGATGTTGCCCGCGTTGCCCAAGTTTTGCGCGAAAGCGCCCACCGAAAAAAGGGAAGCCGAAAAAACGCACAGTAGTTTTTTCACCATCTAAAAAAAGAAATTTGAAAACGATTATTCCTCGATGTCTCCGCCGGCGGCCAGTTGCTCGATGAGTTCGTAAAGGTGATCTTCATCGCCGGGGATGTAGCCGTTGTGCTGCCACACGATTTCGCCCTCGCCGTTCAGCAAAAAAGTGTGCGGGATATTATTGACGTTCAACGAGCGGCGCAGTTCAGAATTTTCGTCCAGATATACCTCGTATTCCCACCCTTGGGAAACCACGAAGGGGCGCACTTTGCTGGAGAGGCGGCTGTCGTCGATGGAAATGGCCACGAGTTTTACCCCAGTTTCTTCCTGCCAGTCGATGTACTGGTCGTTGATGGCGTTCAGCTCGCGTACGCAGGGCTTGCACCAAGTGGCCCAAAAGCTGACTACCGTTGGTTTTCCGTCATTTTGATGAATGGTGGAAGCGTCGATTTGGTTGCCGCTGAGGTCTTTGATTTGGATGGCTGAAATTTTTTCCTGGGAAAAGGCGGAAACGGAAATTCCGAAAAGGAAAAGGAGGGTGTAAAATGATTTTTTCATAAAAATTAAAAATTGAGATTCAAGAGCTTTCGCTGGATTGCAATTTACACACCACATATCTAAGTGATTGAAAAAGTGGCGATTATAAAATCGGAGAAGCGCAAATATAGTAAACCTCGGCATTGGCACTAAAAAAAAAGCCGCCCCCATTTCAGGGACGGCCTTTGATAAACGCTCGGTTTCAAAAAAGTTGTTTTCCAAAAATGTGGTTGATTATTTTTTCAAGATGCGGATGCTCTTGGAAAGTCCGTCGCCGCGCGCCTTTAGGATGTAAAAGCCGTTGCCGATTTCTGCCAAAGACACGAGGCCGGGCGCGGCCAGTGGCGCAAATTCCTTTACCAATCGGCCGCCGAGGTCGTAGAGCTGCATCTCCACCATCCCGCTGTAATCCACGCGCATCAAATCGCGCACGGGGTTGGGCGCCAGCGAAAACGCAGGGCGGGCTTCGGCTTCCAATCCCACGTTGGGATGGGTGCCTTGGGCGGATTTGGTGCCAAATTCCACCCGCAGCGAGCTTTGGAACTTATTCTTGCTTGGGTTGAAATCTTCAATGGTGGCATCGACAATGCCGCCCGCCGCATTATTGCCAAAAATGAAGCGGCGCGACATCAACGCTTGGTTTTTCTCGAACACGCGGATTTGCAAAAGCTGGTTGCCGTGCCAGATGTAGTAGTAGGTTTTTTCGGACGGCACATCTTGTCCGTCGCGGTACGTCATTTCTAGCAGGGAATCCAGTTGGCCGCTGGGGCTGCGGTACATTTCCAGCTTGGCGGCCAGTTGCTGTTCGCCGTCTTCGCTAAAATCGAAAAATTTGCCTGAAGCGATTCCGGCAGCGGAGTATTCCAGCACCAGCTTCTCAGCAAGGCGCGGACCAAAATCAGGGTTTTCCACGGTGCGGGTCAGCGAGGTGTCGCGGTTTTGCCCATCAAAAAAATAGCGGGTGGTGGCCAACGGCTGCCCGGTAGCGCCGTCGCTTTCCACAAGGTCGAGGAAGTTGGGCTTCGGCTGCCCCGCCCACAATACCTGCTGATTGGTGGTCAAGTTGGAGTCCACTGCCTCTTGGATACGGCCGTTGGGAGCTTCCAAATCAATGCGTTCCACGAGATTGGACGAGGCGCTGATTTCATAGAATTTCACAAAATCGTGGTCTGCGATGTTTTCATCAAAAAGGATTTCGTAGCGTTTCAGGTCAATGGGGTTGCTTTGCGCGAAAAGGATGGCGCCGGAGAACAACAGTCCGAGAGTAATTTTGAGTTTCATTATGAGTAGAGTTTTTAAATGATGGGGCAAACCTACGACAAATTTGTAAGAATATTCCTATAAATTTTGCTGCTAATCTAATTTTTTCTACAAATCACACCCGCCATTTGCGATTTTAAAAGGAAGAATATTCTTACAAAATATTTACTATGCGCGCATAGTAAATTTTGTATTTTTGCCGCTCGCATTGTTTTCAGTGCGCATTCAATCCCATTTAAACTTATTTATACAATGTCAGAAACAGCTCATCCCAAAGTAGTGCAAGGCCAAGGCGGCGCCTTTCTTATCCAGAAGACCGAGCTTTCGGAGGTTTTCGTCCCCGAAGATTTTAGCGAGGAACAGCAAATGATGGCGCAGGCCACGGTGGAATTCATCGAAAAAGAAGTGGTGCCGCAGCGCGAGCGGCTGGAGAAAAAAGATTACCAATTTACCGAAGAACTGATGAAAAAAGCGGGCGACCTGGGCCTGCTCGGCATCACGGTGCCGGAAGAATACGGCGGCCTCGGGATGGATTTCAACACCTCGATGTTGGTGTGCGACAAGATTTCCGGCGTGTCCGGCTCGCTGTCCACGGCCTATGGCGCGCACACCGGCATCGGCACCCTACCTATATTATTATATGGCAGTGAATCCCAAAAAGAAAAATACCTGCCCAAGCTGGCCACCGGCGAATGGATGGGCGCCTACTGCCTGACCGAGCCCGGCGCCGGCAGCGACGCCAACAGCGGGAAATCCAAGGCCGAACTGACCGAGGACGGAAAACACTGGAAAATCAACGGGCAGAAAATCTGGATTTCCAACGCCGGTTTCGCCGATGTTTTCATCGTATTTGCCCGGATTGAAGATGATAAATATCTCACCGGATTTATTGTAGAAAGAAATACAGAAGGATTAAGCTTCGGTGAAGAAGAGAAAAAACTCGGCATCCGCGCCAGCTCTACGCGGCAGGTATTTTTTAATGATTGCAAAATCCCCAAGGAAAACCTGCTGGGCGAGCGCAACGGCGGTTTTAAGATTGCGATGAACGCACTTAATTACGGTCGGATAAAATTGGCCGTGGCCACCATCGAAGCGGCCAAGCGCGTTACCACCCTTTCGGTAACTTACGCCAACGAGCGCAAGCAGTTCGGCCAAAAACTGACCCACTTCGGCGCCATCCAACAGAAACTGGCCGATATGACCACAAAAACGTGGGCCACCGAAAGCGCCACCTACCGCGCAGGGCAAGACGTGGAAAACAACATCAATCGCCTGATAGAAAACGGAATGGAAGCCAGCGCCGCCAAGCTGCAGGGCGTGGAAGAATACGCCATCGAATGCGCCATCTTGAAAGTTTTGGCATCGGAATCCAACACTTACGTTTGTGACGAAGGCGTGCAGATTTACGGTGGGATGGGCTACAGCGCTGATGCGCCGATGGAGGCCGCCTACCGCGACGTCCGTATCACCCGCATTTACGAAGGCACCAACGAAATCAACCGGATGCACAGCGTGGGGATGCTCTTGAAAAAAGCGCTGAAAGGTGAACTTGATTTGATGACCCCCGCCCAAAAAGTGGGCAGCGAGCTGATGGGCGTCCCTGATTTTAAAATGCCGGATTACTCGGAATTTCTATCGGAAGAAATGGACATTATCGAAAAATTGAAGAAGGCGTTTTTGATGGTGGCGGGCAAAGCGGTGGAAAAATTCACCACCGAAATCGAACAGGAACAGCAACTGCTGATGAACGCCGCCGATATGATGATTGAAATCTATGCGGCGGAAAGCGCGATTCTCCGCGCGCAAAAACTGGAGGCAAACGGCAATGGCTCAGCCCTTTATGAAGATATGGCCAAGCTGCGCCTGCATTTTGCCATCGAAAAAATCGGGCAAGCGGGCCGCGAAGCCATCTACAGTTTTGCCGAGGGCGATGAAATGAAAATGCTGCTGATGGGGATGAAGCGATTCACCAAAGTGCAAAACCCTATCAATGTGCGGGACACGCGGAAACGCATTGCCGCCAAGGTGATCGAAGAAAATAAATATCCTATTTAATAGCTCCGTTCTGACGGTTGAAACCGTCAGTTGCGATTGGGAGGGGGCAATGTTTTCCGACCCACGGTTTCAACCGTGGGCAGTGTACTACGTGGGCTGACGGTTGAAACCGTCAGTTGCGACGGGCGGTGTTTCCCAACCTGCGGTTTCAATCGTGGGCAGTAAACAGGTTCACACCGCCATCCTTTTGGGCGGCGGCTTTTTTTTATGAAAATGTGCAATGCCGAAAAAGTACCAAAATAAATTTCTAAAAATCTTCGACAACCAGTCGTTTATGTTAGATAAAAGGCGTACTTTTGTGCCATTGCAGGTTAATTAGGTGAAAAAGCCCCGCCCCGTTTCTTCGGTGGCGGGGCTTTTGTTTGTGGTGGCCGCTCTTTTTTCAGATTCAAAAAGCGGGGGTCATTTATTTTGCTAATGAGTTTTTCTATTTTCGCGGAAAATCCTTTCCCACGATGAAAAAAATTTTCGTATCCTTTTTAATTCTTGGCATTAACTCAGCTATATCCGCTCAAGTGTTCAACCGCGTTATTGCAGAATCGGATGAACAGGGTGGGCTTCACGGAATCAACGCCACCTTAGTACAGGGGATTGGTTCTCAGACCTTTATAGTCAATTCTGTCTTTCATTCAGATTCCGGAAAAATAGGTGTTATTCAGCGTTTGGATGCGCAGGGCCGCACTGTTCTTTCCACGGATATCAGGGATTCGGGCTATTTTCCCTCGGCTTTCATTACTGGATTTTATGTTTTACCAGATAGCAGCTTGTTACTGTACGGGCGCAAGGTGCCGGATTGTGGAATGCCAAATGCCAACGTTTTTATTCAACGTTATGATCAAAATCTAAACCTTCTTAGCTCCTTGGTGAGCCCTATAGGGGACATTGGGATGATATAGTGATTTTGTTGGATTCAAATCGTTTTGCTATGGTAGGTTTTGGTTTTATCAATGGTTTTGATTTGAGTTTAAATCCCATCTTTACTTATCACGATACTACGGTGAACCACAATTATCGAAATATTGGAGCAGCCTATTTAGGCGACAACAAAATCTTGATGAGCAACGTGGATCAGAGAGATTCCACGGTTCATCAATATATTTATGATATTTCAAAAGATAGTGCCACCATAGATTCCTCTCAAACTTATTTTTATGTGCTTGACTATTCAGATTCTACACTGCTCTATTCGCACGAGTTTCCGCCCAGATTGGTAATACGCCGTAAATCAAATTTCCAACCTGTGGATTCCATTTTGATAAATCAAATATCCTCGTTGAACAATCCACGGTTATTTTTAGAGAAAGATGCGATTGTAGCCTTAGCGGATAGCTTTTATGAAATAGTGGATAAAGAAACATTCGCAAGCTTAGGTCAGGGAACTTTCCACAGAGAATATTATCGGCCTTCTTTTTTGAACAGGGACAACGATGTATGGTATTCCGATTCGAACTTGGTGATTGCTTCTGAATATACAGTGGAACGACAAC
The DNA here is from genome assembly GCA_965214115.1 of Owenweeksia sp. Classification (GTDB taxonomy): domain Bacteria; phylum Bacteroidota; class Bacteroidia; order Flavobacteriales; family Schleiferiaceae; genus Owenweeksia. Next base: position 192,616 of record CBDCAU010000001.1, read on the forward strand.
GTCTTGGCCAGCCCAAAGCACCCATTTTTGATAGCGTATCTTATTCAACAGTACACAGGCAAACATCCGTTTTTCAAGTTGATACGATTCCCAACACCTTTGGCGATGATTATTTTGTCGAGACTTTCTCCAATTGGGATTTTACCCTTTACAACCAGTCCAATCAAACGCTGGATAGTGTCGCTTTCCGCTATTTTTCTTTTACTCCCGACCCTTGCCTCACTGATTCAGTTTTAGTAAAATTGAATAATTTAAATCTCGCCGCTGGAGATTCTTTCAGCTATCAAATGGATTCGGTTTATCGCCGCACATTATTGAGCCAAAACAATTCCCTTCAAATTGAGCTAAAGGTGAACATTGCCTCCGCCAACGGAAACATTGTGAAAATAGGCCTAAAAAGTATCGAGGTTTTGGATACCACTTATATAGGATTGAACGAGAAAAATCTACTATCTCATTTGCAAGTTTTCCCCAACCCCGCTCAAAATTCCCTCACTATTTCTAAAGAAAATCATCAAGACTTGCGTTTTGAAATCTTAGATGTTTCCGGAAAAATTCTGCGCCGCCATTCCATCCAAAAACAAAAGGCAGAAACGAAACTCGACCTTTCGCCTCTGCCTTCTGGGATGTATTTCTTAAAAGCCCGCTCCGGAGGTTCGGAGCGGACGTTCAAGATCTTGAAAAACTAAATCTAAAAATTCACGCGGACGCCCAGCCCCCCTTGGAGGCGCGGGTTGATTTGCGTATCGATGTCTTCCGCGAAAAGCATCTGTACGCCCGGCCGCATTTCCCAAAACAAATGCACCCGCTGCCAAAAATCGCTGGTGTTTCCAATCCGGAAATCCACGCCCAGCGGCAGGTAGGCCGTTAATAAAAAGTGGTTCGGCGCATCCACGACTTCCTCTTCGCTCCGCGCATCCTCATAGTTGTAGGTTTCCAAATACCGCTCTTGCGGAACGTCCTGAATGTAAGAGGATTCCGAGTAATAAATCCGCGTCTGCGCATTGAAACCAACGCCGCCCGCCACGCCCAAACCGCCGTAGAGCGACCAGCGCGCTGCCGGGTTGGTGCGCCAGATCAGCGACGCGTCCAGTTGCAGGTTTTGCGCTTGGTAGTCGGCTACAAAACTTTGGCTGAACACCGAATCGATGTAAAATTCTTCCCCCGTTTGCTGGGAAATCAGCGTATCAAAAGGCGAGCGCGTATCCTGCCAATAATTGGTGTACAGCATCGAACCGTTTTCGTAGGTCATCCCCAGCCGCAGTTGCGGGTTGGCGCGGTATTCTCCGGTTTCTTTGTTTTTAAAATTGATGCCGACCGCTGCGGTGAAAGTCCCCGTGCGACCACTATAATAATCGCTGCGACTGTAGCCACTTTCGTTAAAGTTGGCCAGCAAAACCGAGCTGGGCGCCAAGCTCCGGAAGTCGGCCAGCGATGCCGATCGACCTGTGATACCCGCGCCGTTCAGCGAAAGGTACACATCGCTAACGCATTTGTCGGTACCCAGCGTGGATTGCGCCTGAGTGCCAAAGCTGGCCAAGAGCACCAGCACCATCATTTTGATGATTTTCATTTTTTGTAAGTTGTTGATTTAAGTCGAAATAACAGCGAACCCAATGCCCGTAGTATCCGAATATTCTTACAGTACGGAAAATTTTTTATTGCGTTGGGCGGCAAATTTTTTTTTCCTTGAAAAAATCACAACCTTCACGGCCAAAATTCTTGAAAAATGGCCTACCGCATTTCCTCTTTTGAAGAGTACCAGTCTGATTATCAAAAAAGTATCGAAAACCCCGAAGCCTTTTGGGAAGGCATTGCCAAAAATTTCCAATGGCAAAAAAAATGGGATAAAACTTTGGAGTGGGAGTTTGAAACGCCCGACGTGAAATGGTTCATCGGCGGGAAATTGAACATCACCGAAAACTGCCTCGACCGCCACTTGGACGAGCGCGGCGACAAGACCGCCATCCTGTGGGAACCCAATGACCCCCAGCAAGATGCCGTGTGTTTTTCCTATCAAAAACTCCACGGCGAAGTCTGCAAAATGGCCAACGTTCTGAAAAAGCACGGCATCGAAAAAGGCGACCGCGTGTGTTTTTATATGCCGATGGTGCCGGAGTTGGCCATCGGTGTTCTCGCTTGCGCGCGGATTGGCGCGGTGCATTCCGTGGTCTTCGCCGGATTTTCCGCCAAGGCGCTCGCCGACCGCATCAATGATTCGTCTTGCAAAATCGTTTTGACCGCCGACGGCATCAACCGTGGCGCGAAGCAAATTCCCGCCAAGGAAGTGGTAGATGAAGCGCTAAAAAGCTGCGAAAGTGTGCAATCGGTTTTGGTCAAAAAATGCTGCAGTTTGGAAATTAAAATGAAGGATAATTTTGATTACGATTTAGATGAAGAAATGGCAAATTCTGATGCCAATTGTCCTGCCGAAAAAATGGACAGCGAAGACCCGCTTTTCATCCTCTACACCAGCGGCAGCACAGGAAAACCGAAAGGCGTTGTCCACACTTGCGGCGGTTATATGGTGTATTCCGCCTATAGTTTTCAGAACGTTTTTCAATATGATGAAAATGATATTTATTGGTGCACGGCGGATATTGGTTGGATTACCGGACATTCGTACATCGTTTACGGTCCGCTTTTGAATGGCGCCACTTCGGTGATGTTCGAGGGCGTGCCCACTTGGCCGGACGCGGGCCGTTTTTGGGAGGTGGTGGAGAAGCACGATATTAATCAATTTTATACCGCGCCCACCGCCATCCGCGCGTTGATGGCCCACGGAAACGTACCGGTGGAAAAGCACGATTTGAGTTCGTTGAAAGTATTGGGAACGGTGGGCGAACCCATCAATGCAGAAGCCTGGGAATGGTACCATAAAATCGTGGGAAAAGAAAACTGCCCCATCGTGGATACGTGGTGGCAGACCGAAACGGGCGGGATACTACTCTCAGGCTTAGGCGGTTTAAGTCCGATGAAACCCGCCCACGCGGGATTTCCCTTGCCGGGGATTCAGCCTGTTTTGTTGGATGCCGACGGAAATGAAATCGAAGAAAACGGTAAGGAAGGTTATCTCGCCGTCAAGTTTCCGTGGCCGAGCATCATCCGCACCACCTACGGCGACCACGACCGTTGCCGCCAAGTTTATTTTTCCCAATATAAAAATTACTACTTTACCGGAGACAGCGCCAAGCGCGCCGAAAACGGGATGTACCGCGTCATCGGCCGCGTGGACGACGTGCTGAACGTGAGCGGCCACCGCATCGGCACGGCGGAAATCGAAAACGCGATAAACGAACATCCGGCGGTGGTGGAAAGCGCCGTGGTCGGCTATCCGCACGAAGTGAAAGGGCAGGGGATTTACGCTTTCGTGATTTGCCTTTCCGATAAAAATCCTGATGAAAACACGAAGGAAGAAATTGTAAATGAGGTGGTTAAGCAAATCGGAAAAATCGCCCGCCCCGAAAAAATCCAATTCGTGAGCGGCCTGCCGAAAACGCGGAGCGGGAAAATTATGCGGCGCATTTTGCGCAAAATTGCGGAAGGAAATGCCGCGGATTTGGGGGATACTTCGACTTTGCTGGACCCGAGTGTGGTGGAGGCGATTAAGGAGGGGCGGGTTTAAGCCCCCAATCCCCCAAAGGGGATTGCTGTAGTGGAAATATAGAATGGAAAATAAATCCTCTTTTGAAAAATCTATAAACACACGCCACTCCGTTGTCTAAACCCCCTTTAGGGGATTGGGGGCCAGCACCGCAAAAAACGACCCTGTCCCCCTCTCCGAGGGGGTGCTGAGAGACTAGGCGGGCCTGCCTGCCGGCAAAGGCAGGGGAGGTTTCTCACATAAATTTTTTCAATGAAAATCAATATCAAAAACATCCAAAATCCCAATGAAATCCTCACCCAAAGATTACTATTAAAACCCGTCAATTCCTCATCTAAAAATGACGTTTTCAAAATACTCTCCAATCCCGAAATCCGCCAAACCACCTGCCTGCCCATTTTGGATACCGAGGAGAAATTTGAACTGTGGTGGCAGCAACATCTGCAATGGCGAACCGAAAACAAATCCGTGCGTTGGTGTGCGTATCTAAAAGAAAATCAAAGGTTTGTGGGATTGATGACGCTAAAAGAGATTTCCGAAATGTCGCTCCGTACGGAAATCGGCTATAGCTTGCTGCCGGAATTTTGGGGCAAAGGTTTGGCCACGGAAGCTGTTTCAGCGGTTTTGGAGTATGGGTTTGAAAAGATAAATTTCCACAGCATTTTTGCGATGATTTTAACGCAGAACAATCTTTCTTTAAAATTGATACAAAATTTGGGTTTTGAACAGGAAGGATATTTCAAAGAAAGCCATTTTTATGATGGAAAATTTTGGGATGTTTTACAGTTTGTGAAATTTGATTCCCACTAAGGGCAACGTTTTTTTCAAAACCCGTCAAAGGCTTCAAATGCATATTGAAAATGAAAAAATTAGGTTTACTGGTATTGGCTCTTGCCGCTTTTCCGGCCTTCGCCCAAATGAAATGGCACTACGTGGATGCGGGAGCCAGCGGCCGGACGGAGGATATTTCGGTTTGGGATTTCTCAAATGTGTTGGTGTGTGGCCGAGATTTGATCAAACGCTCTACGGATGGCGGCCAAACTTGGGACACCGCCCATCACGAACCCAACGCCTATTTCCGCAGCATCGAGTTTTTAGACGGGCAAACCGCCTTCGCCGGTACTTTGGATTCGATGATTTTCCGCAGCCAAGACAGTGGGAAGACTTGGCAAAACATCACTTCGAAGTTTACTCCCGTACCGTATGGCATCTGCGGGATGGACGCCGTGGACGGCGTCATTCATATGGTGGGTAACTTTTTCAGCGAGGCATATCATTTCCATTCGGCAGATGGTGGCAACACCTTCATAACCAATGATTTGTCGTCAATAGCGAATGGTTTGGTCGATGTGTATTTTGTCCACGCGGATACTGGCTTTGCGTGCGGTTCTGTAGTGACCGATTCTATAAAAAGAAGCGCGAATATCTTGAAAACTGTGGACGGCGGAAAAACTTGGCAGCAAGTAGCTTTAGAGCCCGACACGGGGTTTTCGCGCTATTCTTGGAAAATATTTCCCAACGGAAATGAACTTTTGGTTTCGGTGGAGACCTTTGATACCATTTCCTATTTCAGGTCTTCAGACCGAGGTAAAAATTGGGATTTCCATTTTGTGAATACATCTTCTCATAATCTGCAAGGCATTGCATCTTTTAAAGATTCTTTGCTATGGTTGGGCACCCATCAATTTGATAGTCCGCCCCGCTTCTTGGAGTATGACCTGATAAAAGATAGTATTTATCCCGTACTTCCCAATTCTGTTTTCACCGCCATCAACCGTTTTCACCGCGTTTCTGACCAGTTTTATTGGGGCGTGGGCGATGGGGTTTGGGCCTATTATGATTCAACCCAGACCTCGTTAGGTTCCCACGCCTTCCAGCCGATGGACGAAAGTTTCAAACCCAAAATTTCGATAGCGCCCAATCCCGTCACCGAGGGGAAACTACACTTCGAAATCCGTTATCCCGATTATACGAGAAGCCGAGTGGCACTGTTGGATGTAAATGGAAAACTGATTAAAATCTTCCATAATGGTTATCAAAAAAAGGGTGATTTTCAATACGGTTTGGATGTTTCCCAATTGCCATCCGGCACGTATATTTTATGGCAATATTCGATGGAAGGGATGCAGCAGAAAAAGGTAATCATCCAAAACTAAAAAAATAAACCCCGACCCAGAATATTTATAAAAATAGACACGGGACGGGGTTCGCAGGTTTCTGATATCAAATCAGGTAAGGAACTTTACGAGATTGGGATACATTTAGATTGCATATCCAATATTTTTATTCCCTGCGATTTTCTGCATCGTCCAAAAATTGTAAGTTTCGTTTCAAGCCTTCATACTTCGCGCGCTTCACCGCCGATTTTCTAAAAATCTCCTGAAACACCTCTTCGGTGATTTCCATCCATTCTTGGCGGTTCATTTCCAGTAGCTTAGGATGGGATTGAAATTCTTTGACTTGAGTGGATTTTGAAAACCGGTTCCACGGGCAAACATCTTGGCAAATGTCGCAGCCGAACATCCAGTCTTCCATTTTATCGGAAAATTCGGTCGGGATTTCGTCCTTCAGTTCAATGGTGAGATAAGAAATACACTTGCGGGCATCCACCAGTTGGGGTTCTAAAATGGCGTCCGTCGGGCAGGCGTCGATGCAGCGGGTGCAGCTTCCGCAATGCTCGGCCACGGGGACATCGGCGGCCAGTTCGATGTCCAAAATCAACTCGCCGATGAAATAGAAACTGCCCACCTCCTTGGTGAGCAGAAGCGAATGTTTGCCCGTCCAGCCGAGGCCCGCGCGCTCGGCCCACGCGCGATCCATCACGGGGGCGGAATCCACAAAAGCCCGGCCGCCCACCTCGCCGATTTCGGCGTGGATGAACGCCATCAAATCCTTCAATTTCCTTTTGATGACAAAATGGTAGTCCTCGCCGTAAGCGTATTTCGAAATGTTGGGCGCATCGGGTTTTTGTTGCGTTTCTTCGGGATAGTAATTCAAGAGAACCGAAACGACCGACTTCGCGCCCTCCACTAACTTCCTCGGATCCAGCCGTTTGTCGAAATGGTTTTCCATCCATTTCATTTTGCCGTGATAATCGCGGCGCAGCCATTCTTCCAAGCGCGGCGCTTCTTTTTCTAAATAATCCGCCTTGGAAATACCGCACGACAAAAAGCCCAAACGGAGGGCTTCTTTTTTAAGCAAAGCGGCATTTTTATCCGGATTCATTTTTCAAAGAAAATAAGAGAGGGTTGAAAAATGAGAATGGAAAAGCAAAAATCAGTTATAAAAAAAAAGGCTAAAATTGAATAGAAAAAGTCGAAGTTTTTTTTTAAAAAATTCCTGACAAGGAAAATCCCTAAAAAATAGGTGAATAGTCAAGTGGTTCAATGCCTCAAATGTCCGTGCGTTTCCAATCGTAAATCGTAAATCGAATCAATCGTAAATCACCTTACGCCACCACCCCTTGGCAACTACTCCCCGCCCCCGCCGTACAACCGTAGCAATGCTGGTTAATCAGAATATTCCGGCTCTCCAATTTTTCCAAATCAAAATCATCGATATGTTGGCTGTTTTTCGCGGCCACTTTCATATCCAGCATTTGATTGAAATCACAGTCGTACATATAGCCATCATAATCCACGGAAATGGTATTCCGGCACATCACGCCAAGGGCCGCCGAGGGATTAAAAGCTTGCACCAAAGTTTCCATATAATCCTCGTAATTTTCGGATGAGACGAGGTATTCTAAAAAACGGGCAATCGGCAAATTGGTAATCGCAAAAAGACTGTTGAATTTTATATCAAAATCTTCTTTCAAAGCCGCTTTAAAATCGCGCTCCAAACTTTCTTGCGAAGCGGGCAAATAGGCGCCGTTCGGATTGTACACCAAATCGAGCTGCAAACCGCTGCCTTCGATTCCGTATCCCACCGCGTTCAATTCCTGCAAGGCCTTGATGGATTTGTCGAAAACCCCGTCGCCGCGTTGGCGGTCGGTTTTTCCCCTTTTATAAAAAGGCAAAGACGAAATGACGTGCACGCCGTGTTCCTTGAAAAACTGCGGCAAATCATAGTATTTTTTGTTCGCGCGGATGATGGTCAAATTGCTGCGCACGATGATTTCCTGTACGCCCACTTTCTTCGCCTCGCGGACAAACCAGCGAAAATCGGGATTCATTTCCGGCGCGCCGCCGGTCAAGTCCAGCGTGGGGATTTTCGTTTTTTCGAGGATATCCAAAATGCGCTGCATCGACTCGCGCGGCATAATTTCCTTGCGGTCGGGGCCGGCGTCCACGTGGCAATGCTTGCACACTTGGTTGCACATATAGCCCACGTTCACCTGCATAATTTCGATGCCCATGGGCCGCAGCGGAAACTCGCCCATATCCTGCAATTTGTCGCGGAAAGTGGGTAAACCGTCCTCACCATTGAAGATGCCGTTGCTCAAGAATTTGGATTGAACGCGCGGGTCGGAAAAGTCGTGATCGCGCTGCTGGAGCGACTTTACACGCTCTTTTTTCTTTCGTGGGATAGAAATTGTTTCTGCCATAAAAATTACATCGAAAGTTTTTTCACTTGGTTCATCATCTGCACGCCGTGCACCAGGCTGGCACCGCCGCGGATGGCCGCCGTCACGTGTACCGCTTCCATCATCTGCTCCTCCGTAACGCCCATTTTCAGCGAATCTTTGGTGTAGGCATCAATGCAATACGGACATTGCACGGCGTGGGAAACAGCCAGCGCAATGAGCGCTTTTTCGCGTTTGGAGAGCGCGCCTTCTTCAAAAACTTCGCCGTACCATTCAAAAAATTTGTCGCCCAGTTTTTCGCTCCATTCGGATATTTCGCTGAATTTTTTCAGGTCTTTGGGATCGTAATACGTTTTCTGCATCAATGCGTTGTGTTGGTAGATTTTACGAATTGTAAGGAAATTCGGATGATTTTGGCCTTCATTTTTCAAGGCGCGAAGAAACGAAATTTACCGCTGCGGAAATGTGGTCAATGAGACAATGAGGCAATGGGGCAATGAGTGAATCGGCGAGCAGGGAGTTTTAAAATTAGAGATTTACCGCGGGCTGATGATGATGACCTTGACAGGTTTCCTTGAACCTGCAAGGTCTAAAACCAAAATTCGATTAGATTAGAAAAGCGCTGGGATTAAATGCGGCCTTCGTACAAATTCCAGATGGGAAAGCTCATTTCAAAATCATTCCAATGAATATCTCCAGAATCCAAGGAAAATGAGGCAAATTTTTCCTTGTCCAAATATTTGGAAGTCATTGGGTTGCGGGCTTTTTTTAGAAATCCTTCAAAATCAATAACTTGTGTTTTTCCTTCCGAAAACTCGAATTGAATTTTATAATCGCCTAAATAAGTTGCTTTTTCGATGGAAATAACCATTGCTAAATTTTTTTAGTAATTCGTTCTGACTTTATTTCTTTTTGATATACAAAATAATCCAGCCATTTTTGTATAATTTCTTCTCGATATTTGGCTACAAAATCTTTGAATCTCCGTTCTTCTTTTCCCTTCAAGGGTGATTTTCCCCGCACGTCTTTTATTCTTACTTCAAGGAATTTTCCATTCTCGAAAATGATTTCCGCCTTGCTTTCAAAACCCTGAAACCTACCGTGAACGTGAATCGGCTCGTGTTCATCGGAATGAAACAGGATGATAATCCCAAGATATTTAAAAAGTTTTGGCATTTATTTTACAAAGCTAAAAATTTACGAACGTTCTGCAGGAATGTAACTTTGCCCCTTCTCAACTTTTTTCAAAAATGAAAAAAAACATCGCCGTGGCCATGGGCGGCTTTTCGCAAGAGTTCGATGTGTCGATGCAAAGCGGCCAAGTGGTTTTCGACAGCTTGAGCCGCGAAAAGTTCAATGTTTTTAAAGTGTTGATTGCCAAAGCAAAATGGGTGCTTTTGGATGAAAGTGGCGATGAATTTCCCATCGACAAAAACGATTTTTCATTTATAAAAAATGATGAAAAATTTCGTTTCGATGCGGTGTTCAACGCCATCCACGGCAAGCCCGGCGAGGATGGGCCGCTGGCGGGTTATTTTGAATTGATCGGGATGCCGCAAACCGCGAGCGGCCATTTTCAGAGCGCGCTGACATTCAACAAAAAAGAATGCTCGTTGCTGTTGCAAAAATGGGGCGTCACGATTCCAAAGGCTGTTTATCTTTCTGAAAATGAAACGGTTGATTTTTCAAAAATCATTGAAAAAACAGGGTTGCCCGTTTTCGTAAAACCCAGCCGCAGCGGCAGCAGCGTGGGCGTTTCCAAAGTTTCGGACGAAAAAGATTTGCGAAACGCCATCGAAAAAGCGCGTGAAATCGACACCGAAATCATTATCGAAAAAATGATAAGCGGCACTGAGGTGGGCTGCGGCGTGAGCAATCACAGCGGCGAAATCGGGGCATTGGCCTGCACGGACATCGTCCCGAAAAACGAATTTTTTGATTACGACAGCAAATATTCCGGCGAAAGCGAGGAAATCACGCCCGCGAGGATTCCAAAAGATGCGCATCAAAAAATAATGGAGGAATCAGAATTTATTTATAAAAAACTGAACCTGAACGGTTTGGCACGGGTTGATTATATTTTGACAAATGATGGCACGCCTTATTTTATTGAAGTAAACACCATTCCCGGCTTGAGCAAAGCGAGTATTTTGCCGAAGCAATTGGCCTATTTGAGGTTGAATTTGGGCGAGATTTTCGACCTATGTGTGGAGAAAGCAGTCGACGGCTGACAGTCGACAGTCCACAGCTTGCCTGTTTGAAATGAGCCATTTTGGCAAAATTTTTCGGTATGATAAAATTTCTTTCCTTTCCAAAAACATCCGTGGTCTATCGACTGTGGACTGAACACTTCCTCCTATGAAAACCGCCCTCTTCCCCGGCTCGTTCGACCCTATCACTTTGGGGCATTTCGATGTTATTTCCCGTGGCGCTTTTTTATTCGATAAAATTATCATTGCCATCGGCAAAAATTCCGCTAAAAAATATCATTTTTCTTTGGCAAAAAGAATGGAATTCATTCGGGAAACTTTTCAAAATGAACCCAAAATCGAAGTCGAAAGTTATTCAGGTTTGACGATTGACTTCTGTAAAGAAAAGAACGCCCGCTTTATTTTGCGCGGTTTGCGCAATGCTAACGACTTAGAATTTGAAAAAGCCATCGCCCAAGCCAACCGCAAAATGGCACCCGAAATCGAGACGGTTTACCTGACCACTTCGCCCGAACACTCCTTTATAAGCAGCAGCATCGTCCGAGATATTATCCGCCACGGTGGTGATTTTTCGCAATTCGTTCCTAAAGCAGTAAAAATTTAGAACCTCCTAAAAAGTAGGAAAATTCGGCGTTTTTTCTGTGAGCAAGAAAATTACATTCTAAATTTTTCTGCATCTTAAAAATCATAATACTTTGATTTTAAAATTTTTACGATAAAACCCTTGTCAGACCCAACGGTTTGACGGAGTTTTGCGTAATCTTAATCGTACAAGTTTTGAAAAATTTTAAGACCTGTCGATTTGTTTAATCACTAAAGTAAATATTCAATTATGAAAACTCTCAAATTTTCCGCTATGGCTTTGGCCATCAGCCTTTTCGCCACAAGCTGCGAAGACAACGATGATGGCGGCAACGGCGAAAATCCCAATCCTGACAAAAAGACCCAAGTGTATGCTTCCAGCGGCTCGCAGAGCGAAATCTCCAAGACCGAGTATGAAGGCGACAAGGAGGAGGACGCCGAGATGGAGACTTTTGATGGCGGCAGCGAAGATTCCGACGGCATTTATTACGATTCGGAGACCGACGTGCTGTACCAAGTGGATCGCAGCAACGGCCGATTGGTGGCGTATTCTGATTTTTCCGCCAACGAGAATGGCGCGAATTTGACCATCACCAGCGAGGCTTCTGGCAACGCGGTTTTTGGCGGTTTGATGAACGGCCGCGAGGTGGCCAAAAGCGGCAACAAAATCGTGGTGGCGCAAAGTGCGGATTCCTTGTCGGGCATTTTCAACACTTTTTTCATCTATGAAGATGACGGCAGCGGCAACCTCACTTTCAACGGTGTGTTTTTGACCAGCATCAATCTGTGGGGCATCAAATTAGACAACAACACGATGTTTGCCGTGGAAGACAAGACCAACAACATTGTGGTATTCAACGACTTCTTCTCAAACTCGTTCAGTGCCACGGTGGCTTTGGAACCGGATATGCGCGTATCGATTGAAGGCATCGTCCGCACCCACGGTCTGGATTATGACGCAGCTTCCGACGTGATAGTGATGACCGACATCGGCGATGCGGGCGACGACAGCGACGGCGGCATTCACATCATCACCGATTTCAAAAGCAAATTGGGCACGGCCGGCGACGGCGGAACGATTGCCGCCAGCCAACAAGCGCGGATTTCTGGCAGCAACACCAACTTGGGCAACCCCGTGGACGTGGCGTATGACGCGGAAAACGACTTGATTTTCGTGGCCGAAAAAGCCAACGGCGGCGGTCGGATTATGGCGTTTTCGCAGACTGACGCGGACGCCAACGCCTCGCCTACTTATGATGCGGCCTTTTCCGGTGCGTCCTCGGTACACGTGGCGAAAGAGAACTAAGCACCTGTAGAAACGAACCACCCTGAAAGGGTGGGATTACGCAGCTTGGGGCAACGCCCCAAGTCCAAAAAAAACAAACCGCCTCGACGTGATCATCGGGGCGGCTTTTTTTATTTTCCGACGGTTGAAACCGTCGGTCGGGATACGACACAACCCACGGTTTCAACCGTGGGTTTTGCCCAAAACCAACCGAATATTCTCATACGAATTCTGCAAATTCTCCTGCACCTCCTTTTCATCACACCATTTTGCTATTAAAATATCCTCTTCCGTTTGCGGGATTAAATCCGGTTTCCCATCTACTTTCATCAAAAACCAATGCGTCTTTTTTAGGATTCTTATATTATCTAAAATGTAAGTATGGAAAGTGTCGGTGATTTTGGATTGCAGTTGCAAACCGGAAATGCCGCACTCCTCCTCCACTTCGCGCAGGGCGCTTTCTTCGGGCGTTTCGTCCTTTTCCATTTTTCCTTTCGGCAAATCCCAAACGCCGAGGCGGTAAATCATCAGGATTTCATTTTTATCATTGAAAACCACGCCGCCGGCCGCTTCTATTTTTTTATAAAAAAATTGAAAGTCTTTCTGTAAAGATTTAAAATCAGAATGATGAAAAGATAAATGCACTATTTCACTTGCTTTTTCACATTTTTCTATCGCGCTTTGTAGTTGTTTTTTGTTGAAATATTTTTCAGAATTTCCATCTTTTTTTGATAAAAGAGTGATGGAGGAATTTTGGATGAAAATTTTCACGATTTCTTTTTTTTTGCCACAATGGCGCGAAGGCACTAAGTTTTGGTCGGAAAACTCAGGCCGTTCATTTACAAATAGGAAGCCCCAGCGGGGCGGAATGTTTGTAGCGCCGCCTGTAAGGGCGGCGGAAAACAAAAGTCGCCCAAAATTTTCCGAGCCCCATCGGGGCGGCACTTTCGCGAAAATAAAAGATTCCCGTCGCCACTCCCTGAAAAGGCGCAATGCTCTATGAAAAATGAGACGGTCAAGGCTCCGCAAGTCTCGCTGAAGCGAGTGCTTTCAATGTGCAAGGTTTGAATTTTCAGCTAAAGCCGCTCGATGGCCGGGTTTCCGCTATCGCCGCGCTAAAGCGACGGCGCTATTCCAGCATCCGATTGACTAATTGTCCCATTGTCTAATTGACCCATTATCTAAATTGTCGCATTGTTGATTGCCGACTGCCAATTGCAAACTGCCGACTGCCGACTGAAAACTGCCTCCTAAATTTGCCCAATGATTTACAATGAAAAAACTGCGCTGGAAACCGCCGCGCAACTCCTGCAAATCAAGGCCATCAAACTGCAACCCGACGACCCCTTCACGTGGGCCAGCGGCTGGAAATCCCCCATTTATTGCGACAACCGACTGGCGCTCAGCCATCCCGAGACGCGCGACTTTTTGAAGGAAAAAATGACCGCCGCAATTTTGGACACCTTCGGCGAGCCGGAGGTGATTGCGGGCGTGGCCACCGGCGCGATTGCGATGGGCGTTTTGGTGGCGCAGCAACTGGATCTGCCCTTCGTGTACGTGCGCCCCAAACCGAAGGAACACGGCCGCCAAAACCAAATCGAAGGACATTTAAAAAGCGGCCAAAAAACGGTGGTGATTGAAGATTTGGTTAGCACCGGCGGCAGTTCGCTAAAAGCCGTGGACGCCCTGCGCGAGAACGGCGCGGACGTGTTGGGGATGGCCGCGATTTTCACCTACGGCTTTCCCGTTTCGCAGGAAAATTTCAAAGAAAAAAATTGCCAATTGGTGACGCTGAGCGACTATCCGCATTTGCTGCAAAATTTGAAGGAGAAGGGGGAGTTGGGGGAAGGGAGTTTGGCGGTTTTGGAGCGGTGGCGGGAGAAGCCTGAAAAGTGGGGCTGAATTCTTGCTTTTGCAACTCCTACCAAAGACAACTTCTCAAAAGAATTTCGTCAAAATTTTGATGAAAACATTTTTCTCCTCCATATTTATTTTTCTTTCGATTGCTCTGTCTTCGCAATCCGACATCGACTCGGTTTTATCCAAAACTTGGAACGATGGATATTATAATACTCGGCAATTTAGCACTAAAGGGACACCCAACTTTATTCAACCCATTCCAAAGTCTGGTAGCGTTCGACGCACCACAACCATTGGCAGCAAACCCTTTTTTCAATATTTTTCCATTACGGACAGCACAATAACTTTCAGGGGTGAAAGAGAGGAGACGCCTCAATTAGGCAATCATATATTTTGGTATAAATATTTTGGTGATTCTTTACTGCTCGACCCCATTTCCAAAGACTCTTTTCGCATTTTGGATTATGACGCTTTATTCGTGCAGCACAATCTAAAACATAACTCTTCTCAATCTTGGGTTTTATACGATTCTTCCCATTTCTATCATAAAGAATCAGATTTCCGCAGCCTTTCAGTTTCTGATCCGTGGAAGGAAATGCAGGTTGATTATTTAGGAAATGTTTTCTATAACTTTCAAAAAAGCAAAATTCACTATGGTCATTATCGAGACCAATTGGATAGCTTGGAATTAGCAAAATTTTTATACTACGTTAAAACAGAATACATCCCAGCCCTGAACCGCATATATCCTGTTTATTCTGATTTATATCATAGCGAGATGAGATATATAAATAGAGACAGCACCAGCGTGCCAATTCGTTCTCTTGGATATGAATCTGGACGAAAATTTTACAGATATTTAGACTCAGTCGTACCAATAGATAGTTTGGTTTTTCAAAATTATGCGGATGGAGATTCGGTCGAAGGAGTAGTCATTTTTAATCTCAGATTCAATGACGAATTAACGGCCAAGGGAATCCCAAGTTATTTGGCTTCTTTTGAGAATTATTCGTCCGAATATCATCTATATCGTTTGGAATCAGATTCAGCCTATTATTATCGCAAAGCCGCCGATATTAAAGATAAACCGATATATTTCATAAGTCAAGCCCTTCTCACACCCAACAAAAAATTGGCTCTATTACTTGACCCCGCTGATAACTGGTTTTTAAACGAAAAACGACTTCGCGCAAAACCTGAAGATTTAGAAGTTTTTGAGTTGAATACCTCCGAAGAGCTGCCGGATGGTTTTATCATCCATACTAATCGCTCTAACTTAGGATTTAGAGACCTCAAACAGGCAACATTTAATTATGGCCCAGAGTATATTTATAGAACTCCTTTTGAAATCGCTTTTGAAGATTACATTTTACCTGATTGGGAGAAATATGTAAAGAACTCCAATAAGGAATAAGAAACTTTTTTCAATTCATTTCCTTTTTGAAAGAGAGCAGCGACTGCGCTTTAACAGCAATCCATTTCAACAAATTACCATTGAATTACTATCGAATTACAACTGAATTACTTCCTCCACTATGACCGAAATACAATCCCGAAAAGTAAACGTGAACAAATCCGCCGAGGCGCTTTATGCGCAACTGACGGATTTTAAGAATTTTAGCCAAATGATGCCGGAAAATGTCACCAAATTTGAAGCGGACGAAGATTCGTTTTTGTTTCAGATGAAGGGCGTACCGGAGGTGATGTTGCGCGTGGAGGAAACGCAAGAACCGAATTTGATCCGGCTGAAATCCGCGAAGGGCAAGCTGGATTTTTGGCTGACCTGCCACATCGAGGCGAAAACGGAAAACACCTGCGCGGCGCAGTTTGAGTTCACCGGAAAGTTCAACCCGATGGTGAAAATGATGGTGACGAAACCGTTGACGAATTTCATCGGGAAATTCGCGGATAAGGTAGAGCGGTTTTGAATTGGGTATCGCTCCTACGGGGCTTTGGCGGCGTGGGCATCGGTTTCAATTCCCAGCGCTTACGCACTAGGCTACAGGCTTTTCGCCCCTACGGGGCTGGATAATGAAAATTAAAAAGCCTGTTTCGTTTACACTAAATTTCCAAGAAAAAAGCCCCAGAGGGGCGAAATGATTGTAGCGCCGCCTGTAAGGGCGGCGATAAATCGACAACGAATATGTTTGGAGAAGCCCCAGAGGGGCGACACCACCCAAGTCTTGAAATTCTCAATTACGGCAACAAATCAATTTCCTTAAAATTAAAAACCCGCTCTTCCCCGTCAATTTCCGCCATCAGATGTCCATCCGGCAAAACATCCTTTAAAACGGCGGTGGCTTTTTCGCCTTTTATTTCTACCAAAATTCCGCCTATTTGATGATTTTGAAAACCGTATAAATTTTTAATGAAATCGTGCTTGGTTTTATCTAAATTTTTTTGCAACTGAAAGTAGCGGTTTTGCAGCTTTTCCAATACTATTCTTAAAAGATGTGGAATTGGCACATTTTGCCCCGTAACTTGGCTCAGCGAAATCGGCCGTGGCAGATATTCGGGAAAATCTTTTTCATTGACATTTAGGCCGATACCGACCACACTTTCCGAAACGCCCTTCCGCGATAGCGTATTTTCCAGCAAAATCCCGGCGACTTTTTTTTCATCAAACAAAACATCGTTGGGCCATTTTATCAAAAAGCCGGGCCGAAAGGAATTCAGCGCGTCCAAAAGGGCAAGACAAACTGACATATTCAAATAAAAAACTTGGCTGGTTTTCAGCCAATTCGGTTTCAGCAAAAGGCTGAAAAGCAGGTTTTGGCGCGGCGCGGAATGCCAAGCGTTGCCCATCTGCCCTCGGCCTGATGTTTGATATTCCGCGCGCACCACCAAACCTTCGGGCTGGGGCGAACGCGCCGCCAGCTCGCGCAGGTAAAAGTTGGTGGACGGCAGCGATTCAAATGTGAGGATTTCTTTCCCGAAATAAAGAGGTTCCAAGCCTGAATTTTCTGACATAAACGCGCTAAAATAAACCGTAAGCGCGTACATTTGTAGTATTTGCAAATTTTAAGCGAAACGATAATTTTTTGAAACGAAAAGACCCCAAAAACGGACTGTCAAAACTGGTCGAAACCATCGTAGAAGCGATGGACGACGTGAAGGCCGAGCAAATCCGAATCTTGGATTTGCGCGATCTGGAAAACGCGATTTGTGACTATTTCGTTGTGTGTCAAGCGAATAGCGATACACAGGTAAAGGCCATCAGTAACCGGATCGAACAAAAAGCCCGCGAAGATCTGAACGAAAAACCGTGGCACGTGGAAGGTCGCGACACCGGCGAATGGGTGCTGATGGATTATGTGAGCTGCGCGGCCCACATCTTTAAACCGGAAAGCCGGAAATTTTACGACTTGGAAGGACTTTGGGGCGACGCCAAAATCATAGAAGCCGCCGAAACTATTTGAAAATCAGGATGGAAAAGAAACAGGAGGACAAGAAGCAGATGGACAAACTGAAGGAACAGTTTTCCAAAAACAGCAAGGGAAAAAAGGACGGCGACAAAAAACCGAACCATCCAAGGCGGTTCAATTTTTATTGGATTTACGCGGCTATTTTCATCGCGTTTATTGGTATTCAAATCTTTAGCGGATTCAACAATAAAAGTGAGACCACCAACTTTAGCGAATTCACCGAAATGTTGCAAGAAGGCGATGTGGAAAAGGTGAAAATCGTGAATGAAAAAAAGGTGCAAATCTTTATAGAAAAACAAGCCCTGAAAGAAAAAGACCGCTACAAAAAACTGCGCGAAGACGGCGCGAGCGGCGGAGTTTCGGGCGGCCCCGAATATACGTTTGAAATGCCATTCGAAGCGTTCAATTCCAATTTAGAAGATTTTTATGAAACCAATCCCGAAGCAAAGGCGGAAAAACCAATCATTACTTATGAAGAACAAAAAGACTATTGGGGCGACATTTTAGCGTGGACTTTTCCATTCATTTTGATGATAGGAATTTGGATATTTATAATGCGCCGGATGAGCGCCGGCGGCGGCGGGCCGGGCGCGCAGTTGTTCAACATTGGAAAATCGCGGGCGCAGCTTTTCGATAAAAACACCAACGTAAAAACCACTTTTAAAGACGTGGCCGGCTTGGAAGGGGCGAAAGAGGAAGTGCAAGAAATCGTATCGTTTTTAAAAGACCCCGAAAAATACACCTCCCTTGGCGGGAAAATTCCGAAGGGCGCGCTGCTGGTAGGCCCGCCGGGAACGGGCAAAACGCTTTTGGCGAAAGCCGTGGCCGGCGAGGCCAAAGTTCCTTTCTACTCGCTTTCGGGTTCTGATTTTGTGGAAATGTTTGTGGGCGTGGGCGCGAGCCGCGTTCGGGACTTATTTAAGCAAGCCAAGGAAAAATCACCCGCCATTATTTTTATAGATGAGATTGACGCCATTGGAAGGGCGCGCGGCAAAAACGTTGTCAGCGGCGGCAACGACGAACGTGAAAACACTCTGAATCAGCTCCTTACGGAAATGGACGGTTTTGCGACCAACGAACACGTTATCGTAATCGCGGCCACCAACCGCGCCGATGTGCTCGACCGCGCCTTGATGCGCGCCGGCCGTTTCGACCGTCAGATTTATGTGGATCTGCCGGATTTGAACGAGCGCAAACAGATTTTTGATGTGCACATTAAACCTTTGAAACTTGCGCCGGGCTTGGACGTGGATTTCCTCGCTCGCCAAACCCCCGGGTTTTCGGGAGCCGACATCGCCAATGTGTGCAACGAATCTGCACTGGTAGCAGCGCGCAAGGAGAAAAAAGAAATTGAGCAACAAGACTTTTTGGATGCCGTAGATCGCATCATCGGCGGGCTGGAAAAGAAAAATAAAATTATTACCGCGCAAGAGAAAAAGACGATTGCGTTTCACGAGGCCGGCCACGCCACGATTAGCTGGGTGCTGGAACACGCCGCGCCGCTGGTGAAAGTTACGATAGTGCCGCGCGGCCGTTCGCTGGGCGCCGCTTGGTATCTCCCTGAAGAGCGCCAACTAACCAATACGGAACAACTTCTCGATGAAATGTGTGCCGCCCTGGGTGGTCGCGCGGCGGAGCAGGTCATTTTTGGGAAAATTTCCACGGGCGCGCTGAGCGATTTGGAAAAAGTGACCAAGCAAGCCCGGGCGATGGTGACCGTTTACGGCCTCAACGAAAAGCTGGGAAACATCACTTATTACGACAGCCAAAACGGCGACGACTATGGTTTTACGAAACCCTACAGTGAACAGACGGCCCAAACCATCGATGAGGAAATCAGTAAAATTATTGAGGCTCAATATCTTAGAGCCAAAGAATTATTAACAGAACACAAAGCAGAACTTACCAAGCTGGCGGATTTGCTTCTGGAAAAAGAGGTTATTTTTAAAGAAAATTTGGAGGAAATTTTCGGCAAGCGGGTCTGGGACGAAAAAAGTGACGCGGCCAAAGAAAAAGCCAAGGCTTCTCAAAATGGAAACGTGGCCGAAGCGCCTGCCGAAAACGATACGGTTAAAGAGCCAGCCGAAGAGCAAAATGGATAGAACACTTTGGCTTTCAGTCTGTTCCTTCAATAAACCAAGCGATGGCGGAGAGCAAAAAAAAGCCGGGATTGTTCGGCAAAGTGTTTCAAGTGTTGAGCGGAAAACCCGCTGAAGAATCAGGCGACGGCAGCCAAAAATCAGTTGATTTTGGACCCGACCAGCGCGAGCCGGTCGATTTGGCTTTCGTGAAAAATTTTACGGCGGCGGGCGGCAAATTCCTTTTCTGCGAAAGCGAAAAAGAAGCCCACCACTTTTTGAGGGAAATCGCGGGCGAAACGGGCATCCACCGCATTTTTTGTGAAGATGCCAATTCGCGTTCCATTTTGCAACGAGCGGGCATCCGCGATCTTTCCGAAAATCGTCAAACGGCCGACGCCTTCTGCACTCCCTGCGAATTTCTCGTTTCTTTTACCGGTGGAATTATGCTTTGCGAAAAGCAAATGCGCGGCGTTCCGCTGAAAGATTTGCCCGATATTTTTATCGTTTTGGCGCGCACCAGTCAAATCGTGAGCAACTTGCGCGCTGCCTTGATGGGCATCCGGCGGAAGTATGACGGGGGAATCCCATCGCACATCACCACCATCAAAGGCCCTGAGGCCGAGCAAGATGCGAACGTTTGCCGCAAGGAAATTTACCTCCTCCTCATCGAAGACCAATTGTAAATGCCCAACGTTGCCGTCCGCATATTGAGTGGGTTGTTCTACGGAATTATGGTTTTGTGGGCCACTTTCAGCGGGGAATCAGGGCAAATTATCTTGGCTTGTTTCCTCAGCGTGGGCGCGGTTTTGGAGTGGCTCTGGTTTCAAAAAGACGGGCGGGTTTTCCTCGCCGCTGTCCTCATCAACGCCATTATTTTCCTTTCCATTTTCATTTTTACGGATGCTTTTCTGCTGTGGCCGCAATTGTTGCAATGGTTGCGCGGGTTGCTTATTTTGTTGATCGCCAGCCTTTTGATAACGCAAGCATTCAGTCACCAAAAGGTTTTGGAGAAATTGTTCCATCGCAGTTTCGCGCTTATTTACATTGGTTTCCCAATGTTGCTGCTGCCGATGATGAGCAATTTCAAAGGCGAAAACCAGCCGTGGATGCTGGGTTCGGTATTCATATTAATATGGTGCAACGACACGTTCGCGTATTTTTTGGGAAAATATTTTGGGAAGCGGAAACTCTTCCCACGCATTTCGCCCAACAAAACTTGGGAGGGATTTCTGGGCGGCGTCATCGGCACCATCGTGGCTTCCATCGTATTTCACTGGCTTTTCCCGTTCATCACTTGGAGCGGCTGGCTGGGGCTGGCGTTCGTCGTTTTAATTTTTGGGACGATTGGGGATTTGTTTGAATCGGCCCTGAAACGCGCCTATAATATAAAGGACAGCGGGAAATTCCTGCCTGGCCACGGCGGCATTTTAGACCGTATCGACAGTTTGCTTTTCGCGCTGCCGATGGCGTATTTTTACCTCCGAATTATCGAAAATTTACAAGTATGATTCGCATCCATCACGAAGGGCGCAAAATTTTGTTCGGGCTGTTGATTGCGCTCGCCGCCATCAATATTTTGGTGTTTTGGCTCACCGATTTGGAATGGCTGGAAATTGCTGTTCTCATTATTTCAATCATCATCTATCTCCTTGTTTTACAGTTCTTTAGAAATCCCAAACGCTTCACCCACCCCGACCCGAAAAAAGTCATCGCCCCCGCAGATGGCAAAATTGTGACCATCGAAGAAATCGACGAACAGGAATATTTTAAAAAGAAGATGCTGCAAATCAGCATTTTTATGTCGCCGTTGAACGTGCACGTCAATCGCTACCCCGTTTCCGGTGTCATCAAATATTCTAAATATCATCCGGGCGCCTTTTTGGTGGCTTGGCATCCCAAATCCAGTTTGCTGAACGAACGCACCACGGTTGTCACTCAAATCCCTGACGGCCAAGAAATTATGCACAAGCAAATCGCGGGGGCCGTTGCACGGCGCATTATCAATTATGCCAAAGAAGGCCTAAAAGTGATGCAAGGCCGCGACTCGGGTTTCATCCGCTTCGGCTCGCGGGTGGATGTGGTTTTGCCCTTGGATTCGAATATTTTGGTGAAGGTGGGGGACAAGGCGCGGGGCGGGGAACAGGTTTTGGCGGAGTTGAAGTGAGCGGCAGGTAATTTTAGTAATTAGGTAATTCAATAGTAATCTATCATAATTCAGTAGTAATTTGATTGTGATTTATTCGCGAGAAAACCTGTTAGGTTTCCGACCCTAACAGATCCAAAAAAAACTCATAATATTTCCATCAAAATTTATCTTAATCCAATCCTAAAAAAAATGGGCGTAACCATCCACCTCCAAGCAAAACTAAAATCCGAAAACGATTATCAAAAATTCATTGCAAAAGCGAAAGAATTTGCAACTGAATTCTCGTTAAAAAATACTGAGATTGACGAAAAGATTTTCCCGATGTTCCGTCCGGTGAAAGGCCGCGGGGAGGACAATTGGGAAGATTATGAAGGCCCAGTAAAAGGCATTTTCATTGGAATGGAAGACCAGTGCGAACCGCTGATAATGCAATTTGATGAGAACTTGGAAATTTGGTGTTTTTGCAAGACGCAATTTGCCCCGATTGAGCCACATATCCGAGTGGTTCATTTTTTTAGGAAAATTGAACCTTTATTTGAAGAGTTTGAAGTAACCGATGAAGGCGATTATTGGGAAACTGGGGATGCCAAACTATTGCAAGAAAAAATTGATTTTTTGGCGGAAAAAATCGCGCAAATCCGAGCGTTGAATCCAAACCCGAAGGGCTTCCTGAATCTGCCCGACGGGAAAATTATCGACTTCCGGAATCTTGGGGAAGGGGATGAGGATGGGATGGTGATTCATCCGAATTGAGAAACTGAGCTTTTCTCAATACAAAAATCCCAACAACCAAATTGGTATTTTTCTCCCAAATCCTTGCTCCACTTCATCTAAAATTAAATAAGAATTTTCGACATCTTTAATTTGCGAATTTCCCTTGCCTTTTCCACCTATTTCAAAAGCATACTTTTTATCGACTAAAAAATCACCTTTCTCTGCCAAATGAACCGCGTGTTCCGCGTTTTTCAATTGGTTCGCTACGAAGGTTTCACGTACTGTTCCCACCTCGGGCGGGTTTTGCAATGCGAAAGCCAGATTGGTGTTTTCAAAATAAATCTTATTGGGTTTTTGCAATCGCGAAATTCCTTTTCTGCTTTTGTTTAAAAAGTTGAGAATCTGCGCATCGCGCAAATGATGAAGGTATTGGGTGGCCGTATTTCGACCAATATTCAGCTTTTGTGCAATCTTGGAAATATTAGGTTCAAAAGGCGCGCTGGAGGCAATCACGCCCAACAGCTTTTTGATTTTGGCGATGTTGGCCGCGCTGTAATCTTGGACGATAGCCAAGTCGCTTTCCAAAACGGTATTCAGCATCTGCGAAAAGCGTGGAAAAATGGCATTTTCTTTTAGTTTTTTTGTGAAAGGAAAATAACCGATTTTTAAATATTCCTTAAATAATGGAAGGGGTTGAAATCTATAATTCAAATTTTGAGTAATTTCAGAATGATTTTTCAAAATTTCTTCTAAAGAAAAAACATCAAAATCTATATTTTTCTGAAAAGAAAGAAATTCACGGAACGACAGTCCTTTCAAATGCCGCACGGCCAGCCGCCGACTCAAATCCGACTCGCCACGGTATAAATCCAAAGCGGAGGAACTGGTGAAAATGATTTGCAAATCGGGGTGGCCGTCGTACATCAATTTCAACTCGCGCGACCAGTTGGGGTATTTATGCACTTCGTCAATCAGCAAAAGTTTGCCGCCATTTTGGTACCATTCGGCGGCCAAATCAAACAGCGAGTTTTGGTAGAAATGCGGATGGTCAGCGGTAACGTAGAGGCCTTTTTCTTTTTCGGGAAATTTGTATTTCAAAAATTGCAGAAGCAGTATGGTTTTTCCTACGCCTCGCAAACCTTTGATGCCCAGCAAACGCTCGTCCTCCGGCAGTTTTTCATATAGATAGCGATGCCATTTGTCATCCGTTTGCCGGAGTAAATTGCTTTGAAATGAAATCAATTCTTCCATAAAATTGCTTTGAGGCCAAAGCAAAAATAGGGTAAAATTGCTTTGGGTTCAAAGCAAAA
This sequence comes from Owenweeksia sp., assembly GCA_965214115.1. Lineage (GTDB taxonomy): Bacteria > Bacteroidota > Bacteroidia > Flavobacteriales > Schleiferiaceae > Owenweeksia. The sequence continues at coordinate 216,358 of CBDCAU010000001.1, forward strand.
GCATAGTAAAATTGACTTGAAGCAAAAGCAATTCATTAAAATTCGTGTCGCCCCGCTGGGGCTTCTTCAAGATTGCGCCATCAAAAAAACGCCGCCCTTACGGACGGCGCTACAGACATTTCGCCCCGATGGGGCTTCATTCTTTAGCAATGCAGTAGGGTCAGCCCCGATAATTATCCGAGGTTGACAAGTCGGCGAGCCACGTTTTTACGATTTCCATTTGCTCTTCTGGCCCCATCTCCGAATTATCCAAAACCCGTGCATCCTCCGCCTGTTTCAGCGGACTGTCCACGCGGGTGGAATCTACCAAATCGCGCTGGCGCAGGTTGGCCTCCACTTCTTTTTTGGAGACCTGAATGTTTTTGGCGAGCAATTCTTCGTAGCGGCGCTGGGTGCGGACGGCTTGCTGGGCGGTCATAAAAATCTTCAAATCCGCATCGGGAAAAACCACCGTGCCGATGTCGCGGCCGTCCATCACCACGCCGCCTTTTTTGCCCATATCTTTTTGGATTTCAACCAAATGCGAACGCACTTCGGGGATTTCCGCCACGCGGCTCACTTTCTGCGACACTTCCATTTCGCGGATTTCGTGCTCCACATTTTCACCGTTCAGAAAAATCTCGGAGCGGTTTTCGTCTTTATTAAAATGAAATTCCAAAGCAATTTTCCCATCGGAAAGCGCCTTCAATAAAGCGTTTTCATCGAGATTTTCAGCGAACAGATTTTCGCGCAAAGCGTACAAAGTGACCGCGCGATACATCGCGCCGGAATCCACGTAACGGTAGCCCAAATCCTGCGCCAGTTGGCGGGCCAGCGTGCTTTTTCCGGTGGACGAATGGCCATCGATGGCGATGGTGAGCGGCTTCATTTTTTCTTTTTGAAGTCGCCAAGGTCGGTAATCAAACTGAAATGGTTGGCGCCGCCCGCCACGTGGTAATTATTGCGCGAATAATTGATACGGAACTTGCTGATTCTGATACCGATACCAAAGGAAATGCCCGCCGCCGTGCGCCGCGTGTCCAGTTTCAACTCTTGGTTTCTTCGGAAATTATAACCGATTTGCAGGTTGAAACCTTTGGTCGGCGCCAGTTCCGCGCCGAGAACGACGTGCCGCAAAATGTTGTTCAAAACGCTCGGTTGGTTCTCCTCGATTTCGCCGGTCAGCTGATTTACAGTGCGATTGGTCGGGTCGTCGTAGCGCACATCCCACGTTTCCAATTGCTCCAACGTGATTTGCCAACGCAGCGGCAAATGCTCAAATTGGTTGGAAAACCCGAGCTGAATTTCAAAGGGCAGATTTTCGCGCTCCTCATTATAAGGCGTAAACTGCACCCCCACATTTTTCACCAAAAAGGCGAAGGTCATCCGCTTGGCGGGAATCCGGTAAACGGCGGCCAAATCCAGCGCCATCCCGTTGGATTTCCAGATGTCGTAATTGGATTGGATGTATTTCAAATTGCCCCCGAAACTCCAGTTGGAATCCAACTGAAAACCGTAGCCGACGGCGAACGCGATGTCTTGCACGGTAAAGGTTCCCGACCGTACGCCGAAGGGGTCGGCGCGGTCAAAATCGCCGTAATCCATATAGCGCAAACTGGCGCTCCACGTGCCCTTGGTCTTGGGCAGCGTTTTGGCAAAAGCCAGCTCGCCGAGCAAAATGTCGCTGGGATAATCGATGAGGCTGGAGGTAAGCTGTCCGCTCACCGTGTCGCTCAAAAGCGCGGGGTTGACCAGCGCAAAGTTCAAGTCCGGTTCGGGGTTGGCGATGGCGTTGCTGCCCTGCCCCGCCACCCGCGCGGAAGGTGTCAAATTCAAAAACGGGAATACTGATCGGCCACCGATTTGCGCCGAAAGCGCGCCTGAAAGTAAGAGGAGAAGTAGCGTTTTTTTCATCGAATTGCGAAAGTAGGGGATGAAACGAGTTTGGGGGTGGAAAATTTTGTCGAAAAGCCAATGGGATAATAAGGCAATGTGGCGATTTGCTAATGGGCTAATTTTAGAATTGAATCAAGAAAGAATATGTAAAAACTTCCAACTCTTCCTCTTAACCAAAATCGTGAAAAGTGGACTTTTTGATGGTGTAAATTATATTCATTTTCGGCTTAGGGTTTTACAATTATTTTCATCTTCATCATCATCATTTCAAATCGCTCCGTTTGCGTTTCAAAGTACAAATTCCCCAAAATCGCTTCTTGTAAAATTTTGCGGTTCAAAATTTTGGTGAATTCATTTTTCAAAAAACCTAAAACATCCGAGGGTGATTTTTGAAGATTTTTCACCCAATCCGTTCGGTTGTCCAATAAATAAGTGATATCCTCCAAATCAGGACTGGTGCGGGGGTCGTGGTCGCCACGGCTTTCAAACGCCGAAAATTTGGTGGCCAAAAAATACGGAAAAGGCAAAATCTGAATTTCTTTATTTCCAATAAGAACTTTTTCGGAACGCTCAAAGCCTGACGCAAACCAAGGGTTCGCCGGCGCCCAGCCCACCGCGTGGGTGGACATCACATCCACCTGCACATCTTCATACCGGAAGCGGCAAATCACATTATCTTCAGCGGTTTGAATGAAATTTTTGGAACCCAAATTTTCGCGAAGATTTTCCAAATTTGTCAAAGAAAAAATTTCCAAAACAATATCGACATCCTTGGTGGGGCGCACATCGTCTGCGGCCGGATCGTTGGCATATAAACTTACCACCGCGCCGCCCACAAAAACCACATTTTCCCTGAGATGGCACAGCGCATTGGCCACTTTCTCCACCGCGCCCAGATTTATTTTCGTGTTTTTCACAGCCGTTTTTCCAGTTCTCTGATGGCCAGTTTTTGCTCACGTGCCTTCCCCACCCGCAAGGCTTCCGTCAGTGCCAGCAATTCGTACAAACGCTCATCCTCCAAACAAGCCGAGGGGACGGATGGGTGCAGCGGCTGGATGCCCGCTCCCCTTTGCCGCCCCTGCGCCCACGGCCAAACATAGTGGTTTTCCGCATTGATTTTTTGTGAAAGCGGTGGTGCACTGTGGGCCGTGGCCAACCCTCGAACCACCGCGCTCGGTTTCTGCGGGAAAACATACCGCAAGCCAAATTTAAGAAAATCCAGCAAGGCAGATTTCATCAAAGTTTTTTTATCCGCCGCCAGCAATCCTGCCACGACACTGCGGTTCAGGCTTTCGCTGATTTCGCTTTGGCTGATGCCCAGTTCGTACGCCAAATCTTTCATCCACCATTTTTGATTCTTTTTAGTGGCTATTTTCAAAAGCACCACGATATCGTGGGGGCGCATTCCACTATGTTTCTTCATCTTTCAAGTTCTTGATTCGCGAATCGCGATATGCAAATATAAATATTTTGAATTGCTAATTTTGTAGTGAAATTAAAAAGACCTTCAAGGTTTTGAAAACTTTGAAGGTCTCTCATTCGGCCAACTTTTCAGTAAGAATTTAATGGCGAGGACTTGACGTTATCTCTAATCCTGTAGAAATTTCCGGCGAATAGTTAGTTTTCTTTTGATTTGGAAATAAATCAAACTGCCCAAAACCGGAAAGAACAGAACTCCTAATAGACAAAGGATTTTGTAATGGGATTTTACAAAACGAGATTGGGAAACATCCCAAACAGCCCAAAGCCATAGGGATACGGCTAAAACTAAAAATATGGGAATCAGAATTTCAATCATTTCAAAAAGAGTTTTTAAGGATGCTTTGGTTCAAAGAAACAGCAAATTGTCCAATTGACTCATTGTCCCATTGGCAAATTTTCAACTCGCCTTCTTCACCTCCCCCGCCTCAATCGTCATCGCCGCCTCCACCATTTCCTGCGTCACCGCAATTTTGATAACGTCCATCATCGACTCCACATAGTTGAATTTCAATCCTTTGAGATAATCTTCCCGGATTTCTTCCACGTTTTTTTGATTTTCCGCGCATAGGATAAGTTCCTTGATTCCCGCGCGTTTGGCGGCCAAGATTTTTTCTTTGATGCCACCCACCGGCAGCACTTTTCCGCGCAAAGTGATTTCGCCCGTCATCGCCAAATTACTCTTCACTTTGCGTTGCGTAAATAGCGAGGCCAGCGACGTCAAAATCGCAATCCCCGCGCTCGGCCCGTCTTTCGGCACCGCACCCTCGGGGAAGTGGATGTGCACGTCCCACGTTTCAAAAATTTTGTGGTCGATGCCGAAATCGTCCGCTTTGGCGCGGAGATACGCCATCGCAATCGTGGCCGATTCCTTCATCACGTCGCCAAGATTTCCGGTAATCGTCACCTTGCCCTTCCCGCGGCTCAGCGAACTTTCGATGAACAAAATGTCGCCGCCGGCGGGCGTCCACGCCAAGCCAGTCACCACGCCCGCAATGTCATTGCCTTGGTATTTGTCCTTGTTGAATTTCTCGGGGCCGAGCACGTCTTTAATATGTTCGACCTTCAATTTTTTGTGATAATCTTCTTCCATCGCCACGTTTTTGGCGGCGTAGCGCGCCACTTTGGCCATCACTTTGTCGAGGCCGCGCACGCCACTTTCGCGGGTGTAATTGTCGGCCAAATATTCAAATGTTTTCTTGTCCAAACTCAAATCGCCGCGCTTCAAACCGTGTTCTTTCAACTGTTTGGGAAGCAAGTGGCGCTTGGCGATTTCCATTTTTTCTTCGATGGTGTAGCCGTTGATTTCGATGATTTCCATCCGGTCGCGCAGGGCGGGATGGACAGATTTCATATCGTTGGCCGTGGCGATGAAAAGCACTTTGGAAAGATCGTAGCCCATTTCCAAATAATTGTCGTAAAACTCGCCATTTTGTTCAGGATCAAGCACTTCCAACATCGCGGAACTGGGATCGCCGTGGCCCGCGCTGGTCAGCTTGTCGATTTCGTCCAGCACGAAAACGGGGTTGGCTGTTTCCGCTTTTTTGATGTTTTGCACCACCCGCCCCGGCATCGCGCCGATGTAGGTTTTGCGGTGGCCGCGGATTTCCGCTTCGTCGCGCATCCCGCCCAAGCTCATCCGTACATACTTGCGCCCCAGCGCCTCAGCGACGGATTTTCCCAGCGAAGTTTTGCCCACCCCGGGCGGGCCGTACAAACACAAAATCGGCGCTTTCATATCACCTTTTAATTTTAAGACCGCCAAATATTCGATGATGCGCTCCTTCACTTTTTCCAGCCCATAATGGTCGCGGTCGAGGATTTTTTCGGCGCGCTTCAGATCAAATTTGTCTTTCGTAGTCTCGTTCCACGGCAGTTCCAAAAGAAATTCCAGGTAGTTTCTCTGAATCCCAAATTCAGGGACTTGGGGGTTCATCCGTTGTAACTTTTTCAATTCCTTGGCAAAAGTTTCCCCTACCTCTTTCCCCCATTTTTTCTTCTTGGCCTGCTTGGCCATTTCGTCTATTTCTTCTTCGTGCGAATTGCCACCCAATTCTTCTTGAATTTGTTTCATTTGTTGATGAAGAAAATACTCGCGCTGTTGTTGGTCAAATTCGGTCTTTACTTTGCCTTGGATTTCGTTTTTCATCGAAACCATTTTCAGCTCATCTTGCAAATGTTTTAATACCTCATTGGCACGCATTTTTACATCTTTTATCTGCAAAAGATTTTGCTTTTTATCCACTTCCAAATTCATATTGGATGAGATAAAATTCAGCAAAAAAGTATCGCTGTCAATGTTCTTTAAAGCAAAGGCCGCTTCACTGGGCATATTGGGCGATTCCTTGATGATTTGAATCGCCAGATCTTTGATGGAATCCATCAGCGCCTTGAACTTTTGCCCGCCGCGCTTGGGATGTTTTTCTTCAAACTGAGTAACGCGCGCCTTCATAAACGGCTCGCTTTCAACCACTTCTTCAATATTGAAACGACGCTTGCCTTGGATGATCACCGTTGTGTTTCCGTCCGGCATTTTAAACATTCGGATGATTTTGGCCACCGTGCCCACCGGAAAAATATCGCCCGCCTCCGGTTCTTCATTGTCGGGATCTATTTGGCTGGTAACGCCGATCAGCATTTTCTTTTTATTGGCTTGCTGCAACAATTTGATGGATTTGTCGCGCCCCGCCGTAATTGGGATTACCACTCCGGGAAACAACACCGTGTTGCGCAAAGGCAGGATGGGCAAGGTTTCGGGGAGGGGCTCCTTCTCCATATCCTCCTCATCTTCGTTGGTCATTAGCGGGATAAACTCGGTATCCTCGCCCATCACGTTGTCCAATGACAAATTGTCCATCTCAAGAAAAAAATCGGAACTCATAAAATATTGTTAAGACGTTTTGTCGCGCGGCGGCGACTTTTTGAATAGAGGGGGTTACGGGTCAATCGGTGTGCCAAGGCAGGGCTGACTATTCTTTTGATAGATTAAGAAGGAAATGATTTTGATATTTAAGAGCGAAAACCCTGATACTCAATTACGTTGGAATTTCAGCAATCAAATCCTCCAATTCCTTGTCCGTCAAATTGGCTTTTTCGGATTTTTCAAAAATGGAAAGCAAATACACGATTTCATCTACCACCGCCACATAGGTAATCACCCGCGCCCCGCCTGATTTGCCACGGCCTTTTGATGTGATGGCCATTCGGATTTTGTAGCAGTTTTCTTTGATATGAGTGCCTTGAAACGGGTCTTTTTCCAAACTGTCCAAAAGATTTTCATAATCTTTCGGAATCGAACGATGCTTCTTACCAAGGCGTTTCAACTCCTTTTCAAAATTGCGGATAGTGTCAATTTTAAAGCTCATCCAACAATTCTCTGGCAGGTCGCGATTTCAGTTTCCCTTCACGAATCAGTTTCAATTCTTTAAAGGCTTGGCGCAAACTTTCGCGCTGTTCTTCTTTTTCCATTTCGATGCGCTCGTCCTCGGTCAACCCGTCTTGGGATACTTTTTTCGATTTCACAAATGAAAAATGTTCCAACATTTCCATAAAAAAATCGGCCTTCGCATCTTGGATTTCCAGTTCAATTTTCATTGCCAAAATTTTAATTCAAAAATAAAGAAATTATGGGCTACCGAAACTCCGCCGTCATTTCAAAAACCTCTTTCAATATAGTTTCATCCGCCTCCGTCAATTCCACATCGCGGCGCTCCATCACCCGTTTTGCCGTGGCCATCGCTTTGTCAAAACGGTATTCCGAAAGGCCGCCCGCGCCGCCCCAACTGAAACTGGGCAAGAAATTCCGCGGGAAACCGCTGCCGAAAATATTCGCGGAAACGCCCACCACTGTGCCCGTGTTGAACATCGAATTGATGCCGCATTTGGAATGGTCGCCCATCATCAAACCACAAAACTGGAGGCCGGTTGGCGCAAATCCTTTCTTTTTATAGTTCCAAATTTTGATGTCGCCGTAGTCGTTTTTCAGGTTGGAATTGTTGGTGTCGGCCCCCAAGTTGCACCATTCGCCGATGACGGAATTTCCGAGAAATCCATCGTGTCCCTTGTTGGAATAGCCAAAAATCACCGAATTGTTCACCTCGCCTCCCACCTTGCAATGTGGCCCAATGGTAGTGGCGCCGTAGATTTTCGCACCCAATTTTAAAGTAGAATGTTCTCCTAAAGAAAACCCGCCACGAATCACCGAGCCTTCCATTACGGTGGAATTTTTACCCAAATAAATCGGCCGTTCTTTAGCATTGAAAACCGCGCATTCCGCCTCCACGCCTTCTTCTGCGAAGATGAAATCGCCCATAATTTGGTTGGTGGAACTGAGTTTCGCCGAAGTTCGGTCGCGGGTCAGCATCCTAAAATCGTGGCCGAGTTCCAAACTATTGTATTGAAAAATCTTCCAGACTTGATCGATAACATTGACCGATTCAGAATATTCTTTTTTATCCAAATTTTCACTCCAATTTTCGAAAGAATTTCCCTCGATTTTTTGCGCGATTATTGTGTCACCAATTTGTAAACTTTCGCCGACTTTCAAATTCGCTACTTCTTCCGCTAAATTTTCAGTAGGACAAACCGTGGCGTTTATAATCAGATTTTCATCTGAAAATTGTGATGAATATTTTAGAGATAAATAGTCTTCCGTTTTATAGGAAAAATTCCCATCCAAATCAGTCAGCGCTTTTTCCCACTTTTCCCGGATGGTCAAAATGCCGATTCGGATTTCCGAAACAGGGCGGGTGAAAGTGAAAGGTAGGAGATTATGGCGGGCTTCGGTGTCGAAAAGAACAATGTTCATCGGGAAAAATTAGGCGGCCAAAGGTAGGATTTTGAGGGCGAATTTTGGCGGGCGGTTGCATCACTGTTTTCCGGCGGAAATAATCCCGTTCTCAAAGTTCTCCGCCATCCGCAACGACCGTTGGATACGGGTTTCCACAGTTTTGGCAGTATGTATATAATAGAGAAAACTGCGCTGCAAACCGTCGGTCAAATCCAAAAACACTTTCTCTGCTTCAGGCATTTGGTGGAAAACTTCCAGCAGTTCTTCCGGAAACGGCATCCCAAATTCCGAATCATCAATTACCAAGGAAATTTCGGCCGTCATTCTGGGTTCCAGTTTAGCCTCTTTCAGCATCAATTTTCCCGTAATTATATAACAAAAACCGTCTTTATTCCGCTGCAAAGCGCGATGCACTTTTTTGCCGTTTTTAAAGTTGACAATTACCCTCTTCTTATTCTCTTTTTCGGATAGAAATTGCTCGGTTATTCCGGGCGGAATTTCAATGAACGACATACTCCACTTGTTGTCGGAGGCGGGCTGGATATAGACTTTAAAATGGATGGGTTTCATTTCCGCACGTATTGGTTTGCCCGTTCATTTTTCGCCGCTTTTTTGGCCGTTTCTTCAATGCGTTTTTGACGGGTTTCCTCGCGTTTGGCATTCAATATCCACTCCAAGATTCCTCGCTTCACGGAATGCGGAAAATTCTCAAAATTTTCGTGCGCCTTTTTAAAGTTAGAAAATGCCGATTTTAAATCATTGGGAATGATACCTTTTTCCACGTTATCTAAGGCATTCCAAGTACCGAATTTTTTTGCCTCATTTACCATTTTCTTTCCTGCTTTTTGCATCCTGCCAGTCGCCTCTATATTGGCGATGCGCGCTTTATTCACCGCGCTCCAGTTGCTCTTCGGGTTCCGTGGGGAAAAGCGGACTTTGTAACGCTGGTCGTCCACCTTGTTGGGCGTGCTGTCTATCCAGCCCCAGCATAGTGCTTCTTCAATCGCCTCCTCGATTTCGGGGCTTTTCAGGTCGCTGCCCTTCTTGGCGATGATGAGCCAAACGCTTTCGCTTTGTTGATGGTTTTCAGAAAGCCAGTCGTGCCATTCTTGGAGATTCTTTGGGGAAAATTCCTGCATTATTCTTCTAATAAATATTGCAGATATTTGTAATATTCGGTGGCAACAATTTCTTCCAACATTTCTCTTTCCACTTTTTCCATCGAAAGCAGTTCTAACATTACAGCTTTTAAATCGGGAATTTCATTTCGTATAATCTTAAACAAAGTTGTAATATCTACACCTTGGTAATCGTGCGCCAATCTATTCCTAAAATGATTGATTTTAAACCACTCTATATCAGGGAATTTGTTTTTTGATTTGGTGTCAATTTTTTTGATTTGTTCGCCGATATGGATGAGCAAAGTTTGGCAACCGTTCAAGTTCATCTGTCGGTTAGCCTCCCAAAGTTCTTGAGCAGTATTTAAATCTTCTGAATAAATACCAATTTTTTCAATAGAATTTAGGACAGAAAGTATATAGGGAACATTCGTTTTTTCAGACATAAATCAAATCCTTTTTGGCATAATATCTAATAATTGGGTCAAAATATTTCTCATTCACTAAATCTACCTTTTCTATCAAAAACTCATTGCAAAAAAAGTTTTCCAATTTTTCTTGTTTTTCATAAGTTTTGGATACACCTTCTTTAAAATGGACGAGTAAATCCAAATCACTCTCTTCCGTCTGTTCATTTTTCGCATAGCTGCCAAACACCGCGATTTTTTCAATGCCGAATTCTTCTTTCAAAAAAGGTTTCAATCCTTTGATTTTCAGAAGAATATCTTCCAATTCCAGTCTTTTTTCTTGGATTTCCATCGCTGTAATTTTTGCTTGAAAAACGCTCTAAAGTAAGATATTCACCGTAATTTCTACATTGCCTCCTTCAAACTTCTTCAATGCGATTTTCGGCGCTTGGCCTTTTGGTGATTTTCAGCTTTTTTATAAAAGCGCAACCCCTTCATTTTAAAACCTTTACCAAAAAAGACGGCCTCCCTGCCAAGACCGTCAGCTTCCTTTTGGAGGACGACCGCGGTTTCATCTGGGTGGGCACGCTGAACGGCCTCACCCGCTATGACGGCAACCCATTCCTGTCGATTGAACGTATTCGTTATCCAGCATATCGCATACTTTCGATTTTGCGCTTACGCTTGCCACCAACAACTTGAACACGGGAAACAAAACGCTCGATTTTTCAACGGCCTCCCCGCTGACGAATGCCATTTATATAAATGCGTCTCTGGGGACTGAAAATTACACTGCCGTTTCTGGTACCCTCAACATAACCGAGAGCGAGACCGCGAATTTGGCCAATGGTTTTGAAGCCAATTTTTTGGATATGGACATTGATTTGAATATGGTGAACGAGGTCGATTCTACATTAACGTTGAAGATAGAGTCGGATTTTGATCAATATTATGTGGTTTCAAACTAAATGAAAATTTACCCGCAAACCTGCGTTTTTTTCTATCTCGGAAAGACCCTTTGAATTGAAAAATTTAAAGGGTTTTTTTATGGAACATTCTTTTCTGCAACTTAATTTTTATGGGAAATCAACTTAGCAACGAATAGGTAACCAGTAACTTACCGTCATTTCGCCAGCGAATCCAGCCTTTGCCCACGGTTTTGAAATTGCCGTCCAAATGTTCCACTTGCATCCATTCATTCTGGAATTGGACAGGTTTCATAAAAACGTGCGGCGTATTTTCCAATCCCGCGTGATCCAGCGGTTTCACCCGCACCGGATTTCCCTTGGGGTCGGGGTTTTCGGTGGTGTTTACATTCAAAAGAAAATCCGGCCAATAGTGAAAATTCACGTCGCTGCGCGCCACCCAGCGGGTCAGCCCGTTTTGGCGGTTCACTTCCACTTGCATCCATTCCGGTGTAAAGCTCACCACCTTAAAATAAAACATATCGTAATCCAGTTTCAGATGCCTCGGCATCAGCCAAGGCGGCGCGTAAGTGGTTGATAACCCACCCGTTTCCAGTTGCTTGAAAACAATGCTGTCCGCTGGCAAATGTTCCATCACGGATTTTTCAAGGTTGGGATTGTAGAAATAAAGCACGGGATTTTCGTAGAATTTTGGCGTGGCCATCCCCAGTCCCATTTCGCCTTTTTCTTCATATAAATTAGGCGCGGAGATTTCGGCGAAAGCCAAGGTCCGTGTTTGAAGAAATTCCCTTTTCCATACGCTTTCCTTTTTATTACTATGGATTCGATAGGCAAACCAGCCGATTATTCCTATCAAAATTATCGTCAAAATCCAATTCAAACGGATGAGCATTTTTCGTGTCATTTTTTTCATTAAAATAAAAGAAAGCACCAAACCCACCACCCCGCCGATGATGCCGCCAAAGAAAACAATGGTGCCACCGGCCAAGCCTTGGTTTTGCGCGCTCGGGGCAGCCAAGAGCATCCCGATAAAAAATGCAACGGGGAGAAGCAGAAAGGAGCAAGCCATTTTATACCAGCGCATTGTGCAAGAAATTTTAATTTCTGGCTAAGGTACTGGCCGCGAACCGATTGCGAAATAACCCAAACGGGTTAATCGGTTGTTTTTCAATAATCGAAAAGGGAAGGAACTTGCTGGGGATCGATGGGCTTGATGAAAAACTTCACCACATTATCATACTCCATCGCGCGCTGGCGGTCGACATCGCTGATGGAAGTGGTGAGGATGGCCACGGCAATGTTCAGATTCTGTTGGCGGAGGTTTTCCAAAAAATCCCAACCGTCAAAAAGCGGCATCGCCAAGTCCAGCAGTATCATATCCGGATTTACCATTGCCACTTCTTCCAGCGCCTTTTGCGGATTGGTATGTTCAATCACTTGAGTGTCAGGAAGGTAGATATCAAGATACTTCTTCATTATGAAGTTGGAGATCTCCTTGTCGTCCACCAGCATTATCGTTTTCATCGTAAATAGAGTTTCGTCTTCGAGTTTGTAAAAGTAGGGAGGTTCAAACTCCAAAAGCCGACCAATCGTATTAATTTTGATGCAAGAGTCTGATATTCAAAAACTTGAAGAAATAGGTAGGTAATCTTTCCCTTACACATTTTCCAATATATACGCCGTTTTCCAATATCGGGAGATAAATTCACGCGATTCTCAAGGCTTCGAACTCTCCCAGCAAACGTTGGCTGTCCGCACCCAGCCACCCGAGCGCCGTGGCATAGGCGCGCCTGAAATCTACATCAAATGGAACATCGCCATCCTGCAAATTGGAAAGATCGGTCAGCGGGTTGTACATCCCAGGCTGGCGCAAATGGTTGCCGATAAAGTAGAGATTGCTGGCCATCCCGTGATCGGTTCCATTGCTTTTGTTTTGAGCCACGCGGCGGCCAAATTCCGAAAAGGTCATAATCAAAACCTCGTCCATCGCGCCCTCCGATTGCAGTTCGGCCACCAGTGCCGCCACGGCCTCCGAGTAGGCGGTCAGGGTTTGCTCGTGGCGATAAAGCTGTCCTTCGTGCGTATCAAAACCGCCGAGGCTCACGTAATACACCTGCGTTTCCAAGCCCGATAAAATCAGCTCGGCCACGGTTTTCAGGTCGCGCCCCAAGCTGGTTTTCGGGAAGCTGCCCTTCGCCGCATAAATTTTGGATTTTTCATAAATGGCTTGGGCCGAGGTAAATGTTTTGGCATAGGTTTTTTGTAAAAAATCAAGGTGGGGATTTCCATCGGTGGCGCCGGAGGTGGCGGGGCTGGCCGTCGGCTTTTCATTCTTGAAAATACCGGGCTTGGTCATCGCCATTCCGTTTCGCCTGTGGCCGCGCAGGGCCAAGCTGGTTTGCCCGTTCATTTGGATGGCGTGAAGGGGCGACCCGCAGCCCGCGCAATCACTGTCTAAATAACGGCCCAGCCAACCCGTAGAGAGAGTTTGGCCGGCGCCGCTGCCGGTTTGCCAAATGTCCATCGAACGGAAATGCGAACGGTCGGGGTTGGGGTAGCCCACTTGGTTCACGATGCCCACTTGGCCGTTTTCATATAGCTTGGCCAGCCCTTTCATCGCGGGGTGGAAACCCCATTCGCTGCTCATCTTCAAGGTTTTTTCGCGGGGCAGCGCAATCTTGGGGCGTTTTTTATAATACACATCGCTGCGGAAAGGCACCACCGTGTTCAGCCCGTCGTTGCCGCCGCTCAGTTGGATCACGATAAGCTTGCGCTGTCGCGATTCAGCTTGGCTCAACTGGCGCGAACAGGCCGTGAGAAAGCTCGGCAACCAAAATGTGCCCACGCTGGCCAGCGCCGATTGCTTCAAAAAAGTCCGTCGGTTTTTGTCCATTTTCAACACAATTGATATTCGGGCATTTTGGAAAATTCGATGGCCGCCAGCAGGTAATTGTTCTGCTTTTTAGAGGTGGCCATTGAGGTAACCTGCAAATTTACAGGCACTTGAAACATATAATCCAGCAAATCGTACAGCAGGTTTTGGTGGGAAATTTCGGCCACGTCTTTCTTAAAAGCCGCGGTGTCCATTTGCAGGCCAAAACCCCCGTCTTTCTTGAGCGCTCGGTACAGCGGACGGTCTTCTTTGTCAGATTTGTCCAGTTTTTTGAGCATCGCTGGGCGTAGCATCATCGGCATCAGGGCGGCGCGAGCGATAACGGTGTTAGCCGTAATCCAACTGCGGCCGCCCGGCCAGCCTGCCACGTTGGGCGGCGAGAGCAAAATCTGCCCCAGTGCCTTTTCGATGCGCCAAATGCCCCGTTCGTTTTCCCAGCGCAGGTGCATCATTTTTTGGATGCCGGCCATCAGTTCGGTGGGCGATTTTATCAGAACACCGATGTTTTCATCCTCATAAAACCACCGCGACTCCAACATTTCGCGCAGCAATTTTGAAATATCGTAATTGGAATCGAAAAACCGTTGCGCCAATTTTGCGAGGCGCGCTTCGGGAATAGTGTGATCATTCACCAAAAAAGCGTACAGTTTGCGGACGACCAAAAGCGCGGTTTCTCTTTTTTCCAACAGCAAATCCAGAACATCATCGCCTTGAAAGTTTTTGGTTTTTCCAAAAATGGTTTTCGCCCCGCCGTCGTGCCGTTTCTCGCGAAATTCAAAACGGCCGCGCTCATCGTACGTCCAGCCCGTAAAAGCGCGCGCGGCTTCTTTTACATCTTTTTCGGTGTAATTTCCTTTTCCGATGGTGAACAGTTCCATCAACTCGCGGGCAAAATTTTCGTTGGGCGCGCCCTTGCGATTGTTGCGGTTGCTCAGGAATTTCAGCATCGTGGCGGTTTTAGAAACCTCGTGCAGCAGCGTGCCAAAATTGCCCAGCGCATTTTCGCGCAAAACCTCCAAATAGTCTTTTAGCAGAATGGGATCTTTGATGGTGGCCGCAAAATGCCCGTGCCAAAAAAGAGCCATCTTCTCGCGCAAGAAACCTTCGGAAAAAGCCATTTCATTCGTCCAAGTCACGTTGAGTTCTTTGCGGCTGCGGCTTCTCTTTTTTAGAAATTGCTTTTGCTGCATTTCGTTTCTATTAGGAGCGGCCGTTTCCTCATACGAAATAAAATTGTTGATTTTCAACGGTTTGTACTTTTTCGCAGCATCGAAAATCCGGTCGAGGATGATTTTTCGCTCGCTGTTTTTCTCACTTTCGATTTTTCGCAAAGACGCACCGAAACCCGTTCGCCAATAGAGATGCTGGAGGTGCAGTTGGGAGAGTTTCATTAGCAGGGCAAGTTTTCTTAAAAACCGAATAACATCAAAAAACGCATCAACTATTGGCGAACTTCTCGCTCACCAAATCGGGAAAATCCGGTTTCATTTCTTTCAATTTGTTTAATACAATTTCGCAGGCTTTATAGGTTCTCGCCCAACGTTGATTGGTGGGGATAATATGCCACGGAATGGTATCGCATTTTGTGAGAATTTTTTCATATACTTTAATAAAAGAATCCCAATTCTCGCGGGTGCTCCAATCGCCGTCGCTGTGTTTGTAATGTTTTTTGGGATTTTCCACGCGCTCCATCAGTTGCTTTTCCTGTTCGTTTTTTGAAATGTGGAGGAAAAATTTCACGATTTCCGTGCCTTCGTTCACCAGCATTTTTTCAAAATCATTGATGGCTTCGTACCGATTTTCTATTTGATTTTCAGGAAGATAGCCATACACACTGGGTACTAAAATATCTTCGTAATGCGAGCGGTTGAAAATTTTAATCTGCCCTTTTTTGGGAACTTCTTGATGGATGCGCCATAAAAAATCGTGGGCAAATTCTTCATCGGAAGGTTTTTTAAAAGAGCTGACCGAAATCGCAAAAGGTGGGATGTAGCGTGAAATTCCGCGTACCAAACCGTCCTTTCCCGACGCGTCCATTCCCTGCAAAACAATCAGCAGCGACTTTTTCTCTTCCGCATAGAGCCTGTGCTGCCACTCCGCAATTTCTTTTTGTAATTGCTTGGTTCTCTGTCGGATGTCTTTTTTGTCCCAATCTTTGGGAGCGTCGGCGGAAATGTTTTTCAGGTTCATTCGAAATAAAGATAAATGGGAAGGTGGTCGGAAAAACCGCCGTAATAATTGGGGCCGCCGTAGGTGGCATTGGGTTTTTGGCCGCCGTCTTTGTAAGTGAAAATCAGGTCGGGACTTTTTAAAATTTTCGCATCTTTTCCTTTGATTTTCAATCCATTTTCATCAAGCAGTCCGCGCGAAACAATCATTTGGTCAAACACCATCCACTCGCGGCGGTAGGAAATCGTGCCCTTGCTTTTTTCTTGGTCGTCCGTCATCAAGTTCACCAAATCGGAGCGAGAGTTTTCTGCGCCCGCCTGTAAAATTCCGATGAGACTTTTGTCGTTTGGCATATCGTTGAAATCTCCCACAATCAGGAAGTTAGCGCTTGGATTCTCTTCTACAATGCGATTCATTTTTGCTCGCAAAACGTGGGCGGCCCGCAGTCTTTTCGGCTCGGTTTCGGCCGTGCCTTCGCGGCGGCTGCTCCAGTGATTCACAAAAACGTGCAAAATTTCAGCGTTTTTATCTTCCAATTTCACATATAAAATATCACGCGTTTTCATATCTCGATTCCAATCGAAATTGATAGCTAATTTTTCAGAATCTTTAGTCGAAAAAACCTCGGAATCTATCAAAAGGGCATTGTCTATTCCGCGCGCGTCCGGCGAATCGAAATGGGCGATTTGGTAATGTGCGGCGCGCGGGCCCAGCGCGTCGCGCAAATCTTTCAGTACGGTTTCATTTTCAATTTCCACCAATCCGATGAGCGCCGGAATTTGGCCGTCCAAATCCAGAATCGCTTGGGTCAGATTTTCCAGTTTTTTAAAATACCGTTTGGAATTCCATTGCTGTCGTCCGTTCGGCGTAAAATCGTCATCGCGGGTGAGCGGGTCGTCGATGGTATCAAAAAGATTTTCCACATTGTAGAAAAACGCGCTCCGCCCAGCAGCGGCCTGCATATCTTTTTCTATTGTAGTGTTTTGACTTTCAACAGGTTCGGCTGCATTTTGACAGGCGGAAAAAATCCCAAAAAGGAAAAGTACGCCGAGTTTTTTGGTCATTTTGAAAATGCGGTTTTAAAAATTCGAAGATACAAGCGCGGGCAAAATCAAAAATCCAAGGTTAGTTGCACCACCTCGGTTTTCCGTTCCGCTTCCAAATTGGAAAGCGTGATGCCTAGCAAGCGCACGGGTTTTTCGGGAAACGGCTGCGTCAGCAATTCGAAGATTTTAGCCAAGATAATTTCGCGTTCCGAAATATATTCCGAAAAGGAAAAACTACGCGTATGAATCTCAAAATCAAAAGATTTCAGTTTTAGCGTCACCGTTTTTCCTTTCGCTTTCGCAGTAATAATGCGCTCTTCCAATTTGTCCATTATCCCGCGCAGTGCGGCCTTCATTTCGTCTTCCGTTTTCAAATCGTTGGAAAAAGTCCGCTCCGCCCCGATGGATTTTCGGATGCGATCGGGTTTCACTTCGCTGCGGTGGATGCCTCTTACAATATTAAAATAATGCAAACCGCTTTTGCCAAATTCACGAATCAAATCTGCCTGTTCCCAACTTTTTAAATCTGCGCCATTTTGGATGCCGAGCCGCTGCATTTTTTCCGCCGTTTTGGCGCCAATCCCGTAAAATTTTCGAATGGGAAGTTGCTCCAAAAATTTCAGGACATCCTCCGGCATTATCGTTTTTTGACCGTTCGGTTTGTTAATGTCCGAGGCCACTTTTGCCAAAAATTTAATCACGGAAATGCCCGCCGAAGCGGTCAGTTGCGTTTCTTCAAAAATGCGCCGCCGTATTTCCTTGGCGATTTTGGTAGCGGTGGGGATTCCTTTTTTGTTTTCGGTCACGTCTAAATAGGCTTCGTCCAGCGAAAGCGGCTCCACCAAATCGGTGAATTCCAAAAAGATGGCGCGGATTTGCTGTGAGACGGCGCGGTATTTTTCGAAATTGGGTTTTACAAAAATCAAATCGGGGCAGCGGCGCGCGGCAATCGCGGAGGCCATCGCCGAATGGATGCCGAATTTCCGCGCTTCGTAGCTGGCGGCGGCCACCACCCCGCGCTGTTTGCTGCCGCCCACCGCCAGTGGTTTTCCGCGCAATTCGGGATGGTCGCGCTGTTCCACGCTGGCGTAAAACGCGTCCATATCCACGTGGATGATTTTGCGGTGGGGTGCGGGAGTGGCGATTTTGCTCAATGCTTAAATTGAAAATGCTCGATCATCTGTAAGAAAATACTCAGATGATTGAGTAAAATAGAAATGTAGTACTAACTATTTAGAAATTAGATAACTGTAAAATTATTTTCAGATAAAAACGAAATGATTTTGGGAATGGCAATCTTGAGATAACCTTGCTCACTTCCCAATCTCCCCGCGCTTTTTCTTTTTCAAATTCACCAATTCTTTCCCCTCCGTAAAGTGGTCAAAACTTTGGACGACCGATTTGTTAGGCCAGCGGATGTCCACCTTCATTTCAGGGATGTTGTAAATGGCCGTATAAAGCGTCATAAACCGCTTGCTTTCGTTTTTGTGATACAGCGGCAACTGGAAAAATTTCTTGATGACCTCTTGTTTTTCCAAATAAGGATTGGTGAGAAATTCGTCCAAAAATTCTTTGCGCTCCAAAGTACCCGTGTAGGCGGCGTATTCGTCCCATTCTACTTTTCCCTGGTGGTTGGTGGAAACCCAATTGTCCACCTCCTCGGTGGGGCGGTCGGGCGATAGAAAAAGCGTTGAATACGAACCAGTTTTATCGATAATCGCAATATTGTAGGCCATATGCGAAGGGATTCTTTTGAACGCCGCGACGGCTTGCGGGGTCGTTTGGCAAGTTTCCAAAACATAGCGCACGATGAGCGGGATGCCGAAACCCTTCCCCACGATTTTGCGCCCGCCAAAGGTGAGCGAAACCGCCAGCCCGCTGCCGTTGATGCCGTCCAGCAAGCCCCAGTTGCAATCGGAAACACCGATGACCGGCTGCAGCCAATCGGATTTCCAAAGAACCCCATCAAAAAATTTCGGATCGTAATCGTAGTTGCGGATGATGCCGAAGGGCGGTTTGTTCCAAGCCAGCTGCGTGCAGCCACTCATATAGGCGGGGGGCCGCCACAGGCTGAGGTAGCGCGAGACCAAATCGCCGTTGCCCGCCAGTTTGCACAATTCCTCATAAATGGGGAGCAGCTCGGGCATATATTTTTCCAGTTTGCTTATACAGGTCAAATAGCCCTTGCGGGCTGTCAAACCTTCTTGGACGTACCATTTTTCATAATACGGCCAAGTCTTGTCAAACTGTTTTTTCCATTTTTCGCCAGGTCTGTCCTCCTCTACGCTTTTTAGCGCTACAAACATTGTTACATCATTTTGAATCCGCCCACTTCGGCAATTTTTTGCTGGGCAAATTGGGCGTTGCTCGGAGCGGTGGTCAGGTACATCGCCTTGATGGCGTTTATCCAAGTGCGGGCGCGGTCTTTCAGTTGGAAATCGTCCGTCATCAATCGGCCGCGCATTACCAATATGCCAATGTCGGCACCTTCATATAAATAATCGCCTTGGCGGATGATGCGCAGGAAAAATGCCTCGCTCTCGCTTTCCACGGCGCGGCGGTGCGTGTCCATCCGGTCGAAGATTACCGTGCCGTCACGCTGCATCCCATAAATGCCGCTGCGCGGTGCCGCCGTTACATATTCCACCGTATCGGCCGTGTGCTTGATGACGAGCTGCGCCCAACTGTCCATATTTTCTTGGCGCGCCCAGCGCGTGTTTATCGCGTTGGTGTCCAATTTAAAAGGCACGTCCATAAATTCTAGAATGTGGAACAGGAACAACGGCGCGTCCGAAAGCGCAAACACCGCGTGGTTGGTAATGGAACTGGCGCCGGTGATGCGCGGGTTCAGCTCGCCGAGGTAAATTTCCTGCGTGTCTTCTTCTATCAAAAAGTCCAGCTCAAAATAGCCGCGATAGCCTTCTTCGCGCAATTGGTCGCCAAACATTTGGGTGAATTTTCGCGCTTGTTTACGGATTTTCGGTGTAAAAGCATCCGGAAAAATCTCGTTGCCGCACCAGCCACCTTTATAAGGCGTGAGTTCTTTGAAGCCCACCAACTCCGTCATCAGCGGCGCCACCACGGTGCCCGCCTTGGTGACGCAAGCCTCGATGGCCGCGCCCCGGCAGTTGATTCGCTTCATCACTTTCACCTCTTTTTCCGCCTCAATTTCGTCTTTGTGCTTGTTGTAGTCGTCCTCGTTTTTTATAAAAAAAGTAGTGTGGCCACTGTCGCCAAAGGGGGTTTGAATCACCAAGTCCGTCCCCAATTTATCACCCGAAATTTTACACAGGTTGTTGTAACTGCTCACATTGGAAAGCACGTTGGGAACGCAGGCCACGCCCGCCTTTTCGGCAATGCGGTTGGTGTTCACTTTGTTGTCCATAAAGGTGCGCATCTCCGCTGAGGGAAACGCCACTTCCAGCCCCAGCTTCTTGGCCAGCTTTTCAGTTTTTTCATCAAACATCAGGAAAAGCGCCTTGCCCCCCTTGGCCCGACTGCGGATGTAATCCACCACTTCCTTATGTTCCAGCAAATAGTTGTTGATGTCCTCAATGCTCTGGAATTCCTCGTGCGGCAGTTCTTCGTGGGGCGCAAAAACGTTGGGGTGCATCCCGTCAAAACATTCGATGTAGCAAATGAACTTGAAACCGCGCACCCATTCGTCCGCGCCCAGCAGGTTGAAGTTGGTGGCGCTGATGAAGTAAATCGGTTTTTCGTTGGTGTAAAAAAAGCGGCGGATGTCGGATAGGCCGTTCAGTATGGGGGTTTCAGATTTTTTGGGCGATTTCTTGGCGGGCGTTTTCTTTTGGGCCATTCGAATAAACTGTTTTGATTAAAAAATAGAATTAGCGCGAAACGCTAATTGCTGCGAAATGTACAATATTGGGAAGGGAATTGTTTGGAGTCAATCTGAACCGCACTCTTGATTTTCATTTTGTTAAATGAATCAAAATTTTTGTCAGGAATTTCATTTTTGTGTTTTTTCCTCGTGCCGATTGGAAAGAATCATTGCCACAATCACACAACCCATCGAAATGATCCCGATGTAGTTGCTATAATTTTTTGACCAACTCAAGTCATTCCAATCTAAAAAATAGAGGGTCAGAATTATAAGAAGGGCGGCGATTCCGGCCATTACATTTCTGAACTTTATCATTCAAACGAATCTTCCGTATAGTTTTCAAAACGTCGGCTGCAATTTCCGCTCTTTACCCGCCGCAAAAGCTAAGCAAGCCAAAATCATTTCCTCCGAAACTTCCTCGAAATCATCCATAATTTCCTCCTTGCTCATTCCGTTGGAAAGCCAATTCAGAACATCGTAAACGGAAATTCGCGTACCTTTTAAACAAGGTTTTCCAAAACGCTTTTCAGGTCGGATTTCGATGTAATCTTGGTATTTCATTGGCTCAAAAATAGACATTTGCGCTTTGTCTGACGGTTGAATCTGTCAATTGCGAATTTTGCGAGGAATTGTTTGGAAAGGGGTAGGATGCTGGAAATCGTGCGTTTGTTAAAAACTTTGCCTGACCACCGTTTCAGTGAAAAACGTCACCTCTATTTTTGTAACCCTGTTTAAGGTTGTGTAAGATGGTTACCAAAGAAAAATTTTCTCTGACGGAAGTGGCGGATTTGCTTAGCAAAAGTAAAGAAACCCTTCGCCGCTGGGATAATTCCGGCAAGCTGCCTGCCCATCGCGAGCCGATGAGCAACTATCGTTTTTATAAAAAAGACCAGCTTAAAATTTTTGAGGAATTGGATTTTTTGTTTTCCGATTGGGAGGATGAAAAGGAAAATCCCAAAGATGATTTTCAGGTCATCGAACTGTTTGCGGGCGCGGGCGGGCTGGCGCTTGGTTTGGAGAAAGCGGGCCTTAAATGTTTGTTGCTCAATGAAATAGATAAGTGGGCAGCACAAACTCTAAAGCAAAACCGGCCCAATTGGAAGGTGGTCCACGACGATGTTTCCAATTTATCTTTTGAAAGATTTAAAGGAAAAGTGGACGTGGTTACAGGCGGTTTTCCCTGTCAAGCATTCAGCTATGCGGGAAAAAAAATGGGTTTGAAAGATGCGCGCGGCACTTTATTTTATGAATTTGCCCGCTGCGTGGACGAAACCCAGCCGCAGATATGCGTGGGCGAGAATGTGCGCGGCTTGCTGAATCACGACGAAGGCCGCACTTTGGAAGGGATGATTTCTATAATGGATGAGCTGGGTTATCGGGTGTTGGAACCGAGAATTTTAAAGGCCATTTTTCACCGTGTTCCCCAAAAGAGGGAGCGGCTGATTTTAGTGGGAATCCGCAAGGATATTGATGTAAATTTTGAATATCCCCGACCTCACAAAAAAATGTACAACCTGAAAGACGCTTTATATAAGGGCGAACTTTTCAATAAGGATGTGCCAAAATCGAAGGGGCAAACGTATCCCCAACGGAAAAAAGAAATTTTGGAAATGGTGCCGCAAGGTGGCTACTGGCGCGACTTGCCGGAAGATGTTCAAAAGGAATATATGTTGAAAAGCTACTACTTAGGTGGCGGCAAAACGGGGATGGCGCGCCGAATGAGCTGGGACGAACCCAGCTTGACGCTGACCTGCGCGCCCGCCCAAAAACAGACCGAACGCTGCCATCCCGACGAAACGCGACCTTTCACCGTCCGTGAATATGCCCGCATCCAAACGTTTCCTGATGATTGGGAATTTGTGGGGTCGGTGTCGCAGCAGTATAAACAAATTGGGAATGCGGTGCCGGTGAATTTGGCGGAAGAAATCGGTTTACAGTTGGTGAAATTTTTAAACGCGGTCAAGCGCCAAAAACGGTCTTGAAAAGGTCGGTTTGGATTTTTTCCAAATGCGGTTTTACCAGTTCCTGAATTTCATCCAGGATAGTTTTGATTTCAGGAATTTCCTTGTTTCTATTTAAGTCTGAAATAACTACAGGAAGTGCTTCAAAAACTTGTGCTAAAGCATCTTCTTTTCCTGTTACCATTTGGTACAATTCCTTACCCCAGATCTTTTTTACATTATCAATTTTGTTGAAGCTTTTTTTAATCCAAACGGCTTCACCGCTTGGGTTGGATTTCTTTCCAATTATGTAGGCCCAAAAGGCTATTGCTTCATTATCTCGACTGGTAATATTTTCCAATTCGCGCCGCACGTTTGCTTGCGCGCTGGAATTCATTGTATTATGCTTATTTTTTAATTCGATGTAAATTTTCTGTTCACGGTTCACCAGATCCACTTTTTGGCCAATTCCTAAATCCTCCCAACCCTCAACTCCACCCAATATTTTTTGATGGAAATCACCCATTTTTTGCTCTACAGATTTATCCAATTGGCGCAACACTTCTTTTCGAATCCATTCTTCAATTCCAATTTGTTGGATTTCGAATGTCATTTTAAAGGGGTCAATTTCGTTGGAAAAAAGTGAGCTTTTAAAAATATTACCTTTTTCAATGGATTTCTCCAATGAATTTTTTAAAACTACCGCATTTTCAAAAGAATTCAATACGAAACGAACACAGTTTTTGAAGTGCTCATCCGAAACAAAGTTAACGTAACTCATATTCGCCAAATTTAGAAAAGCGGGACTTTCCAAAAAGAAAGATTGTTTTTCTAATTCAGGTTTTGCGTCTCGTTCTTGTTTCGTGCCGATTGGAAAGAACCATCGCCATAATCAACAAAAGCATAGAAATAATGCCCAAATAGTTTCCAAAGTTATTCGACCAACTTAAATCATTCCAATCTAAAAAATAGAGGGTCAGAATTATAAGAAGGGCGGCGATTCCGGCCATTACATTTCTGAACTTTATCATTCAAACGAATCTTCCGCATAGTTTTCAAAACGTCGGCTGCAATTTCCGCTCTTTATCCGCCGCAAAAGCCAAACAAGCCAAAATCATTTCCTCCGAAACTTCCTCGAAATCATCCATAATTTCCTCCTTGCTCATTCCGTTGGAAAGCCAATTCAGAACATCGTAAACGGAAATACGCGTACCTTTTAAACAAGGTTTTCCAAAACGCTTTTCAGGTCGGATTTCGATGTAATCTTGGAAGTCTGTATTCATTTCATAATTCTTCAATTTCTTATGTCAAATTGGTAGCCTTTACAATTTCATCATTGGAAAACCCCATAGCCTTCATTTTTTCGGCAATTTTAACCGTGGTTTTTTTTACTTCTTTTTCCACTTTTTGCTCGGCTTTTTGCTCGGCCTCAAACTTTATGGTCTGCGCCATACTGGCGTTAAACCGCAGCCCGTCCAAATACCTTTCATAGGATTTTCGCTCGTCATCAGGCAGGTTGGCTATTCGTAATTTCTGGTCGGCTTCCACCAATCCTTTGGCACTAAAACTGTCTTTTATTTCGCTGTTTTTGAAAAAATAAATCCACTCGTCCAAACTGTTTTTTGCCAAATCATCAAATTGGTTCACCTTCAGCAAATAAATTTCGGGGTATAAATCCGCGATGGTTTCCTGTCCAAAAAACTTACGTTGAGCCGCGCTTAGTTCCAATTCATCGTTTTGATGAATGCCCTTGAAATTTGTCTTCCCTCTATAGATATAATCCCTGCCTTGCCCTATATCAAAATATATGATGTTTACTGAAATAACTTTCTTGATTTCTGAATAAGCCTCACCTTCTTTGAGGTACTCAGTTATTACTTTAGAAATACCAAAAAGAATCCGCAGGAAGTAATCAATTTCATAAGCGTTTTGGATTTCAATAATAATCAACTCATTTTTTGAGTTTTTACCAATAAATCCACTCGGTTAAATTTCTCGGTTTCGGTTTGCTGGTTGCTTTCACTTTCCAGTATAGTCTCAATGCGAATATCCTCCCCGATAAGCTCACTTAAAAAACCTTCCAAAATACCAAAATTGGCTTTTTCGCGAATTAGGCGTTTTATGGCCCAGTCAAAACGGATGTGTTTTTTCATTTGAAGGTTTTTTACAAAATTACTGCGATTATTGAGATAAAAAGAGTGGCGCTGATAGTTGAAATCAACTTTTGCGAAAGCATCTCAATTCCCACGGTTTCAGCCGTGAGTGAGTGCCGAAAATCCCGCGCTTGATGCGGTTAGGTCAGAGACCCTAACAGGTCAATCCTTCACCGCTTTTTTCTCGGAACTCCCGTTCGATTTCCCGCCAAACGCCCCGCTCGCCATCATCGCCGTGGTCGTGGTTTTTTGACGGTTCAAAACGCCATCCACAAATACGCGCAGTCCCAATTCCGGCCGATAGCCGTGGATTTCCTTCACGTCCAGTTTGATGAAAAATTCCAAGATTTCCTCGCTCAACACTTGGCCGGGTACTAAAATCGGGAAGCCCGGCGGGTAAGGAATGACGAAGCTCGCGGCCACCAATTCTTTGCCCTGTTCCAACATTTTGCCACACTCGCCCAGCTTGATGTGCTTGCAATTTTTATCATCATAAGATAAAAAATACGCCTCGCGCAAATTGCCGCCCGGCACGCCCGGCAGCGCCTGAAAACTGGAATGGAAATGACTGAAATCCGGCAGCGGCGGGCAATCTTCCGTCAAAGAGTGGATGCGGTCTTGCACCATCTGAAATTCCTCGGGGTTCATCGCCTTGAAGCGCTCGTCCAACTGGTCGGCAATTTTCAAGAGCACGCTTATTAAATACGCCACTGAACTGCGCGTCGTGCCGATATTCGTCATAAAAAGCACCGTGTTCCGCGAGGTCTTGTTGATTTGGATGCCAAATTGATCCATCAAGAATTTGTTCTTGAACGTGTCGCCGTCCACCCCGGTGCGCCCGATGAATAAATTGATTTTCGTGGGATCCAAAACAAATTCATCGTCCTGCCACGCCTCTTCCATCCGCACCCAGCCGGTCTTATTGTTGAAATATTCCGAAATGCCGGATTTGCGGTACTCTTTCGGAATGAAATTTCCCACCGTCAAAACGTCAAAATACTTCTGTAGCTTAGGGTGGGTATAGATTTTCGACCGCAGCACCATCGCCGTCTCGATGCTTTTCTCCACCATTTCGTAGCCCTCAAATTGCACCTGCCGACGACCGACATCCAACGATGCCAAAATCTGATAATTCGGCGAAGTGGAAGTGTGGGTTTTGTAGGCTTCCAAAAAACTCTCTTCGGTTTTCCGTTTGAATTCTTCGTCCCATATATGCACCATTGAACCTTGGCGGAATGAACTCAGCGTCTTGTGCGTGCTCTGCGTAGCGTACACACGAATTTGTACAAGATTCGGATTTACCATCTTTTCTTTTTCCTTATCGCTGGCCTTTTCGTAAGTGTCGCAATATTCCTTGCTCTTATATTTTTCGGAAAGCCGCCGCGCCGCGTACATCGCCGTGCGCTGTTTGTAAGTGGAGGTAAATGCCGCGAAGGCAAACCAAGCTTCATCCCACAAGAAAATCATATCGGGTTTGATGGTCAAAATTTCCTCCATCACACGTTGCGTATTGTAAACCAGCCCGTCAAAAGTGCAGTTGGTCAAAAGCAACATCCGCGCTTTGTCTAAGCGCCCCGCATTTTTCAACTGCAACAATTTTTCTTTGATATGAGAAAGCGGCACCGCGCCGTACATCGAATATTCCTTCACTGGATACGAATCCAAATACACGGGATATGCGCCGGAAAGCACCAATCCGTAGTGGTGGGATTTGTGGCAATCGCGGTCGATCAGCACCAAATCACCGGGGCGCGCCACGGCTTGCACTACGATTTTATTAGCGGTGCTGGTGCCATTGGTCACAAAAAAAGTATTGCGCGAACCGTACGTTTTGGAGGCCATTTCCTGCGCTTTTTTCAGCGGGCCGGTCGGTTGTAACAAGGAGTCCAATCCGCCCGTGGTCGCCGAAGTTTCCGCCAAGAAAAGATTGCGACCGTAGAAATCCCCGAAGTCGCGAATCCAATGGGATTTGAAAACGGAATTGCCCCGCGAAATCGGCATCGCGTGGAAAACGCCCGTCGGTTTTTGGCTGTAATCGCTGAGCGCGGAAAAGAAGGGCGTGTTATAACGTTCCTTGATTCCCTGTTGGATGCTCAGGTAGATTTCCTGCAAATCTTCCGTACGGTAGAAAATCCGATTGAAACAGTTAAGTGTCTCATCTTTAATATCATACACCGCTGAATCCGTCACATAATATAAATCCAGTTCGGGACGGAAATCCTGCAACCGATGGCCCAAAACAGGCCCGAAATCGTATTCGGAATTCACCTCAGCACTATGGCGGTGCATATCATTTAAGAAAGGTTTCAAAAACGAAAGCGTGTTCGTGCTTTTGTAAGGAATGCCGTAGCGAATCACCACCGCTTGAATATTCCGGTTAAACAAGAGTGCCACCAACGCATCCTGAAAATTGGTGGTTACCACCACGTCAAAAGTAAAAGGGTCGCTGAGGCTGCGCATTTCGCGGAACTTGGATTTCAGCCGCTGCGCCTCTTCCGGTTTGATTTGGTCCACAAAAAGTACCTCAAAATAATTTTGCCGCACGCGCTCTTCCGATTCTTCTTCGCGCATCTGGGTGCGGCCCTCATTGTCAGTGGTCATTATGCGGGCGCTGCTACGGTAATGCTCGCTCACCAAGCTGCGCAGCACGTCGGCGATGCGGTGGGCCAGCGCGCCAAACTCGCGGTTTTTGTACATCTTCTGCAATTCCTGAACGGTTTCCAACCCGGGATATGCCCAATATCTTTCGATGATTTTCAGCGTTTTCAGGTTCCGCTCGATTTTACCCATCGGTTCCTCTTCATCCTCTTGCTTGCAGGTCTTGATTTCGTTGGCGGCGGTTTTCAGGCGGTGCCAAGTGTCGCTGCGCAACTGCATCACGTTGAAATATTCGCGGTCTAAAACTTTGGAGTCGATGGGATTTCGCATAAGAATGTTGATAGAAAAAGTGGACTAAGCTAAGTTTTTATTGGGAAGTCCAACGGATTTTCAAGAAATTTGATTGAAGAGCAGTTGGCCATTTTGAAATTTGACCTCTAAATATTCTTTGTTGTCCAAGATGTTTTGAAATTCTTTCAAAAGCTCTTTTCGGAATTCCAGTTTTAAATCGGCCGCTTGGTTTGGCCCCACTTTGGGATAGATAAAAATCAAGAAAGCTTCTTCCTCATTTTCTATTAAAACGTAATCTATCCGAAACCTGCCCGCACCGCCCAATCTTTTCTTAATCCACGGTCGGCCTTTAATATCAAAAATCCGCCCGCCAGATGCGATTTCTTCTATCGATTTATTTTGAAAATAATTAATAATAAGTTGTGGCAAATCTTTGTACGCTTTTTTAGAGCACAGTTTCCGATACTCCTTCGCGAAACGCAGAGTGCAAAAAAGTTTCAAGAAAATTGGAATTCTGAGATTATTTTTTGCAGCTCTTTATCATTTGGTTGAAAGATGAAAATCTCTTCCAGCGTTTGGGCATCTTCGGACAAATCTTCAATTGCCGCTTCCAATCGGTCTAACTGATTGTTGCAAACTGCCATCGGCCGAAAGGCGGAATCCCAAACCGAATAATTATCGAACAACACTTGATGGAAATCGCGGGAAATGGCTACTAATTTATTAATAGAAACCAAATCTCTTTCAGTAATTTTTTTTTGATTTAGCCAAGTAATTTTCTGTAGATTTTCGCTAATGTCTTCTATACTCTCAGAACGAGTATTTAAATGCAATTGTAAATCTAAAATGCGGTCTAAAAAAGAGTTGATTTGCTGTTCAAAAGTAGCCGCTTTTAGTTTTTCTTCTACCGCTTTTTGGCCAACCTTTTCAGTAAGATAATTTACTTTTTTTGAGATGTTTACGCTATCCATTGTTAAATTTCAATAAAGTAGGTAAATATAAAAAACAAATTCGATGGGATGCTATTGCGAATGCAGCGCCAATTTATTTCCCTCGCTGTCCAAAAACAAGGCAAAATGCCCGCCCTCTTCGCTGATAAAAGTTTTGCCCATCAGCACCCGGCCGCCGGCCTCTTCGATGCGCGAAAGGATTTCTTCCATTTGGTTGCCCGCGTTCAGATAAATCAACGTCCCCTTGTCGCTGGGGAAGCTACCTTCGCCCGCCACCACTGCGCCGCTGATGCCATTGGAATCTGGAAACAGCGCCATCTGATAATTATTCACCTCCGAGGTTTCCATTTTTATATCAAAAATGGTTTCGTAGAAATGATGCGCCCGCCCAAAATCTATCGCTGAAATTTCAAACCAAGTCACATAATTTTTGATGGCCTTTTTGCGCTTCGCAGGTTTTTTGGTGCCGCTCGTAGTTCCCATAGAAATCAATGATTTAAGGGTGAAAAAGTAAACAATTTTTTAGACTTGGAAAAACTTTGGCTTTCAGGTTTGGGGATTGGCGGGCGGCGGCGTCCCTTGCGCCAGTCCTTCTTCGATCCGTGCATTTTCCTCAATGCTGCTTTGAGAAAAAACTTCGGTGCGCGCCTCGTTTTGAATAGCGGGGTTTTCCATCTGCTCCTTGCCGTGTGGCGCCGAATCCACGGGGGCGTGTGGCATCGGGTGGCCTTGCGGCAATTCATTTTCGTTCTGTGCGCTTCCCTTTGATTGCTTGTCGTCGGGCATTATGTGGTTGCCCTCATCGTCCATTTCCACGGGCACCGACATTACCTCCTTGATTTTCTGCCAGCGCGTGGGTTTTTTCAGCTCGCCCAGTTTTTCCAGTTCGTCAAAGCTATGCTGTTTTTCACGGTGGTAAATGTCAAAATCCACGTTACGGTCGCGGAAGCTTTTCAGTGGTTGGCCCAGTCGCAGCAAGCCGTTTTCGCGGCTGCGCGATACGCGGTCAATGTCTATTTCGATGGGGATCATTTCCGGCCCGGTGCTGGCTTGGTACAAAACCCGACCATCTGGCCCGCATACGATGGAGCGCCCCGTGCCGCCGTCCCCCAGACCATTCACATCAAAATAATAGCATTGGTTGGTGGCGGCCGTGGTTTGCGCCAAAGCCAGTTCGATGTCGCGGTCGATGGTGCCGGTCAAGGTGGGGTGCAGAATCACGTCGCAACCCATTACCGCCAAGGTGCGCGACGTTTCGGGAAACCAAGCATCGTAACAAATACTGACCCCAAACCGGCCAATATCCGGCACATCAAACGTCATAAATTTATCACCACCCGTTACCCCAACTTCGTAGGGATAAAAGGGGAACATTTTGTCATACCTCCCCACCACTTCCCCATCGGGATTGATGACCGTGGCAGTATTGAAAATCTTGCCCTCTTTCTTTTGAAACATCGAACCGGGAATCAGCCATATATTGTGTTTCTTGGCCAGCTCCTGGAACTGTTTTTCCGTGTCGTTCGGAAATTCTTTGGCATAAACGGTCAGCGGCCCAAACGCCGCCAACTCGCTGAACACCACCATCTGTACCCACGGATACACGCTCATCAGCACGTCGATTTTGTGCTTCATCAAGGGTACGTTGCTGTGGCCGGCGGCCACCGGCATTTGTACGCCGGCTATTGAAAAGGGTTTCATTTATTTACGATTTTTTCGAATGACGATTTGCGATTGAAAAATCCTAAATTATAAATCCGAAGAACCAAACAAATTCAAAATTTTAAAAAATAAAATTCAAAAAGTTGGACGTAATTATCGGTGGAAATAGTTTAGAATTCTATGTTTTTTTTATTTAAAATTTGCTCAGGATTCAGGCTTTGGTTTTAGTTTAAATTTTGTTACATCCTAAAATCAAAATATCAAACACGAAACAAATCCAAGATTTATAAGATAAAATTCAACCAGTGAAACACAGTTTTCAGCGGAGACGCTTTAGAATTTTATACTTTTCTTATTTAGCCCCGCACGTGCGGGATTGTTTGGTTCTTAGAGTTTCGGATTTAGAATTTTCTCGCCAACTAATTTTCAATTAGTTGGCGAGCGGACTCGGCTCCATCAATATCTTCGACAGTTCCTCCTCCATTATGTTCAGGCCCATTTCCAGTTGCTCATCGGTGATAACGAGTGGGCAGAGGACACGGATGACATTTTTGTGAGTTCCGGCGCTGAGCAAAATCAAGCCGCGGCGCGCGCAAGAATTGACCAGTCGCGCGCAAGTTTCTTTGTCCGGCTGGCGGGGGTCGTTGTTCTTTACGAATTCGATGCCCATCATCGCGCCCAGCCCGCGCACGTCGCCGATTCCGGGGAAGCGCTCCTTCATTTCATTGAAACGGTTGCGGATTTTTTGGCCGATCTCCTCGCCGCGCGCGTTCAGGTTTTCGTCTTCCATAAATTTCAGTGTGGCCAGCGCGGCCGCACACGCCACGGGGTTGCCGATGTACGTCCCACCAATGGTGCCCGGCAGCGCCGCGTCCATCACGTGCGCCTTGCCCACCACCGCACCAATGGGCAGGCCGCTGCCCAAGCTCTTCGCCCAAGTGCTGAGGTCGGGCGTTACGCCAAAATGCTGGTACGCCGCCCATTTCCCCGTGCGGCCGAAGCCACTTTGCACCTCGTCAAAAATCAGTGCGATGCCGTATTCATCGCAAAATTTGCGCAGTCCTTCCAGATAGCGCTGCGGCGCCACGTTGAAACCGCCCTCGCCCTGCACCGGCTCAATAATCACCGCCGCCACGTCGTTCGGGTCCACCATATTGCGCATACTTTCGTGGATGCGTTTCAGCTCTTGGTCCACGAACTGTTCCTCCGTCATCCCGCCGCCGTAGCGGTAATAGTTGGGAAATGGCAGGCGGTAAACTTCCGGCGCGAACGGTCCGCAGTTCAGTTTGTAATCAATTTTGGAAGTCAGCGTCATCGCCATCATCGTGCGGCCGTGGAAGGCGCCGGTGAAGGAAATCACCGCATCGCGCCCCGTGGCTTGGCGGGCGATTTTGATGGCGTTTTCCACCGCCTCGGCGCCGGTGCTCACCAGCATCACCTTTGTGTGGTCGCCGTGGGGGAAAATCTCCGTCAGCTTTTCGCACAGCGCGATGTAGGGTTCGTAGGTCACCACGTTGAAGCTGGTGTGGATGTATTTCTGCGCCTGTTCGATGATGGCCTCCACCACCGGCTCGGGGCAGTGGCCGGCGTTCACCACGCCGATGCCGCCCGCGAAGTCAATCAACTGGTGGCCGTCCACGTCGGTGATGATGGCGCCTTTGGCCTCGCTCACCGTGGCGGTGTTGAACACGCCTACACCATTGGCTACCACCGCTTTGCGGCGCGCCAAAAGTTCCTCGCTCTTGCTTTTGGTTGCTATCATTTTCTATAAAAATCTAAAATGTTGGGAATGTTTTTGCGTATCGCTTTTTGCCTTAGCAATTTTGCTTTGAAAAAGTTTGCAAAAGTACAAAATGGCGGGGGTCAATCTTCCTTTTGAAGGGCTTATTTTCGCGCTTCCGATTATGCTCTCCAAACGTTCCAAATACGCCATCAACGCGCTGGTTTACTTAGCCCGCCAGCACCGCGAAAACCCCGAGCGCACCACGCCCGTGGCGGAAATTTCCGAGGCGCAGCACATCCCCGCCAAGTTTTTGGAAGCTATTCTTTTGGATCTGAAAAACAACGGGATTTTGGGCAGTAAGAAAGGGCGCGGCGGCGGCTACTATCTCCGCAAAAATCCCACGGAAGTGAACCTCGCGGAAATCCACCGCATCTTCGACGGTGCCATCGGCTTGCTGCCCTGCGTCACCTATCAATATTATGAAAAATGCGAGGAGTGCCGCGACGAGGAAACCTGCGGCATCCGCGATGCTATTTTAGAGGTGCGCAACAAAACGGTGGAAATCTTGAAGGAAAATTCGCTGGCGGAGATATTGCGAAGGGAGGAGGAGAAAAGGTAGGGGGTGGGTTGAGGGCACACGTTGCAAACGCGCGCCAGCAGGTGAGTCTTTATTACTACAATCCAAGAAATTCCTTAATGTCTTCCTTTTCTAACCGGGTAGATTGGCCATCTTTGATTTGCTGTCGGCTCTCTTCAATCTTGGCCACAAATTCAGGATTGTAAGGTGCTTCTTCGGCAGTTTTAAACTTGATTTTGAGCGCGGACAAAAAAGCCTCCAAGGCATTTTGTTGCTCGCGGGTGCTGGGCTGGGCGGTGATGATGGCGGGGGTTTCCATTTTAAAATCCAGAGCTTTAAATTATTTTAACAAAGATAAAGCGCTTTCTAAACTCAAAATGAATCATACCAAAATTTAAGTATGTAAAATATTCAAACATTTCGCAGTAAACTCTTCTTTTTTCTTCAATTTATAATTTAGTCTAAATAATGCGGGGGTTCGCCAAAGCAACGACTTCTTCAAACCAACCGCCAAGCTCCCTCCATCTTTTTGTTTCTTCGCCACATCAAATGTTCACCGCAATGAAAAACGCCATTTTTTTGACCATCAGCGTATTACTGTTTGTGTCGTGCGCCACCAAGCGCGCGGAAATCGTGGATCTGGATTCTAAAAAGGCGCTGGAGGAGCAAAATTCAAAAGTGAAAAACATCATTCTTTTGATTGGCGACGGGATGGGGCTTTCGCAAATGTCGTCCGCCTATTATTTTGGGAAATCCGAACCCAATTTTTCGCGCTTTCCCGTGGTGGGGTTCAGCCGCACTTCTTCCTCTTCCGATAAAATCACCGATTCGGCAGCGGGCGCCACGGCGCTTTCGGCGGGCCAAAAAACCTACAATGGCGCCATCGCCGTGGACACCGACACCAACGCCGTGGAAACCTTGGTAGAACATTACGCGAAAGCGGGCAAAAAAACCGGGCTGATTTCCACTTCGTCCATCACGCACGCCACGCCGGCCGCTTTTTACGCACACGTTGCCTCGCGCAATGCCGAACACGAAATAGCGCGGGCGATGAAGAATGCCCCGGTGGATTTTTTCGCGGGCGGCGGCAAGACATATTTCCGCGCCAGCGGCCAAAATCCCACCTTGTTACAGGAAATGGAAAACGCGGGCTGGAACATTGACACGACGGAACTTGGAACGGATTTGAAAGAAGGAGAAAAGTTCGGTTTCTTACTCGGCCTCAACGGAATGCTGACGATGACCGAGGGGCGCAGCAATTTTTCCAAAAAAGCCACGGAACTGGCCATCGGTCATCTGCAAAATGAAAACGGCTTTTTTTTGATGGTGGAAGGTTCGCAAATTGACTGGGGCGGCCACGCCAATGATGCCCAATATGTGATTCAGGAGACCTTGGATTTTGACCAGACCGTGGGCGCGGCCTTGGATTTTGCCGAGCAAGACGGCGAGACGCTGGTGATCGTCACGGCCGACCACGAGACGGGCGGCTTCACTTTGGCGGGCAGGGAAAAATCGCTGTTCGGCGGCGCCACCCGCGCCGACTACGATGATATTTCGCCCACTTTTTCCACGGGTGGCCACAGCGCGGCGCTAGTGCCGGTTTTGGCGTTTGGCCCCGGCGCGGAAAAGTTTTCGGGGATTTATCAGAACACGGCGATCTGGGCGAAAATCTTGGAAACAGTGCCGTGAGCGACCCTCGTTTGAAACGCCCGGAGGTTCGAATCACCTAATCAAAACTCCGCATTCCCCGGCGTACGCGGAAAAGGAATAACGTCGCGGATGTTCGCCATTCCGGTGATGAACTGCACCAGCCGCTCAAATCCCAGCCCGAAACCACTGTGGACGCAAGTGCCGAACTGGCGCGTTTCAAGATACCACGCCACTTCTTTTTCATCAATATCAAAATCCGTAATGCGCTGTTTTAGAATATCATAGCGTTCCTCGCGCTGGCTGCCGCCCACTATTTCGCCGATGCCGGGAAATAAAATGTCCATCGCGCGGACGGTGGGGCCGGGCGTGTTCCCGTTTTCGTTCACGCGCATATAAAACGCCTTGATGTTCGCCGGATAATCAAACAAAATGACGGGCGAGCCGAAATGCTGCACCAAATATTTCTCGTGCTCGGATTGCAAATCCGCGCCCCATTCTTCGATGATAAATTTGAATTTTTTCTTTTGGTTCGGTTTGGATTTTTTGAGAATGTCAATCGCCTCGGTGTAGCTGACGCGCTGGAAAACATTCTCGGATACGAAGCGCAGTTTTTCCAGCAATCCCATTTCGTTGCGCTGGTTTTGCGGTTTGGATTTTTCCTCGTCGGCGAGGCGCTGGTCGAGAAATTCCAAATCGATTTCGCATTTCTGCAAAACGTAGCCGATAACTTTTTGCAAAAAATCTTCGGCCAAATCCATATTGGCATCCAAATCGTTGAAAGCTACTTCGGGTTCAATCATCCAAAACTCGGCGAGGTGGCGCGCGGTATTGGAATTTTCCGCGCGGAAAGTGGGACCGAACGTATAAACCTTGCTCAACGCCAGCGCGCCCAGCTCGGCTTCCAATTGTCCGCTGACCGTGAGGTTGGTTTCCTTCCCGAAAAAATCTTCCGAATAATCAATTTCGCCGTTTTCCGTCAGGGGCGGGTTTTTTTTGTCGAGAGCGGAAACGTTGAACATTTCGCCAGCACCCTCTGCGTCGCTACCCGTGATGATGGGCGTGTGCAGATAGAAAAACCCCCTATCATTAAAATACTGATGGATGGCAAAAGCGAGATGATGCCGCACACGGAACACCGCCCCAAAAGTGTTGGTTCGGAAACGCAAATGCGCTTTTTCGCGCAAAAATTCCAGCGAATGTTTTTTGGGCTGCAGCGGATAGTTTTCGGGGCTTTCGCCCAAAATCTCGATTTCGGTGGCTTGCAGTTCCACGTCCTGCCCGCGCCCTTGGCTGGAGACGATGTCGCCCTTCGCATAAAGACACGCGCCTGTGGTGATTTTTCTCAAAACCTCTTCCGGCGTTTTTTCAAAATCCACCACTACTTGCAGGGTTTTCAGGGTGCTGCCGTCGCTCAGCGCGATGAAGCGGTTGCTGCGGAAGGTGCGCACCCAGCCGCGGACGATGGCGCTGGTGCCGACGGGTTTTTTGTCAAAGATTTCTTGGACGGAGGATTGTGCCATTTTGAATTTTTTTTGGAGGGCAAAAATAACAGACCCCAAAGGTCTTGAAACCTTCAGGGTCTTCTTTAAAATTTTAAAGTAAGAAAGTTTAGGAAGCGGCTGCAAATTCGCGCACTTCTTGATTCTTGGCGTTGCGCTCGGCGTGCCACAAATCGTGGTGGGTTTGCAATTTCAGCCAAATATTGGTGGTCATATCAAAGGCTTTAGCGAGCCGAACCGCCAAGTCTGGCGACACGCCTTCGCGACCTTCGATGATGGCAGAAAGCTGAGCGGATGAAATCCCCAAACCTTCCGCTGTTTCTTTTACAGAAAGGCCGAGCGGTTTCATACAGTCTTCTTTTAAAACTTCTCCCGGATGAACAGGGCGCAAGGCGTTATCAGCTTTTTTTAAATTCTAATTTTAATGATAATCAACGTAATCCACATCGTAGGCGTCGCCGTCCTCAAATCTAAAAATTATGCGCCAGTTGTCTGAAACGCGGACGGGGTAAAATTCCATTCATCAACGAAAAGCCATTCAAAAAATAGCTCTCAATATAGAGGATTTTTGAATGGCCAAACAGCGTGGCCAACCGATTAGTCTTGAGAAAATATTTTGTGCAGAAAGTGAAATCCTGATGTAAAGACACCCAAAAGGTTTTCAAGTATGCTCTACAAACTCCCGCACCTCTTCGGTTTCCACATTTTGTTCGGCGTGGTAAAGGTCGTAGCGCGCTTGCAACCGCACCCAAAAATCCGATTGTGAACGGAAGGCCTTGGCAATTTTAACGGCCAGTTCTGGCGAAACGCCTACCTGCCCGTTAATTACTGCGGATAAATGTTTGCGTGAAACACCCAACCCCTCGGCGGTTTCCCTCACCGACAGGTTCAACGGCTCCATAAACTCATCTTTCAAAATTTCGCCGGGGTGCGAAGGTTTCATACCTATTCTTGTTGGTTTCATTCTATTATTTTTAATGATAATCGGTTAAATCCACATCATAAGCGTTTCGTTCTTCAAATCGAAAAATGATGCGCCAGTTTGCGGAAACTTTTACTGCGTAAAACCCAGCCATATCACCTTTTAGCAAGTGAAGTCCAAGGCCTGGCGCATCCATCGTTGAAACATCCCTCGCTTCGTCCAACATATCCAAAATATGAGTGATTTTGCGCAAGTAATCCTGTGGCAATTTCGAGCTATCGCCTTTATAAAAATAACGTTTCAACCCTTTATGCTTGAAACTGACAATCATCCAAACGTGGCTTATTTGGTTTCAGTTTTCAATGATACGGATTTTTAAAGGACCCAACAGCTCACCCTCGCCATAATCGTTCGTCAAACGGAAAATCCTCCCAACCTACAATTTTGATTTTGCCAAAATCAGCGTGTCTGGGACTCAACAAAAAATTGAAATCGCCCCGCACCACGGCGGAGGGCGCTTTTAAAATGCAATGGCTACGGTCAAAAATAAAACGGTCTCCTAATTCCCGAGTTTCTGCCAATGGTGGCTTGGCGTGCCAGTTTGGCGGCAGGTTTTGGGTATGGATTTCAGATAGGGAAACGGTTTTCGGAATTTCGATTTCCAACATCACATAGTCGCTCGGCACGGTGGTCGAATTGAGGTGCACCGCCACTTCCGCCATCGCCAGCGCACGACTATCCGAGGTATAAATGATTTCTGTCCCTCTGGAATTCCAGCGGTTGCTGGCGGAGAGCGACGCTCCCAAACCGTTGAGGCGGTCTTTGTATTTTTTACGGTGGAGACGAAAAACGCGCATCACGCAAAAATGCCGTGGTCGATACAGTGCAGCTCATCAACTACCATCTCTTTTCCATAGGAATTTTTGAGAAGCTCGGTGGGTTTCATTTTTCCAAGCGCCAGCGAAGGGGTTTTCAGCCATTCGGCAAATTGTTCGGGCGTGTCAAAAACATCCTGTCCAAGAAGTGAAACTTCCGTCATTTCCATAATTTTTTCGGAATGGATGGGCTTGAAAACGTGAGTGGGGTCATTTTGATAACGCTGCAAACTTTTGGTAGAAATATTCAGCAAATCGGCCCATTCCATATCGGAAAAAGGCGCAGATTCTTTGATGGTCTGAAAAAGCGAAACAGGAATACCTTTCCGAATCGTTTTGAACATCAGCAATGCATCAGATAAAAATCGAGTGCCCTCAGATTCTTTTTCAAAAGGTGGAATTTCTCTTTTCGGAAAATTTTGTTTCCAGTAACGACGAAAAGCTTGATGGGTCTTTTGTTTTTGAGGATTCATAAATAGACAATTGTCTGCGAAGATAGGACATTTTTATTTTTATCGGGCGGGTGTGGGCGCTGACCTAACAGGTCTCCGACCCTGTTAGGTCAATCCTCAAAAGAAATAAACAGCTAAAATTTTGACCTGTTAGGTGAGGGCACCTAACAGGTCTTCGCAACTTCCAAAATTTCCCAAAAAAACTTAGTGCCTTCGCGTCTTTGTGGTAAAACCCCGAAACCCAAAAAACTTTTAACACCCCAAAAGTTTCTATGTCTGATTTATATCATAGTTTCGCGCCGCAATTTTGACGATGGAAAAACAAGAACAGGAAATCATTTTCGACGCGCTGATGATGTTCAGCAAATACGGCGTGCGCAGCGTGACGATGGACGACATCGCCCGCGAGCTGGGCATCTCCAAAAAAACGCTGTACGTCCATTTTGAAAACAAGGCCGACTTGGTGCACAAAGCGGTGTGGACGGTTCACGAAACCATCAAAGAGCAGATGGTGAAAATCCACGCCGAGACGGACAACCCCATTGACGAACTCTTGGAAATCGACAAAGTGGTGAGCCAAATTATGGAAAACCACAGCCCGAGTATGCGCTTTCAGTTGCAGAAATATTACCCCGAAACCTTTGCCGCACTATACGAGGGGCGCCACGAACTGGTGCATAAAATGATTTCTGAAAATATGGAAAAAGGCAAGGAGCGCGGGCTGTACCGCCCCGATGCCGACACCGGCGTGGTCAGTTATCTCTACTGTTCCAAAATGGAAACGCTGCACAACGAGGAGGAAAAACTCTTGGAAAAACACTCCATCGGCTACGTGATGCGGCAGAGTTTGGAGTACCACATCCGCGGCATCGCCACCGAAAAGGGCGTGAAATATCTCCAAGAAAAAATCAAGACAGAAAACCTGACACAATGAGACATTTGACTTTGCTTTTGGCCTTGCTTTTTGGGATGCCAACTTTCGCGCAAAGCGACACCACCGCGCCGGACAACGGGCCGCTGACTTTCACTTTGGAAGAGGCGGAAAAGTTTGCGCTGGAAAACAGCTATTCTGTTACCGATAAAGAACTGGAATTCCAAAAGGCGCGGCGCACCATCCGCGAGACGGCGGCGCGCGGGCTGCCGCAAATCACCGGCAGTTTCAATTATCAATACAATCCGCAAATCCAACAGACGCCCATCCCGCTGTCGTTCATCACGGGAAACCCTGACGACCAAGGTTTTACCACGGTGGAATTTGGCGTGGCGCATACCAATGTGGCCACTTTAAATTACAATCAGCTTTTGCTGGACGGTTCGTATTTCATTGCGCTTCAAGCGGTTAAGGTTTTTAAAGAAGCCGCCAACGTAGATGTGGAGCGCACCAAATTGGACATCGTAAAAAACACCGCGCAAGCCTATTACGGCGTGTTGGTGGCGCAGGAATCGGAGGAAATTTTGCGCGAAAACTTGGGCAGTTTGCAGAAGCAATTGTTTGAAACGCGGCAGCTTTTTGAGAACGGTTTTGTGGAAGAGCAGGATGTGGACCAGCTCGAACTTTTGGTGAACAATCTCGACAACAATCTGCAAAATTCGGCGCGCCAAGCCGAACTGGCGAAGATGCTTTTGAATTTCAATTTGGGATTGCCCGTGCGGCAGGAAATCGTGCTGACCAGTGCGCTGGAAGAGGTGATGGTGCCGGAAGAAACGACCCTGCAAAGCGAAACGTTCAATTATGAAAACCACGTGGATTTCCGCTATGTGGACGTGCAGCGGCGCGGCGCCAGCCTAAACGTGAGCAACGAAAAAGCCAAGTGGTTTCCCACTTTGAGCGGCTTCATCCGCCACCAGCAAAACAATTTTGGCAATGAATTCAGTGAGGCGTGGCAGTTTGATGATAATAATGGTTGGATTCCCAGCACGGCGATTGGCGTGGGATTGAACTGGAACCTCTTGCAGGGACTTTCGCGGCCGGCCACCATCCAAAAGGCGAAACTGGATTTGCAGCGCGCCGAAGTGGCCTCGGAACTCACTAAAAACCAGCTCCTTCTGAATTACAACCAAGCCAAGAGCAACTACACTTTTGCGCTGGACAATTACAACAATGCGAAAAAGAACCTCGACATTTCCAAGAAAATCCGCGACAAAGAGCGCATCAAATATTCGGAGGGATTGAGTTCCAGTCTGAATTTGACGCAAGCGGAAAACCAGTATTTGGAGACGCAACAAAATTATATTCAGGCGCTGCAGCAGGTGTTGAACGCGAAGGAGAATTTAGAAAGCGCCTTGGGAAAAACTGAGTGAAAATGAGACTGATAATTATATGCCTTTTTTCTTGTGGCCTTTATTCGTCGATTGGCCAATGTTTGTGCGGGTATTTGACAGTGGATTTTTATATTGAAGGTGTTCAACTTTCAAAGAAAGATTTTGGATATAAAGTGTCGGGAGAAGGTTCATTAAATAGATTTAACACACCTGAACTCAAGGGAGACACACTTTCTTTTTCTTATGCAACTAACGGAGGTTTGGATACGATGGCAATTAGATTGAAAGACAAGAAAGGAGAAGTTCCGATGACAATCTTTCTCAGCCATATCGAATATGACACCCCGTATTATTTGCTCTTTACAAATTTTCAATCGGGAGAATATTCGATTGACTTTCAACAGCTCGTTTCCTCCGCTGATGACTCGTCGTCAGACTCTGCTATAATCAGCTCCAATGGAAATCAATTTATTAGAACACCGTCAAGAAATATAAGAACTTCGACTGATAGATTTAGCTTTAAAACAATTGAACTAAGAAAAAACCAACTGAAATCAAAACAATGAAAAACACTTTGTATCTATTTTTTGGAATTGCGTTTATGGCGGCCTGCGATGGAAACGGCGATACCCAACTGGAACAAAAACAAGCCGAACTGGGCGAAAAGCGCAAGGAACTTTCCGCCTTGCAAACTGAGATCCAGACGCTGGAAACGGAAATTGCCGAACTGGACACCACCGTGAAAAAAGTGGAGCGGACGCCCGTGCAGGTGCAAAAACTTTCCGTGCAGAAATTCGAGCATTTTGTGGAACTGACGGGAACGGTAACTTCCGAAGAGAACATTATGATCAGCGCCGAGGCGGGCGGCCGCGTGGAAAGCATCCCCGCCAAGGAAGGCCAAAAAGTGAGCCGTGGCCAAGTGCTGGTGCGCATCGAAAACGAGCGCATCGCCAACCAGCTGAACGAGGCGCAGTCCAGTTTTGAGCTGGCGGAAACGACCTATCAAAAACGCAAAAACCTGTGGGACCAAGGCATCGGTTCGGAGATTGAATACCTGCAATCCAAAAATCAATACGAAGGCGCGAAAAGCCGCGTGGCGCAAATCCGCTCGCAATATTCCAACACGATTATCAAAGCGCCCATCAACGGGACGGTGGACGATATTTCGGTGAAGGAAGGCGAATTTGTAAACATCGGCTCGCCCATCGTGCGGGTGGTGGATTTGAAAAACGTGGAGATCGAGGCGGAACTTTCCGAGGAATATTTGCCCGCCGTGAGCAAGGGCGACAGCGTCCGCGTGAAGATTCCCGCGCTGGGGATTGATATGAAATCGCCGGTCAGTTTTGTGAGCCAAGTCATCAACCCAAACAACCGCTCCTTTAAAATAAAAGTGAAACTGGATAACAAGGACGGCCGCATCAAACCGAATGTTTTGGCGAATTTGATGATTCGCGATTACCAAAACGCGGACGCGCTGATTGTGCCGACCAAGAGCATCCAAAAAGATTTGAAAGGCGATTATGTGTGGGTGGTAACCGACGAGGGCGGCGAGCAAAAAGCCACCAAGAAGCGGATTGAAACGGGCAAAGTAGCGAGTAGCAAAACGGAGGTGAAAACTGGATTGGCGGCAGGCGACAAAGTGGTGGTAACTGGTTTTGAGCAAGTGACGGAAGGGAAAGTGGTGAGGACGCAATCTTCTGAAAACCAACCATTTCAAAACTAAAATGGCAAACGAAAAAAACAACCGCACCTTCGGCCTCAGTTCGCTGGCGCTGAACAATCTCATCAGCGTTTTCATCCTTTCGGGATTGCTGATTCTCTTCGGATTGTATTCGTACAAAACGATGCCCAAAGAGAGTTTCCCCGAAATCGTTTTCCCGTTGATTTACGTGCAAACCCCCTACCCCGGCAACGGCCCGCAAGACATTGAAAACCTCATCACCCGCCCGCTGGAAAAGGAAATCCAGAGCGTGGACGGCATCGATGATTTGAACTCCGAATCAATGCAGGACGTGAGCGTTATCACGGTGGAATTCAACATCGACGTGGACGTGGAAACCGCGCTGCAAGACGTGAAAGATGCCGTGGATCGCGCCAAGAGCGAACTGCCCAACGACCTCGATGAAGACCCTTCCGTAATGGACGTGGACTTGACGCGCATCCCGATTTTCAACATCAACTTGAGCGGTGATTTTGCGATTGACCAACTGGTCGATTACGCGGAATATCTGCAAGATGAAATCGAAGAATTTTCGGAAATATCGGAAGTGACCATCACGGGCGACAAGGAAAAGGAGGTGCAAATCAACGTGGATCTGCCGCGGATGAAAGCCAATGAAATAAGTTTTAACGATATCGAGCAAGCGATTGCCTCGGAGAACTTGAACATCGGCGGGGGCGATATTTTGCTGGGCGACACCCGCCGCAGCCTCCGCACCAGCGCGGAATTCCAGTCGATGGACGACATCCGCAACATTATCATAAAACACGAAAAAGGCGACATCGTGTATTTGAAGGACGTGGCCGAAATCAAGTTCACTTATAAGGAAGTGGAAAGTTTTGCGCGGCTGGAGGGCGAGCCGGTGGTGTCGCTGAACGTCATCAAAAAAAGCGGGCAAAACCTGCTGGTGGCCACCGATAAAGTGCGCGCGCTTTTAAAGACCGCCCAACAGGAAGACCGCTTTCCCGAAACGCTGAAAATCACCATCACCAACGACCAAAGCAAACAGACCCGCAAACAACTGGGCGAACTGGAAAACAGCATTATTTCAGGGGTCATTTTGGTGATTCTCGTACTGCTGTTTTTCTTGGGATTGCGCAACGCCACCTTTGTGGGGCTGGCCATTCCGTTCTCGATGTTCATCTCGTTTTTGGTGCTTTCCGCGATTGGTTTAACACTGAATTTCATCGTGCTTTTCGCGCTGATTCTCGCGCTGGGAATGCTGGTGGACAATGCGATCGTGACCATCGAAAACATTTATCGACTCTACCAAGAAGAAGGCTATTCCAAATTTGACGCGGCCAAATACGGCGTGGGCGAAATCGCCGTGCCGATTATTTCCAGCACCGCCACCACTTTGGCGGCTTTTTTCCCGCTCATTTTTTGGGATTCCATCATTGGTGAATTTATGGGCTATTTGCCTAAAACTCTGATCATTGTCCTCGGTTCATCGCTCTTTGTGGCGCTCGTCATCAACCCGGTGATTACGACCACCTTTATGAAAAAACAGGATCTGGACAAAAAACCATCCTACAAAAAGCCGATGATGTGGGCGGCCGCGCTTGCAGTTATTGGGATTCTTTTGGTGGTGGCCGGTTCGCCGATGCTGGGCAATCTTTTGATTATCAGTGCCATTCTGATGGTTTTGTTTCAATTCGTGTTGCGGCCCGGCTCGGTGGCTTTCCAAAAACGCTTTTTGCCACGGTTAGAAAACTGGTACGAGGGCGTGATAAAATGGTCGCTACGGGGCTGGAAGCCGATCTTGATTTTGGTAGGCACATTCGCGCTGATGGTCGTGTCGATAATGTTCTATTTCGGCAGCAATCCCAAGGTGGTCACCTTTCCGGTAAACGAACCCAACTTTATAAATGTGTACGTAGAAGTTCCACTTGGCACTGACGTAACGGTAACCGACAGCGTTACGCAAATTGTGGAAAGGAGATTGGACGAAATTATCGAGCCGTACGATTATATGGTGGAAAGCGTTGTGACCAACGTGGGCGCGGAAACCGCCAGCCAAAACGACTTCGGCGGCGGCGGCACCAACACGCCCAACAAGGCGCGCATCACGGTTTCCTTTTTGGAATTTGAATTCCGCAAGGGCGTGAATACGCTGGACGTGCAGGAAGAAGTAACCCGCAAACTGAACGGCTACCTGCCCGGCGTCACCATCCAAGTGGAAAAAGAGGCGAACGGCCCGCCCGTGGGCAAGCCCATCAACATTGAAATCACGGGCGACGAATTGCCCGTTTTGATTGACATCGCACAACGCGCCAAGGCCAAGCTGGACCAAGCCAACATCGCCGGCATCGAAGGGCTGGACATTGATCTGGAAACCAACAAACCGGAAATGTTGGTGGAGATTGACCGAGAGCGCGCCCGCCGTTTGGGGGTCAGCACGCAACAAATCGGGTTGGTTTTGCGCACCGCACTTTATGGCCGCGAAGCCAGTAAATACAAGGAAGGCGAGGACGAATATCCCATCGAAATCCGCCTGAAAGAAGAATACCGCTACAACGTGGCCAG
Source organism: Owenweeksia sp. (assembly GCA_965214115.1). Classification (GTDB taxonomy): domain Bacteria; phylum Bacteroidota; class Bacteroidia; order Flavobacteriales; family Schleiferiaceae; genus Owenweeksia. The sequence goes on from CBDCAU010000001.1 coordinate 260,704, forward strand.
CCTGATGAACCAGTTGGTCACGTTCCGTTCGCAGAGCAGTGGCCAAATCGTGCAGGTGCCGATTTCCGCCGTGGCCGATTACAGTTTCGAGAATTCTTACAACAGTATAAAACGGCTGGATGGCGAACGGCTGATTACCATTTCGTCCAACATCGTGGGCGATATCACACCGCAGGAAATCAATGAAAAAATTACCGCCGAACTGCAAAATTTTGAAATGCCGGACGGTTATAGTTTTGACTTAACGGGCGAAGTGGAAGAGCAGCAAGAATCGTTTGCCTTCTTGAGTACGGCGCTTTTGATTGCCGTGGCGCTTATCGCGATTATTTTGGTTTCCCAATTTAATTCGTTCACCAAGCCACTCATTATAATAATGACGGTGGTGCTTTCCACCATCGGCGTTTTCCTCGGCCTCGGCATTTTCCAGATGCAATTCGTGGTGATTATGACGGGCATCGGCATCGTTTCCTTGGCGGGAATTGTGGTGAACAACGCCATCGTTTTGATTGACTTTATCGACTTGAGCCGGAAACGCCTGCGCGAAAAACGCGGCTTGCAAAACTCGGATGACGAACTTTTGGATGACGACGATTTGCGCAAAGCCATCGAAATTGGCGGAAAAGTGAGATTGCGCCCCGTGTTGCTCACGGCCATTACCACCGTGTTGGGTTTGCTCCCGCTGGCCATCGGTTTCAATATTGACTTTTTCGGCTTCCTTACGGATTACGATGCCAACGTTTACTTCGGCGGCGACAATGCCGTTTTTTGGAGCCCGATGGCGTGGACGGTGATTTTCGGATTGGTGTTCGCTACCTTCCTCACGCTGGTGGTGGTGCCCGTGATGTACTTGCTTTTTGAAAGATTGACCCGAAGGTCAAAAAGGCTTTTTGCCAAATTTTCGGATTAAGCATTTTCAATAAAATTACAAATATGAAAGCCCCGATGAGTGTTGGGGTTCTTTTTATGAAATAATCTCAGACTTTTTTTTAAAAAAATTTGGTGGGTATTTCGTTTCTATTATATATTTGCAGGTAATTAGGTTAAGGTTTGGTTAATTGGTTGACCGAAAGGCTCGAACGCAAGTTCGGGCCTTTCATCATTTTGGACAGTCCTTTAAGGTTTTTTCTGTACTTATTTTAAGAAGGATAAAAATTAAACCTATTGAAAATCAGCAGGTTTTTAGTAAAATCTTTTCTTTTGCAATAATTTATTTAAAAAGATTTGGCTGGCATTATATTTTTAGTATATCTTTGCGGGTAATTAGGTTAAGGTTTGGTTAATTGGTTGACCGAAAGGCTCGAACGCAAGTTCGGGCCTTTCATCATTTTAAGGCATTCTTAAAAAACCTTTTGAAGAAAGAGGCATTGATTTGATACCAAAAAGTCCTATTCCGTTTTTGAAATTAGCAGCCACAAAGGCACGACGACTCTAAGTCGTCAATCCTCTGATACCGGATTATTTTTCAAAGACAGCCAAAAGGTAAAATTTTGTGTTCTTCGTGCCTTGGTGGCAAAAAAACTGGCGGTCAGAATAAGCAGAAATTGGCATAGTCAATAGAATAAAACCACTTGCAAAGCCAATAAATTTTTAAATTAAAAGCCTTTTCTCCGTTCTAATTTTCCGTTTTGAGCTTGGCGCAAATCCATTTTCCCGCTGACTTAAAAAAGCTCGAAACCCGCGAGCTGCCCGCGCTATGCGAAGACCTCCGTGATTTTCTCCAACAGAACACCACCGAAAAGGAAGCCCACATCCAAAGCAGTTTGGGCGTTACCGAATTGAGCGTGGCTTTGCATTACGTATTGGATACGCCAAGTGATATTTTGATTTGGGACGTGGGGCATCAAGCTTACATTCATAAAATCCTGACGGGCCGCAAGGAAAATTTCAAGTCCAACCGCCAGCTCGGCGGGATTTCCGGCTTTGCCAAAAAAACCGAAAGCGAATACGATGCCTTTGGGACGGGGCATTCTTCCACTTCCATTTCCGCCGCCGTGGGTTTTGCGGAAGCCGACAAAATTCAAAACATAAGACGTAAAATCGTGGCCGTCATCGGCGATGGCGCGCTGACGGGCGGGATGGCGTTTGAAGCGCTCAATTACTTGGGCGAGAAGCAATTGGACGTTTTTATCATTTTAAATGACAATGGTTTCTCGATTGACCAAAACGTGGGCGCGCTTTCCAAATTCAAAAATTACGAGAGGTTTTGTGAATCTTTGAACATTGAATTTTGTGGCGATTACGATGGGCACGATGTGGAAAATCTTGTGGAAAAGTTGCGAAAGCATTCCGCGAAAAGCGGCCCAAAACTACTGCGCGTTGTGACCGAACGCGGGCGCGGGCGGGTTTCGCAAATTTCATCATCCCAAAAAAGCGACCCTACTTTTCAGGAAGTTTTTTCCAAAAAAATAGTCGCGTTGGCGCGCGAAAATGAAAAATTGGTGGTCATCACGCCCGCGATGATTTCCGGCGGCGGTTTGACAGATTTTCAAAAGGAATTCCCCGACCGGATTTTTGATGCCGGCATCGCCGAGCAGCACGCCGTAACGATGGCCGCCGGAATGGCCGCCGCCGGATTGCGTCCCGTGGTCCATCTGTATTCCACCTTCGCCCAGCGCGCGCTCGACCAAATTATCCACGACGTGGCCCTACAAAACTTGCCCGTCGTCTTTTGCCTCGACCGCGCGGGGCTGGCCGGCGCGGACGGCCCCACCCACCACGGCGCGTTCGACCCGAATTTCCTCAACGCAATCCCAAACTTGCAAATCGCCGCGCCGATGGACGGGAACTCTTTGGAAGCGCTTTTGGAAATGGGATTGCATTCGAAAAATCCGTTTGTGATTCGCTATCCGAAAGCCAGCTTTTCGCAAAATTTTTCTTTTTCAAAAAACGAAAAACACCGCGTACGAATCTTAAAAAAAGGCCGCAAAAAAGCCGTGCTGAGTTTTGGCGCCATCGGCCAAGAAGTTTGCAAAGCCTTGGAAAACACCGACTTTGCGCACTATGATTTTCCATTTTTAAAACCGCTGGACGAAAAATCTTTGCGGGAAATCGCAACCGATTTTGACGAAATTTATACCGTGGAAGAAAATGCGGCGGCCGGCGGTTTTGGAGAAAGCGTGGCGGGTTTTTTAGCCGCTCTCCCAACCGACGGTTTAAACCGTCGGTTGCGGCTGCAATCTCGGACATTGCCCGACCAGTTTGTGGAACACGGCACTCGGGCGCAACTTTTAGAAATCACGGGATTGGACGCGCAAAGTTTGCGCTTGGCGTTTGAGGTTTCCAATCTTTAAGAGTATTCTGCCACGAAAAATCGCTTCCAAAAAAAATCGGTTGTCCGTCTTGGTTTGGCTAAAACTTTTCAGAGGTTTCGAACTTTGGAAAATTTTTTAGGGCCGATTTTTGTCTTGTTCCAATGAAAAAATTCCTTCTTTTTCTCCTCCTTTTGCTTGTGCCGCAAATCCTTCCCGCCCAAGCGGATACCGTAAATTTCGGGAAAATCGACTCCACTATTTTGGAAGAAATCGTCATCAGTTCCGGCCAGTTTGAGCAGCGGCTGGCGGAAGTGCCGGTGAGTCTAGATATTTTGAAGCCCGCGCTCATCCAAGATAAAAACCTGACGCAACTGGAGGCCGCGCTGGCGCAAGCACCGGGCGTGAACGTGACCGAGGGGCAGGCCAACATCCGCAGCGGCAGCGGTTGGACGTTTGGCGCGGGCACGCGGGTGCAAACTTTGGTGGACGGGATGCCGCTGATTTCCGGCGATGCCGCGCAGGTGAAATGGGACTTGGTGCCGCTCTTTTCGGCAGAGCAAATCGAAGTGTTAAAAGGTGCGGCCTCAGTGCTTTACGGCTCGGCGGCGCTGAACGGCGTTATCAATGTGATTACAAATCCGTTTCCTGAAAAGGAGAAATTCCAAACTAATTTATATGGCAAAGTTTACGATGCGCCATCCCGCAAAAGTTTAAAATGGTGGGATTCGCCCCCCGTGTCTTCGGGCTTCAATTTCGGTTGGCAAAAACCGCTGACCGAGCGGTCGGGATTGTTGCTGAGCGGCGGTTTCAAAAACGAGCGCGGTTTTCAATATTTGGATGACGACCGCCGTGCGCAGCTTTTTGGGAAATACTTTTGGAAGCCGCGGCAGATCAAGAACTTGGATTTGAGTTTGGCCGCGCATTTTTTGCGGAAAAGCAACGCCAGTTTTTTGCTGTGGGAAAGCGATTCATTGGGCTACATCCCACAAGACAGCAACATCACCCGCTCCACCGGCTGGGATTTTTACATCGACCCGCAAGCCACTTTTCGCCACGGGAAATTTCGCCACACCTTGCAAGGGCGGTTTTTACAAACCAATAATAATGCAAGCAACCAGACCGAAGATTTTTTCAATCGTTCCGATTATTATTTTGGTCAATATTACTTGCAATACTTTCTCGAAAAAGTAACATTTACGAGCGGGTTTTTAGCATCCAAAACTACCTCGGTTTCTTTACTTTTTGATGGCAATCATTTGGCGAAAAATTACGCGGGATTTTTACAAATGGATGCCAAGCCGCTGAAATGGCTGAACCTGAACGGGGGTTTTCGCTATGAAAAATTTCGGCTGGACGAGCGGGAAGACGCGCAGCCCGTTTTCCGTTTCGGAGCCAATGCGCAGGTTTTCAGGGGATTGAGTGTGCGCACTTCTTATGGCGAGGCGTTCCGCTTTCCTTCCGTGGCGGAGAGTTTTACGACTACTTCCGTGGGGGCTTTTAATATTTTCCCGAATCCCGAATTGCAGGCGGAGAGCGGGCGGACTTGGGAAGTTGGGGTGCGGCAGATGCTTTTTAAAAAGCCGCTCAGTTCTCCCAAAAGCCCCCCAGCCCCCAAAGGGGGAGTAGCTACATTTAGAGGCTATGCAGATTTGGCGTTTTTCCAGATGGAATTTCAGAATATGATAGAGTACAATGCGGGTTTTTGGCGGCGGGTTACAAACGTTGCTTCCATCGGGCGTGCGTTTGGGTTTTTGCCCATAAACATTGGGAACACCACCATCCAAGGCGTGGAGGCGGTACTGGCCGTGGAAGGGAGTTTTGGACAAGATTGGGACTTCCGTTTTTTGGGCGGCTACACTTTTGCCGATCCCAAAATCCAGCACCCTGAAACCGTTTTTGCCACCGACTCAGCAGGAAACGAAAAATCGTATCAAACCACCATCAGCGACACATTATCGAGTAGTTTAAAATATCGCTATCAACATTTGATAAAAATGGATGCCCAAATCGGTTATAAAAATTGGGAATTTGGGTTCAGTTTGAGGTACAATGATTTTATGGAAAATGTGGATCGGATTTTTGTGGATTTTGTAGATGGCGTGGAAGAAAATCGCGAGCGGCAAAATGGCAAAGGCGATTTGATTTTGGATGCGCGCATCGGTTACGGATTTTCTCAAAAATGGCGGGTGGATTTTTTGGCGGAAAACTTAGGGAATCGGGAAGTGATGACGCGGCCCGCCTTGCTGGGGCCACCAAGGAGTTTTCAGATTAGGGTGGGGTTTCGGATGTGACCTCACCCCCAGCCCCTCTCCAAAAGGAGAGGGGTGATGGAGCGCGAGTATATCGGGAAAATGGCCATTGAAAAGATGGAGTATATGAGATTTATCAGAACCGATTTCCACATAGCATTTCCATCCGATCACCCCCTCTCAGAAGGAGAGGGGGGACGGGGGGTGAGATAATATAGGTGCAAAGTCCCCTTTCAAATAGAATAGCGCAAAACTCCCTTTCCTTACCTTTGCCTCTCATTCCAAAAAATGAAAATCCTATGAATTTTGCAGCGGTTTTATTGGGTATGATTGGCCCGTGGCAAATCGTGTTGATTGTGGCGGTGGTGTTGCTGTTGTTTGGCGGCCGCAAAATCCCCGAGCTGATGCGCGGGCTGGGCGGCGGCATCAAAGAATTCAAACAGGCCGTGAAGGAAGACGACAACGAAACGGCCACCGACAAAAAGTAAGTTCCCACCCCCATTTTTTCCTTTCCCCTTTTTCTGTAAATGGATTATCAAACCCTGAACGAAATTCAGAAGCGGCTGAACGGCGGCAGCCTCAACCTGCCCGATATGGTGGAATTTTACCTCGACCGCATCGAGGAAAAGAAAAACCTCAACGCCTTCGTGGAGGTGTTTGCCCACGACGCGCGCAGCCGCGCCACCGTCATCGACCAAAAGCTGAAACGCGGCACGGCCGGCAAGCTGGCGGGGATGATTCTCGCCATCAAAGACAATATGTGCTACCGCGGCCACACGGTCAGTGCCGCTTCCAAAATGCTGGAGAATTTCGAGTCCCTTTTTGATGCCACGGTCGTGCAGCGCTTGCTGGACGAAGACGCTATTATAATAGGCCGCACCAATTGCGACGAATTTGCGATGGGTTCGGCCACGGAATTTTCGGTGCACGGCGTGTCCAAAAACCCGCGCAGTCGGGGGAAATCCACTGGCGGTTCCAGCGGCGGCAGTGCGGCGGCGGTGGCGGCCAATTTATGCCAAGCCGCACTGGGCAGCGACACCGGCGGGAGCATCCGCCAGCCCGCCAGCTTCTGTGGCACCATCGGCTTCAAGCCCACTTACGGCCGCGTGTCGCGCCACGGGCTGATTGCCTACGCATCGAGTTTTGACCAAATCGGGCCGTTTACCAAGAGCGTGGAAGACGCCGGAATCCTGTATGAAGTGATGGCGGGTCAAGACGATTTCGACAGTACGCTTTCGCGGAAAGAGGTGCAACTACCTGAATTTGAGAACACGGCGAAGAAAAAACGCAAGGTCGCTTTTTTGAAAGATGCCCTAACCGCCGACGGCCTCGACGACAACATCCGCGACGGGATGATGGATTTTATCGAAAAACTGAAAAAGGCGGGCCACACCGTGGAGCCGGTCAGTTTTCCCTATTTGGATGTGATGGTGCCGGCCTATTACATTTTGACGACCGCCGAGGCCAGCTCCAATCTGGCGCGCTACGACGGCATCCATTTTGGCTACCGCAGCGAAAATGCCCACGATTTGGAAAGCACCTACAAACTGAGCCGCACCGAAGGTTTTGGCGCCGAAGTGAAGCGCCGGATTTTGCTCGGCACTTTCGTTTTGAGTTCCGGCTATTACGAAGCCTACTACGGCAAAGCGCAGAAAGCCAGACGGTTAATCCAAAACGAGACAAACAAGATTTTCGAGGAGTACGATTTCATTTTGTCGCCCACCTCGCCGAACACGGCCTTCAAAATCGGCGACAAACCCGACGACCCGACCGTGCGCTATTTGGAAGATATCTTCACCGTGCAGGCCAACCTCTGCGGCATCCCCGCCGTGTCCCTCCCCTGCGGCAAGCATACCAACCGGATGCCGTGGGGCATTCAATTGATGGCGCCCGCTTTCGCGGAAAAATCGTTGTTGGAATTTTCGCATCAGATTATGAGTGGGGAATAAAGTTTTCATCGAGAAACGTAGTTTATTTCTCTTTTGAAAAATTTATTGGTCGCGAAGGGGTTTGAGCAAAATTTTTATATTTGGCCATTCCTAATTTCTAAAGACTTAGCCTGATGAATTTTCTCTTAAAACAATCCCCAATGCGAAACCTGACTACCCTCCTCCTTTTCTTTATGAGCCTTGCCGCATTCTCCCAAGGCAACAACCCCTACAAGGGCCTCGGCGAGGAGGCCGAGAAGCTGGGCAGCGAGATACTGACTCTGAGTCAAGGCCGCTACAATGAGTTCCACGACAACGACACCATCGTGCGCATCGGCGCGGCGCTCTACAATGTCTATACGCAAAAGATAGTGGGATTTGTGGTGGAGGAGGGCCACTCCGAGGCCACGATGAAGCCGGAGGTGGTGAGTATGTGGCTGAGCGTTGACCCGCTGGCGCGGAAGTTCCCCGAGCTTACGCCTTACAATTTTGTAGAGGGCAATCCGGTGATGCTGATTGATCCCGATGGATTGAGCGCAATTTGCCCAAGTTGCCCCGAAGGAAAAGAATTTGAGGTTTTTAGACAATCTGAATTTACATTTTCTTATGATGAAAAAAATCAAACTATTCAAAGGGTATCGACAGAAAAGATTAATTTGGATAAGGTTAAAGACCCTCTTTTAGAAACTGCAGTATTTATGAATGAAGTTGACCGTGGGAATTATACTGGAGATAAAATATCAGATCATTTTGAAACGGATGTTACCAATAGCTTTGGACAAATTCAAAAAAGCCTAAAGGAGAGTGGAGCATCAATAGATATTACAGTACAAATGGATGGGGATCATCGGATTTCTGAAACTTTCGATTATCGCTCAAGAAATTATCCAAACGTAAGTGATCCAAAATATAAGGGTTATACCTTTATTGGCTTAAACTCTTTGAAATACTCGAACAAAGCATCTTCGAGTGGTCCTACTCAATTCTATTTAATTAAAATGGATTTTTCACACAATGATAAGGGGAAAGAGCAATGGAGAAAAACTTTGCACCAAATTTTTGAATAGATGAAAAATCTGATATTCAGAATAGGATTTTTATTTTTCGCTATACTTATCTCTTGTTCGAAAGAGAAGTATAGTGAGCTTCCAGTCGGCAATTATTACTTTATTTCTGATAATAATTCATACGGTGAAATTCATATAACTACGGATGGAAACTTTAGTCTCCATTCTGAGAGCGTATATGATTTGGGCTATATCAAATATTCTAAACCTTATTTGGTAAAGAATAAAGATACGGTAGGCACTTATACTAATACGCCCTATAAATTCTTGCTTTATCCTAATGATGATACAATGACTTTAACAAGTATCGATTCATTGCTTACCATTTCTGACGATGGAAATGCTGAAAGTGTTCATAGTAATTTCTTGTTTCGAAAAAGACTGTTTTCTTTAAAAAAAGAGTATGATATTTATGTTGATGATACGGTTAATCTAAAGCGGAGAAGAAATTAAAGAAATTGAGAAATATTATTTTCTTCATTGGAATTCTGTTATTAGGATGGGGTTGCAAAAATTCTGCATTAAATACTTCCGTAGAATTTGAAAAGCAACTCGCAAACTGGAAGTTTAATACTTCGGTGTCAATTTACGAAAGTCAAGATTCGTTACTATCAATAGAAATATTCTTCTTAAAAGATAGTGTCAAGTCACTAAATTCCTATTTCTTGGATACCGAGTCAAACAAGGTATTAATGGCTATGATTAGTGAAAATTTTTATGAATATTTAAAAGACTATTCCAAAATAAATTATCTTTTCCATTTTGATAATCAAAAGGATATGGAAAATTTTCAAATAACCTTGCAAAAAAAAGACTTAGTCGAAACCCATAAGCAATTTCAGCAAAATCCTCTATTTTATGATTTTGTGGAGTATAGTTTCAAAGAGGTGGGGAGCGTGGATATAGTACGTGCGGAGGCTTGGTTGGAGTATCTATCCGAAGAATCTAATTTGTGGGACTTTAGTGGAAGTTATTGGGATTTACTTTACGAATATTCAAAAGGTTGTAGTAATCATTCGGAGAATTTGAAAGCCATCTATCATTTTATAGCCTTTGTCGGAGTCGTCGATAACCCGTCAAATACAAACTCAATTAATTCTAAAAAATTAAACTATTTTATTGAATACTGTGATTTGGATTCAAACCTTACTAAAAAAAGCTTGCCCGATTTGATTAAATTTTTGGATAAGGATTTTGTCAATAAGTAATGAACCAGCCAACTCGTCTTCTCCTAATTTTTCTTTTACTTTTTCCTTTTCTCCATTCGGGGCAGATTCCAGATTACACTAAGCCCCTAATCACCGTCCCGACCCCTTCAATACCCCAACAAAACTCGCCCTTTTACAAACCGCCCACACTTCCCAATCCCCCGACTCCCCGCGCGCCCACGGCTCAGGAAATCCTTACCCAGCAAGCTGACCGCCAGCGCGCAATGCATCAAAAAATTATCCGTGAAAGCCGCCAATACCGCCCGCCCAACTTCGCGATGCCCAACTGTATGGGCGCACAGGGAACAGAAAGCTACCGCGCGGCTTTGCAAGAAATAAAAGCGATGCTGGAAGGCGAGAAACGGCTGGACTTGGGACGAGCCACCTTTTTGGCGGAGAACGCCTTTATGAAAGACTCGCTGGACTACGCGGAATTCGAAAGTTACCTGAATACCGCCGCCCAATTCCTGAGCGCAGAAATGGAACGGCAGGGCAGCCCCAGCACGAGCAACGCCGCCAAAATTATGATGCTCCACCGCTTTTTCACCGACACGATGGAAGTGCCGCAAAAGGGCGTCCATTATCCGTTCACCTATGATTTTGAAGACCCCGAGGCGGACGAGGATTACCGGAAATACTTCGCCACCAAGTTACTCTATTCCGGCTCCGGCCAATGCCACTCTTTGCCCTTACTCTTTCTGATTTTAGCGCAGAAAATGGGCGCGGAAGCCTACTGGACGTTCTCGCCCAACCACAGCTATTTGCGCTTTCCGGCGGGCGGCAAGTGGTACAACCTCGAACTGACCAACGGCCACCTGACCGCCGACTCTTGGATAATGGGCAGCTCTTTCGTGAAAGCCGAAGCCTTGCAGCACGGCCTGTATATGGACACGGTAAGCCTGAAAAAAGCGCTGGCGGAAAACCTGAGCGTACTTGCAATGGGCTATGGCCACCAGCACTGCGTGGACGGTTTTGTTTTAGAGGCCGTCAATACTGCGCTGGAACACAGCCCGACCTGCCCCTCCGCCTTGGCGATGAAATCCAACTACTATTCAATGTGGCTCGCCCACGCCACGCGGCAAGTGGGCTACCCGCCGCCGGAACAGCTCCACCGTTTCCCCGAAATGGAAGCCATCTATGACGAGCGCAACGAAATGTACCGATTGCTGGACGAAATCGGCTATGCCACAATGACCAACGAGGCGTACCAAGAATGGCTGCAATCCGCCAACGACCAGCACCAAGAGCAACAGCACCGCCGAATGATGGGGAATTTCAAGGCCATCGAAACCCAAGAAAACCTGAAACGATAAAATGCCTTTTTCGAGACTTTTTTTTTCCGCCGCTTTTTCGGGGGTTCTCTTTTTTACGGCGCTTTCGCAGACGGATACTCATTACACCAAAGCGTACCAAATACTGAACGCGATGCTGGAAGGCGAAGAACCCTTAAATTTTAAAAAAGCCGTGTTCACGGTAGAAAACGCCTTCTACAGCGGCGGGCTGGATTCGGCCGTTTTTGAAGACCGGATTGACTACCTCAGGGGATTGGCGGAGAATTTCAAAAAGGCAAACCGCGAGGGTTTTTTATATTATGGGGACGACCGCGAAGAAGTCCTGAACCACGCCGCGATTTTCAAGGTGATGACCGATACTTTGACAATGGTGATGGTCAGCGACACTTTTTTCCACCTGCCCTTCCGCTACGATTTCGAGGACATTTCCGGCGAGCAAGACTGGAGGAAAATGTTCGTGAGCAAATTGCTGAACACCCACACCGGCAACTGCCACAGCCTGCCGTACCTCTATAAAATCTTGGCTGGGGAAATGGGCGTGGAAACCCATTTGACGCTCGCCCCCAACCACGTTTACATCAAGCACCGCTGCGAGGAGATGGGAATGTACAACACCGAGCTGACCAGCGGCTCTTTCCCGATTGACGCTTGGCTGATGGCCTCGGGCTACGTCCACGTGGACGCCATCCGCAACCGGATTTATATGGAGGCGCTGAATCAGAAACAGTCCATCGCGCTCTGTATGGTGGACTTGGCGCAGGGCTTCCAGCACAAATATGGAATCGGTGACGGGGAATTCGTGATGCGGTGCTGTGAATCCGCGCTGGAATTTTATCCCAATTATATCAATGCGCTCTTACTGAAAGCCGATGCCTTGAAAGTCCGATGGGAGGGAATGGCCGCGTGGAAAGATTTTGCTCCAAACTCGAAAGAAGCGGTGGGGCATAAAGCCGAAATGGAAACTGCCTTTTCGGAATACGAGGCTTTGGTTAGCAAAATCCACAACCTCGGCTACCGCCGGATGCCGGAGGAAATGTACCTGAACTGGCTGGTTTCTTTGCGGCAGGAACGGGAAAAGTACGAGAACCCGAAGATGAAGGGGGCGTTTGACAAAAAGTAATTGGTCAATCATATCCAGTTCTGATAATGCAACATTTCTGTCTGACTAGAGCGCTAACTGTTTAGCGCGTCTTTTAAAAAAATCAAATTCAATAAAAATAAAACCACTCAACCGAAAGTTTCATAAAAACCAAAACCACCCAACCCCGCCAAAAACGAAACCCCAACCCCGTTAATTAAATCGTTGAAAAACAATTCTTTGAAACTTCGAGGGAATTGCATTACTTTTCAACTTTCGCGGTTTGGCAGAAGATTTGCCGCAAGGCCAAATCTTTTTGTGGAAAAATTACCACGCTAATTTTTTCGGCAAAACCAAACAACGGAATTTTGACGAACATAAAACTCCAATTGATTTTGAAAACAACTCGCAGCAGTTTCGCTACTCTCGCCGCCACCATCTTGCCGTTGGCGGGAATTTTTGCCCAATCCGAACCCACGGACACCCTCGAAATTTCGTCCGAAAAGGTAGACTTGGGCGCCATTTCATTATTGGACGACCCCTTCGCAAAACGCCTCGACAGTCTGATTGACGTCAGCTTTTTCGTGCCGCGCAACAATGTGGAAGACACCAAGGAATTTACCTCCACCGAGGGCACAGAAAATTACCTCGCCCCCGATTTTCCAGATTCCGTTTACCAACAACGCCTCGCCGATCTGGACGCGCTCTCCCCGCTGGCGCTGGATTTCAACAATTATGTAAAAGCCTACATCGACGTGTATGGCAAAAAACGCCGCGAGCAGGTTTCGCGGATGTTGGGCCTTTCGCAATATTATTTCCCGATGTTTGAGGAAGCGCTGGACCGCCACAATATGCCGCTGGAACTGAAATATCTGGCCATCGTGGAATCGGCGCTCAACCCGAAAGCGCGCAGCCGCGTGGGCGCCACCGGACTGTGGCAATTTATGTATGCCACGGGAAAAATGAACGGCCTGCAAGTTTCTTCATACGTGGACGAGCGCAGCGACCCGCTGCAAGCCACCGAGGCCGCTTGCCAATATCTGCAAAAACTCTATTCCATTTTTGGCGATTGGAACCTCGCGCTGGCGGCCTACAACAGCGGCCCCGGCAACGTGAACAAAGCGATTCGCCGCAGCGGCGGCAAACGCGATTATTGGGAAATCCGGCCGTACTTGCCGCGCGAAACTGCCGGTTACGTCCCCGCTTTCATCGCCGTGAATTATATTATGAACCACGCCGCCGACCACGCCATTTATCCCACCGAACTGAAACTGTCTTATTTTCAGACGGATACCATTTCCATCCGCGAAAAAATCAGCTTCGCGCAGATTTCAAACCTCATCAACGTGTCGGAAGAGGAACTGGAATTTTTGAATCCTTCTTATAGATATAAAGTGATTCCGAAACGGGCGGACGACCCGTATAAATTGGTGCTGCCGTCGCAAAAGGCGGGGCTGTTCACTTTGCACGAAGATTCGATTTACGTGTTGGCTTTGGCCGATTTTGAGCAGAACGCCGAGGAGCAGCCGGAGGAAACTTCGGTGCCGGAAAAAACCTACCACACCGTGCGGCGCGGCGAATCGTTGGGCGTAATTGCGGAACGTTACGGGGTGGGCGTTTCCAGCCTCAAACGTTGGAACGGGATGCGCGGCACCACGATTCGGCCGGGGCAGCGACTGGCGGTGTATCCTAAAAAAATGCCGGCCACCGCTTCGGCTTCCAAACCCGCGCCAGCCAGCAAAAATTCCGATGGCAGCGTGACCCACAAAGTGCGCAGCGGCGAAAGTTTTTACAGCATCGCCAAACGCTACCCCGGCATCAGCGCGGCCAATATTATGAAATGGAACAGCATCACCAACGCACGCAGCTTGCGGGTGGGGATGCTCCTCAAAATTTTTCCAAGTAATTGAAATTTGTTTCTAAAATCTTTTGCCTCAGCTTGTTGGCCGCTTTCGCGGGATGTAATAATGTGGAAGACAGCGCTTATTTTAAAGACGTAAAACCCAAAAGCAATGGCGGGCGGCTGGACATTATCGTAGTAGCGGAAGAAGCCATTTGGACGGACATTGCTGGGGAAACGCTGCGGAAATATTTCGCGAAAGCCCAGCCGGGGCTACCGCAGGGCGAGGCGCTTTTCAACGTGCGGCAGGTGACGCCTAAGCAGTTCAACAAATTGTTGCGCCATTCCCGCAACCTTATTTTTTTGGAAATCGACAGCGGCGCGGCGGATTTGGATTACAAACGAAATGTATATGCCAAGCCGCAATTAGTTGCGAAAATTTCCGCCCAAAGTGAAAGAGATTTGGCGAAATTTATCAACCAAAAAGGTAAAAAAATGGCCACTACTTTCCGTGACAGCGAAGTACGCCATTGGACGAAAAAAATTATCGTAAAATCACAACCCCTTCCTAATACATTGAAACAGCATAATGTTTCGATGCAAATTCCACCGCAATTTGAACTTGAAATCGAACAAGAGAATCTATTGGTTTTTTGGAACAAAACCTTAAAATCCGACCAAGGGATTTTGATTCATTTTGCGCCCATATCCGATGATGAAGTTATCCTCGGAAACGACATCATCCCGCTGCGCGACAGCCTGACAGAATTGTACGTCCCCGGCGACCGCGAGGGCAGCTATATGGTGGTGGAAGATTATATCCCGCCGACCGTTTCGCAGACGGAAATCGACGGGCAGTTCGCCTTGGAAACCCGCGGCCTGTGGCGGACGGAGGGCGATTTTATGGGCGGGGCTTTTATCAGTTACACAGTTTATGATGAGATTCACAATCAACGGATTACGCTCGATGCGTTTCTCTACGCGCCGGAGCTGAAAAAGCGGAATTTGATGCTGGAATTGGAGGTAGTTTTGAAGACGTTGGAAATTGAAAATTGATTCGTCCCGATAATTATCGGGAGACGAATTACGATTTTTGGAAATCCTTAAAACCAACAATCTGTTTTGTAAAGCTGAAAACTTTAAGGTATGCATCTTCCAAAATATCCTACTAAAGCAAATGAGAAAAAAGATGTGTTCACGTTTGTCAGCGAAGGGCCGAATGGAAGAATTAAAAAGATGGTGAAATTTAGCACTACCTATTTAAAGGGATTTTACAATTTGGGCTTCGGCGATGCCATTTCCGGTACTGAAAATATAGATGACTTGGTCATTTCAAACAATGGCGATAGCGAAAAAGTATTGGCCACGGTAATGGCTGCGGTTTACGCTTTTACCGAAAAATATCCGAACAGCTATGTTTATGCCACAGAAAGTACCCCCGCGCGTACGCGGCTTTACCGCATTGGGATTTCAAAATTTTATGATGATGCCAGCGAAACTTTTGATATATTTGGGTTGATTGAACAGGATTGGATTCCTTTTGAGCAAGGAATAAATTATGAAGGCTTTTTAATACGGCGAAAATATCTTGATTATGAATAAAAAAAATGATGGAAATAAACAACGAATGCCTATCATAGAAATAGACAAATCGCTGGATAAATATTCGGATATGCCCTTGTTTCAGGAGAAAGTGGATAAAGCCAATCGCGTATTGAAAGAAGTGGGTCTGCCAAAAAAAGAAAAGGTTTAAAACTAAACGATGGGGGGCTTCTTTTCTAATCGAGAGAGGGTTTGGTTTCTCATTCAGTTTCCCTCTTTTTCTTCCACTATTTTTGATAAAACTTTTATGATGGATTTTCGAGAAAAAATAGTTTCTGTTGCTGGAAGAATACTGGGAAAACCCACCATCAAAGGCACGCCGATTATGGTGGAATTGGTTCTGCAGAAATTCGCAAGGGGCTTTTACACGGATGAAATCTTGGAGATGTACCCTAAATTAAAAATAGAGGATTTGGACCCGGCAATTGCACTACTAAAAAAAATAACCTTGGGAAAAAATAATTAAAAATGCCCAAGATTTATGAATATTTGGGAATCGCTATCTATTTCTTTGCGAATGAACACGAGCCGATTCACGTTCACGGAAAGTACGGCGAATTTGAGAGTAAGGCTGAATTCGATATCAGCAATGGTAAAATTGTCAAAATCACCGTCAAAAAGATTAAAAAGAAGAGGCCCCTCAAAGGAAAAATACTGAGAGACTTCGAAATATTTGTGAATGAATATGGAGAAGAAATCGTGGAAAAATGGAATTTATTTTTCAGCGGAAAGGCGGACTTTAACTGTGAAAAAATAACCAAAAGAATCTAACAATGAGAGTGATAGTGGAATACGACGAAAACGAAGAAATTGATGATAGCGAGGTTTGTTCCGTTACCGATGCTCATTACATCGGCGATTTCGCCATCCGCGTTTTCTTTTCGGATGGCCATCAGAAACTGGTGGATTTCAAACCTTTTTTGGAGCAACGGCGGCATCCCAGCTTTGAAAAATATCTGAATGAAAAAGTGTTTCAAACGTTTGAAATTGTGGATGGCAATTTGAACTGGAACGATTATGAAATGATTTTCCATCTGGAAGATTTGTATGAGAACGATATTTTGAGGGAAGGCGTTTCGGAAACCGTGGATGCTTGACGTTTATAGAAGTCGCAAACGCTGTTAGGTCAACACCGCCCGAATCACTTCCAAACTTTTCAGTTTCTGGAAATCCCGAACGTGGAGGCGGTAAAATTGAAGCAAGGTTTCCAACAAAAAATTCCGTTCGTTTTTTATAAACAATATTTCTGCATTTTTTCCCATCGAAAAATCCTGCAGTTTCTGCCATATCGCAGTTTCTTTTTTTTCTAAAAAATGCGGGTGGTGCGGTTCACTTTTTAAATAAACCCCGTTCATCAAATCGAAATAGTTTTTCCCTTCCGAAAACTGTTCTGGGGCAAATCCCAAAAAATGGGTGAGGCGGAACATCATTTTGATATGAAAATGAGCCAGCCCGGTATGCATTCCATCTAAATCAAGAAACGATTTTGATAAAAACTGAAAAAGCTTGGGATCGGGTGAATCTTCCTGCAAAAGTTGGCCGAGCAATTCCGCCAAGAAAATCGCCAAACTCGATTTAATCGGATGAAAGGGAATTTCCTGATACGGATGTTCCACCGAAACTTCCTTGATGCGCTGGATTTCCCCTTTGGAATTTTCATAAAAAACCAACTGCAGCTGACTGAGCGGCTGGATGAGCGCAGGTTTCAAAACCGCTTTTTTGGAACGCCCGCCACTGGCGATAAACGTTTTCCGCCCGAAGTTTTCCGTAAACGTTTTCAAGATAACGGAACTGTCGCCATATTTCACCGAGCCGAGGACGAGGGCGGCGGTCTTGGCCAGCATATCTAATTGACGATCAGGATTTTGGCCACGGCGGTTTGGCTGCCCAAATCATTGGTGATGTAGGCCAAATACACGCCGCTGGTCACCCGCTCGCCGTTGAATTTATTGCCGCTCCACAGGGCTTGCCCGCCTTCCGCCACGGTTTCAAAAACGAGGTTGCCTTCCACGTCCGTGATTTTCACTTGCGCATTGGTCACCAAACCGCGAATCAAAATCGGGCCGGAATAGCCCGGCTCCACGGGGTTGGGGTAGGCAAAAACATCTTGGTGCGATTCCGCGCCGGCGGTGGCCTCGCCTTGGTACGAAACCAACCCTTGGTCGGTGGCGAAAAAAACCATCCCCGTTACGTCGTTGATTTCGATGTCCAGCACATTGTCGCTGGGCAGGGGACTGTTGGCGCGGGTAAAATGTTTCTCTTGGATTTTGCCATTGGCCGAAGTGTAAAACACGCCGCTGCCCGCCGTGGCAAACCATTTTTTGTTGCTGCCGTCCACTTCAATATCGTTGATAATCTGTGCGCCCAGCACCCGCTCGCCCGCGCTGTCGCCGTCTTCATCAATCACGATAATCTGTGCGTCGAAACTGCGGTTCGGCTCGAAAATGTTTTGCGGGCTGTACAAAACGGCCATCCCCTCGTTGGTGCCAATCCAGATTTCTCCGTCCAAATCTTCCGCGAAAGCGAGGATGGCATTGGAAGGCAAATTGCCTTGGCCTTCCACCGTCCCCAATTTGCGGGGGCTGCCAATCACCTCGCCCTCCTCATTGGATGGCACCACCACTATGCCCTCGCTACGGGTTTGTAGCCATATCTGGTTTTGGGTAGTGAAAAGTACATCCTTGACGGAAGTGCCGCTGCTGGTGGCCGATCCCAGCGAAAACGATTCGATGGTGCCGTCGGCGCGGATGACGCCCAACGGCTTGTCGGTAAGGCTGTTAGAAAACCAAATATCGCCGGCGGGGCTGGCCGAAAAGCCGCCCACGCGATGGTTGCCCCCGCCGCCGATGGACGGGAACGCCCCGTTGGTGGTGGCCTCGTTGAAAATTTGGATGTAATTGCCGTCCTGAAATTCGAGGATGCCGTTGCCATAAGAAGCGGCGTAAATATGCTGCGGATCGGCGGGATCGGAAATCATCGCCACGATGTCTTTGTAATCTTCAAACTCTTCGTTTTCAATGTTTTCCCACGAAAAATCGCGCAGGATGGAAAGGCCGTCGTTGTTGAACTGCGGCCCCCACACCTCGCTAAGGGCGCCGGGGGAGAGCAGCAGTTTTTCGCCGTCGTGGTGCATTTCCAATACGTTTTTGGAAACCAAGCTATTGGGCGTATGGTCGATGGCAAAAATCTGAAAACCTTCCACCAGCGCGCGGCCGAGGTCGGCCACAAAAAGCTGGTCGCCGGCGGGGGTAAGCACGGCCACGCTGGGGTTCATATCTTCGGAAAGATTGAAAACAAAAGAAAAATTGGGGCGGTAGGCGCGGGCGCTGAAAACATTGCAAACGGTAAGCGCGCCGTGGCTTTCGCGCAGGTCGCGGTTGCCGCTCAGGGCTATCTGGGCGGCGTGTTGCCATTGCCCGCTTTCGCGGAAAAAAACCGAATCTGAAACGGGCGGCGAAGGCTGGTTCACGAAAATCTTGTTGTCGAACCACGCCACTTCATTTATAAAATCAGGAAAGCGCGGTACGGTGCGCCAGCTCCCGAAAAAAGCGAGCTGCGACTGGCGGCTGGCCACGCGCAGCCCTTCGTCGGTGGCGGCAAAAATCGAGTCGGGCGACAGCACCAAATCATTCACCGCCAAGGTTTTCCCGTTGTCGCCGATGACCCACGTTTCGCGCACGATGTCGGTTTGCAAATCGTAGGTCACGATGCCAAAATCCGTACAGAAATACGCCAGGTCGCCCGCTGCCACCACTTTGTTGATGCGCTTCAAGCCCGCGAAATTCCCTGAAATGCGGATGTCGTTCACGTTGCGCACCCGTTCGCCGATGAGCAAATCCGCATTGCCGTTTTGGTAGCCGATCACCAAGAGTTGCTGCGCGTCCGCCCAAGCAATGCTGGTAATCCCCACGTCGCTCAGCCCGTTTACCTTGGAAAACCGCTGGATGGTTTTTTCGGCATTGTCATAAATGAAAAGGCCCTGCTCGGCGGCCACGTAAACTAAGCCGTTCGCCTCTTGGAGGTCAATGCCGCTTTGGTAGGGCAGGTGGTCCACCCACACGCCGATATCGGCAGTGGACTGGGAAAAAAGGGCGGGGGACGAAAAGACCAAAAAGGCCAGCGCGAAAACGTGTTTCATAAAAATTGGGCGTATCAACGCCAAGGCAAACGCCAAAATTATCCAAAAATGATGGGCGACGCCAAAATTCCTTGTTCGCGCTTATTCTATCTTTGGCACCCGCTTTTTTATTCTAAAAACAACAGCCCCTGAATGCGCTTTTTCTTTTTCACAAAAACTTATGTTCCTGCGGTTTTTATGATGATGGGTGTGATGGTTTCCTGCGGTACGGATGCCTTTTACGAAGAGTACATCCCCGTGGAAAACGCAAGCTGGCACAAGGACAGCCTCGCGCGCTTTACCATTGAAATAGAAGACACTTCCGTTTTTTACCAAATCAATTGGCACCTGCGCAACAATGACGATTATCCGTACAAGAACATTTATTTGTTTCGAAAAATAGAATCGGAACGCGGGCAGGAATTTGAGGACGTGGCGGAATTCCAACTGGCCGACGACTACGGGAAATGGCTGGGGCGCGGCGTGGGCGAACTAAAAACCAACACTTGGCCGTTCAAGAAACAGCCTTTGAAATTCAAGCAGAAAGGGAATTACACCTTTATTTTGCAGCAAGCGATGCGCACGGAAAAACTGGCCGGCGTAGAGGACGTGGGGCTGAGCATCATTAAAATTTCCAAAGAAAATGGCGGAGAACAATAAAGCAAAATCCAAACAAAAAGACGACTACCGAGGCTACGTGAAGTGGATTTGGATTTTGGTTTTTGCGGGGATTTTCGTGGCTTTCGCCTTTGTGGGATTGGCGGCGGCGGGCGCGTTCGGCAAGCTGCCCACCTTCGCGGAAATCGAAAACCCCAAGAGCAACCTGGCTTCCAAAATCATCACGGCCGATGGTGAACTTTTGGGGAAATTCTACCAAGAAAACCGCACCCATTCCGACTACGAAGAACTTTCGCCCCACCTGATAAACGCACTGGTGGCCACGGAAGACGAGCGGTATTACCAGCACAGCGGCATCGATTTCCGCAGCTTGGGGCGCGCCATCAGCGGGATGGGCAAAAAGGGTGGCGCCAGCACGATCACCCAGCAATTGGCGAAGCAACTTTTCACCGAACGTTCCGATAATTTTATCAAAAGGGTGGTGCAAAAAATAAAGGAATGGGTGATCGCCGCGCGGCTGGAGCGGCAGTACACCAAGCAGGAAATCATCGCAATGTACTTCAACCAGTTCGATTTTTTGTACCAAGCGGTAGGCATCAATTCGGCGGCGGCCATTTATTTTGATACCCAGCCGGACAGTTTGACCTTGGAGCAATCGGCGATTTTGGTAGGGATGGCGAAAAATCCCTCTTTATACAATCCCGTGCGCGACACCGCCCTGATGAAAAAACGCCGCAACGTGGTGTATTACCAGATGCTGCGCAACGATATGATTTCCGAGGAGGAATACGACACTCTGAAAGTGCGGCCCATCCAAATCACCTTTACCCGCGAAGGCCATTTGGAAGGCAGCGCGCCGTATTTCCGCGAATATCTGCGCGCTTTTATGAAAGATTGGGTGAAAGAAAATCCCAAGCCCGACGGTTCGGAATACAGCATTTATACGGATGGCTTGAAAATCTACACCACGCTGGACAGCCGGATGCAGGACTACGCCGAAGAAGCGGTGAAGGAACATTTTTCAAACTTGCAGCGGGTGTTTTTCAAATTGGAAAAAGACCGGAAAACCGCGCCTTTCCACAACGTGACCGAAAAGGAAATCGAAGGTATTTTAAACCAAGCGATGCGCCGCACGCCGCGCTATAGAAGTTTGAAAAAACGCAACGTTCCGCAAGATTCCATCGACCTTGTTTTCAATACAAAGATCCCGATGCGCGTGTTTTCGTGGGAGGGCGACATCGACACGGTGATGAGCCCGATGGACAGCATCCGGTATTACAAATATTTTTACCAGGCCGGCCTGATGAGCGTGGAGCCGCAGACGGGTTTCGTGAAAGCGTGGGTGGGCGGCATCGACTACAAACATTTTAAATACGACCACGTAAAACAAGGGAAACGCCAAGTGGGCTCTACGTTCAAGCCGTTTGTGTATGCCACGGCCATCAAGCAAAAACATTACTCGCCCTGCTTTGAAGTGCCCAATGTTTTGACCTGCATCGACCGGGGAATGTTTGGCCTGCAAAAAGACTGGTGCCCGCGCAATTCCGATCGGAAATACGGCGGTGAATATTCATTGAAATATGCCTTGGCGAACAGCGTGAACACGGTCACCGCCTATCTGATGAAGCAAGTGGGGCCAGATCCCGTCATCCGATTGTGCAAAAATATGGGCATCGAAAGCGAAATCCAGCGCCAGCCCGCCATCGCGCTGGGCACGGTGGATTTGAGCGTGTACGAAATGGTGGGCAGCTACACCACTTTTGCCAACAAGGGCATTTATACCCAGCCGATTATGATCACCCGCATCGAGGACAAAAATGGGGTGGTGTTGGAAGAATTCGAGCCCGAAACCCACGAGGTGATGAGCGAGGAAGATGCGTACGTGATCTTGGATTTGCTGAAAGGCGTGACCCAAGGCGGCTCTGGGCAAAGGCTGCGCATCGCGTGGTCCAACTATGCGAATGACGTGGTGACGGGGCATCCCTATAAATTTGAAAACCCGATCGCGGGAAAAACGGGGACGACGCAAAACCAGTCGGACGGCTGGTTTATGGGCGTTGTGCCGAATTTGATCACCGGCGTTTGGGGCGGCTGCGAAGACCGCGCGGCGCATTTTGGCAGCACCTACTACGGGCAGGGTGCCACGGTTGCTTTGCCTGCGTGGGCGCTTTTTATGGAAAAATGTTATGCCGATAAAAAGTTGAACGTGAGCCGGTCTGATTTTGAAAAACCCGCCGAGAGAATGACGGTGGAATTGAATTGCGGCAATTATCGCGGCGCGGGCGAAAACCCCGACTTGGAAGAGCGGGACGACCCCGATGAGTTTGATTTTTAGGGCAGGTCTTTTTTTTATAGAAAGATGGTGGCAGCGGCAACAAATGCGTGGCAACCACGGTTTTCCATCAAAAATAGAAGGGTTCTCAAGACAGTCCGCAATCCAAAACTGGGAACTATCGAAATTTTTATATTTGGGCGTTTTTTAAAAAAATTTGAAACCCTCTACAAACATTTGATACGATGGCAGATACTACCGAAGAAGAGCGCTACAGCGACGCTGAACTGGAAGAATTCCGCACACTGATTATGGAAAAAAAGGCGAAGGCCGAGAAGGATTTGGCGCTCCTGAAAGATTCGATCACCAATAAAGAAAGCCACGGCACGGACGACACTTCGCCCACTTTCAAAGCCTTTGAAGAAGGAAGCGACGTGATGAGCAAAGAGGCGAACAGCCAGTTGGCCATCCGGCAGGAAAAATTCATCCGCGACCTGAACAACGCCCTGCTGCGCATCAAAAACAAAACCTACGGCATCTGCCGCGTAACGAATAAACGCATCGCCAAGGAGCGGCTGAGACTCGTACCCCACGCCACTTTGAGCATCGAAGCCAAAAACGCCCAATAACCGGTTTGAAGCGCGCTTCCCTCATTATTTTCTTGGTTTTGGTGGCTGATCAGATTTTGAAAATCTGGGTGAAAACCAATATGTACCTCGGCCAAGAATTCGTCATCACGGATTGGTTCATCATCCATTTTATCGAAAACCCGGGGATGGCCTGGGGGCTGGAATTTGGCGGCGATTACGGCAAGCTGATCCTGTCCGTATTCCGGATCATCGTGGTGGGGTTCATCTTTTATTGGCTCAACCAACTGGTGAAGCAAAAGGTGAAGACCGTCGGGATCGTGGCGGTTTCGCTGGTGGCGGCCGGCGCCATCGGAAACATTTTGGACTCGATGTTTTACGGCTTGCTTTTCAGCGAAAGTGGCGGTTTGGGCCAAGTCGCCGAGTTTTTGCCCGCAGGTGGCGGCTACGCCGGTTTCCTTCACGGCCGCGTGGTGGATATGTTTTATTTCCCCTTGTACAAAGGCTATCTGCCGCAGTGGCTGCCCTTCTGGGGCGGCGATTATTTCATTTTTTTTCGACCCATTTTTAATATCGCGGATATGGCGATTTCCACGGGGGTGGGGCTGTTGCTGGTGTTTCAGAAGGCGGTTTTCAAATAGCGACTCTCTCGCCGCCCCAATCTTCTTCGATTGAATTGGGATCTTCAAAAGCCTGACATTTTTTGAGTAAGCTGTTTGCTAAAATTCTGTGATAAGTGGCAGGCTGTCCCTTCTCAACTATTAGACTATAAACTAAGTCGGCGTGTACTGGCACGCCTGCATCATTTTTGGTTATATTTTCAATATCATCGCGCTTTTCTCGATTTTCATCTAATGGAGAAAATACCAGCCGAAAATGAACAGGAGCATTTTTATTTTCTGTAGTGATTTTGTTTACGTCAGAAGCCAAAAACTTGGCAAAGCCAATATATTCTTTCAGCCTAACATTTCGGATGTGTGATTTGCACTTTTGAATATTGGAGAATTCGATTCGCAAAACTGAAACTTCATCGGAATCGTGCGGTGGCAGAAGTGCCTCGCGTTTCAGCTTCTTCTTGCGCTTACTGTAATGGAGTGGCTCAAAAATGGCGCGGACGATTTGCTCATTGGGCAAAAAATCTTTTGGAATAGTATTGTTTTCCAAAGGTTTACCGAATAAAAGCCGAAAAAACTTTTTCAAGGCTATGAGGAATTTTCTTGCCATCAAATGCTTCGCCTTTTTCCAGTATATTCTCTTTCGTTTCAAATTGTGTGAAAAAACCAATTTGGCGTTTGCCAATTTCTATTGAAACCAAATCATTGGAGATATTCCAGTCAACTACTATGGTGCCGTGCAATGTTATAGTGATATCGTCAACATCAACGTGCTTTACCAAATAGTCTGGTAAAAGCCTGAGCACATCCAAAAAATTTTGAAAAACTACACCATCAATTTCTGACACCAAGTTTTGATTTTCACTACTAACAATTTTCTCTAAGAAATTATCTACTAACCTTTCCTTGGTTGAGTAAAAAATCGGCCAGTTATTATTGGCTAAAAAAGCTTTGTGAAATTGTCTATTGGGATGTTCAATAAACGGCGAGCGGACAGGTTCGGCGAGGCAACTTTGATAAGCAGATTCTATTCTGTTTTTTTTTGCCGCCAAAGGGTCTATAGTCGTTAAAACATTCATTAGCTTAAATTTATTAGTTTGAGAATATCGGGAGTCAATAGATCTCTGAGCAAAACTTTGTTTTGGTTATGAGCATCTTCCAAAAAATCCCAGAACAAATTCGAGTCCAAATTTTCTGATAAGTTTAATTCTTTGTCATACAAATAAGTGGCGTTATGACTAATGGATATAGTAGGAACGGAAAAATTTTGACTAACTGAAATTGCAATCCTATCAATAAAACTAACCTCCTCATTTACCTCAGATTGAAAGACAAAATTAAAAAGTTTATCTATAAAAAATTTATTGGGCAAGTATTCACTTTGTCTATTAAAAATTTTTTCTAAAGAGAGTTGCTCTTCTGAGTTCCAAAGAAATTCATCTACATAATGCATACTTGTTGCATTTATAAAAGTGTCTTTTTGAAAATCTAAAAAACCCGCCATTATTTCCTTAAAAGAATCTCTATAGTCTTTCCATCTTTTATAATCAAAACTGTGAAAAGAAATGAAGTTTCTATGAGGCTCGTTTATTCCTTGGAATACCTTCGAGGTTCTACCATTCCCATCAAATTTTTTAAAGACAAATCCAACATTATTATGAACATCAGGGTTTATTCCCTTTCCCTTTAGTTCGTTCACTTTAAAAGATAAATTGACGTTGGACAAGGTTTCAAAATTTTGAAATAAATCCTGAAATCTGCCCGACATCAAAGATTCAAATCGCTCTGGCTGAACTATTGGAGATACTAAAAAGCAACTCAATGCCGCTTCTTTGATAGAGTACGAACCCGAAACTGGGATTACAATCGGTTGATTTTGAGAGACCTCAGACATTTTGATTGCCAAATGTATAAACTAAAGCGCAATAAACTCCATTCCAAATATACTGTGGAAACGGATTTAAAAAGTCAATTGTTGCGGAATTAATTCCCAAATCGAAGCATAGGATAAATTCACCTACAACTCTTAGCTTTACCCGCTCAATTTCCCCTTCGTGAAACAACTCATCGCCGATTTCCCCGCTCAGATTTCCACCGCGCTGGAAAACATCCAATCCGCTGATTTCCAAAAAATTGAAACCGATATTTCCAATGTGTTGATTACCGGGTTGGGCGGCTCCGGCATCGGCGGCAGCGTGGTGGCCGATATGGCTGCGATGAATTCGCCCGTGCCGATTGTGGTGAACAAGAATTACCAAATCCCCGCTTTTGCAAATGAAAAAACCTTGGTGATTTCCTGCTCCTACAGCGGGAATACCGAGGAAACTTTGATGGCCACGCGGGAGGCGCTGGCGCGGAAGGCGCAGGTGGTTTGCATCGCGTCCGGCGGCGAGCTTTGGAAAATCGCCAAGGAAAAAAACCTCAAGGTTTTGACGATGGAAGGCGGCCACCCGCCACGCTCGATGTTTGGCTACGCTTTTTCGTATTTGTGCTATTATTTTGAATATTATAAATTGGCGAATTGGGATGCGAAAAAAGATTTAAAAAATGCTCAAAATCTTTTAGAAAAAGAACAAGATTCCATCAAAAAAGAGGCGAAAGAAATTGCCCAAAAATTATATAAAAAAACTGTGGCGGTTTATGCGGTCAACGGCAATCTCGGCATTGCGGCGCGCTGGCGGCAGCAGCTGAACGAGAACGCGAAAATGTTAGCTTGGGAAGGCGAAATCCCCGAAATGAACCACAACGAACTGGTGGGCTGGGAAGGCGGAACCGATGATTTTGCCGCCGTCTTTTTGCGCAACAAAACCGACTTCGACCGCAACCAAAAACGGGTGGACATCAACCAAAAAATTATTGGCAAAAAAACCAAAACCGTGGTGGAAATTTGGAGTCAGGGCGACGGCAAAATCGCACGGGCGTTGTGGTTGGTGCATCTCGGCGACTGGGTTTCGTTCTACCTTTCAGAAATGAGCGGGGTGGATATTATCGACATCAAATCCATCGACTTTCTAAAAGCCGAACTCGCCAAAATCCCGCTGTGAAAACCGTCCATTTTCACGACCTCGGCCGGATTGATTTCAAAGAAGCTTGGGATATGCAGCAAATGCTGTTCGACAAAACCGTCGGCATCAAATTCCAAAACCGCAAGCTGCCCGACCACCAAAAATTCCCCACCAAAAATCACCTGCTTTTTTGCGAACATCCGCACGTTTTTACCTTGGGAAAAAGTGGTAAGCAAGATCATCTATTGGCAGATGAAAAAACCCTCGCTAAAATCGGTGCAAAATTCTATAAAATAAACCGCGGCGGGGACATCACCTACCACGGCCCCGGCCAGTTGGTCGGCTACCCCATTTTAGACCTCGACCATTTTTTCACCGACATCCATAAATATCTGCGTTTTTTAGAAGAAATCTTCATCCAAATTTTAGCGGATTACGGTTTGAAAGGCGAACGCTCCAGCCAAGAAACCGGCGTGTGGCTGGACGCCGGCAAACCCACCGCGCGGAAAATCTGCGCCCTCGGCGTGCGCGCCAGCCGCTGGGTCACGATGCACGGCTGGGGCTTCAACGTGAACACGGATCTGTCTTATTTCCAGCACATTGTGCCGTGCGGAATTTTTGGGAAGGACGTTACTTCTTTGGAACGCGAACTCGGCCGGAAAGTGGAAATGGCAGAAATCAAGGGAAAGGCTCACCAATATTTTGCGGAGGTTTTTCACACAGATTTCGCAGATGGCGCGGATTTATTTTAAATAAATTCGGTAAGTAAGGAAGCCTGACAGATCAAGTCACCACCGAGCATTTTTCTGCATCATTTAGCGGCCACGGAAAAATCGGGGCAATCCGTCAAGACACTATTGATAATACCTATTTTTCAATTCCTCGGCCATCTTCCGAATTTCAGCGTCGGAATCCTCTTTTGCCAATTTCAAAATAGGCCCCTTCAATTTTTGCTGCGCCGCAAAATCCAGATTTCCAGCACGTTCCAAAGCCGCGCGGCGAATAGCTGGGTTCTCGTCCGCCAGCGCGATGCCCAGCACCGTGGAAAATAAATTGCGGTTTTCCGTCAAAAAGAGCTGCTCCAGCGCCCCGTGTTTTTCGGCGGACGATTGGGCGTTGGAAAGCTGGTATAAATTGTAGCTGTCCGGTTTTTTGTCGATGATGGTTCCCGGAAAATATGCACCGAACGAAAGCGAAACATATTGCGGCGAAACGCCCGACGGCACTTCCACGAAACCGGCCGGCGAATCCAGCCAGCGAGTGGTTTCCACGCGGTTTTTGCCAGCCACCAATTCCGCCTTGGCGGGGATAAAATACAAGGGTGCCACGGCCGTATCCTGCGCATAATAAATGCGTTGCGCGTCCTGCGAGCCTATGTATTGGTAGCGTATTTTC
The DNA here is from genome assembly GCA_965214115.1 of Owenweeksia sp. Lineage (GTDB taxonomy): Bacteria > Bacteroidota > Bacteroidia > Flavobacteriales > Schleiferiaceae > Owenweeksia. The sequence continues at coordinate 288,827 of CBDCAU010000001.1, forward strand.
AGGCTGGGGAATTTCAAGTTTGACAGGAGCGGCCGCATAAATCCGGTGTCCATTTTCGCCGAATCTAAATCTTTCAGCCAATCGGCGTTTTCAACTCGCCATTTTTCCAGTTGGTGTTTTAGGATTTTCCGTTGCAAATCTTCATTTGTTTCGGATGAAAAATTCGCCCATTTTTTTTCTAAAACTTCCGCTTTCCAGCGTTCCCCAAATTTTTGGATTTGATGTTGAAAATGAATTTCCGAGGCGGCGACGGTGTCATTTTGCAAAAGATAAAGCGCGATATTTTGCTCCGTTTGCAATGTGTTCGCGTTCGGCACTTCTTCTTTTTTTATAAAAAAATTAGAAACCTCCCTTTCGGAAATCGAATCCAAAAACACGAATTCGGAATCGGAAAGCGCGCGGATTTTTTCTTCATAAAAAGAAATGAACGGATGCCATTTTTCTTTCAAAATTTTCAGTTCACGCTCCTTTTTCGCTTGGCGGAATTCTTCCAAATCCAGTTCCACGAAACCAAATTCTTGGCTGATTTCCTCTTTGTCAAATTCTTCAAATTGCCCCACGATCAGATAAAAACGCTCCGGCGAATATTCTGAAAAACTGTCCCAAAACTGGGAAACCGTGCCGTCCTCATTGTCGGTTTTAAAACTCAAAGTGCCGAGCAATCCTGCATTTTCGGTTTCTGGAATCGTCAAATTGATACTTAAAAAACTTGCGTCATCCGCTACTGCGGGATAGAATTTTCCAGCCTCGCCCAGCGCTTCGCCGCTCTGAAAAACCGCCAAGTTAAAGGCCGTGAAAAGGTTGGTTTTTTCCACCGCCGCATTCCCCGCCAAGGGAATTTTATACTCGAAAAACAAAGTGCCCGCCGCGCCTTTTTGATAGTGATAATAGGTGTTCAAGAAAAGCGAATCGCCCTTTCTTTGATAGGAGATTTCGCTTTTTAGCCGCCCTTCCTTTTTACGTATTTGTTTGATTTTCAAATCTTCATCCAAAAGAAAAACGCAGAGTAAGTCGGGCATTTCTTTCACGGAAATTATCGCCGTGGCGCGGATGGAATCGGCCAGCGGGTTGGCCATCCAAAAGGAAAGCTCCGCGCGGGAAACATCGCATTTTTGTGAAATCCCAAAAAATGGCAGGGCAAAAAGTCCCCAAAAAACCCATCTTTGCATAGCCGCAAAACTACGCGGCGCGCTTTCAAAATTTTTACAAAATGTACCACATCAAAATCGGTGAAACGGATTTTAAAATTGAACCCGCGCAAGGCGGCCTTTCGGGAAAAATCAACCCTTCGACAGGCTCCGGACAGGCGGAGGAATATCAACTCGACATTGTCAAGGATGGCGATGAAATGCACATCCTGCGCGACTTTCAGAGCCACCGCGTTAGTTTGGTCAATGCCGATTACGAAACCAAAACATTCACCTTGCGGGTCAATTCCAACGACTATGTTCTGGAGGCGAAAGACCGTTTCGACCTGCTTTTGGAAGAGCTGGGAATGGAGGATTTGGCCAGCGCCGGCGCGCAAGATTTGAAAGCCCCGATGCCCGGAATGGTGCTTTTCGTTTCCGCCAAAGCCGGCGACGAAGTGGAAAAAGGGGCGCCGCTTTTAATCTTGGAAGCGATGAAAATGGAGAACGTTTTAAAAGCCGAAAGCGACGGAAAAGTGAAGGCCATCCACGCGGAAGTGGGGAAGGCGGTGGAAAAAGGGCAGGTTTTGGTGGAGTTTGGGGAGTAGGTCAGAGTTGTCAGAGTTATTGAGTTGTTGGGTTATTGAGTTATTTGGGCGCAGCGCTTATCCGCACAGACTGATTAACTGATAACTTAATAACCCAATAACTACCCTACGGATGCGCCACCGCAAAACTCCCCACGCAGTTGGTCAGTTCCAAAACTTGGCCATCGGCGCTCATCAAGGTGATGTCAGTTTCAAAGAAAATCCGAGTGGTCATTTGGCCCGCGTCATTCATTTCGTAGGGCTGGGTGCTGAGGATTTTGAAGTCGCCTTCCACGCTATTGTATAAGGAGGTAAATTCCTTTCCGTTTTCGTCCCAATAGTTCAAAACCACCGTGGCGAGTTGCTGCGGATCGTAGGTTTTTTCCTTTTCTTTTTGATAGGAAAAATCGGCGAGGCAAGCGGCGTTCAGCGGGTCAAAGGTTTTTTCCACGCGCTTTTGGCAGCCTTTCTCAAAGGAAAATTCGCAGGCCACTTTTACGGAATCCAAGTTGGGCGTCAGGGCAAATTCGTTGTTCGCGTTCAGGTTTATCGCCGTACCGTCCAGAAACCATTTCGTTGCCGAAACTGAACCTTGGCGGACGTTCGGCGTAAGTTTCATAATATTTCCCGCCAAAATTTCCACGCCAAAAGTGGCGTCGCAGTCTTTTTCGATGTTCACTTGGTGCAGCACTTCAAAATCGCAGTTCCCATCTAAAATCAAAGTAGCATCATACGTTTGAAAATCTTGCACGTTCAGCATTTTCACGGGATTGAAGTCCGTGGAAACAGAACCGTCTTCAAATTGCCATTGAAAATTTTGCCCCACCAAACTGGAATCGGGCTGGAACGTGATATTGTAAAAACCAGCCTGCGCGCGGAAAAGCGTGGCATCGCGAAAGGCAACTGGCCCCGCTTGCAATTCATTTTCAGCTACAAATTGGCTGGCGCTGGCCAAAGATTCCCCGCCGCGCAGAACCAGCGCAAAAGCGCGGCGTTGCGGATTATTTTCTTGGTTCAAAAACCCGCGCATTTCCACTATGCTGTCGGAAAAACCGAAATTGGTTTCCAGAAAATAGTCGTTTTCGCCGGCATTGATTTCAATGGGCTGGCCGTCCAATTCGGCATTCAAATAAAAGCGGAAATCATCGGCGTACAAGTCTTCTGCACTATTGTCTTTGCTACAAGAAATCGCAAGAAAAAGTATTGAAAAAAGATATAAAAAAAGTCGTGTTTTCATTGATAAAAATCAGAACAAAAGATAGCGCAAAGAAATACGGGTACTTAGGTTCCGGTGATGTTTTTTCAGCTCGTTGGAAACGGTCTCCACTTTGGTGATGTCCACCAGACCTTGCTGCACGGAAATACCTGCGCTGAACTGCGGCGAAATGTGAAAACGGTAACCGGCGGTGAGGCCCCAATCATAACGGGCGAAGTCGGGATTGTAGCCTGTGGCTTCGTCGTGCGTGGTCTGTACGCCCTGTTTCAAAGCATAGCGGCGGCGCACGATTTCTTGGTCCACGCTGATGAGCTGCGCAAAATAACCGCCCAACGAAAATTGGTGCTTTGGAGTGGCCAAGAAGTTGATTTCCAGCGGCACTTCCAAATAATCGAGGCGGTGGCTTTCGCGCTCCGTCTCGATGCGCTCTTGCCCAAAATTGAAAAAGATGCTGTCGCTTTTCTGCCGGATGCCCACCTCGTTGTGCACGGAATAGCGCAGGCCGACGTTCGCCGCCCATCGGTCGGAAATGCGGTATTGATAGCCCAAGCCGGCTTGCCATCCGATGCCCACGGAATTGGAAGTATAAGAACCGCGCAGCACCGCGCCACCCTCGGCAAAAAGGTTATGGCGCTTATAAAATTTAGGAAGGGATTTGGGGTCGAATTTTTCGTTTTCCCGCGAAAGCGGCATCAATGAAAAAGGTGCATTTTCAGTATCTAAAAGAAAAGCATTTTTTGCTATATTTTTCCTGTCCAAAATTAGAGCATCCTGATTGGCATAAAAGGAAATGGCATTGGGATTTCCGGTTTCGTAGTCATCGGATGAAAAAATTGGTTTCCGCGAATTTTCATTCGATGCGTTTCCATCTGCGGGATTTGCAGTGATTGCATTTGCATCGGAATTTTCTGCATCCCCGCCTTGGTTTCCGTCATTATTTTCATCCTTGGAAAAATCCGAACCGACATTTTCCGCTACCGTTTTCCCATCGGAATCCTCCCCACCAGCATTTTTATCGGCATTATTTTCAGAGGAAAAATCGGGGTTTTGAGAAGCGTTCAAATCATCGCCGCCGGAGGTTTCTTGGTTGGCGATGTTTTCGTTTGGAATCTCGCTGCTGCCGGCGTTGGCTTCATTTTTAGTACCTCCATTTTCATCAAGGGAATTGCCGTCATCATAATTTTCATCCTCCAAAACGGCGGGCGAATTTTCCTCAAAATCGACCACTCTGTTTTCGTCTTGGAGGGCATTTTTATCTGAATTATCAAAAAGAAGCGCACCACCCGCCAGCATCGCAAAAAGCAAAATGGCCGCCGCCGCGCGCCAGTAAAAAGCACCGCCGCGAGAGGCCGCGCCGCCGTCCAAAATCGCCGCCATTTTCTCCCAGTTCTTGGGGTTGTAGGGATAAGATTTCACGGCAAGTTTTTCTTTGAAAAGATTGTCCAGCGGCTCGTTTTTGGCCGCATCCAACGCGTCCGCCATCCGCTCCCAGTTGGCCGGATTGTAGTCGTGGGGCTGGTTGCCCAGTTTCTCCTTAAAAAGTTTTTCGAGTTCCTTGTCGGTCATTTCAAAATCATCATCAATATAAACAGTGCCACGTGGTTCATCATTTTGTGCACCATCACTTTCAGTTTGCTGCGGGCGCTGCTCAGGTGCCATTTGCTGGTGCCGTCGCTGATGTCCAGTTGCGCCCCAATTTCTTTGTGGCTGTAGCCGTCGATGGTGTAAAGGTTGAACACCTTTTGGCTCATCGGCGGCAGTTGGCGGATCATCGCCAGCAGTTCTTCGGCGTCAAATTTTTGCTCGGCCTCGTTGTAGTCCATCACGTTCAGCGGCGCGATGTGCATCGGCTCTTCCACATATTGTTCCTTGCGGCGCTGGTCTTTGCGGTATTGGTCTATCTGCGTGTTTATCGCGATGCGGCGGATCCACGCTTCAAACGGGGCGTTTTCGTCGTAGCTGTCCAAGTGTTTCAAAATCTTGAAAAACACTTTGTTGAGCATAAATTCCGCGTCCTCCTTGTTGCGCTCATACCGCATACACACGGACATCAAAATACTGTAACAGCGCTTGTACAGCTCGTTCTGAGCCCGCCGCTCCTCGTTTTTGCACGCCTCTAAAAGTTCCTTTTCAATGTCCATAAAATGGGAAAAACCGAAGAGGCCAAATTAGGGAAATTCAGCCTTTTCGGCACAACCGAACAAATCAACCATCTTGTAAAATGGGGCGCGGCTCTTCAAGGGAACGGGTCAAAATGCTATACTACCCCAACTGACGGGGGAAGGCCGACGGAGGTTGGGCAGGTTTGAAATTTTTTTGATAAAAATGTTGAGAAGTTTTTTGGCCCTCTAAATCCCCAATTATAAAAGCCCCCTAAATCCCCCACCGCGTGCCGTATCGGCAACGATGCACGGCAAGGGGAGACTTTAGAAAACACGCGTTTTTTTGCTCGTGGGAGTAGTCCCACAATGGTGGAAATGGGCAGGTAAATTGTAGAATCGCACGGCCGTGCGATGCTACCCCAGCGCAATCTCGAACTGCGTCAAATCAATGAACTGCTTCACGCGCTCGTGCATTTCATCCCGCGTGATTTCAGCAATTCTTTCGGTACCGAATTTTTCCACGCAAAACGATGCCAATGCCGAACCGTAAATCACGGCACGCTTCATATTTTCAAAGGAAATATCTTTGGAATTAGCCAAGTGGCCGATGAAGCCGCCGGCAAAAACATCGCCCGCGCCGGTGGGGTCGAAGACTTCTTCCAGGGGCAAGGCCGGTGCGAAAAACACCTCATCTTTACTGAAAAGCAAAGCGCCGTGCTCGCCTTTTTTGATGATAAGGTATTTCGGGCCCATCGTAAAAATTTTGCGGGCGGCCTTTACCAAAGAATATTCGCCGCTCAGTTGGCGGGCTTCTTCATCATTGATGGTCAGCACATCAATTTTTTGGAGGACTTCCAACAATTCATCCCACGCCGAGTCCATCCAAAAATTCATCGTGTCCAAAATGACCAGCTTGGGGCGTTTTTCCATTTGATTCAAAACTTTTATCTGCACGGCGGGCGTTAAATTCCCGAGCATCAAAAAGTCCGCTTTTCTCATCGCGTCCGGCACTTTGGGGTCAAAATCCGCGAGGACGTTCAACTGCGTGTCCAGCGTGTCGCGGCTGTTCATATCATTTTTATACTTGCCTTTCCAAAAGAAGGTTTTGCCGCCTTTCACCACTTCAATGCCATTAGTGGAAATGCCTTTTTTACGGAACATTTCGAGGTATTTTTCAGGGAAATCGTCACCGATGACGGAGGTGATGCCGATTTTGTCATTGCCAAAATTGGAAGCGGAAAGCGATGCAAAAGTGGCTGACCCGCCGAGGATTTTTCCCGACTCATCGAAGGGAGTGATAATTTCGTCAAAAGCGACCGTGCCGACTATCAAAAGGCTCATAAAAAGGGGTTTAAAATTTTTCGGCGGCAAAGATTGCGCATTTGATTTGAACGCACTAATTTTGCCGCCCGTTTTTGAGGAGGAATAAATTTTCCTTTCAGAAATTAAAAAAAAAATTAATTCTCCCTTAGCTCAGTTGGTTAGAGTCCCGCACGTGCGGGATTAATCAAAGGGTCCTTGGTTCGAGTCCAAGAGGGGAAGTTGAAAAATATTGAAATGTTGAATTCTCCCTTAGCTCAGTTGGTTAGAGTCTCGCACGTGCGGGATTAATTAAAGGGTCCTTGGTTCGAGTCCAAGAGGGGAAGTTGAAAAATATTGAAAGGTTGAATTCTCCCTTAGCTCAGTTGGTTAGAGCATCTGACTGTTAATCAGAGGGTCCTTGGTTCGAGTCCAAGAGGGAGAGCGGAGAGGAAAGCCCGACCGATTTGGTCGGGCTTTTTGTTTTTTGGATATTTCAATGAAATACTACGTTTACATTTTGTATTCCGAAAGCTCTGACAAATTCTACATCGGCAGTTCCGAAGATCCTTGGAAAAGATTGGAATCTCATAACCATTCGGAAGAGAACACATACACATCAAAGCATCGGCCGTGGGGATTGAAGGCGGTTTTCATTGCCGGCGAAAATCGCGGGGAAGCCTTGAAGGCAGAGCGATTTATCAAAAAACAGAAATCAAAGAATTTATTGCAAAAATTGATAAGTCCATCTTTTGAGCCAGATGGGGCTTTAGCTCAGTTGGTTCGAGTCCCGCCTTCCGAATAGCTCGGAACTGGCTGTGCGGGATTAATCAGTCCCGTATGTACGGGATTGGTTCGAGTCCAAGAGGGAGAGCTTGAAAGCCGGTCGATAGACTGGCTTTTTGTTTTTAAATTCTAAAAGCTGGAAGGGGCGTTGAAGGAGATTTGTGCGCGTTGGAGAGCTGCCCCCCTCCCTAATTCTTAATAGAGCGAGCCTTTCCAGTTTTTGCTCTCCGTTTTTTAGACCTTGCAGGTTTTGAAAACCTGCAAGGTTTCTTTACCGCCGCGCCACAAGCTGCAGCGGTTTTATCTTTCTATCCTAAAACCTATGTGTCTCTATATAAAAACCCCTCTATTCCCTATGTGAAAATTCACTCCTGAAAAGGATACAATTTCAGAAATCCCTGATACAAGGCATTGTGCAAAACCGTTGCGTGGTTTTCTTCAGGGAGTTTCCTAAAATCCAAACGGAAATTTTCCGCATCGGATTTCTGCAGTTTTTTATAGATTTTTTTGGCCTCGCTTTCCATAATCCGGCCTTCCTTTCCCACGGAAATGTAAACGTACTTGCCTTGGTAATCTTGGTTTTCGATCAGGTCGTCCGCTTCGTCCAATAGCGATTCGTTGTTCCACCACAAGCTGGGGCCGACAATCAGATAATGCGAAAAAAGCTGCGGTTTTTTTAATAAAATTTCTACCGATAATAGCCCGCCCAGTGATTGCCCAATGAGGTATTTTCGATCTGAAACAGGATAGTTTTTTTCGATAAAAGGCTGCACTTCTTTTTCGATAAAATTCATAAAATTTTCCGAGCCGCCGGTGGTAGGATATTTCGCTTTCAAATCCTCCAAAGTGGTGGGGAAGGTGAAATCCTTTTTGCGGTCCACGTTGGCAATGCCCACAATGATGTGCGGCGGCATTTTGAACTGTAGGTTGAAAAACTGCACCAAGCCTGCCACGTGCAAGAAATCTTCGTGCATCGAACCATCCAAGAGATAAATGACGGGGTAAGATTGGGCGCGGTCAAAACTGTCGGGGAGGAAAATGTTGAGCGTCCGTTTTTCGTTCAAAACCTTGGAATCAAGGGTGTGGATTATGCCGATTTCCAATGGTTTTTGGGATTGGGCAATTAGGGAAGCACCGCTAAAAAGGGCGACCATCAACATTGGGATCAACTTGTATTTTTTCATCGTTCTATGGTTTTAATTTTTTGATTAAAATTTTAAGTTGTGCGAAAGTTTCGACTAATGACGATTTTGCCAAGTGGTGCTGAATTTTCACATAGAACATATAGGTAGCGGCAGCACATAGTTTCACATAGGTTTTTTTAAAACCGCTGCGCCACGCGGCGAGCCGCAGCGATTTTAATTTCCTTTCCCAAAAAACTTATATGCTTCTATGTGAAAACTTCTCTATGCCCTATGTGAGGTTTCAAGCCGCGCCCGCCCCAGCTTCCGCTACTTTGTGGTCGTCTTCCACCGTGCTGCCGCTCACGCCGATGGCGCCGATGGTCTCTCCGCCGTCGCCTTTAATCGGGATGCCGCCGGGGAACGAAATCAGCCCGCCGTTGCTGTGCTCAATCTGGTACAGCGACTCGCCAGGTTGCGACAACTTGCCGATTTCGCCGCTCTCCATTTGGAAATAGCAAGAAGTTTCCGCCTTTTTGATGGCGATGTCCGCCGAGCCCAGCCAAGCACCGTCCATCCGGGCGAAGGCCAGCAACCGCGCGCCGCTGTCCACCACGGCGATGTTCATCTTCAGTTCCATATCCTTGGCCTTTTTCTGCGCGGTCGCCACTATTTTCTGGGCTTGTTTTAATGTGATGTTCATTGTTTTTTTGAATTTTTAAAAGTCGATTTCTGTAAAGAAAAACAATAGGTGGCGGCAGGAAATTGTTTTGAAGAATTAAGAGAATTGGAAACATTGACAGATTTTCTACCGCCCCGCCTTCCGCAACTGAACAATCGAAAGCAAGTGCACAAAAACCGCCGACGGCATCAAAAATCCCGCGACTAAAATGTATGGGTATTTGACAGCGGCGAGCGGCATCAGCGCGGTTTTACTGTCGTACCATTCAGGAAAATAAATTGTGGTTTGAAAAAGAAAAAGGATTACGGCAATCACGGCCAGTCCCAAATAATTCCAAAGAATGGCGCCTCTCTTCCCAATGAAATTTTTCTGAAAAAGAAAACCAATAATCAGAGCGGTGAAGGCAAAAACCTTATCGTAATTATAGCCTTCTATCGTAACTTCTTTGTGCAAGATTCCTTGTGCTACGGAAAACACGAAGATAGTTTCAATAAAAACACGAAAACTTTGATAATAAATGAGCCACTGCGATGGGATGTTTTGCAGCCAATTTTGATTACGGTTTTTATAGACAAAAATCCCTGTAAAAATAAAGGCGGGGACAATCAAAAAAAGCACAAAACGTGGCGGAAAAGACAAATCCATTAAAATACCTGATGTGGAAGTTATAAAAACGTAAACGTGCCAGCCGAGCAGAAGTGCGACGAGCAATGTCAATTTCTTTTTAATTTTTCCAGGGTCTGAAAATGTTTTTCGGATGGCGTGGCTGCCGATGAAAATTAATAAGAAAGTCATCAACAAAGAAAGTCCGAGGTAAGCCAGTTTTAACAGCATTTTTTTTAGTTTGAATGAGTGATTTTTGAAACAATTAATTGCACGGCATTTTCACCGTTGGGTTTTAGAATTTGGCGCATTTCCGCCATCGCTTTTTCCCATTCGGGAATGACGCTTTCCAGCAAAATTTTTCCTTGTTCCGAAATCCTAAAAACAGGAAAGTCTATTTTGGAAACCAAGCCTCTTTCCACCAGCCTTTTCAAGTTTCGGTGCAATGATGATTTTTCCAAAAAGGCGATTTGGCCGAGGGTTTTTTGGTTCAGCCCATCGTTTTTAGAAAGGATGGATAACAGGGTGAACTGGCTGTCGGTCAAATCGAACGGCTGCAAGTATTTCCGGAAAACGTTGGCCACGGCGCGGTGAGCAAAGGCCATTTGCCCCGCCAAGCAAGTTTGTGGTTGGAAAGATTGGATGTTGGGGAATTGCATTGGGCGAAGGTAATACACGAAGTTGTATATGCAACTATTAAAAGCTTTTTTTCTTTTCTTACTCGAACCCTGACAGGGTAATCAGTGTAATCCAAATCACCCTGTCAGGGTTTCTAAAGGGATTTATTGGTTGGGAATTTCATTTGGCTGACCTAAATTTACTTTTCGCCAAGCCGCTCAGTTGTACGATAATTTCGTACAACTGGGAAAAGCCTTCTTTTGACAATTTTCGTTTCAGGTCGCTCCAGTAGCGGCGCGGGTTTTTGCTTTCGGTCAAGATTTGAATCACGTCGATGACGGAAAAAAACCATTTTTCAGATGCCTCGTCCCAGTGTACGCGCACCTTTTTCCTTTCAAACAATTTGATGGAATCCGTTTGGGGCATTTTTATTTTTAAAAGTAATTTAGATGGCAAACGAAGCGCTACGATAATTGCGATGAAAATTCGTTCGGTTTTATGGTTTGCAAAATGCTTTCCTGAATCCTTGCAGTTTTTCTTCAACCTAAAAGGTTTCTTCCCAACAGATTTACCGTTTCACAAACCGCCCCGAATGAAACCCTTTGTCTGTTTCCAGTTGCAGAATGTAGGTGCCTGCTTTTAGCCTTTCCACCGAAATTTCGCCGGTTAAACCTTCGCCTTTCGCCGAGAGGATTTTTTGTCCCGTTGTGGAAAATATCGCGTAGCTTTTCAACTCGGAATCTTCGGGAATTCTCAAGTGGAGAATGTTCAGGACGGGGTTGGGATAAATGGCAATGGATTCATTTCGGCGAAACTCATCAATCCCGATATTTGAGAAATAGAAGTGCCCGTCTTCGTATTTTCGGTTGGAAATAATATTCCCATTGGCCACGGCCGGAAAAAACCTCACGTTTACCGCCAACGGCCTTGAGGGAGCCACGCGGTATAAAAATGTGTCGCTGGTGGACACTAATACCGAATCCGAAGACACCAGCGCAAGATTGTGCACGGCTTTGCGCCGACAATTTTGAATGGCATCCTGAAATGGATTGTTAGAGCCATCATAAGAATAGTAGGCCATCACAAAACTATCCAACATATTGGAACTGTTGTTTTTAACCCAAACATCGGCATCGGCCTTGACTCGGTAAGTGGGTTCAAGAAAGTTTCGGGTGGAATCAATCACTCCGAGCAATTGAGCTTGAAAATTGGCGACCCGCAGCGAAACGTTGCCAAACTTCGCCGCCCTTTGCCCCGAAATCGGGAAGGCCTCAATATCGGCCTGCCGGCATTCGCTGAGGCCCGTGCGGATAAAAATGGAACTGTCTTGCCAATCAAAGGAGGGTGCAAAAATCTGCTCCTGCCGTAAAATTTGAAACGTGTTCCGGTTCAACCAAAAATGCGGGCTAACGCCATTGGAAACGATAATCCCTCCGTTTTCAAAAACCCGCAAATGGTTGATGTTTTGGCCGCAGATACTGTCAATATCGATCGTGTCCAAAATTTGCAAGTCCTTTTTCCGTGTTTCATACAGCAAACTGTCCGCATTGCTGTAAATCAAAAACGTTGAATCGGAATAATCTGCGAGCCGATCAGCCGGCCAATCATTGGTAATGGCCGTAGAGTCAAACTTTTGATTGGCCAAATCGACAATCAGATAACCGGGGCCGGCCAGTGTTTTGACCAAGATACTATCAGCACCGAGGTGGACGGCGTCCAAGAAGACCCGATTGGCCACGGTATCCTTGAAGTGGGTGAGGACGTTAAGGTTTCTATCCACCACCACAAATTCAAGCGTTTTTAAGATGAAAAGACGCTCGCCGGATAGTTTTAAAAATTGTTGGGTAGCGAAAGTATGGTGGCTCGAATCGGCAACGGCTATGGTTTTCAGAGGGTTTAAGTCCAAATCGAAAGTGGCAAACCTTGAACTGTCTTTGCCTTGGGGCAAATAAGATTCATATCTCCTGCTGTATTCAAAAAGCACCGAATCCGAAATTTTTATCAGGCCGCTGTGATTGAAATAAGAGCGGCGGAGGGTAGAATCAGCGGGGGTGCGGTAGGTTTTGACGGTGCTGCCGTTGTCGTCCAATTTGGTGAGGGCTACACCTTCTTTGGTATCCGCTGAATAGTAGAGCGCATCCTCCGTTTTCAGCAAAGTACCGGGCCGGTCGTAAGCGGAATCATAAATGGCTCGATTGAAATGTTGTCCGAAACATAGGGAGCTGACCAAGGCGAAAGCCGCCGCGAAATTGCAGGTTCTGTTCATTTTAGAATGGAATTCTGATGGGTGGTAAAAAAAGAGCAACGCAGAACTCTCGTTTAGCTTGCCTTGATTTAAAAAATGACATTTATATTTAAAAAACCTGCAAGGTCATTTAAAAAAAACCGCTGCGCCACGCGGCGGGCCGCAGCGGTTTAATTTTCTTAAAATCTATGTGACCCTATGTGAAAACCCCTCAATGCCCTATGTGAAATTCCCAGCGCCGCCAAAACTTTGAACTTTCAACCTTCAACTTTGAACATTGAACCCTTCCTTTTTTTACTTTGCGCAAATCCCCGTGCCCAGGCACGGGACAAAATCTAAAACACCCCAAAAAAATGTACGGCAAACTCCAGCAGCACCTCCAAGACGAACTTCAAGAAATCAAAGACAGCGGCCTATTCAAGACCGAGCGCATCATCACCGGCGAGCAGAGCGCGGAAATCGAAGTGGGCGGCAAAACGGTTTTGAACTTTTGCGCCAACAATTACCTCGGCTTGTCCTCCCATCCCAAAGTGATCGAAGCCGCCAAAAAGGCGATGGACACCCACGGCTATGGGATGAGCAGCGTCCGCTTCATCTGCGGCACGCAGGACATCCACAAAGAGCTGGAGCAGAAAATCGCCGAGTTCTGCGGCACGGAAGACACCATTTTGTATGCCGCCGCTTTCGACGCCAACGGCGGCGTGTTCGAGCCGCTTCTCACGAAAGACGACGCCATCATTTCCGACTCGCTCAACCACGCCTCCATCATCGATGGGGTGCGGCTTTGCAAGGCGCAGCGCTTCCGATATCAAAATAATGATATGGCCGATTTGGAAGAAAAACTGAAGGAGGCCAAAGACACGGCGCGCTTCAAAATCATCGTGACGGATGGCGTGTTTTCGATGGACGGCTATGTGGCGCAGCTGGACAAAATCTGCGACCTCGCCGAAAAATACGGGGCGCTGGTGATGGTGGACGATTGCCACGCGCACGGCTTTATCGGCAAGACGGGGCGCGGCACGCCGGAAGAAAAAGGCGTCTTGGGAAGGGTCGATATCATCACCGGAACGCTCGGCAAAGCGCTCGGCGGCGCGATGGGCGGCTTCACCACCGGCCGCCAAGAAATCATCGAGATGCTGCGCCAGCGCTCGCGGCCGTATCTGTTTTCCAATTCGTTGGCACCCAGCATTGTGGGGGCGTCCATCGCGGTGTTTGATATTTTGAAAGGAAGCACCGAACTCCGCGACAAGCTGATGGACAACGTTTCGTATTTCAAAGAAAAAATCAAAGGCTGTGGTTTTGAAATCAAGGACGGCGACTCGGCTATTGTGCCGATAATGCTGGGCGATGCCGCGCTTTCGCAAAAAATGGCCGACCGCCTTTTGGAAGAAGGGATTTACGTGATCGGGTTCTTTTATCCGGTCGTCCCGAAAGGGCAGGCGCGAATCCGGGTGCAGCTATCGGCGGCGCACGAGAAGGAACATTTGGACAAGGCCGTGGCGGCGTTTGAGAAAGTGGGGAAGGAATTGGGCGTGATTTGAGTGCGTCCCGCAACCCACGGTTTAAACCGTGGGTTGGGAATGGGTGGCGCGTTCCGCCAGCACTTTTTCCTCCAACTTCAAATCTTTCCCAAAAAACAACTTCGCCGTTTTTTTGAACCCCGCCGTTTTTTCGGAAACATAAAAATGGTCGGCCGCATCGTGGCTTTGCGCCAATAGATTTTCGGCGGCCAACTGGCTTTTCAGATGCCGCGCCACCAGCTCCGGCGAATCCACCACTTCCGCGCGACCTTGAAAAAACTGCTCGATTTCTTTTTGCAAAAGCGGAAAGTGCGTACATCCCAAAATCAAGGATGAAACATCCGAGAATTTTTTGCTCCCCAAATACGTTTCGATCGCGCCCGCACTGACTTGCGTTCCGGCAAAACCCTCTTCCACAATTCCCACCAAAAGCGGCGTGGGCGCGGAAACCACGTTCAGTTTCGGGTTCAACCGCCGCAGGGTTTTGCGGTAAATCCCGCTCTTGATAGTAGCGCGCGTGGCAATGATTCCAACCTTGCTGTGAAGATGGCTGCCCACATAATTCACCACCGGATCGACCACGTTCAAAATCAAAGTTTCCGGAAATTTTTCTTTTAAAAATTTATACGCCAAAGCCGAAGCCGTGTTGCACGCAATCACAATCGCCTTGCAATCCTGCGACAGCAAAAAACGCGTGATTTGCTCCGAATATTTTTGGATGGTTTCCTCCGATTTGTCGCCGTAGGGGGTGTGCAGCGTGTCGCCAAAATACACGAGCCGCTCCTCCGGCAATAGCCGCCGGATGGCCGCCGCCACGGTCAATCCGCCTACGCCAGAATCAAAAATGCCGATGGGTTTTTGCATTGTTAAGTTTATAGCCCCCCAACCCCCCAAAGGGGGGCATTAGCCGCACGCCCGCGAGAATTTCGCAATAATTATAACGCCCAATTTTCCACTCCAGCAATCCCGCACTTGCGGGAGGATTGGGGGCTTGCGCAAAGAAAAACCCTTTCCGACAATACTGCCGAAAAAGGTTTTAAATTTCTTAAAAAGGACTTGTTTACTCTTCACGTCCTTACCACGCCGCAGACTGAAAGTCTGCGACTACAAAACTTAGGGCATCGCCCCAAGCCCGCGCTCAAAGTCCGCTACTACAGCCCCAACTTCGCCTTCACCAGCGGCAAAATATCCTCGCCATTCTCGGCAAAAATCACCACCGCCTTGCTCTGCGAGCTGTCCAAAATGTAGCTGAAATTGTTTTCTTTCGCCACGTCCTGCACGGCCTTGGTGGCTTTTTCGATGATGGGCGTCAGCACTTCCACTTGTTTGTTCTGCAAATCTTCCTGCGCCTTGATTTGATATTCTTGGATGCGCTGCTGCAATCCCTGAATTTCCTGTCCTTTGGTTTCGCGCGAGAGGGCGGTCATCATTTTTTCATCGGCGCGGTATTTTTGAATTTTGGCGGTCAGCTCGGCTTCCATTTCCGTCAAATCCTTCTCCAGTTGCTGGCCGTAAGCATTGATGGTTTCCTGCGCTTTTTTGGTTTCCGGCATCAGTTGCAAAAGCTCGTCCGCGTTGATGTGACCTATTTTTTGGGGAGATGTTTCCTGCGCGTTTCCCGCGAAAGCGGTGGCCAAAACCACCGTGAAGATTATCAAAATTCGTTTCATTTTCTGGTTTTTATCGTCTGTTATTCTAAAATTTTCAGTAGCCCATTTTTTCCAAAACCTCGTCGCTGATGTCGGCGTCGCCGTTGTTGTAAAGCGTGATGAGCGCGCTGCTTTTGTCAAATACCACGTCCAGTTTTCGGCGGCGCGCCACGTCTTGCACGGCGTTGAACACTTGGTCTTGGATGGGGCGGATCAATTCTTTTCGTTTTTTGAACACCTCCCCTTCTGGGCCAAAATATTTGCGTTGCAAGGCTACGGCTTCCTCGTCTTTTTTAGAAATCGCGGCCGTTTTTTCTTTCTGCATTTCTTCGGTTAGAAGAACTTTTTCAGCGTTGAATTCCTCGCGCATTTTCGTTGCCTCGGCGCGCACCGCCTCAATTTCTTTTTGCCATTGTGTCGAAAGCTGATCGAGCTGCTGCTGCGCCTGCCCGTATTCGGGGATTTTAGTTAGGATAAGTTCGCTATCTACAATCCCAAAACGCTGAGCAGAAAGCTGGCAGCCAAAAACTAAGCCAAAGCAAATAAGGAGAGCGTTTCTCATAAAGCGCGCGAAAGTAAAAAATTAAAATTGCTGACCAATGGTGAAGTGCGTCTGCCAGCGGCTGGGTTGGCCCGGAGTGGCGGGCAGCCCATCGAAGCCGTACCCAAAATCCACGCCAAGCAGGCCGAACATCGGCATAAAAATTCGCAGGCCAAAACCAGCGGAACGCTTGAGCTGAAACGGTTGGTAATTTTCGAAATTCGGGTAGTTGTTGCCGGCTTCCAAAAAGCTGAGCGCGAAGATTTGCGCACTGGGATTTTCCGTAATCAAATAGCGCAGTTCCAAGGTGAATTTATTGTAAAGCGCGCCACCGCGTCCTTGGCTGCCGCGCCCGTCCGGCGTCAGCGAATTGTTGGGGTAGCCGCGCAAGCCGATGATTTCGCGGCCGTCCAGCACGAAGTTTTGCAAACCATCCCCGCCAAGGTAAAAACGCTCAAAAGGCGGCAAGCCCACATCATTGTTATAAGCACCCAAAAAGCCAAATTCGCCCGCCGTTTTGATGACCAATTTGGGCAGGATTTCCGTGAACCAACTGCTGTTCACTTTCCATTTGTAATATTCCAAAAACTCGTATTTCACTTGGTCGGTCACGTCGGAATAATCAAGGCCGTTGAACATCGAATAGGGCGGCGTCAATTCCAAAGTGATGTTGAACAGCGAGCCTTTGCGGGGATAAATCGGGTAGTCGGTGCTGTTGCGCCCCAGCGTGGTTTTAAAAGCGATATTATTCACAAAACCCTCGCGGAAACCCAAGCCCGCCAAACCGTAATTGTCCAAGTTAAAGCGCTGGACATCCACGGCATTATACAGGGTAAAATAATCGTCTGGCCATTGCAGGCGGCGGCCCAGTCCAACGGTTACGCCCGTGATTCTTAGCGCGGTACGCTGGATATCATCGCGCGGGCGGCCATTGGTTTGCACGTTGTGATACAGCGAAACCGTCAGCGCGTTGGGCTTTTTGCCGCCCAGCCACGGTTCGGTAAAAGAGGCACTGTATGATTGGAAAAAACTGCCGTTGCTCTGCGCCCGCAAATTGATGGTTTGCCCATCGCCGGAGGGCAGCGGCTGCCACGCTCCTTTTTTGAAAATATTGCGCGCCGAAAAGTTGTTAAAATTCAATCCCAGCGTCCCGACAATCCGCCCCGCGCCCCAGCCGCCCTGCAATTCCAGTTGGCTGGTGCTGCGTTCCACCACGGTGTATTCAATGTCCACCGTTCCCGTTTCGGCGTTCGGCCGCGGGTTTACACCCAGTTCAGAAGGCTCAAAAAATCCCAGTTGCTGCAATTCGCGCATACTCCGCTGGATGTCGCTGCGACGGAACAAATCACCGGGCCGCGTGCGCAACTCCCTGAGAATCACGTGGTCGTTCGTCCGGTCATTTCCCACGATGGTCACTTTGTCAATGGTGGCCTGCCGCCCCTCGCGGATGCGCATTTCCAAGTCGATGGAATCGTTTTCCACCAAAACTTCCACCGGGTTCAAATCGAAAAACAGGTAGCCGTTATCCAGATACAGCGAGCTGACATCGGAACTATTGGGGTCGGCAAAAAGCCGTTCTTGCAAAAAGCTGGCGTCGTACACATCGCCTTTTTCGATTTTTAAAACCCTGTCCAACACTTCGTTGCTATATTTTGTGTTGCCCAACCAAGTGATGTTCCTGAAATAATATTTGTTGCCCTCTTCAATATAAATATCAATCGCAATCCTATCATCATCCGTTTTATAAATACTGTCTTTGGTAATGCGCGCGTCGCGGTAGCCGTTCTCGTTGTATTTATTGATGATGTTGCGCTTGTCTTCCTTGTATTCGGCTTTGTCCAGTTTGGAAGATTTGAAAATAGTACCCAAACTTTTACGCTTGGTATTCTTCATTGCTTTGCGCAATTTTTTATCACTCAAACCTTCTTTTTTGGTAAAAAACAATAGCTTTTTTTCGTCCGTTTTTGTGACGGTATTTCCATAAAAATTAATATCGGAAATTTTCACTTTTGGGCCTTTATCGACATTGATGTCCATTATCACGGAATTGCTCTTGGCGGTATCCCGTTTTGTCACCACCCGCACCTCGGTGTTCAAATAACCTTTGTCCACAAAAAAGCGGCGTACTTTATTTTCGGTATTAATAATGAGATTTTCCGTCACGATGGCGCCGGCGTTCAAGTCCAAGTCCTCGCGCAGGCTGTTCCGTTCCGATTTTTTGGAAAGGCCGCGAATGCCGTATTTGCTGAGCTTCGGCAGTTCTTTCAGTCGGATTTCCAAGAAAACCAAACTGCCCTTGCGCTCGGTAATGTAAATCCCGACATCGTCAAACAGCCGCTGCCGCCACAGCGCTTCGATGGCTTTTTTAGTGGCCTCGCCCGGTAAAGTAATTTTGTCGCCCACCGTCAATCCGCTGATCAAAGTAACCACCTGCTCGTCCAGATTTTCCGCGCCAGTCACTATGATTCCGCCAATTTCATATTCGATGGTGCTGCCCACGGCCAATTCCTCCAGACTTTTGTCGGTAGAAATTTGACCCTTCAAAAAAGAAATAGAAAAGACGGCCAAAAGACTGGCTGCCAAAATGTTGCGCATTCTTCTCAAGATTTTATCTGTTCGCTGATTTTCCCGAAGCGACGTTCGCGGCGCTGGTAATCCACCAAGGCTTCGTAAAACGCCTCCTTGTCAAAATCCGGCCACAGCCGATGACTGAAATACAATTCCGCATAAGCGATTTGCCACAGCATAAAATTGCTCACGCGCTTTTCGCCGCCCGTGCGGATGAGTAAATCGGGGTCGGGCAAACCGGCGGTAAACAATTGGTTTCCAAAAAAATCGGCATTAATTTCGTCTTCGGCGATTTCATTTTGAAGGACAGCGCGGACGGTGCGTTTGGTTGCCTCCACCAATTCTTCCTTGCTGCCGTAGCTCAATGCCAACGTCAAAGTCATCCGGTCCAAATGCTTGGTTTTTTCAATCACTTCCGCCAATTCGCTTTGGCATTGCAGCGGCAAAGTCTCCAAACGGCCAATCGCGTTCAGGCGTATATTATTGTCCGTCAAGGTTTTGAGTTCTTTTTTTAGAGAAGAAACCAAGAGCGACATCAGCGCATTTACTTCTTTGCGCGGGCGGCTCCAATTTTCGGAACTAAAGGCGTAAACCGTCAAATTTTCGATGCCCAATTCCGCGGAAGCGGTGGCACAGGCGCGCAAAGAACCCACGCCGTTTTCGTGGCCGATGGCGCGCAGCAAGCCTTTCTTTTTCGCCCACCGCCCGTTGCCGTCCATTATAATGGCCACGTGGCGCGGCAGCCTTTCCAAGTTCAGTTCGTCTTTCAGGCTCATCTTATGAAATTTGCGCATTTTTCATACAGTTCGCCAAATTTGAATTGCAAAGTCATCCCCGTGAAAACGTACCAGTCATCGGTCTGCGGGTTTCCCCGGAAGGTGAATTCTTTGTCGCTGTCCATCAAGCTTCTATCGCTGAGGGTGGCGGCCATTTCGCCCCGTTCGGCGGCCAAGATTTCGGGGTCGGCGTACCTTCCGCTCACGTCGTCCAGATAATCGGTGCGGGTGCTGCGCCACGTGGTTTCGATGCCGATCGTAATCCAATCGTGAACGGCCCATTTGTAGCCCAATCCAAACTGTACAAAGCTGGAACCCAGCGCATAAAAGCCGCCGGAATTGAAAGAAGTGTTTTGCCCCTCGGTGCCCAGCGGCCGCAGTTCCACGGTTTCGCCGTCCAGTTCCGTGGTGGGATTAAATTGAAAAACACCGATGCCGCCCAGTAAATAAGGCGTGTGGTTCATTTGGGTGCCGGGGATAAATTCCAAAAAATTGAATTCCGCTAAGGCACTCAATTCCAATATTTTAGTTGAAAAATTCAGGTTGCGATTTTGGCGATGGGCTTGGCCGCTCAGAGCGTCGTCGTTGCCGATGATCCCATAATTGAACTGCGCGCGGGCGGCCCAGTGGCGGTTGAAATTGTATTTCAAAAAACCGCCGTAGTAATAGCCTTGCGGAATGTGGAAACCGTAATTGCCCACGTCGCCGATGAAATGCGTGCCGCCGCCGGTGATTCCAATCTCGAAATAGCGGTCGCGCTGAGCATTCCCTGCCAAGGTAAAAACCAGTAGTAAAACGCTGAAAACGAGTTTGTTATGTTTCATTTTTGCAAAACGGACGCAAAGATAATCAAATGCGGGGCGCGCTTTTAATTGCGCTTGTCCAATCCCCACGTCAATTTGTTGCGCAGGGTGGTGGGAAAATCTTGGATTTCGGTCTTCACCATTTTGATGTTGAAATCCGCCAGCCGCACCGTCAGCTCCGCGCCGGTTTCGATGGAATAAATCCGCGAATCGAGCGAGGCCAAAAACTGCCGCTCGCGTCCCTCCACTTTTAGTTTTATCTTCAAACCGTTGGGGATAACGAAGGGCCGCACGTTCAGATTGTGCGGCGCGATGGGCGTGATGACGAAAGTGTCGGACCCCGGCATTATAATCGGGCCGCCGCAACTTAGCGAGTAGCCGGTACTGCCGGTGGGCGTGGCGATGATGAGGCCGTCCGCCCAATAACTGTTCAGATAATCATCGTCGATATAAGTATGGATGGTAACCATTGCGGTGGTATCCTTCCGGCTCACGGAGATTTCGTTGAGGGCAAAATTCAAATCCAAATCCAAGTTTTCGGATTCGAGGTTCAGCAGCGCCCGTTCTTCTATTATATAATGGTTTTCGCTCAGCGCGCGGATGGCCTTGGAAATTTCTTCCTTGCTTACATTCGATAAAAAACCGAGCCGCCCAGTGTTGATCCCCAAAATCGGGATGCCCGAATCGCGGACGTAAGTAACTGCATCCAAGATAGTTCCGTCGCCCCCAGCGGTAATCAGAAAATCAGGGTCGAAATCTTTTAGCTCGGTGTGATTTTTATAATGAGAAAAAGGTTTGTTGAAATCGCACTCCTTTTTTATGAGATCGGCAAGGCGGTTGAAGATGCAAATTTCCGCGCCGATTTGGTTCAGTTCGACCAATAAATTATCCACGAAAGGCGCGGATTCTTCGGTGATGTTTTTTCCGAAAACGGCGATTTTCACAAGCTCAGGTGTTGAGGTATTTTAAAAGGGCATCAAAGCGTTCTTCGTAGGAATCGCCCAGTACGCTCTGGTGAAAAACCGCCGCCACGCTATAATTATAGCGTTCAAAGGATTTTAGGACGCGACTCAAATCCATCTGGTCGATTTTGAGGCAAAGCAAAACGAGGCTGGGGTTTTCATCGGCCACGGTGTGGAAGCCGAGGATGCGCGCGTCTTCGCTCTCCACGATCTGGGCAATCTGCGAAAGGTGGAAATCCCGCGCGTCCAATTTCAAGACCAGCATCCCGCCGGGGGAGGCGAAGGTGAGGCCGCCGCCGATGTCCTGCAAAAGTTCGCTGGCGGAAATGTAACCCCGGTAGCGATTATCATCGTCCACCACCGGCAGCAGGGTCAGGTTTCCTTCGCCCATAATTTTGATGGCATCAAAGCCGTGGGCCGCTTCGTTCACGGAATAGCCCTCCACCTTCTGCTGGTGGTGGTGCAGCGTATCTTGCTCATTTTCAACTTCCAACAAATCGTCTTCGGCAATCACGCCCAGGTAAATCCGCTCTTCGTCCACAATCGGGAGGTGTGAAAACTTGAGTTCCTCCATCGTGTCCAGCACGTCGGCCACGCGCTCTTCGAGCAGCAGCGGCCGGAGATCGTTGAGTAGGTGCTTCATTATTTGCATAGTGGCAAATTTAGGGGATTTGGGCGAGCAGGAAATTTGGATTTTTTCCTTTTTTGGTTTTCTATTTTTGAAAGATTTTTAATCGAAAAAATGACCAAACAACAGCGTATCTCCCAAGCCATCGAGAAACTGGTTTCCAATCTGATGGAACGCGTGATGCACAATGTGTTGGTCAAAAATCCCTTCATCGAAGAAGAACACCGCAGCAAAAAACCGCTGTACGCCGCGCTCGTGCCGGACGAAATTTTCAAGGGTTCGCATTTTGAGCGGCGCTTTGTAACCCCATTTGGAAAAGTTTGGGAAAAGCTGTCTGAAGTGGTAGCTCGCGAGGCGCACGGCCATTGCCAAATGAACCATCAAATCAGGGGGGCGATTGGAAAAGAAAGTTTGCGCCGCATTCAAGAAACGCTCAACCGATTGGAACACAAGCAGAGAGGGAAGGAAAAAGAGAAGCCCGTCTGGGACGTGGAATTGCAATACGTTTTGGAAGGAGGCGGAGAAATGATTCCGGCCAGCGTAGTCTGCGACATTTTTATCGACAGTGAAACCACCGGAAAGAAGTACGCCTTTGAATTGAAAGGCCCGCTGCCCAACAGCGACCAGACCAAAGTGAGCAAGGAAAAAATGCTCAAACTTTTGGCAATGCAGCCGCCACAAATTGATTTCGCCTATTACGCCCTACCTTACAATCCTTACGGAAAACGGGAAGACTATAAATGGACATTTCCGATGCGGTGGTTTGATATGCGGGCGGACAAATCGGTGCTAATTGGAACGGATTTTTGGGAACTGATTGGTGGCAAAGGAACGTACAAAAATTTCATCACCGAAATCAACGAATTAGGCGAAGAATACCGCGAGAGAATTTATCGCGAATATTTGGGAATGGAACCACCTCAAAGTGATGAGCAAGTCAAATTAAAATAGTCAGTATTTTTTATAAGATGATAGATAAAGAGAATTTTACATTTATCGACCTTTTTTCAGGTATCGGCGGTTTTCGAATGGCTTTGGAAAATTGCGGTGGAAAATGTTTGGGCTTCTGTGAAATTAACAAAGATGCAATTGAAACTTATTCGAAAAATTTTAATGTAAAAAATGAAACATTCTTTGGCGATATAAAAAAAATCGAAGAATTGCCGCCGCACGATATTTTGACGGCGGGCGTTCCTTGCCAAAGTTGGTCGATTGCGGGAAAAAACTTGGGTTTTGACGACGATCGTGGCCAGCTTTGGAACGATACCATTTATCTATTGCGGCAATCGCAACCCAAGGCTTTCATTTTTGAAAATGTAAAGGGATTAACCGACCCACGCAACCGCGAGGCACTTTCCTATATTATGGAAAGGATTAAAGCAGCGGGCTATTTCGCGGATTATTTTGTCATCAATTCTTTGGATTATGGCGTTCCGCAAAACCGCGTCCGCGTTTATATCATCGGTTTTTTGGAGGAAGAACATTTCCTGAATTTCAAAATTCCCGAACCGCAAACCGACCACCGCACATTAGGCGAAATTCTATTCGGAAAAAAGCCAAAAAATGATTTTAGAAACGGCGCCGCGCAAAAAGATTTATTCGGAGAAAAAGTGGCGCCACGCCAAATGAGCCTTTCCAGCAAAAACGGTTTTAACGATTATTTTCTCTTCAACGACATCCGCAACGGATTGACCACCATCCATTCTTGGGACATTATTGAAACTACGGAACGACAAAAAGAAATTTGTTATTTATTGTTAAAAAACCGTCGCAAAAAAAAGTATGGAAAGCTGGATGGAAATCCATTGTCTTTGCAACATTTTCAAGAATTAGATTCCAGTATTTCTCAGGATGATTTGGATGAATTAGTTTCGCTGGAAATTTTGAAAGGAGAAGAATATCTTTTTTCGATTCAGGATTTTGATGAAAAGGATTTAAACGATGATGAAAAATTTCTTTTGGAATTTCATCAAGGAAATATCCTAAATATTGACGAGCTAAAAGCGAACCGAGTTTTCAAAATAAGGAATACTTCCATCACAAAAACGCTGGAATCTTTAAAAGAAAAAGGGGGAATTTCTGTCAATGAAATTCGCTATGACTTTAAGAATACTAAAATCAGCACGGGCTTGAATGGTGTAAACCGAGTCTTCCTGCCCTCTTCCGATATTTTCCCCACACTTGTCGCCAGCGACACCAACGATTTTATCAGTTTCGTTGAATTGAAGCGGACAAACGAAGAAGATTACAAAAGGCAATTTTTGGAAAAAATCTACCGCCCAAAAAATTTCCGCAAAATCATCAAAAGCGAAGCCTGTCGCCTGCAAGGTTTCCCCGAAGATTTTCAACTGCCCGAAGCCCGCGCCCGCTGGATGAAACTGGTAGGGAACAGTATTTCGGTGCCCGTTATCGAAACGCTTTGCCAAGCAATTTTGAAAACAAGTGTTTTAAAAAAATCTGGGGGGGAAAAAGAAATGGCCTATTAAAATAAAATCTCAGACAAATGACCCGCCTTTCCGTAAACATCAACAAAATTGCCACCCTCCGCAACGCGCGCGGCGGCAACGTGCCTAACCTTTTGGAAATAGCAAAAGACTGCGAACGTTTTGGCGCACAGGGAATTACAGTGCATCCCCGACCGGATGAAAGGCACATTCGCTATCAGGATGTTCGCGATTTGAAACCGCTCGTTTCCACCGAATTCAACATCGAGGGAAACCCGACCGATAATTTTGTAAAATTGGTCTTGCAAAACAAGCCGCACCAAGTTACTTTGGTGCCGGATTCGCCGGATGCTTTGACCTCCAATGCTGGGTGGGATACCGTCAAACATTTTGATTTTTTGAAAGAAAAAGTGACCCAATTTCAGGCGGAAAACATTCGCGTTTCCTTGTTTATGGAATGCGACAAAGCTTTTATCGAAAATGCGGCGGAAATTGGTGCGGACAGGATTGAACTTTATACGGAAAGTTATGCGCAAGAATATTCAGAAAATAAAGAAAAAGCGGTAGAGAAGTTCGTGCGGGCTGCACAAATTGCGCATCAAAATAATTTAGGTATAAATGCCGGCCACGATTTAAACTTGGATAATCTGGAATATTTCGCCACCAAAGTTCCCCACCTTTTAGAAGTGTCCATCGGCCACGCGCTGATTTCGGACGCGCTTTACCTGGGGTTGGAAAACACCATCCAGATGTACCGTCGGAAACTGGAAAATGCCGCCCGTGCTTCGTCCTGAATCCTTACAAAAAGGGGATTCGATTGGAATCGTATCCACCGCGCGGAAGATTTCCAAGGAGGAATTGCAACACGCCGTTTCCGTTCTGGAAAGCTGGGGTTTGAAGGTGGTTTTCGGTAAAAATCTTTTTGCGGAACATCACCAATTCGCGGGAACGGACGAACAGCGGCGTTCTGATTTTCAGCATTTTATGGATGATGAGAACATCCGAGTCATCCTTTGCGCGCGCGGCGGCTACGGCACGGTTCGCATTATTGACGATTTGGATTTTACTGAATTTTTGAAAAAACCCAAGTGGGTTTGCGGCTATTCCGATGTTACGGTTTTACATTCCAAACTGGCAACTCTCGGCGTGGAAAGCCTGCATTGTTCGATGCCTGTAAATTTTGAAAAGAATACCCAAGAAAGTTTGGAATCTTTGCGAAAAGCATTGTTTGGCGAGCCGCTTTTTTATGAAGTCGGAAATCATAAATCCAATAAAAAAGGCGAAACGGAAGCCGAAATTATCGGTGGTAATTTATCGATGATTTATAGCCAAACGGGCTCAGAAACTGCGGTAAAAACGGATGGGAAAATTCTGTTTTTAGAAGATTTAGATGAATATTTATACCATATCGACCGAATGATGCAAAACCTGCAACGCAATCATCTTTTTAAAAATGCCAAAGGAATCATCATCGGTTCGATGACCGATATGAATGATAATACCATCCCTTTTGGTAAAAATGCCGAGGAGATTTTGTCCGAATATTTTAAAGATTTGAACATTCCGATTTGCTTCGGTT
The DNA here is from genome assembly GCA_965214115.1 of Owenweeksia sp. GTDB lineage: Bacteria > Bacteroidota > Bacteroidia > Flavobacteriales > Schleiferiaceae > Owenweeksia. The sequence goes on from CBDCAU010000001.1 coordinate 314,683, forward strand.
TTCCCGCCGGACATTTGAATGATAACCGTGCTTTGATTTTTGGCCGAAAAGCGCGGTTAAAAGTGGCTGAAAAAACAATGCTGAAATTTCTGTGATGGACAACCACAAACTGGGGAAAATCGGGGAGGCGGAAGCGGCCAATTATCTGCGCAAAAACGGCTTCAAAATTTTGCACACCAATTGGTATTTTCAAAAAGCGGAACTGGACATCGTGGCCGAAAACGAAAAGTGGGTAGTGGTGGTAGAAGTGAAAACCCGCACCGGAAATTCCTTTGGGAACCCAGAGGATTTTGTATCGAAAAAGCAGCAGAAACTTTTGATAAAAGCGGCCAACCAATACGCCGAAGTAAACGGCGTGGAAAAGGAAATGCGGTTCGATATCATTTCGATTTTAGTGGAACCGAAGTTCCAATTGCAGCACATTCCCGAAGCATTTTACCCCTGAAAAATAGGCTATAGGAAGGGCTTACCTTTGCAAAAATTTTAGAACAAAATGGAGCGAAGTCCGAAAAAACGAGCTGGGAAAAGACCCAGTTTCAAGGCCAAAAAGTCCCAAAAAGATATCGCGAAATCAAACGATGGAAAAATGCGGTTGAACAAGTTTTTGGCGCACGCCGGAGTGGCATCCCGCCGCGAAGCCGATGATCTGATAAAAGCCGGCTTGGTAGAAGTGAACGGCAAGTTCGTTACCGAAATGGGTTTCAAAGTAGCCGAATCTGACACGGTGAAATTCAACGGGCGCGAGCTGAAAAGCGAGAAGAAATCCTACGTTTTATTGAACAAACCCAAGGGCTACATCACCACGATGGACGATCCCAAAATGCGCAAAACTGTAATGGAACTCGTGGCCGGCGCGGGCAAGGAAAGAATCTATCCCGTAGGGCGCTTAGACCGCGCCACTACTGGCGTTTTACTGTTTACAAATGACGGCGACCTTGCCAAAAAACTGACCCATCCGAGCCACGGCGCGCGCAAAATTTACGAGGTCACCTTGGATAAAAATCTGAGCCTGTCCGATTTTCATAAAATTCAGGAGGGATTGGAACTAAAAGATGGGCCGATAAAAGTGGATGAAATTTCCTTTATCGAGGGCAAAACACGCAAGAATATCGGGGTAATTTTGCACAGCGGGAAAAACCGAATTGTGCGTCGCATTTTCGAACATCTGGGACACGAAGTAACCAAGCTGGATCGGGTACATTTTGCAGGCTTAACTAAACAAAGGTTGAATCGCGGACAATGGCGAAAACTCGACCCGAAAGAAGTAGATTTTCTAAAAATGAAAATTGGCTAAACCTTTTTTTAAATTTATAGTTAATTTTGCCGAACACAACAACAATTGTTTAATTTAAAATCGAGTAGAAATGGCAAGAAATAGCAATAATGTAACTCCCGGAGTGATCGTAAAAGCTATCCGTGAAAACCAAAACAACAACGGAACATTGCGTTCGCTTTTCCGTGGCCAGTTTTTGGGCAAATTTGAAGCACACGAATTGGAAGGTTTGAAAGACGGAATTGAGCGCGAATTGGGAAAAAAGCAGCAAGCCGTGATTGATGAAAAAATTGGATACTTAAAAAATCACGGCTATAATGTGAAAAAAGGCTAAAAAGCCGCTCACATTTCTTATAAAATTACCTCGCTTCTTTAGCGGGGTTTTTTTATGCAACATAGTTAGAATTAAAGAATATAAAGTACACACGATTTGCTTCAATTAATTTGGAACTATGAGTTTGAATTCAAAAAACTATGGGCCGTATGTGTTCTAAAAATTACTATGTGGCAATTGTGAACAAATTGCCGAAGGCAATTCCCACGTACAAACTTAAATCCGCTACTTTCCGTTTGCCTTTTTCATAGATTCTCCAAAAACGGATGGCGCGCAAAATCTTAAAAATCTCGTTGTGGGTGGTGGGCAGCTTGGCGGCTTTGTCGCTGGTGCTGGCGGTGGTTTTGTATATCAACCGCGAGAAAATCAAGACGAGCGTTCTTAGCCAAACCAATGAAATACTGGCCGTACCGGTAGCGGTGGGCGACATTTCGGTCTCGTTGAAAAAATTTCCCTACGCTTCCATATTATTAACGGATGTTTTCTGCGCAGGGGCAAATGCCCAATCCGGTGACACTTTGGTTTTCACAAAAGAATTATATCTCGAATTCGGGCTGTGGAAAGTACTTTTTAGTGATATTTCCATTGATGAAATTTCACTAAAAAGCGGACGGATTTCTATCAAAATGCCGAAGGATAAAATCCCGAATTATCAGATTTGGAAAGATGTGGAAGATTCAGAAGGTGAATCGGTATTGACTTTAGAGAAAGTAAGCTTTGATGATTTTCGCTTATTGGTGTGGGAAGAATCGGCCAATTTCCAAATGGAAAGCTATGTGGAAAAAACAGTTTTTTCGGGTTCTTTCAGGGACGAATTTTCTATAAAAAATAAAGGTAAATTATGGATTGATTCCCTATTATTAGATAAAGTAAGTTATGTGAGAAATCTATGGGCTGAAACGTCATTTGAATTGAACGGTACGGCGGACAATTCTCGCATTGAAAAGGGAATGTTGGAAACGGGAAATGTGAAACTGAATTTTGGCTCGAAAATCCAACCCCAAGAAATTACCTTTTCAGCCAACAATGAGAGTTTGGATTTGGAAAGCACGGTGCATTTGCTGCGCACTCAAAATATTTCGCTACCCGAAAAAATGAAAGTGAATGGCAACGGAAATTTCCAATTGCAGGCCATTTTTCCCGATGGGAAATCATCAAAAATGGAAATGATTTTTGAGACGGACAACGCCACGATTTCGCATCCTGATTATTCCAAGATAAGAGATTTCACTTGCCGCGCGATTTATAAGTATGAAAACGACAAAAGTTGGTTTGATTTTCAACATTTTTCGGGAAAGGGAAAATCGGGCGGTTTTTCGGGGAAATTGCAAGTGGCGAATTTGGAAAAACCGAAGGTAGTTTTGGATTTAAAAAGCAATTTGAATTTGCAAGAGTGGCTAATTTTTGCGCAAACCGACACCCTACAAAATGTGCGCGGAAAAACCGAACTCGAATTGCATTTTGAGAACCAATTTACTGATTTACAAGATATTAGACCCAAAGAATTGGCAAAAGCCAAAGCCAGCGGATTCCTAAAACTGGAGGGCGTCGCCTTTTCGTTTAAGGATTCCGACAAAAAGATAGAGCGGCTGAACGGGAATTTGCGCTTTGCGGGCAACGACTTTGAGGTGGAGGATTTCTATTTCAAGACGGGGAAAAGCGACATTTTCCTCTCAGGGGATTTTCGTAACGTCTTGAACGCCATTTACTTCAAAGACGAGCAAATCAAAATCGACACCCGCGTCAAATCACAGGAAATCCGGATGGAGGATTTTTTGGTGGCCCAACAATCGAGCGGCGAGGAAACCTACAGTTTGGAGGGCGTGAAAAAACTGGATTTGGAACTGATGCTGGTAGTGGACAAGTTCCGTTTTGAGAAATTTTACGCCTCGGATATCAGTGGGAATTTGCGCGTAAAAGACGGTGCGCTGGATGTCTCCAATATTTCATTGAAGTCGGACAAAGGCTCGTATTCAGGTAATTTTCAGATAGATACGCGCCCGAATCCACCGATGATGCAAGTGCGCTTGAAGGCACGTGGCATCGAAATCCACGATGTTTTTGTGAGCTTCAAAAACTTTGGACAAGAAGAAATTTTGGCGGAACACATATATGGGAAAGCGGACGCGGACGTACAACTGAGCGGAAACTTGACGCCCAGCCTCTCGGTGGATCCGGCGAGCGTGAAAATGGTGGCTGACCTTAGCATCCAAAACGGGCAACTGAAAGACTACGAGCCGATGAGCGCGCTATCCCGTTTTGCGAAAATCGAGGAGCTGAAAGACGTGCGGTTTGACCAAATGAAAAACCAAATTACCATCGAAAATTCGGTGATTCAAATCCCTGAAATGACGGTGAAGAGCAATGTGCTTTCGCTGGACATCAAGGGTACGCACGACTTTGAAAATCAGGTGGATTACGGGATGACGCTGAAACTCTCGGACGTGCTTTTTGCCAAGCGGAAAAACAAAAAACGCGGCGGTGAATTTGACGACCACCTCACTACCGTGGATCAAGGCCGCGACCCGAATATTTATATCAAAATGACGGGCTACGCGGGCGACCCCAAAATTTCGCTGGATCAGCGCGGCTACGGAAAATCTGTCGCTGATGGGGTGAAGAAACAGGGGGAAGATTTGAAGGATATTTTCAAAAAAAAGAACCAAAAAAAGGAGGACAAAAAGTCGAGCGGGATTGAGTTTGACTTGTGGGGGGATGATGATGGTGGAGAGTAGTTATTAGTTCTTAGTGGTTGGTTGTCAGTTCTTTGGGGATGGAGTCACGCTGAATTTCTATTTTTATGACAAAGCTAAAAAGGAGTTTCAGACAGCGCGACCATCTGTAAGACATTGATTTCAAGTAGTCATATAAACGTTCAATTTTTAAGTTTTACGTTTAAAACGTAAACAATTGTATTTTGTTATTGTACACTTTTTGATTTTTTCCTTGTGATATTCATTTCCGATAGATATAAGATATAAAACCTTACGTTAATAAAATAAACTATTGTATTTTTGCAGCGTAAGATTTCCCGATTCTAATGGTTTTAAAATCCCAACTCGAAGAAGCCTACCTACTCCAAAAAAAAGAATTGGCGCGGAAAAGGGTTTTAGTGGAGCGGAATTATCTGCAACATTTGGACGGCGGCGGCTCGCACGTGGAGGTTATCTCTGGCATACGGCGCTGCGGGAAAAGCACCTTGATGCGGCAAATGATGAAAGAACTCAACGAGGATTTCGCTTTTTTCAATTTTGAAGACCCGCGCGCTTTTGATTTTGAACTTTCCGATTTTCTGAAACTCGACACTATTATCGGCGAAAATGTGGGGATCTATTTTTTTGATGAAATCCAGAACGTGTTGAATTGGGAGGTGTACGTTAGGCAACTGCACGATCGTGGCAAAAAGGTTTTCATCACCGGTTCCAACGCTTCTTTATTGAGCAAAGAGCTGGGTACTCTGACTGACAGGCAGGCACTTGCGCCACGAATTGTTTCCCTTTTCCTATCTTGAGTTTTTAAACTATAAAAAGCTAAAAGACAGCGTGGCCAACTTTGAAAAGTACCGCGAGCAAGGTGGTTTCCCCGAATATTTGCGGGACGGGAATTTTGAAATGTTGCAAACGCTTTTTCAAAGACATCGTGCTGCGCGACATCGCCGTGCGCCACGGCGTGAAAAACACGCAGACGCTAATGGACATTTCGCTTTTTCTCATCTCAAACATCGCTAAACCACACACTTTCAATAGCTTGCGAAAGAGTTTTTCGGTGGGTTCGCCCAGCACCGTTTCGGATTATTTAGCGTGGCTGGAAGACAGCTATCCTCCTTTTTTTCCTGCAAAAATTCAGTTGGTCGGCCAAAAAGATGGCCGTGAATCCCCGCAAAGTTTATACGATTGACAACGGATTAGCCAATGCCAACTCCCTCAGTTTTACCGAGGACAAAGGGCGACTTTTGGAAAATATGGTGTTTTTGCACCTCCGCCAACATTTCTCAAAATTGTATTATTTCAATGAAAAAAGGGAGTGCGATTTCGTGGTTTTTGAGAAGGAAAAATGCCAGTATTTGATACAAGTTTGCGAGAAACTGGACGGTGATAATTTGCGGCGCGAAACCGACGGGTTGCGAGAGGCGATGCGGTTTTTCGACAAAAAAGACGGGCTGGTTTTGACGATGAACCAGTCGGATGAACTGCGGTACGAAGAGGGGAAAATCGAGGTGGTTTCGGCACGCGAGTTCATTACAAAATCTTAATCGCCATCCCCTCCCATTTCTTAACACTCCCTTAATAACTTCACACGTTTCGAGGAATTTAGGATAGTACCTTTGCCACAAATTTCAGCGGGGGGCAAAATGAGGTTTTTCATCATTTTTATGGATGGCGGTTTTCGGCAGTTCGGTGGGCGCGCAGAGCAGGCGAGCGGCTCAAGCTGATGACCTACAATATGATGTTTTACCGCACCTCTTCGGCGCCTTGCTCGCACAGTCAAGGGACGGCCGCGCGGGATGCCGATTTTCAAACGATTTTCAATTTTGTGAAGCCCAATATTTTGGCCATCAATGAAATCGGGTCGGGTGCTGGGGTGGCGAGTTTCTTTTTGAATAATGTTGTAAATGTCAATGGCTCAGTAAATTACGACAAGGCCAATTCCGCTTTCAATTCCAGCAGCCTCGCCAATTTGTTGATTTTTGATTCCACCAAAGTGGGTTTGGCTTTCGCAGGATGTGATTGACGAAGAACTGGACGGCGACGATTTGGTCCGGGTGGTGGACGTGTACCATCTTTTTTACAAAGACGAAAAACTGAAGCAGGGCGCTGATACCGTGAATTTTACGATGGTGGTGGCGCATCTGAAAGCGGGTAACACCACTCCCGATGCGCTGGAACGCCACGAGGCGGCCAAATCCATAATGGATTATTTGGATAAAAATGTGGTTAATGAAAATGTCATTTTTTGTGGTGATTTGAATGTATATAGTAATGGTGAGCCGGCCTATCAAACTTTTGTGAATTATTCGGTGGCAAAAGAGCGGCTAAATGACCCTGTGAATCAGAACGGAAATTGGAACAATAATTCGTCATTCGCACCGTGGCATACGCAAAGTACGACCAACAGCAACTCGGGTTGCCACGCCGGCGGCGGGATGGACGACCGCTTTGATTTTTTCTTGGTTTCGGATTCGATGGAAAGCCAAAACAACGAAGTGCATTACCGGCTAAATTCCTACGCCACCATTGGGAATGATGGAAATCATTTTAATCAGACCATTGACAACAATGGTAACTCCTCTGCGCCGAGCAATGTGATTCAGGCGTTGAAAGAATTCAGCGACCACCTGCCCGTAGTGATGGAAATCGAGGTGAAAAAATCAACATCGGTTTGGATGAAATTTCGCTACTGCAAAATGTATTTTTTGAAAATCCTTTTGGGGACAATTTTAGGATTCAAAAAAATCAGAATATTGGAAATTTAAATGGTGAAATTTATTCGATTTCAGGACAAAAAGTAGTGCAATTTTTATCGAAAAAAATCGGACTGAAATTGATATTATGAGTGATTGGCCGCGTGGTATTTATATTTTAAAATGGAAAGCGAAAATGGCGAAATGCTTTCCCAAAAAATCTTGAAAAACTGATGCGGCGGGCGGTTTTCATCCTGACTATTTTGAGTGCGGCTTTCGCCGGAAACGGCCAGACCAGCTTTGAGGAAAAAATCACCACGGCGAGCAACGTGCGGCTGACGGTTACGAATTACGGCACTTTTGGCAATGCCTTCCGTGGCTACCGCGACGGCAGCGGCGACCCCAGTTGCGAATATCCCGCCGGCAGCGGCATCGAGCATCTTTTTGAAGGCGGCTTATGGATTGGCGGCGAAGAAAACGGCGGGCAGGAAGTCGTGTCCACCTCCGCCTACGATGCGCCGCAAGGATACGCGCCGGGCCGCGCTGGTTTTGAGTTTACCGCGCCGGTCGGCAGCCAGTTGAAGGAAATCAGTTCGCTTTTTGACAACAATTTTTCGACCCCGCTGCCATTTCCCACCAAGATTACATCGCCACTTTCAGCGACAGCTCGCAGACGGTGCCCGGCACCGGCATCCAAATCAGCGACCACAACCGCCCGATGAACGTGGAAATCCAAATGGAGACCTACAATTTCAATTTTACGTTCAGCGATTTTTTGGTGATTGTGAATCTGAAACTGACCAACCGAGGGCAAAATACCTACGAAAATTTTCACGTGGGGCTGTGGAACAACACGGTGGTGCGCAACGTGAACATCACGCCGGCGGGCAGTGGCGGCGTGGATTTTTATAACAAAGGCGCCAACGGGTATATGGATTCGCTGCAGTTGGCGTATTGCTACGACGCGGCGGGCGACCCCGATTTTACGATGAGTTATATCGGCCAAAATTCCTTGGCGCGGAGGACAAAAACGGGTTTTCACCACCCCGAATTAGACAGCACTTTCAACCCGCAAAGGCAGCAATGGGAGCCGGACGATTTCAAATTGCATTACAATGCGTGGGAGTTCAATACAAGTGCAAATCCGGTGTTTTTCTTTCCGAGCAACGACGCGGCGCGTTTCCAAAAAATGACGAATGGGCTGAATTTTTCGCCGTGCTGGGAAGGGCCGAACGCGGCGGCTGCAACACCAACCGCGACTACCAAGCCGAGCTGAACGCAGCGGGCAACCGTTCCGATTTGATTTCGGCGGGCCCGTTTGATGATTTTTGCGCCGAACGATGAAATCACGGTGGCCTTCGCTTACATTTTGGCGAAAAAAATTTGACGATGGCAATCCTAATACCGCAAACACGCTGGCGCAGCGCAAAAACCTGATTGCCAATGCCGTGTACGCTCAACAAGCTTTCAATGGCGAGGATAAAATTTCAACGGCGTTTTGATGAGGATGAAGACGACGGCGACGGATTTTGCGGCGCTACATTTTGCCCAGCCCGCCTGACATTCCACGGACGCGGGTGGTGGCTTCCGACCATCAAATCGAGATTTATTGGGCGGACAATTCGCGCAATAGCGTCGACCCAATTTCCAATGAAAAAGATTTTGAGGGCTATCGGGTTTACGCTTCGGAATTGGGATTCGACGTAACCGGAACGCCCGACTTGGCGCGGGATTTCAAGCTTTTGGCGGAATTTGACATCCGTGGAAACGCGCTCTTCAACGAAACGGGTTTTGAAAACGTGCGGCTGGACCAACCGGTCTTTTTCGAGAAACGACACCACGCCTTATATTATAGGTATGTTTTGGATAATATCCCGAACGGCTGGCAGTACGCAGTAGCGGTTACGGCCTTTGACCGTGGCAATCCGAATCGAATTTGGAGAGTTTGGAAAGTAGCTTTTTGGCGAATGATTTCCGTGCGTTTGCGGGCACGCCGCCGAGTGAGATTTCGATAAAAACCAACCCTTCGCCTACCCGAATCCGTATTACTACGGCGCGGCTTGGGAGGGGCAGTCCAACTTTCAGGAAGAGAGCCGCAAATCATTTTTGCCAATTTGCCAAAACGCTGTAAGATAAGGATTTATACCGTGGCGGGCGACTTCATTGACGAACTTGACCACAACGGAAATTACGACGGCACGGACATTCGCTGGTTCCAAACCTTTGGCGCGGAAGACCCGTCGGACAACGTGTTCAGCGGCGGCGCGCACGCTTGGGATTTGCTCAGTTTGAACAGCCAAATCATCAGCCGCGGCCTGTATCTATTTTCGGTGGAGGATTTGGACAGTGGGGAGGAATTTGTGGGGAAGTTTGTGATAATTAAGTAGGTGTTGGCCCCCTAAATCCCCCTAAGGGGGACTTTGGGCCGAAACTCCGATTGATTGGTTTGGAAGTGGGTGGAGTTTTAGGGTAATGGTGGATTTGACGACGGCCCTGTCCCCCTCTTGAGGGGGTGCTGAGGGAACGAGGCGGGGGAGGATTTATAAAAAGGCCAAAGCCCCCAATCCGCAATTGCGGGAGGCTAAGCACACGGAGCGCAATAGAATGGCGTGAATTTTTTGCGCAGGAATTTTACGAATGTGTAGCTAAAGTCCCCCTTTGGGGGATTTAGGGGGCTTTAACAAGAAGAAATAAATTTTAAAAAAGTAAAAACCCAAAATCTCAATAATTTGAAAATGAAAAAGTTACTCTCCATTTCAGCGTTTTGCCTTGCGGCGATGGCCGCGCAGGCACAGGTGTATCCCTTCGTGAGCATCACGGATTTGAACACCAATATCAACTTGGCCAATTGCAACGACACCTCCATTTTTTATGGCGATACGGTGCGTACCGTGGGCGTGGTGGTGGTGGACGGCAACCTCAGCGAAGTGCCTTCCGGTTCGGTCACGGGCGGGTATCGGCCGTTTATCCAATTGGTGGACACGGCCAATGGCGGCGTGGTAGATTCTGCCAAAGGCATTGAACTGCAAGGTATTATCCCTGATGGACAGGGCGGTTTTCAAGTCTATCAAGCGGTGACCAACTCCTTCGCGGGCGACATTGTGGAGGTAATTGGCTATGTCAATAATTTTGGTAACAACACTCAAATCAACACTTTGAATGCCAGTTCCTTTACGATTTTGGGTTCGCAAAGCGCGCCGCAGCCTTTGGTGCTCAATGATTTATCCGAACTGAACGACCAAAACCGCGTCAATCAATTGCAGACGGGCGAGGAATACGAAAACCTTTTTGTGGAAATCAAAGACTTGACGGTGGTGCAGGTGATTCCATTTGGGAATGGCCGCGTGAGCTTCGATGTGGCGGATAATCAAGGCAATCTGATGAACGTGAGCGACCGCTTTTTGGCGCAAAAAACCGCTTCGCACCAAACCGTGAACGCGAACTCGCCCGCGACCACGGGCAGCTTCGTGGCGCCGGTGCCCGGCACCTTTTACAACAGCATCAGCGGCATCATCCGCCACAGCGGCAACGGCTGCCTCGGCAACGGGCGCGGCTTTGAAATCAACCCGTTCGACAGCACGCATTACAACATCGGTTTCGCGCCACCCTTCATCGACGATGTGGAGCGCGACCCGCTCATCCCCACGCCCAACCAAAGCGTGGACATCACCGCCACGATTACCGATTTTGACGGCACGGTGGATTCCGTGGCGATTGCCTACAGCACCAACCCCAGCGCGCTGTCCAGCACGTGGCCGGTTTTCCCGATGACGCTTTCCACCGGCAGCACCGACGAATACGAATACAGCATCCCCAACCAGCCCGACGGCACGCAGGTGCGCTATTATATTTATGCGGAGGACGACGCGGGCAATCCCAGCTATTTCCCCAGTACGCCGTCGTCGCAGGCCGAGCCCAATTTTGCCGTTTATACCGTGCGCGCCTCCGGTATTTTGAGTATCCAAGATGTGCAGCAACCGATTGGCGGCAGTGGCGATTCGCCGTATCGTGGGCAGACCGTGACTTTGCGCGGCTATGTAACCGCCGCCGCGCGCGACGAAGATTTGGGCTACGTTTACATTCAGGACGCCACCGCCACCGAATACGCGGGCATTTCGCTCATCAGCAATCCCGATTTGCAAAACCTCTATCGCAATGAATTTGTGGAAGTTACGGGCGAAATCCAAGAGAATTTTGGCTTTACGCAGATGGTGGTTTCCTCGGTGAGCGGATTGGGCGGAACGGATACGATTCAGCCGATTGCGCTCGACCTGTCGGACAGCGCGGCTTTGGCCAACGATGATTGGGAAAAGTACGAGGGAATGCTCGTGAAATACGAAAACCCGACGGCGGGCGGTCAAATTTTTATTACGGATGAAAATGCTGGTTTTGGCGATTATATGGTGGGCACCGACCCCACTTTCGGTTTCAGCAAATCCGCGCGGGTACTGGCCGGACGGCAAAGTAATTCCGCCAATTCTTCGCTTTGGGTGCAGTTGGTTTCGGAAGCCCGTTATGATACGATTGACGGCTTTATGAATGTCTCGCCTATCGTTACAGCGGACACGATGAGCTTCGACGCCATCGTCGGCGTACTGTCCTACGGCTTTTCCAACTACCGTCTTTTGCCCCGCGCCAACGACGACATCATCGGTGCGAATTTCACTTTGAATCCCACCGGCACCCGCCCCAACAACGTCAGCATCGAAGAACTTTCCTTGGCGGGAAAAGTGGCCTTTTATCCGAATCCGGCTTCTTCGGTTTTGAATGTTAAAACGGAAAACGGCGAGGCATTTTCGGTGCAGATTTTTGATTTGAATGGGAAGATGATTTTGAATGGCGATTCGGAATTGGGTGAGGTGATTTCGCTGGATGTGGAAGGTTTGCCGAGAGGCGTGTTCATCCTCAAAACGCTTAATGACCGAGGACAAATTTTAGCCACTGGAAAAGTGATTAAAAAGTAAAGAGGGTCTCGACTGCGCTCGACCTGACAGGCCGCTGGAAAACTCCGAGAACCTGGGTTTTGGTAAAGGCGGTGTCAAGCTGAGCGCAGTCGAAGCCTTTTTATAAAATGATTTGAAAAAATTTTTGTGAAATTTTTATTTCAAATATTCATCCTAATCCTTGCGCTGGCCGCCTGCCGCAAAGGCAATCCAAATGAAAACCAGCCCCCCGAAACCCAAATCGCCCTTCAAGAAATCAACCTCACGGGCGATGACCGCCTGAACTCGGAAGTGCGGTTGAACTGGTTCGGGACGGACGTGGACGGCTACGTGACGGGCTACGAAATTTCGCTCGACAACCAAAATTGGAACTTTACCGACAGCGAAGATTCTACTTTCGTTTTCCCGCTGCCGGCGGGGCAGGACACCACGGACATCGACTTTTACGTCCGTGCGATAGACAACGACGACAACACCGACCCAACCCCCGCCTACCTGAAAGTGCCGCTAAAAAACACCCCGCCCAGCGCGAGTTTCAACGACGAACGCGGCCCGCAAGACACGGCTTTCATCGCCGCCACTTTCTTTTGGAGCGCCGCCGACCCCGATGGCGCTGAAACCATCCAGCAAATTTTAGTGCGCTTCAACAACGGCGCGTGGACGGAAATCGACCGCAACCAAAACCTGATTTCCTTTTTGCTGGACACCTCCGCGCAAAGCGGCAGGGCGGACGCGGCTATTTTTTACGGAACGCAGACCGCCACTCCCGCCAAGGTGATTGACGGTGTGCTGCCCAACGCCCCAAACAGGCTTTATATAAAGAGCGTGGATTTGGCCGGCGCGGAAAGTTCCGTGGATACGTCGGAGGTGTTCTTTTTCAAAAATAAAACGCCGAACACGCAAACCTTGTGGGTGTCGGCGCACACGCTGCTCATCACACAGGAATATCGCAATTATCTGAATTTCAATAACATCAATTACGATTTTTTGGATTTCGGGATTGGGCAGGGCGAGCGGCAGCCCACTTATTTCGACCCAACTTTTGAGTTGATTTTAAAACAGTATTCGCGCTTTTTTGTGAATGCGCCCAACAGCACTTTCAAAAATCTGGTGACTGGTGCCAACCAAATTTTACTGGCTTATCTCGCGCCAATTGTCCAAGATTTTTCCAATACGGGCGGCAAACTTTTCGTGACGACTTCTTTTCAGAAAAATCAAGACATTACAAATATTCGCGGGGCTTTTCCCATTGACGAAATTCTCGATACCGTCGGCCAATTGCGGATTTATTCTGACAGTATCGTTTTTCCCGTGAATGCTTCCGCGATGTTGCCCAATTTGCAACCCACTAACGTTCAGTCCGGTATCATCACTATCCAGCCATCCGCGGACGCTCAAAATTTTTACCGTGGCGAAATTGCTTATAACAATGGCGGCGGATTTACCGACTGGAAAGGCCCGAATGTTTTGGCCACCAGCCGCTCTACTAATGGAAAATTGCGACAGGTCTTTTTCGCCATCGAATTGCACAATTTTGATAAAAATGTGGGCACGGTGGAAAATCTAATCGGGCAAATTTTTCAAGAATTTTAATGAGAATTTTTAAAAAGATTTTGACTTTTGAAAAGACCTCGACTGCGCTCGGTCTGACGCTGGTTTTTTGCGTCCTTTTTTCGCTTTCCGCGATTTCCCAAAAACAAAAACTCGACCCCGCTTCCCTTTCGGGAAAAATTGTGGATGCCAAAACAGGCGAGCCGCTTATCGGTGCAACTGTTTCATTAGTCGGGACTTACAAGGGCGGTTCGGCCGATTTCAGTGGTGATTATGTGGTGAACGACATCAAGCCGAGCGACTATCAAATCAAGTTTCAGTTCATCGGTTATGAAACGAAAATCTACAACGGGATTTCGTTCAGCGAAGGCGAGAATAAAGAGTTAAACGTGCGGCTGAAAGAACAGACCGAATCGCTGGGCGAGGTGACGGTGGTGGGACGCAAAACGCAGGTGAATTTGGAACTGGCGGCTTCGGAAGTGTCCATTTCGCAGAGCGAGATTGCGGAGATGAACGTGCGCGATGTGCAGGAGGTTTTGGAGATGCAAGCGGGCGTTTTGAAAACGCAGGACGGCCTGCAAATCCGCGGCGCACGGGTGTATGAGACGGAATATATCGTGGATGGGATTTCGGCGCAAGACCCGCTGGCGGGCACGGGTTTTGGTGTGGATGTGGGCAGTTCGTCCATCGCCAGCATCGACTTGGTGACGGGCGGCGTGGGCGCGGAATTTGGCGGCGGCAGTTCCGGCGTGGTCAATACCAAAATCCGCGAGGGCGGCGAAAAATTCGAGATTTCGGGAAGCTGGCAGCGGGATTATTTTGCGAATGCGGACATCCCGACTTCTTTCAATACTGACCGCGTGGAATTGTCGCTCGGTTCACCCATCGGAAAGGCGAAAAAATTCACACTTTTTACCAGCGGCACGATGTTTTTGACCGATGAATATTTTGGCGCGCAGGTCGACCAATTGCGCTCTTCTCTGTTTGAAAACAATCCCGAAATGTGGGCGCCGCGCCAAACCAATTCCTTTTCCCACACCGTAAAACTGGCCTACCAACTCCAGCCCGGCACCAAACTTTCCCTGACCAACCAGCACTCGCTGAACGTGAACCAAAACACGCGCACTTTGCAAATCGTCGGTTTCGATGCGATTCTCACCCCCGGCTTCCAATATTCGCGTAGTTTGAACTTGGACAACGCCACTACTTACACCCACCATTCCAATCTTACCGCGCTCAATTTCAATCATTTAATCAATAAAAACTGGGGCATCAGCGTTTCCGCCGGAAGGCTTTTTACCAACCTCCGCGCCGATGCCAACGGCCGCCCCTTCCGTACCGAAACGGTTGACCAAATTTTGGACGAAGAGGCGATTATCACCGAGCCGCTGGAGGTGTTCAATCCCAGTGCGGCCAGCGGCACTTACTTCATCCTCCCCGGCAACGGGCTGATCAACAACGGCGGCATCACCCCCGTCTGGCACGACCATTATGCGCAAGAATATTCGCTCAATTTGAAGGCAAATTACATCCCCAACCAAAGCAACGAGCTGACGTTTGGCATCCAAAACGAATTCAAAGAATACCAGTGGGTGGACGTGAGCCGCCCGTGGGTGGGTGCTCCCATCCGCATCAATGATTCAGTAACTACGCCGAGTATTTCCATCGGAAGCTCAAATGACATTTGGAAAGTGAAACCGATTGAAGGCGGAATTTTCGTACAAGATAAAATCACTTACAAGGGCATCATCGCCACGCTCGGCTTGCGCCTGAATTATTGGGCGCCGGGTCGGTTTGCCGATGATGCCGTAAACGACCCGAATGCGCCCGTCATCGACCAAGTCCGCGAAGATTATTTGGATAAAACCGTGCAAGTTTTTGGCCTCCGTTGGAAGGCGCGCGTCCTGCCCAAAATCAACGTCAGTTTTCCCGTTACGGAAAATAATGTGCTGTATTTCAACTACGGCCACAGTATGCGGCTGCCGCACCCGCGCTTTGTTTATGCGGGTCTCGACCCCGTTTTTCAAGACCGTTCCTTCCTTTCGGATTTGGGCAATCCCGACCTTGACCCCGAGGTCAACGTGTCGTACGAAGTGGGCCTAAAAAGTTATGTGACCAAGGATTTGGGCGTGACGGTGACGGCGTACAACAATAACCGTTTTGATTACATCGTGAGCCGCCGCGCGCTGGTGCAAGACCAGACCGGACGGACGGTCAGCAAGACGTTTTACATCAATCAAGATTATGCGAAAATCTACGGCGTGGAAGTGGGGCTGAACTATCGGTTTAGCCAGTATTTCCGCAGCTTTGCGAATGTGGCCTACCAAGTGGCGCGCGGCAAGAGCAATTCGGCGCGGGAGTCGAGTTTGCAGATTGAACAGAACGGCGAAGTGTCGCTGACGCGGGAGCAATTTCTCGCCTTCGACCGCCCGTGGAACGTGAACGTGGGCGTGGTGTTCGCGCCGGACAGCACCCTGCCGATTGCGGGTTTGGATTGGACGGGTTTCAGCGCGTTTTTGTCGTATCAATTCACCAGCGGCTACCGCTACACGCCGCAAGCCAAAACGGGCGAAAACGAGCTGGGCCGCCCACAGTACGCCGTGCAGCTCGACCGCTTTTTGGAAGAAACCGCCCAGCCGTGGCACAATATGGAACTGAAAGTCAGCTACTTGCTGCCGCTGGGATTAAGGGGCGGGCGCGGCATTTCGCTGAGCGTGGAAGTGCGCAATTTGCTGGACGCGAAAAACCCGCAAATCATCAACCCCGTCACCGGCCGCGCTTATGAATTTGGCGACGACGTTCCGCTGGGCTGGCGCGACCCTCGCTTCAACGGCCCGCAGGAAATGGGCCTCGACCCACGGAATCCGGCGAGGTACTTGGCGCCGCGGCAGGTTTTGTATGGGGTTAGTTTTAGGTTTTAACACAAATGAGAATATTTGCCTATTTAGTCGTTATTGTGCATTTTATTTATCTACCATTTGCATCGTACGATATGAATCAAAATGTCAAGATTTTAGTTTTAGGATGGGTGATTTTCTTAGCTTCTATTTTGATAAATTTTTTTCTAATATTTCGTCATTTGACATTTGAAAATAAATTTGAAAAAAGCGTTTTTATTTTATTGAATGTGGTGGGTTTTATGTGGAGTTTTTTTTGGCTTTTGCTTGCAACAAGATTGTGAGGTGATTAAAAAATTTGATAAAAGTGAAATTCATTTCGAATAAATATTGGCCTCAATTCTTCCGCACCTTATTCTCGGATGGTGCGCATCAAAACCTGTCGCCCCGCTGGGGCTTTTTCGGGGCAGGCATTTCGCGGTGGTTCGCCGCCCTTACAGGCGGCGCTACAATCATTTCGCCCCGCTGGGGCTTTTTGAGAAATGGGATTTCCGATAAAGAAAAGGGCCAGAGGCCCGACATATTTGTAGCCCCGTCCGTAAGGGCGGGGATGAACGGGCAACACGCGCAACCCAAGCCCCATCGGGGCGAAACTACGCCGCTGCCGCGCGACTGTGTCGCGTGTGCAAAGCATTTATTTTTAGATACTTACCACGCGATACAATCGCGCGGTAGCGGCAACGGGAAAGTATCATTTCCCAAAACCCTCCTAATTGTCTTATTGGCCAACTGTCTAATTGTCTCATTATCAAACGCCCAAATCCTCCCCAACTTCGGGGGCGAGCGCGCCGGCCTGTCCGCGCTTTCCTTTTTGAAAAACGATATGAACCCCCGCTCCGCCGGACTGGGCGGCAGTTCCGTGTCGCTGTCCGGCGATGCGTATTCGGTTTTGACCAACCCCGCCGCCCTCACCGACGTGGAAAACTGCACCTACCTTTTGACGCACCAATTCATCGGGGCGGGCATCCACCAAAGTTTGGCGGGCGTTTCCATTCCATTGAAAGATGAGGTGAGCAACTTGGCCTTTTCCATCAACGCGCTGAACAGCGGCGCGATGGAAGAACGCACCGAATTTCAACCCGAAGGAACTGGCCGCCAAGTGTTTGTGAGTAATATTGCTTTCGGTGCCACTTACGCGCGCAAACTGTCGGAGCGGTTCAGTGCGGGCGTTACACTCAAGTATATTTATGAAGGCATCGCCAATTTTACCAACCACAACGCCACGGTGGATGTGGCGTTTCTCTACCGCACCGATTTCAAGGATTTGCAGTTTGCGGTGATGATTCAAAACTTCGGCGGCAACTCTTCGCTGGGCGCGGAGGACGACATTCCGGTGGTCTTCAACCGCGAGCTGGGCGTGGATTTGGACGCGAACACCGTTCCGACGGTTTTCAGTCTCGGCGCCAGCATCGTGCCGTGGCAAGCCGAAAATCAGAGTCTCCTTTTTTCCGCGCAATTGAACCATCCGAACGACAATGCCGAGAATTTCCGCATCGGCGCGGAATACGAATATTTGGAGATGTTTTACGGACGGGCGGGCTACAAATTCAGCGTGCGCGGGCAAAGTTGGCCCACCATCGGCATCGGCGTGCGGACGCGCGCGGGCGGATGGCCGCTCAACATCGACTACGCCGTCAATCCCACCAACCATTTGGGATTGCAGCATACTTTGGGTTTGCGGATTTCTGTTTTAAAGGTTGAAAATCGATGAAGATTTTCGCGCATTTTAAATGATGGGATTTGGTATTGCGCCGTGGCTTTAGCCCGGCGAACAAAATTACCCGCCCCCAATTCGCGCTTTAGCGCAACTCCTTATTTCGGCTAAAGCCAAATAAGGGGAAACTGAAATAAACCGGGCTAAAGCCACGGTTCAATACTGAAAAGAAAGCGTTTTTTTATTGGAAAAACACTTTAAAAATATAAAATTTTTTAATGAAAATCTGCATCAAAATAATCGCACTTTTTTGCATCCTATTTCTATCACTTTCCTGTGAAAAATATTTAGGCGAAAAAACCAATTTGGATTTTATCGAAATTCCTGAATTTACCAATCGGCAAGTCGCCTATGTTCCTATCCAGCCCACGCTGACGCAGTTTGAACGACCCGTGGATATTATCATCGGTTTTGATGAGATTTTATATGTGGTGGATGAAGCCACGGAGGAAGTCATCGCGCTGGACGTAGCGGGGCGCGAGATTGGCCGCATCAAAATTCAGGGCGCCCGGCGTGTGGCGCAAGACCGCCGTTTTGATTTGCTGGTGGTCGGCACCTTCGACACCACCGTTTTGGCCGGCGGCGGCGACACCACTTTGCCGTTTTCTGCCATTTACAGATTGCGACTTTTGGGTCAAAATGGTTATGGTTTGGATGAGGCCCAAATCATCAATAAAATTGTGCATCCTTTTTATTTTAAAAATACCTTTTCAGGTAGTGATTTGCAGGTAAAATTTAACGGCATTTCCGTCATCGGCGCCAATCAAAACCCCGACCGAAACAACCAATATTATGTAACGCGCAGCGGCAACGCTTCCAGTATTTTCAATCCTGACGATGCGGTTTTGTGGTTTGACAACAATGACGAACTGATTTCCAACGTGGCGGTGAACACCTCCAGCGGTTTGTTCAACGATTATTTTGAAGAGCCGAGCGGCATCGTCACATTGGCGCAGCCGCCACAAATCACGGCCGGCACCGGCGGCGATTTTATCTACACCAGCCTCGACCCGACCAACCCGCTGCAAGTGCAATACATTGATTTTCAGGAAGATGAGTTCGGCGCGGAGTTTCGCCCGAAGATTTTGGCCAGTTCCGACACTTCCAAAGCGGACGGTTTCATCAACGCACCCAACAAATTCGAGCAACCTTATGACATCGCCTTGGCGGGCGACGGCAGCCGCTTTTTGTTCGTCACCGACGCCGCCAAAGATTCATTGTATCAATTCACATTCACGGGTTTTGAAGGCGTGCAACCGCCCGCCGCCACGGGCATCACCAAATTCCAAAACGCCAGCTTCGGCGGCACGGGCGAGGGTTTGACGCAATTCAACGAACCGCGCGGCGTGGCCTATTTCAACGACATCGTCTATGTGGCCGATGCGGGGAACGGGCGGGTGCTGCGGTTTAAATTGACGTTGGATTTTGATTGAGGGTGATGGGTGGATGAGTCAATGAGTGATGGGTGTCGTGCGACTGGTCAAGGGAACTAGGTTTCAATTACCCACACCCCTCACCCGCCCACTCATCACACCTCACCCATCACTCATCCCCTCCCCAAAAAAAAACTATGCACGCCTAATTCTTTACTAAAATTTTCTACATTTGACATCTTGATTTTGAAACAATGAACCCGAAAGCTCTCTTTTTCACCTTTTTGATGGCGGCTTCACTCACCGCTTTCAGCCAAAAATCTCCTACGGCTTCCGCTCCGAGCTGCGACATTTTTGTCCCCAACGCATTTACCCCCAACGACGATGGCATCAACGAGCGTTTTTCCGTGAAAGCGGGCGAAAGCTGTTCGATGATTTCTTTTAATATGAAGGTGTTTGACCGATGGGGCCGCGTGGTATTTGAAACCGACAATCCCAGCACCGATGCGGCTTGGGACGGCACTTTGGAAGGCCGGAAATTGCAAGCGGGCGTTTATATGTACCAGCTCGTGGCCGAAATGTCCAACGCGAATACCCGCGAACGAAATTTTATCAATTACAAAGGTTCGCTAGTGCTGATACGATGAAAATTTTTGGATTTTAAGATTTGGAAAGCTGACTTTATAGTCGGCTTTTTTTTTGAGAATAGGTTAATAGAGAGCCGTTCTCCCCATTTTCAAAAATGGTTTCTTAGTGGGCAAAATCCTGAAAATCGCTATTCTTTTTCTATTATTGAAAATTCATTTTTACCGTTTTGAAAACCGACCTCCTTTATCAAATCGCCCTCACCTTCGTGCCGCGCATCGGCGACAAACTGGCCAAGACGCTGATAGCGCACTGCGGAAGCGCCGAGGCCGTTTTCCGTGAAAGCGAAAAAAACCTGCTGAAAATACCCGGCGTGGGCAAAGTGGCCGCGCAAAAAGTAGCGGGGCAATCCGTGCTTTCCCGCGCGGAAGAGGAATTGCAATTTATTGAAAAAGAGAAAGTTACACCGCTTTGGTATTTAGATGAAGCCTACCCGCGCCGCCTAAAAATGTGCGAGGACGGGCCCGTTATTTTATATAAAAAAGGCAACGCGGATTTGAACAAACGCCAAGTAATCGCTATCGTGGGGTCGCGGAAAGCCACGGATTACGGCAAAAGTTTTTGTGAAAATTTTATTCAAGATTTGAAACCCTTCAACCCTTTGATAATTAGCGGTTTGGCGTACGGAATTGACATTGCGGCGCATCGGGCGGCCGTCAAAAATGGGATACCAACGGCGGCGGTTTTGGCGCACGGTCTCGACCTTTTATACCCCAGTTTACACCAAAAAACCGCCCAGCAAATGATTGAAAACGGCGGCCTTTTATCCGATTATCCGAGCGGCACAAAAATGAACCCCGATTATTTCCCCGCACGCAATCGGATTGTGGCGGGAATTTCCGATGCGATTATTGTGGTGGAAGCGGCCAAAAAGGGTGGCGCACTCATCACCGCTAATATTTCCAATACTTATAACCGTGACGTTTTTGCCGTGCCGGGCCGTCTTGGCGACAGCTACTCCGAGGGCACCAATTGGCTCATCAAAACCAACAAGGCGGCGCTTTTGCAAAGTGCGGAAGATTTAAAATACATCCTCGGCTGGGAGGAGCAAGGTAGCGCTGATGCGCAACAACAGACACAACTATTCGTGGAATTGGAGGGCGTGGAAAAACAAGTTTATGAAATGCTGCGCGACCATCCCAGCGGTATGGAAATCGACCTTCTGTGCCAAAGAGCGAGCAAACCGATGGGCAAGATTTTACCCCATTTGATGAAGTTGGAAATCAAGGGGTTGGTAAAAAATCTACCGGGGAAAGTATATAAATTGGCGTAGCCGCCCAACTTAATGCTTTACAATTTCGTAAAACAGAAGCAACGCCAATTGCACCTCGCGATTTTACGTTTGCCGCACATTTTTACTCTCTCTTTTTACGATTGCGATGCTCGAAACTATTACCTCTAAAAAACTGCGGTATTCCCTTGATAATCAATACAAATCCCCCAACATTTTGATGGCGGATGACAATCCCGTGAACTGCCAGATTGTTGAAATGATGTTTGCCAAATTGGGTCATAAAATCACTTTGGTACACGATGGCCGCGCTGCCCTGGAGGCCGTCTGCGCGGGGAATTTTGACGTGGTTTTGATGGACGTAAATATGCCGCGGATGAACGGTGTGGAAGCGGCCGCCGCCATTCGCGAACGGCTGGGAGAGACCGCCCCACCTATCGTGGCACTCACCGCCAGTATTTTTCCTCACGAAAAAGAGCGCATTCTGCAATCATCTGGGATTGACGGTTTTTTGGCCAAGCCGGTACTGATGGAGGAATTGCAAAACGTATTGGCTAAATTCTGCACGGCATAAAGAATTTGTCCTAAAATTGACCCCATCGGGCAGCGGCAAAACTGTAATTTTAGCCGCTCGAAATGGCAGAAATTTCCATAATTATTCCTGTTTTTAATGAGGCCGAAAACATATCACGGCTAATTTCTTACATTCGGAGGCATTCCTTAGGCGTTGATTGCGAGATAATTGTGAGCGACGGCGGAAGCACCGACGGAACGCTGCGCGAAGTGGAAACTGCTAATGTGATTTTGGTAAAATCTCCTGCCAAGGGGCGCGGCGCACAAATGAACGTGGGGGCGAAAATTGCCAAAGGCCGCCTTCTGTTTTTTATGCACGCGGACACGACGCCCCCCGCAAATTTCCTGCATCAAATCGTGGCCAAAAACAAGGCAGGTTTTGACGCTGGGTGTTTCCGTCTCAAATTTGACCACCATCATTGGTTTTTGAAAATCTTGGAAAAATGCACACATTTGAATATAAGTGCGGTGCGCTTTGGTGATCAAGGGTTGTTCGTATCACGCGAAATGTTTGACAAAACGGGCGGCTACCGCAACGATTTTGTGATTTTAGAAGACCAAGAAATAGTTTTGCGGCTGACCAAGATGGGCGCGCGATTTGGCCTCATCAAGGATAAAATGATTACCTCGGCGCGCAAATATTTGGCAAATGGCCCTGTCAGATTAGAATGGGTCTTCTTGCAGATTTGGTGGCACTTCTGGCGTGGAAAATCCCAAGATTTTTTAGTTAAATTTTACAAAAGAAAAATTAAAGATTCTAAAATAGAAGAAAACGATGCAAAAAACGTCTCCCAATTTGCTGATGATTTTCATAAAAAACCCCATCGAAGGGAAAGTAAAAACAAGGCTGGGAAAGGACTTGGGACATAAAAAAGCGGTAGAATTTTATAAGAAATTATTGAAAATTACCCGCGAGGCCGCGCTTGACACCAACGCTGACAGCTGGCTTTGGTATGGCGATTTTATCAATCCCGAGGATGATTGGAATCCCGAAGATTTTTACAAAAAAATGCAGCACGGCGATGATTTGGGAAGCCGTATGAAAAATGCCTTTCAAGAAGCCTTTGATTCTGGCTATGAAAAAGTAGCGATTGTAGGCAGCGATTGTCCTGAAATTTCATCCGAAATCATTGAAAAATCTTACCAAATTTTAGATGAAAAAGATATTGCAATCGGCCCCGCAAATGACGGCGGTTATTATCTTTTGGCGATGAAGAATTCGCACGATTTATTTAGCAATATTGAATGGAGTACCGAAGCGGTTTTTCCGAAAACCTTAGAAAAAATCGAAAATCAAAATCTGACCGTCGGCAAATTGCCGGAACTTAC
The DNA here is from genome assembly GCA_965214115.1 of Owenweeksia sp. Lineage (GTDB taxonomy): Bacteria > Bacteroidota > Bacteroidia > Flavobacteriales > Schleiferiaceae > Owenweeksia. Next base: position 337,947 of record CBDCAU010000001.1, read on the forward strand.
GGACTTGGACACCGTTGAAGATTTGAAAAAATTCCCTCAATTATGATGCACGCCATCCAGGAATCCGTAGCCTTTTTGAGACGCAAAGGATTTGGCCCAGCTGAGGTAGGGATTGTGCTCGGCACCGGCCTCGGAAAAATGCTTGACAAAATAGAAGTGGAGCAAAAAATCAGCTACGCGCAAATCCCGAATTTCCCCGTGGCTACGATGGAATTTCACGCCGGCCACTTGGTTTTTGGCCGCTGCGGCGGCAAGAATATCATTGCGATGCAGGGTCGCTTTCATTATTATGAAGGCTATTCGATGAAGGAAATCACCTTACCGATTCGGGTGATGAAAGAACTGGGAATCAAACACTTGCTGCTTTCCAACGCAGCAGGCGGCCTTGATTTGGATTTCAAAAAAGGCGATTTGATTGCCGTCGAGGATCACATCAACTTGCAAAGTGAAAACCCGTTGCGGGGCGCCAACCAAGAATCGCTGGGGCCGCGCTTCCCAGATATGAGTGAGCCGTATTCCAAGAGCATTGATTTCCAAGCTAAAAGGCATCGCGAAAACGCAAGAGCTTTCGTTAAAGGAAGGCGTTTATGTGGCGGTGGACGGCCCGAATTTGGAAACCCGCGCGGAGTATAAATATTTGAATATCATCGGCGCGGATATGGTGGGAATGAGCACCGTGCCGGAGGTAATTGTTGCCAAGCACGGGGGATTGACGTGCGTGGCCGTTTCCGTGATTACCGACGAATGCGACCCCGAAAACCTGCAGCCCATCAACATTGCCGAAATCATTGAAACCGCTGGAAAAGCGGACGAGAAACTCAGCCAACTTTTTGTACAATTGATAGCCGAAATTTGATATGAGAAAAAGAACAATTTGGATTATCGTAATTATCTTGATTTTAGGGATAATTGGTTACTTTTTTTGGCGCTGGAAAGTGCAGGACAATAACAAATATGGAACTTTCATTATGCCACGTTTGGAATATTCCGCTTTCGTGTTCAAAAAAATCGAAAAAGGATATCATTACGATGGATATGTATATGAACATAGATAATCCCACGGTTTTAGGTTTCGCGGTAGATAGTTTTACCTATAATTTATATATGGAAGATTATCTACTTTTCAGTAGCACCCACCCACAAAAAATCGTATTTGAAGGAGGTGACACTTCGCAGGTGGTTTTGCCCGTAACAATGTTCAACGACTCGCTCACTTTTGTAACTGACAGCCTGAAAAAGGCGGGCATCGACACGGCCACTTACCGCATCGAAGGAATGTTTTATGCGGACGTTCCCTTTAACGATAACCGCGAATTTGAGTACGATCAATCGTTTGATGCGCCCGCTTACCCGGATTCCCGAAACCAATATCAAAGATTGGGATTTTGCCGAGCTGGAAGATGGAAATGTCCGCTTGGATTTTTACCTTGGGAAATCGTGAATTTCAACCTCTTCCCTTATGAATTTAAGAGGATATGATTTATGAGATTGAGCTGGAGGGGCGAACAGGTAATCGAGGGGCAAAAAATGGGGAAAATCATCGTGCCGAAAGAAGCGAGCGAAACAATCGTATTGCCCGTGGTGATTGACCTCAGTGAATTTGGTTCAGCTTTCTGGAGCTTCTTGACGGAAGGCGACGGCGTGCAATATGATTTTTATTCAAAACTGGAATTGGTAGGCGAGAGCCATTCCATCGAAGACAGCCCGATGGAAATGTACGCCAGCGGAACTTTAAAACCGTTTCAAGGACTTTTTAACTCATCCGAAAAAAAATAAAATGGCGGTAAAAAGGTACGACATCATCATAATTGGCGCCGGCAGCGGCGGCTTGGGCGTCGCCATCGGGATGGCCAAATTCGGCTTCGATGTTTTGATGATCGAAAAATCGAAAGACAACTTTGGCGGCGAATGTTTGAACAGCGGCTGCGTCCCCAGCAAAGCGCTAATTCACGTTTGCGAAATCCTGAAAAATGCCAAGGAGGCGGAACATTATGGTTTTAAAACCGAAGGGAAAACCGACATTAAAAAAGTGCTGGAATATGTACATTCCAGACAGGATATAATTCGTGAACACGAAAGTGCTGATTATTTACAAAAAGAAGAGGGAATTGCGATAGAAATTGGCAATGCTACTTTTATATCGAAAAACGAAATAAAAGTGGGTGAAAAAACTTTTACATCCAAGAAGATTTTAGTGGCTACCGGTAGCAAACCTCGGATGCTAAAAACCGACGGTTTGGATAAGGTGAAAATCTTTACAAATGAGAATCTTTTTCATATTGATTTTTTGCCTGAAAATATGTTGGTTATTGGCGGTGGCCCCATTGGGATGGAAATGGGACAGTGCTTTGCGCGGATGGGCGCCAATGTGAAAGTATTGGAAATGAAGGACCGGATTATGGGCAACGAGCTTCCCGAAGTTTCGGAACTGATGAAAAAGCGGCTAGAAATAGACGGAATGAAATTTCTATTGGAAACGGAACTGCTTCGTTTTGAACAAGATGCGGTGGTGGTAAAAACCAAAAACGGCGAGGAAAAGACGATTCCTTGCGATGCAGTTTTAGTGGGGATTGGCCGCGTGCGCGAATTTGATGAATTGAATTTGGAAAAAGCCAACATCCAAACCAACGACAAAGGCCAACCCAAGGTGGATGATTACCTGCGCGCGGAGGGAAATAAAAATGTCGTCTTTGCTGGCGATGCCGCAATGAACCTGATGTTCAGCCACGCGGCGGAATTGCACACTTCCGTTTTGCTCACCAACTTTTTCGTGCCGTGGCCATTTAAAAAGAAGCTCAGTTTCGACCATTTTTCGTGGTGCACCTTTACGGATCCGCAGGTTTGCACCTTTGGTTTTTCCGAAAAAGAAATCAAAGAAAAAGGAATTTCCTACGATACAATCAACTTCGATTTTGAGCTGGATGACCGCGCGGTGGTGTCCGACTATCGCTATGGAAAGCTGATTTTATTCTTAAAGAAAAACAAACTGAACCCGCGCAATGGAAAGATTTTGGGCGGCACGGTGGTGGCGCCCAACGCGGGCGAAATGGCGCAGGAACTGATAATGGCAAACGAGCAAGGACTTGGCGCAGGCGTTATTTTCAATAAGATTTATCCGTATCCGGTGCAGAGCCGCGTCCATAAAATTGCGCTGGTGGAAGAATTTTCCAAAGACATTTCACCGACCATCAAGAAGTTAATGCGGTTTTTATACTAAAAGCCGTAATTGCTCCGCCCATTATCTTTCGAGAACTTTGCCCCTCATTTTTTCCTATGAAACGAAACATCCTCATTTTGGGCGGCGGCGGCCGCGAGCACGCACTGGCTTGGAAAATCGCGCAAAGTGAAATCACCGAAAAACTTTTCGTGGCACCGGGCAACGGCGGCACTTCACAAGTGTCTGAAAACGTGTCGATTAACCCCGAAGATTTCAACGTGGTCGGGCGATTTTGTATGCAAAATAAAATCTCGATGGTGATTGTGGGACCGGAAGCACCGCTCGTAAAAGGCATCCGCGACCATTTCAAAAATTCACCTGAATTGCAGGACATTATGCTGATTGGGCCGAGCGCCGCCGCCGCGCAATTGGAAGGCAGCAAGGCGTTTGCCAAGCGGTTTATGGAAAAGTATAAAATTCCAACGGCGGCCTATAAAGAGTTTACCATCAATGAATTACAGGAAGGATTTGAATTTTTACAGCATTTGAAACCGCCCTACGTTTTAAAGGCGGACGGACTCGCGGCAGGCAAGGGCGTAGTTATTTTGGAGAGTTTGGCCGATGCGCAGGATGAACTGCAGAATATGCTGGAAGGCAAGTTTGGCGAGGCCAGCGAAACCGTGGTCATCGAAGAATTTTTGGAGGGCATTGAGTTTTCCGTCTTTGCCCTAACCGATGGCTCAAACTACGTTTTGTTGCCTGAGGCTAAGGATTACAAACGCATCGGCGAGGGCGATACCGGCCCCAATACCGGTGGGATGGGCGCCGTTTCGCCCGTGTTCTTATTTGATGAAAATCTCAAAAATAACGTAGAAGAAAAAATCGTAAAAACGACCATTGCTGGGATTCAAAAAGAAGAAATGGAGTACGTTGGTTTTGTGTTTTTTGGATTGATAAAAACTGAAGCTGGCCCCCAAGTCATCGAATACAACGTAAGGCTGGGCGATCCCGAAACAGAGGTGGTTTTGCCACGATTGAAGTCGGATTTGGTCGAACTTTTAGAGAAAGCAGCCAATGGAAATTTAGAAGGCCAATCGGTTGATTTTAAAGAAGATACCGCCGCCACAGTAATGGTGGTTTCGCAAGGCTATCCCAATTCGTATGAAAAAGGAAAGCCGATATCCGGTTTGCAGAACGTGGAAGACTCCATCGCTTTCCACGCGGGGACGAAAGAAGAAAACGGAAAAATCGTGACAAACGGCGGCCGCGTGATGGCGTTCACTTCATTGGGGAAAAACAAAGAAGAAGCGTTGGAAAAAAGCTACGGCTCGATTAAAAAAGTGTGCTACGAGGGGATTGAATTCCGGCGGGATATTGGCTTTGATATTTAGCACGCAGTTTTGGCAAATCGCGCAGATTTTTTTAGTTATCCGTCAAACGGATTTAATCCGCGGAATCTCCCGCAAAAACGGGACAAGTGCGTGAGAAAAAATTTACCGAACCTGCTTCGGTTCCTCGTGCTTCGTCATCTGAATCAACCAATAGCCGCACAAAACCGCGATAATTATGGAAAGCAAAATATTCATAATCCCGCCAATCGGTTCGAGGATTTGAAATGTCCAGTAGAAAAAGTCGCCGAGGGCGTAGAAAACGTCGCGAAGTTCCATCTTTGCCGAATTATTTTGTTGCAAAAGTAAACCTCCCGCCCGTGTTCGCCAAGTGGTTTGATTCCATTCGATTGTCGTCGCTTTTTGCTGCGCTGCTTGTGGCGGCGGCGGTGGCAGGGGTTTTAGTGGGGCTCGCCCGTTTGCCGTTGCCACAGTTTCATATCGCTGAATATCAATGGGTTGCCACCGATTTGGCGTTTCAAATTACGGCAATTTTCAGTATTGTTTTAAGTGCGTGGATGCTCGCGGGCGGGTTGAACGCGGCGGATTTTCTTACAAAAAAAAATTATCAGGCCATCCCTATTTTTACTTTCTTATTTACGCCCTTCGCTTTGGTTTCCGCTTCTCTCAACCTCGTGTTGGCATTGCCGCTTTTAGTTTTGATTTTCATAAAACTGCCGTGCATCCACGATCCCTCGCGGCTTCCCTTCGTCCTTTTTGACGTGGGAACGCTCATCGGAGTTTCCTCAATTTTGATCCCTCAAACTATCATTTTTTTATTGATTTCTTGGTTCGCTATTTTCAGTTTTGGAACCATCTATTTTCGCGCTTTTTTGATGCCTTTGGTCGGGATTTTTGCCGTATGGTTTTTGACGGCGAGCTTGCTTATTTTCAGCGGGATTTCGGTAGCCGAATTTTATCTCTCCATTTTTTCCAAAATTGAATTTGGAATTCTGTTCAGCATCGCCGAAAATGAAAGTTGGAAATGGATTCCGCTGGCCGCACTTTCCTTGCTCAGCTTGCTTTTCGCTCTCGGCGGATTTGCGCGCACTAGCGTTTTGGAGCGGCGCACTTTTACCTACGCCACCCTCTCCTTTTTGATTCTTTTAAGTATCGGAATTTTCAGTTCGGGTGCCTCGAACGTTTGGGCGTGGTTGTGCCTCCCGCTCACCATTTTTTTACTGAAATCTTTAGAGAATTTAAAGAAGCACTGGCAGCGCGATTTGGTGTATCTTTTTTTGATGATTCACGTTGCGGTGTTTTTGGTATAAACAAAACTCACTCCTCCTCCTCCGGCACAAACAACTTCTTCAATTCCGTGGCCTCGTCCGGTTTCATTTTCCCAGCCAAAATCAGCGAAAGCTGCTTGCGCCGCAGCGCGCCATCGTAACGGATTTTTTCCAGCTTCGTCTCCGCTTCCACTGGTGGGATTTGAATCGGGCTGCCCAGCTGGTCCACCGCCACAAAAGTGTAAATGGCCTCGTTGGCGCGCGTCCGTTTGCCGCTCACGTTCTGCTCTTCCATAAACACGTCCACGAACACCTCGATGCTACTGTTGAACGCGCGCGAAACGGTGGCTTCCAAGGTCAAAATACTGCCCTGCGGCACGGCTTGGCTAAAGGAAACATTGTTCACGGAGGCCGTCACCACGATGCGGCGGCAATGGCGGTGAGCGGCGATGGCGGCCGCGCGATCCATCCAGCTAAGTAGCTGGCCGCCAAAGAGGTTGTGGAGATTGTTGGTGTCGTTCGGGAGAACGAGTTCCGTGACGATGGTGCGCGATTCGCTCGGCGTTTTGGCCTTCATTCAGTATAAAAAATAGATGCAAAAAATCGAGTGGCGAAAATAGCCTAATTCGCAAAGACCCACGCACCGGAATTGACATTGGCGCGGATGGAATTCAAGTCTTGATTGGCCGCTTGGCGCGAAGAAAAATTTCCAATTGCCACGCGGTTGAACCGCGCATTTCCCTCGGCCAGATATGCGTCAAAACCTTGCGAACGGAGTTGCAGAATGTAACTTTCCGCGTTCCCTTTTTCTTTGAAAGAACCGACCACGATGTGGAAACCGGAGGAAGAAGTTGTCAGTTGTGGGTTATGGGTTGCTGGTACCTCAACAACAGTCTGGGCGGATTTTTCGAGTCCCTTATTTTTTGTTCCAAGGTCGGTTTTCGGTGTTTCGGGTTTACCTGATGGAGGCAGATTTCGTGTTTCCCTTTTATTGTTAGAAATCTCCAAATCATCCGAATTTCCCGCCGGCAGTTTCTCATCACTCATCAACGCATCACGCTTTCCATCCCCCGCAGGCTGTGGACTATCGACCGTCGTCTGTGGACTTTTCTTCCACCAATCAAAACCCGCCTGATTTTCCCAGTCCGAATTTTCGTAAGCGTAGTATCCCGCGCCCACCACGCCCGCAAAAGCCAGCGGAATCAAAACCGCCGCCCAAGCAAACTTGCGGCGTTTTTCGCGCGGTTCATTTTTAGATATCGGGACGTGCTTTTCTATCGCCTTATGGATGGTCTTGCGGATTTCCGCCTCGCGCTGCAAGGGCGGCATCCTGAAAATGGAAAGCCCATAAGAACTGGTCAAAAAATTGTTTTCCAAGGATGGGCTGAATTGCAGATTGCCATTATCATCCTTAAAGAGCCGGCCTACTCCCGTCAAATTGATTTTTTCGCCACCATCAATTTGCGAAAGCCATTCATTCAATTGATCCTGAATGAATTGCATCGCTTTTTTATAGGAAATATTTTGGGAACGGCTCACAGAATTGGCCAGCAACCCATCGTTTTCTTTGATGCTTGCGTTAAAATGCACCCGCCGCGAGGGAGGCCGCAGCATCCCCGTGGCGGTGTTCGCTTCCGCGGAATGGTAGCGCGTCAAAAACGCGCCGAGGCCAGGCAGCACCACGCACTCGTGCCTAAAAAGAAGCTGGGAAAGATGTTCTGGAAGTTGCAGATTCATTGGCCGCAAAGGTAAAAATTCGTATAAATTTTGCGCCCTCAAATGGGTTAAGTTCTTTTGTGAAATCGCACCAACTTATCTCTCCTCTATTCAGGCGGTTGGGTCCTTTAAATGTGCTAAAATCCGCGCCAGCCTCAAACCTTGCACAGGAAAAATTCATCTATTTCCGCGCCAGCCACGGCATCGGATCTTCCACGCTCATTTCTTTCCAAAGTTCGAAATGCAGTACTGTTTTGTTCTCCGTCTCATTGGTGCGGATGAGGCCAATCTCCTGTTTGCCAGTCACTTCCTCCCCTTTTTTCACAAATAATTCAACGAGGTTTTTATAAATGGTAAAATAATTTCCGTGTTGGACGAACACCACAAACCCCTCGCCCGGTACGCGGATGATTTCGGTCACCGTTCCGTCAAACGCCGTGCGCGCCCTGCTCCCTTGTTCCGTGGCGATGTCTATCCCGTTATTGTTGATAATCACGCTTTTAGCAATCGGATGCCGCTGTGGGCCAAATCCCGAAATCACGATGCCGCGCTCCACCGGCCAAGGCAGCCGGCTTTTGTTCGCGGCAAAATTGGCCGCCAATTGCGTGGCTTCGGGGGTCATCGCAAAAGCCGTTTTCGCCGTCGGTTCTTCCACGGGTTTGTTTGCCGCTTTCAGTTCGGTGCGCTTCTCCGATATTAATTTTTCTAATGCACGGTTATTGGTGCGGTTGGTAAAATCCTTGCCCGCGATCAACCCCACTTTCTTCGCGTCCGTTTCCAAGTTTAGCCGGACTGCGCGTTCTTTTGCCCGCCGGATTTCCGCAGCGATAATCCGCTGAATTTCATTGTCCAAGCGCGCCGCCGCTGCCTGTTTTTCCTTTAGGGATTTTGTGATTTCGCTTTCCTTGTCTTTCAGGTTGGCAATGGATTTTTCCTGCTCCCGCTTTTCGCTCGCCAGTTTGTCCCGCTCGGCATTTCGCTGCGCCAACAGCGCTTCTTTTCGCACTTTTTGGACGCGCAGTTCGTCCAGCTTCGCGGTTTTTTCCGCCTCCTTTTTTTGGATTTCCGCCACTTGCCGCTTTCGGAAATCCGCGATTTGTTTCAAATATTCAATCCGTTTCAGCGCTTGGTTGAAACTCTCCGATGAAAAAATGAACATCAATCGGCTGTGCTGGCTCTGGCTTTTCCGCGCTTGGCGAATCATTTCGCCGTAGTCGGCGCGCAGTTTGGTCACTTCACTTTCCAGCGTATCAATTTCGTTTTGAAGGTTTTGGGATTCTTTTTCAAGTATTTCCGTTTCGCGAGATAGCGTCCGAATGAGGCTTTCCCGCAAGCGCAGTTTCTGCTCCACCGTTTCAATCCCGCTCAGCGAAGTCTCACGGTCGGCGCGCGTTTCTTTCAAGATTTTATTGGCCAATTCTATCTCGTCCTGCAACTGAATTTTTTGCTTTTCCAGTTTTGTTTTTCGGTCGTTTTGTGCATCGAGAAATAAGGGAATGCACAACAAGAAAATACTGAGTATTTTAAAGGCGTATTTTCGCATATCCGGACGGAATATTGAAAGGAAAATTCAATCGCGAATCGTTTCTTTCAAACGATTTTACATCCAAACTCAAAGTGGTTTCCTCTTCTTTTTCAGAATAAAAAACACTCATTTCATCGGGATAAATCAGGTCATTTTCTTGTTGGAAATTTTTATTGGAAATAACATAATTTCGATTGGTGGCATTTTTGCGTAGATTTTGTTGCTCGGGTTTATAAAATTCAGGCTTCAATCGAACTTGCCTAAATTCTTCCTTTCCAAAATTACCCTGTCGCTTCGGGTCAAAATCGGAAAGCAAATAATTACCCTGTTCGTAAAAAATTTCAAACTCTTTGGACAAATCGAACAGAACATTCGCCGCAAAAATCTTCTGCAGATCTTTAAAACCAAAACCGATGTCAAATTTTGATTGCAAATCCGCCAGTTTTCCAGTATAAAATTGTTTGTCCGGCAAGTGTTGCACAAACGCAACGCTATCTTCAAAAACCACCGCCCGTGCCACTTTCAATCCCAAAATCGGGTCGGCAATGTCCAGCCATATCAGGCTGTCTCTCAGCATTCTAATTTCCAATCGGAAGTTCTGCGAGTTGCTGGCGTCTTTAAAATTGGCGGTGGTTTTTACCCGCAGATTTTCAAAGTCATTTTCTGAATTTTGAATATTCTCTAAGAGCGTTTTCAGCTTTATCACCGGCGGCGAGCCAACGGGCAATTCCTTCTTGGATTTGCACCCAAAAATGATAAAGAAAACCAATCCTATTTTTAAAAGATTATTCAACGATTTTTCCGCTTTGGATTTTCTGTTCGATAAATTCCGAAGTACCACCCAGTTCTTGCGCTTTTTTCCATTGGGAAATGGCTTCATCTATTTTGCCTAATTTATATAAAATATCGCCATAATGTTCGCGCACTTCCCCGTTATTTCCTTCGGGAAAAGAAACCACCTTTTCCATCTTTTCTAAAGCCTTTTGGTAGTCGCCTTTTTTATATAAAACCCACGCCCAAGTATCTAAAAAAGTAGCATTATTTGCCGAAAGGCGATTGCTTTTTTCGGTCATTTCCAAAGCTTTATCTAAATTATCGCCGCGTACTGATAAATAATATGCATAATTATTTAGGGCTGTGGAATTGTTTGGGTTCAAGCTCAAAATCTTATCAAAATAATCATCGCTTTTTCGGCTTTTCCCCAAACGATTGTGGGCATCGGCCAACTGCACATAAAATTGTTCCTTCAATTGGGGGTTCCCAATCACATAATTCAAACCGTCTTCCAAATAATAAGTGGCCTCCTCCGCATTGCCGTTTTGCAAAAAAGCCGCGCCGGTGAAATAATAAGGTAGCGACTGGTTCGGGAAAAGCTCAATCGCCTGCGGGCCGTGGATTTGCAGGCTGTCGTATTCCTCGGTTTGGATTTCGATGAGCAAAATTTGTTGCCACAAATCGAAGCGGCCGCCGCCCTCCATTTTCACCGCTTTTTTATAGGCGGAAAGTGCTTCCTGATTTCGTCCGTCACGGCTCAAAAAATCGCCGTAAATCGCATACGCTTTGGGGTTTTCAGGGTTTTGTTCGGTCAGTGTTTCCAGCATTTCGTAAGCCTCTTTTTTCAGCGCCGTATCGCGAGAAGACGGCTCAAAAAGCGAGAGCAAAACGGGGATTTTACTGTCCAGCGGAAGGTCGGGGTTGGCCATCGCTTTTTTCAGGTGAAAAAGGCTTTTTTCGTAATCGCCCTTGGCGCGGTGGTATTGCGCCAAATCCAAATGGGGGCGCGGGTCTTCGGGCGCAATTTCCAACATTTTTTGATAGACCTTCAGCGCCTCTTCTTCCCGCCCGTTCACGGAAAACAACTGCCCCAAGGTGCCGTAATAATCCATATTTTTTGGGAAGGCATCAATCAGTTTTCTGATTTCCGAGACCGCCCCGTCCAAGTCGCCTTGCTGCAAATAAATATCTTTTTTTTGGTCAGAAATCATTTCGTTCACGCCCAACATTTCTTCCAAACCGTCCAGTACGGAAATGGAAGAATCATACTTTTCTTCATTCAAATAAGTCATCGCCAATTCATACCGGAAATCGGGATTCTCAGGTTCTAAATTTATCAGTTTTCGAAAGGTTTTTATCTCATCGTCCGTTCTCCTAAAATTGCGATAAATACCCGCGAGAAGCAATTGGAACCATTTGTTTTTGGGTTCTAATTCTGCCGCTTTTTTGCCGTGAAAAACGGCATCTTCTTGTTCATTTTGATTGGCATAAATTTGTGCCAATTCATAATTCACCGTGGCATTTTTGGGATCCGCCTTATATAAATCTTCATAGAGTTTTTGCGCCTTTTCCGAATCGCCGATGTTCATCTGTTTTTCAGCCTCGAAAAACATCTCGTTGAAGCGGCGACGCTCCTTTTCGGAAAGGGCATTGTCATCTTTCTGCGAAAGCAAAAAGAGCGGAAAAAGAAAGAGAAAAATCAGCGCGGCGCTACCGCAGTTCCGAGTAATCGCCGATGCTGACCGTTTTGAAATTGCCGTCATAAAATGCTTTGTTGCCAATCATCGAGTTGGTGAGCTTTGCGTTTTGCAATTCGCTGTCTTCCTGAATGATAGCGTTGTCAATTTCGCTGTTTTCGATAATGGAATTTTGGCCCACGCTCACTTTGGGCCCCACTTTGCTGTTGCGGATTTTCGCGCCCGCCGCGATGAAACAAGGCTCGATAATTTCCGAGTTTTCAATCTCCGCCTCGGAGCTCACCAAATCCTTTTCATCCTTAATAAACTCCAAAATCTTGCCGTTCGTCTCCACGGTCACGTCTTTGTTGCCGCAGTCCATCCATTCGTCCACCGTGCCGCTGGTGAATTTGGCGCCTTTATCCTTCATATTCCGCAGCGCATCGGTGATTTGAAATTCGCCTTTATCACGAATATTATTATCAATCAAATAGTTCAGTTCTTTTTTCAGAAAATCACCCTCCTTAAAATAATAAATGCCAATGATAGCTTCGTCTGATACAAATTCTTGTGGCTTTTCTACAAAATTTGTGATAAAACCTTGGTCATTTTTTTGTACCACTCCGAAGGGTTTCGGATCGTCCACTTTTTTGGTCCAAATTACGCCATCGCAATTCGTGTCCAATTGAAAATCCGCGCGGAAAAGGGTGTCGGCAAAAGCGACCACCAAATTACCCGAAAGGGACGGCTCGGCGCAGAGGATGGCGTGGGCCGTGCCTTCCGGCGAATCCTGCGTGTAAACGCTGCCCTTCGCGCCCAGGTTTTCGGCGATTTTTTTGAGTTGGTCGGGTACTTCCTTCCCAAAATCCCCGATAATGAAAGCGATTTCGTCCACTTTTTGGTCGGCGATTTTCACGATGTCTTCCACCAATCGCTGCACGATCGGCTTGCCCGCAATCGGGATGAGCGGCTTGGGAACGGTGAGGGTGTGAGGACGAAGGCGGCTGCCGCGGCCCGCCATCGGAACGATGATTTTCATAGACGGAATTTTCGCTTAAAAAGGTTGCAAAAGTAAGGGAGGGAGGTGGGGTGGGAAAGGTTTTGTGTCGCCCCGATAGGGCTTTTCTCAAAGAGGTATAACATATTGAAACGCCGCCCTTACAGGCGGCGCTACAAATATTTCGCACCTACGGCGCTGATGACTCAGCTCCTCCCCGTGCTCCCAAAACCGCCCGCGCCCCTTTCCGAATCTTCCAATTTTTCCGCTTCTTCCCATTGCACGGTTTCGTGGCGGGCCACCACCATTTGGGCGATGCGGTCGCCTATTTTAATCTCAAAATCTTCGTTGGACAAATTGGCTAAGATGACGCCGATTTCGCCTCGGTAGTCGCTGTCGATGGTGCCGGGAGAGTTCAGGCAGGTGATGCCGTTTTTCAGCGCCAGCCCGCTGCGGGGGCGGATTTGCGCCTCGCTGCCCAGTGGCAGTTGGATGAACAATCCGGTTTTTACGGCGCGCCGTTCCATTGGTTTCAACACGCAGTTTTCATTGGCGCGGATGTCCATTCCCGCCGAGCCGATGGTTTTGTAGTCGGGCAAATCGTTACCGGATTGGTTGACGATTTTGACTTTGGTTTTTTTGAGCATTGCGAATTTTTAATTAAAGAATTTCCCCAGTTTTTTTGCAGTTCACGAAATCCAACCTTCCACCTCCGCCAGTTGCAGCGCGGGGATATCCAGTTTCTTCTTCTTGCGAAAGCCGTTCAGCTTTTGATGAATTTGGGTTGGTTTTTCCTCTTTCATTTTGGAGGGCGTTTCATAAACCGCCAGCGCAATTTCGCTCCAATCTTTCGGTACGCCGATTTTCTCGAAATCCGTTTTCACGGGAATTTTTTTGACCTGCTCAGGCCGCATTTGTGGGAAAAACAACACTTCCTGAATGGAACTTTGCCCCGTCAAAAGCATCGCGAAACGGTCGATGCCGATGCCCATCCCGCTGGTGGGCGGCATTCCATATTCGAGCGCGCGCAGAAAATCTTGGTCGATGAACATTGCCTCGTCGTCGCCTTTTTCGGAGAGTTTCAATTGATCTTCGAATCGGGCGCGCTGGTCGATGGGATCGTTCAACTCCGAATAGGCGTTGGCCATTTCTTTTCCATTTATAAAAAGCTCGAAGCGCTCCGTCAGCTCGGGATTGTCGCGGTGCTTTTTGCACAGCGGCGACATTTCCACCGGATAATCCATAATGAAAGTGGGCTGGATCAAATGCGGCTCGCAGGTTTCCCCAAAAATTTCGTCGATGAGTTTTCCTTTTCCCATCGTTTCGTCCGTCTGAATTTTTAGCTTGGCGCAGATGTCGCGGATTTCTCTTTCCGATTTTCCCGAAAGGTCAAAACCCGTTTTTTCTTCGATCAAATCCAGCATTTTCACGCGGCGGAAATCTTTGGAAAAGTCAATCTCGTGTTCGCCCGCTTTTACTTTCAAATCGCCCAAAACCGCCTGCACCGTGTGGCGCATCATTTTTTCGGTAAAATCCATCATCCAGAAATAATCCTTGTAGGCCACATAAATTTCCATCACCGTGAATTCCGGGTTGTGGGTGCGGTCCATCCCCTCGTTGCGGAAATCTTTGGCAAATTCGTACACGCCCTCGAAACCTCCCACGATGAGCCTTTTGAGATACAATTCATTGGCAATCCGCAGATACAGCGGGATGTCAAGCGCATTGTGGTGCGTCTTGAAAGGCCGCGCGGCCGCGCCGCCGGGGATGGGCTGGAGGATCGGTGTTTCCACTTCCAAATAATTTCTATCATTGAAAAACTGCCGCATCGCGCCCATCAGTTGCGAGCGCTTCAGAAACGTTTCCCGCACATTTTCATTCACGATCAAATCCACATAGCGCATCCGGTAGCGGCTTTCAGGGTCGGCAAAGGCGTGGTGCACTTTTCCTTGTTCGTCGGTCTTCACCACCGGCAGCGGGCGCAGTGCCTTGCTCAGCACGGTCAGTTCCCGCACTTCCAAAGTGGTTTCGCCCATTTGGGTTTTGAAGATTTTTCCCTTTACGCCAATGAAATCGCCGATGTCCAGCCATTTTTTGAATACGTCATTGTATAGAGATTTATCCTCGCCGGGGCATAAAACATCCCGGTTGAAATACAATTGGAGGCGCGCGGTGCTGTCTTTCAAAACGGCAAAGGATGCCTTTCCCATCACGCGCTGCGTCATCAGCCGGCCCGCCACGGACACGTTTTGCCATTCTTCCTTTTCGGGATTTTCATCGAAGTTTTGCAGGATTTCATCCGCAAAATGCGTGGTTTGGTATTCGGCGGCGGGGTAAGGTTCGATGCCGCGCTCGCGCAATTTTTTCAGGGATTCGCGGCGCTGGGCTTCTTGTTCCGAAAGGGGCTGGGACATTTTCTTTGGATTTTGCCGCAAAGGTAATTTTCGATTGACGATTGACGATTGACGATTGACGATTGACGATTGACGATTGACGATTGACGATTGACGATTGACGATTGACGATTGACGATTGACGATTGACGATTGACGATTGACGATTGAAAGATAAACGGGGCAAGGGGGTTAATAAATTTTTCTTGTCGAGTTTTATTCAAATTTTTTCCTGTTTCTCATTCAATGTTAAACTCGCTCGGGGATAAAGTTTTTCTCTTCATCCTAATAAAAAAAATTCTCTCCGTGCCTTAGTGGCGATTTAAAGCACCATCTTTCCGTAATTTCACGCCCTAAAATTTTTGAAATGAAAAAAACGCTCCTCCTCGCTGCCCTCTTCTCGTTTTGCTTTTCCGCGAAATCCCAATCCAAATACATCCCCGAAGAGAAAGACTGGTTTTTTTTGGACATCGCCCACGGCACTTGGCTGAACGGCCCCACGGGTTTTGAAAACAACTGGCGCAGCAACTGCTGGTCGCTCAGCGCGATGGACGATATTTTGTTCGGCGAAAGCAATTTCAGTTTTGCTTACGGATTGGGATACACGAGCGATAATTTTTATAACAACTTGCGCATCGCCGCCGACCCTGCGAACGGCGACGGCATCTTCGATATCATTCCCGATACCACCGATTTTAAATCCAATAAGCTGAACATCAAATACTTTGAAATTCCCTTGGAATTGCGTTTTCGAGGCGCGCCGAATGAAAAGGGCAAATTTTTCCGTTTTTACGTGGGTGTCCGGCCCGGCATCCGGTTTTCATCTTATACCAAATACAAAACCGACGATTTCCAAGTCCGCTACTTTCATCCCAATGAGCTGAACCGTTTTAAAGTAGGCACTTACACGCGGATCGGTTTTGGAAATATCAGCTTGTTTGCGCATTATAATGTGCTGCCGATTTTCGACGGGGGCGCGGTGGGCACAACTCCCAACGAGGAAAACTTGGATGAAATCCGCGCGCTTAAAATTGGGTTGTCGCTTTCGTTTTGAGGACAGTTTCACATAGAACACATAGAAGCTTTCACATAGAATTACATAGTTTTCCTTCTCCTAATCTATGTGTCCCTATGTGTTCTATGTGGTATAAAAACTATGTGTAAAGCATCACCAAAATTACCACTACCAGCCCACTAAAAAATCCCAGCAAAATTTCTTTTCCATCGTGCGCTTTCAGGTACATTCTGGCGGAAGCCAAAAATCCTGACAGGAGCAGAGCCCCAGCGATCAGCGGCAGATAATTCACGGAAAATTTCCACGAAAGTGAAAATAAAAGACCGAGCAAACCGCCCAGCCCGGCGAGGTGGGCGCTGGGTTTCAGCAGCGCCAGCATTATCAAATGAACAACGATGACCATCGTGCAGGCCAGCAGATAAAAATACGCCTCGGTGGGCAGGCCCAACGCATCCACGGCCACGGCCACGATGTAATAACTGAGCGCGCCGATGAGGTAGGGCAGGCGGCGGTCGTCGGCGCGGCGCATCTCCAAACTTTCGATGTAGCCCATCCGGTACGCCAACCAACTGACCGCCATCGGAAAAATATAAGTGCCGGTGAAAACCAGCAAAAGCGCGTAGATCAAAATGCGCGTTTCAATAAAATAAGGGGTCAATTCCAAGATGATCAAAATCCCCAAAAGCGGATGCACCGCGGGATGCAGCAGATAAGAGAGCGCTTGGGCAAAGCGGCGGTTCACGATTTTCAGAGGGTTTTGCGCAGCCGCGCCACGGGGATGTTCAGTTGCTCGCGGTATTTGGCCACCGTGCGCCGCGCGATCGGGTAGCCTTTTTCTTTCAGCAGTTTCGCCAGCTTTTCGTCCGTCAGCGGGTTGCGCTTGTCCTCCTCGCCCACGCTGTCTTCCAGTATTTTTTTGATTTCGCGGGTCGAAACTTCCTCGCCCTCCGTATTGGTCATCGATTCCGAGAAAAATTCTTTTATCAGAAAAGTACCGTAAGGCGTTTGCACATATTTGTTGCTGGCCACGCGGCTTACCGTGGAAATGTCCATCTCGATTTCCTCGGCAATATCTTTCAAAATCATCGGCCGCAATTTACGCTGGTCGCCCGTCAAAAAATATTCTTTTTGGTAATTCATAATCGAGCTCATCGTAATCATCAGCGTTTGCTGCCGCTGCCGGATGGCCTCGATAAACCATTTTGCGCCATCCAGTTTTTGTTTCACGAACATCACCGCCTCCTTCTGCGCCTTGTTTTTCTGGCCCTCTTTATAGGTGTTCAGCATATCCTTGTATTCGCGGCTCACGTTGAGTTCCGGCGCGTTCCGCCCGTTCAGCGAAAGCTCCAGTTCGCCGTCTTCTATCTTGATGGTGTAATCGGGAATCACCGTTTGCGAAAAGCGGTGGGTGTTGCTGCTGGAATTGCCCGGCTTTGGGTTCAGCCGCGTGATTTCGGCGATGGCGTCTTTCAGGAAATCCTCATCAATCTCCATCCGTTCCATCAGTTTGGAATAATGTTTTTTGATGAATTCGTCAAAATGTTTTTCCAAAATTTCCTTCGCCACGCGGATGGCGGAAGTGTTGGGTTTCCGCTTTAATTGCAAGACCAAGCACTCGCGCAAGTCGCGCGCGCCCACGCCCGGCGGGTCTAGTTCCTGAATGTATTTCAAGACCTCTTCCAGTTTTTCCTCTTCCGCGAAAACGTTTTGGGTAAAGGCCAAATCGTCCACGATGGCGCTCAGCTCGCGGCGGATGTAACCCTCATCGTCAATGTTGCCCACCAAATAATCCGCGATTTTGCGGTCCTCTTCGCTCATCCGGCGCATCTGCAACTGGTCGCGCAGATATTCGGAAAAAGAAATGCCGCCGGAAATGGGGATTTTCGCGTCTTCGTCGTCGGGGGAATAATTGTTGGCTTTCAGCCGATAGTCGGGCACCTCATCGTCGCTAAGGTATTCATCCACGTTAATGTCCTCGGCCTCAATGGTTTCGCGGTCGTCTTCTTCATAGTCGGGAAATTCTTCCTCCGCGTTTTCCGATTCTTCCGTGCCTTCTTCCAAGGCTGGGTTTTCCTCCAGCTCCTCTTTGATTTTCTGCTCCAGCGCCAGCGTGGGCAACTGGATTAGCTTCATCAGCTGAATCTGCTGCGGCGAGAGTTTTTGTGATAATTTTTGACTGAGTTGCTGCTTAAGCATTGGCTTTGGAATGTTTTCAGAGTAAAATCCGAGGCCAAAGTAAACGAAAAATTTCGCCTATCAAAAATTTGACCAATGAAAGTTTGGAACGGGCAAAAAATTTCTATTTCTAATTTTTTTTAATGGGATTGTAATTTTTTGGGGTTCAGGTTTTAGGGGTTTTTTTTGTGAAGATAAGATTAGGGCGAATGTATGGCGTGAATGGCTTGGGCTTGGGGCGGCACCCCAAGTTGTGTAGTCGCAGGCTTTCAGCCTGCCGAGTGTGGCGGTAGATTTTGGCGGGCTTGGGGCGGTGCCCCAAGTTTTGCAGTCGCACCCTTTCAGGGTGCCGGAGTATATTGCGTTCACGTTTCTTTCAACTGAGCCCGCACCTTTGACGCCCTTTTCGCCACGGCTTTCCGTGGATCGTTTTGCAACCGTTCCAAATGCGGCCGCAGCCATTTTTTCAAACTTTCATCAGTTTTCGCCCATTCCGCCAAGGCTTCCATCGAATAATTCAGGACAATCCAATCGTTGTGATTTTCCAGATTGTTTTTCACAATTTTTTGTGCGTTTGCAAATTGCGTAACGCTCATAAAAAGGCGCAATTCTTTAAATAAAATCGCGAGCGTCCACTGCGTGCTGGCTTGGTCGATTTTGGAAATTTCATTGAGGAATTTATCTAGATAGTCTGCCGTCCATTCGGGTTTTTCGAGTGTGATTCTTTTGAAGGCGCTCGAAGTTCGCAGGCGAACTACCTCATCTTCGGAGAAATAACATTGATACAATTCGTCCATTTTCTCTTTGTCGGCGAGGACGATTTCGGTGACTTCCACCGTGCGGCCGAGGGAATTGTGATGGCCGCCGGAAAGGAGGGTGCGAAAGTGAAAAGTGGATGAGTGATGGGTGTTTGAGTTGCTCATTTGCCAAGGTCTTCTTGTTTTTTCAGATAGGCGATATAGCCGTTCAAGATTTTGCGTGCCGTCTCTTGCTGCAATTTCAGAACTTGGAATTTCTCCTCCAAAACATAGCCGCAATCCAAGGCGTCAATCAAATGGTTGAGGGTTTCATCCAAAGAACCGCGCGCCACTCGGCAAAATTGGATATTCTCTTGATAATGATAACGCCTGTGGCCCTCGGAGATATTGGCGCCCACGCTCCTTGATGAGCGGATGATTTGGTCAGCAAGCCGGAACTTTTCTTCCTTAGGAAAACTCGGTGTCAAATCCCAAATCCAATTTTTCAATTTCCGAGCTTCCTTCCAGCAATCCAGTTCCGTAAAACTTCTCATTTTTAAAAAATTAGGTGCGATTAAAACGGGCTAAATTTACAAGTTTCACCCATCACCCATCACCCATCACCCATCACCCATCACCCATCCACCCTTTACCTTCGCGCCCAATGAAATCCTTCTGGCGCATCATTCGTTACGCGCGGCCTTACCGTGGCGCGATTGTCGGCCACATTTTTCTCAATCTTTTGGCCGTTTTCTTTTCGCTGGTTTCTATCGGACTGATCATCCCCGTCTTGCGGATTATTTTTTCCGAAAATCCCGAAGCCGCCGCCCGTCCCGTTTACGACGGGGATGTGCTCGGTTTTGCCAACGATTTTTTGATGTATGAAATGGGCAGCCGGATGCAGGAAACGGGGCAGGGCGAAGCGCTTCTTTACGTTTGTTTATGGGTCATTTTGGCGTTTTTCTTTAAAAATCTGTTCCGCTATTTTGCGCTTTTTGTGATAGCCCCGATGCGCAACGGCATCACGCGCGACCTCCGCAAAGACCTGCATTTCAAGATTTTAAATCTGCCCATCGGTTATTTCACCAACGAAAAACGCAAGGGCGACATCATCTCGCGGATGACGGCCGATTTGAAGGAAATCGAAAGTTCCGTCTTGCAAACCATCGAAACGGTTTTCCGCGAGCCGCTGATGATTCTCGGTTCGCTGGTCATTCTTTTGTGGATGAGCCCACAGCTCACGCTCTTCGTTTTTATAATGTTGCCGATTGTCGCTTTTGTGATTACTTCGATTGGCAAAAGTTTGAAACGTTCTTCCGCCAAAGCGCAACATCAAATGGGCGAAATTTTGTCGCATACCGAAGAGAACATTTCGGGGCTTAAAATTATCAAAGCTTTTAATGCCGAAGAATCGAAACAAAACTTGTTTGAAAAAACCGTTAATCGTTATTTCAATGTGATGAACCGCGTGTTGCGCAAAAACGATTTGGCCTCGCCGCTCAGCGAGTTTTTGGGCGCCTCCATTATGGCGGTGATTGTATGGTATGGTGGTAAATTGGTCATTTCTAATGAGGGTTTTACACCTGAAGAATTCATTGCTTACATTTTGTTTTTTTATCAAATTATTGCGCCTTCAAAAGCTTTATCAAAATTGAATTACCAAATACAAAAAGGAAACGCGGCGGGCGAAAGGGTGCTGGAAGTTTTGGACGAAAAAAATCCCATTCAAGATAAAGAAGAGGCCGAAAACATACAAGATTTTAATGATAAAATTTCTTTTAAAAATGTTACTTTTTCGTATCAAGATGAAATGGTATTGAAAGATATAAATCTCAACATTGAAAAAGGAAAAATGGTGGCGTTGGTGGGACAGAGTGGCAGCGGCAAAACCACGCTGACGAATCTCGTCCCACGATTTTATGAAGTGGAAAACGGCCAACTTTCCATCGATGGAAAAGAAATAAAAACCCTAAAAACGAAAGACTTGCGCGCTTTGATGGGAATGGTAACGCAGGAATCTTTGCTGTTTAATGAAAGCGTTTTTTACAACATCGCCTTGGGAAAACCTGACGCCACCGCCGAGGAAGTGGAGCGCGCCGCCCGAATCGCCAACGCCCACGATTTTATAAAAAACCTGCCGAACGGCTACCAAACCAACATCGGCGACAGCGGCAATCGCCTGAGCGGCGGGCAAAAACAGCGGCTGTCCATCGCCCGCGCCGTGCTGAAAAACCCGCCGATTTTGATACTGGACGAAGCCACTTCCGCCCTCGACACCGAAAGCGAAAAACTGGTGCAGGACGCCCTGCAAAAACTGATGGAAAACCGCACCTCGCTGGTCATCGCGCACCGCCTCAGCACCATCCAGCACGCGGACGAAATCGTCGTGATGGACCGCGGGCAAATCGCCGAGCGCGGGCGGCATTCTGAACTTTTGCAAAGAGATGGCATTTATAAAAGGCTGGTGGAAATGCAGAGTTTGGCGTGATGCGTGATGCCCCCAATCCCCCAAAGGGGGTTTAGACTCGTAAGCATATTGTGGATATGTGAGACTTGAAGGAACTTCATTACCGAAATAATTTACCACCACTATTTTCCGCTCCAGCAACCCCCTTTGGGGGATTGGGGGCTTAAAAAAAAAACAAGAATTATGAGCGTATCCAAAGAAATGATAAACGACCCCAAAACCATCCTCATGGACGTGCGCCGCGATGACGAATGGGGCAAGGAAAACATCCCGCAAGCGCAGCACATCCCGATGGACGACCTGCCGCAGAACTTGGACAAGTTCCGTAATATGGACGGGCCGATTGTCTTGTTTTGCGCGAAAGGCGGACGGGCGGGCCGCGCCAAAAACTACCTGAAAGAACAAGGCATCGACGACGTGCACAACGGCGGCGGCATCGGCGATGTAAAATCTCAAATAGAATAATTATGGGACTATTTGGCAGCGGAAAAAACTGGAAGGCGGCGGTGGACGAAGGTGCCACTTTGCTGGACGTGCGCTCCGACGGGGAATGGAAAGCGGGCCACGTGGAAAACTCCAAACACATCCCCGTGGGAGAAGTGAAAAACCGGATGGACGAAATCCCGAAGGACAAGCCAGTAGTGGTGTATTGCGCGGCGGGCGTGCGGGCGGCTTCGGCCAAAAATGTATTGAAGAAAAACGGTTACGAAGTGTATAACGCGATGATGTGGAATTCCGTGGACAATCATCTTAAAAACCAATGATTATGAAACGATTTTGGATGTTTTTGCTACCCGCGATGTTTGCGGTTTCCTGCAATGCGCAAAACGAACCGACCGCCAAAAGCGGCAACGTAAAAGTGGAAAAAGCGCAGGAAATGGTGGCGGAAAGCGAGGTGGTGATTTTAGATGTGCGGACTCCGAATGAATACGAAAACGGCCATTTGGAAAACGCCCAACTGGTCAATTACAACGCTCCTGATTTTGAATCCCAATTGGAAGATTTAGATAAAGAAAAAAGCTATTTGGTCTATTGCCACAGCGGCAATCGCAGCGGGAAAGCGTTTCGGAAAATGAAGGAAATGGGCTTTGAAAAGGTGTACAATTTGGAGGGGGGAATTTCGGCTTGGCAGGCGGAGAATGGAGAAATCTCGCGGTGATTTTTTTTGGCACGCAGATTTCGCTAATCTCGCAGATTAGAGGATTTATAAAATCTGCGAAATCCGCGCTATCCGCGTGAGAAAATTTGCCCAACAAAATATGCAATGATGCTCATAATCCATTGACCATTCTTTTCATAAAAATAGGGTCACTATTGAAATTTATCAGAAGCCCTAATTTTTTATCTTTTAATCGCAAATAAGTACGCAATTGTTTGAAGTAAACTTTGCGCATTTCTTCCACCGATTTTATTTCGACAATTACTTTGTTTTCTACAAAAATATCTATGCGAAAACCCTCGCCCAAATCGTGTCCGCGAAAATTGACAGCACTCGAAACTTGTGAAAACGCTTGCAAGCCTTTTTCGCGAAGCACAATCAGCATCGCTTTTTCATAAATGGACTCCAAGAGTCCGGGGCCAAGCTCGTTGTACACTTCAAATGCCGCACCCCGAACTTCATACGAAATTTCATTCTCAGTCATCTTTCAAAAATTTTGATTAAAAATCAAAGAAAGAAAAAATTATGAAACTTTTACATCAAGACTTTTCATTGGCAGGCAGGTGAGAATTAAAGTTAGTGGCGATTTTTCAGCACGCAGATTTCGCAAATCGCCCAGATAAGAAACAGAAAAAAAATCTGCGGTATCTGCGAAATCTGCGTGTCAATAAAAAGGGTTATCTACTGGAATACCAAGCATAATCCTTCGCCACCGTATGCAGAAATTTCACCGGCGGCAGCTCACTTTTCACCTGCATTTTCGCTTCCAGTTTTTCCTTGAGAAGCTCCGAAGGTTTCCGCTGCGAGCGATTCCGAAAGGCCGCAATAGAAGCGTGAATCAAGCGTATATCATTGTCGTCCAGCTTGGTAGCATCGGGAAAAGTGGGTTCGTAATTTTCATCCACTTGCTTCATCACGCTTTTGTTTTTCAATAAAGCGGCATCTACTTTTTTGATTTTTACGACCGTCGTGCCCGCCAACAAATCCCCCAACCGCTGGCCGTTTTTGGTAAAAATCACTAAAATCATCGCCACACTGCCGTACATTCCGTAGTCAATCGGCACCATAATCCAGCGCAGCAAATAGGCGCTGAGGGTGGGGGCGCTGCCGTCCAGTTTCAACACCCGAATGTCCAAGGCGCGCTTGCCGATGGTCTGGCCGTTGAAAAACGCCTCCGACACCAAAAAATAGAGGTAGGAAATCAGGCCAATAATCACCCAAAACCAAGTAGGCGGGTTCACCTCCGCGCTGCCAATCACCAAATAAACAAGGAGATAAAACGCCGCGATGACCAGCGAGTCAATCAAAAATGCGCCGATGCGCTGAAACAAGCCCGCGAGCTGAAAATCAATCGCAATATTTTGGGTGGAATTGACGCTTACCGTGTCCATTTTATCGCTTATTTTTCGCCTTTCAAATTTATCCGTTGAACGAATCCGCCTTCATCAAATCCCAGCTCGAAAAGTGGGAAAAATTTGAGCAAACTTTGCAAAGTCCGCAGGGTCAAAACCCCGATGAGCTGGCCGCGCTCTACGTACAGATGACGGATGATTTGGCCTACGCCCGCACTTATTTTCCGGCGGGGGAAATTACAATCTATCTCAACAATCTCACCCAGCGCATCCATTCCAAAATCTATAAAAACAAGCGCGAAAAAGGCAGCCGCTTTGTGCGGTTTTGGAAATACGAAGTGCCGGAAATCGCCTTCCGCCATCGCAAGCAACTTTTGTATAGTTTCCTGATTTTCAGCCTTTCAATGGCGATTGGCGCGGTGTCAGCCGCCAATGACGAAAATTTTGTGCGATTGATAATGGGCGATTCGTATGTAAATATGACCGAATCCAACATCGAAAACGAAGACCCAATGGCGGTGTATAAAAAGATGCACCAATCGGATATGTTTGCTTACATCACGGTGAATAATATCCGCGTTTTTTTGATGGCTTTTGCGGCGGGCATTTTATTTTCGTTTGGTACAGGATTTTTGCTTTTTTACAATGGTGTAATGCTCGGAAGTTTCCAATATTTTTTTCACGCCAAAGGACTTTTTCTCACTTCTTTTTTAACGATTTGGATACACGGCACTTTAGAAATTTCCGCGATTATCATTGCGGGCGCGGCAGGTTTGATTATGGGAAATAGTTTTCTTTTTCCCAAAACACATTCGCGCTGGGTTTCTTTACAAAAAGGTGCAAAAGATGGCGTAAAATTAGTCATCGGATTAGTACCGATTTTTATCGTTGCGGGCTTCTTGGAAAGTTTTGTCACAAGACTAACCGAAATGCCCACTATTTTGAAAGTTTCGATTATCGGAATTTCGGCCTTTTTTATACTGTGGTATTTTGTGATTTATCCTATGAAAATTTATAAAAATGGAAACCTGCCGCCCACCGAAAATTGAACTGTTCAAAATTCGTGAGTTTGGCGAAAAGCTGAGCGCCACCATTTCGTTTTTGCGGCAAAACGCCGGCGGATTGCTCAAATCGCAGCTTTTTATTTCCGGCCCCGTGGCGGTTTTGGCGAGTATCGGCACGGGCTTGTTTTTTATGAATGTGTTCGGAAATATCGGGCAAAATGCTAATCCTTAGGGATTTGTGGATTCCGTCGCTTTCGTTGTCAAAACCGTTTTGATGTACCTCAGCTACATTTTGCTCGGCCTTTCCGTGGCGATGGTCACCTATTCGTATTTCCGCGCCTACCGCGATTCGCCCGACGGAAAAGTCACGCCCAGCGAGGTTTGGCAAATTATGGTGCGGCGCATCGGCGCGGTGCTGGGCGCGTCGCTCTTGTTGATTGTCGCCTTCGCTTTGCTCAGCGGCCTCTTCGTTGTGGCAGCCGATTTGCTGGGCGGCGCGGGCGCTTTTCTCATCTTCCTGATGCTATTCCCGCTAATTTATTTCATTGTGGTTTTGTTGCTGTATTTACCAGTGGTTATCATTGAGGGCACGGGCGTCATCCCCGCATTCCGCCGTTGTTTCGAGCTTATCAAAAGCAAATGGTGGAGCACGTTCGGGCTGTATTTCGTCACCGCTTTTGTAGGGCAAATCGTGGCCTTCGTTTTCATCCTGCCCGTTTACATCGCGATGGGCGTCAGCACTTTTTTCACCGTCCGCGACGGCACGGAAAGTTTGACAGAAAACAACCCCTTCGGCTGGTACGGCGCGCTCTTGGCCGTGGCCGTGTTGGTGGGCTACATTTTTTCGCAAACCATCATCCAGACGGCGATGTCGTTCCAGTATTTCAATTTGGTGGAACGCAGCGAGGGCAAGGGTTTGATGGATAAAATTGAGAATTTGGGTGATGAAAAAAAGGAGGATGAGGGGAGTTATTAAAACGCGCTTTTCCAGCCCCCCAACCCCCCAAAGGGGGGCTTTGCTGCGCGTGGTATATCACGCGCGCCAATCACGAAAGATTTTCCCCCTTTGGGGGATAGGGGGCTTAAGAAGCCCCCACCTAACCTCCCCCAAAGGGGGAGGAACGGGGCCGTCAACCCGAACCAAGGAATCGGGAAAAATCCAGTCGTTTC
The DNA here is from genome assembly GCA_965214115.1 of Owenweeksia sp. Taxonomy (GTDB): domain Bacteria; phylum Bacteroidota; class Bacteroidia; order Flavobacteriales; family Schleiferiaceae; genus Owenweeksia. The sequence continues at coordinate 363,881 of CBDCAU010000001.1, forward strand.
GATTTATCGTCGGCCCAAAGTCCCCCTTTGGGGGATTTAGGGGGCTTATGAGAATGGGATTTGCCACGTTTCTAATTCTCACTTTTTCACAACACCTCTCCGCCCAGCAACCCTCTGAAAATCAAACCACCACGCCCCAATACCGCGAACTCAACTCCCAAAAAATCAACCGCCTTTTAGAAAACGACGACTTCGTTTACCAAAAAGATAGCTACGAAACCTACGGCCCGTGGCAGCGCTTCCAACAAAAGTTGCAGGACATCCTCCACCGGATTTTCGGCCAAGCGCCGTCTGGCAATACCATCGAAAATGTTTTTTACATCCTCGCCGCCTTGCTTTTGATTTGGGCGATTTTAAAAATCCTCGGCATCGAAATGAATTCCGTGTTCCGAAAAACGCCCGCTGCCAAAAAGATTGATTATCAGGTGAATGAAGAAAATATTCACGAAATCCATTTTCAAAAAGAAATCGAAAAAGCGCGTACGGCGGGGCAAAACCGGCTGGTCGTCAGGCTGCAATATTTGTGGGCTTTGAAAAAACTTTCCGATCAAAACCAAATAAAAGTGGAGCGCGGCAAAACCAACCAAGATTACCGGTACGAAGTCCGTTCGGAAGGTTTGAAAGAGCCGTTTTCCCGTTTGTCACGGATTTTTGAATACACGTGGTACGGCCATTTTGAAGCGGACGAAAATGTGTTACAATCCTCTGAAAATGAATTGCATAAACTGAATCAACACCTCCGCGCTGCGTGAAAGCCAACCGTCAAAATATCATCGTTTTGATCGTGGCCGTAGCCTTCGTTTTCGCGCTGATTTACGTGAACCAGCCGGGCCGCCGCTGGGTAGAAACGTACAGTTCGCTGGACAAAGAACCCTACGGCGGCTACGTTTTGCACGAATTGATGGAAGACCTGTTTCCGGCGCAAGAAATCCGTTCGGAATACCGCACTTTGTATGAGCTGATTGGCGACGGCGAGGACGTGCCGGACTTGGGCAGTTTACTGATTGTGGCCGCCCGCCCCTACCTCGAATCGGCGGATGCCAAAGCTCTGAGCGCTTATCTGAAATCAGGGAAAACAGTATTGATTGCGGCTAATTATTTTTGGTCGGTCACATCGGACAGCATCGGCTTGCCGCGAAATTTCCGGATGGAAAACAGCGTGCCATTTACAGGAGAAGATGCGCTTTCGGAAGAGCGTTTTGTGGATTTGGAATTTAAAATTTCGGGATTTCCACAGCGCAAATTTAGTTTGCCCGAAGAAGCCGCTTCGCAATCTTTTGTAGATGATTCGTCGCCGCAGATTGAGCTGCCGGCCGATTCATCTGCGCGAAGCACCGAAAAAGATACTTTTAAAACTTTGGCTATCAATGAGTTCGGTAAAGACGTACTCCGCCATTACAAAGTCGGCGACGGCAATTTATACATTTCCACCACGCCGCTCCTCCTTTCCAATTATCATTTGTTGGATGAAAATTCTCGCGATTTTTCCGCTGGGATTTTGTCCGTTTTGCCCGCCGACCGTCCGGTCACCCACATCGAATATTATCAAGTCGGGCGGCTGGAATCGCAGACACCGCTGCGGTTTGTTCTCGCCAATGTGCAACTGAAATGGGCGGTTTGGACGATGCTCGGTGCGCTCTTGCTTTTCATTTTGTTCGAGGCCAAACGCCGCCAGCGCGCCATCCCGATTATCGAACCTTTACAAAACAAATCGTTGGAATTCGTGCAAACTTTGGGGCGTTTATATTACTTCTCCAAAAACGACCACACCAATCTCGCGCGCAAGCGGGTACAGTTTTTTAAAGAATACGTCCGCCGCCATTATTATTTGGAAACCAGCGAGTTGGATGCCGCTTTTGCGCAACGGCTCGCCCGCAAATCCGGTATAATGCCGAAGCGGGTGAAGTTGTTGGTGGAAATTGCGCAGCGCGCGGAGGAAGAGAGAATTAGTGAAAAAGACTTTTTGAAGATGGAGAAATTGCTGGGGTATTTCTATCAGAAATGAAAAATTAGAATGGAGGAAAAAAGACCAGTTTGGTATCAGCTAATCCAATTTTGGGTAAAGAAAAAAGGAAGGGTTGGGTTAACAATTCCCTATCTGATAGGTGCTGAAACTTTGTTTTACAAAAAATTTAAGCCAGATTCAGTTTCCGCTTTTTTGTTAAAAGTTAGAGATAGTGGATTGAATAAATCGGTGGCATTTAAAAGATGCGAAAATATTGGAGATTATGTTTTTTGCCTAAACGAGCAAAAGTCTTATATGGGAACTGAGATTTACAATAAAGAAAAAACTCAGGTGGCTTTTGTGGTAACAATTAGCGCCGAAATTTTTGGCAGAGATTTTCAAACCTTAAGTACAAATCTTGATAAAAAATATAGACAATATATTGAATCAGGAAAATTCTCCCTAAATAATGGAGATTGGACAAAATTTTCAAGTCAGGATTTTGATATTATTTATGAAGCTTTTAACAAATCTTAGAAACGATGCAAGAAACCCCCGAAGAAAACTTCCAATCCCGCCTCGACCTCACCGAACTGAGCCAAGGCACCGAGCAAATCCGCAACGCCATCGGCCAGGTGGTGGTCGGTCAAAAAAAGACCGTCGATTTGCTCATCACCGCGATATTGGCGGACGGCCACGTTTTGCTGGAGGGCGTGCCCGGAATCGCCAAGACCTTGACCGCCAAATTGTTGGCCAAAAGCCTGTCGGTCGATTTTTCCCGCATCCAATTCACACCGGACTTGATGCCGAGCGACGTGCTGGGCACTTCCGTTTTCAATATGAAAACCAGCGAGTTCGACTTCCGCAAAGGGCCGATTTTTTCCAATGTGGTGTTGATTGACGAAATCAACCGCGCGCCCGCCAAGACGCAGGCTGCGCTGTTTGAAGTGATGGAAGAACGGCAGGTTTCCATTGAAAATCAGCAATTTAAACTGGAAGCGCCATACATAGTTCTCGCCACGCAAAACCCGATTGAACAGGAAGGCACGTACCGTTTGCCGGAAGCGCAGCTCGACCGTTTCTTGTTCAAAATCGAAATGGGCTACCCCACTTTGGAGGAGGAAATCGAGATTTTGGACAAACATTCCCAATGGAAAAGCGACCCGCTGGAACAAATGCAAGCTGTGATTTCAGCGGAGCAAATCAAGGCATACCGCGCTGTGGTTCAGCAAGTTTTGGTGGAAGATCCGATTTTGAAATACATCGCCGAAATCGTGGATGCCACGCGGAACGACAACTCGCTTTATCTCGGGGCATCGCCACGGGCATCGGTGGCGTTGCTGCGGGCATCCCGAGCTTTTGCGGCCATCCAAGGTCGAGATTTCGTCACGCCGGAAGATGTTAAGTTTCTTTGTCCCAGCGTGTTGGCGCACCGTGTTTTGCTCACGCCGGAGCGCGAAATGGAAGGCCGCACCGTGGCCGAGACCGTGAGACAAATCGTCAATAAAATCGAAGTGCCCCGCTGATGGGATTTTTCAAGGCGCTTTTTCTGCGAAACCGTTTTTTTATCGCCGCGATTGCAGTGGTGGCCGCTTTTGTGGTGAGCTACGTTTGGCCGGTTTTGTTTCCCTTGGCGGTGATGTTTTTGGTGCTTTTAAGTGTGCTGATTTTAGTGGATATTATATTGCTTTTTCGTATCAAAAAAGCGGTCTTTGCCCGCCGCGAAATGGCCGATAAATTTTCCAATGGCGATGAAAATCCGGTTGATATTTATTTAGAGCATTTTTATCCCCAAAAAATACACTTTGAAATTATCGATGAATTGCCCTTTCAATTTCAAAAAAGAGATACAAAATTTGAACTTTCTTTAGATAATGGCGAAGCTAAAAATCTACGCTATAATCTACGTCCGGTAAAGCGCGGCGAATATCAATTCGGCGCGGTCAATGTTTTCGTGAGGACGCATCTCGGTTTGGCCGCCCGCCGCTTCCGTTTTGATGCGCAAAAAACCGTCCCCGTTTATCCGTCTTATTTGTTGCTGCGGCAGTATGAATTGCTGGCGATTTCCAACCACCTTCAAATGATGGGCATCAAAAAAATCCGGCGGATTGGCCACAACAAAGAATTTGAGCAAATTGAAGATTATGTGGCTGGCGATGATTTCCGTCGCATCAATTGGAAAGCCACCGCGCGAACCAAATCGTTGAAAGTCAACCATTACCAAGACGAGCGCAGTCAAAATGTGTATTCGCTGATTGACAAAGGCCGCGTGATGAAAATGCCGTTTGACGGGATGAGTTTGCTGGATTACGCGATTAATGCGAGTTTGGTCATTTCCAATGTAGCGATTCGCAAAGGCGACAAAGCGGGGTTGGTGACGTTTCAAAACGAGGTCAATTCCATCGTTCCGGCTTCTTCCCGAAACCGTCAAATGCAACTGATTTCCGAGCAACTTTTCAAAGAAAAAACTTCCTACAAAGAATCGGATTATGCGAAATTGTACGCCGTTTTACGTCATAAATTAAACCAAAGAAGTTTATTGATTTTATACACCAATTTCGAAAGTATTCATTCTTTACAGCGACAATTGAAATACTTTCGATTGATTGCGAAAAGGCATCTTTTATTGTGCATCTTTTTTCAAAATACCGAAGTCGAAAATTTTGCGCAAAAGCGCGCTGATTCCATCGAAGAAATTTACGAGAAAGGCATCGCCGAACAGCTACTTTTTGAAAAGCAATTGATTGTCAAAGAACTGCAAAATCACGGCATCCAAACTTTGCTGACCGCGCCGGAAGATTTGACGGTGAACACGATTAACAAATATTTGGAATTGAAGGGGCGGGGACTCATCTAATTGACGATTTACGATTTTAGATTTACGATTGAAAATTGAAGCGTTTAATCTTTGGATTAAATAACTTGCGGGAAATCTTACATCAAAAAATCAAATCCTAAAAAATGCCCGAACTCCGCTGGAATCTTCTCCCCGAACCGGATTCTGAAATCATAAAAATCCTACAGAAAGAACTGGGGATTTCGGAATCGCTGTGCCGATTGCTGGCACAGCGCGGCGTTTCCGATTTTGATTCCGCCAAGGATTTTTTCCGTCCTTCTTTGGAGCATTTGCACGACCCTTATTTGATGAAGGATATGAAGAAAGCGGTAAAGCGGATTAACCGCGCGGTAAATGCAAACGAGCGCATCTTGATTTACGGCGATTACGATGTGGACGGCACCACCGCCGTTTCACTGGTTTTTTCATTTCTGAAAAATCAATATGAAAATATAGACACCTATATTCCAGACCGTTACAAAGAGGGTTACGGTGTTTCTTTGGCAGGAATTGATTACGCAGAGGACAATGGAATTTCGCTCATTATCGCTTTGGATTGCGGAATAAAAGCGGTCAAGCAAGTCGATTATGCGAAAGAGAAGGGCATCGATTTCATCATCTGCGACCACCATCGGCCAGCCGAAAAACTGCCGGATGCCGTCGCCATTCTCGACCCAAAACAGGAGGATTGTGAATACCCGTATGATGAATTGAGCGGCTGTGGCGTGGGTTTCAAATTGGTGCAGGCGCTTTGTCAAAAGTGGGATTTGCCCGACGAAACTTGGCATCCGCTTTTGGATTTGCTGGCGGTCAGCATCGGCGCGGACATCGTGCCGATAACGGGCGAAAATCGGGTCTTGGCGCATTTCGGATTGCAGAAAATCAACGAAAATCCACGGCGCGGTTTTGCACTTTTGAAAGAATTGAGCGGTCGCAAAACCAAGGAAATGAGCATCACCGACGTGGTGTTTATGATTGGCCCGCGCATCAACGCGGCGGGTCGGGTGGCCCACGGGCGGCTCGCGGTCGAACTCCTCACCAGCGAGGATGAAAAAACGATTGCCGAACTTTCCAAAACCATCAACCAGCACAATACAGATCGCAAAGTTTTGGATTCCTCCATCACGGTTTCCGCTTTGCAAATGATTGAAGATCAAGCAGAAACAGAGCGCTTCACCACCGTGTTGGCGCACGAAGACTGGCACAAAGGCGTGATTGGGATTGTCGCTTCGCGGCTCATCGAAACGCATTACCGACCGACCGTGGTTTTCACCGAGAGCAAGGGTGTTTTGGCCGGTTCCGCCCGCTCGGTACGCGGGTTTGACGTTTATAATGCGCTCGAAAAATGCGATGACATTTTGGAACAGTTCGGCGGCCACAAATACGCGGCGGGAATGACTTTGCAGAAAGACCGTTTCGAGGATTTCAAAAACCGTTTTGAAGAAGTGGTGGCCGAATCCATTTTGCCCGAACAAAGAGTGCCTGAACTGGACATTGATGCGAAACTTTCCTTCGCGGAAATCACCCCGAAATTTTATCGGATTTTAAAACAATTCGCTCCCTTTGGCCCGCAAAACTTGCAGCCCGTTTTTCAGACGGACGGCTTGGAAGATTTCGGGTTTTCCCGCGCGGTGGGCGGCGACAAAACCCATCTAAGAATCTGTCTGCGAGAACCTTCCACGCAAATTGTGTTCAACGGAATTGGTTTCGGGATGGCGGACAAACTGGAACTCATCCGCAGCGGTCAACCGATTTCCATCGCTTATCACATTGATGAAAATGAATTTAACGGGGAGGTGCATTTGCAGTTGCGGTTGAAGGATTTGAAGGTTTCTGATTCCTAAAGACTATTCTTGAAATTATGAAAACCATCACCATAGAAATGCCCGAAAAGAGTGGCGTGAATGAATTTGAGGCCAAAATGATTTTGGCAGGGGAACTTTACGAAAGAGAAAAAGTGACGCTGGGGGAAGCCGCCCAAATCGCTGGCATTAGTAAGTGTGCTTTTATCGAAACCATTGGAGGATTTGGGTTTTCCATTTTCGGAAACGATGAGGCGGCCATTTTAGCGGATGTTCGCAATGCTTGAAATTCAGGCTTCTTTTAGTTTCAAATAAAGCATATTTATATTCACGATAGTTTCGGCCGGAATCAAAAGATACCGACTTGGTATATCATAGAATCTATTTTTTTGCTTGTTGTCTTTTGAGAGAAATCTTCGGTAGGGCTCGCTAATCTGAATCGACTCAAGTTTTCCCTGTCCATCCAAATAATAATCTGAAAAATATCCGCTATATATTACACTTTCCCCGCTTCCAATGTCGCAAAGCAAGTTTACGATTTTCACGCCTATTTCTTCATACGAGCCATTGACATCGGGAAAGTCTAAACATTCTCCTGAGAATATATAGTACCACTTGTTGGAAAACCTAAAAAACCGATACTTTCTGTCCCATTTAAAATACCTGATAATTTTGCGAAAAAAGAAACCGAAAAACATTCCAAATGTGATTAAAATAAGATGATAAACCAAAATCTGAGGAAGTGAATTCTTAAGAATATTGTAAGCTGCTTTCGTTTCTATTGACTCAGCTCTATTATTCAATAGTATGCCTAAAACTTCAAAGTCAATGTTTTGGTTAAAACAACATTCAGCTATAATCACTCCCAAAAATTGCAGAAAGATGGCTGGAATGGCGCTCCAAGTTATTATTTCAATCAACTTTCGTTTTGAAAGTTTAATCGAATATGGAGAAGTGATTAATATTACAGTATAAAGAACCCCCGGCAAAAGGAGCAAAAACAGAAGGAGGGAGGATAACAGAAAAGTCAATTAGCCTAATTGGCGAACCCCGTACGTTTTGTTGTCCACGGTAATG
>CBDCAU010000002.1:0-354230 GCA_965214115.1 Owenweeksia sp.
ATGGTATATCAGGAGTCGCAATTCAAACCGCAGGCGGGTTCGTGGGCGGGGGCGGGCGGCTTGCTGCAATTGATGCCCTCCACGGCGGAGGAACTGGGCGTGGACAACGTGAACGACCCGCGCCAAAACGTGCTGGCGGGCGCGCGCTATCTCAAAAAAATGCGCGGAAAATTTGTGAAAATCCCCGACTCTTTGCAACGCATAAAATTCACGATGGCGGCATTCAACTGCGGCCTCGGCCACGTTTTGGACGCCCGCCGAATGGCCAAGATGATGAAGCTAAATCCCGATGTGTGGGACGAGAATGTGGAGGAGGCCATTTTGAAACTTTCCAAGCGTGCATTTTTCACCAAAAAAGGCATCAAATATGGCTATGTGAGGGGGCGCGAACCGTATGAATATGTGCAAGAGATCTTTGATCGATTTTATAGTTATTCGTTGGCGGTGGCGCTTGGTGATTCATTGAATAGTGATCCGTGATTTGTTAAATTCGTAAACTACTGAATTTTAACATCACCCAACTTGGGTGATTTCTTTTCGTCTTATCAAAAAATTAAAATCTTTGAGTTATGAAAAATCAGCTATCAAAATTTGTACTAATTTATGGGTTGTTTTTGTTACTTTCAGTGGTGGTTTATGGGTGTTGCAAAGTTTCTGAGCGAATTTTGTACTTACCTCAAATTGACACATTTACTATATACGATTTTAAAGAAAATAGGTTCGTGGAATCAAATGATACATTAAGAAATTCCTTTAAAGTTGAGTTCAGAATCGATAGAAAAGACTTGGCATTTTTAAATAAGGGAAGGTTTGTAAATAAGTTAAATGCCTGTGATGTGACCGAATATGTTAATACTGTAGAAGAAAATTCGCTCAAAGTGAGTTTAGACCAAGATTTTATTTATCAAAATAAAGTTATAAAGAAGGAAACGAATCTTCTATCTATGAACTTGTCAAAAGACAGTTTTTGAAAAAACACCAATGGCACTAAAGCATTGTAAACCAATACCCTGTACCATTGGTGAAAAAATATATGTTGGACAAAAGTATCATAAAAAAGAGCTGTGCCCGCACCTGAGCTTCGGCAACGGGCGGGGCAACGCGAAGGTGGAGGACTGGCAGGTGGTCCAGGCGGTGCTGTACCGGCTGAAGACGGGCTGCCAGTGGCGCGAGCTGCCCGTGCGGCAGTTCTTCGCGGTGGGCTACAGGTGGCAGAGCGTGTACCACCACTTCCGCAAGTGGTGCCGGGACGGCAGCTGGGAAAAGGCTTGGCGGGGGGCCCTGGAGAAGCACAAGGCCGGGCTGGACATGTCCAGCGTGCAGCTGGACGGCTCGCACACCCCGGCCAAGCGGGGCGGCGGGGCGGTGGCCTACCAGGGCAGGAAGAAGTGCCGCACCACCAACATGCTGTTCCTGACCGACAGGCGGGGGCAGCCGCTGGCCTGCGGCGACGCGGCGGCCGGCAACCACCACGACACCCACGGCCTGGCCGGGCAGGTGAAGCGGATGCTGGGCGCGCTGGAGGCCTCGGAAATCCCCACCGGGGGGCTGTTCCTGAACGCGGACGCGGGCTTCGACGCCCAAGAGTTCAGGGACTTTTTGGAGGACGCGGAGATAAACGCAAACATCCGCCCCAACCCCAGGAACGGCGGCGGCGAGGGGCACTTCTTCGACGAGCTGCTGTACGGGCACAGGTTCGTGGTGGAGAGGACCAACGCCTGGCTCGACGGGTTCAAGGCGCTGCTGGTGCGCTTCGAGACCAGCCCGCTGCACTGGAAAGCCCTGCACTGGCTGGCGTTTGCGGTAATTTTGCTGAGGTGAATTTGACTTTAGACAACTTCTATAATAGAAGTCAACTTTAAGATTGTGGATGGTTATGGAAGATTTAGTTTTTCTGATCAAGTTTTAGATAATTCTGTTTTTCAGGAAGGTTATCATACTTTTAAACTAAAAGGAAAAACTTCAGATGGCGAAAAAATCGAGGATAAATTTGCTTATTTCTTTCAGTTTTAAAATAGCCTAAAATTTGGCCATAGGTTTTCGCAGAAAAAAGTCCAAGCCAAATTTTTAAATGGAAATTTAATTTGACTCCAACCCACCCTACTCATTTATCGTTATCCATTTCAAAAAATCAAAATCTCATTAGCGATGAAAACGAAATTCACGACATTTTTGGTTCTCTATTTTTCTTTTCTGATGGTCGGAGTCATTGCGCACAGTTGCATTTTGAATGCATTAGATAATTGTGGTGACGATGTAATCATCTCCGACAAATCGCCCGATTTTTATGTTTCTGACAGCTTGCACGAATATCACGAACACACGGATACTGTAACCTTCGAATTTCAAGTGCGGGCAAAATTTGTGGTTGAAAAAATCGCTCAAAATCAACCTTTCGATTTTGGGATCAGCTCGGCTTATGCTCTTTCCTGCCCTCCTGAATTTTTTAATTCGGTACGGTTGAAAGATTTCAAATTAACCTCCGATCGCGGCTTTTTATATGATAATGATTCTATTTTGGCGGGCCAGAATCTTTTGAAAATAGATGCGCTCCAAGGCGAAATTTATGATTTTGAATATAAGGTGGAATTGGTCTCTTCTTTTTCGCAAGGTTTTTTGAACCGTTCCAACTTCAAAAAGGCTACTCACAAGTTTTATTTGGAGGGTAAAACTTCCGATGGACTCGCCATTCGGGACACGCTCGAGGTTTTTATCGACCTGTAAAATCAAAACCTTGCAGGTTTCGGAAAACCTGTCAAGGTTGCCCATTGCAAACTGCCGACTGCAAACTGCTGACTACCAACTGATTTCACCGCAACCGATCCGCCGACCGCACCAGCATTTCATCTTTCATAATCGCCCGATTGGCCAAGGAAATCAAAATCACCGCAACAATCGGCATAAAAGCGCCTACGCCAAAACTACCGCCATCGGGTTGATAGACAGAGAAGTACATCCATAAAATCAAACCGAACAAGACGAAATTGATGATGATGTTGAAACGGCCGCTCATCACTTGCTGTTTGCGGTTTTTATATCTGAAAATACTGAAAATAGAAATAAGGGTGGACAGTACCGTGAGGGAGAGGAAAACCGCATCGTTCATAATCATATAAGGTTGGCCATCAGCGCTTTCAAACAAAGGGAAAAGAATGATGAGGCAGCCGCTGGCCACCGCCGCGCCCAACAAATAGAGGGATTGAATCCGTTGAATCATTGTGGAAATTTTGGCCAAAGTTCATAAATATTAGAGAATGGGGATAGGGTTATTTTAAATCTTTGTATTATTGCAACCGCAAACGCCGCATATCCCGTGGCTTGCATATTTTTCTTTTTTTATTCCCATATTTTCATTTTTTGTAAATCCGAATTCAATTCCTGAATTTTCTTGTTTACTAATCCTTTATTTTAATGTACGAAATTGAAGAACTGAAGGCAATGACATTGCCCGACCTGAAGGAAGTCGCTGACAAACAAGGCGTTTCCAAGTTCAAATCTTTGAACAAACAAGACTTGGTGTATAAAATCTTGGACCACCAAGCGGCCAACCCCGAAGCTGCCAAGGCCGCCGCTGATAGTGGCGCGCCCAAGGACGATTCCAAAAACGCCAAGAGCGACGACCCAAAACCGCAGGACAAAGGCAGCAAGAGCGACGACAAACCGAAGCGCGAAAACCCGCTGAAAGATCTGAAAAAACCCAACCGAAACAAGGGAGGCGATGATAAAAAAGACGCGCGGAACGATGAACGTGGCGATTCCAAAAATGACAAACGGAATCAGAACGACAATCGGAATCAGAATCAGCCCCAGAGCCGCAATGACAACCGGAATCAAAATGACAACCGCAACGACAATCGAAACCCGAGCGACAATCGGAACCAGAACGACAACCGGAATCAAAACGACAATCGCGGCAATCAAAACCAAAACCGAAACCGCCCCAGCAATAAGCCGAAAGAAATCGAATTTGATGGCCTGATCGTGGCTGAGGGCGTGCTGGAAATGATGCCGGACGGGTACGGTTTCCTGCGTTCTTCTGATTACAATTATTTGAACTCGCCCGATGATATCTACCTGAGCCAAAGCCAAGTAAAACTCTTCGGCCTGAAAACGGGCGACACGGTGCGCGGCGAAATCCGCCCCGCCAAGCAGGGCGAAAAATATTTTCCGCTGGTAAAAGTGGAAAGCATCAACGGCCGCGAGCCCAGCTGGGTGCGCGACCGCGTGGCTTTTGAACATTTGACGCCGCTTTTCCCACAGGAAAAATTCAACTTGACGGGCAAAAGCGCCACGCTCAGCTCGCGGATTATCGACCTCTTCTCCCCCATCGGAAAGGGGCAGCGCGGCCTCATCGTGGCGCAGCCGAAAACGGGCAAAACCACTTTGTTAAAAGAAGTAGCCAACGCCATCGCCGCCAACCACCCCGAGGCGTATATGATTATTTTGCTAGTGGACGAACGTCCCGAAGAGGTGACGGATATGGCGCGCAGCGTGAACGCCGAAGTGGTGGCTTCCACCTTCGACGAGCCGGCCGAGCGCCACGTAAAAGTGGCAAACATCGTATTGGAAAAAGCCAAGCGGATGACCGAATGCGGCCACGACGTGGTGATCCTTTTGGATTCGATTACAAGATTGGCGCGGGCTTACAACACGGTTTCGCCGGCCTCGGGCAAAGTGCTTTCCGGCGGTGTGGATGCCAATGCGCTGCACAAGCCGAAACGCTTTTTTGGCGCGGCGCGTAAAATCGAGGATGGTGGTTCGCTGACGATTCTTGCCACGGCGCTCATCGACACGGGTTCTAAAATGGACGAAGTGATTTTTGAGGAGTTCAAGGGCACCGGCAATATGGAAATGCAACTCGACCGCAAGATTTCCAACCGCCGCATCTGGCCGGCCATTGATTTGGTATCGTCTGGCACGCGGAAAGAAGATTTGCTTTTAGACAAGGATGTTTTGCAGCGGATGTGGATTCTGCGCCGCCATTTGGCGGATATGAATTCCGTGGAAGCGATGGAATTTTTGCACGACCGCATCAGCCGCACGCAGGACAATGCGGAGTTTTTGGCGACGATGAATGGGTGATTTTAGTTGCGGGCTAAAAAGTGGGTAGCGGTCGGTACTACAGGCCACAATGATTTTTGAAATGTGAAACCTTGCAGGTTTAAGAAACTTGCAAGGTTTTTTTTTAAACAAATTTTTAAAAGCCCACTCATAAACCTGAATTCGATTTATATTTTAAAAATTTGGATTTCGTCCAAGGTGCTGAAACCCATAGGGCCTGCCTACCGTAGGCAGGTCTGCCTGCGGTAGGCAGGTTCCCATATTTGTAGAACCGTTTCGAGCGCGCGAAAAACGACCCCACCGGGGTCGCATCCGACCAATATATGGCCCCGATGGGGTCATAATGTGGTCAATATATTTTGCTACAAAGATGTGATGCCTACGGCATTTCAGCATTTTCGCAAAAAAAGATTGAACTTCAGTGATTTAGGTTATCCGCATAGAGTTTTTAAGAATCGAACTCAGGTGATAAGGTTTTTTCTAAAAAAAAGGCTTTGATAACTGGGTGGGTAAATTCCAAAGGCCCAGATTTCCTTACTTATAATTCACCGAAAAAACTTTGTAGGTATAAGAAGCTGTCTAAAAACGTTTCAACATAATTTTTATGGAGGCTAAAAGCACCATCGCCTCCGATGAGCTCTTCAGCCTCTCGTAGTTCTTTGAGTTCCTGCGGCAGGTGTCCAGCCAGGCGAAGGTGCGCTCGACCACCCAGCGCCGGGGCAGCACCTGGAAGCCGCCCCCCTCGGGCTTCTTGATTATCTCCAAGTCGATGCCATGGTCTTTTTTGGCCTTCTCCACCAGTTTGCCCGCGTAGCCGCCGTCGGCCCAGAGCTTGCGCAGGCACCGCCAGTCCCCCGCCATCCCGTCCAGCAGCCCGGCCGCGCCGTCCCTGTCCTGCACCGAGGCCGGGCCGACCTCCACGGCCAGCAGGTGGCCCTGGGTGTCCACGGCGATGTGCCGCTTCACCCCCTTGACCTTCTTGCCCGCGTCGTAGCCCGCCGGCTGCCCTGCCACCAGGGTGTTCTTGACGGACTGGGAGTCCACCGAGCCCGCCGTGGGCTGCGGGCCGCGCCCGGCCTCTGCTCGGCGCGCCTCCACCAGAGATGCGTTCACCGCCTCCCACAGGCCGCTGTCCCGCCAGGCGGCGTAATAGTAATAGACCAGCTTCCAGCCGGGGAAGTCCGAGGGAAGCATCCGCCACTGGCAGCCGCTCTCCACAAGGTACATAACCGCGTTGACCACCTCGCGCAGGCCGTGCTTGCGCCTGCGGCGGGTGTCGAAGAATTTTGATAATATTGCCCACTGGCCGTCGCTCAGGTCGCTCGGGTAAGCCGTCATGATTATGATTTTGGTGAATCACAATTTTCGGCATGCAGGAAGGGCCCAGCGGCGGCCTTCCTTGTTTTTTCTCAACACTGGTATATGAAATAATCATTTCTAGACAGCCTCTAATAAGCACTATCAATATTGGGACAAGGCGCGCCCGGTTGGTTTATCGTAGCCACGTGCACGGCCTCCCTAAAAATATCCGCACCCTTTGGTACACTCAGCGGGTCGTTTTCTGAATAAAGGAACGGGGCGTATCCGAAGGGTTGCATACTGATAGTGAAGCGCAAATCGGTGATGTCTTGGTCGGTGAGATTGGTGAAGCGCGCGTCCACCACGCATTCTTCCGTGCCGCACGAGCCATCATTGAACCGTCGCGCGCGCCGGCTCAGTTCTATCCGCAAAATTTCCTCGTTATAGCACGGACTGAAGGAATTTCGGTCTTTCACCAAAACAGCGAACGCGCCAAAGTTTTCCCTCGTTTCTTCGCAAAATATACACGAACCGTCTTCTTTGGTGGCGGTGATGTTGTAATTGAGGGCGGCTTTTTCCGTACACCCTTCCTCTTTACAAGAGGTCATAGAAAGAACCACCATAAGAAACCACAATCTTGACATTTTTTTAAAACTTGAAAATCAGAAAAATGGCCACAGGCAGCGCCAAGTTGAGAGACCGTGCCTCACTTTCCTCGTTCAGCGCATCGGTAGTAACCGTGAGGGGGTCGAACGGGCTGGGCTGCCTGAAATTCTTTATACTGATATTCTGTTTGTTTTTGGTCTCCCTAAAATAATAGGTGGCCTCAGTGCCGATTAAAAGCTGGGGAGCGAGATAAACCGAAAAATTGATTTGCGGCCCCACGCCCCAACCGCTGCGGGTAGTGGTGCTGGTGGTAATGGTGGAATCCAATCCACTGCCAAAACCGAACGATTGGATATTAAAGGTTCTTATCTTTTCGGATTGATAAAGTACATCGCCGCCCAAACCCAGTTCCATCCGCGCGCCCAATTTTATTTTTTTGGAAAAACCGAGCCGTGCGTTCAAATTAGACGTCTCGGATTTCAAATCGTTTTCGTCAATGATTTCGGAACCCTCGTACCCCACTCCCACCAAAATCTCGCTCCCGCTCTCGTTAAAATGAAGACCGTATTTCAGCAAAAATGGATTATTGACCGAGGGCGCATTGCCCAAACTGATAACCTGCCGCAACAGCGGATTGACCTGAACGCCAAGATAATGGGAAAATTCGCCCCCGCTTTGGTAGGGTTCAAACTGAGAATGGAGCGCCAAACTCCCTAACAGGAAGAGGCCGAGCATTGCATTTTTCATCCTAAAAAATAAGGGATTTAGCGTTTTACGAAAGGATCGGAAAAACGGGGGTCGGTGAGCAAATTGTAATCGGTGAGCGATTCCATAAAGGCGATCATCGCCGCTTTTTCGGCTTCGGAAATGTTCATCGCCATCGGCGCGCCACCGAGGTCGCGCAGGCGGTGGTCTAAGTTGGGGTGCGATTGGATGCCGCTGTTGTAATGTTCGATCACTTCTTCCAGCGTCTCGAAACGCCCGTCGTGCATATAAGGAGCGGTAATGGCCACGTTGCGCAAATTGGGGATTTTGAACTTGCCGTTGTCCGCTTCTTCCTTGGAAAGCGCCCCCGCCCCTTGGTCGGAATAGCTGGCATCCAAACCGATGTTTACCAGCTCTTGGCCCACATTGGAACTGTTGTATCCTTTATTGTCAAAAAGATTGTGGCAACTGCCGCAATTGTATTTTGTGAAAAATAGGTTCATCCCCTGCTCTTTTATCGGCGACATTTCGCCGCCCAGCGCCGTCCTCTTGCTGCGGTCAAATTCGGAACCACTGGCAGAAATGCTGCCCACGAACTGGCTCAGCGCCTCGGCAATATTGTCAAAATCCACCTCCTCGCTGCCAAAAGCATCCGCGAAAAGCGGCTTGTAATATTCTTTGGAAGCCACTTTTTCCACCAACGCTTGGGGCTGGCGCATACCCATTTCTTCATTGTGAAAAATGGGCTTGGTAATCATCGTTTTCAAATCGCGCTCGCGGCCGTCCCAAAACAGCGCCTGACCCTGCGAAGCGGGAAAAGTGGTGACGGGCGACGCGGCCTGTAAATTTTGGATGGGCGGCGTGTTCCGCGTGGAGGCGCGGTGTTCAAAGCCGATGCTGAATCTTTTATTATCTGCAAACGCCAAGACCTGTTTGTGGCACGCTCCGCAACTCACGCCATTGTTCACGCTCAATGAGTTATCATAAAAAAGTACGCGGCCCAAGGTGGCCACTCTATCGTTTCCGAAGTCGTAACGGTAGGGCTGATCGGGCAGCGAAAGCGTGCGCTGGTTGGCGCTCAGGTTTTCGTCTTTGGAACAGGAAACCGCTACTAAAAAAGCGATAGCGAAGAAGGAAAGCAACGAGGCGAGGGTGCGGGATTTCATAACGTTGGGATTTAGAATTGCTCAAAAATAAAGATTTACAGGGAGAAATAAACATCTCAATTTGTTTGTGAAATAAGAATTTGGAATTTATTGTTTTCAGGGAGTTTTATCAAGGGGTGAAAATATCGCCATTACCAAATGTTTTGCAGAAAATAAAACCATTCTATCATAAAGCCAACGAAAATCCAAAAAAGTGCGTTTCGGTTTTAGTTCTAATTTTTGAATCCCATCTCAAAATGAAACGAATCCCATTTTTGGCAGCCGTACTTGGTTCTGCGCTGCTGCTTTCCTGCGAAAAAAAAATCTGTGGACAACGCCACCGTGGTGCGCGATTGCACGGGAACTTATTTACAAATCAAAGGCGACGATTTCCAAATTTGCAACGAGGAAATTGCCACAAGCTTTGACGACGGCGCCCAAGTTTCAGCCGTTTATCGCGAACGAAAAAATTGCCCCGCCTTGGAAGGAAAGATTATCTGTGCGCTGGTGCATTCCGCCGAAGGTTGGGTTGAGGTGAAGGAGATTGAATAGCGCTGAAACCTTGAAGAATTTTACGCCCTGACGGAATTTTGAAATTTTGTTAGGGCCTTTTGTATTTCCCGACAATTCCCAAAATTCTATTTTTGTCGAAATGAAGCGCGAAGAAATCATAACTATTTTAAAAAATAAGAAGCCCCTTTTGGAATCCTTTGGGATTTCCGAATTGGGTCTTTTCGGTTCTTTTTTGGAGAATAAAGCCACTGCACAAAGTGACATCGATATTTTGGTTCATTTTTATCCCGAAAAAGAGACGTTCGATAATCTTATGAAAACGTATGATTTTTTAGAAAAACTATTTGAAGGAAAAAAAATAGATTTGGTCACTAAAAATGGGCTAAGTCCATTTATTGGAAAGCACATCTTAAATCAGGCGTATTATGTCTGATTCTGCCAAGGAATACCTGCGGCATATCCAGCAGGAATGCGACTATTTGCTAAAGACATTCCGTAATGTTGAGTTTGAAGATTTTTATGATAACGAAACGCTGAAAAGAGCAGCCGTCCGGAGTATTGAAATCATTGGCGAGGTATCTAAAAAAATCCCATAAAATCAAAGGGAAAAATGGAACACTATTTCTTGGAAAGATATGGCAGGAATGAGGGATAGGCTCATACATAATTATATCGGCACAAACTATCAAATTGTGTAGGATGTGATTGAGAATAAAATCCCTGAATTGCAAGAAAAAATTTCTCAAATTTTAAGTGATTGATTTGATAACCCCGATAGGGTTGTGAGCGCCGTCAGTGTTTTTCACAAGAAAGCCTTGCAATTATAAAAACTGCAAGGCCTTATTATGCTTAAAAAATGCTTGGAAAAATTCAATTCATCTTCTCCAATTTTCTGTATTTCACCCGCTTAGGCTCGGCATCGCCCAGTCGTTTTTTCTTGTTTTCCTCATAATCGGAATAGCCGCCTTCGTAATAATACACTTCCGAATTGCCCTCAAAAGCGAGGATGTGCGTGCAAACGCGGTCAAGAAACCAACGGTCGTGGCTGATGATGACGGCGCAGCCCGCGAAATTGTCGAGCGCTTCTTCCAAGGCGCGCAACGTGTTCACGTCCAAATCGTTGGTGGGTTCATCCAGTAGCAAAACGTTGCCGCCTTCTTTCAGCGCCATCGCCAAATGGAGGCGGTTTCGCTCGCCGCCAGAAAGCATTCCCACCTTCTTGCTTTGGTCGGGCCCGCTAAAATTGAAGCGGCTCAAATACGCCCGGGCGTTTTGGCTGCGGCCGCCCAGTTGCACCTCTTCATTGCCGTCGGAAACGATTTCATAAATCGTTTTTTCGGCGGTCAGTTTGGCGTGGCTTTGGTCCACGTAGGAAATTTTGGCGGTCTCCCCCACCTCGAATTTCCCCGCGTCCGGTTCGATGTGGTCCATTATCATTTTAAAAATGGTGGTCTTGCCCGCGCCGTTCGGCCCGATAATTCCTACAATCCCCGCCGGCGGAAGTTTGAAATTCAAATCATCGTACAATAATTTATCGCCGAAAGATTTTTTAACGTTCTGAGCGTCAATCACGTTCGTGCCCAGCCGCGGCCCGTTCGGGATGAAAATCTCCAACCTGTCCTCCTTCTCCTTTTGCTCCTGCGCCATCATACTTTGGTAATTGTTGAGGCGCGCCTTACCCTTGGCCTGCCTGCCTTTTGGCGACATCCGCACCCAGTCCAGCTCGCGCTCCAAAGTCTTGCGGCGCTTGCTGGCCTGCTTTTCTTCCTGCTCCATCCGCTTGGTTTTCTGCTCCAGCCAGCTGGTGTAGTTTCCTTTCCAGGGAATGCCTTGGCCACGGTCCAGTTCCAAGATCCAGCCGGCCACGTTGTCGAGAAAATAACGGTCGTGCGTCACCGCGATCACCGTCCCCGCGTACTGCGCCAAATGTTGCTCCAGCCACTGCACGCTCTCGGCATCGAGGTGGTTGGTGGGCTCGTCCAAAAGCAAAATGTCAGGCTGCTGAATCAGCAATCGGCAAAGCGCCACGCGCCGCCGTTCGCCGCCCGAAAGCACGGAAATGGGTTGATCGCCGGCGGGGGTGCGCAGCGCGTCCATCGCGCGTTCCAGTTTGCTGTCCAGTTCCCAGGCGTTGGTCGCGTCGATGCGGTCTTGCAGCTCCGCTTGGCGCGCCATCAACTTGTCCATTCTATCGGGATTTTCATACACTTCCGGCAAGCCAAAATCATCGTTGATTTTGTTGTATTCATCCAAAATATCCGTGATTTCCTTTGCGCCTTCTTTTACGGTTTCCATCACCGTTTTGCCCTCGTCCAGCGTGGGTTCTTGTTCTAAATAGCCCACCGAATAGCCCGGCGAAAAAGCGATGTCGCCTTGGTAATTTTTCTCTTGGCCCGCTATGATTTTCAGCAAAGTGGATTTTCCCGAGCCGTTCAGGCCGAGGATGCCGATTTTGGCGCCGTAAAAAAAGCTGAGGTAAATGTTGTTCAACACCGGCTTGTTGGCGCCGGGAAAGGTTTTCGAGAGGCCGCTCATCGAAAAAATAATCTTCTTGTCGTCTGCCATATTTTTGTTGGATTGGAGGGGCGGCACGCTTTTGGAAGTGCGCGGTTTTCCCCGATTTTTTCTATAAAAGTTTGCAAAGATACTCCGATGCCTCAACATTTTAAACTGGTCTTTTTCCTCTTTTTTTCCTTTTATTTTATAAATGAAAACCGAGCGCAAACCTTGACCGGAACGGTGGTGGAAGCCGAAACCTTGAAGGCAATTCCCGCCACCCACGTCATCAACAAAAGAACTTTGAAAGGCAATCTGACCGGAAACGATGGCAAATTTTCCATCCCATTGCAATGGAACGATACCATCATTTTTTCCAATATTTCGTATCAATATTTTTATTTTGTTTACAATGATTCTTCTACATTCTTAAACAATGTGTTGATAGAAATGAAGGAACAAAATTTTTTATTAAACGAGGTGAGTATTTTTAGCTATAAATTGACATCCAATGAAGATAAAGAAATCGTGCTGCAAGAGCCGCTTTATCCTAAAAGTGAAAACCTCGGCAACGGCCGAATCGTGAACGCCACCGCCGCCAACCCCGCCGAATTTCTTTATAACTTATTTGGCTCAAAGCCGCGCCAACTGCGAATGCTCGCCCAACTGAAAGCCGAAGAAGCCTACCGCGAAAAGCTGGAAGAAAGCAACAACCGCGAAAGCGTGGTCGCCCTGACGGGATTGTCAAAAGATGAACTGGAAGCCTTTATGTTTTACTGCAAATTTTCGCCTGTCCGAATGAACACTTTGAATGACTACGAATTCCTGATTTCTGTGCAATATTGTTATCAAGAATATGTAAGAGAACGGCGGCTGGAGGAATTTTTGGAGCAGTTTGACTAATGGTATAAATTCTAAAATAGGTTGGAACTAATTTCCTTGTCTTTAAAAAATAAAGACATTTCACTTATTCCCCTTTCAAGATTCTTTTCATCAAATAACCCAGCGTTTTCTGCATTTTCAATGGCAGTTTTCAAACGAGGTTTCAACTTCAAATAAATATCATTTCCCTCTTTGATAAAATAGCTTTGTTTCTTTTGGTAATCTTTTAAATATTTCCTCAATTTTTTCTCGGCCTCATTGCTATTTCTGTAAAGTTTTGAAGTAGTTTCATAATGCAATAAAAACCAAAATTCAAGACACGGATTGTTTACAATGATTACCACATTCTTATAGTCTTTTAAAATCTCATTTCTACATCGAATAAAAAATTCTTCAGCCGATTCTTTACCCCCGCGACTTTCGATAGTTTCTTTTTTCACAACGTCATAATCAACCATCCAAAAAACTTTATCATATACTTTAGCCAAAGAGAGTACCATTTTATACTGTTGGGATAAGCTCTTTTTGGAAGGTAATTTTGGTTCTATGTTTACATTCAGTTTTCTTTCATTTCTTTTCAGCATTTGAAAGTACCACACTTCGGTTTTGCCATCTACTACTATGGCAAAAGTTGACCTTGTTTTAACGAATTTCTTTCGATGGTTTCGCATCAATTTAAATCGATAAAATAATCACCCAGATTAGGCACACCGCTAAGTTTTCCGCTTTTGTAGGCGTTTAAAATATTGGTAGTATTTCGTATCACCGAAGAATCAAAATCAGCCAGTGAATAGAGTTCCGTCGCACCGTCATTGGATTTATCTGTGAACCAAATCGCGTCGTTCCTGAAAACATTTTTGTCATTCAAGATTTCGCGGTTGTGGGTGGTGGCGATGATTTGGGAATGTTTAGAATTTATTAAGAAAGAAAGGATAAACTGCGTGTATAAATCGGGATGTAAAGAATCTTCAAGTTCGTCAATTGGAATTACCTCAGAATTTTGAATTAAAATGGCTAAAAGTCCAGCAAAACCATAGTATCTTTTTGTACCCTCGGATTCTAACTCTAAAGGGAGGATGAATTTTTCACCATTTACTGTATGTTCGAAATCCACCTTTTTAATTCTGAATTTCTGCATTTCGCTTAATTTACTTACTGTTTCCGAAGAAGGTTTTAACTCACTTTCCATATACTTCAAAAAATCAAATGGAAGCCTGACCGGCTCTTCTTTAATAGCAATATCTGAAATATGAAAATCCGCCTTTTTTAAAATTTTGACAATATCATTTTTGAAAATTTCTTCTTTATCTATTTGAGTTGTAACAAATTTATCTAAGTCCGTTCTGGTGTAAACCAATGGTTGCAAATAATCTTCAAACCAATCTAAAACCTCATCCAATTCATCGAAATCAATATTGGTTTTAAGAAAACCACCTAAAACCGTATTATTCCAAAGCGTATTTGCTTCCAAAGTTTTTTTGAAAATTTTATTCTTTTTTATCTTACTGCCAAAAGTTATTTCGGTAAACTTATTTTCTAAATCCGTGCTTCTTTTAAGGATATTCGCTTTGTTAGGATTGTGATAATCCAGTTTCTCATAAACCACCGCTTTTTTTGAAAATTCTACCTCATAAAAGTATTTGATTTTGTTCTGAATAAATGCAATGGAAAGTTTTGAGTTTTGATAGGGAGTAATCTTATCAAAGAGGAAAGGCTGAAAATCCAGTTCATCGGTCTTTTTGCTCTTAGGTTCCAAAACCAAATCCCGCAAAAACTGGAGTGCTTTCAGTACGGTGGTTTTTCCGGAGGCATTGGCGCCATATATCAATGCCATTTTCAACAAGCGAACCCCCCCCGCTTCGATAACATAATGCTCTTCCAAATGAGTGGATTTCTCCGCCTCGAACGACAAAGTCTGTTTGTCTTTTATCGGGCCGAAATTTTCAACACTAAAATTAACAATCATATTTGAGGGATTGAATGTAAATAGCCTACAAAAATAAAGATAAAAATACTCATAAAGCATAGTTTTTCTTCTTTGCCAATCAATATAAGACTCTGCTAACTTGTTTAAAAACTAGAAAAAAGCAACAACCGCGAAAGCGTGGTCACCTTAACGGGATTATCAAAAGATGAACTGGTGGCCTTTATGTTTTACTGCAAATTTTCTGGCGCGAGAATGAGCACTTTAAACGATTACGAATTCCTGATTTCCGTGCAATATTGCTATCAAGAGTATGTGCGAGAGCGGCGGCTGGAAGAATTTTTGGAGCAGTTTGATTAGGCTGAATCGCACAGTCTGCGGAATCGCACGGCCGTGCGATTTTACTTCGGCTCCCATAGTTCAACCTTCAAATAATCCACTAAAATTGAATCGTTCCCGCGATACCAAATATATACTTTGAGATTATCTTTTTTTATGCGCACTTCGGGGGTGAGATAAGTAAGTTTTAAAGTATTCCACTCATTAAGTTTTAGGCTGTCTTTGTCAAGTGATTTTGCGCGAAACGAATATTCTTTGTTTTTGTGATGAAAAGTAGCCACCAAAATACAGTTTTCGAGGTTCAAATTTTTATCCACGAAAATTCCTGCCTCGGCTTGTATCCAAGCGTGATCTTTATCTGTTAATTCATTAAAAGTCATATCGATGCCGGGCGAAAAAGGTAGCTGATTTTCCATCACCAAAATACCTTTCCGGTTCATCGTATCCAATCCCTTCGAAAAATCATTTTCATAGAGCATTTTAGAGGTATAATCTTGCTGATTTTCAAACTTTGGAAAGCTCTCCAACGGCCTTTCTATCAGCATCAGCTTTTTGTCTTTTTCACTCACTTGGGTTTTTCCGAAAATGGCGAAATAATAGTCGCGCGTCATCCGCTGTTTGCTGAGGATTCCTTTCTCGAATTGCCACGTTTGGAACAGGTTGAGCACGGTCAAAGTCAAGCCGATAAAGGCAAAAACCATTTTTTTCGGGAAAGAAAGTGTCCCAATTTTTTGCACCAAAAATCCCAACGGAATGGCCAAAAGAACATAGCTGGGTACGAGCGATCGAGAACTGAAACTTCCACCAGCGTACCACCAAGTTGTCCAACTGGAAATGATGTATAGATTGACGATAAAAAATATAAAAATAGTGATGGCAATGGCCTTGTGTTTCTTATACAGAAAATAGAAGCCCGCCATCGCAAAAATCATAAGCGGGGTGTAAACAAACCAACCCTTGCGAAAGCTGAACAAGAACGGGTAGGTATGAGGGTTCAAAAAATCCAACCCTTCCCCCGGATTATCGTAAGAGTAAAAAAGAAATTCACCCGTCAATTTTTTCCAATAAATAAGCTGCGGAGATATAACCAAAAAAGCGCAAAAAAGTACCACCAAAATATGCCGCCAGTTTTTGACGAATAGGTTTGCTTTTTCTTTCCAATAATTTTCCGAATTCTTGGGAAGCCAAAGCAGTGGAATCAAAACGCAAACCGCCTCCGAGGGACGTATCAAAGTGATAAAACCGAGCGAAATTCCCAGCCAAAAGGCGTACTTCATTTTAGGCTGCTCATACCAGCGAATGGTGCAGTACACCAAAATCGCATAAAAAGTGAACAAAAAATTATGCGAAAGCAAAGTACCATCAAAAGCCGTGAGATGAAAATAATTAGTCGTAAAAAATGTTAAAATTAAAATGAGAATGGCAATGTTGGAATTGAAAAAATGCCTCAATATTTTGGCGAAAAAATAAAGCCCCGAAAAAGCGTACAGCAATCCCGCCACCGTAACGGAATATTGATAAGGAAGCGACAGCCCGTCCGCTGGAAAACCCAAGGGGCCGGCCAGCCAGTGGCCAATAAAAAAGAAAGGGGCAAAAAGGATGGAAAGCCCACAGGTATAGCGGATTACGCGCGTTCCGTTGCTGCCTTCCGTAAGTTGATAGAGCGTGGTGGTAGGCTCATATTGGGCCACGAGCTGATCGAGCCACGAAGCATCCACCAAGCCAATATCACCATAAATAAAGTGAGCGGGGAGATATAAATAATAGCCAAAAACATCCCAAGTAAGGATGTAATCGGGATGAAAAACAAAACGCAAAACGGCCAAGACTGCGCACAGCAAAAAAACGACCCTCCAAATAGCGTTCTTCTTTGACATATTTTTTAAAAACTATAACAAAAAAAGCCAAAATTCCTATCCAAAAGAAGAACAGAATTTTGGCAATAGTAAAAAAAGAAAATCTATCGGACGAAAGACGATAAATTATTTGGCCATCAAAGTGGTGGAGAGCCGGCTTCGCGTCTCCACCCGCGCGCGCAATTTGTGCAGTAGCGAATACAATCCAAAATACGTCCGGTTGAGATAGATGGCGTCGCGCGGGCCACGCGCCGCCTTAGCCTTGCGCAGGGTTTTGTCGTTTTGATACACATCGCCCAGCGCGTAGATTTTTTCAAAATAGGCTTTGTCGGCAAAATCAAATTCTGAATTGAAAAAAGGTTGGCCGAGCAAGCTGTGCACGTCTTTATATACGTTCACAAAATGCGCCGCCTCATCTTCGCGGTCGGTTTTCAGCAGGAAATCCAAATCGAAAAGCAACTGGCGGAAGGCGGCATCATCTTCAAAAATGCCGGGCAGCATCAGTTGGAAATACGCGTCGTGAAAATCCTTCGGCAGCACTTTTACGCAACCGAAATCAATTACGCCCACCGTTCCGTTTTCCCTGAAAAGAAAATTGCCCGGGTGCGGGTCGGCGTGGAGCTGCATCAGTTCGTGGATCTGAAAATCATAGAAATCCCACAGCACTTGCCCAATTTTATCGCGCGTTGCTTGGTCGGGATTCAATCTCACGAATTCATTCAAATGAAAACCGTCCAGCCAATCCATCGTCAGAATGCGCTCAGCGGAAAATTCCTCATAATAATGGGGAAACTGCAAGCCCGAAATTCCCGCGCAAGCGGCCGAAATTTCTTGGCTGCGGCGGAGTTCCAGCGCGTAATCAGTCTCTTCCAAAAGCCGCGCTTGCACTTCTTCCAAGTAGTGATCGATTTCGCTGGAACTGATGTTGAGCATCGTCCCGACGATGGGCCGCACGATTTTCAAATCGGAAACGATACTGTCGGCCACGCCGGGATACTGGACTTTCACGGCCAATTTTTTTCCCTCTTTTTCCGCTCGGTGCACTTGGCCGATCGAAGCGGCGGCAAAAGCGTTTTTGTCGAACGAATCGAAAATTTCGTTAGGTGATTTTCCCAAATATTTGCGGAACGTATTGACAACCAACGGATAAGAAAGGGGCGGCGCGGAATACTGGGCCTGCGCGAATTTTTCTGAAAAAGCGCCGGGCAGCATTCCCTCATCCAAGCTCATCATCTGCGCCACTTTTAGCGCGCTGCCCTTCAGTTGGCTCAGGGATTTGTAAATGTCATCCGCATTGCTGCGGTTCAGTTCTTCGCGGGCTTCCGTTTCGCTGCCCACCAGTTTTTTGCCAAAATATTTCAGGTAGTTCCCGCCCACTTTGGCGCCCGTGCCGATAAATTTTCCGGTGCGCTGTAAACGCGACGTCGGAATTTTTTCCTGTTCTTTCATCGGTTCTGGAACATAAATTTCCCGAAATCGAAGGCGCTTTCCAAGGCGTTTTTCTCGATGAGATCAAACGCAAGATTGACGGATTTTTCAATGGCCGCCTCGGTTTTGGTAAACGCTCGGCTGCGGTCTTTGCGCCAAAAATTCAGCAAAAACAAAAACTGGAACCAGAACACGCGGTGGTAATTATCGGACAACCGGCTGCGCTCGGCCACTTCGCCGTTGCGCACGCCTTCGCTGATGATCTGCTTTGCAAAGAGGCGGAATTCTTTTTTCAGTTCGGTCAGATGGCGCTCTTCTTTCGCCATCGCAAAAAAGGATTCTTCCAAACTTACCAAGGCGAAACTGCGGTGCTGTTTTAGTTTTTCAAAAAAAGCGTAA
This sequence comes from Owenweeksia sp., assembly GCA_965214115.1. Classification (GTDB taxonomy): domain Bacteria; phylum Bacteroidota; class Bacteroidia; order Flavobacteriales; family Schleiferiaceae; genus Owenweeksia. The sequence goes on from CBDCAU010000002.1 coordinate 18,654, forward strand.
TAAAAAGCGAGCATTTTTTCGCGGGCCGAGAAATGGGCGAACTCGGAATCGCCGATGGTGGCGGACTGGACATCCTTAAAGATTTCCGTCCAAAAGGCATCTTCCACTTGGGGAAAATCGTTGAAATGGTCGTAGAATTCGGATTCTTCAAGGTCCAAATCTTGGCAGAAAGCGAAGACGCTGGCGGGCGCGCGGCCATTCAGCAGCAAATATTCGCGGTAAGCGGAAATAATCTTTTGACGGGTGCTGGGGCCTTGATTTTCGGGGCGGGGGGTTTCCGTGAGGGTTTCCATAGTGATGGTCTTATTTTAAAATGATAAAGATAACGGCGGCGGCGCGCCCGTGTTTTTTAAAGAAATGTTAAATGAACTTTTAGAACGATTCTACGGTTTATACACTTGATTTTTAAAACAATAGAAAATGAAAAAGCTACTTTTAATAATGGGGATTGGCTTGATGGCCAGCCCTTTGGCGATGGGTCAATCGAAAACCACGGAAAATTCCAGATCTGAAGAAATGGAAAATATGGAGGAAATGGACAAAACCGAAATGATGCAGGCAGAGAATGAGGCCGAGCTACCGCGCGTGGAAGACGAACGCGAATGGACGGAAATCACCTATGAATCCCTCCCCGAAGAAGCGCAAAACGACATCACCAACCGCTACCACGCGCCGGAAGTGTTAAATGTGTGGAAAACGATGGACGATGGGAAATTTTCCAGCTACGTGGTGGAAGTCGAAAAACCCGGCAAGCGCTGGACGGTGGAATACGATGAGAAAGGTAATCCCCTGAATACGATTATGCCTGAATAAACGCGTTCCGAGGAACGGTAACCCCAACTTGGGGAATTTTTCCACAGCCTCCTTCCGTGCCAAGGTACTTATCCTATTGGTTTTAAAGGTGTTGCGATAGCACTTTTTGACTGGCATACATTTCACTTATGGATAGGCAGAATTGATTGCTGAAACACAATTGATTTTTACGAGTAATGAAACATTTGAAACCCCTTCTTTTTTCGGTATTGCTGGCTTGCGCCACGGGACTTTCGGCTCAGAGCGAAAACGCCCAGCCGACCGAGACCCGCACCGAAATGGAAGAACAAGATTTGCCAGCTTCCGTACAGCAAGACATAATGGAAGTGTACGAATCGGCCACTTTTGAAAGTGCCTATACAACGAAGGGCAGCACAGGAACACACTATCACGTGTTGATGAACAATGACGGGCAAGCGCTGCACCTGACTTACGATGCGAAAGGCCAAGCCGTGAAAACGGAAGAAATGATGGAGGCGGAAGCACCCGCCGAGGAAATCGAAAAATGACATTTAAGAAGCTATATAGATAGCAGCGTTAGTTTTTAGTTGTTCGAGTTGAGCTGAAACCGCCACCGTTGGGTGGCGGTTTCTTTTTTAGACCTATCGTAAAATTTCTGCCCGCTTACTTTTGTGGGATTTTTAGATTCATAAAAATGAAAACCGAGCCGCAGCGCATTTTGGTGGTAGATGACGACATCACTTTTTTGTTGATGCTCAAATCGTTTTTTGCCAAAAAAGGCCTCACCGTACACACCGAAACCACCGCCGAAAAAGGGCTGGCCACCTTGGAAAAAGATGATTTCGATTTAATTATTTCCGACTTTAGGATGCCGGGGATGGACGGGATGGAATTTCTCCAAGAACTGCGCGAGCGCGGGGTTTTGTCCCATTCCAAGCTGGTGTTGCTAACCAGCTACGGCGACATCCAGTTGGCCGTGAAAGCCATCAAATTGGGCGCTTCCGACTATTTGACCAAGCCCGTGCAGCCCGAGCAACTTTCCGCCATCGTTACCAATCTTTTGCAAAGAAAAGAAGCGGAGAAGGGACAACGGCACAACCTGCCTGCAAAAGAAGCCGCGCCAAAAGAGGAACGCGCTAAAACCTATGTGAGCGGCAGCAGTCCGCAGACGGAGCGGGTGAATGAGTTCGTGAAACTGGTGGGGCCGACCAATATGAGCGTCCTCATCCAAGGCGAAAGCGGCACGGGCAAGGAATATGTGGCGCGCGAAATTCACCTCCATAGCAAGCGGGCGGGCCTATCTTTCGTGGCGATTGACTGTGGCGCACTCTCCAAAGATTTGGCGGCCAGCGAGCTTTTCGGGCATATCAAAGGCAGTTTCACGGGCGCCGTGAGCGACCGCCCCGGCCAGTTTGAACACGCCGAGGGCGGCACCTTGTTTTTAGACGAAATTGGCAACCTGAGCTACGAAACCCAAGTGAAACTGCTGCGCGCCATCCAAGAAAAAGTAATCCGCCGAGTGGGCGGAAACGAGGACATTCCCGTGAACGTGCGGCTGCTCGCCGCCACCAACGAAAATCTGACGGATGCCATCCGCGACGGCAGTTTTCGAGAAGATTTGTACCACCGCCTGAACGAGTTCAAAATAGAGATAAGCCCGCTGCGCGAACGGCCGGAAGAAGTGGAACAATTCGCCCAACATTTTCTAAAAGAGGCCAACCAAGAATTGGAACGGGAGGTGGCGGACTTTGACCCAGAAACGTTGGAACTGCTGAAAGAATACGCGTGGCCGGGCAATTTGCGCGAACTGAAAAACGTGGTGAAACGCGCGGTGCTGCTGACTTTGGAAAGGCGGGTGAAAAAAAAGGCGCTGCCCAGCGAGATTTCCAGCGGCGCCCTTCAATCCGCCGAGGATCTGGACAACCTGCAAAACAGCACCGACCTGAAACAATTGGAAAGCGCGCTGGAGCGCAAAAAAATAATGGAGGCGCTGGAAAAAGTGCGCTACAACAAAACCAAGGCCGCGCGGCTGCTGAACATCGACCGCAAAACGCTCTACAACAAAATCCGGGGCTACGGGCTGGAAGCCTGATAATCAAGCCATTTCTTTCATTTCTTCCTGCATTTTCTCGAATATTTCCAGCGCCAAACTTTCGATGCGCTCCACCCGCTCCTTCACCACCCGGCGCGCCTGTGGTTCGTGGATGAGGGTTTCCAGCGCTTCCAATTCGCGCAGCACGACCCGCACCTTCAACTGGCCAAAAGTATTTTTCATTTTATGCGCCGTATCGCCCAGCGCGGCTTGGTCGTTTTTCTTGGCCTGCGTTTTCATCGCGTTCAAATCATCCAGATTTGCCTCAATGAACGTTTTCACGAATTCCAACAAAACCGCCGGATCGTCATTGGCAAAAGCCCTGAAATTTTCTAAGGAATAAATGTTTTCCAAATCTTCGTTCTCGTTATTGTTGGTGGGTTTTCCGTGCTTTCGGGCACTGGTCAGGATGGCGGCTACTTCATATTCTTTGAAAGGTTTCAAAAGTACCGCGTCCACATTTTTCAGGCGCGCTTCGGGAAGATTTTTGACCGTGGCATTGGCGGTGCATAAAATGAGGCAGGGCGCGTGGCCGGCCAAACCATTTCGCTTAATCCGCGCGATGGTTTCCAACCCATCGATGCCCGGCATTTGCAGGTCGGTCAGCACATAATCATAGTATTTTTGGGAGGCTTTTTCGATGCCCGATTCGCCGTCGTAGGCCGCATCGTATTGCAGGTTCCATTTCTCGAAGGCGGGTTTCAAAAGCGCGTGGTTCATCCGGTCGTCGTCTATCAACAATAATGAATTTCCTTTCAAGTCCACCTCTACATTGGCCAAATCAAACTTGCCGGAATACTCGTCTTTATCGGTAATTTCATAAGGAAGGCTCACCGAAAAAACCGAACCTTCGCCCGGCTCGCTTTCTACTTTTATCGTCCCGTCTTGCAGCAGCGCCAGTCGCCGGCTAATAGACAGCCCCAGCCCCGTGCCGCCAAACCGGCGGCTGATGGAAGTGTCCTCTTGGCTGAAACTCTCGAAGATGCTTTCCAGTTTGGAAGGCTCGATGCCCTTGCCCGTATCTTCCACCTCAAAGCATACCGTAATGTTTTCCCCCGCGCGTTTTTCCGCTTTCGCGCTGATTTTCACATAGCCGGAAGGGGTAAACTTCACGCCGTTTCCCGCCAAGTTGATCAAAATCTGCTTCAAGCGGATGGGGTCGCCCAGAACGATAAGATCCTCAATGTCAGGGGCAATTTCCTTCCGCAACGAAATATTCTTGGCTTTTGCCAGATGTTGCAAAGTAGCCAAACTTTCGTTGATTACTTTTTCAATCGAAAAACCGATTTTCTCCAACCGCAGTTTCCCCGATTCTATTTTCGAAAAATCCAAAATATCATTGACCAACATCAGCAAATGCTCGCTGCTGCTGCGCACGTTGTCCAGTTTTGCGCGCTGGGGATCGGGCAGGTGATCTTGCGCCATTTGATCCGAAAATCCCAAGATGGAATTCAGCGGCGTGCGGATTTCGTGGCTCATATTGGCCAAAAATTCCTCTTTGGCATTGGCCAGTTTTTCGGCGCGGCCCTTGGCTTCGGCCAGTTCCGTTTCACGGTTTCGGCCCACCACCATATCCCTGATCACAAAAAAGATGAGGATGCAAGCCAGCGCCCCGCCAATTATCGCAAAAAAAGCAACGGAAGTGAAAGAAGCCCGCGCGGTGGCCAGCGTTTGGCGCTTCTCCTTGGCGATCCTCTGTTTTTCCAATCCCTTGATTTTCGAGATGATGGCGCTCAGCTGGTTGCGCAACACTTGGTCGGAAGCCACCATCGCAATTTGCTCTTGCCGCAATTCTTCGGATTGCAGCCGGCGCCGGTATTCGGCACGGGCCAAAGCACTTTTCACCGCGTTTAGCAGCGTATCCACCTTTTGAAAATAAGTGGTGTCGTAGCGCGTGGTTTCCTCCGTCCTTACGTCGCTCTTCACCCCTATTTCCACGTTGCTGGAATCAATTTTCACCTTCTTTTTAAAGAGGTTTCCAAAAAGGCCTCTTGAACTTTCTTCGATACGAACCTGCGGGGTTTCCGTGCGCGTGATGACCGTGGTGGAAATTTCTTCCTTGGGATAAAAAACGCTGTCTTTCTCAATCTTGCTTTGCGTTTTCACCAAGGCGCGGATGGGGTCGCGGTTTAAATCCCGAAGTTGCTGCTCTTCCTGCAGCGCGATAAGATTGCGGAAACTCTCAATTTTTTCACCGTAGAGCCTCTGCAGCGTGTCCGCCTCTTTGTGATAAGGCGTGCCTAAACTTTGCTCATATAATTTTTGAATATTGCGCTCCAATTCTTGCGCTTGGGTGGCAAAATCATCCCAACCTGAATTAGACGGATTGAAATAATAGGCCTGAAAACTGTTTTGGACCTCGCCCATATCCACCCCGATATTTTCGCTGAGCAAAACCTTGTCGGGCTGGCTGTCCAAAAGGTTGGTGGCCGCCCGAAATTCTTGGTAACTCCTATAGCTGAAAATGCTGATGGCGGTAAGGGTGCCGAGGGTCAAAATCAAGACCAGCGCAATTTTCCAGATCGGATTGGAAGATCCAAATTTCATACTCAGTGAGTGGGAATTTGAGTTTCAAATGAACCTCAAATGTAAGAAAACCAAAGGCGAGGAAAATGATTGTGGCAAGATGCTAAAGGATTTCTATTTTTCCCAAAAGAAGTGCGTTTATTTTAAGATTTCCTCTTTAAAATAATTGATAATCCCACCTTTCAGAATCACATCGATTTGCCGCTGGCTTAGGCTGTGTTTCACCTCGATTTCCTCTTTCCCTTTTATCTCCACTTTTATCGGCTTTTCGTCCTGTATTCCTTCGCGGAGATTTTTCAAAATCACCGTATCGCCTTGCTCGATTTTTTCCAAATCTTTGCTATTGATAAATTCCAACGGCACAATACCAAAATTCGCCAAGTTTTGCCACGCAATCCGCGCGTAGCTTTTCGCAATCACCGCCACTTGCCCCAAATATTTCGGCGCCAGCGCGGCGTGCTCGCGGCTGCTTCCCTGCGCGTAATTGTCGCCGGCCACCACAATGTGGCCGCCCCATTCCTCCTTGGCTTTCATCGCGCGGTCGTAAAAGGATGTGTCGATCACCGTGTAGCTATACTTGCTGATTTCCGGCAAGTTAGACCGCAGCGGCAGCACTTCCGCGCCCGCTTTCAAAATTTCATCGGTGGAAATATTGTCGCCCATTTTCAATAAAACTGGCACTTCCGCCTCGTTTTGAATCGGCTTCAACTCCGGCAAGGTTTGGATGTTTGGCCCTTTCACCAGCTCCACGCTTTTATTATCGTCAATCGGCGCGAGCAGCATCTCCGTGTTAATCTGCTCCATTTCAGGGCTTTGGTATTTGGGGTATTTCAGGTTGTGGGATTTTTCCAAATCACGCGGGTCGGTGATTTTTCCCGTTAAGGCCGATGCGGCGGCGGTTTCGGGGCTGCACAGATACACTTGGTCATCCTCCGTGCCGCTGCGGTCGGGGAAGTTGCGCGGCATCGTCCGCAAGCTGATTTTGCCGGACGCCGGCGCCTGCCCCATCCCGATGCAGCCCATACAGCCGCTCTGGTGGAAGCGCGCACCCGCCGTAATCAGTTTCGCAAAACTCCCCATCGGAATCAAATTCTGGATAATCTGCCGCGAAGTCGGGTTGATGTCCAGCGACACTTCGGGACTAACATCCTGGCCACCAACAATTTCACCCACAACCCAAAAATCCCGCAAACCCGGATTCGCCGACGAACCAATCACACTTTGTGAAATTTCCTTTCCGGCCACCTCGCTCACCGGCACCACATTCCCCGGACTGGTCGGCTTCGCAATCAGCGGCACCAGCTCGCTCAAATCAATCTCCTCGTGTTCGTCGTACTCGCAATTTTCATCCGCCAATAACTCTGTCCAATCCTCCTCCCGCTGTTGCGATTTCAAAAATCGCTTGGTTTCTTCATCGGAAGGAAAAACCGTGGTTGTCGCGCCCAGTTCCGCGCCCATATTGGCGATCACGTGGCGGTCCATCGCGCTCAGCTCGGCCAAGCCCGATCCGTAATATTCGATGATTTTGCCCACGCCGCCCTTCACATCGTGGCGGCGCAGCATCTCCAGAATCACATCCTTGGCGCTCACCCAGTCCGGCAGTTTCCCCGTCAGTTTCACGCCCATTATTTTCGGCATTTTCACAAAATACGGCTCGCCCGCGATGGCCGCCGCCACGTCCAAGCCGCCCGTGCCAATCGCCAGCATCCCCAGCGAACCCGCCGCGCAAGTGTGGCTATCGCTGCCCACCATCGTCTTGCCCGGCTTGCCGAAGCGCTCCATATGCACGGGGTGGCTCACGCCGTTGCCCGGCCGGCTGAACCATAGCCCAAACCGCTGCGCCGCCGATTTTAGAAACAAATGGTCGTCCGCGTTTTTCGAGTCCGTCTGCAAAAGGTTGTGGTCCACGTACTGCACCGCCACCTCCGTTTTGGCGCGGTCGAGGCCCATCGCCTCCAGCTCCAATTGCACCAAAGTGCCCGTCGCATCTTGCAACAGCGCCTGGTCGATTTTCAGCCCGATTTCCGTACCCGGCGTCATTTCGCCGGCAATGAGATGTTCTTTGATGAGTTTTTGGGAGACGTTTAATGGCATCTTGAGAAATGTTTAATGTTTGAAGTTTGCGGTTTGAGGTTGTGCGATTCGTTGAATAGTAAATCCGTGTTTTATCAAATCGTTCATTCCCGATTTAATGCAGAAGCTATTCGACTGAAAATTAGTCTATTTTCAGGACGCGAATTAACGAATCACCAAATCCAAAGCGCGCGGAATTCGCCGTCAGGGTCGTAGCGTTCTGCTTGTTTTTCCACGTGGAAATAGCGGTCTTTCCGAGGGTCGTGTCCTGCGCCCGCTACATAGGCCCAATTGCCATAATTGCTGCAAACATCATAATCAATCAACTGGCTTTCAAACCATTGCGCGCCAGCGTGCCACTGTTCGTTCAAATCATTCACTAAATAACTGGCCACGTTTTGACGGCCGCGATTGCTCATAAATCCTGTGGCCGCGATCTCCTTCATATTGGCATCCACGAAATCTTGTCCCGTTTCGCCGCTTTTCCATATATCGAAATTAGCACCTGTTTTGGGTACTTTTCCTTTTTCTATTTTGAAGAAATCATTTCCTTCTTTAAGCGCCGTGAAACGAAAGAAATCCCGCCAAATCAATTCAGAAATCAGCCAATAGGTTGAGTCATTTTTGGTGATTTCTTTTTCATATTTTTTTATTTGGTGATAAATGCTTTTGGGAGAAATACAACCGCGCGCCAGCCACGCCGAAAACTTGGAACTGTAGTCCGCGCCCACCATCCCGTTGCGGGTTTCTTTGTATTTTTTGAGAAGGTTTTGCTTCCAAAAATAATTGTCCAACCGCTGCCACGCCGCGTCTTCGCCGCCCTTAAAATCCAAGGCAGCGCGTTTATCTTTTTCCGGTTGTTCCAATCCTAAATCCTGCAAACTGGGAATTTCACCACTTTCCATTTCCGATGAAATCTGAATTTTTTCGGGTGTGGTAATTTCAGCCCGCACCTCACTTTCCTTCTCCATTTTCTTTCTGAAATCCGTATAAACCCACGGCATTTTTTCTATTGGAAACGGTAAGTCATTTTTATGGAATAAAGCGGACGTCCAAAATTGCGAAACGGGAATATCTAATTTCTTCACATTTTTTAGGATATTTTTCTCCTGCGAAGTGACTTCCTCGTCGCAATAGATTTTATCAATTTTATAACCTTGATGAATTTTTTGAATTTCTGTTGCCGTGTCGCCTTTCCGTACAATTAAATCTCCTCCGATTTCCCGCAAATTCTTCCGCAAATTTTCCACGCTTTCGCGGATGAATTGCGCACGGAAACTCCCCGTTTTCGGGAAACCGGATTCCAAATCCCGATACCAAAAATCATCGAAACAATAAAAAGGAATTACTTCGTCCGCATCTTCCACGGCCTTCACCAAGGTTTCATTGTCCCTGATTCTCAAATCATTGCGAAACCAAACTAAAATTGTCATTTTTTTTTCTTGAAATTTGAATAAAACGCTTTGAAACCATTTCTGTGAAAGATGCCAGCGGCATCCCATATTTGTAATAGCTGAATTGACCCTCGGTCATTGACCACAGCGGGATCAAATCACCTCATACCTGAGACCGCGCTGGGGTCTAAAACGCAACTTGCAACCCGTGCTGTAAATATGGAAACCTATCTTCCGCAGACAAGATCGCTGGGTTTCTCAGAAACGCAAACCATAGTGACGTGTGCGGACTCAAAAAGTAAATTCGTTCAACAATTATCTAATCGCAGAGGTTTCCTCGGTAAAATTCCAAATGGCTTATACGAAACTCGCGCTCATTCTCGGCAACCACCTTTTCTCCTCCCACGAGCGACTTTCCCCCGATGAAAATACCCTCTTTTTTATAGCCGAAGATGCCGGACTATGTACCCACTTTAAATACCATAAACACAAGCTGGTTTTGTTCCTTTCCGCGATGCGGCACCACGCCAAAGAGTTGAACGAAAAATATAAAATCAAATACTGGGATTTGAATGCTCAAAATATATCAATGAATTATGAAGATAAATTGGAAAACACATTGGATAAATATTCTTCGATTGAAAAGATAATTACTTATGATATAGAAGACCACTTTTTTGATAAAAAAATCCGCGCATTCTGTAAGACCAAAAAAATAGAATTAGAAGTAATTGATTCCCCGCTTTTCATCAATTCTAAAAAGCAATTTGAAGATTATCTTTCCGACAATAAACCTTTTATGAAAACCTTCTATCAGAATAAAAGGAAAGAATTGAATATTTTGATGAACCAAGACGGCACTCCCAAAAACGGGAAATGGAGCTTCGATAAAGAAAACCGCAAGCCATTTCCCAAAAATATGAAGTTCCCAAAACGCCCCCAATCTGAGTGTGACAGCATTGATAATCAAGTGATTGATTTGGTGAACCAGCTTTTCCCCGAACATTACGGCAGCACGGAAAATTTCAACTGGGCCACTTCCCGCCGTAGCGCTTTGTACCGATTGAATGATTTTCTAAAAAACCGTTTTGAAGACTTCGGCCCGTATGAAGATTCCATAGGGAAAAATGAAGAATTCCTGTTTCATTCCGTATTGTCGCCTTATATCAATATGGGGTTAATTACGCCCGATGAAGTGATTGATAAAGCCTTGGAATACTATGGAGAAAATAACACCCACTTTCCATCGGTAGAAGGTTTCGTCCGGCAGGTCATCGGATGGCGCGAATTTATGCGCGGGATTTACCACAATTTTGATTTGGAAAAAAACAAATTCAATCATCAACGAAAAATAAAAGACTGCTGGTACGACGGAACGACAGGCATTCCGCCGTTGGACGACTCCATTAAAAAGACCATCAAAAACGGCTGGAACCACCACATCGAACGATTGATGATTCTCGGCAACATTATGTTAATGAGCGACTTACACCCCGATGAAGTCTATCAATGGTTTATGGAACTCTTCGTGGATTCGAGCGACTGGGTGATGGCGCCGAACGTGTACGGAATGAGCCAATTTGCGGAGGGTGGCATTTTCGCCACTAAACCTTACATTTCTGGTAGCAACTACATTCTAAAAATGAGCAATTATTCCAAAGGAAATTGGTGCGATATTGTAGATGGTTTATACTGGCGATTTATCGATAAAAAACGCCAAACTTTTGAGAACAATCACCGGATGGGAATGATGCTTTCCACGTTGGATAAGATGAATGAGGAAAAGAAGAAATACATTTTCAAAAAAGCGGAGGATTGGATTGAGAAAGTTACTTATGTATAATCAACTTTTCTCTACCACTTGAAAATCCCGTTGCGCTGAATTTCCGTTTTCATCCTCCACCAATAGCGCGTAATTCCCTGATTTCAAATACATTGCCTTTCGGTGAAAGATTTCCGTTTCCCCGATGAATTCCCCGTTCAAATGCCAAAACAGTTTGTTTGCGGGCCGTTGCGGAGCGGCTTCCAAAATGACTTTGCCCGCTTCTCCATCCAAATCTTTCGGAATGAAAACCCGCCCGTTTTGTTTGGGATAAATCACGTCCACCAAGCGCTGATTTTCGGATATGCAATCCGGTTTCCACGGTGGCAAAGGTTCGTAATCCGCATTTTTTTTAGAAAAATACCACGCCTGACCCGCTGGTAAAACGAACCATTTTTGCTCCACTATTTCTTCATTTTCAGCACAATTTTTGGATACCAAAAAATCTTTGTTTTTAGTAGTAAAAACCGTTCTACAATTTCCACATAATTTTTGGGATAATTTTGTTTTGGGAATCCAGTCAAGTTTGGAAGTTTCGCAATGCCGGGTGGCCAGCAAACCAGATTGCTCGCAAATTTCCGCTTCTGCCATTTCATCCAACGGCGGTTCGAAGAATTTTTCCTGCGGCAGCGTATTCAAAAAATCAAACAAAAGTGGGCCTGCCGCCTGCGCGCCAATCAATCCGGGACGGCCTTCGCCAGAAGCATTTCCCACCCAAACCACGCAAGTGAATTTTCGGGTAACGCCCACCGCCCACGCATCGCGGAAACCGAAACTCGTCCCCGTTTTCCAAGCCACGTTCGGGCTGCCAAATTTCTGCCAGCCCATCTCCGAATCGGGGCGGTTCAAGGTGGTCAACACTTGGAAAGTTTGATAAATTTCAGCATTGCCGAAGGGCGAATGTGGCAACGCTTTTTCGTCTTTAATAAAATGAATATCAGGGGTTTGCGCCTTGTTTTCCAAATCTGAATTTTGATACAAATTGAGTTGCGCGGCCATCTGATAATAAGCGCGCCCCAAATCCCAAGCCGTTACTTCCGCGCCACCCAGAATCAAGGAAAGCCCGTAATGGCCAGGCGGTTTTTCGATGGTGGAAAACCCCAGTTGGTGCAATTTTCGCTGGAAGCGCGGCACGGAAAAATCCTTCAACATTCGCACGGCGGGAATATTTAGCGAGCGTGCCAAAGCCTCGCTGGCGGGCACGGCACCATCATAATCCCGCACAAAATTTTCCGGTTTGAAACCGCTGAAAAAAGTAGGGATGTCCGGTACCAATTCATCGGGCAAAATTTCGCCCGATTGCAACATCGAAGCATACAAAAACGGTTTTAAAATACTGCCCGAACTGCGCGGCGCGCGCAACATATTGTTAAATCCGCCGGGCGTATTCCGTTGATTTCCTATATACGTTTTGATGGCCCCAGTCTCATTTTCAATCAATAAAATCGCCCCATTAAAAATCTTGTTTCGTGACAATTTTTGCAATCGAACTTGTATCAATTGATTCGCCCGATTTTGCCATTCCCAATCTATAGTGGAATAGATTTTTTCGCCTTTATTTTTTTCATTCAAAAAATCAGTGAAATGTGTGGCATCATCAGGTAACCTTTCGGGCTGCTGGGGAATGGATTCCAAAAGCGCTAATTGATATGTGGTTTCATCCAGCTTTTCCCGCTCCCAAAGCGTTTTCAAAAGTTGATTACGTTTTTGGGACAGCGCCGCGCGGTTTCGGCCGGGGTGAATCAAACCCGGCACATTGGGCAGCACCGCCAGCGTGGCACTTTCCGCCCACGAAAGTTGCGCCGCCGGCCGCCCGAAATATCGCCAAGACGCCGCTTCCAAACCGACCACATTTCCACCGAAAGGCGCGTGGGAAGCGTACAAATTCAAAATTTCTTCCTTGGAAAACCGCAGTTCCAGCCGCGTGGCCAAAAGGATTTCGTAGATTTTCTCCCACACCGTGCGCGGCGGGTTGTCGCGGCTCAAGCGGATTACCTGCATCGAAATGGTGCTGCCACCGCTCACCACTTTTTCGTGTTTGATATTCAAATAAACCGCCCGAAACAGCGAAACCGGATTGAAACCTGGATGGCGGTAAAAATGGCGGTCTTCTTTCGCCAAAAGGCAAGTTTCAAATTTTGTCGGCACCGAATCCGAAAGCGGGAAACGCCACTGCTCATCCGCCGCGATGCGCGCGCCGAGCAGCTCGCCCTTTTCGGCAAACACCACTGTGGAAGTAGGTTTTTCAAATAGAACTTTGGGCAAAGCGAAAACGTACCAAATTCCGAAGAGAAGGAGGAGGAGGAGGAGGATTATTCGTTTAGTGGATTTCAAGAAACAAATTTCTACGCATAATTGTACACGGGCATTTCATCCCAAGTTCTGCCTTCCAAAGTACGACCGGCTTTCTTTTTATTCGTTCCTCCCCATTGCTTAAAAAAGAATAATGCTTCAAAATCTTCACATTGTTTTTTAATATCTAAAACCCACCGCTCATTCATTGGCCGAGGTTTTCTCCCGCTTTCCCCTCCCACTATTACCCAATTTATATTTTTAAGATTCATATTTGAAAGCGGCCCGATTAAAGGTTCACACGACAGAAATTTTGTCTCCGCCCCCGTTTTTCTCAAAAAGTCAATCCGGTTTTCCACTTTTTCATTTTCAACTGAAACGCCCATCCAAATATTTGGGCTCCAGTTCAATAGCCCTTTCTTATCGTAATCATAAAGTAAATCTGCCCTTTTGGTTAGCACCTGAAAAACGTGTTGTGGATTTTCATTCATCACCTTAAAGACTTTCTGAATAAATTCAACCGGAACATTTGGGTGAAATAAGTCACTCATAGAATTCACAAAAACGACTTTTGGCTTTTTCCACGTATAAGGGCGTTGCAATTCATATTCGTGATGGCGAACCTGAAAACCATCTTTATACTTTTCCAAACCCATTGCTTTCAAACGTTTGGTCATAATTTCAGCATAGCAAAATTTACATCCAGATGAAACCTTATTGCAACCCGTCGTCGGATTCCAAGTCATTTCTGTCCATTCGATGGTTGATTTTGACATTTTAAAATATTTCTAATTGGTTATTGCTACCTTTTCTAATTTTCTCAAAAAAATCAATTCCTCTATTATGTTTTGAATAAAAACATAGATAATAAATCCCTGCTCCCGAATTGTTCTGAACCGCCTCCTTTCTATTCGCAGCCCTGTATCCAAGTTGATTCATACTTTTATCAAATTCATCAGAAATAAATTTAACAAAGTTTTTAGCCGTGCAACCCTTTTTCTCAAAACTATCTCGCCAGTTTGGATTACCTGTAAATTTTGCAATTCTTTCATTGTTTAAATCGAGATATTTTGTAAAATTCCGTCGCCCATCCATTTGTAAGGCGTGAAGTATAAGAATATCCACCTGTCGCAAGGCTAATTTCTTTATTACTTCAAAATCAAAATTCAAAGAGTAGGGATCAATGAAACAAAAAACCAAATTACCGAACTTCATAGTCGGTTGGGGAATGGAATCAATAAGAGTTTCAACATCTTCATTAACATCACAATTATAAACTTTTACAGGAATGTTTGGATGAAGTCTATTTGCTCGGACTTTGAGAGCCTCGCTATTCTCTGCGGAATAGTCATTTAAAATATAGTGGTGAAATTTCTGCGGAATGCTTAAAGCAATGAATGCGGAATTCCTAATTATTTGACCGGAATATTTGTTTTTCGCAAAACCATTTCCAGAATATAAGTCTAAGTAAATAAGAGTCCACTTATTATGCATTCCTTTGGTAAAAATATCGCAATATCTACCTACAAGCTTATATTTTTTTTGTGCCCAATTACCAACTTCCATTATTGGTAATTTATCATCTTCGACATATTGAATTGGGTTAAACTTAGGGGTCATTGCTATTTATTTTTTTTTGCGCAATGTAAAGACTTTATAAAATATATTCTTATTGTGGAAAGTAGAAGAACTCACCGCACCACCTCCACCCATCTCCCACTCGTCCTTGCCGTAATTTCATTATTCTACATTTCCTTGCATTTCACCTGCGGCGGCCAATATCTCCCCGCATAAATCGCATTCTGTTTGATTACGAAAGTGGCTGATTTTCGGTAGTTCAGATGGGAGGGAGCGGAAACCGCCACTGCCCATCCGCCGCAATGCGCGCGCCGAGCAACTCGCCTTTTTCGGCAAAGACCACCGTGGAAGTGGGTTTTTCAAACAGAACTTTGGGCAGAGCGGAAGCGTACCAAATTCCGAAGAGGAGGAGGGAAAGGAGGATGTATTTTCTTTTGGGTTTCAAGGTAACTGAGCCTCAAATTTACGGGAGATAATATGTTAGGGTCGAGTCCCTCTATATGAAAAAGTCTCAACCAAATCTATTTCAATTGGAGGACTAAATTTTAAAAAGAATATTTCTTAGACAGTTTTGGATATTTGCGTTTGTAAACAAAACCTAAATAACTGTACTTCACAAATTTATTTAAAGCATTTTAGAGGGATGAGCACCATTGTGGGCTAAAAGCTATGTGTTTTTACAGATATAAAAGGCAATTGCAAAAAACATTCAATTATAAAGGAAATGAATACTCGAGATACAGAAATTACTCAAATTGGAATAATCGTAATACAACCACTGAACAAAAAGGATCGAAAGACGGGTGAAGAGCTAACAAAAGATATTCTACAATACAAAGAATATTTCCAAAAGGATTCTTTTATGGAGTTTTACAACGTGACAACATCTACTGAGTTTTTCAAAACCCTTAGAGCAATTAACAAATCAATGACTAAAGGAGTTGTTTTTTCGCTTCACTTTGAAACGCATGGTTCTGAGCACGGTATCCATTTAGCTTCAGGAGAATATATAAATTGGAAGAAATTTTATAAATTAATACGTCCTATTAATATAAAAATGGGTCACTTACTAATAATCGTAATGGCAATGTGCAAAGGCGGGGCTTTAATTAGTTCTCTGGAGCCTGAAAAACGAGCTCCATATCGTGCTTTCATTGGTGCGTTTAGCGATTTAACCCAAGATGAAATAGCACGGGGATTTAATGCATTTTACACCAATTATACTGGTGCATTAGATATTAGAAAAGGTATGGAAGCTTTAACTATAGAGATTGATGGTGAAAACCCTAATAAAAAGACATTTTGGTGCTATTCTTCAGAGCATATATTTGATCAAGCTTTAGACCCTGACAGGACTCCAAAGAATTTTCAGGAAATGATTAGAAAACAATTAACCAAACGCCTACTCGAATTTGGAGAAACAGGTCATACTTGGTCATCGGTTGAATATGAAATGCGAAATCATTTAATAAATACCTCTAAAAAATACAGAGATTATTATTGCTTTAAAGACTTATTTGAAAAGTAGTACTAAAAAACTGCTTATAATAATGTATAACCCAATCTACGATGAATACAACTACGTCCGAACCCGCTTGGAATTATTAAAGTCTTTGACAAACCGAAAATTAACGCATAATTAATGGTTTAATAAAAAAACTCACCTCACCACCTCCACCCATCTCCCACTCGTCCTTGCCATAATTTCATTATTGTACATTTCCTCGCATTCCACGGGCGGCAGCCAATATTTCCCCGCATAAGTCGCGTTCAGTTTTACCACGAAAGTGGCTGATTTTCGGTGGTTTAGATTGAAAAAGGTATAAACGCGGTCGTCGCGGATGTCGCGGTAAGTGTACTGGCCTTCGTCGGCGGTTTGCGTGCCCAACAAGCGCGTGTTGATGATTTCCCAACCCGTGGGCAAAAGCTGCGCCAGCGCCATATTATCGTAATCGCCGCGGGTGCTGGTTTTGGTTACGGTCACCACGGCTTCAAAATCTTGCCCTTGCGTTATCCGACTGACATCCAATGCATTACCATTCGGTAAACGATAGCTTACATCAATACTCAAATTGGAAGAACGCGCTGGAACGTCAAATTCAATGGGAATGCCGGAGCGGGTGGCCACGAAATTCACGGGCACTTCGCCCTCGTTTTTCAGGCGGTATTCAAACGGCTGGCGCTCGTTTTTCTGCACTTCGTAATTCACAAAGGTCTTGGCTTTCACCGACCTAAAATCCTCACCCGCAGCGGAATAGCTCCATTTCATTTGTCCGCCTTTGGCGAAATCGCCATACACTTCGATGAGCGCTTTGAGCGCAAATGCCAAATCGTGGGTGGTGTACCAACGGTTGGAATTCAGGCGCTTGGCCATTCCGCGCGCCAGCGGCAAGGCGCGGTTTTCCATCCCCATCCTGTCCAACACCATCAGTTGGATGGCATCGTTGCGCAAGCGGCCGCCGTAATATTTGATGCCCTCGTAATCCACGTTGGCATCGGCAGCGGCAAACATTTTTTGCGCCGTTTCTTTTTGGCCTATCAAAAAATAAGCTTCCGCTAACTGCCACTGCACCAGATTACTAATGCCTCTTGTTTCGCGAAGTCGGTTCATCGCGCCCACTTCGGGCGAGCCTTCCAAAGCCAAAGTGTACAATCGATACGACTGTTCCAAATTATTGTATAAATAACCCGTCGAGCTGTATTTCGGCCGCCAACTCCGCGCGGAATTTTGTTGGTATTTCTTCCAGCGCGAAAGCGCGCCGGCCGTCACTTGAAAGCCGTTTTCCTTGGCTTCCATCATAAAATGCCCCGCATAACTGGTGATGTAATCGTTGACTTGGGACGCGCCCGGCCAGTACAAAATGCCGCCGCTGGACGATTGTCGCTCGTAAATCCGCTCCATCGCATAGCGGATATTTTGGCGGCGCACCGCTTTCATTTCGTCCGTAACTTCCATCAAATCATCGAGATACAAAAGCGGAAATGCCCGCGAAACGACTTGCTCCGTACATCCGTAAGGATATTGAAAAAGGAATTTCAAACGGTCGTTCAGATTGATGGCGGGAATGGTACTCGCCTCTAAATCAAGGGCATTGCTGCCCGGCACGCCCACGGGTTGGTAGCGAATCAGCGTGTCTTGGCCCGGTTTCAATACAAAATTTTCCGCCACCGTAATCGGCGGATTCGGGAGGCGCACTTTCAAATCCACTTCGTCGTAAGCAGTTTCGCGGCCGCTTTTGGCCTCCACCCGCACTTTCGCAAAGCCCCGATTTTCAGGCACTTTCAGTTTGAAATCGACCACTTGCTCGCCAATTTTATCAAAACGAATGTTTTGGGAAGTGCTTCCCACAATGTCCACTTCGCCCTCGCTTTTCAGCGAAAGCGAAACGTTTTTCACTTGGTCTTCCATCGCGAAAACGGTGACGGGCAGAGTGACCTCGTCGCCCGGACTGAGCAAGCGCGGCAAGCTGGTCAACACCATAAGCGGCTGGCGGACTTTTACATCTTTTTCGGCCTTGCCGTAAGCTTCATTTTCGTTGGCGGCCACCACCATCACGCGCACCGAACCGACGTAATTCGGTACTTCAATCTCGTGCGTAACCTTTTGATTTCCATCCAAGTAAAACGGCCCGATGTGGCGCACCATCGGTTTGAAACGGTTTTGGTTGGCATCTTCTTCCACCTCCAAATCTTCATCGCCACCGATGGCAAACACCTGTTCCAACCGCCCGCCAAACGCGCCCAACACATCGTTGAACATATCCCAAGTCGAGACGCCCAGCGCCTCTTTCGCATAGAAAGTTTTCCATGGGTCGGGCGTCTTGAATTTGGTGAGATTCAGCAAACCGTCATCGACAACCGCCAGCGTGTAACTCATTGGTTTTCCATCCTTTTCGGAAACTTGGACTTTCACTTTCGTCTCGGGTCGCCACACTTCCGGCGTGGAAATTTGCGGGCGAAGTTCCGTCGCAGGGTCGTACACCTCAATCGGAATAATGCCGTACAAACGCATCGGGCGGTCGTTTTCCGTTTGGGAATGCGGCTGCAACAAACTGATATTCAGATAAATATTCGGCGCCATTTCCGCCGTGGCTTTAAATGTATATTCCAGAATATCGCCGTCCGCTTCGCGCCATTCTTTTTTCAAAATGCCCATACCATTTTCCTGCGAAAGCAACACCCGCGCGCCTTTGCTGACGGGAATCCGCGCGGTGATTTCCTCGCCGATTTCGTAGCGTTCTTTATCCGTTTCAAAATTCAAAATGGTCGCGCCCGCCAATTCCGGACGCTCGCCCTGCGTGCCTTCCGGCCAATCGAAATAAGCGATTTGCCCCGTGCAATGTCCGCCGTTCGGATCGCAAATTCGCACCAAAACCCGACCCCAGCGCGGGTAATTCACGCGCAAATTGTACGAACCCTCACCGTATTTTGTGGAAACCGAACCCTTTGATATTAAGTAGGTTACCTCATTATTCAAAAAGCGCGCGATGTTTTCTTGCTGCGAATGGTACCACCAATGCCAGTCCATCCGATAGACTTTCACCTCCAGATTTTCCACGTCCACGGGATTTCCCTCCGCATCCACCGTGCGGATTTTTACGGTGTGATTTTTATCGGTTTCCAAAAAACGGGAACGCTGCGGCTTAGGCAATTCCAGCCCCACAAAACGGTCATAAGGCGCAATTTTCGCATCAAAATATTCGGTGGAAAAATCGCCGCCGCCTTCAAACGCCTTCACCACAAAGCGGCCGCGCAGCATCCCCGGAGGGTTGGACAAATTGCCGAAATCCATATTGATTTGCGCCTTTCCATTTTCATCAACTTCGCCTGTAAACACCTCTTTCTCAAAGGAATAAAAACGCCGCGCAGGGTCTTGAAATGAATAATTGGGATATTTTTCAAAAGGCCGATAAGCGGAATTGACATTGGCGGTTACGGTGAGTTTGGAATTGCCGGCGGGAATGCCAGTGAGCCAATTTACCTCCACATCCGTCAGTTGCTCACTGGCCAATTTCAGCGTTTGGTCTTCAATCCCAAAGTCAATTTTCAGCCGATTCGGCTTCACCGTTTCGATGCGGATACGGTCTTGAAAAATGCGGTCGCCCACCCGCGCTTTGAAGGTGTAATTTCCTGTCACCGCGCTGGGATTGGTCTTCGTATAAAAAGCGTAAATAGGCTTCTCTTTTTTCGGAACGACGCGCCTGTCCACCAACTTTCCCTGCGGGTCAATTAGCTCAAAATGAATGGGATGGCCGTTCGGTAAAACTTTTTCGGCATCTTCCAAAATGAAATTCAAAAACAAGGAATCGCCGGGCCGCCACACGCCGCGCTCGCCGTATACAAAACCTTTGATGCCGTCTTTCACGCTGGCGCCGCCCACCTCAAAAGCACTCAGCGAAAGCGAGCCGCCGCCTTGTAATTTCAGATAGGTTTTTTGCCCGTTTTTTTCTGCCACGGCAAAAAATGGGCGGCCCTCGTCTTTGATTTGCGCAAAGCCGTTACCATCGGTTTCGGCGGATTTGATTTTTAATCCCTGATAACTGTAAAGCGTGATTTCCGCGCCGCTTATCGGTTTGGTATCCAGTAAATTAGAAACTGTGAAATCCAAAAGTCCCGTCTCGGTTTTTTTCGCAATCAGACCCAAATTGGAAGCCAAAACATTCCGCGTGGCGAAGTTATTTTGATAATAATAAGAGACGTGGCAAGGGTTTTCGCGCTCCCGCCAGCGATAGCCGCGCGGGTAGCGAAACGAATAATCTTGATGATTGTAAGCGCCATCGTTGCGATAATAATACTCATCATCGTAATACCAATAGTCATCTTCCTCATCCTCAGCTTCTTCGGGCGGCTCGCAATGGTAAACGCTGTAGTCTTTTTGGAAACTGAGATACACGCGGTAGAGCGCACCCGGCTCCGGTTTCATCATCTCCGAAAGGTCGAGCGAATAGGTGTTCCAATCGTTGAGACTGCCTTTTGGGCGCAGGTCGATTTTCTTTTCCGCCACCTTCACACCCACGCGATACAACTCGCTATTTCCTTGATAATCATTGTTT
Source organism: Owenweeksia sp. (assembly GCA_965214115.1). Classification (GTDB taxonomy): domain Bacteria; phylum Bacteroidota; class Bacteroidia; order Flavobacteriales; family Schleiferiaceae; genus Owenweeksia. Next base: position 39,258 of record CBDCAU010000002.1, read on the forward strand.
TGAAAAAATTGCAAAAGATTGCTTTGCGGGACTTTCACCACTTTCACATCCACCGCGTTCAGCGAAATAGCCTGAAACGGCAGCATCAATTTTTCACTGGTCGGGACGATGGTGCCGTCGCCGAGGATTTTCACCTGCGGTTTTTCATTGAAAAACTCCAGCACAATTTCTTTGGAATCTTTGAATTTGTAGCCTTCAATGTTTTCAATTCCTTGGAAAATATTAAGGATTTTTTTACCAAAAATTTCATTTTCCATAAAAACCAACACGCCCGTATTTTCTACCTCAAAGCGCAGGTTTTCAGCACCTTCCAAAGTTATCAGACCGCTCAAATCTTGCTCGGCGTCAATCGGGTCGGAAAAATTGATGCGCACGTGATGGGACGGCTCGGTGACCACTTCGGCATTTAAAAAACGGAAATCGCCGAGGGCGGGCAGTTCCATTTTTTTATCGTCCAAATGTTCCGTGCCCAGCGCATCTTTATTGACCAGCAATTCGATTTCCCGCGCCGTCTTTTTCCGCTCAATGCTGTCAATCTCAAAAACGTACTGCCGCAAAATCTCGCCGTTGCGCCATTTGATTTTCCCATCCAAACCCTTGACGGAAAGGATTTTACGGACTTCCTCCAAATCCTCTTCATCTGCGGAAAGCAACGAACCTTGCAGTTTGTACATTTTCATTTGCGAAGGCGGTGTGGCCAACAATTGCACGCTCCCCCATTCGTACATCGGCCGCAACACTTGAAACCCAAATTCAAAAACTTTCATCGAATCCGGCACTTCCGCGATTTCATCCAAATGAAATTTTACCGTATAAACTTGCCCCGCTTTCAGGTTTTCATCGGGAATATACTGAATGGTGTTCGCATCCGCTTGCTGAATTTGCCCTTCCATTTCGGGTTCAAATTCAAACAAATCTTCAGCGAAAGTTTGTCCCGAGTCCAGCGACAGCGCCAAGGAAATTTGAATTGCCGACTTCTTGGAAACCACCCCGCTGGTGAAGCTGGTGATGTAGCTGGAGAAATTGGGGTTGTAAGCGGGGATTTTTTTCTCCTCCTTATGCGTGCAGGAAATGACGAACAGCAGGAGGAGGAATGCGGCGGGTTTTTGGAAATTCATTTTGATGGGATTGAACTTCCAAAAATACATTTGGAATTTTTTTGCCACAAAGGCGCAAAGGACACAAAGATTTGTGGGAGTGCCCACGGTTGAAACCGTGGGTTGAGTGCAGTCACGCGGGTTGCGCGACGGCCCAGCTCCCCTCCTTTTTTTAAAAAAAGGAGGGGTGGTTTTCGCGGCTTTCTTAAGCCGCCGCGAAAATCGGGGTGGTTCTTCTTTTATCAAGTTCTTTCTGTAAAAAATCACAGAACACCACCCCCGCATAGGCGGGACAGACCCGAAAATTCCGGCGGCTTAAGAAAGCCGGAATTTCCACTCCCGTATGGACGGGACAGGCTCCTCCTCGCAAGCGAGGAGGGGAGTCGGGCCGTTCCTTCGATTTCACATTTTGGGTTTAAAACACTTGCCCCCTTAGACCAACAAAAAAACCCTCCCGATTTTCACCGGAAGGGTTTCAATTTTATCAAAAACCGAAAAATCAGTCGTCCAGCTCGAACGTGATTTTCACGTTCACGCGAAACTCGGCCACTTCGTTGTTTTTCACGGTGGTGGTCATTTCGTTCACATAGGCGGATTTGATGTTTTTCACGGTTTTGCCCGCTTTGCGCACGGCTTTCTTGGTGGCGTCTTCCCAGCTTTCGCTGCTGTTGGCCAATATTTCTACTACTTTTAAAACTGCCATTTTTCTTGTGTTTTTTAAATGAAAAAAAGGCAACGGGGCAGGAATGCCATTTGTTCAGGATTTTATCGCACGCTTATTTTTTCCTTTCCTAGCAATTTTCCGTTTTGGGACACTCTTAAAAAATAAAGCCCCGTGCTTTTCGAGTCCAGTTTTATTTCGTTTTCCGCGCTTTTCAGAAGGGTTTTATGAAGGACGGTTTTCCCGAAAATGTCCACCACCGTAATCTCCAAATCGGGCTGGTACGTTTCCACACGGAAAGTGCCGTGGGAAGGATTGGGGTAAACTGAGAAATATCTGGTGTTCACCGCCTCCCCCAGCCTGATACTCCCCGCCGCCACCGAATCGCAAACGTATTTCTCCGCGCACCCAAAAAACGCCCTCGCGCAGACGAAGAAATTCCCCTTGGCGGGAAAGGTATGCGGGACCGTGTCCCCGACCTGCGCCGCCGACCCGTCCCCGAAAGTCCACCGGATGCTGTCCGTCGCGCCGCCCGTCCAAGTGAAGACCGCCGCCGTGTCCGCGTTCACCCCGCTCACGGAAAAGCCCACTTCCGGCAGGTCACAGGCGTATTTCCCCACGAAGAAGCTGCGCTGGCTGCCCACCTTGAAGAGCGTGTCCGGCCCCAAATAAAGCTGCGAGGAAAAGTTGCCGCCCAAGTAGTATTCCCCATTGTTTCTCCCAGCGGTCACGGCGTGGGCGTAGGCCGCCCCGCCAAAGTCCGTTTGCGTCCTTTCCATCGTTATCAGGCTGCCGTCGCTTTTGCGGAAGCGCGCGAGGAAGCCGTCGTAGCCTTGGTTGGCGGCGGACCGGGCGGTGTCCGTCTCGCCGGGCCACCACAGCTGGGCAGCGTAGCCGGCGAGGGCCACCTCGGAACCGGAGACGGCGAGGGCGGTGCCCGGCGAGACGGCGGTGGTCTCCCCGTTCTTGGCCCACTGCAGGTTGCCGTTGCCGTCCAGCTTCATCAGCCAGGGCGCGCCCGTGCCGAAGGGGCGGTAATCGAAGGTGTGCCCCGCGAAGGTGGTGCCCTCGCGCATATAGCCGCCGACGAACACATCGCCATTTTTATCCACTTCCAAATCGTTCAGTTCGATGATGTCCGCCCCGCCGCTCTCGTGCTTCCACAGGAAGGCCCCGGTGCTGTCGAAACAGGCGAGGTAGGCGAGGCCGTTGATGGTGTCGCCGCCTATCACCAAGGCTTCTGTCCCATCGTTGATACCGCCGACGTAGTAGCGGCCGGTGGCGGGGCAGCGGGCAAAGGAGATAGGCTCCCCGATGCGGTAAAGAGATTCTTCCGTTTGGATGTCCAAAAGCGTGCGCCCAGTTACCTCGCCCTGTGCATCGTACCGGAGCACATATTCCCCTTTCTGAATGATGATATTGTTGCCGTTCCACGCAAACTCGCCCTTTCTGAGAAAGCAGAACCAATACACATCGCCGGTAACTGGATCAACATCTGTTTTATAGGAAACGCTATTGTTAGATCCTGAGGCTGACAAGGAGAGCGAAACCGTATCGGGTTCCGGCATCCTCAGCCAGCCAAAATTGCCAGCAGAATCATATTTTACCAAGAACATTATTTTTTTCAGGCTGTCCAGTTTGGAAGTCTGCGGCAAAACGGAATCCGTATCGAAATGAATCGCGGTATTCGAGGGATTGGGCTGGGGATTGAACACGAGCCCCGCAACATATACATTGCCCATTGCATCGGTCTTTAGGGAGTGCCCAACGTCATTGAAAGTTGCGCCTATGACTTTCGTCCATTGGAGATTGCCTTTCGCAGAAAAACTTGCCAAGAGAATATCCTTGGTGCTGCCGCCCCCCGTAGCCGAATAGGCGACCAGCGGCTGGTTTTTCACCTTCAGTCCACCGGCGCCCACTGGACCAAGGGTATAAATATTCCCCGCCGAATCGGTCGCTATTTCGGTAACATTATTATAATCGCGTGGGCGCTGTAGCTGATTGGTGCTGCCGCCACGCGCGCCCCACTGCCATCCCACCTGTCCCGCCGCCGAGCTGACACCAATCAGGATTGCTAAAACAGCGAGACATACGGTTTTTGAAGGGTACTTAGGCATTACGGTTAGTTATTTTGAATTACCAAGCGTTCATACCCCACGACCTCCCCATCGTATCTAAGCACAACAAGGTAGAGGCCATCGCTCCATACGGGCAATTGGAGGTTTTCCTTGCCACCCATTCTTGTCAGAGGCTGCTCAAATAATTTCGCGCCCCTCAGGTCATATATTGCTATTTTGGCCTTGCTTTCCGCCGTCCAGTCTTTCAGGAAGTATTCAACATTCACGCTTTGGCGGGCTGGGTTGGGGAATAGTTCAAATCCGCTTTCGGCCGTCCCGAACTCTCTCAAAGAAATACTCCCCGCCGCCACGGTGTCACAAACGTATTTCTCCGCGCACCCAAAAAACGCCCTCGCGCAGACGAAGAAATTCCCCTTGGCGGGAAAGGAATGTGAGACCGTGTCGCCAAGCTGCGCCGCCGATCCGTCCCCGAAAGTCCACCAGATGCTGTCCGCCGCGCCGCCCGTCCAAAGGAATGTAGCCGCCGTGTCCGCGTTCATCCCGCTGACGGAAAAGCCCACTTCCGGCAAATCGCAGGCGTACTTCCCCACGAAGAAGCTGCGCTGGCTGCCCACCTTGAAGAGCGTGTCTGGGCCGAGGAACAGCTGCGAGGAAAAGTTGCCACCTACATAGTATTCGCCCTTGTTTTTCCCCGCCGCCACGGCGTGGGCGTAGGCCGCCCCGCCGAAGTCCGTCTGTGTCCTTTCCATCGTTATCAGGCTGCCGTCGGACTTGCGGAAGCGCGCGAGGAATCCGTCGTAGCCTTGGTTGGCGGCGGACTGGGCGGTGTCCGTCTCGCCCGGCCACCACAACTGGGCGGCGTAGCCGGCGAGGGCCACCTCGGAATCGGAGACGGCCAGTGAGTGGGCGGCCGACTGGGCGTTGGCCACGCCCATTTTTGCCCAGAGGTGGTTGCCGTTTTTGTCCATCGCCGCGATGAAGGGCGAGGAATGGATTTGCGGCGAGGTGAAGTTGTGGCCGTTGAACTGCGAGCCGCTTTTGATGAACCCGCAGACGTACACGTTCCCCCCTTGACCGACCTTTATGTCGTTGATGCCGTTGGAGGCCGCGGTGGACGGCGAGCTGGGCGTGCCCTCCCTTTTCCATAGCAGCGCCCCGGTGCTGTCGAAGCAGGCCAGGTACATCCGGTCGCGGATGGTGTCGCCGTTGATTACCAAGGCTTCGGTCCCATCGTTGATGCCGCCGATGTAATAGCGGCGGGTGGCGGGGCAGCGGGCGAAGGAGATAGGCTCCCCGATGCGGTAGAGGGATTCTTCGGTCTGGATGTCCAAAAGCGTCCGCTCGGTTACGTCGCCCTGTGCATCGTATCGGAGCACATACTCCCCTTTCTGCGTGATGATGTTGTTATTGCCATTCCACGCAAACTCGCCCTTTCTCAGAAAGCAGAACCAGTACACCTCGCCGGTAACTGGGTCGACATCTGTTTTATAGGAAACGCTATTGTTAGTTCCTGAAGCCGACAAGGAGAGCGAGACCGTATCGGGTTCCGGCATCCTCAGCCAGCCAAAGTTGCCAGCAGTATCATATTTGACCAAGAACATTATTTTTTTCAGGCTGTCCAGTTTGGAAGTCTGCGGCAATACAGAATCCGTATCGAAATGAATCGCGGTATTTGAGGGGTTGGGCTGGGGATTGAACACGAGCCCCGCTACATACACATTGCCCATAGCATCGGTCTTTAGGGAGTGCCCAACGTCGTTGAAAGTTGCGCCTATGACTTTCGTCCATCGGAGATTGCCTTTCGCAGAAAAACTTGCCAAGAGAATATCCTTGGTGCTGCCGCCCCCCGTAGCCGAATAGGCGACCAGCGACTGGTTTTTCACCTTCAGTCCGCTAGCGCCCACTGGACCCAGGGTGTAGATGTTCCCTGCCGAATCGGTCGCTATTTCGGTTACATTATTATAATCGCGTGGGCGCTGTAGCTGATTGGTGCTACCGCCCCGCGCGCCCCACTGCCAAACTTGGGCGCTTGCCAAAAATGGCAGGAAAAGGAGTAACAGAGTGTACTTCATCATCGGGCAATTAACAGTCGTTTCGGTTTCAGCGCCCCGCCGTCAGAACGTACAACGACCAAGTAAAGCCCCTCGCCTAGCTCTCGGATGTTCAATTCGTGCCTTCCGCTGCCGTCCAATCTGGCCTCGGTCACCAAACTTCCGCGCAGGTCGTAAACCGTTAGGGTGGGGCGGACCTCCCCGCCGCCCAAGGACGGGTAGGTAAGGGTCACGGTATTTTGGGCTGGATTCGGGTACAGCTTTAGTTCTCCGCTAGCCGCTGGGCTGGAATCCCAGTCCGCCGCGCCGCGCTTGTACCAACTGGTGTCATCGCACAGCGGGTTGGGCAAAAACACCGGAAAGTCATAGAAGCAGGAGAAGCTTTCGCCGGGTTCCCCAGTGGGGTTCATATTGGCGGTCATCAAGATTTTATCAGCACTGCCCGGCGCCGTACCTGGCTCGGGGATGTATTCCACCGTGAAGATGCCGCTGGGCATCGGTACATTGATGACACTCGGCACTATTACGCCCTTGTCAGCGCTCAGGGTAACGGGCAGGGTAGTGTAGTGGTTGTGAGCTATCTGCAGCGTAAGGCTGTTGCGGCAGCCACTCGGCGTTGAACTGAACATCAGGGTGTCTTGCGAAGGAACCCCTATCATATCTTCACATTGGCAGCTTGTCTCTTGCAGGTCAAAAGTTTCCGCCGTTTGGGCGCAACTACCGTTTTGCAGGGTGAAGGAATATTCTCCGGTATAGGGAGAATTGGGGATGTAAATGTCCGGTACGCTGTTGCTGCCGGAAAGCACGGTAACAGGAATTTCTTCCCCTACATTATCCAAAGACCAATTACTGAAAGATACGATAGGGTCGGGCAGCTCAAATCTTTCGCCACCGCCGATGATTTCGCTGCAAAGCTGGTAGCAGCCCGTCGGGTAAATCCAAATATACTCTTCGGGACTGCCCGGCACGTAAAAACTCGTGTCGCTTTGGCAGCCGCGCTCGTCCGTAAAGGTGGCGGTGTATTTCCCGCCTTTGCGCACTTCCACGGTGGGGCCGCTCTGCCCATCGCTCCACGTATAAAGCCCGTTGGCCCCGCTGCCCGTGGCGGAAAGCTCGATAGTGTAGGGAGCACAGTCCACTATATTGTGCGAAACAATGGGAACGGGCGGTGGAGAGTGGACTTCCACGGTATGGCTGCTCACCCGCGTACAAGAAACGGGCGAGGAAATGCCCACCGTCAAATCGTAGGTGAAAGTACCCGCTTGGGTAGGGAGGGTATCCAAGTTTTCCCCCGTACCCACGGTGTTGCCATTCAGTCTCCAAGTGTAGGTAAAGTTGCCTTCACCGGCCGAGCCGCCCAAATGGAGACTGTCGTCAAGGCAAATTTCCGTGGGACCGTCAATGACCACTTCGGGCATTGGAACGAATTCCACCGTGGCTGATTGGGTATTGAAGGTGCATTTAGTAGAATCGTCGCGAAGAGTTACAAAATAAGAACCGGATTCAAATACGCTCACGTTATTGTTGGGATGACTAATTATGGCGAAACTATCTGGCTGCCATATGTAATCATCTGGATTGTCTTTGTTCGGATCTGAATTCAATTGCGTTAATATAATATTGCTGCCTTCGCAAGCAATGGAGGGACTTGTAATAATATTTCCGCCCAGTTTGTTCTCCGCCACGTTCACCGTTTTGGTAAGGGTGTCGGTGCAGCCACGGGCATCGGTTACTACTAAAGTGGCAAACTGCTGTCCGAAAGAAGAATAAGCCCGCCAAGGGCTTTGCATGGTGTTTTTCGCACCGTCGCCAAAATCCCACTCATAGCTCAGTTCGTTGCCCGTGGGTGTGGTCAGGTTGGTAAACTTAATGGGATAGCCTTCACAGGCGCCGTCAAAGTCAAAGTCAAAATCAGCCACGGGCAGAGCGGGCAGCTCCAAAGTGTCGTAGAGGTTGCAGGGCGGGTAGTTGGGGTTGGCTATCCGTAGCCTTATTATATGTGTGCCGGGCGTTAAGTTTTGGGTAAAGCTGGTAGTCAACCCGCTGGATTCTAAGTTGCCGTTTACGAAAAATTGGTAATCTGTAATGGGCGTTTGGGGGAAATACTCGGAATGGTCAAGGATGGTAACAGGATAAGTACCCCCGCTACCGCAGCCGATGTCGTATTTGAGGCCGGGCAGGTAGGGAACCAGTACTTCCCTCTCGTTTTCTACCCTACAGAGGCTGTTGGTATCCAAAGGCAGGGAAGGGTCGGTAAAATAGCAAAAATCAAGAAAAATACGGTGGCGGCCCGCGCGGGCAAACTGGTAGGTAATGGTGCCGAAACTACGAACGGTATCTATCCAAGGTGCATCGGTATCCCAATAATAGCCATATGGATAAGCTGTGGGATGACTGCCTGTGGCCGTCACATAGCCGCAGCTGTCCAAGACAGCGCTAAGGCCCACGGGTGTGGTCTGCGAAGTGGCGCATCGCTTACAGGTGGGGTTGCCACTGTTGTTCGAGGTATCGCAATAGATTGCCGCATAGTTAGTAGTGTCGGTGCAACCGTTCTGGCCAGTCACCACACACTGGTATTTATCCCCTACAGTGCCCGTAATGGGCAGGGCATTGCCGCCCATCCCCAAAGAGACATCGTTTTTAAACCACTCATACCCGGCAGTGCTGCCAAAACCGCTCTGTATCAAGGCGTATAAGGTGTCATTTATGGTAGCGATGCAAGGCTCTAAAATGTCAAAGGAGGCAGGCGAGACATAGGCCACCGGTATAGGTTCCACCACCAAATCGTGATAAGCAGTAATTTGCGTTTGGCATCCATTCGGCAGTACCACAGTAGCTCGCACTTTAAAACCCACCACTTGCTCCGAATTGCTGGAATAAGAATGGCTTGCGAAAGTTGAAGTGTTGCTGCCGAACGTAGTCCCATCTCCAAACGTCCAAGTGACGGTGGAGAAGGAATTTAGCGGTAACGCAGAGGTGATGCCGAACTGCACCGTTTCGCCATCACAAATGGTATCTGGGGCGGTAATGGTGAGTTGCGGGAGTTTTTTCAAATACACCGAGAAAGTATCGTTGTATTCCACTCCGCATTTACGCATCTTCAAAACTACGTCCACGGCTTGTGAGGCGGTGATACTGTTCCATAAAACGTGTATGCTTTTAGTGCCGTTGCCGTTGGTGATGCTGCCCCGCGTTTCGGGAACGATAGACCATTCATAGGCATCGGCTACCTCGCCTTCCACAGCAATATGAAAGCTGCCGGTGGTGTTTTCGCAAGCCGTATCCGTCCCAGTGATGGTGTCGGTTAAGTCTTCCAGATAAACATTCTTATAAAAAGTATCCGATACGCAACCTAAGCCGTTTTTGAACCGGCGCCAAGCGCGCAGCTCAAAGGGGCCGCTGCCACTAAAAGAAGCGCTGACTTTATTTCCTGAAGCGGTGGTAGAACCGCCCGCAAAAGTGCTGGTACCGCCAGTAATTTCCCAGTTCAGGCTGGTCTCCGCATCGTTTTCAAAGGCTTCGTAGAGATAGGGAATATCGGGGCACACCGTGTCGGGCCCTTCCATAGCATTCGGTGGCGCAGGTTGGGGCAATGCTTTGATGTTGAGCGGTTCTTGGAGGCAATAATCATTTGAGATAAATTTCAAAAAATAATCACCTTCCAAGGCAAAGGCCACGGTGAAGGAATCCACTACATCAATATGATAAAGCGCGCCATTGTGGTAAATTTCCCATTGGCCCTCTGGCGCCAAATCTTTGATGAAAAAGGTGACGGTGCTGTCTTGACACACTTCTTCCGGGCCTTCGATTTTCACTTCGGGTTTCACGTTCAGTTCTATGATAGCTTTGCCGCCGCAATTTACCAATTCGTTGGAATACACACAGCGTAGGGTAATGCGCCCCGTATCGTTAGGTTACACCGCAATTTCGTTGGGCTGGTCGGTGGCGAAAAGGGAGGCGCTGCCGGAAACGCTCCATTCGAATTCGGTGGCCGGCCATTCGGGCAGTTCGTAAATGGTGGCTTTCTTTTCACAAAGCTGGGCGGGGCCTTTAATTTCAGCCTCCGCCAAGATGACAGGAATTTTCAGGGTGGTAGTCCCTTCGCAATTGCTTTCGCAAGTAAAACTAACGTAGCCAAAACCTTCGGGGGGAACACTGTCCCATTTTACCTCTACTGATTCACTACTGTTGCTTCCGAGAATACTGCCTCCGTTCACTTCCCAAGCCAAGGGCGGGGAACAACCCCCGGAAACGTATCTATAGGTATCGGTTTGGTTTTCGCATACTACAGAAGCACACTCTATGATATCTGGTTCTTCTCCGTTTACGGTTATTGCTATTTCATAAGTACTCTTGCAATGGCAGGCGTTTTCCACGGTCAATTCCACGGTGTACGAACCCGTGGCGGTGTAAATGTGCGAGGGATTTTGAGCAGTGGAAAAATTACCGTCGCCAAAATCCCACTGCCAAGAAATGAGGGGCGAATCATCACTACCCGTGGAGAGATCCTTGAAATGAATTTCATATCCGGCGCAAACGCTTTGGTCCGAGGCCGGCTCAAGGGTAGGAGGAATGGCAAAACTGGCTTCGGGGCTTTCGATGACTTCCACGCATCGCACACTTTCACCGTCACAGCCCGCCTGGGTACTGGTTTTGACACTAACGAAACCCGTCCCAAGGATAGTCCAGCGCACCACTATATAGGTGCCATCATCCTCTACAATGGTGCCGCCCACTACCGACCAATCGTTGGAACTCGTGCCATTGGTATTCGCAAAAAAAGTTACCTCGCTCCCTTCGCAAACCCTGATGCAGGACGAACTGTCATTGGGGGCAGGTTCTATCGGGCCGGTTTTGTTCACACAGGTAATCGATGCATCGGAAGTTATGAACGGGCTTTGCTCTATGGTCACGTCCTTTTCGCCGTACCCGATTTCCTGATTATTTTTTAACGCAGTTACGGCAAGAACTCCCGTTCCCACCTGGTTCCACCGAACCACGCAAGAGTCGCTGGAAGAAAATAGGATGACACCATTGGTAACCACCCATTGATAGGTGTAGTTATTTATGGGTTGGATGGTGTAGGTTTCTGTTTGATTGACGCAAACTTGGGTTTCTCCTGCGATGGGTACATTTTGGCCGTAGCCAGAACCAAGCGAAAGCGTAAATACAATAGCGGTGAAAGACGGAAGGAAAGATTTCATTTGAAAGGATTTAATTGTTCGAGAAAACTTGCAGGAACAAAATTTTGAAATAAATCCTTGCACCTTATTCCTATATGTTATAAGTTTGTTTTTCCTTTGTCTAAAACACCTTTCTAATTATGAGCCAATACGGTACTACCATCCGAAAGCTGCGCGAAGACCGCAACCTGACCCAAGCCGATATGGCCTTTTTCCTCGGCATTTCCCAATGTTATTTCTGTAAGATTGAAAATAATCAAGCTGAATTAAAGGCCAGCCATATTGAAGAAATGGCCAAGATTTTCAATGTGGAAATATCTTCTTTTTTTGAAACCTAAGGAATGTAATTTGGGAGGAGATACCCCGCCAAGGGGCAATCAAGCACATCTGAATTTTAGCGCTATTGCGCCTGCAACCTTTCCGCTACACCGCCAAAAGCACGTACAGCACAATCATCAATGTGGAGATGATAAAGCCCGAATAAAGATTTTTCATTACAACCCCCGTAGAAATGAAGTAGATAGACCTAAACAGAGGCAAAATTAGCGGCCATAGCCATACCATCAAAAAATCTTTAGCATCTCCCCTACTCTATTGAAAATCAAATTTTTACAGTCAAAATGATTCAAAGTGGTAAATTTTCTACGAAAGAAATGGTTTACAAAGCGGGAAGCGGTTTGCCTAAAAATAGTGAACGTGCATAGGATTTTGCAATCCGCTCATCGAAAACTACCGATGATGGGCAAGGGCCAACTGGCAAATCATTTCTACTTTTAGCTTTTCAAAATTATCCCATCAAAATGACCGGACTGCGCTTTGCCAAATTCACGGGCACGCCGAAAAGCATCTTCGAGCGGCTGCTGGACATTTTCAAAGAACTGCTGCTCCACACCAGCGGCGACGTGGACGAAGCGCTGGACTGGCTGGAAGAAATCGACAAGGAACACCAGATCACCACCGCCGAATACACGATGCAGGATTTCATCGAAGACCTGAAAAAAAAGGGCTACCTGCGCGAAGAAATTGAGTTGGACGAAGGTGACAGTGGCGAAGACGGCGATGGTAAGCGCGGCCTTTCGATGACCGCCAAAACCGAACGCGCCCTCCGCAAAGGCGCGCTGGAACAGATTTTCGGCAAGCTGAAAAAATCCCAGCAAGGCAACCACCAAACCAAGCACAGCGGCGCGGGCGACGAGCAGACGGCCGACCGCCGCAGCTACCGATTCGGCGACAGTCTCGAACAAATCGCGATGAACGAGAGCCTGAAAAACGCCTTCATCAACCAAGGCATCGAGAACTTTGGGATGACGCAGGACGACCTCGTGGTGCAGGAAACTTTTCACAAAGCGCAGATGAGCACGGTGCTGATGATCGACATCAGCCACTCGATGATTTTGTACGGCGAAGACCGCATCACGCCGGCCAAAAAAGTGGCGCTGGCGCTGGCTGAACTCATCAAAACCCGCTATCCGAAAGACACGCTGGACATTTTGGTTTTTGGCAACGACGCGTGGCAAATCGAGTTGGAGGAACTGCCCTACCTAAAAGTGGGACCGTATCACACCAACACCGTGGCGGGGCTGAATTTGGCGATGGATCTGCTACGGCGCAAAAAGAATGCGAACAAGCAGATTTTTATGATCACCGACGGAAAACCGAGCTGCGTTACCGAACCCGACGGCAGCTATTACCAAAACAGCTTTGGGCTGGACGATTATATCGTGAACCAATGCCTGAACAAAGCGGCCGCCTGCCGCCGGTTGAACATTCCCGTTACCACTTTTATGATTGCGCAAGACCCTTATTTGCAGCGGTTTGTGAATGATTTTGCCAATGCGAACAAAGGCAAGGCGTTTTACACGGGGCTGGGCGGCTTGGGCGAATTCATCTTTCAAGATTACGAAAGCAACCGGCGGCGCAACATTCGCTGATGCAGCGTTACTTTTGGCCTCCTCAAATTTTCTCATTTCTAAATTTCTCTACGATGAAAAAGCTCTCCATTTTCCTTTTCGGAATTTTAATCTCCCTCACCGCTTGCCAGCAAAAAGCTGAATTTCAGGGCGTTTACTCTTTCAAAACCTTGAAAGGCGAATACGCGGAACTGTGGGCGGACGGCGAAAACTTTGGCACCATCCGCGAAAGCGCGCCCATTGCCCACCTTTTTAAATATGTGCAAGAAGGCGACAAAATCATTATGTACGATTACAGAAAAGAGGGGTGGCAAGGGCAAAAACCCATCAGTTCGTTGCAATTGGTTTCGCAAGAAAATGACCGGATTTTTATTAAACAAAGCGGTCAGAAAAACACGATTTTTTTGATTAACGAAAATTGCCCCAAACTATCGCCCGAAGATGAGGGCATTTCAATGATAGAAAAAAATTACCAAAAACGGCTGGAAAAACAAGACTCTGAATGAACATTGAAAACATCAAAACGCTCGGCGATTTAAAAAACTCGGATTACCGCCCGCGCTCCATCAAAGAAGAACTGCGCGCCAATTTGGTGGAAAACCTCAAAAAAGGCCGCAACGTTTTCGAGGGGATCCACGGTTTTGAAAACACGGTGATCCCCGATGTGGAACGGGCCATTTTGAGCGGTCACAACATCAACTTTTTGGGATTGCGCGGACAAGCCAAAACCAAGATGGCGCGAATGATGACGCGGCTTTTGGACGAATGGATTCCCGCCGTGGAAGGCGCGGAACTTTCGGACGACCCGCTGCGGCCGCTTTCGCGAAAAGCGAAAGAAATCATCGAAGAAAAAGGCGACGAAACACCCATCCGTTGGATGCACCGCGATGAGCGTTATTTTGAAAAACTCGCCACGCCGGACGTTACGGTGGCCGATTTGATTGGCGACGTAGATCCGATAAAAGCCGCCAATTTAAAACTGACTTTTGCCGATGAAAGAGTGTTGCATTTTGGGATGATTCCGCGTGCGAATCGCAGCATTTTTGTCATCAATGAATTGCCGGATTTACAGGCACGGATTCAGGTGGCTTTGTTCAATATTTTGCAAGAAGGCGATATACAGATTCGGGGCTTCAAATTGCGATTGGATTTGGACATTCAATTTGTGTTCACCGCCAATCCCGAAGATTATACAAATCGGGGCAGTATCGTAACGCCTTTGAAAGATAGGATTGGCAGCCAGATTTTGACGCATTATCCCGAAGATGTGCAGACGGCGCGCAAGATCACGATGCAGGAAGCGAAATCCGCGCAAGCGCAAAAAGACCAAATTTTAGTGCCGGATGCCGCACTGAATTTGTTGGAGCAAATTGCTTTTGAAGCGCGCGAAAACGAATACATTGATTCTAAAAGCGGCGTGTCGGCGCGGCTGTCCATATCGGCTTTGGAAAACCTGCTGAGCGCGGCCGAGCGGCGGCGCTTAATTGCCGGCGCGGAAAAAACTACTGTTCGTTTGTTGGATTTTTTGGGAATTGTGCCGTCAATTACGGGCAAGGTGGAACTGGTGTACGAAGGCGAGCAGGAAGGTGCGGCCATCGTAGCGGAAAACCTGATGGGCGCGGCGGTGAAAACCTTGCTGCCGGGCTATTTCCCCACGATGGAAAACCTAAAAAGCACCGACCGCCAAAACGAGTACAATGCATTGATCGAGTGGTTTGGCCAAGGCGAATCGGTGGATTTGCTCAACGATTTTTCCGATAAGGAATACCAAGATGCGCTGCTGAAAATCGCTCCCTTGAAAACTATTGTAAATCGCTACCAAAAAGACGTTCCCGAAAACGAGCAAATCTTTTTAATGGAAATGGTACTGTGGAGTTTGGCGGAACATTCCAAACTGAACAAAGAACGGCTGGTGGCGGGCTTCAACTTTTCGGATTTGTTCAGTACTTATTTAAGGGGCGGAAATTTGGATTTGGGGGTGAATTAAGATTATTTCCCTTCATTGAACATATACCGAAAGGACAACGAGCCTCCCAAATCATATAGTCCGTCAACCTCGAATTCATTGCCTCCGGCGAACACCTTGTAATCCACCGCTTTGGTCAATCCATAGTGAAGCTGCGGCTGGATAGATAGCCCACGGAACAGATTGAAGCGAAAGCCTCCCACGGCGTTTAAACTGAAACGTTTGATATTTTCTTCAGGAAAGCCGATTGTATTTCTGCTTTGCCACAAAAAGGTTTTCACCTCCGTCCCCGCCTCTATCCAAAATACTTTGCCTGTCTTGAACTGCGCTTTTACGGGTACATTGAAGTATATCAGTTCCACGCGGTTGGCGCGCCTATTGGCACCGCCCCGCTGGCTGATACCCGCTCCTACGTTTAGCCCAAACCATTTGACGGGGGCATAATCATACTGGCCGAGCAGCCCGAAACGGATGGAGCCGGTGCTGAACGGATGTGCGCCCGCGCCGGGGTTCGACATTAAGGCACAGCTAATTATTTCCAGTTGCAAACCAATGGAAGTGTAAGGCCGAAACCGCTGCGCATCAAGGCCAAGACAGATAATTGACGTGCAGAATATCAAAACTAGTTTTTTCATTTTAATTTTTGAAATTGTAACGATAGGCCACGCGCATCCCCCAACTGTTGGCCAAGCGCGGGCCGGATTCAAAAAACTGGTAGAACCAAAAGCCGCGCGTCATCGCCAGTTCCAGTTCGGATTGTTTGTCGCGACCCATATTGAAAGCGATGCCCGCCACGGGCTCAAGGGCGGTGGCAAAGAGGCTTTGGCTGAACGTTTCACTCTCCCGAAATTTGATGGGTGGTTCTTGCTGTTCTACGCTGAAGGCATCATCTTGGCGGCGGCGCTGCACGGCAATGCCTAAATTCAACCCAACTCCAGCGAACAGCGAAAATTTTTCATCGCGATAATAAAACAACGGCTGGAGCGAAAAAGCTGCGCGGCGACTGGCCGAATAGGCTACCGAAACATCAGTTACCTCCTCACCCTGGTTGTCAATCCGGTCATTTTGAAAATACGTTTTTTCCGGTAGGTACATTGCCCCCAAAATCTCAGAACGCAGCGAAAACCAATTCGTGAGATTGGCTTGGTGATTCAGGCGCAGCACCAAGCCCGCCGCCCAATAGCTGAATGAGGTGGGCGGCGAACCCGAAGTGGAAATGCTTGGCTCCAGCCCAATGCTCAAGCTGTTTTTGGCCAAGCGGTTGGATTGCCCGTGGACCGCGCCGATTGACAAGACAAAAAACAGTAGAAACCACTTTGCTTTCATCGCATTATTGTTTGATGACCGGATACCGTTTGATGATGCCCTCCCCCAATTTTAACCATAAAAAATACCGCCCCGCCGAAAGGCTTTGGAAAGGCACTTCAAAACTGCCCGTTAAGTTGGTTTTTTGATAGAGAATTTTGCCTTGGCCGTCGTAGAACGGCCAAAAATGAAAAAATCGCCGAGCTGTAGGTAAGAATGCGCATTAGAAATTAGATTGATTTAAGGAGAGGCCAAACCTAAATCAAAATTTATTACCTACGACACATTCAATATAAAAAAATTCTAAAGCAGTCAAAATCAATGTATGAACTATAACAACCTTACCCCTTCCTAATTTTCCGCATTTCAAAATCCCTCACCTTTGATGGAAATGGTGTTATGGAGTTTGGCGGAACATTCCAAACTGAACAAGGAACGGCTGGTGGCGGGTTTCAACTTTTCGGATTTGTTCAGTACGTATTTGAGGGGTGGAAATATGGATTTGGGGGTGAATTAGATTCTGAGAATTTAACGATTTGGACAACAATATTTGAATACCGAAAATTTGCAAGAAAACGGCTAAATTTTCATTTCAGTTTTGGTGTTTATTTCGCCTTGGTTTTCGTCCAATCTTTTATCTGCCATTCCGCGATTCCCGTCGCCAAATGATGGTTTTCCATATCCAAAATTTTCACCTCGCAAGGCAACAAAACTTGGCCTTTTTTTTCTATTGGATTCAATATCTCTTTTTGATAAAAATCATCCGAAATTTTGAATTCTGCAATGGCGCCCATTTTCGCCTGCCAATGGTAGTTCATCTTTAGTGATTTTAAAATGATGCGGAATTTCTTCGGGTCGAGTTTGGAAATGAGCAAAAACCCGCTGGTGATTTCCGCCAAAGTGGCCAATGCGCAAGCGTGCAAACCTTTCAAATGATTGAGGTTGCGCTTTTTGTAGGGCAGCATTGTTTTGAGATGATTGTCGCTGATTTCCAACACTTTGAAACCGTGCGGTTTGTTGAACGGCACCATCGTGTTCAGGCCGCGGCTGAGAAGTTTTCGGTACAATTTGGAGGTGGCGGCTTTTTTTGCGAGTTGGGGGAGGTTCATTTTTTTAATTTGCTAATGAGACAGTTAGTCAATGGGGCAATTTAAGAATGTTTATCCCCTCCTCCGCCTCGTTCCTCGGCACCCCACTTCGACAAGCTCAGTGCAAGCTATCCAAGGAGGGGGATAGGGCCGCACCACCACCCAACGGAACGAGAGATTACAAAGTTTTCCGAAAAGCTGGAGCGAGCGTTGTCCCCCTCTCCGAGGGGGTGCCGACGCAGGAGGCGGGGGAGGTCATTTTATTTAATTTCCAACCGAAGCGGGTCTTGCCGCAGCAATTCCGCTAAACTATGATAAAGCGCTGAGTGGTGTTCTAAAAATGCCTTCGGCCTCTCAAAGAAATTTTCCACCGCTACCGCAAAAAATTCGTGTTCGTTAACCGCTGCATATTTTCTAAAAAAAGGTTCGTTTTCTGGTTTGATTTTTTGCATTTCCAATCGTGCTAATTTGTCAAATTGTTGTAGCGATTTTCCATCAATAAAATCGTATTCGCCATTGTAGATTTTGTTCTCCAGTTTCAGGGCGTGCGCCATTTCGTGGAGTGCCACGTTGCGCCCGTCGGTCGGGTGGTGGTAGCCTTTTTTGAAATTGTCCCACGTCAAAACAATCGCCCCGCGCGGGTTCACCTCGCCTTGGTGGTATTTTTTTGTAAACGGGCTTAAATACTTTTCACGATAGACCAAGATTTTTTGAAAATGCTCGAAATTCAAATGGTGAAACCCAAATGTCAATTGAATCGCCGCCGCTGAAATCAAATATTTCATCTCATCCGAAACGTGGGTAAATCCTTTGGGAATGAACTGGTTGGAATCTTTGAACGCCTGAACGCGGCCTTCAAAACGGCGCTGGTTTTCAGGGCTTAGTTTTTTGTAATAATCAAAATAGGCGACCAAAACTTGACGGCCAAAAGGTTTGATGGGGCGCGGTTGGAATCCGTTATTTTTGGAAATGCCAAACCCCGCAAAGTTCTGTTTATAAAATAGATAGGAGGCCAAAGCGGCAAAACCCATTGCCATAACTTTCCCAAAAGTAATTGCCAAAAGAAATAACGTTAAAATTGAAAATCCAAATTTAGGTAGTTCAACTGGAAGTTGCCGTTAGGTCGAAAATGCGCACTCATCATTTCCACACAGGCTGTGGACTATGGACTGTCGGCTGTAGACTTCTTCCCGACTATATTTGCCACACAACAAACACTTGAATGAAATTTTCCGAATTCGGCCTCAACGATGCGCTGGTGGAAGCCATCGACTATATGAACTTCACCGAGGCCACGCCCATCCAAGATGCGGCTATCCCACTGATTCTCAACAAAAAAGATATGATCGGCTGCGCACAAACCGGCACTGGAAAAACGGCCGCTTTTCTGTTGCCCACTTTGCACCAAATCGCCAGCGAACCCAAAGATGGGATTTCCACTCTGATACTCGTCCCAACGCGCGAGCTGGCCATCCAAATCGACCAGCAATTGCAGGGCCTCTCCTATTTTACCAACGTGAACGGCTACCCCGTTTACGGCGGCGGCTCTGGTCCCGACTGGGAAAAAGAACGGCGCGCCCTGAGCGGCGGCGCGGATATCATCATCGCCACGCCGGGCCGGTTGATTTCACACATCAACAATGGCTATGTGAAATTCGGCAAAGTGCGCCATCTCATTTTGGATGAGGCGGATAGAATGTTGGACATCGGTTTTTACGATGACATTATCAAAATCATCGGCGAACTGCCGAAACAGCGGCAAAGTTTGATGTTCAGCGCTACGATGGCACCGAAAATCCGCAAACTGGCGCGGCAAATTTTGAACCAGCCTGAAGAGGTAAACCTCTCGGTATCAAAGCCTGCCGAGGGCGTTACGCAACGTGTGTATCTCGCTTTCGACAATCAGAAGATGGGGTTGGTCAAACACATCCTTTCCGACAAGGACAATTTCAAGAGCATCATCATTTTTTGCTCCCGCAAGAAAACGGTGGACCAACTAACGCGCACTTTGAAAAACCGCAACTATTCCGTGGCGGGGATGAGCAGCGATTACGAACAGGAGGAGCGCCAAAAAGTGATGCTGGATTTTAAGGCGCGCAACATCCGCATCGTGGTGGCGACGGACGTTCTCAGCCGTGGCATCGACATCAAAGACATTGATTTGGTCATCAATTACGACGCGCCGAACGACCCCGAAGACTACGTGCACCGCGTGGGCCGCACCGCCCGCGCCGCCACCAAGGGCTTGGCTATCACGCTGGTGAACGAAGACGATATGTACAAACTGCGGCGCGTGGAGGAATTCATCGAGCGGGACTTTGAAAAGGAACAACCGCCCGAACACCTCGGCCCCGGACCGGAATGGCAAACTGGGCGACGGAGCGGCGGGGGTCGCGGACGGGGAAGAAGTGGTGGTTCCGGCGGCGGGCGCCAAGGAGGGGGCGGTGGAAATTCGCGGAATTTTAAGGGGAAGCCGCGGTTTAATAAGGGAACATCAAAAAGTGGCGGTGGTGGAAATCCGCAGAATTCCCAAAATCAAGGTCAGCCCAATCGGAACAAAAAAAGGCGGCCGCAGGGCAATAAAAATCAAGGAGGCCCGCGGAACAATGGTGGTGGAGGGCAGAAATAATGTGAAGGAATTTCTTTTACTTTGTTTGTTTTAGCACATTAAATAGCAAGAATTATGAAAATATTAAGGTCACTCTTACTAATAGGCATTTGTTTTTCTTTTAGTAATTGCTCTAAAGACAGAGTCGATATGAATGTGGACTCGCTCAGTCTATACTGGGACTCTAGAAATTATTCACAAGACAGAAAAGAACTTGTATTCGAGTTCTATGCAGAACTTGGTGATAATCATTACGATTTACATTTCAATCATTCTGTTAATCAAAATGAGATTCTAATTGAATTGACGGACATCGAATTTGATAAAGAATGTGGAGACCCGAATCATCCCGAATACAACTGCTCCTCATCAGGCGGTTTCACTATTCCTGAGGCATTAATTAACAAAGGAGACTACTCGTTCATTGTAAGAACAACAAACTTTGAGATCGTGTCTCAGTTCATAGTTCAAGACACAGCATTCGTTTTAAATATTCCACTCAACGGCAACTTCACTTCATACAAATCTATTGAGCCATCAGTTTGGTGAAAAATAAAAAACGTGCTACAACATCGGCTATGGCAAATGTGGCTGACGGCTTAAAAATGAAGATATTACAACTAAATAAAATTCGGTCTGGCGGACAAAGACTCGGTTTCCAAATACCGCACTTGCCTTAGATAGGGCCGTCAAGAGCCATCTATAAATGAATACACTCAGCATCAGCGAAAAATCCTTTGAACGCTACTTTGGGTTTTTGTTCCGTTTGGATATAAAATCAAAGCGGACTTTGATTAAAATGTTGGAGGAATCTATTGTCAAAAAAAGAGATACTGATGATTGGACAAGTTTGGCCGGAGGGTGGGAAGACCATCGCTCATCTGATGAAATCATTACTGATATTTACGAATCTCGAACGCCAAGCCGACCTATCGAAAATATGGATTGAAATATCTTTTAAACCCCTTGATTTATGAAAATAAATTACGACAAAGAAGTTGATATTTTAACTATCAAATTTTCCGATAAAAAAATCATAGAATCAGACGAACTGCGTCAAGGTTATATTTTTGATTTTGATGCTAAAAATGAAGTAGTGGGATTGGAAATTTTGAACGCTTCCCAAAGAATCAATTCACCCGATAAAATGGAGTTCAAAACCCGATGAGACAAAAGCTGAAAACTTTAGATGTAGTAGCCCTCTTAAAAGACGTCCCCGAACACAACCTCAAAAAAGGCCAAGTCGGCACCATCGTAGAAAAATGGGAGGATGGGGTTTTTGAGGTGGAATTTGCCGACAAAATGGGACAAGCCATTTCTTTTCTCGCCGTGAAACAAGATGATTTGCTGAAACTTTACTTTGAAGAAGTAGCGGCTTAGAAATGGAACACAGATTAGACGGATTCAACTGATTTCCACAGATTTTTAAAATTTCGCTTATCTGTTTTCATCCGTAAAATCTGTGTCATCTGTGTTCTATCATCACTCCGCATAGAGCAAATACTTCCTCCTTACCTTCTTAAACTCCTCCACCTCCCCACTCCACATCTCCTTGATTTCCAGCGGATTCTCCCCAGCCACCACCGCTTTCCGCAGTACATCCGTCCCCGCCAGTTTATCAAAAAAAGCATTGAAAAAATTCGCTTTTTCCGGCGCCATCGCATAACTTTCCGTCAGCCAAAAAAGGTACAATTCCCCGAAGCCGACCAAATAATATTCAGCGAAATCATCCAACAAAAAACCACGGCATTTTTCGCCTTCGTATTTGGGATGTTTCGCGCCTTCGTTGGGCGTGGGCGTGAAATAATGCTCGCCCTCCGTGAACCACGGCGCGCCGACTTGCTGGAACGGTTGGTCCGTGCCGCGCCCCACACTGACGGTCGTCCCCTCGAAAAAACACAGCGACGGATACAGCGCCACCGCCCAGCGATTGGGCAGATTGGGCGAAGGTTTCACGGGCAAAACGTACTCCGTTTGATGGTCCCAACCAGAGCATTTTACCACTTCCAAATCGCATTTTATGCCGCGCGCCAACCAGCCCTCGCCGTTCACCATTTTTGCATATTCCCCCACCGTCATTCCGTGGACGACGGGGACGGGGTGCAATCCTACAAACGACTGAAATTCAGGTTTCAAAACCGGCCCATCCACATAATAGCCGTTGGGATTGGGGCGGTCGAGGACGATAAACTTTTTGTCGTTTTCGGCGGCGGCTTCCATCGCGTAGCTCATCGTGGAAATGTAGGTGTAAAATCGCGCGCCAACATCCTGAATATCAAACACTAAAACATCCACATCGGCGAGCTGGGCAGCGGTCGGTTTTTTATTATTTCCATAAAGGGAAACAATCGGCAGCCCCGTTTTTTCGTCCGTTCCGCTGGTGATTTTTTCGCCCGCCGAGGCCGTGCCGCGGAAGCCGTGTTCGGGGGCAAAAACTTGGACAATTTTCACATCATTTTCCAATAGAAAATCTACCAAATGCTGGTCTTTCACCATCGAAGTTTGATTGGCAATCACCGCCACATTTTTTCCATATAAAAGCGGCAAATACGCCCCTTGATTTTCGGCTCCCACTTTTATGGAATCGGAAGTTTTTAATTGTGAAAAAAGCAAAGCCGGCACCAAGAAAAATGCCGCTGCCAGAACGCTACCTTTGCCCGCTTTCCATAGAAATGTCATACGCTTGAATTTCGAGTTTTTCATTGCCAACCGCATCCTGAAAAGCAAAACGGCGGCCAAAAAAATTTCGCGCCCCGTGGTGCGGATTTCCGTGTGGGCCATCGCCATCGGCATCGTGATTATGATAATCGCGCTGGCCACCGGCAACGGCCTGCGCCGCGCCATCGGCGACAAAGTAACGGGCTTTGGCGGGGATATTCAAATCCTGAATTATCAGCCGAACCCGATTTATGAACAGTCGCCCGCCGCGCTGGGCGATTCGCTCCTCGCCGAACTGCGTGCCCGCGAAAACGTGCGCAAAATCCAGCCGTTCGGGCAAAAAGCGGGCATCATCAAAACCGACGAACTTTTTGAAGGCGCCGTTCTGAAAGGCGTTGATTCTCAGTACGATTGGTCGGTTTTGAGCGATTACATTAAAAACGGAAACCGCCTCCACATCCGCGATTCTGTTTACAACGATTCGATTTTAATCAGCCAAACGCTGGCCGACAAGCTGGAATTGGAACTGCACCAGCGCATTTCGATGTATTTTGTGCGACAAGGCCCAAAGCCGCCGCTCCTCCGAAGGTTCTATATTTCAGGCATTTACCAAACCGATTTTGAGGAAATCGACAACAATTTTCTCATCGGCGATTTGAAGCACATCCAACGCCTCAACAAATGGGACAGCGCGCAGGTGGGCGGCTACGAGATTTTTCTCGCGGAAAACAGCGATGCCGCACGTGCGGCACAGGTTCAAGAAATCCGCGCCAAACTCCCCTACGAACTGGACGCACTGAGTAGCCGCCAACTGAACGAGCAACTTTACCAATGGCTCGACCTTTTCGACCTTAACATTCTGATTATCATATTGATAATGATAGTGGTCGCCACTATCAATATGAGCATCGCGCTCTTGATTTTGATACTGGAACGCACCCAGATGATTGGTATTTTGAAAGCGCTCGGCAGCGCCAACGGCAGCATCCGCCGCATCTTTTTATGGAACGCTGGCCAACTGATTTTGCGCGGTCTTTTTTGGGGAAACCTAATCGGTATCGGGCTATGCCTTTTGCAGGAACAATTCGGCCTCATCAAGCTCGACCCCGCCACCTACTACGTCAGCCAAGTGGCGGTGGACTTGGACTGGGGGCTGATTTTGCTCCTGAACCTCGGCACGGTAGCGATTTGCGTGGCCTGCCTCGTACTCCCCTCCTATCTGGTCACGCGGATTTCGCCGGTGAAAGCGATACGGTTTGATTAGTTTTTGGCGTGGAAAAAAACCTGCGGACGAAAATAGGACTATGAGCAAAATTTTTATATTTGGCCATTCCTAATTTCTAAAAACTTGGCCTGATGAATTTTCTCTTAAAACAATCTCCGATGCGAAACCTGACTACCCTCCTCCTTTCCATTTTGAGCCTTGCGGCTTTCGCCCAAGGCAACAACCCCTACAAAGGCCTCGGCGAAGAAGCCGAAAAGCTGGGCAGCGAGATACTTACCCTGAGCCAAGGCCGCTACAACGAGTTCCACGACAACGACACCATCGTGCGCATCGGCGCGGCACTCTACAATGTTTATACACAAAAGATAGTGGGCTTTGTGGTGGAAGAAGGCCACTCCGAGGCCACGATGAAGCCGGAGGTGGTGAGTATGTGGCTGAGTGTGGACCCGCTGGCGCGGAAGTTCCCCGAGCTTACGCCTTACAATTTTGTGAAGGGCAATCCGGTGATGCTGATTGACCCTGATGGAAGAGAACCGCATATTCCTGGCACGGATGGAAAACCAATATCGTACGAAGAAGTGGATGGAGAAATAGCTTGGTCTCCGAATACACCACAGGATTTACAAACCCTTGGTGAAACAATAATGCAATCGGAAACTGGTAAGACGCAATTTGACAAAGCAATAGCCTCCGAAGATTACATTTCTATCTCGGTCTCTGAGAGAACAATTTTTCAAAACAGTTTTGATAAAAAATCCCCTTTAAAACTGGGAAATACGAAATGGGGCGGTGATATTCTTGATTTTAATCCCGGTGGTGAACCGACTTTTGCTGCCAATAAGTTTGAAATCACCCTATTTGAAGGTTCCATTGATGCTCTTTCAGAAAGAGGCTTCAAAAACTATGATTCCAATAATCTGACACAAAATCAAAAACTCGCAAGAACTTTAGGGCACGAACTTGAACACGCTACTAATCCCATTGATATAAATTACCTGCTAAATGACAAACCATTTCCATATAAGGAACATCAAAGAGCAAAGGATATTGGTAATACTATAGGAAATGAGTTCGGAATTATAAACAAAAATAAAAGATGAAGATATTATTAAAAAGCTTTAAGCCGCTTCTTTCTTTAAGTTTGATATTTCTATCCGCGTTTAATTATCAAAGTGATGACCAAACAGTATCTATAGAGGTATACGAGATTGTGAATAATAAAAAAAGGCCCCTTGCTGATGTATGTCTTACTATTGATAATATGCCAATCGATTCTTGCACGAATGAGTCAGGAAAAGTTTCCTTTGGAAATTTTGAAAAAATAGAAAAATTTGATTTACGTCTATTAAAAGATGGCTATGGAGAAATTTTAATTCGAGATTTTGAAATTAATAAAGGAGAGGATAACCAATATACATTTACAATGAGGAGAAAGTCGGTTATTGATTGTTATGAAGAGTAACTTGCACATAATGAATTCCTTATACTGAAATCCAAAAAGCAAATCCACTATGTCGGAAAACCATAAAAATTTTAACGCCCTAAATGGATTTTTTCATCGACTATCACTTTTGGCTCTATCTGATAGTCTTTATATATCTACTTTATACTTGGATTTTTTAAAAAAAGCCAAATGAATAAACTGGCTATTTTTCTGTCTGTCTTTTACGCCATCGGCGCATTCGCCCAAGGCAACAACCCCTACAAAGGCCTCGGCGAAGAAGCCGAAAAACTGGGCAGCGAGATACTGACCCTGAGCCAAGGCCGCTACAACGAGTTCCACGACAACGACACCATCGTGCGGATTGGGGACGCACTTTACAACGTTTACACCCATAAGATAGTGGGCTTTGTGGTGGAGGAAGGCCACTCCGAGGCCACGATGAAGCCGGAGGTGGTGAGTATGTGGCTAAGCGTGGACCCGCTGGCGCGGAAGTTCCCCGAGCTTACGCCTTACAATTTTGTGGAGGGCAATCCAGTAATGTTGATTGATCCCAACGGATTGAGCGCCGAACCGCCCGATGGATTTCAGGGCGAGTTTTGGGAAGATGAAACCGGAAAATATTACAACGTTGGCGCAGTTACAGGAAACAACAGCGACTTTGTGAAACAGGGCAGCGATGGCGAAAATGGATTTTATAATTCGGGAACGGAAATGTTGGGGGAAGTAACGGTTGATGGCGGCAAGATGAGCGACCTCGCGCGCTCCTATCAAAATCCTATAGCAAATGCAGTGCGAGAAGGAAGGGGCCAAGCCGCTGAGGTAATATTGGAAGTCGCGATGATGGCGGCGCCAATTCCAGCGGGATTGCCAATAAAGGGAATGAGAGCAGCATTAGCTGCCAAGGGTGGAAGTCAACTTGCAAAATACTCTGGAATATTAAGAGATGCCGCTAAATTCAAAGGAAATTTCGGACTGGGTAAAGGCACTGCCAGCGAAGCCTTAGAACTTGGCAAAGCTTGGGTTGGTAAAGGTTATACCACAGCAGGAAATGGTAAAATCTTTATCAGTAAAAATGGATTGAGACAATTTCGAATGCCTTCCCATAAGCCTAAACTTGGAATTCACCAAGCAAATTTTGAATGGAGAAATGCTGCCCGTGGAAGATGGCAAGGTAATGGTCATTTAGATATCATAAAGTAATAGTGGATATGAAAGCCGAAATTAAATACTTCCACAGTCCAGATATCATTGACTTGGAAAAATTCATACCGGATATTCCTGATGAATTTTGTTTCCTTTTGCAGTTTATGGTTGGGGAAAAAGGCCAACAAGGCGAAGAAAGTTTTGATACAATTGTATGTACACCAAAATGGCTATCAAAAAATTATGATAAGAATTCAATAATTTTCGGTAGACACCATTTATTTGTATTTGAATACAATTTCCAAAGGATTTCATCTGAGTTAAGGCGGTTTGTTGAAGCTCCTAATTTTGAGAATTGGGATGAAGTGGGTAAAAAGATTGGTCGAGTAGGGAAATGGGAGTTTGAAGACTACCAGCAATAATAAAAATAATTCCAAAAGCTTCTCAAAATACAACTCTATTAACTCAACAAGAAATTCGGATGATTAGAAAATATCTGCAAGGGCACAAATGATTTCCTTTCAAAATATTGAACTGTTTGAGAATTTATCTCAATATGAATACGCTGGAAATTTCTACGATTTCCATAATGATTTCGACTGTGTAAAAATATCAATGCTGTCCAAAAATATTTTATGCTTATTATTTAAAAAACTGAATACCAAGGAATTGGCAAAAATGAATTTCTTAAATTCCAAAATTGAAAAAATGGAATTTTTTAACTTTCCAAAGGTAGAAAACCTAACTATTGATAATATCTACAGAGGAAGGACTGAAATTAATGGTCAACTTGCGGATACTCGTAATAATCAAGGATATTTTTATTTGGAATTTGATGAAGGTCAAAAGTTAGAATTTTGGAGTACTGGATTTACAATTCAGTCTTGATAAAATCTTCAAAACAACCCCAAATGAGCAGACTGACCACCCTTCTTTTTTTCCTCTTCGCCCTCACCGCATTCTCCCAAGGCAACAACCCCTACAAAGGCCTCGGCGAAGAAGCCGAAAAGCTGGGCAGCGAGATACTCACCCTTAGCCAAGGCCGCTACAACGAGTTCCACGACAACGACACCATCGTGCGCATCGGCTCGGCGCTCTACAATGTCTATACGCAAAAGATAGTGGGCTTTGTGGTGGAAGAAGGCCACTCCGAGGCCACGATGAAGCCCGAGGTGGTGAGTATGTGGCTCTCCGTTGACCCGCTGGCGCGGAAGTTCCCCGAGCTTACGCCTTACAATTTTGTGGAGGGCAATCCGGTGATGTTGATTGATCCCAACGGATTGAGCGCCGAGCCACCCGATGGATTTCAGGGCGAGTTTTGGGAGGACGAGACCGGAAAGTATTACAATGTCGGAGCTGTTACTGGCAACAATAGTGATTTTGTAAAACAAGGAAGTGGCGGTGAAAACGGATTTTACAATTCGGGCAGCGAAATGCTTGGGGAAGTGACAGTTGACGGAGGTCAAATGGACGACCATGCCCGCACAATGCAGAACCCCGTAGTACAAAACATTCACGGCCATACCGATGCGGCTGGTGAGGCTATTATGGAGGTGGCGATGATGGCAGCGCCTATTCCAGTAGGTTTACCGATAAAAGGGATGAGGCTGGCGGCTGCGGCTAAAGGCGGTAAAGAATTATTTAACTTTAGTTCGAAGGCGGCAAAACACTTTACAAACCCAGCAAGAAAAGTTCCTTTGCAAATTATGGATGATGTGATAAAAAATACTAAAGGTTTGCCCGACCCGAGGGGTTCAAAAGCTCTAATGCATTATTCAAGAATGACTAAAAACGGGAAATCATATAATTTAGAAATATTATATGATAAAGGTTCTAACTCAATTTGGCATTTTCAATATGGAAGAGGAGCAATGGGGCCTTTAAAAGCAATACCAAAGTAATATGATTCCGAAAGACCATAAAAGCCGATTATACTGGTTGATAGATAATTATCTGTCTGACAAATTTGATGAAAATACCTTCTGCGAAGAGTTTTATAGAAGTTATAACTTAGAAGTAAATCATCAAGATTTTTCACCCATTGAAGAAAAGGCGTTTTCCGAGTTATCTGCGGTAACAAGTAGATTTTCGGAGTTTCCAGAAGATTATAGATTGGATGATAACGCATTCGCTACAAGAGAGGAACTAAAACGGAAGATTCAAGAAGTTCAAAAAAAATTAACCGCAGCGCAACTCTTTTAGACTTTGCGAAAATCCAGTTATCCAACAAGCTGGGAACGGAGGGGTGCGCATATTTGATGGTGCGACAGGGCGTGGATTTGGCGTAAGTCGGAGTGGTTCATTCAATGGTTTTAGGCAATTACCTTAATATGATTGATAATAAGAAAATCCAAATTATAATCGGTAGCCCCGTTGATTATTAGAAACTGGTTGCTTACATTAACATTAACGGTACTGATGTCGCCCTCCTTAATCAAGACGGTGGTCCTCATAAGTTGAAAATTGAATTTTTTGAAGAACCAAAAACCAAGAATGTGGACTACCACCCTTTTATAGAAGCGCTTCAACTGGCTAAGAAAAAATTGCTCTTAGAAGATTAAACTTTATTTATTACAGTGTTGAGAATTTCTTTAGCAATGGAAGCAATAGAAAAAAGCAATGGAATTTTTCTGCAACTATCAAAAAATGAAGCTCTTGTTTTGCAGGATTGGCTGGGTAGGTTTAATGAGAAAGAAAAAACCAATGTAGTGGTGGACGAGGCTGAACAGCGAATATTGTGGGATATGGAGGCTGCATTTGAAAAGCTTCTAAGCGAACCATTTGAACCAAATTACACAGAATTGGTAAAAAATGCCAAGGAGTGTATAAGGGATTAACACTCCATACAAATAGACTACCGTTTACCGATTATTTTACAATTAGATTCTTTACTAATAATTATATTCAAATGAAGCTTTTTAAAGCAATTTGGTTCTTTATGTGCTTGGTTTCGTATTCCCTCTTTGCCCAAACCCCCGACTACACCAAACCCCTAATCACCCTCCCAACCCCCTCAATACCCCAACAATACTCGCCTTTTTATAAACCGCCCACACTTCCCAATCCCCCGACTCCCCGCGCGCCCACGGCTCAGGAAATCCTTACCCAGCAAGCTGACCGCCAGCGCGCAATGCATCAAAAAATTATCCGTGAAAGCCGCCAATACCGCCCGCCCAACTTCGCGATGCCCAACTGTATGGGCGCACAGGGAACAGAAAGCTACCGCGCGGCTTTGCAAGAAATAAAAGCGATGCTGGAAGGCGAGAAACGGCTGGACTTGGGACGAGCCACCTTTTTGGCGGAGAACGCCTTTATGAAAGACTCGCTGGACTACGCGGAATTCGAAAGTTACCTGAATACCGCCGCCCAATTCCTGAGCGCAGAAATGGAACGGCAGGGCAGCCCCAGCACGAGCAACGCCGCCAAAATTATGATGCTCCACCGCTTTTTCACCGACACGATGGAAGTGCCGCAAAAGGGCGTCCATTATCCGTTCACCTATGATTTTGAAGACCCCGAGGCGGACGAGGATTACCGGAAATACTTCGCCACCAAGTTACTCTATTCCGGCTCCGGCCAATGCCACTCTTTGCCCTTACTCTTTCTGATTTTAGCGCAGAAAATGGGCGCGGAAGCCTACTGGACGTTCTCGCCCAACCACAGCTATTTGCGCTTTCCGGCGGGCGGCAAGTGGTACAACCTCGAACTGACCAACGGCCACCTGACCGCCGACTCTTGGATAATGGGCAGCTCTTTCGTGAAAGCCGAAGCCTTGCAGCACGGCCTGTATATGGACACGGTAAGCCTGAAAAAAGCGCTGGCGGAAAACCTGAGCGTACTTGCAATGGGCTATGGCCACCAGCACTGCGTGGACGGTTTTGTTTTAGAGGCCGTCAATACTGCGCTGGAACACAGCCCGACCTGCCCCTCCGCCTTGGCGATGAAATCCAACTACTATTCAATGTGGCTCGCCCACGCCACGCGGCAAGTGGGCTACCCGCCGCCGGAACAGCTCCACCGTTTCCCCGAAATGGAAGCCATCTATGACGAGCGCAACGAAATGTACCGATTGCTGGACGAAATCGGCTATGCCACAATGACCAACGAGGCGTACCAAGAATGGCTGCAATCCGCCAACGACCAGCACCAAGAGCAACAGCACCGCCGAATGATGGGGAATTTCAAGGCCATCGAAACCCAAGAAAACCTGAAACGATAAAATGCCTTTTTCGAGACTTTTTTTTTCCGCCGCTTTTTCGGGGGTTCTCTTTTTTACGGCGCTTTCGCAGACGGATACTCATTACACCAAAGCGTACCAAATACTGAACGCGATGCTGGAAGGCGAAGAACCCTTAAATTTTAAAAAAGCCGTGTTCACGGTAGAAAACGCCTTCTACAGCGGCGGGCTGGATTCGGCCGTTTTTGAAGACCGGATTGACTACCTCAGGGGATTGGCGGAGAATTTCAAAAAGGCAAACCGCGAGGGTTTTTTATATTATGGGGACGACCGCGAAGAAGTCCTGAACCACGCCGCGATTTTCAAGGTGATGACCGATACTTTGACAATGGTGATGGTCAGCGACACTTTTTTCCACCTGCCCTTCCGCTACGATTTCGAGGACATTTCCGGCGAGCAAGACTGGAGGAAAATGTTCGTGAGCAAATTGCTGAACACCCACACCGGCAACTGCCACAGCCTGCCGTACCTCTATAAAATCTTGGCTGGGGAAATGGGCGTGGAAACCCATTTGACGCTCGCCCCCAACCACGTTTACATCAAGCACCGCTGCGAGGAGATGGGAATGTACAACACCGAGCTGACCAGCGGCTCTTTCCCGATTGACGCTTGGCTGATGGCCTCGGGCTACGTCCACGTGGACGCCATCCGCAACCGGATTTATATGGAGGCGCTGAATCAGAAACAGTCCATCGCGCTCTGTATGGTGGACTTGGCGCAGGGCTTCCAGCACAAATATGGAATCGGTGACGGGGAATTCGTGATGCGGTGCTGTCAATCCGCTTTGGAAGCATACCCCAATTACATCAACGCGCTCTTACTGAAAGCCGATGCCTTGAAAATCCGATGGGAGGGAATGGTTGCGCGGAAAGATTTTGCTCCAAACTCGAAAGAAGCGGTGGGGCATAAAGCCGAAATGGAAACTGCCTTTTCGGAATACGAGGCTTTGGTTAGCAAAATCCACAACCTCGGCTACCGCCGGATGCCGGAGGAAATGTACCTGAACTGGCTGGTTTCTTTGCGGCAAGAACGGGCAAAATACGAGAACCCGAATATGAAGGGGGCGTTTGGTGAAGATTAACGGGAATCTTTAGTGAAAATGATTTACAACAAACACATCCACTCTGACCCCAAAATTTTAGTAGGAAAACCTGTCATAAAAGGCACACGGATTTCGGTGCAATTAATATTGGAATTGTATGAAGTGGGCTGGACGGAAGAAATGATTTTGGAAAGTTATCCCACTATAAATAAAGAACAATTAAAAGCGGCGTATGAATTTGGGCAATCGGATTTGTATTGAACCGCTGCTTTAGCGCGATTATTTTGAAAAGCCGCCCCGCTCTTTGGCTTTAGCCGAATGAAGAATTACGCTAAAGCGCGAAAAGCGAGGTGGGAATTTTTGGTCGCCGCGCTAAAGCGACGGCGCAATACTGAAAAAACAGTCGCCCTTAAAGGTTTCCCCAGCATATCATTCAGTTTCTTTGCAAAATCAAAATTTTCTAAAAGAAGCACGATTTCAATCGTAAATCGACAATCGAAAAAATCGTAAATCAAAATGCGCGAAATCAAAAAAATCTACGAAAACATCCTCGAAACCATTGGCCACACGCCGATGATTAAAATGAACAAAATCGCGGAGGATATTCCGGCGACGGTTTTGGCGAAGGTGGAATATTTCAATCCGGGCCACTCGGTGAAAGACCGGATGGCACTGAAAATGGTGGAAAACGCTGAAAAAGAGGGGCTTCTGAAAGAGGGCGGCACCATCATCGAATGCACTTCCGGCAATACGGGGATGGGCTTGGCGCTGGCCGCCATCGTGAAAGGCTACAAACTCATCTGCACCCTGAGCGACAAACAGAGCAAGGAAAAAATGGACATCCTGCGGGCGATGGGCGCGGAAATCCACGTGTGCCCCACCAACGTGCCGCCCGACCATCCCGATTCGTATTACTCTGTGGCCGAGCGGCTTAACAAGGAAATTCCCAATTCGTTTTATCCCTATCAATATGATAACATCGGGAATACGGAGGCGCATTACGAAAGCACCGGCCCCGAAATCTGGGAACAGACGGACGGCAAAATCACGCATTTTGTGGTGGGCGTGGGCACGGGCGGCACCATTAGCGGCGTGGCGAAATATCTCAAGGAAAAAAATCCCGACATCAAAATTTGGGGCGCGGACACCTACGGTTCCGTTTTCAAAAAATACCACGAAACGGGCGAATTCGACGAAAAGGAAATTTACAGCTACATCACCGAGGGCATCGGCGAGGACATTTTGCCGAAAAACGTCGATTTCGATTTGATTGACCATTTTGAAAAAGTGACCGACAAAGACGGCGCGCTGGTGACCCGCGAACTGGCCAAAAAAGAAGGGCTGTTTTTGGGCTATTCGGCCGGTTCGGCTTTTCAGATGATTCGCCAAATGAAACACGAACTAACTGAGGACGATGTAGTTGTAGTGCTTTTCCACGACCACGGCAGCCGCTACGTTGCCAAGGTTTACAACGACGACTGGATGCGCGACCGCGGCTTTTTGACCACCGAAAAATCCACCGCCGCCGACTTGGTGAAAGCGCACCAGCATTTGCCGTTGGTCACCGTCACCGATTTGGATTTGGTGAGCGGCGCCATCCAAAAAATGCAGGAACACGATATTTCGCAAGTGCCCGTGGTGAACGGCGAGGGCGAATTCATCGGCTCGCTGGACGACGGAAAATTGTACCTGAAATTGGTGCAAAACCCTGACCTCGCGGAAACGCCGGTGGGCGAAGTGATGGACGCAAAATTCCCCGAAATCGACGCGAACCTGAGCGTGAAAGAAATTTCCAAACACATCACCAAAGAAAACAGCGCCGTGCTGGTGCGGCTGCCCGACGGCGGCCATCACATTATCACCAAACACGATTTGATTGGCGCGCTGAGCTGATGGAATTTGTTGACCAAACGGGGCGCAAAGTTTCTGTTCCCAAAAACCCCCAGCGAATCATTTCCACCGTTCCGTCGCAAACGGAGCTTTTGTATGATTTAGGCCTTGAAAATCAGATTGTTGGGATTACGGCCTATTGTGTTCACCCACGCCATTTTCTCAAAGAAAAAACCGTCATCGGCGGGACAAAGGATTTGCAGATTGAAAAAATAAAATCCTTGCGGCCGGATTTGATTATTGGGAACAAAGAAGAAAATGTGAAGGCCCAAATCGAGGAGTTGGCGGAGGATTTTCCGGTGTGGCTTTCTGACGTAAAAAATGTGGTGGACGCGCAAACAATGATGGAAGCGATAGGAAAAATCACAGGGAAATCTGACAAGGCCAAAACCATTTTGAAAGAAATAGCAACCGCCAAAAGTCAACTTTCCATATCCAAAAATAAAATTAGCACCGCTTATTTTATTTGGAAAAATCCTTGGATGGTAGCCTCTGGCGACACTTTTATTTCCAAAATGATGAATGAGGCGGGGTTTCAAAATATTTATGAAAACGATAAAGCACGCTACCCTGAAATTTCCCTTGAAAATCTAAAATCAAAATTGCCTCAGCAAATTTTTTTATCCTCTGAACCTTATGCCTTTACAACAAAAGACGCGCACTTTTTCAAACGAGAATTTCCCAAAGCCACTGTAAAAATAGTGGACGGTGAGCTGTTCAGTTGGTACGGTAGCCGGATGGTTAAATTTTACAAAATGGTATTAAATTCCACATTATGAATGTCTTTGAAATCAAACCCTCTTTGCGTATTAGTATCTTTGAAGTTTCTTAATCTGTATAGGCAACCCCGATAGAGTTTGCCCGAATATTTCATAATTCATAAATTTATTGAAAAAAATTTCTACATTGCGTTGCTCTTAGATTTTAAGAAAGTAACATTTGCTAACGATTTGTTCACCCCTTGTAGCCCTGTGCTACCTTTTTAAATTCCTGTAAAAAAAAATGAATACGGCCACTTCTGTATCCGAAAATACATCCATCAACCAACGTTTCAAAACCATCCGCAAAGAAAACCAGCTTTCGCAGGTGGAACTGGCCAAGCGGCTGGGCGTCTCCCAAAGCGTGGTATCGCTCATCGAATCGGGTCATTCCTCCGTTTCGGTGGAAGTACTCAAAAAGTTGAGCCACGAGTTTGACCTTAGCGCGGACTGGTTGATTTTCGGGGGTGCCAATTTTGAAAAAATTTCTACCCGAAACGGTTACATACCATTAGTACACGCCGAGGCCAAGGCCGGCTACCTGACCAATCATAACGAAGAAAACTATCCGGACACGTTGGCCCTCTATAAAATCCCCGGTTTTGAAGACGGTGATTTCCGCATTTTTTTGGTGGACGGCGACAGTATGCTGCCCTCGCTCCACCCCCACGACAAGTTGGTTTGCCAGCGTTTTCCCGAAGGGCAAAAAATAGTGGACGGCTCTCTATATGTGATGGTGACTACCAAGAATATTTTGGTAAAACGCCTTTACACTTCTCAGGAAAATCCTGACTTTTACGTCTTGCGGAGCGATAACCACCACTATCCCGAAGACAAAATCGATAATGATGAGGTAAAAGAAATATGGGAAGTGAAGACCAAACTGACCTCTTCTTTTGTGGATGACACTTTCGCGCAAACCTCGCGTATCAGCGGGATTGAGGAAGATATCAGTGACTTGAAAGAGGCTTTGCAGGAACTAACTCAAACTCGAAGGCAAGCGAGTGAGTAAACTCAGGCACTCTTAGACTGACGCGAGCCAAATTGGGCGGCAGGCATTTGGCCATCTGCCGCGCCATTTTCAGTCAAGGCATTCTCCAAGGCTTCCACAATGGAAAACGGATTGCGCACTTTCGACCACCGCACACCTTCTGGTAAAATATTTTCCACCTCATCATTTTTATAAAAATAGGCCACGGCCGGGGTGCCCGCTTCCCGCGCTTCGGTCAAGGTGACCGCGTTGCCATCAGTAGAAATCAGGCAGCGCGCCTTTTTCAAAAGCTGCCGTTTTTGATGGCCGGAGATTTGGCCGATAAAAATCACGTCCTTTCCCAATAAATGCGCCACATCTTTTTGATAAAAATCCCCGTCCACCGTATCCGCAGCGATGAAAAGACGCTTGCCCGCCCAGCGGCTGGCCCATACGGCATCGCCCACGCGGCATCCCTCTTCCAAGCGCCCGCACCAAATCAAAAAACCCATCTTTGGAGTGTCCGTTTGGCCGTCTTGAAGTAGGTTTTCCGCTGGCATCGTGTGGTTTGAAAAGCGCAGCCAGCCTCCCTTCCCCGTCCATTTTTCGTCTTTGAGTTCCCCGTTCAGCCGGTGGACTGCTGGCTGGTCGTTGTGCAGGATATAATAATCCGCGCCGTTCCACGCCCAGGGGTCGCAGCTTTGGTAAAGCGGTTTGATGTCCGAAAAATGGGAATGGTGGCCTGAAATCAACACGGCCTGAAAATCCTGCGAAAGAATCTTTTCCAGTTTTTCGCGCTCTTCTTCAAAATAGTGCTCCGCGTCCACCTTGCTGAAAAACCACCATTTGTTAAAATAATGGCGCGACAAGCCCAAGCGGAATAATTTTGCGGTGTGGCCGTGTTCCCTAAAATTTTCGCAAAGCGAGCGAAGGTTTTCTTTTTGGGTAGCTAAGATGGCGAGATGCAATTTTTGGGGCTGACCATTTTTTGAATTGGATACCATAAAAAAGAATTTTAGACGCGTCAAATATATAAATATTAAATAATAATATTAAATGCTTTTAAAATTATTTGGGTTTTTATACCTTTGCACATAATTATTTGAAAACCAACATATTGAAATATCTAATACTAAATATTTGATTTTTGATTTATCAAGAGAGAAGTATTTTCATTAAGAATTTATCCAAATATTCAAATCATTAATTTTGAAAAATCATTAAATAACGGCCTGACTTTTCGCAATATGAAGCACCAATCACAAGAAAACATTAGGGAAATTAAGAGCCGCATCAAAAAGGTGCGCAAACAAAATGGCTTGACCCAAGGCGCCTTTGGCGACAAATTGAATGTTTCCCAAAGCATTGTTTCCCTTTTGGAATCTGGCCGGATGCAGATGCCGTTGGATTTGCTTTTTAAAATTGCGGATACGTTTGAGGTGAACGGACAGTGGCTCGTATTCGGCCAAGAGGGTGAAAATACGCGTGGTGAACGTCCCGCGATGCCCTACATTTCCCAAGAATCGACAGGCAAATATCTGCGCCACTTGGACGATTCGGCCTTTCTGAAAAAACTTCCCGTTTATGCGCTGCCCGGCTTTTCGGCCGAGCGAGAATATCTTATAATTGAAGTGGAACACGACCGGATGATGCCGCACCTGATGCCAAATGACAAAATGGTGTGCCGCCGCGTGCGCGAGCCGGCCAATGCACGCGAAGGCGGCATCTACGTGGTGGTGACCCAAACGGAAATGATGCCGGGCCGCCTCTATTTTAAAAACCGCGAGAGCCGAGAGGAAATCCGCTTTGAGGCCGACCACCGCCGCGCCGATACGCGCCACTTTCAGCTATCGGAAATCCGCCAACTGTGGGAAGTGGAAGAAAAAATGACCTCCTATTTTGTGGAAAAGTCAATGGAGCAAGACCGCCGGATTTCGCGCTTGGAAGATGCCTTGGCCAACTTGAAAAACCAAGTGCACGGCCCGCAAAACCCCTCAGACAATCTGCACGTGGTGGATGAGCGCAAAAAGGACAATGGATCTGATGATAAGAAGGATGAATAGCCGAGTTCAATCGGCCGCCAGCTTTTTGCAAATTCGCTTGATCATTCCGGGGCCTTCATAAATAAACCCGGTATAGACCTGCACCAAATCCGCGCCGGCTGCGAGTTTTTCATTAACATCTTTGGCCGTGAAAATCCCGCCCACTGCAATTATCGGAAACGATTTTTTTGATTTTTCGGAAAGATATTTCACCACTTCGGTAGAACGTGTTTGAACGGGCTTTCCGCTCAGGCCACCTTTTTCATTTGTTATTTGAATATCGGTTTTCAGCCCTTGTCGGGAAATGGTGGTATTGGTAGCAATCACGCCGTCGATTTTGGATTCCTGCACAATTTCGATAATGTCGTCCAATTGCGTGTCAGTTAAATCCGGCGCAATTTTTAACAAAATCGGCTTTCTTTTTTCCTGTTTGGAATTTTTATTTTGCAAAATGTTCAGAATTTTCAAGAGCGGTTTTTTTTCCTGCAACTCCCTCAGGTTCGGCGTGTTGGGCGAGGAAACATTAACCACGAAATAATCCACAAAATCAAACAATTTTTGAAAACAAAACAAATAATCATCCACCGCGCGCTCGTTGGGCGTGTCTTTGTTTTTGCCGATGTTGCCGCCGATAATTAAATTGGAACTTTTCCGCTTTTTCAATTTTTCCACCAGCGCGTCCACGCCATTATTGTTGAAACCCATCCTGTTGATAAGCGCTTTGTCTTTCGGCAACCGGAACAGCCGTTTTTTGGGATTTCCCGTTTGGGGGCGCGGCGTCACCGTCCCCACTTCAATATGGCCAAAACCGAAATGCCCCAATTCCTCAAAGATTTTTCCGTCTTTGTCAAAGCCCGCTGCCAGCCCGATGGGATTTTTGAATTTCAGACCAAACACTTCTTTTTCCAAAGATGGATGTTGGACGATACAGTTTTTTTGGAAAAATTTGAAGACCAACGGGATTTTATTCACCAAACGAATAAGCGAAAAGGAAAGGTGGTGGATTTTTTCGGGGTCGAGGAGGAAGAATAGGGGGCGGAGGAGGCGTTTGTACATAGCGCAAATTTAGTCCACAGTCCACAGAAATCAGTCAACGGTCGACTGTCGACAGACCACAGCCTGCACGCAAAGCAAACGCCACAACTGTGGACTGTGGACTATCGACTGTGGACTTTTTAGCCACTAATTTTGCCGCTATGTCCAAAAACATCAACATCCAAAACCGCAAAGCCCGCTTCGAGTACGAGATTTTGGAGACCTACGAAGCTGGCATCCAATTGCTGGGCACGGAAATTAAATCCGTGCGGGATGGCAAGGCCAGCCTGCCCGAGGCGTTTTGCTATTTCAAGGACGGCGAGCTTTTCATCAAGAATATGCACATCGCCGAATACAGCCACGGCAACCAGCAAAACCACGACCCGTTGCGGGAGCGCAAACTTCTCCTTCACAAAAAAGAGCTGGAAAAACTGGAAAAAAACCTCGGCAAAACGGCGGGGCAGACGATTGTGCCGCTAAAAATGTACATCGCCAGCAGCGGCTACGCGAAGTTGCTCAT
The DNA here is from genome assembly GCA_965214115.1 of Owenweeksia sp. Taxonomy (GTDB): domain Bacteria; phylum Bacteroidota; class Bacteroidia; order Flavobacteriales; family Schleiferiaceae; genus Owenweeksia. The sequence goes on from CBDCAU010000002.1 coordinate 78,169, forward strand.
CGGCTTGGGGCGCGGCAAAAAGCTGCACGACAAGCGGGATTCGATTAAAGAGAAGGATATTAAGCGGGAAATGGACAGGCAGGCGGCGCGGTTTTAGGCTTCGGTACGATTCAAAATTTTTTAAAATTCTGAATCACTCAGCCTGACGGAGGGGGGTCATCTTGAATGACCTTCTTGAAGGAAAATTTATTTTAAAAAATATAAGAAAAAGTAGTGGGCTTGTAGAACACCGCTTCTTAATATGTACCTAATTGGCGGAGACCGTTTTTGGGCGGATGCCTTTCGGCTGGTAATTTTGACGGGCTTTCCATAGGTCGTGGTCGGCTTGGAGCCGCGTCCAAACCTCGGCCGAAGTACCGAAGGCCTCCGATAAAATTAGTGCCACTTCTGGGGAAACTCCGGCCTCTTTATCTAAAATATCAGAGAGTTCACGGCTGGGCATTTGCAGCCACTCGGCCGCTTCGGAAACGCTCAGTCCCAAAGGCTCGAAGCAATCGAATTTCAAAATTTCGCCGGGGTGGGTGGGTTCTTCTATATTGTTCATTTCTTCATATTTTTAATGATAATCGATTAAATCTACATCAAAGGCATTTTCATTTTCAAAACGAAAAAGGATGCGATAATTGGCCGAAACCTTGACAGAGTAAAAACCTGCCAAATCACCCGACAGCGAGTGAAAGTTATAACCCGGCAGATTCATATCTTCGGCTTGGCTGGCATCGTTCAAATAATATAAAACACGTTTGATTCTTGGAAAATGATTTTGTGGCAGTTTTGACCTATCGGCTTTATCAAAATATTTTTTCAATCCCTTGTGGCGAAAGCTTTTAATCATTCTTTTATCGACAAACGATTTTCAAAGTTAACATTTTAACGCATTTAATAACTACTCACATCTTCCGCCGCGCCGCAATCAAAGTATTCTTCAACAAACTCACCCGCGTCATCGGGCCCACGCCGCCCGGCACCGGCGTAATGAAATTAGCCTTTTTGGAAACGTTTTCAAAATCCACGTCGCCTTTCAAGCGGTAGCCCGTTTTCTTGGATTTATCGACAACGCGGGTGGTCCCCACGTCGATGACCACCACGCCGTCCTTCACCATATCGGCGGTGATGAAATCCGGCTTGCCCACCGCCGCGATGATGATGTCGGCGGTTTTTAGGAGTTCCGGCAAGTCGGTGGTGCGGCTGTGCGCCAGCGTCACCGTGGAGTTACCGGGGTAGGAGTTCCGGCCCATCAAAATGCTGGCGGGCAAACCAACGATGTGCGAGCGGCCCACAACCACGCAGTGTTTCCCGCCCGTTTCGATGTTGTAGCGGTCCAGCAAATCCATAATCCCCATCGGCGTGGCGGGCAGAAAAGTGGGCAGGTTCAGCGCCATTTTCCCCAAGTTTTCAGGATGGAAACCGTCCACGTCTTTTTCAGGGTCGATGGCCAAAATCACCTTTTGCTCGTCAATATGATTCGGCAGCGGCAGTTGCACGATGAACCCATCAATATCCTCATTTTCATTGAGTTGCCGCACCTCGTTCAGCAATTCCTTTTCGGTGATCGTTTCGGAAAGATGCAGCAAAGTGGACTCGAAACCGACTTCCTTGCAATCGCGAACTTTCGCATTTACATAGGTAATCGACGCGCCATTATTCCCCACCAATACCGCCGCCAAATGCGGGGTCTTCCCTCCTTTCGCCTTGAGTTTTTTTACCTCCTCAGCGATTTCGGCGCGCATTTCTGCCGATGTCTTCTTTCCATCTAATACATTCATTCTTAAAAAAATAGTGAATAATGAATAGGTAATAAGTAAAATTGGGAGCGTCTAAACTGTAACGCCATACTTCTCGGGATTTTGAAAAATGTGGTACAGAAGGCGGCTCACTTCATTATTTAAACTCAATAAAGTGTCGTATTCTTCTTGCGTGACATACTCGCAAGCTACAGCAAAGTCAAGCCACACCTCGGTTTCCGAGTTTTCCATTTGAGCATCGGTAATTTTGGAAATGAAGTGCTTGACGTAAATTCTTTTGCGATACGATTCCGCCAAATTTGCACAAACCGACCTTGATGAACGACGGATTTGGTCGGTCAGAGAATACATTTCTTCTTTCGGAAATTTCTTAGAAATATGAAAAATCCGCATCGCAAGATCAAAGTTCTTTTGATAAGCCGTCAAATCCTTAAAACCATTGTAAGCCATTTTTTCGCGTTTTTAGTTACTCATAAATTATCAGAATTTCATCATTACTTATTCATCATTTTTCACTCATAATTAGCTTTTACTTATTCACTATTACCTATTCACTACTTGCCCTCAGCCTCTACTTATTCATTATTACTTATTCACTAATTTTCACTACCTCCCCATCATATTCATCATTTTTTTCGCGCCTCCGCCCTGCATCATTTTCATCATCTTGCTCATCTCACCAAATTGCTTCATCAATTGATTCACTTCTTGCACATCTTTTCCACTGCCGGATGCAATGCGTTTTCTCCTACTTCCGTTGATAATTTTTGGGTTCGCGCGCTCCTCTTTCGTCATACTTTGGATGATGGCCTCGATGCCTTTAAAAGCATCGTCATCTATGTCAATATTTTTCATCATTTTGCCCATCCCCGGTATCATCCCCATTAAGTCCTTCACATTGCCCATCTTTTTTATCTGTTTGATTTGACCCATAAAATCATCAAAATCAAACTGGTTTTTGGCAATTTTTTTCTGTACGCGCCGCGCCTCCTCCTCGTCAAATTGTTCCTGCGCGCGTTCCACCAGCGAAATCACGTCGCCCATCCCCAAGATGCGGTCGGCCATCCGGTCGGGGTGGAACACGTCCAGCTTGTCCATCTTCTCGCCCGTGCCGATGAATTTTATCGGTTTTTCCACCACCGTGCGGATGGTTAAGGCCGCGCCGCCGCGGGTGTCGCCGTCCAGTTTTGTAAGGATAACCCCTTCGTAATCAAGCACATCATTAAAAGCGCGGGCGGTATTTACGGCATCTTGCCCTGTCATCGCATCCACCACGAAAAGCGTTTCATCAGGTTTTATCGCGCTGTGAATATTGCGGATTTCGGCCATCATCGCTTGGTCAATGGCGAGGCGGCCGGCCGTATCCACAATCACCACATTGTGGCCGTTCGCCTTGGCGTGGGCGATGGCGTTTTCTGCAATTTCCACCGGATTTTTATTATCCTCTTCGGTATAAACTTCCACGCCCACTTGCTCGCCCACCACTTTCAGTTGGTTGATGGCCGCCGGACGATAGACATCACAAGCCACCAAAAGCGGCCGTTTGGTCTTTTTTCGTTTCAGGAAATTAGCGAGTTTTCCCGAGTGCGTGGTTTTACCCGAACCCTGCAAACCGGCCATCAAAATGACTGAAGGCGAAGAAGTTAGCTCCAGTTCTGAAGCCGTGCCGCCCATCAGTTCGGCCATTTGATCGCGCACGATTTTGGTCATCAACTGGCCCGGTTGGAGCGAGGTCAGCACCTTTTGGCCCAGCGCTTTTTCCTGCACCGTTTTGGTAAAATCTTTGGCGATTTTGTAGCTCACGTCGGCGTCCACCAGCGCGCGCCGGATTTCCTTTACCGTCTCTGCCACGTTGATTTCCGAAATCTGGCCGTGGCCTTTCAGTACGTGAAAAGCGTTTTCGAGTTTGTCTTGTAAGTTTTGGAACATTTTTTAAACGAAAATTTTAATAAAAATTAGGTATATTTTTTAATAAATCCGGAAGGCAAAAGAGCCTCGACATTCATCTTTTTAAAGTCTTTAATATTTTGAGTAACAATCGTCTTAATACCATATCTTTTGGACACAAAATATTGCACCGCATCCTCTTTATCTCTATAATCACTTTGAAAAGCTTTCCTTAAGATTTCTACATCTACTGACAAGACCTTCATAATTTTCAGCAATTTCAACATTGCCTTATCAACTTCTTTCATTTTTACCTGTGATTCCAAAACATAAAATGCCTATAAAATATAGACATCGGAAGTATAGAATTTATATTTAGAATTTCGTATTCTTAAAAATACAGGTTTTACTTCTTCGTAAAAAGGCTCTTGGCCGCCTAAATAGTAGACTATAATGTTGGCATCAATGAAAACTTTTTTCATCTAAACCCGTGTTTTTTGGCGGCTCTTTCCCTCACAAACTTTTTTAAATCAAAATCAGGAGGAAGTTGTATAATGCTATCAAGATTGTCCACCGCCTCAGCTCGCTCCTTCCGTTCCTTTTCGGTCAGAATCTTAGCCTCATCGGACATTTCTCTTTCCGATTTTACAGTGGCCGAGTCGTTTTTCGTAAACATTTTTCGCACGTTTTTTTGAATCCATTCTTTTACCGAAACACCGTTTTCACGCGCCTCTTTTTCCGCATTCTTTAATTGAAAATCTTCTAAATCAATCTGAATGGTTGCCATTGCTATTTTATTTCAAATTTACAAAATGCACACGCTTTCCGCCACGTTGATTTCCGAAATCTGGCCGTGGCCTTTCAGTACGTGAAAAGCGTTTTCGAGTTTGTCTTGTAAATTTCTGAACATTTTTTAAAAGAAAAATCAAGTTTATTTTTTAAAAAATAAGTTAAAAATTCAAAGCAATCCATTGCTGGAATAGTAGCCGATTTAAAATCTTTTTGATTGCGGGTCAATATAATTTCGCATTAGGAAAAAAGTGCCACCTGATATTGCAAGGCATCTTCTGCATCCGAAAAGTCAGAAAGAAACGCATCAATCGCGCTTTGAACCGATATATTTCCTATGCTCTTAAAATTCTCAAGTAAAATGGCAATTTGCGCACGAAGATTCTTTACGTTTTTTGCCCTTCCTGAAATATAATAAGCGGTAGCAATGCAAGCTGTTGAGGTTACTAATTGAACTCTATTATCTTGCGCCAAGCGCACTACTTTTTCAAAATCCTTCCCATAAGTTTTCCTATCTAATAAAATATCAATAATAATATTTGTATCGACAAATAACTTCAAAGTGATTCATATTTTTTGGTGGCCAATTTTATATAGACCTCCTTGTCAGGTCTTCCGGTGTCGTTATGCTTTGCGACACCTCTAATATTTCGCATTCTTTTGGGCAAAGGTTTGACTTTCGCCATTTCCTTTTCAATCAAAATTCTATCGAAAAGTCGTTGCATTGTTTTTTTTAAAGACTGTTCTAATTTTAGGGATTTTTCTCCCAATATTTGCTGTGTTTGTTTATCTATTTGGATTATTAATTCCAATATAAAAATTGACCGTTAAATGGTTTATAAAGTTCAATCTTAAAGTTCGGCGGCCATTTCCTCCGTAAATGTCTTAGAAACATAATCGCCCACTGGCAAGTTTGCCTTCGAAGGTCCGCCATTTTTTTTATATCATCATACAGCTCGTCCTCAATATCAAAAACCATTATGGTTTTTTCATTCTCTGAATCTACTATTCGAACTTTCATTCTCTCAAATTTTTCCTTCCGCCATTTTTTTTATATCATCATACAGCTCGTCCTCAATATCAAAAACCATTATGGTTTTTTCATTCTCTGAATCTACTATTCGAACTTTCATTCTCTCAAATTTTTCCTTGAAATCCACAAAATCCACGTCCTTTCCAGCACATCATTCCCCTCTCAAACGCATTGCCCTTTTTCACCGACCCTGCCACTTCTTCAGATAGCCGCAGACACACTTCGGGCGGTCTGTGCAAACATCGTGAATGTCTTCTCTATGGACGGTTTGCAAAAGTAGGAAATGCGAGGTGGCTTGAAATTGTTTTTTGTGTACTTTGCCCCCCTTAAAAATGAATCTCAAACTTAAAAATCCAACTCAATGAGAAAGTTTATTACCGTTGCCCTTTCGGCAGCAATCCTGAGCACCGCCACTGGTTGCTTCGGCGAATTCGCTTTAGTGCGGAAAGTTTATGAATGGAACGACGATGTCGCCGATTCCAAGTTCGTGAAAACCCTGCTGTTTTACGCGATGAACATCGTACCAGTATATGGCGTGGCCGGCGCCATCGACTTTTGGATTCTCAACCTGATCGAGTTTTGGACAGGCGACAATCCAATGGGGATGGAAGACGGTGAAATGCAACGCCAAATCATTCCTTTGGAAGGTGAGGAATACATTGTGGAAGCCACCAAAAACCAGTTCAAAATCTATCAAGAAGGTATGGAGCCGGTTTACCTTAGGTTTGCCGAGGCTGACCACTCTTGGAGCTATGAAACCAAGGGCGAGTGCCAAAAGCTGATAGCGCTAGAGATCACAGACGAAGGCGATTTCTACAATGTGTTCACCGAGGGCGAAACCGTAAAACTGAAAACCGATGTGGACTATAACCCACTGGTTCTGCACAGTTTGTTCTCTTCCGAAAACCTTACGGCCAAGAAGTAAGAACGCGAAACGAATACATTTAAAAGCTGCCTGTTTACGGGCGGCTTTTTTTATACGCTGACTCTTCGCTCAGAATGAGCCGAAAAGGTTTTCACATCCGTTCCGGCACGTCAATCCCCAGCAAACCCATTGCCGTTTTCACCACCCCTGCCACTTCTTCCGACAGTTGTAAACGGAACTGCACCGCCGCCGCATTTTCATCCGTCAAAATGGGAACTTGCTGGTAAAATGCGTTGAACGATTTCACCAAATCATATACATAATTCGCTACGGATGAAGGACTTAAATCTTCCGCCGCTTGTGTCACGATTTCAGGGAACTGTGTCAATTTCTTTAAAACCTCTTTTTCAATGGGTTGTAAATCCGTGTACTTTTCATCGGATTTTGGAAGGTCGGTTTCCTCGGCTTTGCGCAAAAGACTTTTGATGCGCGCGTGGGTGTATTGGATAAACGACCCCGTATTCCCTTGAAAATCAACCGATTCTTCGGGATTGAAAAGCATTCCTTTGTGGGGAAGAACACGGAGGATGTAATATTTCAAGGCGCCCATCCCCACCATATGAAATAAAGCCTGTTTTTGTTGCTCGGACATTCCCTCGGTTTTGCCCAATTCTTCGCTGATATTAGCAGCGGTTTCTTCCATTTCGGTTATCAGATCATCCGCATCGACGACGGTGCCTTCGCGGCTTTTCATTTTTCCGGTGGGCAAATCCACCATCCCGTAGCTCAGGTGGTGGAGGTTGTCCGCCCAATCGTAGCCGAGTTTTTTCAGAATCAGGAACAGTACTTTGAAATGATAATCTTGCTCATTTCCAACGGTATAGACCATTCCGTTCATCTTAAAATCCACAAAACGCTGGATGGCGGTGCCAATGTCTTGGGTCATATAAACACTTGTCCCGTCGGCGCGCAGGAGGAGTTTTTCGTCCAGTCCGTCATCGGTCAAATCTACCCAAACCGAACCGCCTTCTTTTTGAAAAAAGACACCTTTTTCTAATCCTTTCTCTACGTTTTCTTTTCCCAAAATGTAGGTATTACTTTCATAGTAATCCTTATCGAAATCAACCCCCAATTTTAAATAGGTTTTATAAAATCCATCGTACACCCAATTATTCATCTTTTTCCATAAGGCTCGAACACCCTCATCATTGTTCTCCCATTTCTGCAACATTTCTTGCGCTTCTTTTAAAATGGGAGCTTCTTTTTTCGCCTTTTCGGCATCGTGTCCCGCTTCAACCAGTTGCTCAATTTCTTTGCGGTATTCTTGATCAAATTTCACATAATATTTTCCCACCAAATGGTCGCCTTTTAGTGTGGAATTTTCTGGTGATTCGCCATCGCCAAACTTCTGCCACGCTAGCATACTTTTACAAATATGAATACCACGGTCGTTGATAATCTGAACTTTAATCACCTCTTTTCCAGCCGCTTCCAAGATTTGGGAAACCGAAAATCCCAACAAAATATTTCGGACGTGGCCGAGGTGCAGCGGCTTGTTGGTGTTGGGCGACGAATATTCCACCACTATTTTTTCATTGCCCTTTTTTTGGATGCCAAAATTTTCGGTTTTAGAGATATTTTTTAATTCCGAAACCCAATAAGAATTGGACAAAGAAAGATTCAGAAAACCTTTGATAACATTATAGTCTTCAATTTCTTCCACTTTTTCTTTCAAAAATTCGCCAATTTCTTTGCCCGTTTCCACGGGATTTTTGCGACTATTTTTTAAGAAAGGGAAAACTACCAAAGTAAAATCCCCCTCAAATTCCTTACGGGTGGGCTGGATGTCCAAATCATTGGTTTCCAGTTGGTAAAGCTCGGCCAGCGCTTCTTGGGCGTGGCTTTTTATTTTAGAAATAATATCCAATGCGATAGTAATTTGTAATTGGGTGATTAAAAACGCGATTCGATTTTTTCGATGACGGATTTCACCACGCGGAACGCGGCTTCGGCCATCGCATTTCCTTTCAAATCCAACAGCGGGTTGATTTCGGTGGTTTCCATACAAACCAGTTTTTCACTTTCCGCGAAAGCGAGCAAAATTTCACGCGCCTCATCCTCCCACAGTCCATTGGGGACAGGCGTTCCCGTGCCTACCGAAATTTCGGGGTCCATCGAATCCACATCAAAGGAAACGTAAATAATATCGCAATCTTCAAGATGCTCCAGCGCTTTTTCGGCGGCTTTTCTCGCGCCCATTTTGCGCACTTCGGCGGTTTTAATATTCGGCATCTGGTGCTTGGCCATCAAATTGCTCTCAGGTTCTTCGGTGTCTCTTACTGAAATGAAAAACAAATCCGACGGCCGCACCCGCTGGTTCGGGCCCTTCATCTCGTTCCAGTGCCATACGGTTTCATCTTCGGGTGTATTGTTTTGGTTTTCAAGGTTATCCTCGTGGATGGCGGTGGCCAGCGGCATCCCGTGGACGTTGCCCGAAGGCGAAGTATAAGGCGAGTGCAAATCGGCGTGGGCATCCACCCAAACGGCGCCCAACCTTTTGTTGGGAAACGCTTCTTTAATGCCCGCAATGGTGCCGCCGGCGTTGCTGTGATCGCCGGCAAAAACGAAGGGGAAATCGCCCGTTTCCAAAGTATCGGAAACTTCTTTGGCAATGCGGCGGTACATCTTGGCGATACCGTCCAGCCGCTTGGCGTAGCGCAATTCCACTTTGTCAAACAGTTTGTGGTTCAGCGTTTTGACGTTGATCTCCTCGCGGTTTTTAAAAAAACCCGCGTCGTATTTCAAGCTGGCGATTTGCAGCGCCTCGAATCCCAAACTGGACCCGCGCGTGCCGGCGCCCAACTCGGATTTTACGGTAATGACTTGGAGCTTTTTGGGCATAAAATTTTTTGAGGGCGCGAAGTTAGGGGAAGGATTACAGAGTCGGTTCTGGGTTTTGGTATGAAAAAACGAACAATGGAAATGGGTATGTCAATCATTGTGGAAAACTCAAGCTAAAGCATCCGTCATCTGCCGTAATTCAAAAACATACTGGGCGTCAAATCTTTGCAGCGTTCCAAAAGTGGAAAAGGCATTGGAAAACTTTCTAAATTCCAAATTTTATAAACGCCTGATTTCGTGATTTTTGGAAAATGGCTTTCTATCCAAAACTTCGTTTTTTAATTACGGCGGGCGTTCTTTCCGTTTTGACCACTTCCTGTGGCAACCAGCGAAAAATGGCGCGGCACAAGGCCCCCGGCGATCGGATAATATTGCCCGAAGGTTTTGAACACGAAATTTTGACGGGCGAAAAACCTGCGGTGAAAATCGCCAAAACCCAGCACGACAGGCTTCAAAAATTTATAAAAGACTGGGAGGGCACGCCACACAGGATGGGCGGCAACACCAAGCGCGGCGTAGATTGCAGCGGCTTTGTGATTCAAGTTTTCTTGCAGGTTTATGGGATAAATTTCCGTGGCCGCCGCGCCGAGGATTTGTTTGGCGAGACCCGAATGCTGAAAAAAAACGAATTGCAAGAAGGCGATTTGGTGTTTTTCAAAATCAGGGGACGCCGGATCGACCACGTTGGGATTTATTTACAAGACGGTGATTTTGTGCACGTTAGCTCCTCGCGCGGCGTGATGGTGAGCAATCTGCAAAATCCCTATTACCAAAAGCGCTATTTCCGAGGAGGGCGGAAAACCTGATTTTTTCGATTGCTTTCCTTTTGGATTTTGCATATTTGGAGAATGAAATACCAGTTCAAAATCTTTCTGTTTTTTTCGATACTTCTTTCGTGTAAAAAAGAGGGTGAAAATCCCCTAAACTTACCGCCCGATCCTGAAAAACCGAGCATCCCTTTTCGGGAAATCAAAACCGCCGATGCCACTTTGCAAGCTACCTATATCAGTAGTATCTACGATTCGGGGTTCATCGGCAACATCACTTATATTCAAGGAATTGCGTTCGCCCAGTTCAAATCAAAAACGGGCCAAGCCGCGGTGCCGAAATCCGTAAAAGCGGAAGCGCAAGCTTTGGAATTGGAAAACGGAATTTTTCAAAGTACTCCGGTCATTTCTCAAGGCTTGGATTTTGGCAGCATCACAGAATGGGAAGTTATCGGACAGGGCGATATTCCCGATTTTACGGAAAACTGGAACGCCAAAGTGCCTGAAATTGGCGACGTAAATCTAAAAGACACCATAGAAGTTTCCGAAGATTTGTGGTTGGGAATTGATTTTGACAATGGATTTACCAGCCTTGGCGCGGTGGATTCCATTGGCTATTTGATTGTTGGAAATTCCGGCGAACTCCGCCAAGCCAGTGCCAGCACGGACAGTTTGCTCTTCCCCTCGGAAGATTTGAAAGCATTAGGAAAAGGAAGAGCGTGGATCCAAGTGGAGGCGTTTCGGATGGAACCGCGCGACTTTAGCGGGTATAAAGTTTTGTTGGTGAACAAGGGGGTGTTGACGAAGGCGGTTTGGGTGGATTGAGATCAAAGCTTTTTTGCTAAAGCTATTTTCCCTTCAATATTATCAAAATATTCAACAAATTTCTTTAAATCTTTATCCATCCAGCTTAATAAAAGATATATATCATTTCTGATTGCCATTGATTTCTCAAAATTCACTTCACCAGCATCATCAAAACATACAGGTTCGTTATGATAAACCCTGTTTCGAAATTTGCGTATTTTATTTAATTTCAAACTTATGTCTGCCCTGTTAATTCTTGGCGGTTTTTTCTCGAAACAATTGATAATCACGCCCTCCACCAATCCATAATGATGAGTGTCAAATAACTTTGTCCAAAACCCCAATGATTGCTCGGCTATAAGTTTGCCCGCTGTAATATCAGTTTTTTGTCTTTGAAGAAATCTATACGATTTTTGTACGTTTTTCTTTAAAATAAATCCGGATTTGGCCAACGAAGAATCGCTCATAAAACCGTTGATTTCAAAGATTATCCAATTGGGGTTTTGGAAATATTTAGACAGGGAATCATCCAATGAATTTCTTAGAAAAATTTCAAATAAATTTAAAACGGGATAAAATGCTTGCGAAACCCTCAGGTTTACACGATAAAGTTTCACAGCTCTTTTGGGGTCATTTCTAGTCGCTTTCAGAAACGGCTCAAGCCTTGCCTTTAACAAGAAAGATTCAAGTTTTTGAAATTCCACAAATCAAATCCTTTTGTATATTTGCACCGTTAGGCTTGGTAAAGCCTCTTCTTGCAAAGGAACGTAACCAAGTAGAAGATTCGAAGCCCCCGAGCAATCGGGGGCTTTTTTAGTTCCTGTTCCACACAATCTCCATCCCCTTCCCTATCCCGAATTTCTCCGAAAAACCGCCTTTGACTTCCAGCACCTTGTCAGCGGGGCCTTCGCTGAAAAGGCTGCGCGTATTCAGAGGTTCAGTTTTTTCTTGAATACTTACGATTATACCTTTTTCATTGATAAAAATCATATCCAACGAAACGTAGGTGTTTTTCATATAAAAAGATTGCTGTTTTAAAGACTCCATCAAAAACAACATTCCCGTGTTAATATCCATCGTTTTACGGTACATCATTCCGTATTCGATTTCATCCCTTCTTTCTGCTAATTCAATGTCAATTTTTTTAATGGTATCCTTAGTTTCAGGATTCAAAAAAAAAAGTTCCCCTTCCTTTTGAAAACGAGGGGAAAAATCGGCTGCATCGCCCACGTTTTCATTAGTAACGGGCGCGTCCACTCGGCGGGAGAAAGTGGTGTAAAGCACCCACGCCACAAAGGCGACCAAAACCACGATGGCCACCCACCGCAGCGTTTTCTTTTCTATCATCATATCTTTTTCTTTATAAAGGAATAAAACACAAAAAACAAACCGATGGCTACCAAAGGAATGCTCAATTTTTGACCAATATTTAACACATCACCTTGTTCGGCAGAAACTTGATTTTCTTTTAAAAATTCGATAAAAAACCGGAAGCCAAACAGCAGTATCAAAAACATTCCGAAAATGAAACCATTTTTACTACGGATATTGATCATTAAATACAATCGATAAAGGATAAAAAATAACATCAAATACGCAAAAGCCTCATACAATTGCGTGGGATGCCGCGGGACGCCGAGCATTTCCACAATCATCACATCTTTATTGTCAATGTCCCATTCCACGCGGGTGGGTTCGGGAAAAATGAGATTTTTATTTTCTTTTTCAAAACGGTTGACAAACGGTTTTACGCGACTCAACAATTGGCCTTCCGCGTTTTCTTGGGAGACATTCGGAAACTTGGTCAGGCGCATTTCATAAAAAGGCAAATCCAGCGAATCGGTGATTTCTTCTTTGTCAATTTCTTGAAAGTCAATACTTTCAAAAGTGTTGTCCCAGTTGTTCAAAATCCGTTCGCGGGTGGGGCTGGCAAAAACGGTTTCAAAGTTGGAATTGGCCATATCACCGTAAATCTCGCTGTTCATCCAATTGCCCAAGCGGATAAGGCAAGCCGCCAGCGCCACGGTTAGCACCACGCGATCCAGCATCCAAAGCACCGATTTTTTCAGTTCCCTCCGACAATAAATGATGATGGCGATGATGATGGCGATGGCCGCACCGTGGCTTGCCAAACCGCCTTCCCACACTTTGAAAATCTCAATCAGATTCTTGGAATAATAATCCCATTGATAGAAAAAAACGTGGCCCAGCCGCGCGCCGACTATCGTGGCGACAACGACGTATGTTAACAAAGTGTCCAGTTTTTCTTGTGGGACGCCTTCTTTTTTGAAAATGTTTTTCATCAAAAAATAGCCGAGCACGAAACCGAGCGCGAAAAGCAAGCTGTAATAGCGGAGGGTGAAAAAACCAAGGTCGAGGCCGCGGGAACCGTCCCACGTGATGGTCAAAAAATCAAACATTTCGGGAATTTAAGCGTGGCGAAAATAATAAAGTTTCGGTTGGAGATTAGCGGTTTTCAAGTCTTTGCAACGCCGCCAATGCGAGCTGGTGGATGCCTTCATAAAAAGCATAACCATCTGAATCCAAGGCTTTTTCATAAAATACTTTAGCCATTTCCAGATTGTCGTAACTCTCGTAAATCACGCCCAGTTGAAGATTTATGTTCCCCCAAGCATAAGTGTTTTTCGGCCCGTTTTGCGCGAGCGCCTTTTCGTATTCCAGCCGTGCGGCGCGCCGCATTCCGTTGGCTTGAGCCGTTCGTCCTTTTCGATACAAATATTCCTGTCTTTCCCACGGTTTTTCGCAGCATTTTTCGATAGGATTTGCCATCAATAGAGAATCAGTTTCTTGCAATTTTCCGGCATCAAAAAATAGCCGTGATTTTACCAAAACCGGATTAAACCCACGCTCCGCCTCCTCCACAGATTGACGGTCGGCCCCGGTTTTGGCCGCGCCCAATTTCAAAACGTTTTGCCGCCGCCTTTCCGCCTCTTCAAAATCATTTTCCAAAATAGCCAACCACGCCAAATAACGGTAACTGGACTTTTTAAAATTTTGGGTCTTGGAACTTTCTAAATAACTTAAAAACAGTTTCTTAGAAAGTTCACCATCCACGCCCGCCGCGGTTTTGGCGATCAGATAATCCAAATAGGGAAAGTCGGCGTATTCGTTTCCGGTCGGTCTTTTTTTCAAAATAGCCAAGGCTTGTTCCCCCGAATTTCTTTCCAAAAAATGCTTGGCTTCCAAAAAAATCAAGAACGGGCTGGATTCTATTTTTAATCCCAAAAGCGCAGGTGAAATCATACAATCGGAATCCAATTGTTGGCACACAAAACAATGCACAAATCCATAGTAATCTTTTCGAAAGAAATAAGACGAATTTTTATCTAAATTCTCAAAGCCATTTTTGAGCATTTTACGACCTTTTTCTACGTCGCCTTCAAAACCGAGCAAGGAGGCAATCTTTTTATAATCCTCCGGAAGGCTGCCAATGGCGGCGTACAAAACACCCAGCGGTACTGTAAGCGGTTCAAAGTCAGCATTTTCCGCAAAAGATTTATTCAGCCGGTCATAGGCTTTGTAAAATTGCCACGCCGCCGGAAGTTGATTGCCCAGCTTGCCGTGCAGCGAGCCAAGGCAAATCCGCAGTTCCCCAATCAAAGTTTCCCGCAGCGGACTCTCCGGCGCGTTTTCCAGTTCCGAAATCCAACCCTCGATTTGCGCTCTTTGAGCTTCAAAAGCGTTGCGGTCTTCGCTTACAAAAAGTTCGATACAATTAACGGCGGCTTTGATATAGGAATTTGCCGCATTTTCAGGACGAAATTTCTCCTCTGTTTTTACGATTGCGCGCGCTTCGTCAAAACGCATTTCCACCATCCTGCGATGTGCTTCTTTCAGGCCCGCCGTAAATTCCAGCGTGGCTTGAGTTTTTCCAATGAAAGGAAAAATGATGAGAAGAATGATAATTTTTTTCATAAAAAAAGCCGACCCAAATTATCCAAATTTCAGGTCGGCATTTTTAAAAATTTTGAGAAGATTTACTTACTCAAAGAAGTGAAAAGTTTTTCCATTTTTTCCTCTTCTTCTTTAGCCAAATCCGCATCCACCAAAACGCGGCCGGAATGCTCGTCGGTAATGATTTTTTTGCGCGCCGCGATTTCCAATTGCCGCTGTGGCGGGATGGTGAAAAACGAGCCGCCCGATGCACCGCGCTCCACGGGCACCACGCCCAGTCCGTTTTTGGCACCGCCGCGAATCCTGCGATATGCCTTCAGCAGGCGCTCCTCGATTTGCTTTTCGTATTCCTTGGATTTTTTGTTCAGCGCCTCTTCTTCTTTTTGCGTTTCTGCCAAAATGCCATCCAACTCCTTCTTCTTGAAAGTAAGGTGGCTCTTGCGTTCTTTCAGTTTTTCGTCGGCGGCTTTCAGCGTGGTTTTCTTCGCGTCCATCTTCGCCTTGAATTCCTTGATGCGCTTGTCGGCCAATTGGGTTTCCAGTTGCTCGTATTCAATTTCCTTGCTAAGTGCCTGAAACTCACGGTTGTTGCGCACTTTCTCCTGTTGCTCTTCGTAGCGCTTCATCTTTTCCTTCGCGCCGGCTATCAAATTTTTTTTGGATTTTACCTCATCGTCCAGCTCGGTGATTTCGCTTTTCAGTTTGGCGGTGCGGGTTTCCAGCCCTGCGATTTCGTCCTCCAGATCCTCCACTTCGAGGGGCAGTTCGCCACGGACGTTCTTGATTTTGTCGATTCGGGAATCTATAAGTTGCAAATCGTAGAGAGCGCGGAGCTTCTCTTCTACTGTAACTTCTTTTGCCATAGGGCTATAAGTAATGTATCGGGTTCGTGTTCGTTTCCGTAAAAAGGACGGCGAAATTAGGGAAATTTTCCATCAGTTTTTCACCCACCAACTCGATTGCGCATCTTTCATTTTCAAAATGCCCGATGTCGGCAATAATCATCTGATTTTCAGCATCAAAGAATTGATGATATTTTACATCCGAGGTCAAAAATAAATCCGCGCCGGCGCGCTTGGCGTCTTCTATCAAAAAACTGCCGGAACCGCCGCACCACGCCACTTTTGCGATTTGGTCTTTTACCAAATCCGTATGCCGAACCACGCCGCCAAATTCGTTCTTTATCTTTTGTAAAAAATCCATAACGTACATTGGTTCAGAAAGGTAACCCACCATTCCCGAGCCAATTTGCGGGTGCACGTTTTCTAAATTGTATAAATCGTAGGCCACTTCTTCATAAGGATGCGCGGCAATCATTTTACGAATAATGTGCGCCGCGCGAAAGGATTCAATGATGACTTCGAGGCGTGTTTCCGGCTCGGTGTGGCGCTGGTTTTTCTCGCCCACGTGGGGGTCAGTATTTTCGCTGGGGCGGAACGTTCCTTCGCCGGCATTTTGGTAGCTGCATTCGTCGTATTCCCCGATGTGGCCTGCGCCGGCTTCGAACAAAGTGTCGCGAACAGCTTCCAAATAATCTTTGGGAACGAACACGACCAACTTTTGTAAAAGTCCCTTTTTTGGTGCGAGAATTTTTGGATTTTGAACGCCTAATTTTTCGCCAACCTTTTGATTGACACCCGTCTGCACACTGTCCAAATTGGTGTGAATCGCGTAAATCGCAATGTTGTTTTGGATGGCTTTGATGACGGTTCGCTCCACGTAATTTTTTCCCGTCAAGGATTTTAATCCCGAAAAAACGATGGGATGGTGGGAAATGATGAGGTTGCATTTTTTGGCAATCGCCTCATCCACAACGGCTTCGGTACAATCCAAACTAATCAGGCATTTTTCGATTTCCGCTTCGGGATTTCCGAAAATGAGTCCGGAATTATCGTAGGATTCTTGGAGGGGGCTCGGTGCCCAGTTTTCGAGGAAGGCGGTGATTTGGGAGATTTTCAATGATATTGGATTTAAAATTTCACTTTTTATAATGAAACCTTAGCTGATAAATGCGAATTTCAGAATCTGAATATTTATAGACCATTCGGTGTTCTTCATTGATTCGCCGAGACCAAAAACCGCTAAATTTATTTCGTAAAGCTTCGGGTTTTCCTATGCCTTCGGTCGGATGTCTTAAAACATCTTTGATGAGCGAATTGATTCTCTTTAGAACTTTTTTATCTGTTTTCTGCCAAAACAGATAGTCTTCCCAAGAATTTTCAACGAATGAAAGCTTCATTCCTCTATCAACTCTTTTTCGAATGATTTCCCTTCGCCAAATTGTTGAATGGCCTCATCCAAACGTTCTTCATTTTTTTTGGAAGACATTAGATATTCGGTCGTGTCCATAGCGCCATTGAAATTTTTGAGCGAGAGTACGACCACTCCGGCATCTTTGCCCCTATTGATAATCAAGGGTTCGGCTTCTTGAATCACTTTGTCCAAGTAATGTTTCAGATCTTTGCGAAAAGCCGTCACGGTGGTGGTCATCATAATTTACAGAATTTTGTACGGGCAAAGGTACAGAATTTTTGTGTTTTGAAAATCTATTCTTACCCCAAAAAAAACTTGAACGCCAAGAAAGAACCGGCCCAAGCGTTGAAATCGCCCTCTTCCATTATTCCTATGGAAGCGGTAGAAACCGGACCGGCGCGAAGAACCTCAAATTCTTCGGCCGCGCCATATTGAACGTGTGCTTCTAAAGCGGCCTTCCCACCCAACTGAACCGAAAACCCCAAGCCGAGCGAAGCACTCCAAAAGGTATTCCTGCCACGAATTTCCCTTTCGTAAACGCTAAATGGCAATGGGATGATTATTATTTCATCGTAGTTCAAATGGTTGTAATAGACCGTGCCTTCCGCAAACAGACGAAACGTACCTTCGTAAAGGTATTTCCGGCCAAAGCCCCCGACTGCCCAAGATTCTTGTGAAAATTCGCGACCGCCGACATAGGGCTGGTAATAGTCGGGATATTCAGGAACGAATTTCCGCGCGCCGGCCTTGAAACCAAAGGAGAAAGATTGGCTATCGAAATAACGTTCTCCATAAAATTGAAAATCATAGTTGGGGTTGTGCCTGTCCAACATCTGCCCAATGAAAATCATATCCTGAAAACCCACGGAATAGTTTTGCGCACGGCCGAAAAAGGAAACTGTTCCCAAAAAAATTATAAAGAAATGGCGAAGCGGAAGCATTTATTTTCTTTGGTTTTTGTGATTGTTTTAAAGGTATGAAAATCCACGTCTATTTCCATCAATTCCAAATAATAATCTTGGCAAAAATCGCTATATGATTCTTCAAAATAATGGGAGATAATCAGGGTGTCCGAAGGTGCATTCTCATAGAAAAAATAAAAGGTGCTGTTTTCCAAAATCGGGTTGATAGCCAAGTCTAAAAACAGGGTATCACCATATTCATATAAATCTGGCCAAACGGCTTGCCTTTCATCCAAATAATAGATAGAATCCAATCTTTCCGTAGTGGGGGTGGAAGCCATCTTGAAATTGGCTTGGTAACAACCGGGGCAGGGTTCGTCTTTTTCGCAGGTGGTAGCCATCGAGCCCAAGAGAACCACCGCCAAAAAAGGATAGAAAAATTTTGACATTTTTTTTCAATGTAACGATGGCGGATGATTTGAAGTTGGGTGAAAAACAAAAAAACCCAACTCGTTTCCAAGTTGGGCTTTTGTCATTTCTAAAGAGAGAATTTACTCCTTCTCGTCTTTTTCCATTTTCTCTTTCAAGGCGCTCAGGGCATCCAGATCGCCGAGCGTGCTGCGCTCCACGTTGGTCTGGATTTTCTTAACGGCCTGCTTGGTCTGCTTGCGCTCCTTGGCGGCGGCCTCGGCCTTCACCTGTTGGTGGATTTCCGTTTTGGAAGCCACCACGCGGCGGTTGTCCTTGTTGAACTCGATGATTTTGAAATCGGTGGTTTCGCCTTTTTCAATCTTGGTGCCGTCTTCTTTTTCCATATGGCGGCCGGGCACAAATGCCTCGATGCCAAGGTTTTCGAAGATGATTTCAGCGCCTTTGTCGAAGATGCCCGTCACTTTGCCTTCCAATACGCTGCCTTCTTCCAGCAGGGTTTCATAGGTGTCGAATGGATTTTCTTCCACTTGCTTGTGGCCGAGGCTCAAGCGGCGGTTTTCCACATCTACGTCCAGAACCACTACGTCCAAAACGGCGCCCACTTTGGTGAAATCACCGGGGTGCTTCACTTTTTTGGTCCAGCTCAAATCGCTGATGTGGATAAGGCCATCGATGCCCTCTTCCAATTCCACGAAAACGCCGAAGTTGGTGAAGTTGCGCACCGTGCCTTTGTGCTGCGAACCGACGGGGTATTTGGAAGTGATGTCCGTCCAAGGATCGGGAGCCAATTGCTTGACTCCCAGCGACATCTTGCGGTCTTCGCGGTCGATGGTCAGGATGACCGTTTCCACCTCGTCGCCCACTTTCATAAAGTCCTGCGCGCTGCGCAAGTGCGTGCTCCAGCTCATTTCGCTAACGTGAATCAAGCCTTCCACTCCGGGGATGATTTCCACGAACGCGCCGTAATCGGCCAGCACTACTACTTTGCCCTTGATCTTGTCGCCCACGGCCAAGTTCTCGTCCAACTTGTCCCACGGGTGTGGCTCCAATTGCTTCATTCCCAACTGGATACGGGTCTTGTCCTCGTCAAAATCGAGGATAACCACGTTCAGTTGCTGATCCACTTCCACCGCTTCGGAGGGGTGGTTTACGCGGCTCCAGCTCAGGTCGGTGATGTGCACCAGTCCGTCCACGCCGCCCAAGTCCACGAATACGCCGTAGGAAGTGATGTTCTTTACGGTGCCTTCCAGCACTTGGCCTTTTTCCAGCTTGCCGATGATTTCCTTTTTCTGTTCCTCCAAGTCCGCTTCGATGAGCGCCTTGTGGGAAACCACCACGTTCTTGAATTCGGGGTTGATCTTCACCACCTTGAATTCCATCTTTTTATCCACGTAAGCATCGTAGTCGCGGATGGGCTTCACGTCGATTTGCGAGCCGGGGAGAAACGCTTCGATGCCGAACACGTCCACGATCATCCCGCCTTTGGTGCGGCATTTTACGTGGCCGTTCACGATTTCCTCGTTGTCGAAGGCCTCGTTCACGCGGTCCCACGCCTTGATGGAGCGCGCCTTGCGGTGGCTCAGTACCAGTTGGCCATCCTTGTCTTCTTGCTTGTCCACCAGCACTTCCACGGTGTCGCCCACTTTCAAATCTTCGTTGTAGCGAAATTCGTTCATCGAAATTACGCCCTCCGATTTGTAGCCGATGTCCACGATGGCCTCGCGGTCGCTGATGTGGATCACCGTGCCTTCCGTCACTTGGCTTTCCTCCACATCGGTGAGGTTTTCCTCGTAGAGTTTCACGAGTTCTTCGCGCTCTTTTTTAGATTTGGATTTGAGGCCGTATTCGAATTCTTCCCAGTCAAATTCGGCATCGTCCACGGGGATTTCCGTTTCGGATTTCTCGCCGCCGCCGTTGGATTCTACATCCACCTCGGTGGGTTGTTTGTACTCGCCCTCGATTTGATCGGGCACTTCCGCTTCGCTGATGTTGGCGGTGGCTTGGGGCTTCACGTCTTTGGCTTGGCTTTGGGAGATTCCCGCGGCGGCCTCGTGCGTTTCGCGCTTGGTCTGGGTGGCGGTCTTTACGTTCGCCCGTTCGCCGTGGCCCATTTTGTCCACTTTGGATTTCACGGCTTCCGCCTCTTCGGCGGCTTCTTTTTTCACATCTTCCGATGCGTTTTCAGTATTGTTTTCGAGGGTTTCTGTGATTTGCTCCTCGTCCACTTTTTTGTTTTCGTCTGACATTCAGAAAACTTTGTATCCCAAAGGCGGCGCGGGTTTTCATCTTTGGGAGGGTTTAAAAATTTGATATTCAAAACCTTAAAGCGGCTCGCGCTCCGCGAAAAGGGGCGCAAAAGTAAGGAATTTTGGCACAGGGAAAACCCTTGGGCGCGGATAGGGGATTATTCCTGTTTTTGAGGGTTTAATTTGGTGGGAGGCAAGGGGTTGGGGTAGGTTTGCGAAGAATATAGAAAAAATGCTATGTAGAACGCTTGGCCAAGAGGAATACTTCGACAAGCATTTCTGGATGAAAATTCACGCGCTAAAACTTTTATTTTATTCAAATTATGGAAATACAAGAATACCCTCTTAAGCCCATTCCAAGGATAGTCCCCGTTTCAAATTCTGAGGATTTGATATATCTGACCGTCAAAATTGGGAACGGCCAAGTAGGAAGCAACAACGTTTCTTTGGATGGTACACAAATCGCCAAAGGTGACCTAACGGAACCCATCCTACTTGGGGATACTAAAACCCTAATGGACAAAGAGATTGAAATTTACACCAACGTACTGGACGTAAATCTTTTTACCAATAAATGTGTGATAACCACAACTTTTCTAAATCAAGAGAACACTACTCTATTTACCAAAATTGACCAAGGTGATGCACCACCCGATGGGATGGCCAGTTTTATCGGGAAGTACGTGATTCGACTGCTCACGGTATTCATCGTTCTTTTTCTGTCCATCCCATCATCTTTTGCTCAGACCAATTCGGAGTCCATAGAATTAAGTGATTTAGAAACGCCCTCTTCTCCAGGATTCATCCTGCTTGATAAAGCACCTGCGTCCATCCAAAAACCTACCACGCCACAGGGATTGGGTTTGGGTCTATTAGGAATTCAGCAAAATGGCGGCTTTATGGAATTCACTCCTTATTGGCTTGTCACACACCCCAACCTGAGCGCGAGAGATATGCGCGAAAAGAATTTCTTGGGTTTGCTCACCCATTCTGCCGTGTCTATCGCCGCATTAAAAACCGACACTTCCAATCACTTGGCAGGCGGAATTCGGACAAGGTTATTTCAAATCTTTAAAACAGATTCGTTAAACAAAATCGAAGGGTTGATAATCAACGAACTTTCCAATGGCAGAGATATTAATAAAGCCAAGGTCAAGGAACTCCAGAGAATATATGTTGAACTTATTGAGCAACCCATCTTTAGCATTGATTTAGCCGCAGCCATAGGCGGGGGAATTAAGTCCAACAGCCTGAAGGATCTTAGTTTTAATAGATGGGCCGCTTGGCTAACATTTAATGTTAGGCCAAAGGGTCAAGATTTCTTTTTCACCATCTTAACAAGGTATATTTATAATGATAATTTCGAGAGCTATTCCAGCGAATCGAATTTATTTGATTTTGGCACCAGTTTAAATTATGATATTTCCAAGATTTCAATATCATTGGAATATATACAACGAATGAATTTTAGGCAAAATGTTTTGAACGATTATAGAATTGCCGCAATAGGCAATTATGAGGTTCTTGATGGCATTTTTATCACTACCTCCATAGGTAAAAATTTTTCGGATATCAACAATATTATTGCCTTGGCGGGTATTGATTTTGGCTTTTCAAAGAAAAAAATCAAATTCTAAAACTTAAATGTTTTTCCATAAAAATACTCCTTTTTCTGGGTTACCATAAAGGATGTCAGAAGGATGGGGAGTCGAGTTTAAATCAATTTATTCAATCGCCCAAAAAAATGAAACACCCACCTCCCGAAAAATCCCTGAAAAAGAATAGGGCAACCCTGTTCATTTCGACCGACCTGTCCGTCATTAGCTTGTTGCTGACTTTTCTGCAATCTTGTTTTAAAAGATTAAGCCCAGAAAGTGAGGCCAAGGGGTTGAAGACGGAAATGGAAAGTACCGAATCGCTTCTCGCCAATTCTCCCAAAAATGAAGAGCTAACAGATAGGAAGCGCGTTTTAGGTTTTGGCACACTTTGGACTTCAAAGCACCTGAACTTACTCAAAAACAAGGGCAGCTCCAATTCTATTTTCACGGGCCGCAACGCGATTAGGGAATATCAACTTTTGGCAAATGACCGAAGCCTGAAATCAGTCCCTGTATCCAATACGGGAGAAGCGGGGACGATTTATAAACACTGGCGAGAGCGGGTTTTTGACAATGAGTTGATGACCGGCTTTTTTGATGTCGGGGAAAATCCAATCAGCAAGATGTCCATCGCGGCACTGGAAGATATGGGATATGAGGTGAAGTATGAAGCGGCGGATCCTTATAAAATGCCCGACCCTAAAACGGTAATGTCTAAAGAATTAGACGAGCAGAATCGGTGCGCGATGTGCAGCCCAAAAATTTTGAGGACCGATCCAATTGTTTTGGAAGAAAGTGCAATGATTTAAAGTTGAAACCGAAGGCATGATTCTAAATCCCACCTATTTTTAAAAATCTAACCCAATATCTAAATTTTGATAAAAAGATGACACCAACAGAACTTAAAACATTGTTAAACATCGAAGACCAACTGATAAAACCCGACCGCCCCAACCGACCGGGCGTGGTGATAAACCCCACCAGTATCACGATCCACAACACCTCCAATACCGACGCCGGCGCCTATGCCCAAGCCCATTCCAACTTTGTGAGGAACGTGGGACACTATGTAAAAAACGACGTGAAGAATTGGGTGTCGTGGCATTTTACGGTGGACGACAAAACGGTGATCCGCCAACTGCCGGAGAACGAAAAAGCCTTTCACGCCGGGGAAGAGGCCAACCTGCAAAGCATCGCCATAGAAATATGTATGCACCAAGGGATTGACCAAGAGTTGGCGAACGAAAAGGCGGCGTGCCTTTGCGCCTTGCTCTGCATCGGCTACAACATCCAGCCCGCGCAAATCGTGACCCACCAGCATTGGACGGGAAAAAAATGCCCCGTTTTGTTGCTTGATTCGTGGGACGATTTCATCGCGCGGGTGCAATATTGCTTTGATGAAGCGACCCAAAAAGATTCATCTTTGGCTATGTCATCGCTGGCCACGATGATGGACATTGCCGAAAACCTTTGCCAAGCCAACACCGACGGGCAGTGGGAAAACCTTGCAACATTGGCAAATGAAAAACTTAAAGGGATTGGATTTGACCCCAACTTTTTGTCCACCGATAATAAAGCGCACCAAGTGGCGTATCCCGCTTTTTCGGAATCAGTGCCCTCCAGCTTGCGAAGCAGCCACACTTTGCGGCATTATTTCCACCTCAGCTCATTTTTCAACTTTAGAAGAAAACTGGCATTGTACAGCGCGGTGAATTATGACAAAGCCCGCTACAAGACGCCAAAAAGAGAGGACAACTTCCGGCTTGACCCAAAACTGGACAAATCGCTACAGTTGGGTTCAGGATTTTATAAGTCGTTCACGATAGACAAGGCGCGCGATGATAATAGCAACGTATTCGACAGAGGCCACGTCATTGGGCGGCGATACCCGCAGTGGGGCCGGGATGATAAGGAAGCCTACCGGGGGCAGCAAGAAACCTTTTACTTCACCAACATCGCCCCGCAATATGAAAAACTGAACAAGGAGGAGTGGGAGGATCTTGAAAATTACATCATCGAAAAAGGTCAGTTTGAAAACGAGAGGGTATCCATTTTCGCGGGCAATTTCTTGAACGATTCAGACCCGTTCGCCACCTACATCGACCACGATACCAAAAGGCCGGAAACCCTTCAAATCCCCTTGAAGCTGTGGAAGGTGGTTTACTACGTCCACCAAGGCAAATTGCATAAAATCGGTTTTGTAATGTCGCAAGAGGAAGCGGTGAGAAAAATGCCTTTTGTGGAAACTGCTGATGCAGCAGCAAAAGAAGCACAGGCCGCAGGACAGCCCGACCGCTTTAGGGGATTTAAGCCTTTCATCGTGAATACTTCTACTATCGAGAAAAACACGCATTTGAAATTTTCGGACGCGGAAGAGAAATTTCACCAATCCGACCGTCCTCTCGTCGTGAATATGACAGATAGGCAAGGAGGGGCAAAAACCGATGCCGCACCAATGGCAGAGGGCAGTCAGTACCTGTCACTTTACATTTAAAAATATAATCCAGAATCCTATGAAACTTTTAAACGTAGCTAAAAAGGCCGGCAACTACTGGGTGTTGGGGATTCACCTATTTCTGATTGTCATTTTGTTTATTGCGGCCTATTGTGAAAACTATCCCCAAAGCGAAAAGAAACCTGCACTAACGGATGGCCCCAATCGGGAACTAATCTTAAAATTAGAAGAACCCCTATCCAAAAAAGGCAAGAAAAATATTGCAGATTTAGAAAGGTTGGAAGACACAATATTCAGGAACAAAGTGGATGCGCAACTTAAATACTTCCAGGCGCAAAACCAAGATTGCAGTACCGCCATAGATACTTACCATACACAATACACCCAATTGTGGCAAAACCAGATGGACGAGCAGGAAAAAAAATCCAAAAATTTGTCCGTTGAAAACGACACACTTTTTAAGAAAGCCATCAAGCGCTTGCAAGCCAATTCTGCCACCCTCCAAAAATTAGAGATGGAGGAAGAAAAACCCAAGACGTGGACGCTGATGTTCCTCATCGTCCTGAGCGGTTTTTTGGGAGGCATTGCCCGTACGCGCGCCAAGGATTTATCGGACGACCCCGAGTTTCAAGTAAAAAAGGCCGATGAAGCGGCGGCCGATCTGATGGCCCAAATGGACGACGGACAACAAGTAAGCGAGACATTGACCAAAACGGAAATAAAAAACAGGGTGGCCGAAATACGGGCAAAACTGGCTTCCGCCAAAAATGCCTTGGCCGATGATGTGAATACCCCAAAAGCGCCCAAGGACGAAAACCGCGCCCGCGATGCGAATCTCATCTATGGCACCATCGCGGCGCTGGTGGCCTTTCTCGTCTTAGGTCTT
The DNA here is from genome assembly GCA_965214115.1 of Owenweeksia sp. GTDB lineage: Bacteria > Bacteroidota > Bacteroidia > Flavobacteriales > Schleiferiaceae > Owenweeksia. The sequence goes on from CBDCAU010000002.1 coordinate 103,650, forward strand.
TCGGATAGCAACATATTGGAATTCAACCACTCCATCGATTATTTCACCTTCACGGCGTGGTGCGTGCTCGGGGCCGTATTTGCCAAAAACTGGATACGGACGGCCTACGAAAGAGGGAAAGAAAATACCGAAAAACCGAAAAACGCAACCGGATAGTACCAACGTGAAAATTAAAAATCTTCCAAACCCAATCCCTTTTTGAATTTAAAATTACCCTAATTACTATGAAATCTTACTTCCTTTTTATCCCCATCCTTCTGGCAATGCCAGCCGCTGGGCAGCAAACCAAAACGGTGGCCGAGGGATATGACAATGGCAAAATAGCGATATATGGCCAAATGGTGAGCCGCTATAAATATGTCGAGCCCAGGGGCGATGACGATTGGCTCAAGCACGGCGATTGGGTGTATTATTACCCTACGGGGGATGTATTGATGAAAGGCAGCTATGCCAAAGGCGAAAAGACGGGCGAATGGACGGCGTATTACAAGAACGGAAAGAAATTCCTTGAAGGGGAATACCAGCAATATTACGCGGATGCAGATGCATTTTTATGGGGTTCCGCGGATCGCTACGTGCGGAGCGTGGACAACTGGATTGCCTATTGGGACAATGGCGAGGTGGCCAGCATCTACACTTTTGAGGAAGATAATTCCATTTCCACGCAATTGGTCAATACCAGGCGAAATCAAAAATTTTCGTATAAAAGCGGAAACTACGGCGTGGGGGAAATGGCCATTTCCATAGCCTACAACTGGAACTGGCAGGGCCAACCTTTCATCGAAATCGAGGCCAGCATCTTGAAGATGGGTTCTTTCTCGCGGTCGGGCCACTGGATGGAATACTATGCCGACGGCCAGCTACTGGGGGTAGGCAGCTACAATTGGAAAACCAATCAGCCCGACGGCGCGTGGACGCTTTATCATCCTAATGGGGAAATGAAGACCGAGATGACCAAGACCGACGGAAAATTAGAGGGGACGTTCAAAAGGTATTTTGACAACGGCCAGTTGCAGTCCACCGCCTATTACAAAGAGGATATGCCCATCGGCGAAATGAAGCGGTGGGACGCCGAGGGAAACCTTGCATCAAAGTCGATGGCCCACGCAGATTCCACCATCGACAGGACTTACTTTCATTCCAATGGAAAAGCCCAAGCTGTTGGCCGTGAAGTCTTCTTGAAAAACGAGGATAGATATGACAAAGACGGCACGTGGAATTATTATTTTGAAAATGGGCAGCTACGATTGACGGAGCTATACGAAAATGGAGAACTTGGCCAACTGGTAAATCAGTATCTGAAAGACGGCACCAAAATACTGACCAACGGCACGGGCGAACACCGCGCCTACCACGACGACGGCAGCCTGATGATGAAATCAAGGCAATGGAAAGGCTGCCGCGACGGCATCACCACTTGGTATTACAAAAATGGTCAAATTGAAAAATCCGGCCTCCACAAATATCACGAAAACCACCTGCCCTACGGGCTGCGCTGGGAAGTTTTAGCCTACTATGATCAAGACGGCGCACCACTGTACAAGGGCAACCTGAAAGATGGCAACGGCACTTGGATTCTTTACGATTCAGACGGGCGGTTTTCTGCAATGCAACAATTTAAAGACGGCGTTTTGATGGATTGATTACTTTTTTTGGAATAGCGTTTTTGTGAGAATTCAGGTCTTGCAGGGCCACTGGCATTACATCGATGATTTATCAGAATTCAATTGATTTTTCAGGGCTGACCTTCGCGCAAAAACGGGTTTTTAGAAACCACGCCAAGCAAATCCCCAAATTGGGCAAAACGTACCGAATCAATCCTTCTGCATTTCCACTACTTTTGAAAACCATTCCAAGCACCAAGAAACCGTGGACAAAATCCAGTTCGATATCAGAGGCAACGTGGCGGGGCAGGACATTATAAAATTGCGCTACGATGAATTCAAAGACCATTTTGTGTTCGCGTTTGAGCGCAATTCCAAGCGGCATTTGCTTTTGGAGCGTTACGAAAATTATATGGAGGATTTGGGCAAATTGCTGCGCCACGGTTATTTCCAATGGATCGACGGCAGTTTTATTTCCAAAAAGCCCGACCCGCGCGATATGGATTTGGTTACTTTTATAGATGCCAGGAATTTTGATAGAAACGAGCGCATTTTTGCAAATGACTATATGACGAACCGCGCGCGCCGCCGCTATCAATTGGACGCCTATGTGAACGTGGACTACCCACCGCTTCATAGAAAATCCGTTTACACCCGCTCAGATTTATTATATTGGCAGCATCAATTTGAGACTACCAAAGAAAACCGAGCACAGAAAAAATTTCAGAAAAGTTTTGTACAACTTAATTTTAAGGGAAATGGAAAATGATATCCTGCTTGAGGAAAACGAAGCCCGCGTGTTGGATTTGTTGGAGCAAATCAGAAGGGTAAACAAGATGGTGGATTTGCATAGGGATTCTGGAATCACTGGGATGCAATCGCAATACGAAGACATCCGCGACCGGTTCCTTGCCGAACTGAAAGAAATCTTGTCGCAATATGAACTTGAGGTGCTGCTGAAAAAAAGCGATACGGCGGCTTAGAACATTTTAAAACAGGCGAAGATTATGAAGCCTTTTTAGTCCACCGAAAATTTCAATAACTTGCGAATATGAAAACGGTAGAAGAACTCAACAAAAGAAAAGTCCCCATTGTGGAAATAGACCTCTCACTGGAAAAATATAAAGAGAAAGACCCTTTTCCCGAAAAGTTGGCCGAGGCCAATGAAATGCTGAAGACGGCGAAGCTTCCGCCGAGCTTTTATTCATCCAAATGAAATGCTCATTGATTTTCCCTTCGAAAGGATGATGCGATTCCCTTGCAAAATAAAAGGACTGGCCCTTTTTGGATAATAGCGTACCAACAGCCTATCAACCGATGCCAAAAGAAAATCGAGGTCTGCAATAGCAAAGTGCGCATCGCGGCCATTGGCACTACATTGGACAAGCTCGAAAGGGAAATGATTTTTCCCGAAAAGCTGGCTCTGACCAATCAAAAACTGGAAGGCGTAAAAATTCCTGAAATTCCAAGACCTACCGAAACGAAAAAAATGATGCGCTGCTGAAAATTCTTTTTCCCGTTTGCTTCTCCTTTCTTTTCCACACGCTCCCCGCCCAACCCTTCACCGGCACTTTCGACCTCGTCGCCACCCGCCTTTCCCCGCAGGGAAACACCCGCAGCGACACCATCACTTATTATTTTGATAAAGAAAAAACCGCCCTGCTCATCCACGGCCGCCGCGCCAACGAACCGGATATGCGAATGGTTTTTGACCCAACGGAAAAAACCATCACCGCCCTTTTTGAAATGAACGGCAAAAAGGGCGGCTACACCTTGCCGATGGACGAGGAACACTGGCCGGGCCTGCCGCAAAGTCAACGGGAATACGGCACGGGGCCACGCTCCACCTTAAATTACACCGAAAAAACCAAAGAAATCGAAGGCCACAAAACCCGCGAAGTGTTGGCCGAAAGCGAAGACTATTCTGCCGCGCTGTGGCTGGCGGAAGACATCGAACTGAATATGCTCCGCGTGCTGAGCTACCAGAGCGTGGGCAAGGGAAAATCCAAAAAAGAAATTGAGATTTTCGGCCAATTTGGCGTGGATGGTTTTCCGCTGGAAATGCACCTGAAAAGCAAGGCGGGCGGCGCGGACGTTGCCATTTTTATAAAGAATATTTCAGAGGATTTCAATGAAGAGATTTTCAGCTCGGCAGGCCACGACTTGATGAAGCTGGGAGAATGAAGTGGGCAGTAATGAGGAGCGGAATCCCGCAGAATTTTGACCAAGCTATCCACATTGTTTGCGTTCCCTGCCAGAGTTTTTCACTTAGTGCTTGGCCCGATTACATTTGCCTATTCATATAATGATATGCCTCCTATTTCCCTCGCCCTCCACGGCGGCGCCGGCACCATCGAGCGCCGCGAAATGGAACACACTTCAGGCCAGATATTTGGAGGGTCATTTAGCGCGGTTTGGGGTTTGAAAAAACCGCATAATGTGTCGATTTTGTTGCCTAATCGCCTAAATATTTATTATAAAGGCACTGCCTTGAAAGCTATATTTTTGATAATTTGATAAACTTAAAATTTGGGATTTACAATGTCTGAATTAAGTACCAATATTAAATACCAGCAGCTCATTCAAAATATTGAGAATGCCTACCAAATAGCAAAGAATAATGTGGCGGCGGCCATCAATACTCAAATGCTTATGGCCTATTGGGAAATTGGCAAGTTTATCGTTGAATTTGAGCAGGGTGGCAAGCTAAAAGCCGACTACGGCACAGCTTTGTTGGAAAATCTTTCTAACGATTTGTCTGACCGGCACGGGAGAGGGTTTAGCCGAAGTAACCTTAACTATATGAGGCTTTTATATAGCAAATATCCAATTTGTGAGACACTGTCACACAAATTGACTTGGTCGCATTATTATGAATTGCTAAAAGTGGAAGATGATTTGGCGAGAGAATTTTATGAAAAATAATCTACCCAATCAAAGAATCCTTTTTATTATTTTTTGAAGTAAAAACAGTCCCAAAATCTAATTGTAGGGCAATCAAATCCGTAATTTCTGCCATTTTACCTTTGTAAAATATGCCCATCTCCCTCGCCCTCCACGGTGGCGCCGGCACGATAGACCGCCGCCAAATGACCCCCGAAAAAGAAGCCCGCTACCGCGCCACTTTGCAAAACGCTTTGGAGACGGGTTATAAAATTCTGCAATCAGCCCAATCCGCGCTGGATGCCGTGGAAGCCGCTGTGAAAATTCTGGAAGATTCGCCACTTTTCAACGCGGGGAAAGGTTCGGTTTTCACCAATGCCGGCACCCACGAAATGGACGCTTCCATTATGGAAGGAAAAAATTTGATGGCCGGAGCGGTCGCGGGAATTCAATCGGTGAGAAATCCAATTTCACTGTCTCGATTGGTGATGGAAAAATCCGAGCACGTTTTGCTGGCGGGCGAAGGCGCGATCGAATTTGCGAAAAGTCAAAACGTAGATTTTGCGGAGGACGATTATTTCTACGATGAGCTGCGTTTCCAACAATTGCAACAAGCCAAAAAAAGCGGCGTAACCCAGCTCGACCATTCGCCGCTGGACGAAAAAAAGTACGGCACGGTGGGCGCGGTGGCCTGCGACCAGCACGGCAATTTGGCCGCCGCCACCAGCACTGGCGGGATGACGAACAAAAAGTTCGGCCGCGTGGGCGACAGTCCGATAATCGGCGCGGGAAATTATGCGAACAATAAAACCTGCGCCGTCTCCTGCACGGGCAGCGGCGAGTTTTTCCTGCGCGCCGTGGTGGCTTACGATGTGAGCTGCCTGATGGAATTCAAAGGGTTTTCATTGGAAATGGCCTGCGAAGAAGTCATCCATAACCGCCTGAAAAAAATCGGTGGCGATGGAGGGCTGGTGGCCGTGGACGCGGCCGGAAACGTATCGCTGCCGTTCAACACCAGCGGGATGTACCGCGCTTTCCAAACTCGCAAAGAAACTTTCGTAGGGATTTATTGAACCTCTTCATGGTAAGAATCGGCGTTGTGGAAGACTTCGATTTGGTCTTCATCAATGGTGTACTTATCATTCGAGGCCAAAATATGAACGGTGAGGTTGGCCAGCGAAATCGGCATATCTTTTTTCAAATCAAAACAGCGGTTGTAGGCAAAATCGCTGCCGTCGAACAGAATCACCATCCCCGTGCCGATGACTTGGCACACGTTGCCCTCCCTAATCAGCATCCCCGTGTCTTCGCCCAAGCCAATCCCCAGCTTTTCGGGGTGGAGCGACACGGCCTCGGCCAAACGGCCAAAACGGCCGCGCTGGATAAAATGCGAATCAAATATTACATCGGGCATCAAGCCGAGTCCCTTCCCCATTCTTAGCCCGCCTCTTTTGAGCGTTTTGTGGTGCTTGCCGCCGGCTATCATTTCGTGGGACATCATCATCGCACCAGCGCTGGTGCCCGCTATCATAAAGTTTTCGTTGCGGTAGCGCTCACCTAAAATCTCGCAAAACTCAGTATCTTTAAAAAAGCGGCTAATCCGACTTTGGTCGCCGCCGGAAAACATAATGCCGTCGGTCTCGCGCAATCGTTTTAAAAATTCGGGTTGTTCCGCATCTTCACGGCTGCGGATATCCATAATACCAATATTTTCCGCGCCCAGTGCCGAAAAAGCCTTCTTATAATTTTCCCCAACTTCTATTGGGATTTTGGAAGCACTGGTCACCACCTCCAGCCGCGCTTGCTCGCCGCCGCAATGGTGCAGCACCCGCCGCAGAATAGGCTCGCCTTCGCCAAATCGAGGTTGGTATCGCTCATCTCTTTTGAAAACTTTTGTCTCATTGCCGCCAATGGCAATCAGTACTCCTTTTGGTCTCATAAAATTTTAAAAAATTAGAATAGGTAATATTTTAATTGAACTCTTTTCGTGCTTTTTCAGTTAAATGTAAAATTATCCCCTCTGCCCTATGGATTTCTAAGAAACTCATCATTCTATGAAAATTTTACGAACAACTGCCACCAACGGCCCAAACTATTGGTCGCGCCAGCATCATCGTCTGATAATTATGCAGGTGGGTAACGAAAATTTGCCCGCAAAGCAAACCCGCGAAATAAAGGGTTTTGACGCCCGCCTCCGCAAATTATTTTCAGGATTGAAAGACCACCCCAGTTTTTCGGGCGAACAAAGCGGGTTTTTTGACGAAATGGAATTAGGGGTTCCGTTGAGCGCGGTGGTGGAGCGGGTCGCCATTGAATTGCAGCGAATGGCCGGAATCAAGGTCGGTTTAGGTTTTTTGGTTGATTATAAAAATGAGAAAAATCCGCCCATTGTATTTGAATATCAAGATGAAGAAACGGGGAGGTTGGTGGCGGAAACGGCATTGAAAATAGTGGAAGATGTGGCGAAACGAAAAAGAGTTGCATTAAAAACACATTTAAAAACCATCCGATCTTCAGCGGAATATAACGAGACTGGCCCCAGCACCGCTTCCATTTTGGCCGAGGCCAAACGGCGCGGCATTCCTTTTATAAAGTTAGAAAGTAACTCTTCCTACCAACTCGGCCACGGCATCCATCAGCAAAAAATCGAGGCCACGCTGGCATCCACCACCTCGAGTTTGGCGGTGGAAAAAGCGGACGACAAAGAAATCTGCAAAGACCTTTTGCAATCAATGGCCATTCCCGTGGCGGCGGGCGAGACGGCCTACCGCAAAGATTCTTTTTTGGAGGCGGTAAAAAGGTTGGGATTTCCCTTGGTGGTAAAACCCGTTTTGGGCAACCACGGACGCGGCATCACCACGAAAATCCAAACGGAAAAAGAGGCGCTGAAAGCGTTTGCCAAAGCCCAAAAAATTGCGGAGGACGTCATCGTGGAACGCCACGTTTTCGGTAGCGATTTCCGCCTTTTGGTTATCAATTATCAAATGGTGGCCGCCGCGCGGCGCACCCCGCCGCAAGTGATGGGCGACGGAATTTGCACCATCAAAACGTTGGTGGAAAAAATCAATCGGCAACCGGAAAGAGGCATCGGCCACGACAAAGCGCTGACCCAAATCGAACTGGGAAAAACCGCCCAAGCCATCTTAAAGAAAAAAGGATTTTCCACAAAAACCATTCTGCCGAAAGGCGAAATTTTGCGCCTGCATTACGCTGCCAATCTGAGCGCGGGCGGCACGGCGGAAAACGTAACTGAAACCGTTTGTCCCGAAATCAAAAAAATGGCTGAACGGCTGGCCAAAGTAATGGGGCTGGACGTTTGCGGCATTGATATAATGGCGAAAACTTTAGAAAAGCCATTGAAAAAAACGGGCGGCGTGGTGTTGGAAGTAAACGCCGCCCCAGGCTTCCGGATGCACCTTTCGCCTTCTTCGGGAGAACCGATAAACGTGGCCGCGCCAATGCTGGAAATGCTTTTCCCGAAAGGGCAAACCGGGCGCATTCCCATCGTAGCGGTTACGGGCACCAACGGAAAAACCACCACCACGCGCCTGATTTCGCACATTCTCAAAGAAGCGGGGCGCAAGGTGGGTTTCACGGCCACGGAAGGCATTTATATAGATGGGCAACTGATGATGGAAGGCGACTGCACCGGCCCGAAAAGCACGGAATTTATTTTGAAAGACCCCACCGTGGACACGGCCGTTTTGGAGTGCGCACGCGGCGGGATGCTGCGCGCCGGTTTGGCTTTTGACCATTGCGATGTGGCGGTGGTCACCAATGTGGCGTCCGACCATTTGGGACTGAACGGGATTGATACATTGGAAAAAATGGCGCGGGTGAAAAGCGTGGTGCCGCAAAGTGCGCAAGCGGGCGGGTTCGCGGTTTTGAACGCGGACGACGATTTGGTTTATGAAATGCGCCACGATTTGAAGGCCAAGGCGGTGCTTTTTTCGATGTATTCGGACAACGAGAGAATCCAATCGCACCACCAAAACGGCGGGCTATGCGTGGTGCAGGAAGAAGGATACATCGCCATTTTGGACAATGAAAACACTTATGTGATTGATCACGCGGCGCACATTCCGCTGACGTTTGGCGGCAAGGCCAAGTTTATGGTGGCCAATGTTTTAGCTGCCGTGGCCGCCGCTTATTGCCAGCAGATTGCCTTGGCGGACATCCGCCGCGCGCTGGGCAGTTTTGTCCCATCGCCCGAGCACACGCCGGGCCGGATGAACCTTTTCAAATTCCCCCATTTCGACGTATTGGTAGATTACGCCCACAATCCGGCGGGTTTTGTGGCGGTGCAGGATTTCTTAGAACGTTCTTCTTATTCACATAAAACCGGAATTGTGGCGGCTATGGGCGACCGCCGCCACGAGGACAGTCGGGAAGTGGGCCGGTTGGCGGCCGAAATGTTCGACACGGTAATCATCCGCGAAGACGCCGACCTGCGCGGCAAACCCGCTGGGCTGACCACGCAATTGGTGAGTGACGGCATCGAGCAATCAGCGAAAAATCCCGCAGTACTGGCCTTGGCCGATGAAGAAGAAGCCGTGCGGTTTGCGATTTCCAAAGCCCGATCCGGCTCGCTCGTTTTGTGCTGCACGGAAACGATTTCCAAGACATTGGCCGTGGTAAAAGATGAATTGGCCAAGGCCCTGCGGAAAGAATCCGGCGCCGGCTTCCAAAGCAGAAATACCAAAACTGCCACCGCTCTTCAAGAGCAGCTTTCCGCCCGATAGGCTCTTGTTCGCCGCGTCTATTTTTAAGCCCAAACGATGAACCATCTTTTTTTCAGGTGAGAGTTTTTACGGTGGAGAAATTTGGTTTGAACCTACGCTCGTAGTGGAAATGGGCGAGCTATTAAACTGACATATTCGCCCATCAAAATTTACATTCCGTTCCGCTGGATTAGAACCAAGGCCGGACAATCTTTTTTGCTTTCGGAAAATCCACTACTTTTCCGCTTATTTTCACGCCTTTATTTTATAAAAAATCTTCGCTTCCGTATGAAAATCAGAGAAATCAATGCAATGCGCGGCCCCAATGCTTGGTCCATCCGTCGCCACAAGCTCATCGTGATGGTACTGGACTTGGAAGAACTGGAAGCGCGCCCCACCCACAAGATTGACGGGTTTTTGGAAAGGTTGAAAGAAAAATTTCCCACGATGTACGAACACCGCTGTTCGGAAGATGGGCCCGGCGGGTTTTTCCACCGCGTGGAAGTGGGCACTTGGATGGGCCACGTCATCGAGCATATTGCCTTGGAAATCCAAACCTTGGCGGGGATGGACGTGGGTTTTGGCCGCACCCGGACGTATGGCGAGCCGGGGGTTTACAACGTGGTTTTCGCCTATATGGAAGAGCGGGTTGGGCGCTTTGCGGCGGAATCGGCGGTGAAAATCGCGCAGGCACTGGTGGATGACAAGGAGTATGATTTGGAATCCGACATTCAAGAAATGCGCGAAATCCGCCAGTCGGAGCGGCTGGGGCCAAGCACGGGCAGCATCATCGAAGAGGCGGAAAAGCGCAACATCCCGTGGATTCGTTTGAATCAATATTCGCTGTGCCAGTTGGGTTACGGCGCCAACCAAAAGCGTATCCAAGCTACCGTGAGCAGCACCACCAGCAACATTGCGGTGGAAATAGCCTGCGACAAGGAAGACACCAAATATCTGTTGGAAAAAGCGGAAGTGCCCATCCCGAAAGGCGAAATCATCCAATCAGAAGAAGAACTGAAACAGGCGGTGCGCTACGTGGGTTATCCCTTCGTAATCAAGCCGATAGACGGAAACCACGGCCGTGGCATCACGGTGAACATCCAAAATTGGGAGGATGCCGTGGAGGCTTTCATCGCCGCCAAGGAAGTGTCCCGTTCCATCATCATAGAAAAATACATCACCGGCGACGACTACCGCCTTTTGGTGATTGATTACAAACTGGTGGCCGCCGCCAAACGTACCCCCGCTGGGGTATTGGGCGATGGGAAGCACACCGTGCAAGAACTCATCAACAAAACCAACAGCGACCCGCGCCGAGGCTACGGCCACGAAAATGTCCTCACGGAAATCACCGTCAACAAAATGACGATGGACATTTTGGAAGACCAAAACCTGAATTTGGATTCCGTGATTCCCGAAGGCGAATGGCTCAATCTAAAAAACACCGCCAATCTGAGCACCGGCGGCACTTCGGAGGACGTGACCGACATCGTGCACTCTTACAATATTTTTATGGCCGAACGCATTGCGCGCATCATCGGACTGGACATTTGCGGGATTGACGTGATGACCACCGACATCAGCCAGCCGCTGCCCAATACCGGCGGCGCGGTGCTGGAAGTGAACGCCGGCCCCGGCTTCCGGATGCACCTCGCCCCTGCCTTGGGACTGCCGCGCAACGTGGCCGGCCACGTCATTGATATGATGTATCCCGCTGGGGCGGAGAGCCGCATCCCCATCGTGGCCATTACGGGGACCAACGGCAAAACGACCACCACGCGGCTCATTTCTCATATTATGCGATTGAAAGGCCATAAAGTGGGCTATACCACCACGGACGGGGTGTACATCCAAAACCGCCTGATGATGCAGGGCGACTGCACCGGCCCCACCAGCGCGGAGTTTGTTCTGAAAGACCCCACCGTGAATTTTGCCGTGCTGGAATGCGCGCGGGGCGGGCTTTTGCGGGCGGGCCTCGGTTTTCACCATTGTGATATTGGGATCGTGACCAACGTGGCGCCCGACCATTTGGGATTGAAAGGCATCCACACGATTGAGCAACTGGCGCAGGTAAAAGGGGTGATTCCCGAAACGGTGCGCAAGGACGGCTACGCCATTTTGAACGCCGACGATGATCACGTTTTTGCGATGCGGAAAGGCTTGGAATCCAACGTTGCTCTCTTTTCGATGGACGAAGAAAACCCGCGGATGAAACGCCACGCGCAAGACGGCGGGATGGCGGCGGTGTACGAAAACGGTTACATTACCATCTGCAAGGGCGAGTGGAAAATGCGCGTGATCAAAGCCATCAACGTGCCGCTGACCTTGGGCGGCAAGGCGGTTTTTATGATTCAAAACGTGCTGCCCGCCGCGCTCACGGCCTATCTGCGCGGCGTTCCTTTGGAAGACTTACGCGTGGCCTTGGAATCGTTCATCCCTTCACCAGCGCAGACGCCGGGCCGCTTGAATATGTTCGAATTTATGAATTTCAAGGTGCTGCTGGACTACGCCCACAACGCGGCGGGGCTGCGCGCCCTCCAGAATATGTTGGCGCGGATGGACGAACATCCCAAGGTGGGCATCATCGCCGGCATCGGCGACCGCCGCGACGAGGACAACATCGAAATGGGGAAAATCGCCGCCGAAATGTTCGACGAAATCATCATCCGGCAGGACAAGACGTTGCGCGGGCAAACCGCGGAAGCGCTCCATAAATTGCTACGCACCGGCATCGACCAAGTGGATAAAAACAAGAAAACAACCATTTTCGATGGAGAGAAACAGGCCATCGACTTTGCCATCCAAAACGCCCAAAAAGGCGCCCTCATCGTGATGTGCACGGACGTGATTCCCGATGCGCTGAACCAAGTGAAAAGCTACCAAGAAGAAGAGGCGAAACGGCATTATGAATTTGATAGAGAGGCGGATATTCCGAATTTGTGAATATTTTCCATATAGTTCACCGAGGGGTTTCCACATAGTTTCAGATAGATATTTTTAGTCATATTACTATATGTTTCTATGTGAAAACCTCTTTATGGTCTCTGTGAAGATTTTGAAAATTTTAAACGGAATTCTATGATAATGAAGATGCCAACGGTTCGGTGAAATTCCCGTTAGACAAAGAAATTCCTTATGATTTGATGGGAAAAATCACGGAGTTTTGGGTAGGGGAACAGGAGGTGAAATAATTTCCCATAACAGTTAGTTTTGCAACTATGGAAGTTTTGCTTAGGATAAAAGATAACAAAGCCCAAGAATTTTTTGACTATATCAAAAATCTCCGCTACGTGGAAGTGATGGACGAACCCGAAACTCCCAAAGAAGAAGTTTTGCAGAGACTGCGCGACGCTTTGGAAGAGGTAAAAAAGATTGAACGCGGGGAGTTAAAGCCATTAACTTTTGAAGAAATGATGGATGAGCTTTGAATTTGAGCCCACCCGAACCTTTCTAAAAGAAGCTAAAAAGCTTTCTAAAAAGTTCAAATCATTCAAAAGCGATTTGTACGGGCTAAAAGACAGTTTGTCGGAGCGCCCGCGTCAAGGCGATTCGCTCGGGCAGAATTGCTATAAAGTCAGGATGGCCATTGCCTCCAAAGGAAAGGGAAAGCGCGGCGGGGCGCGGGTCATCACTCTTTTGAAGATAGAAAAGGACAAAATTCACCTCTTAACGGTTTTCGACAAATCTGACCGAGAAAACATTACCGACAAGGAGTTGCAAGATTTGATTGAGCAAGCCTTGGGAGAAAAATGACGGCTCAATCCATCGAAATTCGCTCGCTTTCCTAAACCTTTCCACCCCTCCTCGACTTATCTTTTTTTATCCAAAAATCGGCGGCATACGCTTTGCTTTGCGCGGAAAACGATTGAAAAACTCCTCCCTGAAACCCCTTGAGCTCTCCCCAAAAAATTCTTAAAAAAATCGGCAAGTGGCTGGGTATTATCCTTTTGGGAATTCTCGGCCTTTTGATTATTGTTGTTTTGCTGATTCGCACGGAATGGGCGCAAAATAAAATCGTGAATTACGCCACCGATTTTGTTTCTGACAAAACGGGCACGGTGGTGGAAATCGACCGGCTGTTTCTCACTTTTCGTGGCAACGTGCAATTGGAAGGCGTTTATTTGGAGGATTTAGAAAAAGATACCTTGCTGTATTTCAATACCTTGGAAGCGGGCGTGGGCGTCCGTTCGCTGTTTGGCGATAAAATCAAAATCAGCCGCGTGGATTTGGACGGGCTGCGCGCCAACGTTTTTCAAAGCGCGGACAGCGTTTTCAATTTCCAGTTTTTGATTGACGCTTTTGCGCCCGCCGATACCGCCGCCGCGGCACCGCCCGCCGACACTTCCACTTCCCCGCCGCCCACCATCGAATTGGGGCCGGTGCATTTTACGGACTTCAAAATCAACTATTTAGATTCTCTTGGCGGGATGGACGCGCAAATACGTTTGGGCAATTTGCAGCTCAGCACTGACAATCTGGACTTGGAAAAAATGCGGTTCGAGTTGGAGGATATTTTTTTGGAAAATACCTCCGCCAAGGTGGTGCAGTTTTTTCCGCCGCCGCCCTCGCCGGACACGGCCGAAGCCCCGCCCTTGCCTTTTTTGAGTTTCGATGGAATCGCTTTGCGCAATGTTTCCGCCGAATATCTTTCATCGCCGGATGATTTGGAGGCGAGGATGACAATTGGGGATTTTTCGATTGGCAGTTCGGAATTGGATCTACCCCAGCAAATCATTGATATTGAAACGGTTAAACTTTTGGATAGCGATATTTATTTGAAAATGGCCGCTGCCCAGACCGACAAAACCGTTGAAAAAGCAGATTCGACAATAGACGGAAACGTACAGGAAGTGGCCGAAAGCCCAGTACCTTTTGAATGGCCGAAATGGCGCGTGGCTGTTGGGCAAATTTTGTTACAAAATAATGATATTGCTTTTCATCAAAATTCGGAGACACCTCAACCCGATGTTTTTGATGCCAATCATATTGTGGTAAATAATTTAGTATTTGATGTTCAAGATATTTCTTTGGAAGAAAACCAAGCGAGTTTGGAATTGGCCGATTTTTCCTTTGCTGAGCGGAGCGGTTTTCGGTTGGAACAATTGGCATTTAATAGCAACGTGAATAATGAGGATTTCAACCTTGAAAATCTGAGGTTGAAAACAGGGAACAGCTTGTTGAACGCGCAAATCAGCGTGGGTTATCCGGACATCCAAAAACTGATGGACGATCCGCAAAGCAATGCCAAGTTTGGGATTCTTTTTGGCGAAACTTCCCTTTCGGTAAAAGATGCTTTTTATTTCAACGATTCGCTGCGCTACGATACTTTGGTGCAAAAAATCGCTCCTTTTCCGATCGAAATCGCGGGCGGAATTTCCGGTTCAACGGATAAAATTTCCATCAAAAATCTAAAAATAGACGCTCTAAATTCTACGCGATTTGTGGCGGATGGAGGTATTGAAAATCCCTTGGATTCTTTAAAATTAAAGGTGAATTTTCCGCAGTTGGATTTGAAGACCGTGGCGGCGGATTTGGGGATTGTTTTGGATAGAAAAAATCCGCAGGAAAGTTTGCCCAAATATGTTTCATTAAAAACGGACATTCGCGGGAACGCGCAAAAACTGAACGCTAAAGTAGATGTGAACACGCCGAATGGTTCGGCCACTTTGCGCGCGGCGGCCGAAAACATAATGACGAATCCCGCTTATCGCGGAAAGCTGGAACTGGATAAATTTGAAGTAGGGAAATTCGCGCAAAACCCCGAATTGCAACCCGTTTCGTTGACGCTGGATTTTGATGGTGCAGGCAAATCTTTAGAAGAAATTCGCTTGGACGCGCAGCTCGCTTTTCAGCAACTTATTTTTAGGGATTACAATTACGCCGGACTCGCTTTGGATGCCAAAATTCAAGACCAAAAGGCGGATGTGCAAATGGATTTCGCGGATGAAAATTTGGAGTTTGTCTTAACGTTGAACGCGCTTTTGGATACCGCAAATACCGTGGCGGATTTGACTTTGGATTTGGAAGGCGCGGATTTGAAAGACCTTCATTTTCAGGCCAATCCGATGAAAGTGGCTACTTTGCTAAATGCCCATTTCGAAGGAAACGCCGATGATTTCAAAACTCAGCTCACCCTAAAGAAAAACCTGCTTTTGCAGCGCGACGATGCCTATCGGTTGGACTCGATATTCATAGGCTTACAAAACCGCTTGGATACCGTGGATTTGCGCATCCATAGTGAAGTCATCAATGGGAAAATGACCGCCAACACTTCCTTGCAAACCTTGCTGGCAAGCCTACAATCGTATCAAAAAAAGATGATGAGCGGTGATACTTCCACGACAGATACCACTTACAAAAATTTGGATATGAAGGCGGATTTCAAAGTTGCCAATTCGCCGCTGTTCACGCAGATATTTTTACCACAACTGACGCGGCTGGACACGGTGCGATTGGATATGGCCTTCCGTCCCAGCGAAGAAATTTTGCGGGTGGATTTGGACGCGCCGAACATCGTGTACGGCGGCACCACGGTGGACAGCCTCTACTTGGACATTGACGCGACGCGCTCGCGAACCGATGCGCACCTTGGCTTTGGCAACATCGCCAGCGGGCCGGTGGATATTTATCACACCGAGCTGGACTTGGTGCTGGAAAGTGGCGATGGCACCGCCCAACTTTCCATCGAAGACGCGGGCGACAGCTTGGTGTTTTTTACTTCGGCGAGCATTTCCGAAAGTGGCGGGACGCGCATTATAAAAATTGATGATAAGAAACTGATCCTGAATAGCAACCCTTGGGAAATCCTGCCAAGTAATGAAATTCGATTGGAATCGGAACTTACTCGTTTTCAAGATTTTGTACTCAGCCGGAACAGCCAAAAATTTTCCATCGAAAACGTGACGGAAGGCCAGAACGAGAAGATGAAACTGGATTTTAGCAATTTTAATTTGGCGGCAATTTTTTCGATTTTGAATGCGGAAGAAACGCCCGTGGGCGGTACGCTGGGCGGCAATGTTACTTTCAATGATTTGACGGGGACGCCCGCTTTTGTGGCGGATGTTACTTTGGAAAATTTGACCGCCGTGGGCGCGGAACTGGGCACGTTGAAACTGCAGGCCAATAATCAAACTGCCGATAAATACGTGGTGGATTTGAGCCTGTCTGGCGGCGGAATCGACCTCACGGCAGACGGAAATTATTCTACCGCTGGTACCGCGCAAAACGTGGATTTGAAATTGGATATTTCCAAAATCGAAATGAAAATCCTCGAAGAATTCGCGCCCGACCAACTGGCGGAAACTTCGGGTTTTTTGACGGGAAATTTCACCGTGAACGGCAGCACCGACGACCCGCAGTTTGAAGGGAATTTGGGTTTTAAAGATGTCAAATTCAGATCGTTATTCGTGGGCGCGCCCTATACTTTGGGCGATGAAAAAATCAAGGTGAACAACGAGGGTATTTATTTTGAAAACTTCACCATTCGCGACAGTATCAACAATAAAATGAGCTTGGACGGCGAGGTGGGCATCGCGGAAATGACCAATCCCACATTTGATTTGCAACTGAAAGCGGACGAGTTTTTGGCGCTCAGCTCTACCGCCGAGGACAATGATTTGGTGTACGGCAAAGCGGTGGTAAGTTTGGATGTTTCCGTTACCGGAAATGCTAATCTTCCAGTGGTTAATGCGGACGTAAAACTGGGCGAAGGCACGGAAATTAGCTATGTAGTGCCGGCCACCCAAGCGCAAGTGCAGGAGCGCGCTGGCATTGTCCGTTTTGTGAATATGCAAGACAGCGCGGATGTACTCTCCGAGGAGGAAACTTCCACCCAAACAGTTACTGGGCTGGACGTTACGGCTTATATCAATATTACGCCGGGAACTACCTTCAACGTAATCATTGACCAGCAAAGCGGCGACCAACTGAAACTAACGGGCGAGGCCAACTTGAACTATACGCTAAATCCTAACGGAAATATGAACCTGAGCGGCGCCTACGAATTGAGCGATGGTTTCTATCAGTTGAGCTTATATGAACTGGTGAAAAAGAAGTTTGATATTTCACCCGGCAGCCGCATTATTTGGAGCGGCGACCCGATGACCGCTGAGCTGGAACTGACCGCCATTTATAACGTAGAAACCGCACCCGCCGAACTGATGGCCTACCAACTGAGCGGGCAGAGCGCCAATTCGGCCGGCCGCTACAACCAAAAGTTGCCCTTTCGCGTGTTGCTGAATATTGACGGGACGATTGACAAACCAGAGATTTCTTTCGGTTTGGAAATGCCCGACGATAGCAAGGATGCCATTGGCGGCAGCGTGTACCGGCGGATACAACAGCTCAACGAGGACGAATCGGAACTGAACAAGCAGGTGTTTTCGCTGATCGTTTTCAACCGCTTTTTGCCGGCCGGCGCGGGCAGCGACGCGGGTGGCGGCGGTGAGCAACTGGCGCGCAGCAGCGTGAGTAAATTGCTGAGCGGGCAACTGAACAAACTCTCCGAAAAATACATCCAAGGCATCGAACTGAATTTTGATTTGGACAGCTACCAAGATTTTCAGACGGGGCAAGCGCAGCAGCGCACGGACTTGAACGTGAGCCTGAAGAAATCCCTGTTCGGCGACCGAGTGGTGGTGCAGGTGGGCAGCTCGGTGGGCATAGAGGGCGAGCCGCAGGAAAATAGTGCCATCATCGGCGACATCAGCGTGGAATATCTGCTGACCGAAGAAGGCACTTACCGGTTGAAAGCCTTCCGCGAAAACCAGTATCAAGATTTGGTGCAAGGTCAGGTTACCATTACCGGGCTGGGGCTTTTGTTCAACAAGGAGTTTGATACTTGGGGGGATTTGTGGAAACCGGAGGAGGAGAAGGAGAAAAATAGTGAATAATGAATAAGTAGTTGGGGTAATTAGTCAATTAGACAATGGGACAATTAGACAATGGGGCAATTAGTCAATGGTGCAATTAGTCAATGGGGCAATTTTTTAAAAAAATTAAAGGCGGTTTTAGGATAATATTTTCATAAAAATGAGTGGCGAAAAATCCATCCACGATTTTGAAACGATTGCGCGGTTGATTGAAGAGGCGCGGGGGCGCGCTTTCCAAAAAGTCAATCAGGAGTTGGTGCAACTTTATTTTCAAGTGGGCGGGATTGTTTCTGGTAAGGTGGCGAGGGGCAACTGGGGCGATGGCACGGTGGACGAACTGGCGGCTTTTTTGAAAGAAAAACAGCCGAGTTTGAAAGGTTTCAATCGGCGAGGGCTGTACCGGATGCGGCAGTTTTATGAAACTTATACGGCGCCGGAATTTGTGTCGCCGCTGGTGACACTTTTTGAAAGTTCTGAAAGCGACCAAGCCTTAATTGTGTCAACGGTGTTGACACAATTACAATCTACTGAAAATGAGAAGGTTGAAAAAGTGTCCGCGCTGCGGACACAAATAGGTAATTTTGAAGATGTCATTGAGAAATTTCTTTCCACAGTCTTAATACATTTAACTTGGACACATCATAGGTTGATTCTGGCCAAGGCCAAGTCTGTTCAGGAAAAATTCTATTATCTGCTTACCGCAATTGATGAAAAATACACTACCCGCGAACTCGAACGAGCACTAAACACCGCTCAATTTGAAAGAGTTATGATTTCGAAACCAATTGTGTCCGCGCTGCGGACACAACTGCCGCAGGGACTTTTCAAAGACCCGTACGTTTTTGAGTTTCTGGATTTGCCGGATGGCCATTCCGAAAAGGATTTTGAAACGGGGCTGGAACTGAACCTCCAAAAATTTATATTGGAAATTGGCAAGGGTTTTACCTATATGGGCAAGCAATACCGGCTGCAAGTGGGCAACAAAGACTACCACACCGACTTACTTTTTTACCATCGCGATTTGCAATGTATGGTGCTTTTTGAACTGAAAATCCAAGAATTTGAACCGGAGTTTTTGGGTAAGCTAAATTTTTATTTGGAGGCATTAGATAGAGATGTAAAACGGCCGCACGAAAACCCCAGCGTGGGCGTATTGCTCTGCAAAGGAAAAGACCACGAAGTGGTGGAATATTCAATGGCGCGCAGCTCTTCGCCGGCGATGATTGCCGATTATGAAACCAACCTAATTCCCAAAGAAGTATTGGCAAATAAACTGCATCAACTGGCCGAGCAATTTTCGCTCAAAAAATCAAAGGAAAAATAAAGAAATTGATACCTTTTAAAAACATATCTTTTTTACTAAAAAATCCACTCATCTTTCCGAGTGCCATTTTACTATTTTTATTGAACAGTTGCAATGTCATCCAATACATTCCCGAAGACGAGAAACTTTATACGGGGGCAAATGTAGAAGTGGAATCCGTGCCGCCCGGCTCGGTGAAGGGTGAAAACCAAGTGAAATACGAAATCGAAAAAGTGGTGGAACCTTCGCCGAACAAGAAGATTTTTGGGATGCGCTACGGTTTGTATGCGCATTTTAAATCACAGGAAGAAGGCGCCGGAAAGCTTTGGCAAAACCTAAACAAAAGATTTGGCGAAGAACCGGTTTACCTCAGCCAAGTGAACCGCAAACGTTCCGAAACCATCATCGAAAACCGCTGTGAAAACACGGGTTTTTTCTATCCCGAAATATCATCTTCCATCAATGAAAAAGACCGCACGGCTTCGGTTGACTATTTGGTAAAAATCGGGCGGCCTTATGTTTTGGAAACGTATATTTTTAATCCCGATTCCGTAGAAACTCCGATCAATCCCATTATCCGCGAATCTTTATCGGAAACGGAACTCGAAAAAGGCGTTCGTTTTGATACCGATTTGTTCAAAAAAGAGCGCCAGCGGATAGATGAAATTTTGAAGAATAGAGGTTATTATGAATTCAATTCGGAATACCTGATTTTTACCGCCGATACCAATCAATATGATGAACGGAAATTCGACCTTTATTTATCGTTCAAAGATGTGGCGCCGCCTGCCGCCTTGCGCCGTTATAATATCCAAGACGTGGATGTGTACCCCGATTTTTCGCTGAACGATTCTTCTACCGCCACCGCCGATACGGTCACCGTCCGCAAGGTGGATTTTGTACAGCAAAAAATGATCTTCCGGCCCGACCGCCTGCGGCCTTTTATCACTTTTGAACCGGGCGATTTTTATGATAAAAAAAACACCGACAAGACCAGCCGCCGCCTTTCGTCCATCGGCGCGTTTTCGCTGGTCAGCATCCGCTACGACCGCGTGGATACCGGCTACACCGATTCCACCGGCCAACTGCAGGCCCGCGTTTTGCTCACCCCGGCGCCGCGCCAGTCCGTTCGGCTGGAATTGCAGGGCGTTACCAAATCCAACAGTTTTGCCGGCCCGGGCCTCACGGGGAGCTATCAAAACAAAAACCTCTTTCGCGGCGGTGAACGGTTAAATATTTCAGGAACAATCAGTTATGAAACGCAAATCGCCAACGGTTCGGCCAAGAACCTGAGTTCGTTCGAGTTCAAATTGCAGAACAGCATTTCGTTCCCACGGCTCATCGCGCCTTTCACGATCAACCCACAGCGGGGCTTCACCATCCCCAGCACCAAATTTTCGCTCAACTATACCTTCCAGCGGCGCGCGCAATTTTACAACCTCAATTCTTTCCTTTTTTCATACGGCTATTTTTGGAAATCCAACCGGTTTTTATATTACGAAGTAAATCCGGTTTCGCTGAACTACACACGGACGAGCAATGAAACCGCTGATTTTCAAGATATTCTAAACAACAATCCTTTTTTGGCGCGCAGTTTTGAAGACCAATTTATACTTGGGCCCACGGGCACGATGCAATACAGCGAGCTGGGCGAAGCCGACAAAAAAAACCGTTTTTACATCAACGTGGACGGGGAAATCGCGGCTTTGGCACTGGGCCAAACGCAAAATTTGTTGAACGACGAACGGCAACTTTTCGGCCTGCCCTACGCGCAGTATTTCAAAACGGGCGTGGATTTTCGCCATTATCTGAGCCTGTTTCGCGAGAGCCAACTGGTCAGCCGCGTCTTTGCCGGGGCGGGTTTTCCTTACGGGAATTCCCTGTCGCTGCCCTTTGTAAAGCAGTATTTTTCCGGCGGGCCCAGCAGCGTGCGGGCCTTCCGCATCCGTTCGTTGGGGCCTGGCAGCTACAATCCGCCGGACACGGGCAGCACCTCTTTTTTCGACCAGTCGGGCGACATCAAATTGGAGGCGAACGTGGAATTCCGCCACCCACTGGTCAGTCTGCTGAAAGGCGCGGTGTTTTTGGACGCCGGCAACATCTGGCTGATGAACGAAAACCCCGCCGTACCGGGCGGCCAGTTTTCCAGCACTTGGGCGCAGGAGCTGGCGATAGGCACCGGCTATGGCTTCCGCTTGGACATTGATTTTCTGGTGATTCGGTTGGATATTTCCATTCCGCTGCGTTACCCCACGGAAGTGAACGGCAGCCACTGGCAAAACCAGTTTGCCTTTGGGCAAAAGGATTGGCGGCAAGAGAATTTGGTGTGGAATTTTGCAATTGGATACCCATTTTAGGAAATTCTAAAATTCAAACTCTAAATCCGAAACAAATTCGAAATGAGAAATTGAAAATTCAAAACACTCGCCTTGTTTTTTTTCAGATTTTTATTTTGGCGTTTTTGGATTTGTTTAGAGTTTAGGATTTAGAGTTTCTAAGGATATTCGATTTCCACAATTTCCAATTTCCGCACTTCCCCGCCCAATTTCAACTCCGCCTCCTCCCCCACTTTTTTCCCAATCAAAGCTTTCGCAATGGGCGCCACAAACGCGATTTTTTTCTGTTTCAAATCCGCTTCGTCCACACCCACGATTTGAAAATCCTGTAAAATACTGTTGGATAGATTTTTAAAAGAAACCCGCGCGCCAAATCGCACCTCGTTTTTCGGCTGGTCTTGCGGTTTTAAAATGCGCGCCGAGGCGATGCGCTCTTCCAGCAACCTCAACTTGCCGTCCATCACGGCGGCGGCGCGGCGGCGTTCGGTTTCGTTGTCTTTGGGAAGGGTGGCGCGCTCTTTTTCCAAATGTTCTTTTTCATCCAAAAGCCACCGCATCCCGTTGGGCGTTACATAATTTGTGGCGCCCAACGGCAACGCGGCACGCGGCGGGACGAACGGCGCTTCTTCTTGGTCGTCTTCTTTTACAAATCCTCGGCTCATTGTTTGGAATAATTAAAAATTGCTGTCAATGTTCTCAATACCAATAAATTATCAATTCCTTAAGATCAGTTTTTAATGTCCCACCAAATTTGCTCATTTATCAAAATTCATTTATTCCAATGCCCTAACAGCAAAGCATCGGATACAAAAGTGTGCGGCGCGAAGATTTTCTCAAAAGCGGCCCTATGAATTAAAATTTCTATTAAGATAATTTGGATTGCGCTAATTACCCTACCAAGTTGTTTTATCACGAAGCATTTCCAAAAATCTTTATAAAATAATCTGCAATATCTTTGAAAAGTTTATACCGTTACCCTTTTGGAAACCAACAATAAATTCATCGAATCTTTCTTAGTGGGAATGAACCACGAAATGAGCCGCGAATTGCTCTGGAACGAATACCCTACCGACCAGCGGGGCAGCTATTTCAGGCGTTTTTGAATGTCCGACAAATTCATTCCGGTTGTCTCGGAAGAGCCCACTGACTCAGAGAAAGTGGAATTTGAACAGGCCAGGGACATAAACCGCATACACGACTGGGGCCACAACACGGAACTTGGCAGCCATAACGTGGGCCACAACAGCAGCGAGGCCGACTTGGTGATGGTGCTCAAGGCCGACTTGCTCAAGAAATTCCCCAACCTTTTCGTGTATGCCATTCCCGCGTTTTGGACTACCGATATTGATGGCAATGACATCTGCAAACCGGATTTCGAGAACAGCCAACCGCTGCTGCCCTCCTTCTTTGCGAATATGCCGGGCACGATTCTGTTAGGCTTTGACCTTTCGGCCAGCGATGCCCACGGATCTACCGAACTTAATGACAATGATCCCGGCTGGTTTTTTGTGATTGAGGAAAGAGTTGGGGACATTCGGTTTGGGTTAGATGTTGGGTCATTCTCATATGACCTTAATAATGAATGGAATAATTTAAGTTGGGAGAATATGGGACAAGATAATGGGGTAGGTTCTGGAAATGGGACTGCGAATAATCCCGCTGATATCAACTATATTGATATAAATAAGAAAAACATTCATCCTATAACACTCAGCTCCATAAACCCTCCTTGGGGCAAAAGCGCGTCAGATATGGGCAGAATATTCTATCAACCTGGAGTAAGAGTTTCAATTCACGCAGATGATATGATTAGTTGAACTTTAAGCAATCAAGAAAATGAAATATTTTATATGCTTCGTCCTATTTCTAACAGTGCCCAGCAACAGTTGGTGTCAGCCTGGATCTGTGTTGTCGATAGCAACTGTGAGGCACGATAGCATTGACACCCCTGTTCAGGCGGGTGTATTTGGAATTTCGGTGTCCTCCATTGGGGATCTCAACAATGACGGTGTTGAGGATCTGGTTGTAGGAGCAATGAACGTAGGTCCTATTTCAAACAGAGGTACTATTTATGTTCTCTTTATGGACAGTAGCGGCGCAGTAAAATCCACAACCAAAATTGCTTCAGGATTGTCAGGCTTTTCTCAACAGACTGGCTTTGACGGACGTTTTGGCGAGTCTTTAGCAAATCTTGGTGATGTCAATGGGGATGGCACAACGGAGGTTGCTGTTGGCAACCCTTTTAACAATGGTCAAGGATCCAACGAGGGAGCGGTTTGGATTTTATCGATTAAATCTGATGGAACGGTAGGAGGAAGCGTTAAAATAGGTGAAGGTTCAGGTGGTTTTTCTGGAAATTTGGAGAACGATGAGAGATTTGGCTCATGTTTATCGGTTCTTCCGGACGCTGACAATGATGGAATACCAGAGTTGTTAGTAGGAGCGCCTTATCGAAATATAGGAGCTACAAATGATGCAGGCCGTGTTTATTTATTGAGGTTAAATAGTAACGGAACTGTTAAGAACCAATCAATCTATGACGGCTCACTACCTCTACTCAACTTTTCTGGAAGTGTAAGATTTGGAAGCGCTTTGGGGTATACTAATGACTTGGATAGTAATGGTATTCCTGAGATTGTAACAGGTGTTACAGGCGATAATGTTATGAATGGCAAATCGCGAGGTTCGATTGCAATACTTTTTTTGGACACTATGTATAATCTTACTTCTGTGAGTATTATAAATGATAAAAGTGCAAATTTTCCAAGTACCGCAGATAGCGTCGGTAGATATGGTTCTTCAATAGCTTCTATGGGCGATTTAGATGGCGATGGCTATGATGAACTAATGATTGGAGCGTTGGAGGGTCAAATAAATCCGGCCTCGACTAACTTGATATTGACTTTATATTTAAATAGTCAAGGAACACTAAAAACTTCCAATATATTGACAGCATCATCAGGAATGCCCTTTGCCCCTTTCAGCAATCCCGGCGGTGACTTCGCAGGAGCAGCTTTGGCGGTATTAAATGATATAGACGGTGATGGAAAACGCGATTTAATTGCTGGTGCACCAGCCTTTAATAATGGCAATGGCCAAATTCACATCCTCACCCTCGACGGCATTTCCCACATCGGCCTCGAAGAAAAACCCATTGAACCCCATCTCATTTCTGTTTTTCCCAACCCCTCCACAGGCTTACTCAATATCGAGCTTTCAGAAGAGTTTTCAAACCAAAGGGTGCACGTGGTTTTGCTGGATGTCGTTGGCAGAAAGTTGATGGAGAAGGAGTTTGAAACACTTAGTACCGACGCTTTAAAAATTAATTTGAACCAACCGCCAGGTGTCTATTACTTGCATTGCAAAGCAAAAGACTTGGAGGATGTGAAAAAAGTAATAATCAGGGATTAGGACAAACCAGCCCGGCAATTAATTTAAAAACCTTTCAGATGGCTTTAGATATTGATGGACCAGATAAAGTTTGCTTAGGAGCACTGGGAACTTTCAACATTGCCGGCGTACAGATCGGCTCATATTAGTGGGACATTGAAGGAGCGCAAGAATAATCTTCGCTAAACTCCGCTTAGGGCAAAGACCCCGAAAAATTTGTCATTTCCAGTTCATTTAAATTCGGCCGCTTCGGTAAAACCGACTTTTTTTATCGCGCTGGTGGTTTTTTTGATGGGATTATTTTGCTTGACGAAATCCACCGAGTTGGTCAATACTTCATTGGGCAAAACGGTTTGTCTTGGTTTGGCCATTTTTTGGACAATGCGATTGGTTGTCCAGCAATTTGTGTACTCCTCAAAATTGTGGAAAGGGAAGCGGTTTGAAACTATCGTTCACATTCTTTTTTCCATTTTTTGGATTTATTTGAGCGTTGTTTTTTGGCTGGCGTTTTCTCCTTGAATAGTTTTAAGTCCAAAATTCCATTTTACCCGAAATTGCACCTTTTTCTAACAAAACCCCAATGCCCGAACAGTAAAACATCGAATACAAAACCGCGTGGCGCGACGAGCACCTGAAATGGGTGGTCGGCTTTGCCAACGCGGCCGGCGGCCGGCTTTTCATTGGGAAAGACGATAATGGGAAGGTGGTGGGAATTGCAGACACCGAGCGGCTTTTGGAAGATTTGCCCAATAAATTCCGCGATGTTTTGGGCGTATATGCAGAAATCAATCTGCGCGAGAAAAAGGGCAAAAATTACCTCGAAGTCATTGTCCCGCGCTACGAAGTGCCGATTTCGCTGCGCGGCAAATATTACCAGCGGGCGGGCAGCACTTTGCAGGAATTGAAAGGCACGGCGCTCAACGAGTTCATCCTGAAAAAGATGGGCAAAACGTGGGATGACTTGGTGCAGGAATCGGCCACGCTGGACGAAATCGACCCGCAGGCGGTGGAATATTTTCTGCGCAGAGCCCGCCGCAGCGGCCGCATCGCCGAGGATTCTGCCGAGGCAGATTTGCCCACATTATTGAAAAATCTTCATCTCACTACGGAAAATGGAAAACTGAAAAATGCCGCGCTGTTACTGTTCGGCAAAGACCCCGAGAAATTTTTCATCTCTTCTTATTTCAAAATCGGCCGCTTCGGTAAAACCGAGGACGATTTGAAGTTTCAAGATGTCATCCACGGCAACCTCATCCAAATGGCCGACCAAGTGGTGGAACGGCTGAAAGCCAAGTATTTGGTGTCGCCCATCCGCTACGAGGGTCTGCAACGCATCGAGGAATTGCAGTACCCCGAAGCGGCGCTGCGCGAGGCGATTTTCAACGCCATCGTCCACCGTGATTACCGCGGCGCGCCCACCTTGCTGCGCGTTTACGATGACAAACTTTCGATATGGAACGCGGGTGGCCTTCCCGAAGAACTCACCATCGAAATGCTCCGCGGTCCGCACCCCTCCTACCCGCGAAACAAAAACATCGCGGAGATTTTTTTCAAGGCGGGTTTTATCGAAACGTGGGGCCGCGGAATGGCGCTGATGAAGCGGGAATGTGAAAACGTAGGCTTGCCCGCGCCGACGGTGGTGGAAAGTGGCTGGGGGATGGAGACGGTTTTTGATTTTTCATCTTATGAAAAAAAGAACGAGGAGGGAGTTCAGGTGAACCCGCGCCAGCATCAAGCGCTCAAGATTTTAAAAGAGCAAAAAACGATAGGCTCGGAAGAATATGCTCAGATATTTAACATTTCCGACCGAACGGCACGTCGCGACTTGAATGAGCTGGTTTCAATCAATGCTCTCAGAAGACAAAGGTTACAAGGTCGCACCTCCTACCAATTGGTGAACGAATGATTTTTTAAAAGAATTTCACTTCTTGAGCCGTCTGCGCCAAGAGTGTCCCTAATTTTCAATTTTTTTTGTCCGGTAGTGTCCGGTAGTGTCCGGTAGTGTCCGGTAGTGTCCGGTAGTGTCCGGTAGTGTCCGGTAGTGTCCGGTAGTGTCCGGTAGTGTCCGGTAGTGTCCGGTAGTGTCTCGTTAAAAAATCTTTAAACAATTGATTTTCATTGACTTTAAATTTGGAAACTATCTTGTAAAATGTGGCGTGAATGACACGCAATGGCACGGAGTGGTGCGCAAAAAAAAACCGCCTCCCGGCGGTTTTTCAATTCCAAATATTTTCCAAAAACTACTTCCCAAACTTCTCCTTCAACAACTCCGTAGTAGTACTCCCCGGCCTTTCAATCGGAAAGCCCAACGCCCTGTCCCACACCAAACTGGCCAATGTCCCCAGCGCGCGGCTCACACCAAAAAGCACCGTATAAAAATCATACTGCGTCAATCCGTAGTGCATTAAAAGCTGGCCGGAATGCGCGTCCACGTTGGGCCACGGATTTTTCACCTTACCCGTTTCTTGCAGGAGTTCCGGCACCACTTCATATACGCGGCTCACGATTTGGAACAGCTCATCGTGGGGCATATGCTTTTGGGCAAATTCCCGCTGAGCGGTGTAGCGCGGGTCGGTTTTACGCAGCACGGCGTGGCCGAAACCCGGAATTACCTTCCCGTCGTTCAAAGTCTTTTTCACATAATTGGCAATCTGTTCTTTGCTGGGCAACCCACCGCCCAGTTCGTCGCGCATCGCAAAAATCCAGCGGATAACTTCCTGATTGGCAAGCCCGTGCAGTGGCCCTGCCAGTCCGTTCATACCTGCCGCAAAAGCTTGGTAGCAATCCGACAGCGCCGAACCCACCAAATGAATCGCGTGCGCCGAAACGTTCCCGCCTTCGTGATCTACGTGGATGGTGAGATACAGCCGCAGCAACTCGCGGAATTCCTCGCCCTCAAATCCCAACATATGCGCAAAGTTGCCACTCCAATCCAAATTCGGGTCGGGTTCGATGTGGTCGCCGTTGTGGTACATCCTCCTATAAATATAGGCGGCAATCCGCGGCAAACGCGCAATCAGATTCATCGCGTCGTCATAAGTCGGCTCCCAATAATCACTTTTGTTAATACCATTTCGGTAGGCTTTTTTGAATTCGCTTTCCGTGCGCAGCGCCATAATTCCGGTCACAAATTGCGTCATCGGGTGGGCGTGCATCGGCAGGGCATCAATCACCTTAAAAACGTGCGGAGGAATCGCCGCCCGCCGCGCCCAATTGTTGCTCACGCGGCGCACTGTATCGTCATCCGGCAGCTCGTTGAAAAGCATCAGATAGAAAATCCCTTCCGGCAGCGGTTGCTCGCCGCCCGGATATTTCGGCAATTTTTCCTGCAATTCGGGAATGCTGTAACCGCGAAAGCGAATGCCCTCGGCGGGGTCGAGTTTAGAAGTTTCGGTAATGAGGGCGGGCATCCCGCGCATCCCGCCGTAGAGCTGGCTCACTTTGATTTCGCCCAGCACCTCGTCGCCGTGCTCGGCCAAAAAATCCTTGATTTCCTTGCGTTTCGGTTCTACTTTTTCGCGGAATGCGTCTTTGAGTTTTTCCATTTTGGTTTCCAACGGTTTTATTTTTTGATGAATTTGAAGTTTGTTCCTTGCCAGCGCGCCGTTTTGCCCAGCATTTCCTCAATCCGCAAAAGCTGATTGTACTTGGCCATCCGGTCGCTGCGGCTCGCCGAACCGGTTTTTATCTGCCCGCAGTTCAGCGCCACGGCCAAGTCGGCGATGGTGCTGTCTTCCGTTTCGCCGCTGCGGTGGCTCATCACCGTGGTGTAGCCGTTTACCTGCGCGCGCTGCACAGTGTTTATCGTCTCGGTCAGCGTCCCGATTTGGTTCACTTTTATCAAAACGGAGTTCGCCGTGCCTTGTTCGATGCCTTTTTGCAGGCGCTCTTCGTTGGTCACAAAAAGGTCGTCGCCCACCAGTTGGATTTTGTCGCCAATCGCCGCCGTCAGGGCGTTCCAGCCGTCCCAGTCGTTTTCGTCCAGCCCGTCTTCGATGGAAATTATCGGATATTTTTCCGTCCACGATTTCCAGTAATCCGCCATTTCGTGCGACGATAATTTCTTGCCCGTGCTTTTTTTGAAATGATACACTTTTTCGTCCGCCTCGTAAAATTCGCTGGCGGCGGCGTCCATCGCAATCCACACGTTTTCGCCCGCTTGGTAGCCCGCTTTTTCGATGGCGGTCAGCACGGTTTCAATCGCCTCTTCGTTGGATTTGATGTTGGGCGCAAAACCGCCCTCGTCGCCCACGTTGGTGCTGTAGCCCTTGTCTTTCAGCACTTTTTTCAGGTGGTGAAAAATTTCCGTGCCCATTCGCAGCCCGTCCGAAAACGAATCCGCACCAAAGGGCATCACCATAAATTCCTGAAAATCAATGGAATTGTCCGCGTGGGCGCCGCCGTTCAAAATGTTCATCATCGGCACGGGCATCGTGCGGGCGTTCACCCCGCCGATGTAGTTGAAGAGCGGCTGCCCGCTTTCCTGCGCGGCCGCTTTGGCCGCCGCCAGCGACACCGCCAGCATCGCGTTCGCGCCCAAATTTTGCTTGTTCGGCGTACCGTCCAGTTCTATCATCACATTGTCGATAACCGCCTGCGCGCTCACCGGCACGCCTTTCAGATTCTCGGCAATCGGCTCGTTCACGTTCTGCACCGCGCGCAGCACGCCCTTGCCCATATAGGCGTTTTCGTCGCCGTCGCGCAGTTCCACCGCTTCGTGTTCGCCCGTGCTCGCCCCGCTGGGGACGGCCGCGCGACCCATCGCGCCACGGTCGGTAAATACGTCCGCCTCCACCGTGGGGTTGCCGCGGCTGTCTAAAATTTGGCGGGCTTTGATGTGTGAGATGTTTCCCATTTTTTACAAAGAATTTTTTAAAATAGCAGAACGGTAACTTTCTGACATTCAGAATAAAACTGTGATTTTCAAATCGTTAATTGGAATTTTGCGAAAATAGAAATTGAAAAGGTGTCAATTGAACCGAATCTCTTTTTGTGGGAATTTTAAGCATAAAAAAAACCACCCCGAAACGGAGTGGTTTTTTGAAAGTTATAAAACTTGGTCGCCTATTCCTTGGTGAATTTGGAAGTTTCATAGAAATTCTGCCCATCGCCAATACTCAAGATGTATTCGCCGCTGGACAAATTTTTCAGATTTATCTTTTTGGAAGATTGTGCATCAATCCTTTTCCATTGTTTTGACAAGACCAATTTTCCAGTCAAATCTTTGATTTCTATTTTCAATTTAGAATGCGCTTCGTCCATTTCTATCGTAAGATAATTGCGAACGGGGTTAGGAAAAAATTCAATGGACTGACTTATAAGATTACCGCGTTGCAAACTCATCGAAGCCTGCGGCAAAACGACCGTACTATCAAATACCATTGGAATAGCTCTCTGAAAACAATTAGAATCAGAGGTATTGGTATTACTATCTAAAAAGGTCGTAAAGCGAACATAATCCGGAATGGCGGGAAACGATGAGCTAAAGATGATAGTGGTATCATAATTAGTGATGTTTTGATACCCTGCACATTCTTTGAAAAATATCGAAATATCCACACTATCCGCTCCGAGAATAATCTCCTCTGTTCTAACGAGTTTCATTCCCGTATGAAATAATTCACCAGCCAAATAGAAGGAAGGCGGGATGGCAGGGTTGGTAATTTTTATGGAGTCAATTGACTGCGCAGTAGTGCTGAAGCTGATGGCGAAAAAGGCAACGAGATATAAAAAGCGTTTCATCTGTAAAATTTTTCTGATTATTTATTTTTTAAATGGCAAGGCCGAATATAAGAAAAAATACTCACGCAACCAAATCAAAATGAAGGGGTTAGGATTTTATCAATAAAGACTTGGGGAATTCTTAATATTTTTCAACGGTTTTTGTATTGAACCGCCGCTTTAGCGCGGTTATCCCAAAATCCCCCATCCGATTTGGCTTTAGCCGAAAAACCCATTTGCGCTAAAGCGCGAAGAGACAGACGCGAATTTTAACCGCCGCGCTAAAGCGGCGGCGCAATTCTAAACCCTGTCTCGCAAGAAACCCGACCAAGATTTCACTCACCCAGCCCAAATCGCCAATACCGATTTACCGCAAAAATTTCTTATCCGGCAATTCCAATACGGAGGAAGTTTCCAACTCCCGACCAGCAATCCCTTTAATCGAACCGAACAAAGAAGAGATATTTTCCTGAACGCCAAGGATTTGCTTTTCGCGGGTTTTCCAAATGCGCTGCATCGCCCTTTTTTCGGAATTCAATTGCTGAATCATCCCGTCGTAATTTTCCACGATGCGCTTGATGGTCTGCACGAATTCGCCGCTGGTCAAATAATGGTACAAAAGTTCCATTTTTTCACCTTTATTTTCATCGGCGGTTTTCACGGATTTGGCCTTTATCAAAATCTGCCGGAGCACGGCCGCCACGCTGTTCACCTCGTGAAACCCGCAAACCCAAACGCCCCTCATTTGGTCAAACCGCAGCATTCCTTTCGGCATTGTTTCGGTTACAATCACGGCGATGTCCGCCTTGCACTGGATTTGGTCTTGTTTCAGTTTGTCTATCCAATCGTCCGAAAAAGTCTTAGTGCGCTTGCTTTCGTACACTATGGCACCGCAACCTTGTTGGCGCTCGTTTACTACTTTTTGAATACAGTCCGCCCCGCGCAAGCCCTTCCCCACTTCTTCGATTTCATCAAAAGGAAAGGCGGTTCGCAGAATTTCTTCCAGCGCCAATTCCTGCACTTCCCCCTGCAATTGCTCTGAGCCTTGCTCGGCTTTCCGTCTCATTTCCTCAATCAGTTCCTTTTGGTCGCTCAACTGTTTTTGATATTCCTTCTCTTTCAAAAAATACTCTTCCCGCTCTTTCATCCGGCCTTTTTGCTCTATCTCTTTTTGCCCTTCCAAAAGCTGTTTTTTGATGTCGATTTCCAACTCCTCCTTTTGCTCTTTCAGCTCGTTTTCCCGCTTTAGTAAATCCAACTCCTGCTGCTTTAGCAATCGGTTTTCCGCCTTGCGCTGCGCGTTTTCTTCCCGCAGAGCCTTCATCTGCTGCTCAAAATTTTCCTTGGCTTGTTTTTGAATTTTCTCCGTTTCCTTTTCGATTCGCTCTTGCAGTTTCTTTTGGACGTTCAGTTCCAATTCCTCCTTCTGTTCTTTCAGCTCGCGTTCCCTTTTCAGTAAATCCAGTTCCTGTTGTTTCAGCAATCGGTTCTCGGCCTTGCGCCGCTCGTTTTCTTCGTTCAGAGATTTCAATTGCTGCTCAAAACCTTCCTTGGCTTGGCTTTCGATTTTTTCGGTTTCCTTGGCAATGCGCTCGTTCAGTTTTTGCTTGAACATTTCATTGGCGCGCTCCTTTTTCTTTTCAAAATCATCCAGTTCCTTTCGCAGCACGGCGCGCTCCTGTTCCAGCTTTTCATTGTTGCTGGCCACCTTTTTTTGAAATTCCGCCCGAAAATACGCTTGAAGTTTCCCCGAAAGGGCTTCTTCCACATCGAATTGATGCCCGCAGTTGGGGCAACTTATTTTATCGGCCATAGGGTTTTGATTTTAGTTTGTTGAAAGTTGTTCACCTCTTTTTAATCAAGGCTTTGTGAAGTTGTTTGTATTGAACCGCTCCCGCACGTGCGGGACGGTTATCCTAAAATGCCCCGCCCAAATTGGCTTTAGCCGAAAAACCCATTTGCGCTAAAGCGCGGAGGTGATTTGCTTTCTCCAATCACAGGGCTAAAGCCGCTGTGCAATTCCGAAATCACCCCATTTCCAAAAATTTTTCTTTCATCGTGCCCAAGGCAAAAGCCGCAGCCGCTGCCGTCAAAACCGAAAAATCCAAAGCACCTTTTACGCCCGTGGGAAATGTCATTGCCAAACCAAAACACAGCAAAAGAAATCCGCTCAGTTTGGCGAACAGTTGGGTTTTGAACCCAATGAGTAGAAAGAGGGCAAAAATAATTTCCGCCGCCGTAGCGGTAATGGCCACCGCCGGAATGATGGATTTGGAAAACCACGGGTTTATCAAGTGGGTGTATTTCAAGAAGTTGCTCCAGTTTCCCCACACCGAAACTTTTTTAGGCCACCACCCGAACCGGTCGGCAACCGCCGATAAAAAGCTGGCGGCAATCGCCAATCGCAAAAACAGTTTTATGATTTTTTTAGTCATTGTTTGATTTTTAGCCCTCCAAAACCCTGACAGCGTCATCAGCATTTCTATTATTCCCCGTGCCAAAGTTTCCTATTCCGATTATCCTGCATTAATTTCTGTCTCATAAACCGATATGTTTTCCCTGACTTTCTCCGTCAGCTTTCTTAGTGCCGCTTGGGAAAGGGTTGCCAGTTTTTTCGCCACAATCTTTTTGGAAACGGTAAATATCACATTTGTTCTCGCCTCGCTGGCGCGGTGCAAAGGACGGTCAATATCTTCATTTTCAATGGGAAACGAAAAATCATCATTGCGGATGACCGAGGTGATTTTGACCACGATGTAATCCCACCGATGGGTTGAATTTTTGGAAATAATGACCACCGGCCGCCTTTTGGAACTGGACAAATCCGAATAAGGAAAAGGGACGAGCACGATATCGCCTTGCTGAAAATTGGCCATCGCTAATAGTTATCCCAATGGTCGTTTTCGGGGCGGCTCCAATCCTCCAAGGCGGGCGTGGACATTTCGTAGGGATGATGTTCAAAAGCGACATCCTCCAAATTTTCCTGAAGGTGCGCCACGGTTTGAAAAAATTCGCCCGTAGTTTTTTTGAAATTTTTTAGGGCAGGATTTTCAGCGGCATTCAATTCCTTTTTTAAAATTTCCAATACTTCAAAAAAGGGAACTAAAGATTTCAGTTGAGACTGCGCTTGGTCGGGCGACAAATCTTTTACATAAAAAAGCGAGCCGCGCAGCTTCAAAGTGGCTTCTTCGATTTTGGCGATGGCGAAGGTTTCGTAGTTGCCCCAAAAATTTTCCGCCAAACGGAACGAGGACAACACCCCGAAAATGTCCATCAAATAAGAAGGGTAGGAAAGATTTTTTGTCATTTTTCAAAAATACGAAGGTTGCGACAAAAATTCCGGTTGCGCCAAAAGCGCGAAAACGCACGTGGCGAATTTTAATCACAGGGCTAAAGCCGCTGTGCAATTCTAAACCACCTCCCCTTCCAACATCCCCACAAACTCATCAAACAAATACCGCGAATCGTGCGGCCCCGGAAACGCTTCGGGGTGGTACTGTACGCTGAAAATCGGTTCGTTTTTCACGCGCAGGCCTTGCACGCCTTGGTCGTTCAGGTGAAAGTGGGTGAGTTCCAGCCGGTCGTGATTTTCCAAATCGGCGCGGCGCACCACAAAGCCGTGGTTCTGCGTGGTGATTTCGCCCTTGCCGGTCAGCACGTTTTTCACGGGGTGGTTGATGCCGCGGTGGCCGGTGTGCATCTTTTCGGTGGCCAGCCCCTCGGCGAGCGCAATCAGTTGGTGGCCGAGGCAAATCCCGAACACGGGCAGCCTGCTGGCCAGCATTTCTTTTATCAATGCGATGGTGTTTTTCATCGCGGCGGGGTCGCCGGGGCCGTTGCTGATAAAGAGGCCGTCCGGCTGCCAGTCCATCATTTCTTGCAGCGAACTGCCCATCGGAAAGACTTTCATCTGCGCGCCGCGCTCGGCAAAATTCCGCAGGATGTTCCGCTTCACGCCCAAGTCCAGCACCGCGATTTTGGGGCCGTCATTTTCTTCGCCAAACAAATATGGCTCTTTCGCCGAAACGTGTTCCGAAAGGGAAAGCCCCTCCATCGACGGCACTTCGGCGAGCTTGTTTTTCAGGCGTTCGATGTCGTCCGTTTTGGTGGAAATGATGGCGTTCATCGCGCCCTTGTCGCGCACGTGGCGCACCAGCGCGCGGGTGTCTACATCTGAAATCACCACCTTGTTTTGCGCCTTGAAAAAATCGAAGAGCGAACCGTGCGCGCCCGCCCGACTGGGCCGGTCGCTGAAATTTTTGCAGACCAGCCCCGCGATTTTTATCCCGTCGGATTCCACCTCATCGTCCTTCACGCCGTAGTTGCCGATGTGGGCGGTGGTGGTCACCATCAACTGCCCGTAGTAGCTGGGGTCGGTGAAGATTTCTTGGTAGCCGGTCATCCCCGTATTGAAACAGATTTCGCCGGCGGCCTCGCCGTCCAGTCCGGTGGCGCGGCCCCAAAAGAGGGTGCCGTCGTCTAATAGGATTAGTGCTTTTTGGGTGGTGTTTTCTTCGCTCATTTTCTTTTTGTTTTCTTGGGACGGTGCCCCAAGTTTTGTAGTCGTACCCTTTCAGAGTACGGGGGTTCTCGTTCTCGGTTCTTGTTCTTGGGGCGTTGCCCCAAGCTATGTGGTCGCACCCTTTCAGGGTGCTTTGGTTTTTGGGTTCAAAATCTACGCTCACGCCAGTGTCGCTAAAGTCCCCCTTTGCCGTGCATCGTTGCCGATACGGCACACGGTGGGGGATTTAGGGGGATTCGTGCAAACCCAAAAAAAAAGGACAAAGACTTTGACATCTTCATCCTTTTTCAAATTATAAAACCTTGATTTCCAAATCAGTCTTTCTTTTCGTCCTTTTTGGAATCTTCGTTTTTCATATCATCGCCCGCCTCACCCTTGGTTTCCTTGGAAGCTTCAGCTTTTGGCTCTTCCTTTTTGGATTCCTCTTTCTTCGGTTCTTCCTTTTTCGGCTCGGCCTTATCTTTTGTCTCGGCGGCTTTTTCGTCCTGCGGGGCAGTTTCCACCGCGGGTACTTTCGCATCGGTGGACTTGTTGTCCGATTTCGCTTGGACGTTGTCTTTCACCGCTGTCTCGCCGGAAGATTTCTTTTTGCCACGGCGGCTACGGCGGGTTTTGCCAGCACCACTCGTCTTGTCGTTGGTGTACATTTCATTGAAATCCACCAATTCAATCAAACACATTTCGGCATTGTCGCCCAGTCGGTTGCCGGTTTTGATGATGCGCGTATAGCCGCCAGGTCGGTCGCCCACTTTGGCACTTACTTCGCGGAACAGTTCCGTCACCGCATTTTTGTCGCGCAAATAGCTAAATACCACGCGGCGGTTGTGGGTGTCGTCCGTTTTCGATTTCGTTATCAACGGCTCCACAAAAACGCGCAGCGCCTTAGCCTTGGCCACCGTGGTGTTGATGCGCTTGTGCGCAATCAGCGAACTCGCCATATTGGCCAGCATCGCCTTGCGGTGCGCGGTTTTCCTGCTCAGGTGGTTTACTTTTTTTCCGTGTCTCATTTTCTTTTTCAGTTATCAGGTGTCAGTTATCAGTTGTCAGTTTCCAAACTACCAACTCCTTACTCCCTACTCCAAACTCCCGACTACTTATTACCTATTACCTATTACTTATTCCTTATCCAGCTTATACTTCGACAAATCCATCCCAAAATGAAGCCCTTTGTTTTCCACCAGTTCGTCCAGTTCGGTAAGGGACTTTTTGCCAAAGTTGCGGAACTTCATCAAGTCGGCCTTGGTGAAAGTTACCAGCTCGCCCAAGGTTTCCACTTCGGCCGCCTTCAAGCAGTTCAGCGCGCGGACGCTCAAGT
Source organism: Owenweeksia sp. (assembly GCA_965214115.1). GTDB lineage: Bacteria > Bacteroidota > Bacteroidia > Flavobacteriales > Schleiferiaceae > Owenweeksia. The sequence continues at coordinate 140,315 of CBDCAU010000002.1, forward strand.
CCATATCGGCCAGTTTGGTCTTCAAAAGCTGGCGCATATGCAGGATTTCCTCGTCATAATTATCGCCGCTGTCCACCGAGCTCGTTGTTTCGATGTTGATTTTTTCGTTGCTCACCAACCGGAAATGCTCGATGAGAATCTTGGCCGCCTCGGTCATTGCTTTTTGCGGAGCGATGCTACCATCCGTGTGGATTTCCAAAATCAACTTTTCAAAGTCGGTCTTTTGCTCCACGCGGTAGTTCTCAATGCTGTATTTCACGTTTTTAATGGGCGTGAAAATGCTGTCCATCGCAATGGTGCCGATGTTCGCACCGCTCTTTTTGTTCTCCTCGGCGGGCACATAGCCACGGCCTTTTTCAATGGTCAACTCCATTTCCAGTTTCACGCTCTTGTCCATATTGCAAATCACCAAATCGGGATTCAACACTTGGAAAGCGGAGGTAAACTTGCCCAAATCGCCGGCGGTCAGTTTCTCTTTGCCATCGATTTTCACTTTGATGGTTTCGTCGTCTTGGTCTTCAATTTGGTGCTTGAAACGTACTTGCTTCAAGTTCAAGATGATTTCCGTAACGTCTTCCACCACACCCTTTATAGTGGAAAATTCGTGCTCCACCCCTTCCATTTTCACGGAAGTGAAGGCGAAACCTTCCAAGGATGAGAGCAACACGCGGCGCAAAGCGTTGCCCACGGTGAGGCCGTAACCTTGCTCCAGCGGGCGAAACTCGAATTCGCCTTCGGTCTCGTTGCCCCGGTTCATTATTACTTGGTCCGGCTTCTGAAAATTCAATATTGCCATAGCAATCAAAAATTGTTTTAAAAAAATTATTTGGAATAAAGCTCGACGATGAGTTGTTCCTTGATGTTCTCAGGAATCTGGTCGCGCATCGGCACGTTCAGCATTTTGCCACTGCGGGTGCTGTCGTTCCACTCTATCCACTCAAATTGGTTGCGGCGGCCGCCCAGCGATTCCCTGATGGCTTCCAAAGATTTCGATTTTTCGCGCACGGCCACTTGGTCGCCCGGTTTTACCTGATAGGATGGGATGTTCACCAAATCCCCGTTTACGGTAATGTGGCGATGACCCACTAACTGGCGTGCACCACGGCGCGACGGCGCGATTCCCATCCGGAACACCACATTGTCCAAGCGCGATTCGCACAATTGCAACAAGATTTCGCCCGTAATGCCTTGGCTGCGCGAAGCTTTGTCAAACATATTGGCAAACTGGCGCTCCAAGATGCCGTAGGTGTATTTTGCCTTTTGCTTTTCGGCCAACTGAATCGCGTATTCCGATTTCTTGCCACGGCGGCGCGCGTTTCCGTGCTGGCCGGGGGGGTAGTTTTTCTTTTCAAAAGACTTGTCCGGACCAAAAATCGGTTCGCCAAACTTGCGGGCGATTTTCGTTTTGGGGCCTGTATATCTTGCCATTTTTCTTTATTTCTATAAAAAATTCTTAAACTCTTCTGCGCTTGGAAGGGCGGCATCCGTTGTGCGGAATCGGGGTGATGTCCACGATTTCGCTCACTTCTATCCCGTTATTGTGAATAGTACGGATGGCGCTTTCGCGACCGTTGCCTGGTCCTTTTACATACACTTTCACACGTTTCAACCCCAAGTCCATCGCGGTTTTGGTGCAATCTTCGGCGGCCATTTGCGCGGCGTAGGGCGTGTTCTTTTTAGAACCCCGGAAACCCATCTTGCCAGCGGATGACCATGAAATAACTTCGCCCTTGGTATTGGTGAGCGAAATGATGATGTTGTTGAAAGTCGCGTTGATGTGGGCTTCCCCCACGGATTCCACCACCACTTTGCGTTTTTTGCCGCCTTTGGCCTTGCCCTTGGCGGGCGCTGCTGCTTTTTTTGCCATTCTATACTACGGTTATTTCGTAACTTTTTTCTTGTTCGCCACAGTTTTGCGGCGGCCTTTGCGTGTCCGCGAATTGTTCTTGGTGCGCTGTCCCCGCAAGGGCAGTCCCACGCGGTGGCGGATGCCACGGTAGCTGCCGATGTCCATCAGCCGCTTGATGTTCAACTGGTTTTCCGATCGCAACTCGCCTTCCACTTTGAATTCTTCCGAAATCACATCGCGGATGGCCTTCTGCTGGTCATCGTCCCAGTCCTGCACTTTGGTGTTAGGGTCCACTTTGGCTTGCTCCAAAATGTCCTTTGCCCGGCTGCGGCCAATACCGTAAACGTAGGTCAGGCCAATCTCGCCTCGCTTGTTTTTGGGTAAATCTACCCCTGCAATTCTTGCCATAATTCGTTATAAAAAAGGATTAACCTTGGCGCTGCTTAAAGCGCGGGTTCTTTTTGTTGATTACATAAAGGCGTCCTTTCCGGCGCACAATCTTGCACTCGGCGCTCCTTTTCTTGATGGAAGCTCTTACTTTCATAATTCTTAGTATCTGTACGTTATCCGTCCTTTGGTCAAATCGTATGGCGACATATCCAGTTTTACCTTGTCGCCCGGCAACAGCTTTATATAGTGCATCCGCATTTTCCCTGAAATGTGAGCCGTGATGACGTGCCCATTTTCCAATTCTACCCTGAACATTGCGTTGCTCAGTGCTTCGATCACCGTCCCGTCCTGTTCTATTGCGGATTGCTTAGCCATAAAATTCCTGTTGCTTCTTTTTCTTAAATGTTGTTAAAATGCACTTACCGCGCGTCCTTTCAGTTTTCCTGATTTCATCAAACCATCGTAGTGACGGTTGAGCAAATAGCTTTCAATTTGTTGCAAAGTGTCCAGCGTTACGCCCACCATAATCAGCAAACTGGTACCTCCATAAAAATAGGCGAACTGGGTATTCACGCCTGCTATCATCGCGAAGGCGGGAAGTATCGCCAAAATCGCCAAGAAAATGGCGCCGGGCAATGTAATTCGCGAAAGCACGGTATCGAGGTATTCCGCCGTGTCTTTGCCCGGTTTAGTGCCGGGAATGAAGCCGCCGTTGCGTTTCAAATCTTCCGCCATTTGATTCGTGTTCACCTGAATCGCCGTATAGAAATACGTGAACAGGATAATCAAAACCGCAAAAACGAAATTGTACCAAAATCCCTGAATGTTGCTGAACATCGAAATCAAAAAAGCCGCATTGCCGCTTTCCAAATTGGCCAATCCCAAAACGGTGACTGGGATAAACATAATCGCTTGGGCAAAGATGATGGGCATTACACCCGCCGCGTTCACTTTCAATGGAATGTACTGGCGCGCCATATTTCCCGAAAAGGTGCGCCCGCCCGTCGTCCGTTTGGCATATTGCACAGGGACGCGCCGCACGGCTTGCACCAGCGCCACCGAGAGCAAAATCACGAACATCAACACCGCAATTTCAATAATGAAAAGAACGATACCGCCGCCCAAATCCATCTTGGAAGCGAATTCTTGCAGGAATGCTTGCGGCAACACCGCGATGATTCCCACCATAATCAGAAGGGAAATACCGTTGCCGATGCCCTTGTCGGTAATTTTTTCACCGAGCCACATCGCGAAGACGGTACCCGAGGTCAATACAATGATCGCCATCACCCAAAACGTGCCTTGCGAAATGTTCAACTGAACGCCCTGCGCGAACAGGTTGGCGATGTAACCGGGGGCTTGCGCGCCCGTAATCGCGATGGTCAAAATCCGCGTAATATTATTGATTTTGCGCCGACCGCTCTCCCCTTCCTTCTGCATTTTTTGGATGGTCGGCACGGCCATTCCCAAAAGCTGGATTACAATGGAAGCCGAGATATACGGCATAATTCCCAGCGCCATAATCGAAGCATTGGCAAAAGCGCCCCCCGTGAAAGCGTTTAGAATCCCCAAGATGCCGCCATCGGTTTGATTCTGCAATTGGGTCAAACTTTCAGGATCGATACCGGGAAGCACCACGTTGGAACCCAAGCGGTAAACGAGAAGCAAGCCGAGGGTCAAAAGGATTTTTTCCCGCAGCTCTTCAATCTTCCAGATATTTTTCAATGTTTCGATAAAACGCTTCATCGCAATGCTTTAGAGTTAGAGTTTAGTCTTCCAGAGCTTTCGCTTCGCCGCCTTTCGCCTCAATGGCTTCTTTGGCGGTTTTGGAAAATTTGTCCGCTTCCACGGTCAGCTTGGCGTTGAGCTCGCCGCGCCCCAAAATTTTCACTTTTTGTTTTTTTCCCAGCAAGCCGTTTTCGCGCAGCATTTCAATATTTACATTGTCAGTGGCGATTTTCGCGTCCACCAGTTTCTGCAAGGTGTCCAAGTTGATGCCGTGGTATTCCACGCGGTTGATGTTGGTAAAACCAAACTTGGGCACACGCCTCTGCAAAGGCATTTGGCCGCCTTCAAAACCGATTTTTTTACTGTAACCGCTTCGCGACTTTTGGCCTTTGTGGCCGCGCGTGGCCGTACCACCGTGGCCGCTGCCTTCTCCGCGCGCTATCCGCTTTCTGTTTCGTACCGAGCCTTTGGCCGGCTTTAAATTTTCTAAACCCATTTTTATAAATTATAAAAAGGTGATTACGATTCTTGTACTTCCACCAAGTGCGCCACGCGGCTCACCATCCCGCGGATGGCCTCATTGTCGGGGCGTTCCACGGTTTGGTTCATCTTGCGCAGGCCCAATGCCGCCAACGTTTTCTTTTGGCGCGAGGGGCGGTTTATCTTGCTGCGTACTTGTTTTATTTTCAATGTTGCCATCGCGAAATTTCTTAACCGTTAAATACTTTTTCTACCGAAATGCCGCGTGTGCGGGCGATTGCCCCGGCGTCGCGCATCCGCAAAAGGGCGTCAAAAGTAGCCTTCACCACGTTGTGCGGGTTGGAGCTTCCCTTGCTTTTGGCGAGTACATCGTGCACACCGAGGCTTTCCAAAACGGCGCGCATTGCGCCACCGGCGATTACGCCCGTACCGTTGGATGCCGGACGCAAGAAAACCCGCGCGCCGCCGTATTTCCCTTCTTGACGGTGTGGGATGGTCGATTTTACTAGCGGCACCCGCACCAAGTTTTTCTTGGCGTCCTCAATTCCCTTTTGGATGGCTTCGGAAACTTCCTTGGATTTTCCCAAACCGTAGCCTACCACGCCCTTTTCGTCGCCCACCACTACGATGGCCGAAAAGCCAAACGTCCGGCCACCTTTGGTAACTTTGGTAACGCGCTGGATTCCAACCAGTTTGTCCACCAATTCCAGTCCGCTGGGCGGTACGCGCTTTGTGTTTTTGTGTCCTTTTATCATTTCGATTCTAAAATTTCAGTCCGCCTTCGCGGGCACCTTCCGCCAATGATTTTACCCGTCCGTGGTACAAATAGCCGCCACGGTCAAACGCCACGGTTTCGATACCTTTAGCGCTCGCCTTCTCGGCAATCTTTTTGCCAACGGCCCCGGCCACGTCAGATTTGCTGCCGTCTGCCGTAATGTCCTTTTCCATACTGGAAGCGGCCGCCAGCGTGGTGCCGGTCAGGTCATCTATCAGTTGGGCGTAAATATGTTCGTTGCTGCGGAAAACGGCCAGCCTCGGCTTGTCCGCCGTGCCTTCCACGTTTTTGCGCACCCGTTGGCGGATGCGCGTCCTCCTTTCCAGTTTGCTCAGTGCCATATCTTATTTACTTGCAGTTTTACCAGCTTTGCGGCGCAGTTGCTCGCCCGCGAATTTGATTCCTTTTCCTTTGTACGGCTCCGGCTTGCGGAAGCTGCGGATTTTTGCCGCCACCATTCCCAGCAGTTGCTTGTCGTGGCTTTTCAGGATTATCGTGGGGTTCTTGCCCTTTTCGCTCACCGTTTCCACTTTCACCTCTTTGGGAATTTCAAACAAAATATTGTGAGAATAGCCCAGCGCCAAGTCCAGTTTTTGGCCTTGGTTGGTGGCGCGGTATCCCACGCCCACCAGTTCCATTTTCTTTTCAAAACCTACGCTTACGCCTTCTACCATATTCGCCGCCAAGGCGCGGTACAAGCCGTGGTAAGCGCGCGTTTGCTGCTCTTCGTTGGCACGCTCCAGCGTCAGTTCGCCGTCGTCTTGCTTGGCGCTGATGCTCTTGGGCAATTCCTGCGAAAGCTCGCCCAGCTTGCCTTTCACGAGCATTTGGCTGCCGTTTATCTTAATGTCCACCCCTTGCGGAATGCTTATCGGCGCTAATCCTATTCGAGACATTTTCGGTTTCTTTATAAAATTTCTTAATACACTTGGCAAAGCACCTCGCCGCCAATCTTTTCCTTGCGCGCCTCCTTGTCAGTCATTACGCCCATAGAGGTGGAGACAATCGCCACGCCCAGCCCGTTGATGACGCGGGGCAAATCGTTGTGGTTCACATACTTCCGCAGGCCAGGCTTACTGATACGCTGCAACTGACGAATGGCCGGTTCTTCCGTTTTGCGGTCGTATTTCAAGGCAATTTTAATCGTGCCTTGCGGACCTTTTTCGCTTTCCGTTTTATAATTCAAAATATAACCCTGCTCGTGCAAGATGCGGGCGATTTCGCCTTTCAATTTTGAAGCAGGAATTTCTACCACTTTATGACCGGCCAACATTGCGTTGCGCACGCGGGTCAAAAAATCAGAAATGGGATCTGTTACGTTCATTTTTTCTATAAAAAATAAATTACCAACTGGCTTTTTTCACGCCGGGGATCAGGCCGTTGTTGGCCATCTGGCGAAACATTACCCGCGAAATCCCGAACTGGCGCATATAGCCCTTGGGGCGGCCGGTCAGCTTGCAGCGGTTGTGCATCCGCACGGGCGAGGCATCTTTTGGAAGACGCTGCAAAGCCTCGTAATCGCCTGCCGCTTTTAGTGCCGCGCGCTTCTCTGCGAATTTTGCTACTTTTTTGGCGCGCTTCACTTCGCGCGCTTTCATTGATTCTTTTGCCATAATTACTTTTTAAAGGGCAATCCAAATTTTGCCAAAAGGCCTTGTGCTTCTTTGTCCGTGCCCGCGGTGGTCACAAAAGTGATGTCCATTCCCGTGATGCGGTTCACTTTATCGATGTCAATCTCGGGGAAAATGATTTGCTCGGTAATTCCCAAAGTGTAGTTGCCGCGCCCGTCAAATCCGGTGGTTTTAATGCCGTTGAAATCGCGAATCCGTGGCAACGCGCTCCAAATCAGGCGCTCCAAAAATTCGTACATCTTGGTGCCGCGCAAGGTTACTTTCACGCCAATCGGCATTCCCTTCCGCAACTTAAAGTTGGAAATGTCTTTCTTGGAATAAGTCGCGATGGCTTTTTGACCACTGATGCGGCTCATTTCATCCAGCGCGTATTCTATCAATTTCTTGTCGGCCGTGGCCTCGCCAATCCCTTGGGACAACACGATTTTTTCCAAACGGGGCACTTCATTCTTATTGGAATAGTCAAAATCTTTGATCATCCCCTCGGAAATGTCGCCGTGAAATTTTGTCTGTAAAGTAGGTGTTACGTTGCTCATCACTTAATTACTTCGTCGGTTTTTTTGGAATAGCGCACCAGTTTGCCGTTGTCGTCTTTGCGGCGGCCAATCCGCGAAGCTTTGCCGCTGCCATCTACATACATCAAATTGGATATATGAATCGGCGCTTCCATTTCTTTGATGCCGCCCTGGGGATCGGCCGCGCTGGGCTTGCTGTGTTTTTTCACAATGTTCACCTCCTCCACCAGCGCCTTGTTTTTGTCGCGGAGTATTTCCAATACCTTTCCAGTTTTGCCTTTATCCTCGCCGGCCAAAACTTTTACGGTATCTCCTTTTTTGATATGAAATTTCATCTCAATATTCTTTTTTAAAGCACTTCCGGCGCCAGTGAAACAATGCGCATAAATTGGTTGTCGCGCAATTCCCGACTTACGGGGCCGAACACACGGGTACCGCGCATTTCGCCGGTGGGGTTCAACAACACGCAGGCGTTGTCATCAAAACGGATGTAGCTGCCATCGGGGCGGCGCACCTCCTTTTTGGTGCGCACCACTACCGCCGTGGACACCGTGCCTTTTTTTACCGTTCCGCTGGGCGTGGATTCCTTTACGGAGATCACGATCTTATCGCCCACCGAGGCATAGCGGCGTTTGGTGCCGCCCAGTACGCGGATGCAGAGTGCCTCTTTCGCACCTGTATTGTCCGCTACTTTCAGTCTTGATTCTTGTTGTACCATTGCTTACTTCGCTCTTTCAATAATTTCTACCAATCGCCAATTCTTGGTCTTGCTCAAGGGGCGGGTTTCCATAATGCGCACCGTGTCACCTTCGCCGCAGTCGTTTTTTTCGTCGTGTGCGTGGAACTTTTTGCTCAACTTCACGAACTTTCCATAGAAAGGGTGTTTTTGGCGGCGCTCCACGGTTACGGTAATACTTTTGTCCATCTTGGCGCTGGTAACCAGTCCCACCCGCACTTTACGCAGGTTGCGACCGTGATGTTTTGCCAGTACCACTTCTTCTTGCGTTTCCGCGGCGGCGATGGCTTCTTCCATCTGCGCGTCTTCTTTAATAGTATCTTCTGCCATTTCTTAGCCTTCTTAAGATTTTGCTTCGCCGTTTATTTCGCGGTGGCGCAGTTCCGTACTCATCCGAGCTACGTCTTTGCGGGTGTATTTCAAGCTCACAGGATTTTCCAAAGGGGAAATATTGTGCGCCATTTTTATCCGCGAATACGCGATTTTCTTTTCGTCCAGTTCCTCGCGCAGCTCCTGCGTGGTCATTTCTTTTATTTCCGATGGTTTCATCTTTCTCTAAATATTTTAAGCGCCCATATAGTCGCGGCGGGTGATGAACTTGGTTTTCACCGGAAGTTTCTGTGCCGCCAAGCGGAGCGCTTCCTTAGCCACATCACTGGTCACGCCGTCCAGTTCAAAAATGATTCGGCCCGGCTTTACCACGGCCACCCAATGGTCCAGCGCACCTTTACCTTTACCCATCCGCACTTCGGCGGGCTTGCTGGTAATCGGCTTGTCTGGAAAAATGCGAATCCACAACTGGCCTTCCCTTTTCATAAAGCGCGTGGCGGCGATACGAGCCGCCTCAATTTGCCGCGAGGTGATGAAAATCTGATCCAGCGATTTGATGGCAAAACTGCCGAACGCAATTTGGTGGCCACGTCCTGCATTGCCCTTCATCCGGCCCTTGAACGTTTTCCTGTGCTTTGTTTTTTTCGGTTGTAACATTATTGTAAATGTTTTCTAAAATCTTAATTTCTTCCTCCTCGTCCACGTCCGCCACCGCCGCCGCGTCCTCCGCGCCCACGGTCATCTCTGTCGCGGCCGCCTCGGCCACGTCCGCCGCCGCCGCTGGGGCCGCCAGCTTTTTTGGCCTCGCCCAGCAAGTTGCTCAAGTCGCGCTTGCCATATACCTCGCCTTTCATAATCCAAACCTTGATGCCCAATTTTCCATAGGTGGTTTGTGCTTCCGAAAGTGCATAATCAATATCTGCACGGAAAGTGTGCAGCGGCGTGCGCCCATCTTTGTACATCTCTGAACGGGCCATTTCAGCGCCGTTCAAGCGGCCGCTCACCATTATTTTGATACCTTCCGCGCCCATCCGCATCGTGGCGGCGATGGCCATTTTCACCGCACGGCGAAAACTGATGCGGCCTTCAATTTGGCGCGCCACGCTATCGGCCACCAGCTTCGCATCCATTTCGGGGCGCTTTATTTCAAAGATGTTGATTTGAACATCTTTCTGCGTCAATTTCTTCAGCTCTTCTTTCAGCTTGTCCACTTCTTGCCCGCCTTTCCCGATAATGATGCCCGGGCGGCTGGTGGTCACGGTAATGGTAACCAATTTCAACGTGCGCTCGATGATGATGCGGCTCACGTTAGCCTTGCTCAAGCGGGCGTAGAGGTATTTGCGGATTTTGTCGTCTTCCGCCAGCTTGTCGCCGTAGTCACGGCCGCCATACCAATTGCTGTCCCACCCACGGATGAAGCCCAGTCTATTGCCAATCGGATTTGTCTTTTGTCCCATTCAGCTTATGCTTTTTCTTCGGTTTGCGTTTCTTTCGTGTCGGTTTCGGCGGTGGCGGTTTTGCTATCTAAAACCACCGTTACGTGGTTGCTGCGCTTGCGTACGCGGTGGGCGCGGCCTTGCGGGGCAGGCTGCACACGCTTTAGCATCCGTCCGCTATCCACACTGATTTCTTTTATAAAGAGGCCCGCTTCGTCCATATTCTCGCCCTCGTTCTTTTGCGTCCAGTTGTTGGAGGCTGAAAGTACCAGTTTCTCCAAGCGGATGCTGGCTTCTTTACCGCTGTGCTTCAATAGGAACAATGCTTTTTGCACATCCATCCCGCGCACCATATCCGCTACCAAGCGCATCTTGCGCGGCGAGGTGGGGCAATTGTTCAAGCTGGCCATATACTGGCCGCGCCGTTCTTCTTTTCTGGCCTCGGCCATTTCTCTTTTTCTACTTCCCATTTCGGTAAAAATATTTTAGCGCTTGCCTTTGTCTTTTTTGCCACCGTGGCCACGGAAGGTGCGGGTAGGCGAAAACTCGCCCAATTTGTGGCCCACCATATTTTCGGAAACGAACACGGGGACGAAGGTCCGACCATTGTGCACCGCGATAGTTTGTCCTACAAAATCCGGCGAAATCATCGACGCGCGGCTGTAGGTTTTCACCACCGATTTTTTCTTGGTCTCCACGTTCTGAAGCACCTTGCGCTCCAATTTGTAATGAATGTAGGGACCTTTTTTAAGCGACCTTGCCATATCTAATTATTTTTTCTTCTTTTTCTTCCGTTCCACGATGTACTTGTTCGATTCCTTCTTGGGCTTGCGGGTTTTGAAACCTTTTGCCATCACGCCGGTGCGGCTGCGCGGGTGACCCCCCGAAGCGCGGCCTTCGCCACCACCCATCGGGTGATCCACCGGGTTCATCGCTACACCGCGAACGCGCGGGCGGCGACCTTTCCAGCGGCTGCGTCCTGCTTTCCCACTAATTTCCAAAGCGTTGTCGGAGTTGCCTATCGCACCAATCATAGCCTTGCAGGTTACCAAAATCATTCGGCTTTCGCCGGAAGGCATCTTAATGGTGGCGTATTTTCCGGAGCGGGCCGAAAGCTGCGCGAACGAACCCGCACTGCGCCCGATCACCGCACCCTGTCCGGGGCGCATTTCAATGTGAGAAATGACCGTTCCCAAAGGAATGTCAGAAAGGAACATTGCATTGCCGATATCGGGAGTCGCCTTCTCGCCGCTCATCACGGTTTGGCCCACTTCCAATCCGTTGGGCGCAATCATATATCGCTTTTCGCCATCGGCATAATAAAGGAGCGCGATGTTCGCCGTGCGGTTCGGATCGTATTCTACCGACTTCACCGTGGCGGGAATCCCGTCTTTTTCGCGCTTGAAATCAATCACGCGGTACTTCTTTTTATGACCGCCACCAATTTGGCGCAAGGTCATTTTTCCGGTATCGTTACGCCCGCCGCTTCTGTGCTTTCCCTTCAAAAGGGATTTTTCCGGCTTGTCGGTCGTGATGGCCGCAAAGTCGTTCGCCATCTTGAAGCGGCGTCCCGGCGTAGTCGGTTTTATTTTCTTAATTGCCATCGCTCTTAAATATTGCTGTACAGGTCGATGGTCTCGCCATCCACCACGTCAATGATTGCTTTTTTGTAAGTGCCCGTGCTGCCGCTGGTAAAGCCGCTCTTAGTGTAGCGCGCCTTCTTTTTTCCGGGGATGATCATCGTGCGCACTTTCTCCACGTTTACGCCGTACACTTCTTCTACGGCGTTCTTGATTTCAATCTTGTTGGCCTTTCTGTCCACCACAAAAGCAAAGCGGTTGTTGTCTTCGCTGTCGGCGGTTGCCTTTTCGGTAATTACGGGACGGATTAAAATGGCCATTTTATTTCTTGCTTGTAATTAGCTGTTGCTCCAATTTCTCCAATGCGTCTTCAGAAACCACTACATTTTGCGCATTCATAACGCCGTAAGTGTTTAGTTCTGAGGCTGTTATTACATTAGAACCCCTAAAATTTCGGGACGACAAATATAGATTTTTGTTTGGCTCTCCCAACACTATCAAAGACTTTTTTCCGTCTAACCCTAAATCCTTTAGGAATTGGATGAAATCCTTGGTCTTAGGCGCTTGAAAATCAATGGTTTCCATTACCAAAAGATTTTTTTCGGAAGCCTTCATTGAAAGGGCCGAACGGCGAGCCAATAGTTTCACCTTTTTATTCAGCTTGAAACTATAATCGCGCGGACGCGGGCCAAACACGGTGCCGCCACCGCGGTGGATGGGCGAACGAAGCGAACCGACGCGAGCATTGCCCGTGCCTTTTTGGCGGTAGAATTTCTTTGTAGTGCGAGAAATTTCCGCGCGCTCTTTCGCTTTGTGCGTGCCTTGGCGTTGGTTGGCCAAGTATTGTTTTACATCCAAATATATGGCGTGCTCACTGGGTTTTTCCAACCCAAATACTTTGTCGGAAAGTGTGGCTTTGCGGCCGGTTTCCTTCCCTTCTTTGTTCAATACTGGTAATTCCATTATTTGCTGATAATTACGAGTGAATTTTTGGCGCCGGGCACAGATCCCTTCACCACCAAAAGATTTTTGTCTTTATCGACTTTCAATACGCGGAGGTTTTCCACCATCGTGCGCGTGCCGCCCATCCGGCCGGCCATCTTCATTCCTTTGAAAACACGGCTGGGATCTGAGCCCGCGCCGATGGAACCCGGGGCGCGCAGGCGGTTGTGCTGGCCGTGAGTGGCCTGCCCAACGCCGCCAAAGTTGTGGCGTTTTACAACTCCTTGGAATCCTTTTCCTTTGGAAGTTCCGGCCACGTCCACAAACTCGCCTTCCGCGAAAATGTCCACGGCGATTTCGTCGCCGAGTTTCACTTCGTTTTCAAGGCTATCTATTTCGATGGTTTTGCTCTTGCCGGAAACACCGGCTTTTTTGAAGTGCCCTTGCTGGGCTTTGCCAACGTGTTTGTCGGTGGTATCACCGTAAGCGATTTGGATGGCTTCGTAACCGTCCGTTTCGGTGGTCTTCATTTGAGTGACCACGCAGGGGCCAGCTTCGATGACGGTACACGGGAGATTTTTCCCGTTCTCGTCAAAGAGGCTTGTCATCCCGATTTTTTTACCAATCAGTCCAGGCATTTGACCTAATTTTTAAATTAGAATTCTTTTAAATCTCTACGCCCATTGGGCAATTTATTTTTTTGCAAAAACCATAGTGCGTTTTTCTATACTAAAAAATCACGTCGCCCCATTTCTTGGCTTTCGCCGGATTCCAATCAGCGCGATAGAGGAAGTGGCGGTTTTTGCTTTTTGTCGCCGCGCTAAAGCAACGGCGCTAAACTTTAATCTCCACTTCCACGCCGCTGGGCAGTTCCAATTTCATCAAAGCGTCAATGGTCTTGGAAGAAGAAGAATAGATGTCGAGCAATCTTTTATAAGAAGAAAGCTCGAATTGCTCACGGGCTTTTTTGTTGACGTGCGGCGAGCGCAGCACGGTGTAAATCCGTTTATTGGTGGGCAAGGGAATGGGGCCGTTGATGACAGCACCGGTGCTTTTCACCGTCTTCACGATTTTGTCGGCGGATTTGTCCACCAAGTTGTAATCGTAGGATTTGAGTTTTATGCGAATCTTTTGGCTCATTTCTGAAAATTATGCGGGTTGACCTTTTACTTTGGCAATCACTTCTTCGGCAACGTTTTTGGGCGCTTCGGCAAAGTGCGAAAATTCCATTGTGGAAGTGGCGCGCCCTGATGAAATTGTGCGCAAGTCCGTAACGTAACCGAACATTTCGCTCAACGGTACTTTCGCCTTGATGACTTTGGAACCAGAGCGGTCGCCCATTCCTTCCATCACACCGCGGCGGCGGTTCAAGTCCCCTACCACATCACCCATATTTTCTTCGGGCGTCAATACTTCCAGTTTCATAATCGGCTCCAGCAAAGCAGGGCTTGCTTTTGGAATGGCCGTGCGATAGGCCAGTTTGGCGGCCAGTTCAAAGGAAAGTTGGTCGGAATCCACCGCGTGGAACGAACCATCGTGGAGGGTCACTTTCATACTGTCCATCTCGTAGCCGGCCAGCACGCCGTTTTTCATCGCTTCCTTGAATCCTTTTTCGATGGAAGGAATAAATTCTTTGGGGATGTTGCCGCCTTTCACCTTGTTTTCAAATTGAAGGCCTGGCTCAAAATCTTCCACGGTCGGATCCACGCCTTCAATGGTCACTTGAATATCGGCAAACTTTCCGCGGCCACCCGTTTGCTTTTTGTAAACTTCGCGGTGATCAACGCTGCCGGTAATGGCTTCTTTATAGGTAACCTGCGGCGCGCCTTGGCTCACTTCCACTTTGAATTCGCGTTTCAAGCGATCCATAATGATATCGAGGTGCAGCTCGCCCATCCCCGAAATCACGGTCTGTCCGGTTTCCTCGTCAGTGCGCACTTGGAAGGTGGGGTCTTCCTCGGCCAATTTGGCCAAAGCCATACCGAGTTTGTCCACGTCGGCCTGCGTTTTTGGCTCTACGGCCAACCCGATTACGGGATCGGGAAAATCCATTGATTCCAGTACAATGGGCTTGCCTTCCGCGCAAAGCGTGTCACCAGTTTTGATGTCTTTAAATCCCACCAAAGCGCCAATATCGCCCGCGCCCAGCGCGTCGATTTGGTTTTGCTTGTTGGCGTGCATTTGGAAAATCCGCGAAATGCGTTCTTTTTTACCGGTACGCGTATTTAATACATAAGAGCCGGATTCCAGTTTTCCGGAATATGCGCGGGTGAAGCACAAGCGGCCTACAAACGGGTCGGTGGCAATCTTGAAAGCCAAGCCCGCGAAAGGATCCTCATAAGTGGGGCGGCGTTTTTCCTCCTCGCCCGTATCGGGGTTAGTCCCTACAATCGCCTCGATGTCATTGGGAGCGGGCAGGATTTCCATCACCATATCCAGCATACTCTGAACGCCTTTGTTCTTGAAGGCCGAGCCGCACATCATCGGCACCACCTTGGCGGCGATGGTCGCTTCGCGCAAAGCGTTCAAAATCTCGCGCTCCGTCAAGGATTCGGAGTCCTCAAAATATTTTTCCATCAATGATTCGTCGAATTCCGCCACAGCCTCCAACAGCTTTTCGCGGTATTCCCGAGCTTCTTCCATCAGGTCGGCGGGAATTTCGATTTCCTCGAAAGTCATTCCCATATCCTCTTCGTTCCAAACAAACGCCTTGAAATTTATCAAGTCAATCACGCCTTTGAAATCGCCTTCCGCGCCGATGGGAATTTGCAATGGCAAGGCGTGGCTGCCCAACATTTCTTTCACCTGCCTGCAAACGTTCAAAAAGTCCGCGCCTTGGCGATCCATTTTGTTTACAAACCCGATGCGGGGCACGTTGTAATTGTTGGCCAAACGCCAGTTGGTTTCAGATTGTGGCTCAACACCATCAACTGCTGAAAACAAAAACACTAAACCATCCAAAACGCGCAAAGAGCGGTTTACCTCCACGGTAAAATCCACGTGGCCCGGCGTGTCGATGATGTTCACGTGATACGTTTGGTCGCGGTATTTCCAGTCCAGCGTGGTGGCGGCGGAGGTGATGGTGATGCCGCGTTCCTGCTCCTGCTCCATCCAGTCCATCGTGGCGGCGCCGTCGTGCACTTCGCCAATCTTGTGGCTCACGCCACCGTAATATAATATGCGCTCGGTGGTGGTCGTCTTGCCCGCGTCGATGTGAGCGGCGATACCGATGTTGCGCGTAAATTTTAAATCTCTTTTAGCCATTATAATAAGATGCTTTCAAATGTTTTTTAGAATCGTCCGAAATGCGCGAAAGCTTTGTTCGCGTCGGCCATCCGGTGCGTGTCTTGGCGCTTTTTCACCGCTGCCCCCTCTTCTTTGGCAGCAGCCATAATCTCGGCGGCCAGCTTGTTCGCCATCGACTTTTCGT
The DNA here is from genome assembly GCA_965214115.1 of Owenweeksia sp. Taxonomy (GTDB): domain Bacteria; phylum Bacteroidota; class Bacteroidia; order Flavobacteriales; family Schleiferiaceae; genus Owenweeksia. The sequence continues at coordinate 156,137 of CBDCAU010000002.1, forward strand.
TGCGCTTGCGGGTAAAGGTGATGAGCCATTTCATCGCAACGCTCACCTTGCGGTCGGGGCGGATTTGAATCGGGATTTGGAAAGTTGCTCCACCCACGCGGCGGCTGCGAACTTCCACGTGCGGCATAATATTGTTGAGTGCCTCTTTCCACATTTCCAGCCCGTTGGCTTCTTGGTTTTTTTCGGATACGATGTCGATGGCATCGTAAAAAATGCGGTAGGCCGTGGATTTCTTGCCGTCCAGCATCATCATATTCACGAAGCGCGTCACCAGTTGGTCTTGAAACCGTGGGTCGGGCAACAGGGGGCGTTTTTTGGCTCTTGTCTTTCTCATTTCAAAAAATCGAAAAATTACTTTTTAGCGGCTTTGGGTTTCTTGGCGCCGTACTTAGAGCGGCGCTGTGTGCGGGATGCCACGCCGGCAGTATCCAACGCGCCGCGCACGATGTGGTATCGGACGCCGGGCAAATCTTTCACACGGCCGCCGCGCACCAGCACGATGCTGTGCTCCTGCAAGTTGTGTCCCTCGCCGGGGATGTAGGCGTTCACCTCGTTGCCGTTGGTAAGGCGCACACGGGCTACTTTGCGCATCGCGGAGTTGGGTTTTTTGGGCGTGGTGGTGTACACGCGGGTGCACACGCCACGGCGCTGCGGGCAAGATTCCAGCGCGGCGCTCTTGCTCTTGGAAGTTGTTTTTTCGCGGCCCTTGCGGACCAATTGCTGAATCGTTGGCATATATTATATTACGTAATCCGTTAAAAATCAGCGGACGCTCCTAAAAAAGGGCTGCAAAGGTAAAAACATTCGGGACGTGCGCAACGAGTAAAACAGAAAATATTTTCACCTTTCGGAAAGGTGCGTTTTCGAGTCGTTTTATTTCTATGAAAAAATGAAGTGGGATGCTGATTCAGCGGGAGTTTTGGGCGTGTAGGATTTGATTGATATTTAATTCGCAAAAGTAGATTTTCCGGTTTTATTTTTTGGGATAAGTTTTAATCTTGGCAGTAGCTTTTTGAAATTTCCATCTTTTTTAGAAAAATAAGTTTGAGAAGTTGCTTTTTGCAGAGGCTCTATTTCAAATTGGATTTACATCTTGAAAATCATTTCACATTTTGAAAAGAACGTTCGTATATTTGCACCTGCCTGCCCTGTATGAACGTCGCACCCCTGTGCGTCGAAGGCTTTCCTTCTTAGTACAACGGCGGGCAATTTTTTTTTTTTAACTCATTTCAAAAGGTTGGCCTCGGTCAACCTTTTTTTACGGGTATAAATGTGGCCTCCGGTGTCGTAGCTATCGAAATCGTATAAATCCCAAATCTTGGCCGCTTGGTCGCCCACAAAATCGTAGAAGCGGGTTTCGCCTCTTTCAAAAACTCTTATATAAATATATGGAAGGGCATTTTTAAAGAGTTCAGTATGTGGAAATTTTGCACCTGCTGAAAAAGTATTTGAGAGCGTTCCATATTGGAACCAACTGGGGTACAATTTGTACCCCGTTTTGAAAAACTCATACTAAAGCGAGTTGACTACAGATTGAAGTCATCTGAAAAAAGCCGTGCGAAAGTCTTTGGTTTACTGCTTTCTATTCTAAAAATTAACCGTCCGAAAATTGCAGACGGTTAAGAGGCAAACCGTTTCAGTTTGTAACGCTTTCTCATCCAACCCGTGACAAATTGTAACGCTTTCAAAATCCATAATCTTCTAAATTTCCCTGTGGAAAAATCCTCATAAAGCGCACCCGCTTGCCTTGCCCCCTCCCCTATTTTTCCGCATCTTTGTTCTCCTTTCCGCGAAAGCGAAAACCTTCCAAATTTTTTCAAATGGACCAAAAAACCGCCATCAAATTATTTCAAGAAAAGCAAATCCGCACCCACTGGGATGACGAGGCAGAGAAGTGGTATTTTTCGGTGCAGGATGTGGTGCAAATTCTTAGCGATACCGTGGATGTCAAGGATTATATCAAAAAAATGAAACGGCGGGATGATGAGCTAAAATCCAACTGGGGGACAATTTGTCCCCTAGTTGAAATGGAGGCCGCCGATGGCAAACGCCGAAAGATTCAAGCCGCTGACACTGAGGGGCTTTTGCGGATTATCCAATCCATTCCCTCGCCAAAAGCCGAGCCTTTTAAACGCTGGCTGGCCAAAGTGGGGGCCGAAAGAGTGGAGGAAATCAACGACCCCGAACTCGGCTTCGACCGCCTGATGGAAACCTACCTGAAAAAAGGCTATTCCAAAAACTGGATAAACCAGCGGCTGAAAAGCATCGAAGTGCGCAAGGAGCTGACCGACGAATGGGAAGAGCGCGGTGTGAAAAAAGGGATGGAATACGCTATTTTGACCAATGAAATCACAAAGGGCTGGAGCGGGTTTTCCGTCAAGGATTATAAAAATTACAAAGGGTTGAAAAAGGAAAATCTGCGCGACAATATGAGCAATTTGGAGCTGGTGCTCAATATGTTGGCGGAAGCGACCACCACCGAAATCAGCAAGGAAAAGAAACCCAAGGATTTCAACGAAAACAAAACCATCGCCCAGCAAGGCGGCACGATTGCGGGAAACACGCGCCGCGAAATCGAAGAGAAAACAGGCAAAAAAGTGGTGACCCAGCTTTCCGCGGAGAAGTTTCTTTCGGAAAAATCTATAAAAAATACCGAACCATTGGAAAGTTGAGTAGGTGCAAAATTGGCACACGCTTTAAATTTTAGCGTTTGAATATAAGTTCGTTCCGTTTTGGAACTATCTGAAAGCGCATCGCACGGCTTTGCTCCTTCCGCCGTTTTCCGCAACTTTGTCGGTGTCTTCTTTCTTATAAAAAATTATTGAGCCGTGCCAGATTCCGTTTCCTCCCAAAACTTCCATTTCCAAATCATCGAACTGTTGCAGCGGGCGCGCAACCAAGTGGCGCGCGCCGTGAACCATACGATGATTTATACCTATTTTGAAATTGGCCGGCGGATAATGCAGGAAGAGCAAAATGGAATGCGCCGAGCGGAATACGGGCAAGAAATAATTGAAGGACTTTCGGATGTGTTAACGGCCGAATTTGGACGAGGATTTTCACGGGCTAACTTACAGAATATGAGGCAGTTTTACCTAACCTATCGAATTCGCCAGACAGTGTCTAGCGAATTACAGAAAAAAGACGAATCAGCATTATCCGCTAAATCTAAAAATGTAATTTCACAGACACCGTCTGTGAAATTGGAGGAAAAGGAACAAAAGGCATTGGAAAGCAATTCGGGTAAAACAATTCGCCAGACGCCGACTGGCGAATTGCAGAAAAAAGACGAAAAGGGAATTCAGCAGACACTGTCTGTCGAATTCAAATTGAGCTGGTCGCACTATTTAAAACTGATGCGAATGGACGACGAAGCCGAACGAAAATTTTACGAAATAGAAGCCGCCAAAAACAACTGGAGCGTCCGCGAACTGCAACGGCAATACGACTCCGCCTTATATACTCGGCTGGCGCTGAGCCGCGACAAAAACAAAGTGAAAGAGCTTTCCGAAAAAGGCTTGCAGATTACCAAACCGCAGGACGTTATCAAAGACCCTTATATTTTGGAATTTCTCGGCCTGCCGGAGCGGCCGCACTATTCCGAGGGCGAATTGGAAGCGGAAATCATCGACAAACTGGAACATTTCCTTTTGGAACTCGGCTCGGGCTTCACCTTCGTGGCACGGCAAAAGCGCATCACTTTTGACGAAAAGCATTTCCGCATCGACTTGGTTTTTTACAACCGCATCTTGAATTGCTTCGTTTTGATTGACCTGAAAATCGGCGAACTGCAGCACCAAGACCTCGGCCAAATGCAGACCCGCCTGCCGGCCGGCAGGTGTATGTGAACTACTATGACCGCGAGATGAAGCTGGAACGCGAGAACAAAACCATCGGGATGGTGCTCTGTCAAAACAAAAGCGAATCCGTGGTGGAATACACGCTGCCGGAGGATAACGAGCAAATTTTTGCCAGTAAATACAAAACGGTGCTGCCCAGCAAAAAAGAACTCAAGTCCCTGATTTCGATGGAGAATAATTCTTGATAAATGGTGGAAAACCCAGCCGCTTCCGCTTGATTGGCTCTTCCATTTTTCCCCACCTTTGCACTCCCTTTTTTTATAAAAAAATCCCTGAAAATTTCTTGTGCAGGATTATCTAAAACAACTCAACGACCCCCAACGAGAAGCCGTCACCGCCACCGACGGTCCCGTGATGGTCATTGCCGGAGCAGGCTCGGGCAAGACGCGGGCGCTCACGTTTCGCATCGCGTATTTGATGGACGAAAAAAAGGTGGACCCGTTCAATATTTTGGCGCTGACGTTTACCAACAAGGCCGCGCGGGAAATGAAAGACCGCATCGGCAAAATTGTGGGGACGGAGGCGAAAAACCTGTGGATGGGCACGTTCCACTCGGTGTTTGCGCGGCTGTTGCGGATTGAGGGCAGCCGCCTCGGCTACCCGTCCAACTTCACGATTTACGATGCCGAGGATTCCAAAAAAGCCATCGCCAACGTGGTGAAGGAACTGAGCTTGGACAAGGATATTTATAAAACCAACAACGTTTCGCGGCGGATTTCCGCTTTCAAAAACGGCCTGATAACCCCCGCCGAATACGAGCGCAGCCCCGATTTGCAAGAACACGACGCGGCCGCGCGGATGCCGCAGATGGGCGAGATTTACCGAGCCTATTGGGAGAAAAATTTCCGCGCCGGCGCGATGGATTTCGACGATTTGCTCCTCAACACCTTTATATTGTTAAAGAAATTTCCTGAGGTTTTGGCCAAGTACCAAGACCGGTTCCGCTACATTTTGGTGGACGAGTATCAGGATACCAACCATGCGCAGTATCTTATTATAAAAGCACTTAGCAACCGCTACGAAAACATTTGCGTGGTGGGCGACGACGCGCAAAGTATCTATGCGTTTCGTGGGGCGAACATCCAGAACATCCTCAATTTTCAGCGGGATTACGACAATGTGAAGGTGTTCAAATTGGAACAGAACTACCGCAGTACCAAGAACATAGTGGGCGCGGCCAACAGCCTCATCCAAAAAAACCGCGACCAACTGACCAAGCAAGTGTGGACGGCCAACGACAGCGGCCAAAAGCTGGAACTGCACAAGCTGGTGAGCGACAACGACGAGGCCAATTTTGTGGCGCGCACCATCTGGGAGCGGCAGATGAACGAGAAGCTGGACTACCAGCAATTCGCCATTTTATATCGGACGAACGCCCAAAGCCGCGCGCTGGAAGATGCCTTGCGCCGAAAAAATATTCCCTATCGGATTTACGGCGGGCTGTCTTTTTATCAACGAAAAGAGGTGAAGGATTTGCTCGCCTATTTCCGCCTGACGGTGAACCAAAACGACGAGGAGGCTTTCCGCCGCGTCATCAATTATCCCAAGCGCGGCATCGGTTTGACGACGATTGAAAAGCTGACGGTGTTCGCCAATTTGCAAGGAAAAAGTCTGTGGGAAATCTGTGAGAATTTGGCTTTTCACGCCGCTGCGGCGGGAATCAACGCGGGTACGGCGCGGAAAATCCAAGAGTTTGTTACGAAAATTCAAAGCTACCAAGTCATTGCTAATGAGGGCGATGCGTTTGACGTGGCGGAACACATCGCCAAGACGAGTGGTCTCATCAAAGAACTGAACGAGGACAAAACGCCGGAGGGGATTTCGCGCTACGAAAACATTCAGGAGCTGTTGAATTCCGTGAAAGAATTTGCCGAAGAGCAAAAAGAAACCGAGGACGGCGACTCGAATTTGGGCACTTTTATGGAAGACATCGCCCTCATCACCGACCGCGACACCGACGACCCGAACGACCAAAACCGCGTGTCGCTGATGACCATCCACCTCGCCAAGGGGCTGGAATTTCCGGTGGTTTTTGTGGTGGGATTGGAGGAAAACCTCTTCCCCTCGATGATGAGCGTGAACAGCCGCGCCGATTTGGAGGAGGAGCGGCGGCTGTTTTACGTGGCGCTCACACGTGCCGAGCAAGCGGCGTACCTCACTTATACTCAGATGCGTTACCGCTGGGGCAAGCTCATCGACTGCGAGCCGAGCCGCTTTTTGGAAGAAATCGACGAACAGTTTCTCGATGTGAAAGTGCCGGAATTTTCGCCTTATTTGGATGCCGATTTGGGCACGGACGGTTTTCCCGAACGGAAGAATTTTTCCAATGGAAATGGCTACGGAAAGAACAAATTTTCCCGTCAAAAACGCACGGTAAAAAAAGCCAGCGAGCCGCCCCGCAAAACCATCCCGCCCAAGCGGAATATGAAGCGGGTGGACCACACCGCCACTTACGAGGGCAACTTTTCCGCCCTCACCGACGTTGCGGAGGGCGAAAAAGTGAAGCACCAGCGCTTCGGCTTCGGTCAAGTCATCGGTACGGAAGGCGCCGCCGCCCAGAAAAAAGCCATCATCGACTTCGAAAATGTGGGGGAGAAAAAATTATTGTTGAAGTTTGCAAAGTTGGAGAGGGTGGAGAATTAGGAGAAAAGTCCACAGACAACAGTCGATAGTCCACAGCCTGTGTGGGAAATGGCGGTGGAAAATTGCGGTGCTGGCCCCCTATCCCCCGAAGGGGGGAAATTGGAGTAGAAAATAGGAGTTTGAAATTTGCAATCTTCGGTTTGGAAAAAGTGAGTTCGGAGCCAGCTCCCCTCCTTGCAAAGGAGGGGTGGATTTTGAGCTTTAGCGAGAAAGACGGGGTGGTAATGCGCGCTGTTATAGTTCAAAATGCAATCGTTTTTAACAATAATAAAACTGAGAAATGAAGAAGTCTAAATTACTTCTAACCAAAGTATTTATCCTTATGAGTATTTTCTCATTTGGACAAAAAGATTTCAAATGGGATGTTATTATAGATTCATTGGTAAGCGACAAATCTCAGTTGTACTCAAAGACAAAATTGTTCATCGCAGAAACTTGGAACTCAGCACAAAACGTAATTCAGAACGATGACAAAGAAGCGGGAATTATTCTTATTAAAGGTCTTAGTAGTCAGAATCTTTATTATCAGTTAAATGACCACAAATGGACTTTCAATTATACAATCAAGTTTTTAATGAAGAATAATAGATGTAGAATTATAATTGATGATGTCTATTGCTCTTCGGCCAAAACTGGTCAGTACGAGTGGCCTTATATGCCCGTAAGTGATTCCTACCCACAATCAAAAGGCTATAAAATTACGGGGGTAAATGAAGAAAGATATTTGACGATTATGACATCGCTTAAAGAAGAGTTGCAAGGAATTGTTGATTCATATTCAAACGCCGTAAAAAAGCCCTTAATAAAAAATGAATCGGACTGGTAAAATAAAGTATCAATAAAATTGTAAAAGTCTTTGCCAAAAATATTTTTTTTGATGTAGAAAACATTTGCTCTTTTAATGGTTTTTTTGATTTAAAACCTTAAAATTTATTCATCATTTCGAGTTTCATATTTAGAATGTAAAAAACCTTGAACTCGAAACATTGAACTTTGAACAAAAAAATTATGACTTACAACACCTCCCGCCCCAAGCTCATCATCCCCGAGTACGGGCGCCAAGTGCAGAAGATGGCCGACTATCTTCTCACCATCGAAGACCGCGAAAAGCGCAACGAACAAGCGCAGGCCGTGATTGACATTATGGGGATTCTCAACCCGCAAGTGCGTGATGTTGAGGATTTTAAGCATAAGCTGTGGGACCATCTGATGATTATGAGCGACTTCCGTTTGGATGTGGATGCGCCCTATCCGCTGCCGAAGCGCGAGCAATTTCAGGAGAAGCCGCAGCCGATGCCGTACCCGCCGAATTACCGCAAGTATCGCCATTACGGCCACGTCATCCGCGAGATGATAAAATACGCCACGGAACAAGAGGCGGGCGAGCGCAAAGAACAGCTCAAAATGGCCATTGCGAATCATATGAAAAAAATCTACCTGATTTGGAACAAAGACACGGTGGATGACGAGGTGATTTTGCAAGAAATGAATGAACTGGCGGAGGGCAAATTGGAGTTGGATGAAATGGACTTAAAAGACAAAAGAGAATTGGTAGGAAGAACCAATAAAAATTATAAAAACAAAGGCCGGAATTATAAAAATAAAGGCCAAAACAAGGGGCGGAATTATAAAAATAAAGGCCGCAATTACCGCAAAAACTGATAGAATAAATTGGGAACTTTTCAGATAACGGGCGGCAAAAAACTGAGCGGCGACATTACGCCGCAGGGCGCCAAAAACGAGGCGCTGCAAGTCATCTGCGCGGTGCTGTTGACCCCCGAAAAAGTGGTCATCGAAAACGTGCCCGACATCAGGGACGTAAATAAATTGATTGACATTTTGGCCGATTTGGGTGTGAAAGTGCAGCGCAAAGGCACGGGCGTTTTCAGCTTCCAAGCCGATGATGTCAATTTGGAATATCTTGAATCTCAGGAATTTAAACAAAAAGGCGGCGCGCTGCGCGGTTCGATAATGATTGTGGGGCCGCTGTTGGCGCGCTTTGGCAAAGGCTACATCCCGAAGCCGGGGGGCGACAAAATCGGGCGGCGGCGGCTGGACACGCATTTTATCGGTTTCCAAAGCTGGGCGCCAAATTCCGCTACAATCCCGATGAGAGTTTTTACGGAGTAGAAGGTTCGTTGTCAGGCACTTATATGTTGCTGGACGAAGCCTCGGTAACGGGAACGGCCAACATCGTGATGGCGGCCGTTTTGGCGGAAGGCACGACCACGATTTACAACGCGGCTTGCGAACCCTATCTGCAACAGCTTTGCAAAATGCTCAACAGAATGGGCGCGAAAATCAGCGGCGTCGGTTCCAATCTTCTCAAAATAGAAGGCGTAAAAGAACTGGGCGGCTGCACCCACCGCATCTTGCCAGATATGATTGAAATCGGCTCGTGGATTGGGATGGCGGCGATGACGCGCTCGGATTTGACCATTAAAAATGTGAGCTACGAAGATTTGGGCGTGATTCCGCAGGTGTTTCAAAAAATGGGGATTGAATTGGAACGCCGAAACGACGACATCCACGTGGCAGCGCAGGAACATTATGAAATTCAGACGTTTATCGACGGTTCGATAATGACGATTGCTGATGCGCCGTGGCCCGGTTTCACGCCGGATTTGCTGAGCATCGCGCTGGTGGTGGCCACGCAGGCCAAAGGCACGGTATTGATTCACCAAAAGATGTTTGAGAGCCGCCTGTTTTTCGTCGATAAACTCATTGATATGGGAGCGCAAATAATCCTCTGCGACCCACACCGCGCCACGGTCGTAGGTTTGAACCACCAAACGCCGCTGAAAGCCACCACGATGACCAGCCCCGACATCCGCGCGGGAATTTCGCTTTTGATTGCGGCGCTGAGCGCGGACGGAACGAGCACCATCCACAACATCGAACAAATCGACCGTGGTTATCAAAATATTGACGAACGATTGCGGCGTGTGGGCGCGGATATTGTGCGGATTGCTTAGTTTTGTGGGAATCCGCCATCCAAAAAGAGGCGGATTTTTTAGCTCAAACAACCGTGGCACAATTCTTTAAATAAATTAACGAACGAAAAAACATTCAAATGAAACTATTGAGAAAACCCCTTTTTATCATCGCATTGGGCGCGCTGAGCTTTACGGCCATCAGCTTTGCCGCCTCTGCAAAACACGACGAAAACAAGGACGATGAAAAGGGCGGCGACGACCAGCAAAAAGTGCTGAACATCGGCGACAAAGCGCCCGAACTGGCCTTTACCAATCCCGATGGCGAGGTGATGAAACTTTCCGATTTGAAAGGAAAATACGTGCTGGTGGATTTTTGGGCGAGCTGGTGCGGGCCGTGCCGCTTCGAGAATCCGAACGTGGTGCGGACTTACCAAAAATTCAAGGATGCCGAATTCAAAAAAGGCGACGGTTTTGCGATTTACAGCGTGAGCCTGGACCGCAACAAAACCGACTGGATCAAGGCCATCCAAAAGGACAATCTGGAATGGGAACACCACGTGAGCGACCTGAAATTTTGGCAATCCGAAGCCGCGCGCAAATACAATGTGAACGCGATTCCCGCTACGTTTTTGGTGGATCCGGAAGGCGTGATTGTCGCGAAAAATTTGCGCGGCGGGGCGCTGGAAAATGCGCTGACGAAATTGGCGAAGTAGGGTTTCTTTTCTTAAAAATTTTGGAACACCGTCTTTGGAAAGGCGGTGTTTTTTTTTAGCCCCCTAAATCCCCCACCGTGTGCCGTATCGGCAACGATGCACGGCAAAGAGGGACTTTGTGTCGCCCCCGATGGGACTCTGAAAGGTTGGGTTGGCTTGCCCAATCCCCGCGCTTACGCACGGGGCTACAGAGATGTTGTCCCTACGGAACTATGAAATTCTGGATGGTTTTCACACCTATTTTCTATAAATTAAGAATGGAAAATGAAGCCCCAGAGGGGCGAAATGTTTGTAGCCCCGTCCGTAAGGGCGGGGTTCCGAATTGCAACCCGTTTTTCCAAGCCCCAGAGGGGCGATACTTATCCCGCCTCCAATTCAAACTCGATTTTCCCAAAAAAATCTGGATGCCAAAATGACACGCCCCCACTCGCGGCAAGGGTTTTGACAATCGCGAAATGCTTTTTTATCTAAAGAAAAAGATTCCTAAAAAATGAGCCAAGAACAAGATTTGAAGGAAAAAGAAATTCCAGAAAACGAGGAACACTTCGCGGAAAGCGAATCTGAAAACCTTGAAAACCAAGAAAATATCGAACACCAGCAAGACGAGGAAGCTGCCCAAGACGAAGACCCGCGCGATGAAATGCAGCGCCAACTGGACGAAATGAAAGACCAAAAGCTGCGGCTCTTCGCGGAGTTTGAGAATTTCCGAAAACGGACCGCCAAAGAGCGCATCGAACTGTACGGCACGGCGAACCGCGAACTGATGGAGGCACTTTTACCGGTGTTGGATGATTTTAAGAGGGCGATGAACTCCTCGGAAATAAATACTGAGGATGAAGGTATCCAACTCATTTATAACAAATTAGAAAATATTTTAAAAAACAAGGGGCTGCGCCCGATGGAGGATACCACGGGGAAGGAATTTGATGTGGAAACGATGGAGGCCGTGACGCGCATCCCCGCGCCGAGCAAGAAGTTGAAAGGCAAAGTGGTGGACGAAATTGAGCGCGGGTATGAGTTGGGCGGGAAGATTTTGCGGTATGCGAAGGTGGTGGTTGGGGAATAAAAAATGATAGCCCCCTAAATCCCCCAAAGGGGGACTTTAGCTGCCCGAGCGAAATAGAATTCTCTTTCTAATCCGCGTGTGATTAGCCCCCTTTGGGGGTTGGGGGCTTTCGGAAAAGGTTTAAAAAATTTTTATGGCAAAACGAGATTATTACGAAGTTTTAGGGGTTTCCAAAAGTGCCTCTGCGGACGAAGTCAAAAAGGCGTACCGCAAGATGGCGCTGAAATACCATCCCGATAAAAACCCCGACGACGCGGAGGCGGAAGCCAAATTCAAGGAAGCGGCGGAGGCTTACGAGGTGCTGCGCGATCCGCAGAAAAAACAGCGCTACGACCAGTTTGGCCACGCGGGGATGGGCGGCGCGACCGGCGGCGGTTTTGGCGGCGGCGGGATGAATATGGAAGATATTTTCTCCCAGTTCGGCGATATTTTCGGCGGGCATTTCAGCGGTCGGCGGGGCGGCGGTTTTGGCGGCTTCGGTGGCGGCGGACGTTCGCAGGGCCGCGTTTTCAAAGGCAGCAATTTGCGCGTCCGTGTGAAGCTGACGTTGGAAGAAATTGCCGAGGGGACGACCAAAAAATTGAAACTGAAACGCCAAGTGCCGGCGGACGGCGTGAGTTTCAAAACCTGCCCAACCTGCCACGGCAGCGGCCAAACCTACCGTGTGCAAAACACGATTCTCGGCCAGATGCAGACCAGCGCCACCTGCCCGCAATGCGACGGCCTCGGCAAGACCATAGACAAAAAACCGAGCGGCGCCGACCAGTATGGGATGATCCGCAAGGAGGACAATGTAGAGGTGAAAATCCCCGCCGGCGTGATGGACGGGATGCAACTGAAAGTGGCTGGCAAGGGCAACGCCGGCCCGATGGACGGCGTGAACGGCGACCTGATCGTGGCCATCGAAGAAGCGGAACACCCCGAACTGAAACGCGACGGGAATAATTTGCATTATGAATTGTACATCAGCTTGCCCGATGCGGTTCTCGGTACGAAAAAAGAAGTGCCTACCGTGGGCGGAAAAGCGCGGATTTCATTGGATGCCGGTACGCAATCAGGGAAAATTTTACGCTTGCGAAACAAGGGCCTGCCCAGCGTGGAAGGCTACGGGACGGGTGATTTGCTGGTGCACGTCAATGTGTGGACGCCGCAAACTATCTCCAAAGAACAGGAGCGCGCGTTTGAAAAGATGCGCGGCGATGCGGATTTTGAACCCCATCCGACAAAAAGCGACAAATCATTTTTTGAGAAGGTGAAGGAAATGTTTGCGTAGAACTTATTGAAAATCATTGATTTGTAAAACTCCTGAATCGGAAATATCCCATTCAGGATTTTTTTTGCTCATTGGGCACTCGCAAATAAAGTTCTCAATGCTAAATAGGAAACTTGAGACATTCCAAGTTCTTTATACCCAACCATTTAGAACCAAATTTAATAATATTTGGGATAAAATCAGGAAATTTTACCACAGATTTTTCCTACAAAAGGAGTAACTTTACGGCTTTCAGAATCAGCTTCTTTTATGAATAACTTTATTTACAAACTCATTTACATAAGCTCGGCTGCTACTCCCCTTAGCGAAAGCGAGTTGACGAAAATCCTGCAAAAGTCGCGGGAAAACAACGCGCCGCGCAACATTACTGGCCTTCTGCTTTATTCTGACGGGAACATCATCCAGTTATTGGAAGGAGAAAAAAACGAGGTGGAAGAATTGTACAAAATCATCGAGCGGGACGACCGACACGGCGGCGTGATCCGGCTGCTGGCGGAATATGACGAAACAAGGGATTTTCCAGACTGGAGTATGGGATTCAAACGCTTGGCGAGAGATGGGGCCGAAATCGAAGGATTTAGCGATTTGGTGGAAAATAGAAAATTGGAAAACAACGAGATGGAAACCCTCTCCAAAAAGGCCAAGCTCCTTGTCCAGACTTTTCGGAAGACCAGCGGGATTGCCGGGTGAACCGTTTTTCTTGCAGGGCGCAGCGTAATTTGTTAGGAAACCAATGAGAAATACTACTTGAATTACGATAATTTTTTAGTAATCGAATTGGATGACGGGACAGCGGTGCGAAATCCGAATTAGAAGGCATAAAAAAAGCCCGAAGTGAAAACTTCGGGCTTTTTCTGCGGTCTGGACGGGACTCGAACCCGCGACCTCCGCCGTGACAGGGCGGCATTCTAACCAACTGAACTACCAGACCAATATTTTAAAGAGCGGCATTCTAATCCCGCTACTGCGGGAAACTACCAAACCAATATTTTAAAAATCTACCGGAAAGACCTACTGCGTTCGAACCAGTAACTCTCTCTATTTTTTTAACGGGCGGCAAAGATACTATGATTTTGGATTTGGCAAAACAAAATTTTTCAGGTTTTTGTCTTTTTTGAGATTCCACCTGCGACCGTTTCCATTGCTGTCCTCTTACTATTGTTTCACCACTTTATAAATGGTTGCCACTTCTTTGTTGGAATAGATTAATTTTAAAAAATACACGCCCTTGGCGAAAGTCTCCATTTCGATGCCATCGCCGTCCGCCACCCCACTTTTTAGGGCGCGGCCTAAACCGTCCGACAGCACATAGCGCAACGGGCCTCCCCTACGGAGGCCTGAACTAAAATAGAGCAGGTCTTCCACGGGATTGGGATAAACGGCCATCGTGGGGTGAACCCTGTTTTCAAAAAAACCTACATCACGCACCGAAAAACAGGTAGAAGTATCCCAGCAATTCTCATAAAAAACGGCCACCCGATAATTGCCGTTCTGCCTCGGTGAAAAATCTTGCCTCTGCCCTGAATCCACAGCGAGACCCGTTTGACAATCCAGCCAACGATAGGTAGCCGCGTTTTGGCCGACCTGCAAAATGCCATTGGTATAATCAACCGCAACGTCAATTGGTAGGGACACTGCCAATTGCAGCGAAACCCGAGACTGGCACTGGCTCGCACTGTCCACTAAAACGTAAGTTCCCGCCTCGGAAAACGGCTGCCCGCCCAAATCAAACGAATCGCCGTGGCAGATTGTGGCGGAGGTGTCGTTCACAGAATCACACGTTTTGAAAACATAGCAGGAACCGCCATCCTTGAAAAGCGTGTACCCTTTCACGCTGTCGCTCGGCGAATCTTCACCGTATGCGCCCACCAGCAGAAGGCTGTCATCAAGCGCCACGGCCGACCCAAAACCATCATACCGAAAACGGTCGCCGGCCACCAGTTTTACACCGTTGTCCCAGCTGCCATTGGGCAACCGGTTGATAACGTAAACCGCTCCGGCGGCACCCTCATAGTTTTGATTGTTGGCATCATACGAAGAACCCAGACCAACGGCGGCCTGATAAGGCGAGAGGCTCATATCATCCAGAAAAAAATCGTGCTGAACGCTAAGGGGCGCTTGTTTCTTCACTTGGAAGACACTGTCGGCACCCACCACAAAATCGAAAAAATAAAAAGCGCCAAGCCCCGTGTCCGCAGGATTTTGCAGGCTCACCGCTTCTGCGTGGGGAGCGTGAATCATTGCATAGGGATAGAGCAACTCTATTTGGCGGCCAAAATTGGCGGAGAATCGACGGTCGCTGGCCATCACCTTTTGCTTCCGCACCCAGCTTCCGTTTTCCAGTTTGTATAAAATGGCGCTGCCCGCCCCCGGCAGCGTATCCCGTGCATTTTTATCATAAGAATCGTTCGCATAGCCCACCAGCAAATAGGGCAAATCCATAGCGACGTCATTCCCGAACCGGCCCGACGCCTGCCGATAGCGCGCAGTGGTGATGCCGTCTTGCTGCCATTGGCGGTTTCGTTTTTTGAAGGTGAAAAGGGCACCGGCCGTGGGAACCAAATTTTGCCCCGAACTATCATAGCCATAACCGTTAGAAGCCAGCACCAGCACGCTGTCTTCAATCGCAAACTTGCTGAAAGACAGGTTTTTAGAAGAGATTTTAGGAGTTAATCGGCTCATTTCCTGCCATTGGCCTGCCGTATCTTTTTCAAAAATGACAAGACTGTTGTATAAATTATTGGTGACATTTCCCAAACTGTCGCGATTGTCGTTCATCAAAACGTACAGAATGCCATCGGAATAGGCCATCTCTCGGCCAAAGGTTGTGTTGGTCGTGCGATGGTTCGGTACAATCTTTTGAGTTTCATTCCACCTTCCGGCGGAGTCTTTTCGGTAATAATAAACCGCGCCGCTGCCGTGGTGGAAGTTTTGGCCGCTGGCATCGTATTCGTGAAACCGGCAGGCAACAAATATTTCGTTGCCTTCCAATAGCACTCGGTCTCCGCAGTGGTCGTCATCGCCCTTGTCAGAAGTAACCAGCTTTTGGGTTTGTGCCCAAGGTTGAGAAGATACGTTCCAAGATATGGACATTGCAGCAATAACAGCAAAGGCTTTCAGGCTCAGCGGTATCCAGCGGAGGGCAGGTAGATTTTTCAAAAATGATCAAGTTTTAATGGGATGAAAGAAAATGGCCTGTACGCAAATACACTTCCAAATTGAACCAAGCTTGGCATTTTCTTAAAAAAGCAGCGGATAAACATTTTCACAAAAGCACGGTTACAAGTTTCGTTAATTATTTAAAATCACAAACAATGAGAGGCAGAGGAGTTTACATCGGACTGGGTACATTAATCATCATCATCTTGATTTTGGTATTTGTACTCTAAAAAAAGAGTTTTTTTTTTGAAAAACCCAATATCTTTTCAATAAGATTTTTGGGTTTTTTTTTGTGATTGGATGACTCGAAGTCATTCTATGAATAACCTGCTAAATCATCCCATCAACTTCTTCAAATCTTCTGGCTTTGGTAGCGCCTTCCGGTATTTTTCGGGCAGGCCGCGCATCGTTTTGAAAGTGGAAACGCCCAGCGGTTTATTCAGGTCGCGGAGGGTGTATTCCACGGTTTTGTTGCTTTTTTCTCTGCATAAAATGATGCCCACCGAGGGGTTTTCGTGGGGCAGTTTTATCAAATCGTCCAAGGCCGAAAGGTAAAAATTCATCTTGCCAGCGTATTCGGACTTGAACTTCCCTTTTTTCAATTCGATGGCAATGAGCGCCTGCAAGCCACGGTGGAAAAAAACAAGGTCGATGAAGGAATCCTCACCGTCCACCTGTAGGCGGTACTGGTTGCCCACAAAGGAAAACTCGCTGCCCAGCGACATCAGGAATTTCTTGATGTTCTCTACGATGGCACGCTCCAGCACCCGCTCGTCCGGCTCGTCGTCGGGATCTTCGATGTTGATGAAATCCAGCAGATATTCGTCCTTGAAACTTTGGATGGCCTTAGCGGAAATATCAGCGTGGAGCGTTGCCTCGAAATTGTTGGTGTAGTGTACCTTGTTGCAAATGGCTCTCGCCCTGCAACTCCCGCCGCAGCCGCCGCACCGACCAAAATTCGGCAGCTATTTTTTCAATGTAAAACCAGCGGTGGTCGGGATTTTCCAAACGCAGTACCATTTCATAATGATGCGTAAACGAAACAGAGAGAAATTGCTTAATCAACTTGTTCATCACCGCTTCGCGCATCGGGTTTTTCGAGATTTCCAATTTGTCCGTCACTGGCAGACGAATTGAGTTTGCAGGAGTTTCTAATTTGTTCGACAGTGTCGAACCAATTGCTTTTGACTTTTCAGAATTTTGTGAATTTCCTTCAATATGCTGATTTTCAATCGCTTCTAATTTGTCCGTCAATGACGGACAAATTGGGTCTTCCAACCAAGCTTCGTAGAAAATTCGCATCTTCCGCAGGTTGCCCGCCGAAAAACCCCGTAATCCCGGCAGCTCCTGTTGCAATTGCGCTGAGAGCGATTCCAGCACCTTGGCGCCCCAGTTTTCTGATTCGATTTTGTGGTGCAGCGCCTCCCCTACTGAAAAATAGAGCGCCACCAACTCACGGTTCACCAACTTGGCCGCTTGGTAGCGGCTTTGCAGGATGCGCTCTTTTAGGGTTTTTAGAAAATGAAGGTCGATGTGGCTGGAAATTTCCATACAATTTTCATTCAAAAAATATCTGCCCCGCCGCCAATTTTTCATCCATTTTTAAAGAATAAAAATAAACGCCGGAGGGAACAGGATTTCCCGCCTCATTTTTACCATCCCAAATAATGGAATGCTCGCCCCTCCCCATCTTTTTCTGCACTAACTTTTGAATCAAATTGCCACGCAAATCATAAATAAAAAGATTTACAAAAGCACTTTCTTCCAAAGAAAAATCCAACGTCACCTTTTCCTTGGCGGGATTGGGATAAACTTCTACCACGGAATTTGATGCCACCAAATTTTCATCCAAACCGATGGGATTCTGCATCAGGCTGTCAATATTAATATGCTCGTCCCCAGCTTGGTAGAGCAAGAAATGGAAATAGAAAATAAACATTTCATCGGTAGTGTTCAGTCCCGCGCAGATGGTCTGCGGCGGGTTGAACGGGTTGTGCGGGTTGCCGGGGCGATTGTCGTAAGTGGCTGTGCCGAAGAGTCTCCCGCCCTTTTCCAGCTTTTGCATTCTTTGGAAAAAATAGAAATCCTGCCATTCAAAATCCCAGTGCGGGATGTGGATGAGCGGCGTGGTGTCGCTGTTAGGGCCGATAGCGTAGCTCTCCATCGACTTGCCCAAAAGGTGGCAGTGCGGAAAAATGCTCAACAAAGAAACATCCGCTGGAATACCCGTCGATGAACTTGGAAACCAATCCGTTACGGTTTTTACCGCATTGGCGTTCACACAAAAATTCCAGTTTTCCAAGAGCGGCGCGGTCTGGATTTCGCGCACGCCGGTTTCGTTTTCATCATAAAAATAAAAATGCACCGCCGTGCTGTCTTTTTGGCCCGCCGAGCCTTCCGGATAGTGCATCGCCAAAATGACGTTGGAACCCGCCGGCAGCGTCATCCCCGTTTTGAAATTCCCGCCATTGGGAAACAAAGTCGGCTGGCCGCCCGGTGCGTAGCCGGTCACCATATTCCCCGTGCTGGGGCTGCCACAGTCGCCGCCCACGGTGTCGCCCACGTACTGCCCCGTCGGGTCGATGAACACCAACGTATGGTGGACAATTTGGCGGTTGCCCGGAATCACTTCCACGGCTTTTATTTTCCGGTCTTTGGTCAGCCCCGATGGGATGGACACGCAGATGTAATCGTCTTTGCTGGATGTGGCTTTGCTGGTGTAAACGGGCATTTGCACTTTCAAATTCGGCGTGCCGAGGATGCCGCCGCGCGGGTAAAAAGGTGGCGCCGGTGCTTGGGTCAAATCTCCGGAAGGCGCGTTTGCCCCCGCCCACGCCACGATTTTTTGGCGCTCGTTGTCGGTCAGAATCCGCTCGTGGACGAAGCGTTGATAATTCGTGTCGGGCTTCCAAGGCGGCATCAATCCGGACTGGACTTGGTAGGCCATTGAGCTGGCCCACGGTTTTGCATCAGAATAGTCCATCATCGAAAAATTGGCTATCCCATTGGGATTGTGGCAGTTGGTGCAGTTTTTATAAAGAATAGATGCGATTTCGCCGCTCCAAGTAGGCTGGGCGGAGAGAGTGAAAACGGAAATTCCAAAAAGGAAAGTAGCGACATTTTTCATTGAAAAGTGGATTTTGAAAAGCGGAACAAGGTAAAAATTTTAGGAATGGGAAGGTTTGAAAATTTTACTATCTACCCGACCAATTTTGAAAATCTGTTGCGACTTTGATTTTCTTATTAAAAAATGACCTGTCTTTTATATAAGGCCATAAAAAAAAAGGAACGATTTTCTATAAAAAAAATCGTTCCTTATCGATTGAAAATCTTTAGTGTTTTACACACTTCTTTTGGTAAAATAAGAATTTAGCAGGTTGTTCACCAAATTGATATAATTCGCCTTTTCCAGCGGATCGTCAAATGTTTTGTCCAAATCCTTAGCCTTGCCTTCCAGCATCACCCGCTTGTGGTGGTTTTCGTTTTTAGGGTCTCGGTGCATCATCGCCACATAATCATCATCGGCCAGTTTGGCATTTTTTAGCCAAGTTTCCAGTTTGTTGGTGGCCTGTTTTTTATCCTTGGCGGCAAAGGCGTAAAAGCTAAGCCCCAGCAAGGTTTCGTGGCGAGCGGGGCGCAGGGCCAAGAGTTTGCTCTCCACCTTGGTCTTGGTTTTCTCGTCCGAAAGCTGGAACGTAACTACGTAATTGTTCATCTAAAAAAAATGTTTCGGAAAGCAACGGCGATTGTGCGTCTTTGTTTGATAGAATGGTTCTATATTCAAAAAGGGTGCTTTCAAATTGTTGCAACGTTCCTTCGCTGATGGAAGAAAATTCTTAATTTTTTAATGTTTGAAACATTGAAAAAGATCTTCAGTATTTCGATACCCCGAGAAACGCCATCAAAAAAGACCCCTGCCCTTTTCTATCAACCTGGCGCGTTCATCGTCATCACCTGAGGGTTGGGGCTCCGGAACTATTATTTGGGAGCGTTGATTTTAAATATTCTTATATCAAAGAAAAACTTGTCCTTTTATTGATATAAGACCCATTTATTTTTGAACTTGTCAAAAGACAGTTTTTGAAAAAACACCAATGGCACTAAAGCATTGTAAACCAATACCCTGTACCATTGGTGAAAAAATATATGTTGCACAAAAGTATCATAAAAAAGAGCTGTGCCCGCACCTGAGCTTCGGCAACGGGCGGGGCAACGCGAAGGTGGAGGACTGGCAGGTGGTCCAGGCGGTGCTGTACCGGCTGAAGACGGGCTGCCAGTGGCGCGAGCTGCCCGTGCGGCAGTTCTTCGCGGTGGGCTACAGGTGGCAGAGCGTGTACCACCACTTCCGCAAGTGGTGCCGGGACGGCAGCTGGGAAAAGGCTTGGCGGGGGGCCCTGGAGAAGCACAAGGCCGGGCTGGACATGTCCAGCGTGCAGCTGGACGGCTCGCACACCCCGGCCAAGCGGGGCGGCGGGGCGGTGGCCTACCAGGGCAGGAAGAAGTGCCGCACCACCAACATGCTGTTCCTGACCGACAGGCGGGGGCAGCCGCTGGCCTGCGGCGACGCGGCGGCCGGCAACCACCACGACACCCACGGCCTGGCCGGGCAGGTGAAGCGGATGCTGGGCGCGCTGGAGGCCTCGGAAATCCCCACCGGGGGGCTGTTCCTGAACGCGGACGCGGGCTTCGACGCCCAAGAGTTCAGGGACTTTTTGGAGGACGCGGAGATAAACGCAAACATCCGCCCCAACCCCAGGAACGGCGGCGGCGAGGGGCACTTCTTCGACGAGCTGCTGTACGGGCACAGGTTCGTGGTGGAGAGGACCAACGCCTGGCTCGACGGGTTCAAGGCGCTGCTGGTGCGCTTCGAGACCAGCCCGCTGCACTGGAAAGCCCTGCACTGGCTGGCGTTTGCGGTAATTTTGCTGAGGTGAATTTGACTTTAGACAACTTCTTTATCAAGAATGC
This sequence comes from Owenweeksia sp., assembly GCA_965214115.1. Lineage (GTDB taxonomy): Bacteria > Bacteroidota > Bacteroidia > Flavobacteriales > Schleiferiaceae > Owenweeksia. The sequence goes on from CBDCAU010000002.1 coordinate 176,755, forward strand.
TAATCGCAAAAAAACTCTCCATAATTGCTAAACCTTTACAAGATGAGAAAGTTATACTTTTCACTTTTACACCACAATAAAACAAATTAATATGGCAGAAATTGGAATCGAAAAAAAGAAGCCCGTTTGGCCGTGGGTATTGCTGGCACTGCTGATCATCGGCGTGATCGCGGTTTTCTTTTGGCCAGACGATGACGACGGCTCGGAAGACAACACCGAGGAAATGTACCAAGACGAGGAACTGGGTAGCGATGAGATGGACGACAAAGAGCGTAGCGCAATGGAGAATGCCGATGACGGCGGTGCGTTGGCCATCTTTGCAAATCACATAGATAACGAGCAAGGCAGGATGGGCCTCGACCACGAGTACACACACCGCGCGTTCACTTTGCTTTCCGATGCCATCCACCAAGTGGCGGACGAGCGCGACTATGACATCCAAGCAGACTTGGACAACTTGGACACTTGGGCCGACCAACTGAAGGTAGATCCCCAATCGCTGAAACACGCCGACCTTATCAAGAAAGGTTTTGAGCGCGCGATAGCCATTTTGGACGGTATGCAAAAGGCGGAGTTCCCCGACCAAAGCAATGAATTAGAGCCGCTACGCAAACATAGCAACGAAATGAGGGCGGGCGTGCCTACCTTGGAGCAAAAATCTACCGTTAAGGGATTTTTTGATGCCGCCGCCAACTTGCTGAACGACTGGCAACCCGCCAATAATTGAACCCCAAAACATAAACAATATGAGCGATACAGATAAACATCTCCATTACCTGCACGAGCTTTCGGGCTGGAAGGTGGAAAGCGACGACCCCGACGTGAGGGGCTGGGACGTGGTGGACGCGCAAGGCCGCACCATCGGCAAAGTGGACAACCTGCTGGTGAGCAAGGAGGCTGAAAAAGTGCGCTACCTCGATGTGGACGTGGCGGACGACATCATCGAAGAAGGCCACGACCCGCTGGCCGCGCAGGACGATAGTGCGGGCGTGCACGAATTTATCAACGAGGACGGCGAAACGCACCTCATCATCCCCATCGGGATGGTGCGGCTGGACACCGAGAACAACAAGGTGATTTCCGACGACGTGAACCGCGACACCTTTGCGCGCACCAAGCGCATCGCGCCCCATCAGCCGGTTACGAAAGACTACGAAGTCCAAACCCTGCGCACCTACCGCGGTAAAGATGTAGTAGGTCCTAATTGCCGTGTGGACGATGAGTATTACGAAAGGGAGGAGTTCAACAATCCTTCTTATCTGAGAAGGTAAAAGTTTTCCTTTTTAAAAGACAAAACCCGCCGGAGATTTTTCTTTGGACGGGTTTTTTTGTGAATTTATTTTAATCAAAAAAAAGCTCTCAGGCATACATCAATTTGCCTTTGGGTTTTGGGATTTCTCAGCCTAATACTTTGGCGGTTTCCATCTATTCTTGAATAATAGTTTGAACGTTTTCCAAGGCCTCCGAATAGGATTGGCCGTCACCTGCGCAGCCCGCCAATTCAGGTACTTCGGCGATGATAGCTTCGTCGGGTTTGCTCCAATAAATGATGATTTCGTATTTCAGATTATCTTCCATCTCCGTTTAATAGTAGCCCGTATTTCAGTAAAATCGCACGGCCGTGCGATTCACGTAAATCCAAACAAAAAAATCCGTCAAAATCCGCCGAATCCGCGTCATCCGTTTTCCCCTTACTTCATCCTCTTCCTTTTCAAAAGATACCCCTGCAAAACCGGATGATACCCCCGCGCCACGTCCGCTTCCACCAAGTCGATTTTGTACTGCAAACATTTCACCCGCAGCCGCTTTTTGAAATCCTCCATTTCCCGTTGGTAATCATCGCGGATTTCGTTGGGATTGAGTTTCAGCACTTTGCCCGTTTCCATATCCACGAAGCGGTGCGGGCGCTCGGAAAAACCGAAGTCCACCTCGGTGCTTTGGTCGGTCGTCCAAAAAAGCACCAGCTCGTGCTTGTTGTATTTCAGGTGTTGCAGCGCATCGAAGATTTCCGCCTCGTTTTCCTGCATTTCAAACAAATCCGAAAACAAAATCACCAGCGACCGCTTGTGAATTTTCTGGGCAATTTCGTGCAAGGCTTTCGCCAACGGTTTCTTGGTTTCTGCCTGCCGCTGATATTCTGACAAAACTTTGAAAAGTTCGGTATTGATCAATTTATGGTGCTGAAAAGTGGAGCGCGCCGCCGTGTGCGTATCGTGATTTCCAAACAAACTCAGTCCCACCGCGTCCCGTTGTTTTTTCAATAAATTCATCAGCGCCAGCGAGGCCACCGTACTGAACAACAGCTTGTTGGGATTTTGCACGTCCATCATCCGGCCTTCAGGATAAAACATACTCCCGCTGGTGTCGATGACCAGCCGCGCACGCAGGTTCGTCTCCTCTTCGTAGCGTTTGGTATAAAGTCGGTCGGTGCGGCCGTACAGTTTCCAGTCGATGTTTTTGGTGCTTTCACCGGGATTGTAAATGCGGTGTTCCGAAAATTCCACCGAAAAACCGTGAAAGGGGCTTTTGTGCATCCCCGTGATGAAGCCTTCCACCACTTGGCGGGCAAAGAGTTCCAGTGATTCGAAGTCGCGGAAGTTTTGGATGTCGAGGGTATTTTCCATAGGATTTCAGGAACGCAAGATAGGCACGCAGATTTCGCGGATGGCGCGGATTTTAGGTAGAATCGCACGGCCGTGCGATTTTACAGGAATCCGGCGTCAGTTCACGCCGCACCTTCGCAGGCTGAAAGTATGCGACTACACAACTTGGGGCGGCACCCCAAGCATACGCCGAGAAATTTCCAAAGGAAAAGCCGCTTCAAAAAAAAGTTCCAACGCTTCAATGAGATTGGCACGCGCTTCTTCTACCGTGTCGCCTTGGCTGGCCACGTCCACTTCGGGGCAAAGCGACACATAGCTGGTGCCTTCTCTTTCAATAATGGCGGTCAGTTCTTTGGAATTTTTCATTTTGTAAAAATAAAAAAAGGCAAGAAGAAAATCCCCGTGCCGCTTATTCATTGCTAAGATGACAATTTTGTCAAATAATCACTTTTGGATAACCGATTCCCTAACCCACAGCCTGTAGGAAGTATTCATACCTTCGGTAAACATTATTTTGAGATAACCAAATTTGGCGTTCTCGCCCTCCCCTTTTTTGATGCCGATAAACTGCTCAAGATTTTGCGGAAATTGATAGCAAAAATCTTCTCGGGTGGTGAAATCGTACCAAACCGAATCCTGAGTTTCTTTGGTTTTCACGTACTCAAAAGTTTGCGCTCCTTTGTTTAGAAATATCTTCTCTTCCCACAAATTGGATGTGGCCGAAAGTTCATCGTTAAAACCCAAAAGCCTCGGCACCTTTATTTCACTGGTAATTTGCGAGCAAAGGCTGTCGGGCAGCTGGGCAAAACAGGAAATATGATCGTGAGTGATGACGCGCTGTTTCTGCAAGGCCTGCTCAAAATTATTGGTCTTGCCTTCACATTCATATAAGGTCTGGGAAATAGTTTCAAGCGCCAGTGAAAATTCTGGATTCAAAACCGAGATACTGTTGGCATAGAAAATTCCAACCGAGCCATCTGCTGCGTAATTGCGGAACTCTAAATCCATTTTTCCATCCTCATCTACATCCAAACTATCCATCAGAGTGGTGAAATCTTGATGGTCTTGTTCCAAGTTGATATTGGGATTGAGACGAACTACAGCTCCGTTGCCGTTGGAAAACATCGCAAAACTGGGCGGATCAGGATTCTCCTGCGCGGTATCATCTTTCTTCTTACAAGCAAACATCGCCAAAACGGTTAGCGAGGCAATAAGTAAATTTTTAGTTTTCATTTTATGGATTTTGGATTTGACAATTTGCGTGAAAGAAATATACCAAAAAAAATCCCGCCTTCGCAATTTGCGAAGCGGGATTTTAAAATTGTAAAATTCTGATAATCAGTTCATCTGCGCGTCCAGCTTGCCAGCCAAAACGTTTTTAGGCGCCACGCCCACTTGCTTGTCCACGATTTCGCCATTCTTAAAAACCAGCAAAGTCGGGATGTTGCGGATGCCGAATTTCATCGAGATTTCTTGGTTCTCGTCCACATTCACCTTGCCGACCACGGCTTTACCGTCATAGTCGCCGGCCAATTCTTCCACGATAGGGCCTACCATTCGGCAGGGGCCGCACCATTCTGCCCAAAAGTCCACCAGCACGGGCTTGTCCGACTTCATTACTACTTCTTCAAAATTATCGTTGTTGATTTCAACAGCCATCTTAATAGAGGTTTAAATTAAAATTTTTTCGTTCCGCAAAAGTACTACAAAGGTCTTGCCGCGTCCGTCTTTCGGACGACTTGGCAGGGGGTTGTGGTTTTGGATTGTTGAGTTAATTGGTTATTGGGTTATTTCGGCGAAACGGAAATTGGGGTCGGAGCGGCGACTCAGCTCCCCTCCTTTTTTAAAAAAGGAGGGGTGGAAATTCCGACTTTCTTAAGTCGTCGGAATTTTCGGGCCTGTCTCGCCTATGCGGGGGTGGTTTGTTTTCGGCCGTTGAGAAAATCAGGGTGGTTTAAATCACAATGAATTCAAAAAACACCACCCCGCTTTTTTCGGCATTAAGCGGTAGCCGAAAAAACCACCCCTCCTCGCGAGCGAGGATGGGAGCTGGGCCGCCGCTAACCTTCACTTCTTTGCAAACCTCAAAACACTTCACACCCTTCTTTCTCAAAAACCTACACCACCAACGGATATTCCTTCACCAAAATCTCCAGAGGGATTTTTAGGTGGCGGTTTACGTTCCGAATCATTGCCACGCTCAGCTTTCTTTTGCGGTTCAAAATTAGCGAGGCCTTGGCTTTGTCGCCCACCACTTTGCCCAGCTCCGACTGGCTCCAGCCTTCTTCGTCCATCACATATTTGATGGCTTCCACGGGGTCGGGGTCACTCACCGGATAGTGCTTGTTTTCATAATCTTCAATCAAGATTTCCAGCACCTCGGCGCGGTCGTAGGCCGGCGTGTTTTCCGGAGCGTTGAAAATCTCCCGCAGTGCGTTCAGCGCCTCGCGGTATTCGGCCTCCGTGCGGACGGGTTTTATGTGATTATTTTGTGTCATTTCCAGTTTCCTTTCAGTAATTCCAAACGGTGGCGGGGTCTATTTTGTCATATTCGCCGTGTGTGCCGATAAAACAAACGTACACGGATTGGCGACGGTAATTCACCATTACGATAAGGCGATAATCATTTTTATTGATATTGAAAACCACCCGTTGGTTGGCGATAGGCCGCGCGTGGGTGAACGTTTCTAAAACATCGTTCGGCCGCGCCCAGTCAGCGTTTTTCGTTTTTTTAATCCACACTTTCAATCCCGTTTCCGTTTCGGGGTGTTTTTCATAAAATTGTTTCAACGTGCTTATCGCGATGATTCTCATTCCGAAATATGAAAGGGTCAAAAATAAGAAAAGTTTCCAAAATGGAAACTTTTAATGTGAGGTATAAATTGCTTTTGCAAAATTGGAAAATCTTTGAGGCCAGCGGATGTCTTTTTCATTTTAAATATTACTAAACCAATTGCAATTTATTATCAATTCGATTTGCTGAAATCCAAATTATCTCCGAGTTATAGGAGTCAATTGGGTTTGATTTATAGGTTTCATAGTCTAAAAAATCTTTAATTTTCAAATTAGAAACGTAAAGTGGTATCGTGGTTTTCCTCTCTCCGTTAACATATTCAACAAATAAGGCGATAACGCCATTTTCATATAATTCTTCACTAAGATTAAAATTTGGCATTTTCGAATGTTTAGGGTCATAATCGAGATAAAAACACAATGCAGCATTTGCTACATTTTTATCATAGAATATAAATTTGGCATCGTGCAAAAGTGTCATTATACATAACATTATGTGATTAACCCTTTTCTTTATAGCTTTAACATAGTTCTTTCCTAACGCAAATCTGTCAACTATTTGAGAAAATACGTTTACAATTTCACTCGCAAAGACTGATGTTTCAAAGACCGAATTATAAAATATTGCTCCTCTAACCACCTTTTGTATCCTGTCCATAGTTGATTTTATCTTTTTGGCTAAATTTTCCGCCTCGACCAATTGTTTAGTCAACTCTAATTCTTGGACAGGGTCATATTTTGAAATAGGCAATCGTCTAATTGCGTTAATATACCATTCGGTTTTTTTCGTTTTGATGTAATGATAACCATTTCTCTGAACATATTGCTTCTTGAAAAAATCTCTAATTTCCTTTTTGTTAAATCCTGTATATTTTTTCAAGTGAGAGTCTGGTAAATCATCCAGTCCATCAATGTAAAGAATTTTGAAAAGTTTTGAATCAATTTTTTCTACCGAAACACCTCCTAACATTAAGTCGCTTAGCTCATCTTCATTTTTGACATTTTTTAGTATTTCAGAAGTAGTATATTTTGAAATTTCTTCATCTGTTAATTTAAGTTTAGTGTATCTATTATTTAACTTACTATGAAATATGCCCCTATCACGGACTGGGTGGGCAATAAAGTGTGCCAACTCTTTAATTAATCCCTCATTTTTGATGTATTCCCTTGAAGTAATTAATAATGTACGAATTGTGTCTTCATCAAATGTGTCATTCTCGATTTTCCTGAGACACTTTATTAATACTTGTTTGACCTTTATTGACATTGCTATTGAAAAGCTTAAAGTCTTCTAAAATTTTTAGATTATTTTACCAACTCACCCCCCAACCCTCACCCTAACCCACTCCTTCCCCCCCAACTCATCCAGCAACTCCTTCCCAATTTTCACCCCCCCGTTCCTACTCGGCATCTTCACGTTCACGCTTTTTTTGGCGGGGTCAAACACCCACAGGTGCACGCGCCCGCTGCCTTTGTGTTTGGCAAAAAGCGAGTGGATTTCCTCGATGTTTTCGGGGTTCACTTTGTCCAGCGCCAGCATCAGTTCCAGCGTGCGGGCGTCGTTTTCCATCGCATCCTGCAGTTGCGAGATGTCGCGGATTTTCGCCTCGATGCGCTCCGGCGCGCCCTCGTAGCGCGGCGTCCAGCGGTTCACCGCGCCCTTCACCATCAGCATCATATTCGGGTTCAGCCAGTGCTTGAATTTCAAGTAGTCTTCCCCAAAAAGCACAAACTCGTGATTGTCCGAATAATCTTCTAAAGTGAATTTCCCGAACGGTTTGCCGCTCTTCGCCGTCAGGTGTTTCGCTTCCGTAATAATACCCGCCACGCAAAACTCGCCCAGCTTTTCAAGATTTTGAAAATCTGCCAGTTCCTTATTGCAAAAATGTTCGATTTCGTGCTTGAAATCGTCCAGCGGGTGGCTGGAAATGTAAATGCCGTTGATTTCCTTTTCCTTGCCCAGTTGCATCATCCGCGGCCATTCCGCTACGGTGGGGATTTCCGGTTCGGGCAGGCTAACTTCCTGACTTTCACCAAACAGCGACACCTGCGACGATTCTTCCTGCGCCTTCATTTTTTGGGCGTAGCGCATCGCGTTTTCCAAAAAGGTGCGCTCCTCGCCGTTCGTATAAAAATACACCGCGCGGTGCTCGTTCGGGAAGGCGTCGAACGCCCCGCCCAGCGCCAAACTTTCCACCGTCCGCTTGTTCACCGAGCGCAAATCCACCCGTTTCAAAAAATCGAAAATGTGGCGGTACGGCCCGTTTTCCTTGCGCTCGGCCACCAAATTCAGCACGGCGCTCTCGCCCACGCCCTTCATCCCGCCCAACCCAAAACGGATTTCGCCCTTCCGGTTCACCGTGAATTTCAGCTCCGATTCGTTCACGTCCGGCCCCAAAACGGGGATGCCCATCCGGCGGCATTCTTCCATAAAAAACGTCACCTTTTTGATGTCGTTCATATTGTGTGTCAGCACACTGGCCATAAATTCCGCCGGATAATTCGCCTTCAAATAGCCCGTCTGAAACGCCACCACCGAGTAGCAAGTGGAGTGCGATTTGTTGAACGCATATTCCGCAAACGCCTCCCAATCTTTCCAGATTTTTTCGAGGATTTCCGCACCGTGGCCGCGCTCGCCGCCCTGTTCGATGAATTTCGGCTTCATCTTGTCCAGCACGTCGCGCTTCTTTTTGCCCATCGCTTTGCGCAGAATGTCGGCCTCGCCTTTGGTGAAACCGGCCAGCTTTTGCGACAGCCGCATCACTTGCTCCTGATACACCGTAATCCCGTAAGTTTCAGCAAGATACTCCTCCATTTCGGGCAGGTCGTAGCTGATTTCTTGGCGGCCGTGTTTCCGTTCGATAAAGTCGGGAATGTATTGCAGCGGGCCGGGCCGGTACAGCGCGTTCATCGCAATCAGGTCGCCGAATTTGTCGGGTTTCAGGTTTTTGAGATGCTTCTGCATCCCCGCGCTTTCAAACTGAAACGTGCCATTTGTCTCGCCGCGTTGATAGAGTTCAAAGGTCTTTTCATCGTCCAGCGGAATTTCGTCGGGGTCGATTTCTTTATTATGGCGCTCTTTCACCATTTGAATCGCGTCACGGATGATGCTCAAAGTTTTCAGTCCGAGGAAGTCCATTTTCAACATCCCCGCATCTTCCACTACCGAGTTATCAAACTGGGTTACAAGCAGTTCCGAGTCTTTGGCCGTTGCCACGGGAATGAATTCCGTGATGTCGTCCGGCGTAATGATGACGCCGCAAGCGTGAGTGCCGGTGTTGCGCACCGAACCTTCCAAAATGCGCGCTTGCGCAATCACCTCCGCCTCCTTGCCCTCCGTTTCGGCCAACTTGCGCAAGTCCTTGGCCATCTGCACATTGTCGCCGTTCAGGTTTTGATTTACCTCCGAATCGCTCCATTTGAAAAGCTTGGAAAGTTTGGTAAAATCCGGTACCAGCTTGGCAATTTTGTCCGTTTCCGGCAGGCCCAGTTGCATCACCCGCCCCGTGTCGCGAATAGCGGATTTGGCGGCCATCGTCCCGTAAGTGATGATTTGCGCAACTTGGTTTTTGCCGTATTTCTGCACCACCCAGTCGATGATTTTGCCGCGCAGTTCGTCGTCAAAATCAATATCAATATCCGGCAACGACACACGGTCGGGATTCAAAAATCTCTCAAAAAGCAAATCGTATTTTATGGGGTCAACATTCGTGATTCCAGTACAATACGCCACCACACTGCCCGCCGCCGAACCACGGCCCGGCCCCACGGAAACGCCCATTTTGCGCGCCTCGGTGGTAAAATCCTGCACTATCAAAAAGTAGCCGGGGTAGCCGGTATTGGCGATGGTTTCCAGCTCAAAATCCAGCCGCTCTTTCAGTTCGGGCGAAATCTCGCCGTAGCGTTTTTTCGCGCCTTCATAGGTCAGATGTTTCAGATAATTGTTCTCGCCCCGAATTCCTCCATCTGTCTCATCTTCAGCATCTTTGAATTCTTCAGGGATTTCAAACTTGGGTAATAAGACATCCTTTCGCAAGGAATAACTTTCGATTTTTTCGGCGATTTCGGCACTCGTAGAAATAGCTTCCGGCAAATCTGCAAAGATTTCCCGCATTTCTTCGGTATTCCGATAGTAAAAATTATCATTCGGAAAACCGTAACGAAAACCGCGCCCGCGACCAATCGGCGTACTTTGAAATTCACCTTCTTTTACACATAATAAAATGTCGTGTGCATTCGCATCATTTTTATCTAAATAATAGACATTGTTAGAAGCCACATATTTGACATCGTATTTTTTACAAAATTTAATAAGCGTTTGATTCACAGCTTCATCCGCTTCCAATCCGTGCCGTTGCAGTTGCACATAAAAATCATCACCAAACTGTTCTTTATACCATACAAAAGCCTCCTCGGCTTGCTTCTCTCCGACGTTCAAAATCAGCGATGGAATTTCCCCATAATGATTGCCCGAAAGAGCTATCAAATCTTCCTTGTATTTTTCTAATAAATCTTTATCAATGCGAGGCACATAATAAAAACCATCCACAAAAGCCGCCGAACTGAGCTTGGCAAGATTGTAATATCCCTTGCGATTTTTGGCTAAAAAAACTTGCTGAAAACCGTTGTCTTTTTGCGTTTTATCGGTATGATTTCGACATACATAAAATTCGCATCCTACAATCGGTTTTACGTCATTTTTCAATGCTTCTTCCACAAAAGAAAAAGCGCCGTATAAGTTGGCGTGGTCGGTCATCGCCACGGCGGGCGAGTTATTTTCTTTCGCTTTGGCAATCAGGCCGGGAATGTCGCACGTAGCCTGTAAAATCGAATACTGCGTATGGACGTGCAAATGCACAAAAGGCGTGTCCGTCGCCACTTCCGCCGTTTCGCCATCTTGCTTTTTTTGGGATGACTCTTCGGCCAGTTTTTTCGCCAATTCTTTGAACGACTGAACGTTCAAACCAATCGGCTGAATGGTGGTAGGGTTTTTAGCTGTAAAATCCTGACGGTCTTCGGGTGAAAAATGAAGCTTTTCATCTTTATAAAAACGGATGCGAACCAACTCCAAAAACGCCCGCGAAGTGGCTTCCACATCGGCGGCGGCGTTGTGGGCTTCCGCAAATTTTTCGTTGAACAGCTTTTCATACAACTCCTCCAGCTTGGGATATTTGAAGCCACCGCCCTTTCCGCCAGCCAGTTGCGTAAAATCCTTCGTCTCGGTGCTGGTATCAATGACGGGCATTTCCGCCAGCGAATTTTCCTGCCCCAGCCGCAAATATTCCGCCCCGAGAATATTGTTGTCAAAACCCACATTGTGGCCCACCAAAAACTCCGCTTTTTCCACCGCACGGGAAAATTCCGCCATCGCCTCCTCAACCGGAACGCCATAGTTTTCAGCCACTTCCGTGGTGATGCCGTGGACTTTCGCCGCGTTGAACGGAATGTCAAAACCATCCGGTTTCACCACAAAATCCTTGGCCTCCACGAGGCTGCCGTCTTTATCGTGAAGCTGCCACGCAATCTGCACCGCGCGGGGCCAGTTGTCCAAATCAGAAAGCGGCGCATCATCGCGAATGGGAAGGCCGGTGGTCTCAGTATCGAAGATTAAAAACATTGGAAATGAGGGAGTTGAAAGTTTTAAATTCAATTTCTAAAATTAGAAAAATGAGGCGGCGAAAAAAGAGGTGTTGATAAGGATTGAAAAGTTGTTTTTGGTGATATTATAAAATCAAACGCCAAATTTTTGACGGGTTTGATAGTGTGCCGTGCCGTTGGCACTCATCCAATCGCCGCCAACCTTTAGACCCCAATCATACGATTGGGGCTATCAATATATCGTGCCTTCGGCACTATTTCAAACGTGAAAATTCCAATTTTGGAAAAGTCCGCCGCGGCGGACGCCATATTGATAGCCCCACACGTGAGTGTAGGGAAATTTGTGATAGGCAAGTTCGCGGAGTGCTAAAGGCACGGCACTATTTTCAAGATGATTCTATTTTTCCAAAAACATCTTCTTTTTTACGGTGTTTCAATTCTCAAAGTATCCTTCAAATATGACCTCCAAAATCCATTTCCCCGACGAAAACATCGTAGGCATCGAAGTGAGCGGCAAGTTGAGCAAGCCCTCCTTCGTGCAGATGATGCAGCGTATCATCCCCGAAACCAACACGCCGCCCCACTTCAATATTTACATTGAAGTGAAAAATTTTGACGGCCTCGACTGGGAAGTGGTGTGGGACAGTTTGAAATACGCCATTTCCGAGGGCGGCAAATATTTCAAAAAAGTGGATAAAATCGCCTTTGTGGCGGATAAGGGTTGGCTGCGGTTTTTGGCCTCCGCCGAGTATAAATTGATTCCGGCGATTGAATTGAAATCGTTTGAGTTTTCAGAGAAGGAGGAGGCGAAAAGGTGGTTGCGGGAAGGGTGAATTTTTTGGATGGTTTTGATACTACATTTCATATTATTAATTCTGTTTAAAACAGAATTTCTCAGACCGGCAAATTTCTAAACAAACTGCATAAAAAAACCTGTCAGGAGCAAGAAACCTGACAGGTTGGCAATATCGAATCGCTGACTTTTAAGATACTTTCAGCGAAAAGTTTTTCTAATAAAACCGCGCCCGGCGGTCGTCAATTTTCGCTTTTTCTTTCAACGAATTATACACTTGGCTGGGGACGCGGCCACGGGTGGTTTGCACCAAAGTGTTGGCCTCATCGCCGGGGTTGGGCAGTTCCGGCGCGGGGTTGCGGCTCAGCACGGAAATTACGAACACGCCGTTCTCGCCTTTGAGCGGGCCCGTCAGTTGGTTCGGCTTTGCGTTGGCGATGGCGCCCACCACGCGTGGCTCGCTGCCGATACCGGCGATGGTGTTGTTTTTAAACGAAAACGCCTGCTCCACCACCGTCAAGCCCATCGCACTGGCCACGGCCTCAATGTCGGATTTGCCTTGCATTGCCTCACGAAAATCCTCCATAAATTTCTCGGCTTTTTTGTCTTTTATCACCAGCGGGCGGATTTCTTCCTTCACGCTCTCGAAGCTGCGGTGGCCGTCCTTGTTTTGCCCTGTCAGCACGGTTACCACATAGCTATCGTTGCCGTTGTTGAACAATTGGATATCGCCGCGCTCCACGTCCTCGTTGTCCGCGCCGATGCCGTTGGCCCATTTTACGATGGGCCGACTGGCGCCCAAGCCGGGGATCTGCTCGTCAAATTTTTTCAGGTTGGTGGCGGGGCGCGGGCTGTAACCTTTGGCCTCGGCCTTGGCGGCAAAATCATCCACGCCGGAAACGCTGGCGGCAAACTGGCTGGCCTCGGCATAAATCAAGTCCAAGGTTTCTTCGCTGGGCGTCACTTCGCGGGCAATGTTCAGCAGTTTCAGCGCAGGAACGCCGCCGGCTTGATCCAGTATTTCTATGATGTGAAAACCAAACTGGCTGTACACCAAGCCAATGTTGCCCACCTCGTTGCGAAACACAAAATTGCCGAAAGGCCGCACCATCGACCGGTCGTTGAACCAACCCAAGTCGCCGCCCTTCGCCCCCGATCCGGGATCGTCCGATACTTGGCGCGCCAACGCGGCAAAACGCGCCGTGTCATTTTTTACAATTTTTAAGAGACTGTCCGCCAGTTCTTTGGCTTGCTGCGGAGTGCGCTCGGCGTTGCCATTTTGCAAACCTTGAAACGAAATCAAGATGTGCCGCGCCTTGGCCGAATCCGGCAGTTCTCTTTTGTCCAATATTTTGGTGAGGCGGAAAAAATTACCGTCTTCGTAAGGGCCGTGCACATAGCCCACTTCCCGCTCAAAAAGGGCGGAATCCAAGCCGGGTGGCAACTGTCCTTTTTTATAATAATCAGGGCGCACAGGCTCGTCAGACCGCGCCGAGGCGTAAAGCGAATCGTCTTCCGATTCCGCGAAGGACATCACCGTGTCCATCCTGCCCTTGCGGCCTTCCAAGTATTGGGTTTTCATAAACCGGCCCAGCTCGGCGCGGAAGCTGTCCTTGTCTTTCTCGGATGGCTGAATGGTAAAATTGACGTACTGAATATCGGCCGATTCCTCGGCTTCGTATTTCTTCTTGTTCTTTTTGTAATAGTCGCGCAGTTCGCCATCGCTCACCTGCACGGAAGTGTCGCCATCGTTGAATTCTTTCACCACCATCTTGGCCTGGGTGCTGGCGTTGCTGCGCTGGTGCAGTGCCTGCGCCATTCCCTTGGGCACGTACAGCCCTTTTTGGATGGCAATGTTGTACTTGTTTTGCAAGGTTTGCTGGCGCGTGCCTTTTTCAAAATTGACCCATTGCTCATAAACATCGGCCGCTTGCTGGTCGGCCCCGCGGTTGTCGCGCAGGTTCACCAAATATTGCTGAAAAGCCGCCTCGTTGAACTGCCCGTTTGACCCTTGGAAGGCGGGCGCACTTTGGATGTTCGGGTTTTGCTTCAATCGCTGGTACAGCTCGTCGGTGGTCACTTTGAAGCCCAGCTTGTCGTACTGCTCGCTCATAATTTCCTCGCGGACATATTCCAGCCACACGCGGTCGGCCAGTTGCTTTTGGGAAATGTTGCGCGCCTGCTCTGGGTTTTGCTGCTCGATCAGCGCTTGCTGCTCAGCCATCATCGTGGAAAATTCGGGGGATTCCACCGTGCGGCCATTCACGCGGCCCACCGTGTTCACATCGCCCCTGAAAATGGAATTGCCCGAACTGAGCAGATCCGTCAAAATAAATCCCAGCAAAGCGATACCAATCACAATGAGCAAAAGCCCTGACCGCCTGCGGATTTTCTCTAAAGTCGCCATCTTTTTTTCGTTAAAATTTTGAGGCTGCGAATATAGGGATTAGAGGCGTTCGGGAATGGCCGTTGCGAAGGCTGATTTTTCTCAGCGGAAAAGACTCAAATGGCCACGGTGGCTTTCGCCAAAAATCTCCAAAACGTAGAAGTACGTGCCGCTGGCCAACTCGCCGCCGTCCCAGCAATCATCTGGATTTTCCGTGGTAAATACTTGTCGGCCCCAGCGGTTGTACACCGCCAATGAAAAACAACCCTGCGCACTCGGCGCATCGATTTGAAAGCAGTCGTTCACCCCGTCGCTGTTGGGGGTAAACACGTTGGGGATGCTAAAATCATTGGTGGAATCCGGCCGCTCCCCCACCTCCGTTACCGTAGCGGAGCATTTCCCGATGCCCACCGTCAGGCTCACATTCAATGGCCCGCTCTCACCGATTTTCACTTCCAGCGGGTTTCCGCTGGGAAGAATCTCGCCGTTCAGCCGCCATTCGTAGCTTTCAAAAGCTTGGTTACTTTAGCTTAAAAAAAGCGTCGAAGTTTCGCAACTGCTTTCCACCCGCGCGGAGATTTCAGGCGCGGGTAATTCGATAACCTTGATGTCGAGGCTGTCGCCGCGCATCTTGCCAAAACAGCCGCCCGCCAAGTTGTGCGCGCCCAGGATGAAATTCCCGCCCTCTTCGTATCGAAAAATAAGCGTGTCCGGCAGATGGTTTTCGATGGATTGGAAAGCCGTATCGCCGCCCCCGCTTTGCCACTGCCAATCTATAAAACGGTAGCGCGGTGGCACCACCCGCACGCTGTCGCCCGCGCACAGTTCCACTTCTCCTCCCGCAAAAGGCTGGAACGTCTCGCCCGTCACGGAATATTGGAAAACCGTATCCTCCGCCTCGGACACGGGCAAACCAGGTAGGGTGAAGGCATACGCCTCGCCGGAGTCTTGCTGATTTTGGGTGCCTGTAAGATTGTAATGCACTCCATAGTGATAGCCGATAAAGCCACCGGGGTTTTTGATAAGGTGTTGCCCGCTGTCGATTCGCGCGTAGGCGTAGGCCATCGTACTGTCCGCCGCATACGGCTTGAATCCCAAATTTTGCCAAGGCTGACCATTATGGGTAAAGTTCATCGTGTCGGTTACGGGGCAGATGAGGTTGACGTAGTGGGAATCCACTACCTGGGTAATAGCAGTGCTAAAAAAACTCTGCTGTATAAAATTATTTTCGTTTTGCAGAAACCACTGAAGCCCACTATAAACTAATTGCTGCGGTAGAGGAGTGTCGACGGCAGCATAAGCCATTGAAGTTTGCGTAGCCAAAATAGGCTTGTCAGAACGGATAACCATAGGCTGGAGGGTGCAGGTATCGTAGTGCTCATTGTAATCTAACGAAATCGTATGACCGTTCTCAAACTGTACCTGGGTATCATCCTTCGTAGCCAAAAGATTTATCTGCACGAAACGATCAATTTGATTGGCGTATGGGGTAATGTAGAATCGCCGCCCAGCCTTGGAAGTATCTGGAAAAGCAAATGTGATTGTACCAAAGTTTTCATAAAAATAGGATGAAATCTGGGAATAATTGCTACACGGACGAGAATCAGCGCTACTAATTTGATTTACAATTAACGAGAAAGGTTTTAAACCAGATATAATACTCCCATCACGATAGTCTGGATGATAAGCGCTAAATTCTTGAAAGGTATGAAAGGGTGGCAAAACTACAGATGAGTCAGGTCCAAAGTTATATTCGCTGCTTCCTGCCGGAATATCATAGTGAATAGTATTACCACCATTATGATTTGCCACTAATGTGGCCATCTCCCCAGGCCTATATTGATCTAATAATTGGTATTGAGCAGCAGATTTTTCCACGGGTATAGAAAAAAAATGACTGTTTCCAAACCAAACTTGAATACCAGTAGCTGAGGGCTTATGATTAACCTCTTCCATAAAAACAACCAAAGGCTTTAATGCTTTAATCACCAACGTATGAGGGCCAATTAATTCATTATTCTTAAAAACAGAATCTCGGCTTTGATTAAGGATGGTGTCCGGTGAAAGCCTAAAAACTTCACCTTTCTGTAGACACCTAAAAGAAGAAGTGCTATCAAAGGGATTTATAATTTCAACATAATTAACCTCTTGAGTGAATAGGCTAAAATGTACTGTGTCCTTGAAGTATAGAAAATATGCGGGCACCACAAAGTGATGCCCGCTAAACCAATCCTCTTGTGCCGCCATTCTTTGAGTCGTCAGCAGACTACTACATAGTACCGCCCACAGAACGAACCTACCCAGTATCATCGCAGTTGGATTTTGGAGACGTAATTGGAAGAGGAAAGTTTTAGGATATAAAGCCCTCGTTCCAGCCCGCTTTTTCTCAAGTCAATGGAGATATTATTTTCTTCTACGGTTTTAGAAAAAACTTTTTTCCCGTTGCTGGAGAATATAACTACCTCCCCTATCGGTGCATCTTCTGACCCGCGTACCTGAATTTGGCCATCCGTAGGATTGGGATAAATTTTTATCTCTTCATTTTCAAGAGACAATTCGGCGGCAACTTCGGGATTTTCCGTTTCGTCAGGTGTACCCTTGAAGCGCACGTATTTGTCAAAATCCACCGACTCGTTCACAAAGGGTATGAAATAATAGTACCCTCCTAAGCTTACGGATTTATCGCCAAAAGTTTGGCCCGTGCCCGTAAAATTGCCCGCTTGGGCAATGCGGTACATATCAAGATTGCCAGTAGCTATATCTACCGTACCCCCATCGTCCATACTAACACCACCACTGCCTACGGCCATCCATTTTGGGTTCAATTGACTATCAAACTTGCAGATAAAATTTTGGGATAAACCATCAAACAGGCCGCCTGCAAAAGCCATACTGGTAGCTGCCCCGCCAAGTATAGGGGCATCTCCAACCAAAGCAATAGCTTTACCAATAGACGCCGAAATTGTCCAACCGAAACCGGTATATTGGCTACTCGGGGTCACATAATTGAGATAAAGCGGCACCAAATTTTGATCGAATAGTGCCACAAAAGCACATCCGCCACTGGTTAAGGAAGTAATTGATAATGAGCCTATGGACAATTCTGAATTGAACAAACCTGTTACAGCTACGCGAGTCGGGGAAGCAGTAATATCGTATGCGAGCCCATCATTAGCGTGATACGATGAAGTAAAATTTATGGTAGAAGAACCAGCATTCAAAGCAGCGTGATTCCATTTATACACCTCAGTGTCTTCCATCCAATAAACGCCGGCTCCGTTGCAAGCCAAAGCGTAATTCTTATAGGGATTGTGATGCGGTTTGGTGGTGTGATATGATGATCCGCTAAAAAAGTTCAGACTGTTACCTGAGACATCCATCTCAATGAGAAAATCTTTATTAGCGGCAACTGAAATCTGTTGAGTAAAATTAGCAGAACTGCCAGCGCTATTATTATAATCGTGATACCCCGCTAAATACAAGCGGTCGTTCGCGGCATCCAAGGCGATGTCCCAAATATTAACAGCATTAGGTCCAGAAAACATCTCCAAGTCTTGGCAAGTTCCTGAATTATCAAAACGAGCCACGAAACCTTTCCAAGTGGTAGAACTCGTGCCACTTGCTACCTTTCCATTACCGAACACCAAGTTACCTTTATCATAATACCCTGCTATAAAAAAGTCGCCGTTATCGGCTACTTCCAATCCAGCCAGACGCACCTGATTAACAGTCGTACCAGTAGTGGCGTAAATTTCTTTCGTCCAAGCTAACTGACGGTCGCAGCCATTGGAATATTTCATCAGAATAATTCCGGAACCAGATTTTGATTTGACCGAATTAGAGCTGCCGGGATATTTTATATCCAGCAGCGGGTTGTGTCCTGTACCCGAACGGATACTGGAGGTATAGGAAGCAGCAAAAAACAAATTGTCATTGGCATCATATCCCACGTGTTCGTTGCTTGGTTCATCCTGAAAATTCTCGCCCTGTTGGGTGTTGAGAGGGTGCGCATCGCCTAACACGAGAGCGGCGGGGAGGGTTTCGGGTTCTTTCAAAGAAATGTCGTCAATGAAGCTTTCGGGAAACGATATAGCGCTTGTTCCAGTAGGAACGGTGTGGAGGGGATTTCCATTAAAATCCTCGGTAACCATTTGAATAACCAGCTTATCGTACACTATGGAATTACTGGGAACTGTAAAAATGTGACTGTATTGATGCCAATCATTTCCTGCGGTAGAGATATCCGGCAAAACTTGGGGCGTACTGAAAAGCTGATGCTTTTGATTTGATGAATTAGTAAGGTAGGCAATAAAATATTGGGAATTCAGAACATTTGTATTGCTCTTCCAACGAAAAGTCAGATGCTGGAAACTCAGCTCATAGCTATTTCCCGCAACCAGGGAAGATGATAGTTCAGCTTCCAGCTCAGGCTCGTATTTGTTATATACGTTACTATAATCATCGAAGGCTGCCATTGAAATATATTTATGGTTGGCAGTAGTTTGATAGTTCCACGGGTATGCGACATGCAATCCCCAAGAGTTGTTCGGGTTAACAGAAACATAGAATCCGTTAGGAGAAAAGTTAACTCCACTATTAACAGCACCGGAGTGTACCTTCCATTCGGTAACATCCGTAACCCCATTTACATCGGGCACAAAAGCTTTTGCAGATTTCAATATATCATTGGATGCATCGAAAGTTAGATCATACAACTCAAAACCTCCATTGCAAATATATTCGCAGGGATCATATTGTATGCAAGTCGGTGGTGTTCCTGTACCTACACGCTCTGGTTCAGCACAATTAGTGCAGCTAACAGTCCATTGTGGTACTTGAGTAGATGCGGCATTGGGGAGATAAGCAATCTTTGGGCTATTGGGTGCACCGAAAGCGTGAAACCCACCTCCCTCATCCAATGGAAAATAAGAATACAAATCCTCGAAAGCAGGAATGTTGGCTTGCAAGGGGCATTGATAACTGCTTATTTCTGAGGCACTCAAAGCTCGCGCCCAGAAACGCACGTCGTCAATAATCCCTGAAAAGGGGTAATCTTGGGTAATATGATTCATTCCCAAACCCATTCGCTGGTAATTTTGAATGTCGTGGAGAATTCCATAGTCACCTACACATTTCTCCACTCCGTCTATGTACATTTTAACGGTGGTTTCCGATACTACTGCTGAAAGCCGATGGCATTGTTCATCGTAAAGATTCTGTTCGGTACAGATGTATTCGCCATTATCCCATTTAAGAGTAAAAAAACCATTGCCATCCAATCCAAAAAAGAAAAAATCCACCCCCGGAGTGCCATTGGAGAGAATGGCCATATCTTGGCCAGTAGGTGTTGCGTTAATTTCAGCTTCTATGGTAAAATTTCCCGGCTCTATGGCGTGGGTGGCTGAATATTGAAAGATTTCAGCGTAGTCATCTGTTCCATCAAAAAGAAGGGCATTGTTGTTTTGAGCTGTCAAAGCTATGGTTGCTAAGAGAGAGAGAGAGAGAGAGAGAGAGAGAGAGAGAGACGGGTAGTTTTTGAAGTATTCATTTGGATATTTGTTTTTGAATGAGGGGCGAATGTAAGGAAAATCTTGTAAGAAAATATTCTCAAAATCAAATCATAACAATTTCATAACATTAAATACTATGGACACTATCTTCTGACCGAAATCCAAGAGCCTCAAACTTAAAGGACTATCCTACAGAAATTATCAATACTATTTTCCGTCCTATATCACTCCCCCCTCACCTTCACCCGCACCACTTCTATCCGCGCGTTGCTCACCTCGGATATTTTGAACAGGTAATCTTCTAGCGCCACCTCGGCGCCCTTCTCGGGGATGCTCTCGGTGAGGTGCAGGATGAGGCCGCCCAGCGTGTTGTAATTTTCACTTTCGGGCAGTTTCAGGTTGTATTTTTCGTTGAGGTAATCAATCTCTTGGCGGGCGGAAAAGCGGAACTCGGCATCGGAGATTTTTTCTTCGAGATGTTCGTCCGTGTCGTGCTCGTCGTCGATTTCGCCGAAGAGTTCTTCCACCACGTCCTCGATGGTGATCAGGCCGCTGGTGCCGCCGAATTCGTCCAGCACCACGGCGATGCTTTGCCGCTCGCGGGTAAGCAGGTTCAGCACTTCCATCGCGCCCATACTCTCGGGCACAAAACTGACCGGACGCAAAATGCTGCGGATGTTTTCCGGTTTTTTGAACAGCTCGAAACTATGCACATAGCCGATGATGTTGTCCACGCTTTCGTTGTAAATCAAGACTTTGGAAAGCCCCGTTTCCACGAAAATCATTTTCAGTTTTTCGATGTTTTCTCCCACTTCCACCGCCTCGATTTCCGTGCGCGGCACCATAAACTCGCGCGCCTTCTGCCCGCTAAAACCCAAGGCGTTCCTGAAAATCTGGATTTCCGGCTCCTCCTCTTCTTCATCCACGGAAGATTCCGTGCGCTCGCGGATGTAATTATCTAAATCCACTTTATTGAAAGCTTCCGAAATTTCCTCGGGCTTGGCGCGAAAAATATATTTCAAGACAAAATTGCTGATGCCCATAATCAGCGCCACGATCGGCCACAGCAAAATGTGGAACAGGTAGCTGGGCAGCGCAAAAAATTCCAGCAAACGGTTGGAATGAGTGTTGAAAATGGCCTTGGGCAAAAACTCGGCGGTAATCAAAATGATGATGGTGCTGATGATGGTCTGCACCAAAAGCAGAACATATTCATTGCCAAAGAAATCCAGATAGGGTTCCAGCACTTCCGGCATAAAAATGCCATACACCACCAAGGCAATGTTATTGCCCACCAGCATCGTGGCGATGAAATGCGCGGGGTTTTTCACCAAAAAACTGAGGAGGCGGAAAGCGAAATTCCCCTTCTTGTTTTCGATTTCGATGTGAAAGCGGTTGGAAGAAACGAACGCAATCTCGATCCCCGAAAAGAAGGCGGAGAAAAGGATGGAACCCAAGATGATGGCGAGGAGTGTCAAGCGCGGGTATCTTTTTCAAGTTGGCGCCTTTCGTAGGCGCGGCGCTGCTTACGCCGCACAAAAAACATCACTATCGCCAAAATCATAAAGCCGAGGAAAATCCAAAAAGACTTGTCGGTACTGGGCCAGCGGCGGAACAGTTCGACCGCCGAAATGACGGAGACCACGATCCACGCCACTTCCACGAATCTAAGCATCTTCTTCATCGTCGATAGCAATTTGTCCGGTTACTTTTTTTACGGTCCATTCGTTGAAATCTTGGTCGGCTTCAAAACCTTCGCCCATTATAATTTCTTTTTCGGTGGTCATTTTCACGAACACGTCCGACCAAATCCGCTCTTTGTTCTCGTCCCAAAACAGTTCCTCGGTGTTCAATTGTTCGCCCTTGTCGTTTACTACCACCACGTTTCCCTTGGCGTGCCACAGGTTTTTTTGGGTGAATTGGGTGGCGGAATTGGCGCGCATCCGCGAGTTTTCGTCTCCAAAGCTATCGAAAAATTTTACGTCGAGCCCTTTCGGGAAACGCCGCTCCGGCTCTTCCAACTGTGGATAACTTTCCGCCACGGGCGCCTGGAGTTGCAGGCGCACAAAAGCACTGTCGGAATACGTCAGCACCAAATCTTCCTGCACTTCCAGCGGGATTTCTTCCGCATCGGAGAAATTGGCGACTTCCTTGGGGTCGTTCGCGCAAGCAGCCAAAAGCGAGGCGGCGAAAAGTACTTTGAAAAAATTGTTCAATGTTCCGTGTTTCAAGTTCCGTGTTTCGCGCGGGACGACCTTGACAGGTTTTCTTGAACCTGCAAGGTCTGGAAACGTGAAGTTTAATGTTTCGTGTTTCAAGTTCCGTGTTCCGCACGAGACGACCTTGACAGGTTTTCTTCAACCTGCAAGGTCTGGAAGTTCAAATTTTTCACGACCCACGGTTTCAACCGTCGGCCAAGCCCAAAGTTCCGGTTTTTCTCCACCAACCGACAAGTTTAAACCATCGGCTGGGACGGCGGCAACCTCCCACCCTTCCCATAAAAAAACCAAGGAAATTCAACCGAAAATCCTTGGCTTGTTTGTTAAAAATCAATGCTCCTTATATACTGTAATCCACCGTAATTGTCTCATTGATATAGCACCCAACGGAAAATTTGTCGCCTTCTTTTTTGCCCAATTGAAACAATACCGTCTTGTCGGGCAATTGCGCTTTGTAGCTGTTTATCAACCGATTGGCACGGTTGGCCGAAGAGGGGTCTATGCTGCGGGCATATTTCAATTTGTCGATGGCGGCCCAATACACAGCTTTGTTTTCGAATACATTGGCGCCCGTGCACGCCCCGCCGTAGCCAGAAGCGTAAACCGTGGCCAGTATTATATAAGGCGTGCCCCAATTTTTGCGCAGTGATGCCGCTTGCAGTGCCGAACTTTTGGCCGAACTCAAGCGTCCCAGTTTTTGCTGGATGCTGGCCAGTTTCACCAAATCGTTGGCCTTTTTGCCGGGGTCCACTTCGCCCTCAATTGCTTCGGAAAGGTAGTCCGCCGCTTTCGCGTAATTGTTGTTTTTGCGCGAAAGGCTGGCCATCGCCCGTGCCGCTTTGGCGGAAGGGTCTTGCTGATAGAGCGCTTCCGCCACTTTGAAAAAAATCGGATTGTCGGTGCAATCCGTCTCGTTGCCTTCCTCGTCCTCGCGGTCTTTGGTCAGCATCACCGCCGCGCGGCGCAGCCAAACAGCATCGGTTTTATTGGCCGCAAAACTTTCTTCGTTATAAATAATCTGCAACTTTTCGCAGGTGGCAATCGGCGCGAGGATTTTGTTGATGTTAGAGGCCACGTTGTCGTAGCGTTCCAGTTCGCGGTCCGCCTTGGCCAGTTCGTCAGCTTCCTTTTGCGAGAGCGTCTCGGTGGTGTCCTTGGCAATCAGCTCGTTGCGGGTGCGGTTCAGCGCGTCGGTATTGAATTCGATGCCTTCAATCACCACGTTGTAGGCTTGAAACACGTCGCCAATCTCAAACACATCATCGTTGAAAAGGCGCGCGGCGGTCACAAAATAATAATTGTAAAAAGCGGCGCTCTGCTCCTTGTCGTATTCCAGCGCCTTTTTATAAATGGGATAAGCGGCCTCGTTGCTGTCCGGAAAAAGCTGGGTCATATCAATCGCTTTGCGCGAAAACACATAGCCTTCCTTGCCGGGAAAATAATCCAAACGCTTGTCGTACAGATTGATGAGTTCCTTTTTGAAAGGTAGCGAAGCGGGGTTTTCTTTACCCGCCTGCTCTATTTTGGCGTCCAAGATGCGGCCGCCGTAGATAAAATTGTTGATGCTGGAGCCGGGGCAGTTTTCATACACATAATTCCAAGCGTCATACGCCTCTAAATAGGCCTTGCCTTTGGCCAGTTCATAATAAATGTAAAGATTTTCACGGCATTTTACGCTGTCTTCGCCCCATTCGGGTTTCAGGTCTTGTGCACTTGCCGTAAAACCTGCAGCGGCCAAAAGTAAGATGAGTGCTTTTTTCATTGTAAAAAAATTGTTTTCGTGATTAAAGATTATCTGTATTTGTATTTGATGAACCATTTGTCGCAAAGCGAAATACCCAAATAAAACTGGAGGTAGCTTTCGCGGATCAAACCGTTTTCAAAAGTGCCGCGCCGTCCTAAAAGCACACCCGTGTGGATGTTGCTGACTTTCACCTCGCCAGGGGCGGGGCTACGCTGGCGCACGGGCAGTCCCAACCCAAAAGATATGCCATAGTTCGGAATCGTTGTGCCATTAAGGGCTAAGGGCGTTTCTTCATAATAGCCGCCCAAGCGGTATTCGATGGCCGCGAGATAGTTGGTGCTGCGTTCCAAATTGCTGAACGCCAAGGCGGGGACCACCGCGCCGCCCAAATCCGCGCGCCAGCCGTTCTGCAATGGATTTTGCCCATCAAAATTCTGGAATTCTGAACCATTGTAAATCTCATAATCCGCGCCCAACCACCAGCCGTAAGTGTAGTTTTGCGCCGCCACGCGCCGCCCGATGGAAAGCCCAAAACCCAACTCGCTGGGCAAGGTGACTTCCGCCTCGGTGGACGCCTGCCCCGCCAGCGAATCCACGGATTGGTTGGCATCCGTAAAAACGAAAGAAAAGCGCTCGCGGTCGGCTTTCAGATTAGCGGCGTTCGCAAAAGTGATCCCCGTGGAAAGCTCAAGGCCACTTTCAAATTCATACGCATATTGTGCCCCAAAATCAAACTGGAAACCGCGCAGCCGCAAGTTGTCCTCGATACGGGTATTCAAAAAACTATTGTCGAAGAGCAGGATGTCCAGCTCTTGCAGGTTGCCAAAAATGTAGTTGACATTGGCCCCGAGCGACAGTCCCTCGGCGACTTGGAAGGCATTTCCAAAATAGAACCGGTTGAGGCCGCCGCTGCCCTGAAAAGCATCGTCCACCGTGATGGAATCGAGCAAAACCCGCTGGGTGGCAATGCTATAGCCCTTGACGGAATACGGCTGGAAACCGATGGCGCTGCCCCACCAATCCAACAGTGGCACGCCCACCGCCAGATAGCGCAAGCCAGCCGATCCGTTCTCGATGGAAATGTCGGGGTTCTGCTGTTCCTGCCGGATGCCCTGCGCGGTAAATCCTGCCGCAAAGGTGGTCAGCCCCAAATTGGAATAACTGGCAGGGTTGGCCAAGTTGATGGAAAATTCGTTGCGATCTGCCAAGCTGGCGCCGCCCATTGTCAAAGCGCGCACGTAGTTGGGCTGCACCATCTCGCCCACGCCAAACCGCGAATAGGGCGACACGGAAGTTTGCTGCGCGCGGAGGGAAGTCCCAATAAAAATGACGAGGGAAAAAACGAAAGCACTATGGCTTTTGAACATAAGAATCGAGGATGAAATGGAGGCCTTCCAGCAAAAAATTTGGGGCTGCAAATATGCCATTTTTTGGCAATCGCGACAACCGTTCCAAATCGCCGCCGGTCAGCAAGATGATTAGCTCGGGAAAACGCGCGCTGTAGGCCGCTATTGTGCGCTCTATCTCAAATTGCCAACCCCCCACCGCACCGCTCAAAATGGAATTTTCGGTGGAATCGCCAATCAAATCGGGCGGGGTTTTTTCTTGGATGAGCGGCAGTCGGGCGGTAAAATGATGCAACGCTTTCAATCGCATTTGCAAACCGGGCGAAATCCCGCCGCCGAGATATTCGCCCGCGCGGTTCACAAAATCGTAGGTGACGCAGGTCCCGGCGTCTATCACTAAAACGTCCTTGGCGGGAAATTGGGAGACGGCGGCGGCGGCCAGCGCTCGGCGGTCGTTCCCCAAAGTTTCCGGCGTTTTGTATCGGACAGGAAAAGGCAGCCGCGTTTTTGCGGAAAGGCACAGCGTTTCGAACGGGAATTCTTTTAAAAAATCAGGAAATCTTTCCTTCGCCACGCCAGAAAAAATCGCTTTTTCAGGCGTTTCGGTTTGTAAGAAATCCGAAAGCGCTTGCCGCGAAAGCGATTCCAAACTACTCGTTTTCAGAATTTTACCTATATGGAAAAGCGCCAATTTGGTGCGCGAGTTGCCTTGGTCGATGATGAGATTCAAAGTGTTGTTCAAAAAATTTATGGCAAAGTTAGCCGAAGATGAAATTTGTCCATTGTGGCTCGCAAGATTCTTTTACATTTGCACCCGCTTTTTACGGAGCGACCGAGAACTGACAACCGACAACCGAGAACTAATGGAGGTGCCATAGCTCAGTTGGTAGAGCAAAGGACTGAAAATCCTTGTGTCGCTGGTTCGATTCCAGCTGGCACCACTTTTTACGATAGAAAAACAACGCAAAAGACTGCAATCCAAAAGGTTGCAGCCTTTCTTTTTCTATATCATTCTTAAAGATAATGTGCCTGATTGCAATCCGTAGGTGAAATGCCCTATAATTGATAGGCCATCGTCTGTTTGACAGGGTTGTGCTTTTCACAAAAGATGAGGCTTATGGTGAATAAACGATGATAAAAAACCGCCTAACCGAAAAATTTGGAAACAGGCGGTCGAAACCTCTTAATCACCCCGCCGCCCCTTCTTTGGAATGTTGCAAATCCAGCTCGCCTTCCGGTTGCTGCTTTACTTCCTCGCCAGCCTGTTCGCCCACGCCGCCCTTGCCCACGGTGATGCCGCCATCGGCCGACACCAGCGCGCCGGTAACATAACTCGCCTCGTCCGACGCCAAGAACAGATATACGTTGGCCATTTCTTCGGGCGTGCCTCGGCGGCCTAATGGCGTAGCGGCCTTTATCATATCGGTCATTTCGTCGTCCATCGGGCCTTTGTCTTTGCGCGTCCAAGCCGTGTCGATGGCGCCGGGACATACGCAGTTGGCGCGGATGCCGTATTTGGCTTGTTCCACCGCCACGCCTTGGATGAAAGCGTGCACAAATCCTTTGGTGCCGCCGTAGGGCGTGTTGTTAGGCAGTCCAATCTTCCCCGCCTCCGAGCCTGCCGCCACGATGCAGCCCTTGGTCTTTTTCAGTTCGGGAATGGCGTGTTTGGTCATCATAATCGCCGAGCGAATATTGTGGCGCAGCATTTCGTCAATGTCTTCTTCTTCCAGTTCGTCGATTTCGCCCACCATCGGGAATACCCCCGCATTATTGATAAGGATGTCCAATTTTCCCCACTCGTCCACGGCCTGTTGAATAACCTCCTGTGCATTGTCGGATTGCGAAATATCCTTGCCGCAGCCGATTGCCGTGCCACCAGCTTCTTTGATTTCCGCTACTACTTCCTCCACGGGGTCGTCTGAAAACCCGACGATCAACACTTTGGCGCCCTCCCGCGCAAACTTTTTGCTGATGGCTTCGCCAATGCCCGTGGCGCCGCCAGTTATTATTGCTACTTTTTCTTTTAATCGATTCATTTTGAATTATGGATTTTTAATATTATTAAGAAAACAAGTTTAAAATGACCAAAATGTTCAACTTTTAAAGTAGGTTGAAATCCTTATTTCATAACGGAGAATTGAGATTTTAGGAATTTTTATGGAATAAATAAATTAGATTTACGTATATTTCCATAAACCATTTTGGATGGTAGGAGTTTTAAGTCATACTTATATGAATAATGGGGAGCGTGATTTTTACTTTTCTCGCTTCCAAGCTGCAATTAAAAAAGTTTTAGAGGTAGAAAAACTTTTCAGCCAACGCAAAATGAAACGATTGATAATAGTGGCCAACCGCTTGCCGGTAAAAGCCGAGCAGACGGACAGCGGCCTGAAAATGACCCCCAGCGCGGGCGGTCTCGCCACGGGGCTTTCGTCGATGAAAGTGCCGATGGAAATAGAATGGGTGGGCTGGCCCGGCATCGCCACGGGCCGCGATGAAGAGCGCGCCGCAGTGGACGGGCAACTGGATGAGCAATTTCACCCCGTGCACTTGAGCCGCGCCGAGGAAAAATTTTACTACCAAGGTTTCAGCAACGAAATTATATGGCCGCTCTTCCACTGCTTTATTGAGTCGGTGAACTTCCAACCGAAATATTGGAATTATTATAAAAAGATAAACCGCCGCTTTTGCGAAAAGGTGAAGGAAGTGGCGCGCGATGGCGACCTTATTTGGATTCAAGATTACCACCTGATGCTGCTGCCGCAAATGCTGAAGGCCGAAATGCCGCACAATCCCATCGGGTTTTTCCTGCACATCCCCTTCCCTTCCTACGAACTTTTCCGCACTCTGCCGTGGCGCAGCCAGTTGCTGCAAGGCTTGCTGGGCGCGGATTTGGTGGGATTCCACACCTACGAATATATGCGCCACTTTGCCAGCTCGGCCTAACCGTGTGCTGAATCTGGAGTCGGTGCTGGGGCAGATACGGATGCCCGCCCGCACCGCCCACATTGATTCGTTTCCGATGGGCATCCAATACAAAAAATTCAACGAGGCGGAAAAGGACGAAAAAGTGGTGGCCCAATTGGAAAATCTCAAAAACAAGCTGGGCGGCCAAAAGCTGGTGCTGAGCGTGGACCGACTGGATTATTCCAAAGGCATTTTGCACCGCCTGCGCGCCTTCGATGCCTTGCTGGAAAAACATCCCGAATGGCGCGGGAAAGTTTCGCTGGTGATGGTGGCCGTCCCTTCGCGCGAGGGGGTTGGCAGTTACCAAAATCTGAAAGAACAGGTGGACAAAGAAGTGGGCTGCATCAACGGGAAACACGCCACTTTGGAATGGTCGCCCGTGCATTATTTCTACCGCTCGGTGCCCTTTGAAACCCTCAGCGCGCTCTACCAATTGTGTGACGTGGGGCTGGTAACCCCCCTGCGCGACGGGATGAACTTGGTGGCCAAAGAATACGTGGCCAGCCGCCGCGACCAATCGGGCGTGTTGATTCTCAGCGAGATGGCGGGCGCATCTTTTGAACTGACCGAAGCTCTAAAAATTAACCCGCACCATCAAGAAGAAATCGTGGACGCCCTCATCCAAGCGCTGGAAATGCCTTTGGAAAATCAAAAAGAGAGAATGCGAAAAATGCAAAAACAACTGAGGCAGAACACGGTGGAAAAATGGGCCGAACGCTTTTTGGAACGCTTGCAAGACATCAAACGCAAAGAAGACGGCCACGCCAAAAACGTGCTGAACGGCCACGAGGTGCGGCGCATCGCCACCACTTACCAAAATGCCCAAAAACCGCTGCTGGTGCTGGATTACGACGGTACGCTGGTCTCCTTCCACGACGAGCCGGACCAAGCCCTTCCCGAAAAGGAAACCAAGGAAATACTGGCGCGGCTGGCGGAGCAGGCCACCGTGGCCATCGTGAGCGGGCGCGACCATTTTAGCCTCGACGAATGGCTGGGCGACCTGCCCGTTGAACTGGTCGCCGAGCACGGCCAATGGCAGAAGACCAACGGCGAATGGGAAAAAGA
The DNA here is from genome assembly GCA_965214115.1 of Owenweeksia sp. GTDB lineage: Bacteria > Bacteroidota > Bacteroidia > Flavobacteriales > Schleiferiaceae > Owenweeksia. Next base: position 205,782 of record CBDCAU010000002.1, read on the forward strand.
AACCGAGGTGGGCACCCTTTGGAAAAAAGAAGTGCAAAAAGTGCTGCGCGAATTTACCAGCAAAACCCCCGGCGCCTTCATCGAGCGCAAGGTTTCATCGCTCGCTTTCCACTACCGCAAGTCGGATAATTTCCTTACGGAGATGCGCGTGCCGCAGCTCACCGAGGCGCTGATGCCCGTTTGCGTAAAGCACCAATTGGAACTGCTGCACGGCAACAAAGTGCTGGAAATCAGGCTGGCGGGCATCAACAAAGGCACGGCGGTGCAGAAACTTTTGGAAAAACATTCGGCCGATTTCATCCTCTGCATCGGCGACGACCGCACGGACGAAGATATGTTCAAGGTGCTGCCGCCGGAGGCCTTCACCATCAAAGTGGGCGAAGGCGATACCGCCGCCCGCTACCGCCTGCGCAATACCGGCCAAGTGAAGGGCCTGCTGAAAGTGTTGCTCGACGATCTCATCGTAAAAAGTAGCGAAGTGCCGGCCGAATTTGCAATGGCCGACTAAATTTTTCTCGGATGGAAAACTTCTGGGAAATAGAGAACGTCTGGTTCGATTTGCTGCTGCTGGTCGCCGCCGCGCTGGCCGTTTGGGTGCTGCACCATTTTCTTTTCTATTTTTTGAAGAAAGGCGGCCTCTTCCGCAAAAACGGCAAGATGGACACCCTGCGCCACCATCTGTACTACCCCGTGCTGGTGCTGCTCATCTTCATCGCGCTGCTGGTCATCTACCCCGCGCTGGACGGGCTGGACGGCTACATCACCGATACCGTCCACCACGTCATTTCCATTGTGGGGATTATCACTGTGGCGTGGCTGCTGGTGCGGCTCATCCGCGCGGGGCGCATCATCATAATGCGGAAATACGATATAAAAGCCGAGGACAATTTCGAGGCGCGCAAGGCTTACACGCAGTTTCATATCATCGAAAACATCCTTGTTTTTTTGGTGATCATCGTCAGCGTCGGGATTATTCTAATGACGTTCGACCCCATCCGCAAAATCGGTTTGAGCCTGCTCACCTCGGCGGGCATTGCGGGGATTATCTTGGGATTTGCCGCCCAAAAGTTGATTGCCACCATCTTGGCCGGCGTGCAGATTGCCTTCACCCAGCCCATCCGCATCGATGATGTGGTGATTGTGGAAGGCGAGTGGGGCCGCATCGAAGAAATCAACCTCACCTATGTGGTGGTGCTGATTTGGGACCAGCGGCGGCTGGTGGTGCCTACCACTTATTTTATCGAAAACGCCTTCCAAAACTGGACGCGCACCAGCTCCGAAATCTTGGGGACGGTTTTTATTTATACCGATTACGATGTGCCGGTGGACGCTTTGCGCAAAGAATTGAAACGCTTGGTGAAATCCAATGAAAAATGGGACAAGCGGGTGTGCGTACTGCAAGTAACCGATGTAAAGGAGCGCACCGTAGAACTCCGCGCTTTGGTGAGCGCCGCCGATGCGGGGGAGACGTTTGATTTGCGGGTTTTTGTAAGGGAAAAGTTGGTGGAATTTTTAAAGGAAAACTATCCGAACAGTTTGCCACGGACGCGGGTGCGGATGGAGGAGGAAAGTGCGGGGGTGATGAGTGATGAGTGATGAGTCGGGTGGTGTTGTTTCGCGGTTGTTTTTTATGCCCTGTCGGGGTTTGTTCTTTTTAGAAATGCCAATGTTTTCGCTTTGATCCAGCTTCGTTCTTTCCCTTCTTCCACACCGACGATATCCCGCCGCAGCGGCTACCCCAAAAATAACGTGCGCAACCACCAACTGGCCGTAAAATTTCCGCAGGTGGGTGTTCGGCGGATTGGGATGGAAATGAAAAAAAGTATGCCAGCCCGCAATTCCCACCAAGCCGCTCAATGCGCCCAGCCACGCACCGTTCGCCACCGTCGGTTTCACGATTTTTCGCTTCCAAAGTTGGTGGTACAATCCCACAAAACCGAACCCGATGGCGTAATGCAGCACCCATCCCAGCGGCAAGGCTCTGGACATTTCAATGGGAAGCGCTGGTGCGCGGTGCGCCATTTTCCCCAGCATCTGCGGTTCTTCAAATTGCTCCTTCTTTTTGTGGGATTTCCAATAGCTGTAAATCGTCATACAAGTCGTTCCGGCCACGGCTGCCCAAAATATTTTCATAACCCTTAGAGGCTGTTTAAAAATGATTCGTGAAAATTTTATAAGGCCAATTTTGTGTTGTGCCTTTGGCACTTGCCGCGCTGTCGTCAAATCCCACCCCAATCCCGCACGTGCGGGATTGGGGCTATCAATATGTCGTGCCGTTGGCACTACGGGGGCAGTAAAGTCCCGAAGGGACGCTATATCGATAGGCCCAGACATAAGTCTGGGGTTTGTTTGCCGGAGCCTAAACAAGTGCCAACGGCACGACACGGCTTCGCCCATACAACGTTTCATAGTAGCAATCCTAAACAGCTTCTTAGTTTTTGTTTTTCCAATACACCACCCCCAACGGCGGCAACGTCATCGCCAACGAAAAATCCCGCCCGTGAGCGGGCAATTCCGCTGCCGAAATATCTTCTGAATGCACCGTGCCGCTCCCGCCAAAATCCTCCGCGTCGCTGTTGAAAATTTCCCGCCAAGGGCCGCCCGCCGGAACGCCGACTCGGTAGTTTTCCCTCGGCACGGGCGTGAAGTTGCACACCACCAAAACCCTTTCATTTTCGTTTTTCCCCTTTCGCAAAAATGAAATCACGCTGTTCGCCGAATCGTTGATGTCAATCCATTCAAAACCAGCTTCTTCAAAACCTTGTTCGTACAGCGCTTTTTCGGTTTTGTAGAGTTGGTTCAGCGCGGCCAGTTCCCTTTGGATGCCTTGGTGCAGCGGATATTCGGTCAGGTGCCAATCCAAACTTTGGTCGTGGTTCCATTCGCTGGTCTGGCCAAACTCGCCGCCCATAAACAAAAGTTTGCCGCCGGGGTGGGCAAACATATAAGCGTACAGCGCGCGCAGGTTGGCAAAGCGCTGCCACTCGTCGCCCGTCATTTTGTCCAGCAGCGCGCCCTTGCCATACACCACTTCGTCGTGGGAGAGCGGCAGGACAAAATTTTCCGTAAAAGCGTAATAAATGCTGAACGTAATATCGTTCTGGTGGTGGCCACGATGGACGGGGTCTTTTTGGAAATATTCCAAAGTGTCGTGCATCCAGCCCATCATCCATTTCATCCCAAAGCCGAGGCCGCCCAGATAAGTGGGCCGCGAAACGCTGGGCCAAGCGGTCGATTCTTCTGCAATAGTATAAACATCAGGGAATTGCGCGTACACCGCCTCGTTGAATTCCTTCAAAAACGAAATGGCCTCCAAATTTTCGCGGCGACCAAATTCGTTGGGCACCCACTCGCCCTCCTTGCGGGAATAATCCAGATAGAGCATACTGGCCACGGCGTCCACCCGCAGCCCGTCGGCGTGGTAGGCATCCAACCAAAAGAGCGCGTTGCTGATGAGAAAACTGCGCACCTCGTTGCGCCCATAGTTGAAAATGTAGCTTTTCCAATCGGGATGGTAGCCTTGGCGCGGATCGGAATGTTCATACAAATGGGTGCCGTCAAAATAGTGCAGCCCGTGCTGGTCGTTGGGAAAATGGGACGGCACCCAGTCCAGAATAACGCCAATGCCCGCTTGGTGCAGCCGGTCGATGAGGTACATAAAATCCTGCGGGCTGCCGTAGCGGCTGCTGGGCGCAAAATAGCCGGTGATTTGGTAGCCCCAGCTCCCGTAAAACGGGTGTTCCGCCACCGGCATAAATTCCACGTGGGTGAAACCCAGTTCGTTCAGGTAATCGGGCAGTTGCTCCGCCAGTTCGCGGTAGGTCAGCATCCGGTCGTCCTCTTCGGGCTTGCGTTTCCAACTGCCGAGGTGCATCTCGTAAATGGACAGCGGCTGCGGCTGGTGGGCGGTCGCGCGGCGCTGTGCCAGCCACTTTTCGTCCTGCCAGTCGTTCTGCATTTCCCACACCACGGAGGCGGTCTGCGGCGGCGTTTCCCAGCGCATCGCAAAGGGGTCGCCTTTTTCGGTCTCAAAACCTTGATTATGGCTGCGGATGAAATATTTATACAAAGCGCCCTGCCGCACTTTCGGTATGAAAACCTCCCAAATTCCCGACCCGTCCAAACGGGGCTGCATCCGGTGGCGGCCGCGGTCCCACTCCTTGAAATCGCCGATGACCGACACCATCTCCGCGTTGGGCGCCCACACCGCAAAATACGTCCCCGCCTCGCCGCCAAACGTCATCGGGTGCGACCCCAGTTTTTTATATAAGTGATAGTGCTTGCCTTCTTTGAAAAGGTGGATATCGTAATCCGTAAAAAGCGTGGCGTGGGTAGCTTCCCCCACCTTTTTTTCGGTGGCTTTTCCTTTTTTGGAAGAAGATTTTCGCGCGGCGCGTTTGCCGACGGGCTCGGGTTTTTGCGCCAGTTGCTTGCCCACTTTTTTGGGGGTGGCGGCGGTTTTTGGGGCGGGTTTTTTTTCCTTTTCGGAAAGCTTGGTCTCCGGTTTTTCCGCCGTTTTTTTCTTGGCCGCCGTTTTGCCGCGCGGTTTCTTTGCAGATGATTCTTTCGCCTTCTCTATTTTTTCATCCGAAATTTCCTTTCCCTTGGCGGGCCTGTCCGCCGCAGCTTTACCCGTTTCCTTGGCGGGCCTGTCCGCCGGAGTTGACCCCTCGCTTTTCCCTGTTTCCTTGGCGGGCTTGTCCGCCGCAGCTTTACTTGATTCCTTGGCGGAAGATTTTTGTGCTTTTTCTTTTTTGGATTGCGAAATTTCCTTTCCCTTGGCGGGCCTGTCCGCCGCAGCTTTACCCATTTCCTTGGCGGAAGATTTTTTCACCGCTTTTTCACCATCGTCTTTTTTGGCCGCCGCTTTCTTCTTCGTTTCCTTTTGAGACTTTTCCGCCGCGGCGGGAGATTTTTTCGTCTGCCCCTCCTTTTTCGGTTCGTCTTTCTTTTTTTTAGCCATTGTGATTTTCTAAAATAGATTGGATGCCCCGCAGCGGAATCTTCGTCCAAGTGGGGCGGTTGTTCAGTTCGTAGTTCAGTTCGTACACCGCTTTTTCCAACAGGAAAGTGTCCAGCAGCAGTTTGAAATCCGCTTCGTCATCGGGCAAAAAACCACCGCCCTGCGCGTGTTCGCGATAGCTCTGCAAAAACAGCCGCCCCACGATGTTGAACCAGCGCGCGGCCCATTCTTCGGCGGCGGGTTTGTCGGGGTGGTTTTCCAGCATCAGGCCAAAGGCGGCGTAGTGGAAAGACCGCAGCATCCCCGCCACGTCCCGCAGCGGCGAGCGCTTGAGCCGCCGTTCGCTGAACGCCCGCGCCGGCTCGCCTTCAAAATCGATGATCACGAAATCCTTCCCCGTCCACAGCACTTGACCCAAGTGGTAATCGCCGTGGTTGCGGATTTTCAGCGTGTCGATTTTATGGTCGAAAATGTTTTTGAAGCGGTCCAGAATTTCGCCGCGCCGCCCCAGCACCGTTTCCGCTTCTTCCTTCATTTCGTCGGGCAGCTTTTTCAAGTTCTTTTTCAGGTTGTCAAAGGTGCTGCGCGTGAGCGATTGCAGGCTGGAATACAGCGAGCGCTGGTAGTGCAGCGAAAAGGCTTCGGGTTTAAAATCTTCATCATCGGATTCGTTGCTGGCCAAGGCGCGGTGCATCTCGGCGGTGCGCTGGCCGAGCAAGGCCACCATTTGCGGGGCGGCGCTGCCCAGCAGTTCTTGGGTGGTGTCGTCCAGTTCGTCGTAGTCCAGCGGCTGAGTCAGGTCGCCCGCCGGAGCGCCTTGGGTTTCGCTCTGGCTCAGCGCCCTTTCAAAATAGCGGTGTAAAACATCTTTAAAATATTCCCACGCATCGCCTTGGTTGGCCACCATTTTTTGCAGCATCGCCAGCACCATATTCTGCCGACCGCGCCCGCTCAGTTCCAGCGCCCCCGCAAATTGCGGCGAATGTTCAAACCGCGCTTTTTCCGAAAGGAAGCGCGTGATTTCCAGATCGGGGTTCAGCGCGCTGTCCAGCTTGCGGTAGATTTTCAAAAAATAATCTTGAGTGTAAATGATGGATGTGTTGCTCTGCTCGGCGTTCAGCACGCGGCTGCGGCTTTCTTCTTCCAACTGTGGGAGGTCGTTCGCGGCGTGGTAGCTCTCCATTTGCCCGCCCTTGTATTTCACCTTTTTTTGGGTCTGTATAAAATGGAAAAGCACGTTGCGGAATTGCTCGTTATACACCGCATCGTAAAGCCAGCCCTCGGTTTCCTCCATCTGCAGCTCGGCCACTTTCCCCTTTTCGGGGATGTCCAAATTGTCCGTGGCATCACTCTTTTCCGCCAAGGCCAGCGGCAGTTGGTACATTTCGGGCAGGCCTTCATTGTAAGATACTTCTATTATAAAAATGGCCGCGTCCACATATTTGTTGGGAATTTCCACCACCGCCACCACGCTCATCGACTGCACCGCCCGCGCCTTGCCGCCAAACCAGCGGCAGCTTTTCAGATAGCTGGGCAGCACCTTGCGCTCCAGTTGCCGCAGTGGTTTTTCCTTTTGCAAATCCTTGAACTTTTCCACCTTCAAAGTGGGCAGCGCCGCCCGCTCGCCTTGGTCGTCGGTTTCTTTTTCCAATAAAAACCAATAGTAGCCGTGCGGCCCCATCGTAAAAAGGTAGGGCGACTTGCCGATTTTCGGAAACTGGTTTTGGCTGAACATTTCCACGGGGTGCCAGTCTTCAAAATCGCGCAGTTCCAGCTCCGCCGCCTGCGGATAACGGGAGAGGTTGGCCAGCACCAAAATCGTTTCGTCTTCGTGGCGGCGCGTGTAGGCAATCACCTTGGCGTTGCTGGGCGACAAAAATTCGATGCTCCCCCGCCCGAACGCCTTGTACTTTTTCCGCATCGCGATGATGCGCTTCATCCACCACAGCAGCGAGCTGGGGTTCATTTGTTGCGCCTCCACGTTCACCGCCTCGTACCGGTATTCAGGGTCGATGATGACCGGCAAATACAATTTGTGCGGGTTGGCCGCGCTGAATCCGGCGTTTTTGTTGGCGTCCCACTGCATCGGGGTACGCACGCCGTCGCGGTCGCCGAGGTAGTAATTGTCGCCCATCCCCAGCTCATCACCATAATAAATAACGGGGGTGCCCGGCAGCGAAAACAGCAGCACGTTCATCAGTTCCATCTTGCTGCGGTTGTTTTCCAGCAGCGGGGCCAGCCGGTGGCGGATGCCCACATTTATCTTGGCCTGCGCGTCTTTCGTATAAACTTTGTACATATAGTCGCGCTCCTCGTCGGTCACCATTTCGAGGGTCAGCTCGTCGTGGTTGCGCAAAAAAATCGCCCACTGGCAACTGTCGGGGATGTCCGGCGTCTGGTCGATGATGTCGGTAATCGGGTAGCGGTCTTCCATTTTCACGGCCATAAACATCCGCGGCATTATCGGGAAGTGGTAGTTCATATGGCATTCGTCGCCATTGCCGAAATAGGCCACCGAATCCTCCGGCCACATATTGGCTTCGGCCAGCAGCAGCTTGTTCTCAAAATTCTCGTCCACGTGCTTGCGCAGCTTCTTTAGGAATTTGTGCGTCTCCGGCAGGTTTTCGCAGTTCGTCCCCTCTCTTTCAAAAAGATAAGGCACGGCATCGAGGCGGAAACCGTCCACGCCCATTTTCAGCCAATAATCCAAAACCTTGAACACCTCCTTTTGCACCTGCGGATTATCATAATTCAAATCTGGCTGGTGCGAAAAAAAGCGGTGCCAGTAGTAGGATTTGGCCACGGGGTCCCAGCTCCAGTTGCTGGGTTCGGTATCGGTAAAAATGATGCGGACATCGCTGTATTTGTTGGGATCGTCGCTCCATACGTAAAAATCCCGCTCCGGCGAACCCGCCGCCGCCCGCCGCGCCCGCTGAAACCACGGGTGCTGGTCGGAAGTGTGGTTGATGACCAGTTCCGTGATCACCTTCAAATCCCGCTTGTGCGCCTCTTTTATAAATTTTTTAAAAACCTTGATGTCGCCGTAGCTGGGGTTGATGGTGTAATAATCGGCAATGTCGTAGCCGTCATCCCGCAAAGGCGACGGGTAAAACGGCAGCAGCCAAATCGCCGTCACGCCCAAATCTTGCAGGTAATCCAGCTTTTGCAAAAGCCCCGTAAAATCCCCGATGCCGTCGCCGTTGCTGTCGTAAAACGCCTTGATGTGCAACTCGTAAATCAGCGCATCCTTATACCACAGCGGGTCGTCGCCATTGGTAGTTTGCGCTTTGGGTTTTTGTTTTTTTTGAGATGGGTTTTGCATTGTTTTTTGTTAAAAAAAAGTTTTAAGCCCCCTGTTTAAGCCCCCTAACCCCCAAAGGGGGAACAGCTACACACTCTGCATAACCGCCCCGTGTAGCTCAAGTCCCCCTTTGGGGGATTTAGGGGGCTGGGGATTCAAGGGGCCACACTCCCCTCCACCCTAAAAATATGCGCCGGCATCACCTGCGGGTGCAGCTCCACGTAGTTCCAGCCCGTGCCCCAGTTGTAGCGGCTGCCATTCAGCAGGTCGTGCACGGCAAAGGTTTCGCCTTCCCGCATTTCCAAAAATTTCAGCGGCAGTTGCACCCAGCCGCTTTGCGTGTGGTGCGGGTCCAGATTGATGATGACGATGATGCGGTTCTGCTTTTCCCAATCGGTTTTGGCAAAACACAAAAGCTGCGGGTTGGCGCATTCGCAAAATTCAATGTGCCAAGTGCTTTGCAGCGCAGCGTTTTCGCGGCGGATTTTGTTCACCGCCGTGATGGTTTCGCTGGTGCGGGTGCGGCGCTGCCAGTCCCAGTGTTTCAGTTCGTACTTTTCGTTGTCGATGTATTCTTCCTTATTGGGATAGGGTTCGTTGAGGCCAAACTCGAACACCGGTCCGTAAATGCCATAATTGCTGGAAAGCGTGGCCGCCATTATCAACCGCGCCAAAAAAGCCGACTCCGGCTGGCGCTCCAGCGAAATGGGCAAAATGTCCGGCGTGTTCGGCCAAAAGTTGGGGCGGAAATATTCGCGCAATTCGGTCTGCGTCAGCTCGCGCATATATTCTTGGATTTCCTCTGCGGTGTTGCGCCACGTAAAATAGGTGTAGGATTGCGTGAAGCCGATTTTGGCCAGTTTTTCCATAATGCGCGGCCGCGTAAAGGCTTCCGCCAAAAAGATGACCTCCGGATTTTTGCGGTGCACCTCCTCAATCAGCCACTCCCAAAAGCGGAACGGCTTGGTGTGCGGATTGTCCACCCGAAAGATTTTCACGCCTTTGGCAATCCAAAAATCGACGATGCTTTTCAGTTCCTCCCACAGGTTTTCCCAGTCTTCGGTTTCAAAGTCGATGGGCAAAACGTCTTGGTATTTCTTCGGCGGGTTTTCGGCGTACTGCACCGTGCCGTCCGGCCGCCACTTGAACCATTCGGGATGTTCCTTCACATAGGGATGGTCAGGCGAGCATTGGATGGCAAAGTCCAGCGCGATTTCGATGCCGTGGTCTTTCGCGCTTTTCACCAGTTTTTTGAAATCTTTCATATCGCCCAGTTCGGGGTGGATGGCCTTGTGGCCGCCCTCCTTGCCGCCGATGGCCCACGGTGATCCCACGTCGCCCGCCTCGGCGGTGGTGGCGTTGTTGCGCCCTTTGCGGTGGCTTTCGCCGATGGGGTGGATGGGCGGTAAATACAGCACGTCAAAACCCATTTCGGCGATGCGCGACAGGCGTTTTTCCACGCCTTTAAAAGTCCCGTGCCGCCCCGCCACATCGCTGGCCGAGCGCGGAAAAAGCTCGTACCACGCGCTGAACGCCGCCTTCTTCCGGTCTACTTCCACGCGGAAGGTTTTATAAAATGTCTTGGAAAATTCTTCGTCTTGGGTACGCCGCATCACTTCCTGCACTTCCGGCAGTTGCGCCTGCTCGGCCGCCATTTTTTCGTTTTTTCCTTTACGGAAATTTTGCGCCCATTTTTCCAGCTTTTTTTTGTCGGCGGCTTTGGCGCGCCCCGCCGCTTCTTCCAGCAGGTTCGCGCCTATTTCCAGTTCGGTTTTCAAATCCTGCCCCGCCTCGGCTTTTTTTTCCAAGCCCGCCGCCCAAGTGCCGTAGTAGTTTATAAATGCCTTTATCGTGTATTCGTATTCGCCTTCCTTATCGGGAATGAAAACCGCCGCCCAGCGGTCGTTCCCCAAAAATTCCATCGGTTGTTCTTTCCACTTTGGCGGCTTCTGGTTTTTGGCGCTGGGCTTGGGCAGTTTGCGGTACTGCAGGGTGGCGCCCACCTTGTCGTGGCCGTCGGTGAAGATGTCCGCCTGCACCCGCACCGCCTCGCCCACCGTGCGTTTTATCGGGTAGTCGCCGCCGTCAATCTGCGGTTTCACGTTTTCGATGGTCGCGCGCTTTTGTCCTTCCCAATGCTTCATTTTCGTGTCAGGATATTTTTTTTTATAAAAAATTGAATATTAGCAGAACGAATGTAGGCCGAAGTGGTTTAGAGAATTCTAATATTTTTTTTGAAACACGCATCTATTCGCATTGATATGACAAGGCAAACGGGCGCTTTTCCCACGGGCAAAAATCGCTGGAGATTCACAGTTTATGCCCCCTTTCGGGAAAAAGTGCAGGTGGAAACCGATGGTGACAATCCGCGCAAGTACGACTTGCAAAAAACCGAAAACGGCTATTGGCAAGCGGAGCTGGAAACCCAGTCGGATATGAGCTACCGTTATATCTTGGATGCGGACGCGGAACGCCCCGACCCCGCCGCGCGCCGCCAGCCGGAAGGCGTGCACGGCTGGTCGCAACTCTACGCCCCCGATGATTTTCAATGGGATGAAAACGGTTGGCAAAATCCCGAGTTGAAGGATTATATCATTTATGAAATCCACACCGGTACTTTTTCGCAAGAAGGCACTTTCGAGGGCATCATATCCAAGCTGGACGAACTGAAAGAGCTGGGCGTAACCGCGCTGGAAATTATGCCCGTTTCGCCCTTTCCCGATGGGCGCAACTGGGGCTACGACGGGGTGTATCCCTACGCCGTGCAGGAAAGCTACGGCGGCCCCGACGGCCTGAAAAAACTGGTGAACGCCTGCCACCAAAAAGGGCTGGCGGTCATCCTCGATGTGGTATATAACCACTTGGGGCCGGAGGGGAATTACCTCCACGATTTCGGTCCTTTTTTTACTGAAAAATACAAGACGCCGTGGGGCGCGGCGCTCAATTTTGACGATGCCCACAGCGACCACGTCCGTGCGTTTTTTACCAGCACGGTGCGGCAATGGCTGGAGGAATTCCGCATCGACGCGCTGCGGCTGGATGCGGTACACGCCATCTTGGACAGCGGCCCCACCCACCTTCTCAAAGCAATGCGAAAAGTAGCCGACGAAGTGGAAAAATCCACCGGCCGCCGCCACTACCTCATCGCGGAAAGCGACCAAAACGACGTAAAACTTTTGAATCCCTACAAAAAGGGCGGCTACGGGCTGGACGCGCAGTGGGCGGACGATTTCCACCACGCCATCCACACCTTGGCCACGGGCGAAAACAAGGGATACTACGCCGATTACGGGCGGGTGGAAGATTTGGCGAAAGCCTTCCGCCAAGCTTTTATTTACGATGGGAAATATTCGCCGCACCGCGAAAAAACGGTGGGCACCAACCCGCGCCAGCAGCCGCCGGAAAAATTTGTGGTCTGCATCCAAAACCACGACCAAGTGGGCAACCGGATGCTGGGCGAGCGGCTATCGCAGTTGGTCAGTTTTGAGATGCAGAAACTGGCGGCGGGGCTGCTGCTGGTGTCGCCCTACACGCCGCTGCTTTTTATGGGCGAAGAATACGCCGCCGATTCGCCCTTCCAATATTTTGTGAGCCACGGCGACCCCAAGCTGGTAAAAGCCGTGCGGGAAGGCCGCGCCCGCGAATTTGAATCCTTTGAATGGGAAGGCGAAGTGCCCGACCCGCAGGCGCAGGAAACCTTTGACCGCTCCAAGTTGCGCCGCGACTGGCAAGGCAATCCCGAAAAGGAAGCGATGCGGGATTTTTATAAATACCTGATTGCGGAACGGAAAAAAGGCACGTTCCACGCTTTCCGCAAATACAAACTGGAAACCGAGGCCGACGAAGAAAACCGCTGCCTGCTGCTGCGCACCCCCAAGGAAGTGTCCGACCCGCTGCTGGCCGTTGCCAATTTCAGCGCAAGCGCCCAAAAATTGACCTTGCCCGATGATGAAAATTGGCAGTTGCTCTTCACCTCCGCCGCTGAAAAATGGGCCGGTTCAGGTTTCGATTTTTTTGATGAAAAAGAAGTGGATATTTCAGCGGAAAGTTTGATGGTTTTTGGTAAAATTTAAACTAAAAAAAAAATTGTTTTCAAGATAAAAATCTTAGCCATTTTTCTATAAAAATAATCTTCTAAAAAGTATGTGTAGCTCAAGTCCCTCGCCGCGGCGAGGATTTAGGGGGCTTAATAAATTCCATTTCAATGAAAAAACACCTCTGCATCCACGGCCATTTTTACCAGCCACCCCGCGAAAACCCGTGGCTGAACACCGTGGAAATCCAAGAATCGGCCTACCCCTACCACGATTGGAACGAGCGCATCAACGCGGAATGCTACGACCGCAACGCCGCCTCGCGCATCCTCGACGACGAGGGCAAGGTGGTGGATATTTTCAGCAACTATGCTTGGATGAGCTTCAACATCGGGCCCACCCTGCTGCAATGGATGGAGGCCGAGGCGCCGGAAACCTACCGCGCCATCTTGGAAGCCGATCAAAAAGGCCGCGAGCATTTCAACGGCCACGGCCCCGCCTTGGCGCAAGCCTACAACCACATCATAATGCCGCTGGCCAACCTCCGCGACAAGCATACGCAGGTGAAATGGGGCATCGCGGATTTCCGGCACCGCTACGGCCGCCCGCCCGAGGGAATGTGGCTGGGCGAGACCGCCGCCAACACCGAGACGCTGGAAGTGCTGGCCGAACACGGCATAAAATTCACCATCCTTTCGCCCTACCAGGCCAAGAGCTTCCGCAAAATGGGCGACGACGATTGGGAGGACGGCACCGATGCCAAGATAGACCCGCGCCGCGCCTACCGCTGCAATCTGCCGTCGGGCCATTCCATCAGTCTATTTTTTTACGATGGGCCGGCCTCGCAGGGCGTGGCTTTCGAGGGGCTGCTGGACAATGGGGAAAAATTCGCCGACCGGCTGCTGGAAGTATTCGATGAAAACCCCGAAGAACCGCAACTGGCGCACATCGCCACCGACGGCGAAAGCTACGGCCACCATCACAAAAAAGGCGAAATGGCGCTAAGCTACTGCCTGCACACGTTGCGCGAAAGCGAGGAAGTGAAACTGACGATTTACGGCGAATATCTGGAAAACCACCCGCCGGAATGGGAGGCCGAAATCATAGAAGACACCAGCTGGAGCTGCGCCCACGGCGTGGAACGCTGGCGCAGCGACTGCGGCTGCCACACAGGCGGCCACGACGATTGGCACCAAAAATGGCGCGCCCCCTTGCGGGAAAGTTTCGACTGGGTGCGCGGCGAGCTGGAAGAATTGTTTGAAACCGAAATGGCCGATTTTACCGACCAACCGTGGGAAGCACGCGATGCTTATATAATGGTAATCCTCGACCGCTCGGAAGCGAACGTGCGCGCTTTTTTGGAGGAACATTTTGGCGAAAGCCTGAACAAGGAAGCGCAGGTGAAACTGCTGCAATTGCTGGAAATGCAGTACCACGCGATGTTGATGTACACCAGTTGCGGCTGGTTTTTCGACGAGGTAACGGGCATCGAAACGATGCAGGATATTCTGTACGCCGCCCGCGCGCTGCAACTGGCGCAGGCGGTGAGCGGCCGCGATTTTTCGGAAGATTTTGAGGAAAAACTGACGCAAGTGCCCACCAATATGCCCGAGTTTGAAAGCGCCGCCGATGCCTACCGCAAATATGTGAAACCCACCGTGGTGGATATGCTGCGGGTGGGCGCGCACTATGCCGTGGCCTCGCTTTTTCAGGATTTTCCCAGCGAGGCGATGCTCTACAGTTTTGACGCGCAAAGCAAGCTGCGCCGCTACTTTGAGGCCGGCAAGCAGAAGCTGGTCATCGGGCGCGCGGTGCTGAAAAGCGCCATCACTTGGGAGGAAATCGACGTGAGCTACGCCGTGCTGCACTTGGGCGAGCACCACCTCTTTGGCGGGGTGCGCGAGTACATCGGCGACCAAGAGCTGGCCGAGCTGGAAGAAAATATGCGTGAATCTTTTGACCACAGTCGCGTCTATGAAATTTTCAACCTGATGGACAAGCACTTCGGCAACCACAGCTATTCGTTTTGGCACCTTTTTAAAGACGACCAGAAAAAGATAATGGAAAGCGTGATGGACGCTAATTTGACCAGCGCACAGGCCTCGCTCTACCAGCTTTACCAGACCAATTTCCCGCTGATGCAGGTGTATTCGGAACTGAGCATCCCCGTGCCGAAAGCGCTGCAACTGCCCGTGGAACTGGCGCTGAACCACCGACTGGGCGAACTGCTGGAAGCGGAAAAACCCGCGCTGGCCGAATTGCAAAAAACCGTGGATGCGATGCGCCGCGCCCAAACGGAACTGGACACGCTGACCCTTCATTTTCAGGCCGACCAACGGCTGGCGGAACTTATCGCCCGACTGGCGGACGAACCGGAAAACTTGGAACTGCTGAACTACACCGCCGAACTGCTGCAACTGCTGCAAGAGGGCGGGTTGCGGCCCGAATACCGGCAGGCGCAAAACCTTGCCTTCCGCTTGAAAAACGAAACCTACCAAAACCGCTGCGCCAACGGCACGGAAACCGACCACGAATGGTGCTACCAGTTTGAAAAACTCTACCAACGATTGAATCTGAAACTCTGAAAATGACTTTTCCCACCGCCACTTACCGCATCCAGTTCAATAAAGATTTCACCTTTCGGGATTTGCGCCAGCACCTGCCCTACCTGCACCGGCTGGGCGTTTCCACGGTGTATGCCTCGCCCATTTTCAAGGCGCGGGCCGGCAGCACCCACGGCTACGATGTGGCCGACCCGCACCAGTTGAACCCCGAAATCGGGACGCTGGAAGAATTCAGGGAACTGCGGGAAGAAATGCGGGAAATGGGGATGGGCTGGCTGCAAGACATCGTGCCGAACCATACGGCTTATGACTATGAAAACCGTTGGTTGCAAGATGTTTTCGAGCGCGGCCCCGCCTCGCCGCACTACCGCAGTTTTGACATCGATTGGAATCATCCCGATGAAAAATGGCGCGGCAAAGTGATGGCGCCCTTCCTTGGCGAACCGCCTGAAGAAGTGCTGGAAAAAGGCGAGCTGAAAATCGCTTTGGAAGAAGACGGGGTGGTGCTTTCCTATTATGAAAACCGCTTTGCGATGAGCGCGCGGTCTTATGCTTTTATTATAGATAATTATATAAAAAAAGAAAGCGATTTTTCATCGGAAAAAAAAGAAAAACTGCAAAATTGGTTATCTGAGTTTTCGGATGATAAAGATGAAAATTGGCCACAGAAAAAAGAAGAATTTTCACAATTTTTTAATGATAAAAGAGACAATGATACTTTTCAGGAATTTTTAGAAAACCTGAACGGCGACCGCGCCAAAATGCGGGAAATTTTAGACCAACAATATTTTAAACTGGTGCATTGGCAAACCACCGAGCGGCACATCAACTACCGCCGCTTTTTCACCATCAACGGGTTGATTTGCCTGCGGATGGAGGACGACAAAGTTTTTGAAGATTACCATTCTTTTATAAAAGAACTGTGCAATGAAAAGCTCATCACCGGCTTGCGCATCGACCATATCGACGGGCTTTTTGACCCGCGCGGGTATCTGGAAAAACTGCGGAATTTAGTAGGCGAAGATTTTTACATCGTGGTGGAAAAAATCTTGGAACAGGGCGAGTATTTGCCGCCCGATTGGCCGGTGCAAGGCAGCAGCGGCTACGATTTTTTGGCCGCCGCCAATCAAGTGTTCGTGCCGCCCAGCGCCGAAACTGCCTTCACCGAGGGCTACCAAAGTTTCACCGCCCATCTGGACGATTACGAAGATTTGCTTTTTGAAAAAAAACAGTGGATACTGCGCCAGCGGATGGGCGGCGAGCTGGAAAATTTGTATCAACTGATGGCGGAAAAAAAGCTGCTGCCCAGCGACACCATCACCACCAAGCAATTGTGGAAAGAGGCGCTGGTGGTCTTCCTCAGCGGCTTTCCGGTCTATCGGATCTATCCTGAAAAATTCCCCTTGGGCGAGGAAGAAGCGCGGATGCTGGAAAAAATCCGCGAACACGCGCAGGCGAAAATGCCCACTTTGAAAGACGAGCTGGACTATCTGCGGCGGCTTTTTTTGGGAGAAGCAGAGGCGGAGGAAAAAGACCAACTTTACTTTTTGCAACGCTGCCAGCAATTCACCGGCCCGCTGGCCGCCAAGGGCGTGGAAGACACCGCGTATTATTTGTACAACCGCTTGATTTCGCGCAACGAAGTGGGCGACGACCCGTCCGTTTTTGGAAGTTCGGCGGCGGGCTTCTACCAAAAAATGCTGCACCGTGCGGAACACTTACCGCAGGCGTTGAACGCCACCGCCACCCACGACACCAAGCGCGGCGAGGATGCCCGAATGCGCATCAACGCGCTGGCGGAGCGGCCGCAGGAATGGTTCAAAAAAGTGGACGAATGGGCGAAGTCGAACCAATCTTGCAAGACCAAAAAAGCGCCCAGCGAAAACGAGGAATATTTGATTTATCAATCTTTAGTAGGCGCGTGGCTGGGCGAAAAAACGGACGATGATTTTAAAGAACGCTCACGCGAATTTTTGCAAAAAGCCCTGCGCGAAGCCAAGGCCCACACCAGTTGGTCGGCGCCGGACGAAAAGTACGAAGGGCGGGTGTTCCATTTTTTGGATTCCATTTTGGAAAATGAAAAATTCCTGAAAACCTTCCGGCCCTTTGCGGAAAAAATCAGCCGGCGGGGCGCGCTGCTGTCGTTGGGGCAGGTGGCGCTGAAACTGGCTGCGGCGGGCATTCCCGACATTTACCAAGGCACGGAGTTCTGGGATTTCAGCTACGTGGATCCTGACAACCGGCGGCCGGTGGATTTTGAAGAGCGCAAGCAAACTTTGGGCGAACTGGAAAATGTCGATTTCGCAGAACTGGCGCAGGATTGGGAAAACCCGAAACTGAAAATGCACCTGCTCCACCGTGGGCTTTTACTGCGGCGGGAGCTTCCCGTTTTGTTTGAAAAAGGCGAGTACTTGCCCTTGAAAATCCAAGGAAAAGCCGTTGGAAAAATGCTGGCTTTTGCGCGGCATTTTGATAAAAAATGGATTTTGGTAATCGTACCCCTCCGCGCTTATTTTTTTAGCAATGAAAATACTTGGAAAGACACGCAACTATTAATGCCCAAAAATGCGCCCCAAAAATGGCGGGACATATTATCTAAAAAAATGTATCCATCCAACGAACATTTTTCCTTACAAAAAATAGCGCAGCCCTTGCCACTTTTTATCTTAAAAAATAATGAGGATGAAATTTGAACGCAGCAGCGGCATTTTGCTGCACATCACTTCGCTGCCGTCGGCATTCGGTATCGGCGATTTGGGCAAAGGTGCCTACGACTTTGTGGATTTTTTGGCCGCCGCTGGTCAGCGGTTCTGGCAGGTGCTGCCGCTCAATCCCACGCGGCTGGCCACGGGCAATTCGCCCTACAGCAGTCCGTCCGCCTTTGCGGGAAACACGCTGCTGCTCAACCCGCCATTTTTATATGAAGAAGGTTTTTTGCAAAAATCGGATTTGGAAAACCCGCCCCGTTTTTCCGCTGAAAAAGTGGATTTCAAAAAAGTAATTCCTTTTAAAAAAGAGCTGTTCGACCGCGCTTTTTCCCATTTTAATAAAGCCCCAAACGAGCGCTTGAATTTTGAAATATTCTGCACCGAAAACGGGGACTGGCTGGACGATTTTGCGCTCTATTCCGCGCTCTCGGATTATTATAAAAAAAGCTGGACGGACTGGCCGACCGAACTGCGCCACCGTGAAAAAAACGCTTTAAAAAAAGCGGCCCAAAAATTTGAAGAACCGATTCGGCGCGAAAAATTCCTGCAATTTCTGTTTGACCGCCAGTGGGGGAATTTGAAAAAATACGCCCATAAAAAAGGCGTGAAAATCATCGGCGACCTGCCGTATTACGTCAGCGGCGACAGCGCCGACGGCTGGGCGGCGGCCCGTTATTTTAAACTGGACAAAGACCGCCGCCCGAAATTCCTGAGCGGGGTGCCGCCCGATATGTTCAGCGAAACGGGGCAACTGTGGGGCACGCCGGTGTACGATTGGGAGGCTTTGCAAAGGGACGATTTCAGTTGGTGGACGGCGCGGCTGCGGCAAAACCTGAAATGGGTGGACGCCGTGCGGCTCGACCATTTCCGCGCCTTCTCCGCCTACTGGGAAGTGTCCGCCGACCACGACACCGCCGAAAACGGCCGCTGGGTGAAAACCTGTGGCGAGGCTTTTTTCGAGACGATGCAAAAGGAATTTCCCGACCTGCCTTTCATCGCCGAGGATCTGGGCGAAATCGACCAGCCCGTCTATGATTTGCGCGACCAATTCGGCCTGCCGGGGATGAACTTGCTGCAGTACGCTTTTGAGGGCGAGTGGGGCGAGCCGCAGTTTTTGCCGCACCACCACCGCCGCAACAGCGTAACCTACACCGGCACCCACGACAACACCACCACGCGCGGCTGGTATCAAAATGCCGACAAAAAAGCCCGCCAAAATATCCAGAATTATGTAGGCCGGAAATTGACCGCCGCCACCGCGCCAGAAGCTTTGCAGCGGCTGGCGTTGATGTCGGTGAGCCAACTGGCGATCCTGCCGCTGCAGGACGTGCTGGCGCTGGGTGAAGAGGCGCTGATGAACCGGCCCGGCACGGGGGATGGCAACTGGGAATGGCGGGTGAAAAAATCGCAGTTTTCGCCAGATGTCGCACAGCGGTTGCTCGAATTAAATGCGGCGTACCATCGCGGAACAGCGGGTAAATCTTCCTCCTAAGTTTAAAAAGTATTAAGAATATGTATTTTTAAACATATATTTATTTTCCTGAAAATCAATATTTTATAACTAAACTTAGAAATTATAATAATCTTTTCTTATAAAAGGCTAAACAAATTTTTGGAGCGGTGGGTTTTAGGCATTCATCTTCTAAAAAATTTACTATGCAAGCTCTTGTATTTCACAAATTTCGGGACGTGCGGGTGGAAAAAGTGGACGACCCCATCATCGAACACCCGCGCGATGCCATCATCCGCGTAACGGCCACGGCCATCTGCGGTTCCGATCTGCACATCTACAATTTTCAGTTTCCCCAACTGTCGAATATGGTGCTGGGCCACGAGTTTATGGGCATTGTGGAAGAAGTGGGCAGCGAGGTGAAGAATCTGAAAAAGGGCGACCGCGTGGTGGTGCCTTTCCCGATTTCCTGCGGCGAGTGTTTTTTCTGCGAACACGATGCTTACACCCATTGTGAAAATTCCAACCCCGATCATTATGGGCCGGAGGGTGGCACTTTTTCCCAAAAGGGCGCGGGGCTTTTTGGCTACACCGATTTATACGGCGGCTACAATGGCGGGCAGGCCGAATATGTCCGCGTGCCGTACGCCGACGTGGGGCCGCGCAAAGTGTCCAGCGATTTTACGGACGAGGAGGTGCTTTTTATGACCGATATTTTCCCGACGGGTTATGCGGCAATCGACCGTGCCCAATTGAAAGGTGGCGAAACGGTGGCCGTGTTCGGCTGCGGGCCGGTGGGATTGATGGCGATGAAGGCGGCGTGGCTGCGCGGCGCCGAGCGCGTCATCGGGCTGGACGTGGAACAATACCGCTTGGATATGGCCAAGAAAACTTGCAACGCTATCACGTTGATGGCCGACGACAACGCCATCGAAAGGATACGCGAAATGACCGGCGGGCGCGGCGCCGACGTGGTGGTGGACGCCGTGGGGATGGAAGCCGACCGCAACATTCTGGACCGCGTGAAAGCCGCCATCAACTTCCAGAGCGGCACCATCAATGCGCTGAAAATGTGCCTGAGCGCGGTGCGCCGCGCGGGGACGGTTTCGGTGGTGGGGGTTTACGGCACCAATTTCGGCGATTTCCCTTGGGGGCAGATTTTTGAAAAGGCGCTGCGCATTGAAAGCGGGCAGGCGCCGGTGCAGAAATACATTGACCGATTGTTGGAACACCTCAAAAACAAGGAGGTGGTTTTGGATGACATTATTACCCACAAATTGCCGCTAAGCAAAGCCGCCCACGGTTACGATATTTTTAATAAAAAAGAGGACAATTGTGTGAAGGTGGTTTTGTATCCCGAAAAAGACTGATTTAACTACAATTTTTAATTCAAAAACCAATCACTATGAAAATGATAAAAATGTGCGGAATGGGACTGATGGTATTCGCCCTTTCCGCTGGCTGCAACAACAACGCCAGCCCCAGCAACGACAACGACACCGAACGGCTGCCCAGCGAGCGCGAGGGCCGCGTGGACGATTACGATGAAGACAATGACCGCGCTTATGGCGAGGCGGGCGATATGGATTTGCAGCAATTTGCCAAAGAAGCCGCCAGCGACGGGATGATGGAGGTGGAAATGGCGGATCTGATTCTGCAAAAATCCGACCGCCAAGAAGTGAAAGATTTGGCACGGACGATAAAGCAGGACCATCAAAACGCCAACGAAAAACTGAAAGATGTGGCGCGGGAAGTGAATATGCAATTGCCCAACGAAATGATGGAAAAACATCAAAAAAAGATGGAAGAATTGCGTGATGCCACGGGCGATAATTTAGATCAAAAATATGTGGATATGATGGTAAACGGTCATCAGAAAGTTATCAACAAATTTGAGCGGGTGGCCGACCAAGAGGCCGACAACGACCAAGCGGAAATCCGGAACTGGGCGGACAATACGCTGCCCGCGCTGCGCAAACACTACGAGCAAGCGCAGGAGGTGCAGCGCGGAATGCGGGGTTAATGACCCCAAAGAGACAGTTCCTTCGGAAAAATTTCCTTCTCTATGAAACTGAGCAACTATGTACTAAGTGGTGCCCTACTAGGCGGATTGGTGGCGGGCCGAATGGCCCGCCGCCGTTCCCGCACTATAAACGTGGCTGGAAAAGTGGCGCTGATCACAGGAGCCTCGCGCGGACTGGGGTTGGTTTTGGCGCGGGAGTTGGCGGCCAAGGGGGCGCACATTGCCATCTGCGCACGCGATGAAGATGAAAAAGACTTGGCCGAGGCTCAAAAAGAACTGGCCGCCTATCCCATAAAATGGATGGCCGAGCAGTGCGACCTCACCAACAAAGAGGAAGTGGAGCAAATGGTGGAGCGGGTGAAAAACGAACTGGGCGAGGTGGAAATCCTCATCAACAACGCCGGCATCATCCAAGTGGGGCCGATGGAGTCGATGACGGGAGACGATTACCGCAAGGCCATGGACACCCACTTTTGGGGGCCGCTCCATACGGTGAACGCCGTGTTGCCCGCGATGAAAAAGCGGAATGCGGGGCGCATCGTCAATATTTCGTCCATCAATGGCAAGGTGGCTTTTCCGCACCTGCTGCCCTACACGGCCAGCAAGTTTGCCTTGGCGGGATTTTCAGAAGGCAGCACCGCCGAACTGGCGCGCCACGGCATCCGCGTCACCTCGGTCTATCCCGGATTGATGCGCACCGGCAGCCCGCGCAATATCGATGTGAAAGGCGACCACCAAGCGGAATATGCGTGGTTCAAAATTTCCGATTCGCTGCCCGGCCTTTCGATGGGCGCGGAAAAAGCGGCGGCCAAAATCATAGACGCGATGCAGGCCGGCGACAAGGTGCTGGCCGTGGGGCTGCCCGCCAAGGCCGCCATCGCGATGGAAGGCATTTGGCCCGGATTGAATCTGCGGCTGTTCGGCCTCCTCAACCGCCTTTTGCCGAAAGGCCAATCGCAAAAAACGAAAAAGGGACGGGAGAGCGAGTCGCTGGTGAGTAAGTCTTTTTTGACGAAGAAAACGCGGGAAGCGGCGGAGCAGAACAACGAAATGACCACCACCCAAAATTCATAAAATGGCGGGTTCTAAGAATTACACGCTGATAACGCTGCCCGATAGCAAGGCGGCGGACAATATGCGCAGTCAGCAAAAGCCGAAGGGAGAGGAGGATAATTGAAATGCCGCCGTTCTGATTTTAGGAAAAATGGTGGGGCGGCCTTTTAGTAGGAGAACCTCAAAGGTTAAATGTTAGCTTTCGCAGTTATATAATGGAAGTGGTTGCCGTCCGGATCGAAAACAAGCCCCGTCCGTTTTTCTAAAAGCCCGTACCGTTACCCCGATTTGTGGGGTTTTTAGTGTATGGTCTTTTCCGGGGATGGCAGGGTTGTTTGCAAAAGCTCCAAAAAATCTCGCCATCAACTCCAAAAACCAAATGGCTAATTTGATTTTGACCAAATTGGCAACTCCCCGCCCCGTTTCCGTAATTTGCCCCGCTTTATTTAAGATCCCAAAAACAACCCCGCCCGCCCCGCTATGCCCACCCTCCATTGGACCGGAAAGGAAAAAGTGGTGAACCACCACCAAGACGTGCCCTACAAAACCCTGCGCCACCGCTACGGCTTTGACGCGAAGAACGGGCAGGGCGAAACCCCCACCGGCAGCGGCAACAAAATCATCCACGGCGACAACTTGGAGGCGCTCAAGAGCCTACTGCCCGAATACGAAGGGAAGGTAAAGTGCATCTACATAGACCCGCCCTACAACACTGGCAACGAGAAATGGGTGTACAACGACAACGTGAACCACCCCAAGATAAAAAAGTGGCTGGGCGAAACCGTGGGCAAGGAGGGCGAAGACCTGAGCCGCCACGACAAATGGCTCTGTATGATGTACCCGCGATTGCAACTGCTGCACAAACTGTTGGCGGAGGACGGGTTTATTTTCGTTTCAATTGACTATTTCAGCAATCATCTTTTGAGAAACATTTTGGACGAAATCTTTGGAAGCACGAATTTCAAAAATTGTATCTCGGTTCGGAGGGGGATTAAAAATGTCCAAGCTCAGTTTAAAGAAATTTCTGCACTTTCAGTTGGACACGAATATATTTATCTTTATTCAAAAAACAGCAATACGAGATTACCTAAATTAAATAAAAAATTAGGTACTACTAAAGATGGAAAATGGGATACATTTTGGAGAGGGACTGATAGACCGACAATGAGATTCTCTATTTTCGGACAAAAACCAGAAACCGGTCAATGGAGATGGTCAGAAGAAAGGACAAGAAAAGCAATCAGGAATTATGATGATTTTTTAGAAAACAATAA
Organism: Owenweeksia sp.; assembly: GCA_965214115.1. Lineage (GTDB taxonomy): Bacteria > Bacteroidota > Bacteroidia > Flavobacteriales > Schleiferiaceae > Owenweeksia. Next base: position 229,152 of record CBDCAU010000002.1, read on the forward strand.
TGAAATTGATTTAGATGAATTTTATCTTGAACATTTTCAATCCACCAATGAAAAAATAGATTTTGTAAGAAAAAATAAGGATAATGTTGTTCAATATTATGTACCGCCGCAAGGTTTTAAATTATTGAGTGATAATTGGATGGATATTTTATTAAGTGGTTCTTATACAAAATTTGATACTGAAAAAAGTGTAATCCTTGTCAATAGGATTGTTAAATGGATTTGCGGGGAAGACAAAAACTCCATCATCCTCGATTCCTTCGCCGGCTCCGGCACCACGGCGCACGCCGTTTTGAACTTGAACAAAGAGGACGGCGGCGCGCGCAAGTTCATCTTGGTGGAGATGGAGGACTACGCGGACAGCATCACCGCCGAGCGGGTGCGGCGCGTAGCCACGGGCTACGGCACGGGCAAAAACGCGGTGGAAGGCACCGGCGGCGCGTTCGATTATTACGAACTGGGCCAGCCGCTCTTCAAGGCCGACGGTTACCTGAACGAGGCCGTGCCGCTGGCCGACATCCGCCGCTATATCTGGTTCACCGAAACGCGCAGCGGCCAGCCGCCCGCCGAGGGAAGCTACTTTTTGGGCCGCCACCAAGGCACGGCCTATTACTTTTGCTACGAAAAAGAAAGGGAAACCACGCTGGACCACCAACTATTGAAAACGCTAGACGAGGCCGCCGAGCAGTACCTCATCTACGCCGACCGCTGCCTTTTGGAAAACGATTTTATGGAAAAGCGCAACCTTATTTTCAAAAAGATACCGCGCGACATCACACGGTTCTGACCCAAAAAATGGAAGACGAAAAAGACATCCGCAAGACCAAGCTGAAATCGGTAACGATACGCGGCTTCAAATCCTTCGACAGCCAAGAGAACACGCTGGAGCTGGGGGACATCAACGTGCTCATCGGCGCGAACGGGGCGGGGAAGAGCAATGTGGTGGGGTTTTTTGAGATGGTGAAATCCGTTTGGGAGATGGAAGTTCGACGGTACTTCTTGGAAAAAGGAGGCGCGCAAACGTTATTACATCAAAATGTAAAAAGCGTCTCTCAAATTCAAGGTGAGGTTAAATTTGAATGGGGTCGGGAAGTCTTTAATCATAACTTCATCTTGCGGCCTACTGATAATGATGGAATCTACTTCTTTGATGATAAAATTAAAAACCTTGGAAAAGATGAAAATGAGATGAATCCCTATATTTTAGGGCTAAATGGTTACGAGTCCGATTTGAGAACTTTCCCTATCTATTGGGAAGAGCATAATTATAAAAAACCCTTCGGAAAAATATTGCCATCTATTCGTTCATACAATTTCCAGAATACTTCATCCCGCTCGCCACTCCGTCTGCCCATTTATATAAATGACTATAACCCGCTTTCATCGAATGGAAAAAACCTGCCAGCCTTTTTGTATGCAATGCGAAATCATAATCCAAAGTACTTTGAACGCATTGAAAAATACATTGGCTTAGCGATGCCACAGTTTGGTGGGTTTGTGCTAAAACCTACCTCATCCGAAGCAAGGGATATTGGATTGGATTGGAAGGACAAAGACCACGAAAACGTTTTCGGCCCACACCAAATCTCCGACGGCTCGCTGCGCTTTATGGCCTTGGCCGCCTTGCTGTTGCAACCGCCTGAAACCTTGCCCTCGCTCATCATCATCGACGAGCCGGAACTGGGGCTGCACCCCGAGGCCATTGCTTTGCTTTCGGCGATGGTGCTGCACGCCGCCGAGCATTCGCAGGTCATTTTGGCCACCCAGTCGCCAGAACTGCTGGACGAATTCGAGCCGGAGCAAATCCGCGTGGTGGAATGGGACGAGCGCGAGAAAAGCAGCCGTTTCAAAAAACTTTCGCAGGAGGAGTTGCGCGATTGGACGCAGGACTACAGCCTGAGCGAGCTTTGGGAAAAAAACTTAATCGGGGGGTTGCCGTGAGCAAGTATAAAAGACTTCATATCCTTACCGAAGGGACTACCGAGCGGAACTTTGCCAATGCCGTTTTGGCTACGCACCTTTGGGCTTTCGGAGTAGAAACCGTGGGGCACAACATCCTGTCAAAACGCGACGGCAATCGTGAGTATCGCGGCGGGGTACCCAGTTTTCAAAAATTTGAAAACCACCTGAGAAAGCTGATGAAGCACAACCACCAGCCCGAAGCGCGCTTCAGCACAATGCTGGATTTATACCGATTGCCCAATGATTTCCCCGCTTTGGATGAGGCGCAAAAATGCCACGACCCTTATCAAAAAGTAGAAATCTTGGAAAACGCCTTGGGCCTGCACATTGCGGATGAGCGGTTTATCCCCTACTTTCAACTGCACGAATTTGAGGCGTTGGTCTTTGCCAATTTAGATTTAATGGCCGATGAATTTTTTACCCGAAAGACGGAAGTGGCTGAGCTAAAGAAGCAACTGGCGACAGCGGGCAATAACCCCGAACTGGTAAACGACCGTCCCGAAAAAGCACCTTCCAAAAGAATTCAAGCGCTAATTCCCGCCTATCACAAGGTGAAGTCTTCTGCCATTTTGTTAAAGCGGTCGAGCATTCCCCATTTAAAATCCCGCTGCCCCCACTTCAACTCTTGGCTCACAAAACTCGAAAACCTCTGACCCGATGCTATTAAAAGATTACCAAAGGGAGGTCATCAAAGATTTGGAGGATTTCCTGAACCTCCTCGAAGAAACGCAAAACCTGAAAAAAGCCTTTGCCCAGTTTTGGGAAACGCGCGAAAACCCCGTGGTGCTGACCGCCAGCCACCGCTACTTTAAGCCTTACGACAATACGATAACCGGTGTGCCGCGCGTAACCGCCAAAGTGCCCACGGCGGGCGGCAAGACCTTCATCGCTTGCAACGCGCTGCGCACCATTTTCAGGCACCGCCCGCCCGTGCTGCCCAAGGTGGTGGCGTGGCTGGTGCCGGGCGACACCATCCTGAAACAGACACTGAAAAACCTGCGCGACCCCGGCCATCCTTATCATCAAACGATTGCCAGCCACTTTGGAAACCGCGTAACGGTGTACGAAAAGCAAGACCTCTTGATGGGGAACAATTTCAACCCCACCCGAGTGCGTGAGCAGCTTTCCATTTTCGTGTTGAGCATTTCGTCTTTCAGTTCGCGCAAAAAGGAAGATCGCAAGGCGTTTGAAGAAAATCCGCAGTTGGAACCCTTTATTAGCCATTACCAAGACCGCGAAAAACTGCTGGAAGGCGTGCCCGAAAACGCGCTGATGCAGGTAATCAATCAGCTGAACCCCGTGGTGATTGTAGATGAGAGCCACAATACGGAGAGCGAACTGCGCTTGGAAATGTTGAAAAACCTCAACCCCAGTTTTATCTTCGACCTGACGGCCACCCCGCGCAATCACAGCAACATTTTGAGTTTTGTGGACGCTTCCAAACTGAAGCGCAACAATATGGTGAAGCTGCCCGTAATCGTGTACAACCATCCGAACGTGAACCGCGTGATCGCGGAAAGCAAGGCCTTTCGCGATTCGCTGGAAGAAATGGCCGAAAGGGAGCGCGCGGCCAGCGGCAACTACATCCGTCCGATGGTGCTTTTCCAGGCCCAGCCCAAGCGGGGCGAGGAGAACGTGACTTTTAAAAAGGTAAAGGAAAACCTCATCAAGGCCGGCATCCCCGAAGAGGAAATCCGCATCAAGACGGCGGAAAAAGATGAGTTGAAGGACGAAGATTTGATGTCGCCGGATTGCAAGGTGCGCTACATCATCACCGTGAACGCGCTGAAAGAAGGCTGGGGACGCGCCCTTTGCCTACATCTTGGCCTCGCTGGCCAACAAAAGTTCGGTGGTGGACGTGGAGCAGATACTGGGCCGTGTGCTGCGGCTGCCTTACGTGGCGCAACACGGGGAAGATTTGCTGAATTACAGTTACGTCTTTACGGCCAGCGCGGAATTTTTGAAAACGGTGGACAAAATCATTGAGGGGTTAAACAAAAGCGGGTTCAGCGAGAAAGATTACCGTTTGCTGGAAGAATCGGCAATAGAAAGCGAAGGGAAACCCGCGCCCCAAAAAAGACTTTTTGACCCACCGGGCGAAGACGCTGAGGCGGGCACGGCCACAGAAGAAATCGACCCCGCCGAAATTCGATCAATGGGGCAATCCGATGACATCAAAGAGAACTTGAAACAACTGGAAGAAACGGCCAAGAAAGAAGGCCGTCGGTATGATGAAAAAATCCGCTCTGGTGATTCCGACAGTTCCATTGCGCCTGAAATCCTCTCCAATATGAACATCTTTTATCTTAAAGATACTTTCAAAGAAAACGTGGCCAACCTGAAATTGCCTGCTTTTTATGTGAAAAACACCGTCAATCAGTTTTTCAGCGAGGAATGGCGTCTTTTGGAAAAAGGTGATTTGCTGCAAAATTTCAGCCTTCCCAAGCAGGACGTGGAAATCGGTTTTGAGGACGTGGAAGCGGAAATGGCGGTAATCGACATTGAGAAAAAGAAGGCGGGGGAATATGTGCCGCAGCAGCGAAAAGTATCGGGCTATGTGCAAGAACAGATGACGCGCTATTTTGGAAAAATTGAGGAGGGCAAATTGAGGCAGCTCGCTTCTTTACTGCAAAATGAGATGGGCAAAATGGACTACCTCTCCGAACGAGACCTTACTGAATACATCGGCAAGGTGATAAAAAGCCACGGGCTTGATAAGCGCCCAGACTTGGTGAACCGCGCCTATTTTTACGCGAAGCGTATAAAAATGCACATCGAACTTTTGGCTGACCAAACGGCAGAACGTGAATTCCAGACAATGCTGGATAAGGACGAATTAGTCTGCAAGCCGCATTTTGCTTTTCCTGCCTATATCAGCCCCACTAATGGAGAAGGTAATATCTCTAAAAATCTGTATGAAAAAGAAGGCGAGCTGAATAGCTTTGAAAAAGAAGCCATTTTGGAAATCGCCAATTTGGAAAACGTAGAATGGTGGCACCGCAACTTGGAGCGCGGCAAGGGCTTTTTCATCAACGGTTTTATCAATCACTACCCAGACTTCATCATCAAAACTAAAAATGGCAAAATCATCTTGATGGAAACCAAAGGCGGTTTTTTATCCTCAACCGAAAGCGAAAAGAAAATCAGGTTGGGCGAAAAATGGACCAACAAGGCGGGCAGCCGTTTCAAGTATTTTATGGTTTTTAAAGAAAAAGCAATGCGCGATGCCAAAACGTTGGCGGAGGTAAAGAAAATTGTGGCCCAGCTTTAGGGCATTATGACTTTGAGACTTTTTTGAAAGACGTACCTTGTTATAGTGTGCGCTTTAGGACAAATCGCGCCTACACTTTCAGTTGTACTTCATACCAAGTATCCCCCTAAAAAAAAGGGCAAGCTCTCGCCTGCCCCGTTCGCGCTGTAACAACAAACCAAAAATCTTAGCTGCCTTTTTTCGCCTCTTCGTTGATTTTGCTGGCTAGCTTCATCAATTTTTTGTTGGCCTCGCCTTCTTCGTCCAAAATTTCTTGGAGGGTTTTGGCGGCATCGTCGTGACCGAGGGTTTTGGCGTATTCCACCACGGCGCCATAGCCAGCTATTTCGTAGTGTTCCACGCGCTGGGCATCGGCAATGAGGCCGGCATCTTTCACCGCGCCGGAGATGTCTTCCGAAATCAGCGATTTTGCCTCTTTGATCAGACCTTGCATCGCTTTGCAGGTTTCACCAGTAATTTTAATATCCAAGTCTTTGGCTACCTTTTCCAAGCGCTTCTTTTGCTGCTTGGTTTCTTCCAAGTGGTCTTTGAAAGCGGCTTTCAAATCCTTGTTGGTGGCTTCCTTCGCCATTGTGGGCAGCGCATCAACCAACTGGTCTTCTGCGCTATATAAATCTTTCAGTTGGTGGTGGAACAAATCCTCCAATGATTTTATCTTGCTCATTTTGTTATGGGTTTTAAAATTTATATCATCAGAACAATGAAATATTACCAATGTTTATATTTCAAAAAAAAATTTGATGTTCAACCCCTCGTGATAATGGTTCAACAAGGGCGGTTAAATTGAAACAGGAAAATTAAGTTATGTGGCAAATGGAAACTATATTTTTTGACAAGTGGGAAAATCTTTGGCGCATCCTTATTGCCGCCCCCATTGTGTATATAATGGTCATTGTTTATATCCGCTTTATTGGCAAGCGCACCACCTCCCAACTCAATAGTTTTGATTGGATCGTAACGGTGGCCATCGGTTCTTTGGTAGGATCCAGCATTGTGTTGGAGAGCGTCAGTATCATCGGTGGGCTTATCGCCGTGCTGGCTTTGATCGTCTTCCAATATGCCATCACCAAGCTCACTTACCATTTTGGTTTCTTTCGCAAATGGGTGCAGGCTGCCCCGCGATTGTTGTTGTACGAGGGCAAGTTCATCGATAAAAATATGGAGCGGGAACGGGTGACCAAGGGCGAGGTGTACGCGGCCGTCCGCCATCGCGACATTCTCAACATAAATAACGTGTACGCCGTGGTGTTCGAGACGGATGCCAGTTTTAGCGTGCTGAAAATGGAGGAGAAAGAAACCTGCTTTTCGCTGGCGGATGTGCAGGGCCTTCCTGATGATTTGGAGAAAGATTTGAAAGCAGCTCAATCCGCAGGACAATAGGCTAATTCTAATTTTTATAATAAAGGAAACTGAAACCCTGTCCTTCCAATATTTAACATTTGTTAATTCTACGTCAGTCTATTCGGCAGGCTGCCGCTCCATTGGCTGAACCTAATAAATGTCTCCTTTTGGGATATTATCAATACTTCTAAAATTTTAAACATTTCTTATTAACGTAAGTTATTCAGCTCAACTTCAACATAAATATTATTAATATGAAAGCGTTTAAATCAATCGGGGCAGTGGCCGTGGCAAGTTTGTTCAGCCAACCATTAAAGGCTCAAAGCGAGATACTTTGGTTAGAGGGTTCGGACATTGGGAATTTCTTCATCTGCATTATTTCCGGTATTCTGTTGGCCTTTGCTTTCCAATTTTTATTGACCAACCTTGGGGTCGCCATCGGTGTTACCGCCATTGGAAATCTCAAGGAGTCGGATTCCGGTTCATCCTCCTCCTCTTCCGGCAAAGATTCCGACTCTACTCCGGTCGGCGTAAAAATTTCTACCGGCTTCGGCATCTTTTTGCTGATATCGATGTGCATCACGCTCTTCTTCGCCTCGTTGATTGCCGTTAAGCTCACTTTGATTCCCAGCAACCTCATCGGGTTCACTTTGGGACTGGTCATCTGGGCGGGCTACCTGTTGCTGTGGCTTTATCTGGACAGCAAGGCTATTTCCAGCTTACTGGGATCTGTGGTCTCCACTATTAAAAACGGGTTGGGAGCGGGTGCTTCGGCCGTAGATAGTTTGGTAGGCACCAGCCCCGCCGGAGAAGCCAAGAAAGTGGCCAAAAGCACCATTCAAACCGTGACCGAGGAGGTGCGCAAAGAATTTGATTCGTCTGCACTGGAAAACAAACTGGATGAATACGTAAAGAAATTGAAGCCGCAATCCTTCGATCTGAACAATATCCAAGATCATTTGGCCGATTTGCTCAACCAAGTGGAAGTAAAGGAAATGGGTTCCAAAGATCCGGAAACCACCAAGAAGATGATCCTCGAAGTGGCGAGCGAACAACCCAATTTTTCCAAAGAGGACCAGCAGAAGCTGAGCGATGCTTTTGACAAAGCCAAAGAAATATGGCAGAAAGATGGTTCCAAAGAAGACAAGGCCGTGGAAGCCGTGGGCGAATTCACCCCGCTGAGCGAGGAGGATGCGCAGAAATATAAAGATAAAGTGGCGCGGTACCTCAAGGATTCGGGGCGGGATGAACTAAAGCCCGAAAATTTGCAAAAGGATATCGAAAAAATTCTGAGCGACCCGCAATCCACGCCAGACGTGGTGCGCAACCGTGCCAGTATGTTCGACCGCGATACACTGACTGCCCTGATTTCCGCTCCATCGGGCGTATCGCAACAAGATGCCCAAAAGTATGTGCGCAAAGTGGAGAACGTGTTTAAGCAAATTACGGACAGCACCTCCTCTTCCAGCAGCGATGGAAGCTCTTCTAATTATAAAAAGAACACCAACGGCAATCAAAGCGAGGAGGGGAAAAACAAGGCTAAGCAAGCCACCCAAAAATGGTTCAACCAAATGGAGCAACCCGAACTGAGCTATGACCAATTAAAAGGTGATTTGAACCGCATTATGGACGACCCCAGCAGTTCGCCCACCGTTATCAAAAACCGCCTGAACCGGATGGACAGCGATTCTGTGAAGGCATTGTTGAGCAACAACCCTATGATAAGCGAAGACCAAGCGGCCCAATTTCTCGGGACGATCGAAGATGCCAAAGAAACGGTATTGCAAAAAGTGGACGAAGTGGAGCGCACCGTGAAGGAGCGGATGAACGACGCCAAGCGGGAAGCCCTGAAACAAGCAGAAGCCGCCCGCAAAACGGCAATGGCCGCGGCGTGGTGGTTTTTCATAGCCTCGGTGGCAGGGGGCGCGGCGTCCGCTTTTGGCGGGATGTTGGCCTTGAACTTTTAAAATATCTAACAACGACCCCTCTATTTTTTAGAGGGGTCTTTTTTGTTGAAATAACGGATTTAACATTTATTTTTTTTTAAAATGAGCAAACCCAAAGAATTCCCAAAACAAGAACAAGACAAACAGCCCGGCGAGGAACACAAAATGAACCCCGAGCCGGAAATCATCCGCGACAATTACCGAGACTGCGGAAAATTGAAAGATAAAGTGGCCCTGATTACCGGCGGCGACAGCGGCATCGGGCGGGCGGTGGCGGTGCACTTTGCGCGCGAGGGCGCGGACGTGGCCATTGTTTATTTGGATGAAAACCAAGATGCCGAAGAAACCCAAAAGCTGGTGGAGAAGGAAGGTCGCGACTGCTTGATTATCCAAGGCGACATTCAAAAGAAGAAATTCTGCAAGACTTTGATTAAGAAGTGTTTGGACAAATTTGATAAGTTGGATATTTTGGTGAACAACGCCGCCGTGCAATTCCCGCACGATTCCATCGAAGAAATAGAGGACGAAAATTTGGAGCAGACTTTCAATACCAATATTCTGGCGCTCATACGCATCACCAAAGAAGCCGTGCCACACTTAAAAGAAGGCGCGCGCATCATCAATTCCACCTCGGTGACGGCCTACCGGGGCAGCGACCATTTGTTGGATTATTCCTCCACCAAGGGCGCGATCACCTCTTTTACCCGCTCGCTGGCCAAGAGCTTGGCGGACAAAAAAATCTTGGTGAACGGAGTGGCGCCCGGCCCAATTTGGACGCCGCTCATCCCCGCCACTTTCGATTCGGTGGAAGATTTTGGACAAGACACGCCCTTGGGCCGCGCCGGCCAGCCCAGCGAGGTGGCGCCGGCTTATGTATTTTTGGCTTCGGAAGATGCGAGCTATATCACGGGGCAGGTGATCCACGTCAATGGCGGGGAAATCATAAACGGCTAACGGAGGGGTCTTTTTATTGCGGTCGGCCCAGCGCTGGAAGAAGCTGCCTGCCGAATTCCCGAAGCGGAACACGAGGTAGAGCAAGATGGCGTTCAACAAGACCGATATCCCAGTGGTCACCATTATGGCCCGATCGTCCTTTAAAATTCCATAGACCGTCCGTAAGGCGACCCGCTCAGTTGTACGAGGCACCACCGTTTAAATCTCGTTGAACCCTTAGGTTGATTTCGGTTTAGAAACTTAAAATGAATGAACCGTTCAATAAAGTAAAAGAAGCGCATTTAAGGTTCGCCACTGCGAGAGGAAATGAATGCACTTATTGCCCATCAGAAGTTGCACGCGAAGTATTTCCTAATTCTTGGCGGGAGAAAATGGATTTCGTAAGAACCGTGGCGGAGGATTTAGTGGAATCTCAACAGTTGGTGGTCTTGCAAAAAGGAAAAGTTATTTCTCAAAAAGCCAATGAGACGAAAGGCCCAATCCGTTTGCGGAAAAAATAAACGGTCGAAAGCGGTTGCTATGGAAAAGGATATTCTTAACAAGTAATTGTCATACAGATGGGCAACAATACCCATTGGTCGTACTATAAAATTTCTTGTGGAAGAAACGCTTCGTAAAGGAGCGTTTCAATTATTCGTAGCTTGAAAAAGCTGACCGCTATACATTCTCTGACCTTTAGTTAAAAATCTTGAAGCGAGTTTTTGCGAAAGGCGTTTCGCTCAATCCCTCCAATTATTGATACCTATTCCACCAAGTTGTCTGGGATGAAATCCTGCGCAGAGATTTTATCGGTTTTGTACAAGTTCAAGTTTTGAGACAGTTCAAAAAGATGGGCTTCGGTTTCAAAAAAATGCATCATATACCCCGCCGTGTTTATAAAAGCCACCCCATCACCTATTTGCGGCAGTTGCGGTACACTGATTTTCCGTTTCAACAAAATATCCCTTTCTAAACAATACGCACCAGTAAAAAACACCCGAGCGGGTTCATCCCATTTGGATGGATTTTTATAAATGATATATGGGTCTAAAAGAAAGTCTGCGCTTGAACTCATCATTTGGGTCATATTCATTTCAAGCCCTATCAGCCATTGTCCTTTAGAATCTTGTTTCCGGTGCGCCACTTTTGCAATGGTAATTCCGGTTTGATCCAGCAGTGAGCGGCCCGGTTCAATTCTCAATTCGATTTGTGAATCTTTGAGCGCTTGTGCGTTGGTTTCTTTGGTTTCGGGCGAGGTATAGTCCAAGACTTCCCTCAAAAACGCGGTGCCATTTACCTTGTTAAAATAGGGATAGGTTTTCAATTTTCCAGTTAGCTTTCCATTTATTATTTCATAACCCAAACCATCGCCATTAAATGTGAGATTCGTATCACAATTGGCAACCGCTTCCTTAAGATTGAATTCAAAGTCTTTCCATTGCTGCTCGTTTTCTAAATAATTCATTAATATACCACCACCAATATCGATGAAGGAGAGTTCATAGCCTTTGACATTCAAAGTTTTGACGAGCATTATACAATCGGATAAAGCTTTGCCGCGCTGCAATGTGGAATACCCATCCAGATGAAAATGCAGACCTTTAAGAGTTAGATTTTCATATCGATTTCCCACGCCGAAGTTTTCTACAACAAACTGCTCCACCATTTCAATATCAAATCCAAAACGGCTGTACAACTTTTTATCCCCTACCACAAAACCGCTTACCCTAATCCCTACCCTCGCTTTTCGGTTGAGTTCTTTCGCGATACCATCCGCCTGATGGCATTCATCCTGATTATCTAAAATAATTGGCACGTCGTTTTGTAGGGCAAGCTGATATTGGTCCTTATTTTTTATGGCCGATGTAAGCACTAAATTTTCGCCGTTTCCGCCCAAGGCAATGCTTTGTTTCAATTCTCTGAAACTGGCCGTATCCACGCCAATTCCGGAGGTGAAAGCTTGCTTTACCAGCGATTTGGATTTATTGGCTTTTCGGGCATAGAAAATCTGATATTTTAAGTCGTATTCTTGAAACAGTTTTTTGAAGGTTTGAATGGTCTCAGAGAATGTGGGCAAATGATGAATGTTGATGGGTGATGAAAATTTGCGAAAAAGTTCGTCCATCAAAGCCTTGTCCTCAAACAAATGATGCATCCATTCGGAAGTAACAGGGGTTAGTCCAGCTTGTGGATTTCCTTTACTATAGTTCGAAACCTCTTTCATTTTTATAATCTAAAAGTTTTGTTTTTGCTTAAGTAGTGCTGCAATATCCTGCGCCCATTCTGATGCTAAATTGTTCCGGTGCCTGGACAGGGTATCGTTGTCAAACGTGGCACCTTCCGTAGGAGTGCCATATAGCCTGATGCGTTTTTGTAGGTTGCCGAGGCTGTCAATAAGATGTCCTTTAGCGTCAATATCCATATTTCGCGGCGTGTAATTCCCCTCATTTTGATTGACGTATTCACGAGCCAGACCATCTTCTAAAAGATTGGAATACAATAGGTTCCTGTCATTTTTAGGTACTCTTGCATTGATAAGGTAGTTCGCCGTGGTTTTATTTTGACCTTGTTCAAGACTATACCCTGCTCCATTGGTATCAGTAGATGTAGCCACTCGCGGACTACGGACAAAACTGAAATCTACCAGACCCGCTTCGGCAAGTGCTATCATCTTTTTCATATTATCCACGGGGGGGCCATAAGCTATGCGGTTGAATACACCGAAATAGAAATTGTCAAAGCGTTGGTGAGAATCGGCATCCAAACCTGAAAAACTGTAGAGCTCATTAAAAACGGGACTGATTTTTCGCCAAGTGGCTGCGGCGGTCATATATCCACTTTGGGAAGTACCTGCGTCCGCTTCCCTTATCAGGAATTTCATATAACCCTCCACCTCATTATGAGACAGTTGCTCGTGGCCTTGAAAGGGATTTACGATAAAATCCCAACAAAATTTTTCCTCGCTTGGATAGGATTTGTGAAAATGATCTATCTGACTTTTCACTTTAGTGTCATCGGAATGAAATTCTAAATCCCAACCATATTTTTTAAATAGAACAGTGTAGTAACTAAATTTAAATTCCTTTTTTATCAAAGGCAGAATGTCCTTCTGAAAAGAGCAATAGGGTTTAGTTTGCAGCGCCGCGATATTTTCTTTCGAGAAATAGTGTAAAGAGCTATTATCTTCTGGCGCATCGCCCCGTGGTATCATAGGAGGTCCGGTTCTTGAAAAAGGATAGATTTTCTGAGGCTCAAACCCAGAAGCCAAATAGCTCAGATTTTTACCAGCTTTTAGTTCAAACGTTCCACCCCTCCCTTCCGTCAGAGCAAGAATTGCATCAATACAAGTAAGCCCAAAACCCTTGATGGCAACTTTAGAGTTAGCTTCAATAAAACTAAGTTTACTGGAGGTGGGATAAATAAAATCAATGTTCGTATCCGATGTATTTTCTGAATCGAAATGAGCGCCGTTCCCCAAATGTCCAGTGGTAAGCATCAAAGTGTCGAATACCACTTGCCCAACCTCCTTGTTCTCTTTTGTATGCAGCACAAATCGCTCATTGCATTTTGAAATGCGTTGAACGGTAGCCACATAAGGTATAATTTCTACGTTCGCGGGCGCCTTCCTTTTTAATTCAGCAAAAGTTTCCAGTAAATATTGGCCCACTAAACTTCGGGGGGCAAACTTATCTTGAATAGTTTTTATGGATGTACCCATTTTGGCCGCCAGCCATTCCGCAAAACTTGGTGAATCTTCTACGATGGCCTCGGGCAATTTCCGCGACCAAGCGTCAATGTTTCTATTGGCATAGTTCATTATCAAATAAGGTGGCTGGTCACAGCGGTACACATTTCCCGCACCAAAGTAGCCGTTTTGGTTAAAGATATAGATGGCTATCGGGATATGAATATTCTTGGATTTTAGATGAGCTAAAAGACGTTCGAAAGCATACAGCCCTTTCGGCCCAAAACCAATAATTGCAATGTTGAATGTAGAAGATAAGGTCATTTTGCTATGTTCGGCTTTTACCAACCTATAGCTGAATTAGCGATGTTGCGATACTGGGGAAATTCTTTTGATATCCATTCTACGTTGTAAATGGTGTCTAAATAGCGCTCGCCTCGGTCGCTCAACAAAAAAACACAATTCGCATCATCCTCAAGGTTAGTCGCATAGTTCTCAATGGCCGTGATGACCCCGCCCGTGGAACCTCCACAGAGGATTCCTTCCTTTTTCAACAAAGACCAACAGCCCTCTATACAATCCAAATCCGTGACTTCTAAATTATCATAAATAGATTCCGTTTTCAAAAATTGAGATGCCACACCCGCGCCGTGGCCCGGAATAAGTCGTTTTCTTGATTTGCCTCCAAAGAGTACACTACCTCTTGCATCCACCGCCGCAAGCTTGGTTCTCAAGTTGTTCTTGATGATAAAATCTGCATAACCCATTAAAGTGCCGCAAGTACTGGTTGCCACGAAAATATAATCGACGTTGCCGTTCATAGCCTCCATTATTTCTCTAATGGTTCGATGATGTGACAAGGGATTATTGACATTTCCATATTGGTTTGTCCAAAAACTGTTGGGAATTTTTTCTAATAATTCTTCCACTTTTTGCAATCGCGCGGCTAAAAATCCGCCTGTCGGAAGGGGCTCTTTAACTAATTCGATTGCAGCGCCGTAGGCCCGCAGAAGTTTTTCGGTATGGGCGTTAAGATTTGGATCTGCCACAATCACAAGTTTTAAATCATAAAAAATACAGGCTTGCGCCAAGCCCAAAGCCATATTGCCGGAGCTGGATTCTACGATGGTGTCGCCAGCTTTGATTAAACCCTCATCGATGGCTCGGTGAATGATAAACGAGGCAGTACGGTCTTTTACGCTTCCCGATGGATTGGCCGCTTCTAATTTTCCATAGAAATTAGCGCCGTATTGGGGAAATAAATGCCGAAGCCGTATCAAGGGTGTTTGCCCGATGGCTTCAATTATATTTCCAGAAATTTTGGTGTCTTGAGAAGTTTTCAGTAACATTTAATCGCAGTAGAGATATGATGAGTGATGTGCCCTAATTTACCTTAAACGCCGTTGAATAAATTTGACCACGCTGATGAAGATGATTGTAATAAAGAGTGAGCCGATTTGAAATAATAAGGCATTTAGGCAATCATTTTATTGTACGCATTCCTATGATTGTCCTTGCACCTTTTTTATTAGAATGCTTAACATAGCCCCCCCACTCCCCCATTAATAAAGTAGGCAATACAAAGCCGCCGATCGCAATGGGAAAAATCAATTTGAGATGGGTTGGGATATTTTTCAAAAAATAGTTTCCAAGCCGCTATAGCGACCCTCCCCATACAATATGGGCTATCTGCATTGCATTAAAATTTGTCGGATGTTGGTCATTTCATTTTTGGCCACCATATTTGAAAAGCAGGAACAGCAAAAAAGCATTCAGCACCACCGAAACACTATTAGCGACAATTATGGCAATGTCGTTTTTGAAGATCCCATAAACCGTCCAAAGGAAAACCCCGCCCAGCAGCACCACGCACCACCGCTTGGAAATGTCGCCCGCTTCTTTCCGGCGCCACGTTTTGACCAACTGTGGCACCGCCGCCATCGTGGTCAGCACCCCCGCCGCGAATCCCAAGTAATCGAGCCAAGTCATTCCCATTTAAATTTCATCCAAAATTTCCCATTGAATCGGCTTGAACGTCCCGCCGTTGCTGTCTTCCGCCGAGCAGGCCGTCAATCCCACCACCACATCCAGCAGCACCTCGAAGATGATAAAATCACCCGCCTCACTTTTGGGAGGTTTCACGCTCAGCTTGCCGTCGGGCGCAAATTCCACGTTCATAAAAATGTTGAAGGCGGTGGGGATGTCGTCCGGTTCAATGCCGAAGGGCCGCAAATTTTCGTGCAGGTTTTCGAAGCAACTCGGATGGTAATCGGTGTTGCCATACATTATTTTGAAAGTTTCGGGGCTGCACGGAGCCAGCAGGAAATCGTTGCGGCCGTTGGTGTCCTCTATGATTTTCGCCATTTTTCGGCTGCGGTTGCTCCATAAAAAATGGCCGGCCGTAATCAAAATCGTCTCTTCAAAATCCAAGGTTTTGCCCGACGAGATTTTTTCTCGCTGATCTTCGGCATTGAACAAGACCATATCGCTGACCTGCCCGCCCTGCGGGTCGATTACTTTCAGGAACTGGCCTTTTTTCAATCGGAACGCCGCACCGCTTTGCGGGGAAATCGTGTGCAACTCATTGATGACTTGAAAATCCATTCTTGTTTATTTCTTGGGATGAAAGGGACATTTCCAATCGTCGCCCACGGCGCGGCCACTGTACTGGCGCGCTTCTTTGTCGTGGCCAAAATCGCTCAACATTGGATTGTTGCTGCCCTGCAATTCCTTGTCCCGCTCGCGGATTTTGTCCCGCGTCATCTGGTAGGCGCCCTTTTGGCGAAGCTGTTCAAACTGCCAGTGCAGATTGAAAACGATGCACGGCTTGGGCGAACGCCGCGCCTTGCGCGAACTGCGCGGGTGCATTCCCACCAAATAAAACGCCCGCCCGCCCACGCTGAAAGAAAAATGGTCGCTGGCGGGGTCGCTGTCCACGCTTTTGTCCCAATCGGAATCATCCAAATCGTGCAAAAATTGCAACTGCTTCCACAGCCGCTCTTCAAAGGTTTTTTCCGAAAAATTATCGCGCCCGTCAAATACGGCGATAAAGGTGAAAAAATCCATCGACCGGAAATCGTAGCTTTCAATGTAGGCGCGAAGGTCGTCCAGCAGCGGCACGGCATTTTTCTTCCGCCCAATTTCCCCGTACTGTTTCAAGCGGAAATTGTCGTTTTTAAAAATGGACTGCGCCATCAGGCAGGGGTGGTCGCGGTCGAGGATAAACTCGCGAAATTTGTCCACCCCGGAAAGTCGTTCAGTAGAAGTTGTATTCATTATAAACCAGTTTAGCGTGCCACATCTTTTAATAGCCAAGTGTCGAGGCGCGCGTCTTCGTCTTCGGTATGAAGGACTGAAATATCGCCCGTGGTCTCGAAAATCACGGCCATCACTTGGTTCAAATCGTACACGTTGGCTTCGCGCAGTTTAGAGCGCAGGTCACCTTCTGCCACGCGGGCTTTGCGCAGGTTTTGATGCAAAATGGTAGAACCGTTCATTAAAAGTAGCGGCGTATTATCAATCATCCGCCGGAAAATGTCGAACCGCCGCAGCAAGGCCGCGCCGATTTGCAAGAGGTAAAGTGCCGCCAAACCCACCGCGCCGTCCATCAGGCTGACCTGTTTGGAAAGAATGGTGGTGGCCAAAAGCGAGCCGACCGCCACGGTCATCGCAAAGTCGAAACTGGACATTTTGGAGAAACTGCGCTTGCCCGCAATGCGCGTGTAAAAAATAAGCAAAACGTAGATGCCCACCGCCGTGAGCACGATAGCCAATAAAGCACTAGGGGGAGATTCGAACCATTTATCGCTCATAGTTTTTCCAATCTTGAGCTGGCAAATTTATGATAAATAAAACTTATAAGCCTGATATTCATAATGGACAAAAATTTATATATAACCTCGAACTAAGGGCGATTGATTTAAAACATTTTCCGCAATTGGCAGTTGGGTTGAAAAATTAAACACGTTAATATGGGACTATTCAAAGCAGTAATCAAAGGAGCGGCCAGCACGGCCGCCATCTCGCTTTTCAACCGTTGGAATTCTAAGGACAAAAGCGACCGCTTTACCGAACAGGAAATGACCGGAGGAATGCTGCACGGCAAAACGCAGCGCGAAAATTTGAGCGAAGAGTTCGGCAAACTGGACGGCTGGGCGGCCCACCTATCCTCCGGCGCGGCGGTGAACGTGTTATATCATTTGTTGATGAAGCGCACCAAACTGCCCGCCAACATTCTAACGGGAGCGGCTTTGGGGGCAGCCACCGGCCTCATTTCCGTGGCCTTATGGAAACGCACCTTCGACGAGAAAAATAACCTCCCCGACATCGACCGCGCCCATTTTCTGAAAGAAGCTTTTCTCTCGCAGGTAGTGTTTGGGATTACCTCGGCCCTGGGTACAAAATCGAAAAAATCAAATATCTAAAGCCTGCAACATCTCAGTATTGCACACAAAAAATTGACTTGTACTGATTTATGTGATTGATAAAAATTACCCAAAACTCGAACTCCGGAAAAAAAAGAAGCCCAGTCGAAACTGGGCTTCTTCCTTCTCAATCTCAATCTGATTTAACTCCAATCAGGTCGGCTCTTTGAATCGCTTACCATCCGGTTAGAAGGGTCGCGATCACTACTGGAATAATCGCGGCGCTCGATGTCGTAGTGGTTGTACACTTGGTTGGTAAATGAGTCGTCAGAAGTGTTGGGCCAGTTGTCTTTGTCGAAACCGGGGGCGTTTTCCAAACGGTCTTTATCAATATCCATCACGGCGTTTTCATTGTCATTGGGGTCAAATTCCATCGCCTGCAAGGGCACGGCGAAATATTTGTCGCCAATCCCTAAAAAGCCGCCGAAAGAAAGTACGGCGTATTCTACCTCGCCGCTGTTCAGGTCAATCATCAAATCTTTGATGGTACCTACTTTTTCGCCTTTGCGGTTTTTCACGGTATTGCCAGTTATCGAACTGGACGAAAGTGTATTGGGTGTCATTTTTATTTGGTATTTAAAATTACTGTAAAATTAACAGGACTTGTTCCTGACTCTGAACTATCAAACTTCTTAAAATTAGAATTGTTCATAAAATTATATCGAATTCCACCCCAAAAGTTTTTCTCTTCAAAATCCTCTAAATGAGATGATTAGTATAAAACAGGATTAATAAAAACCACAAATTTTTTAATATGCCATATTTATTTTTAAAATTTAAACAAAAAATAAATTAGTGCGGTTGATAGCATTCCTAACAAACAAGATTGAAAACTGTACGAGCGTTCTTTATGCCTTTTGCACTACCGGAAAACCGAGCGAGATGGGAAACCATAGCTCTCTCCGGTTTGGTTTTGGCCACGCTTTTGGCTTGCTTCGTGCCGTTCGGTTTTTGGTTGGGCCTTCTTTTATTCAATGGCGTGGGAATGGTTTTTCACGCGCTCCTTCAGTTGGTTTCGATACCGAGGAAAGGGAGGCCGGCCAAAGTTGGCGCGGTGGACGCCCTCCCCTTTATATCCATCCATCTTCCCATTTGCGACGAGCCGCCGCTCTTGGTCATTTCCACTTTGCAGAGCATCCTAAAACTGGACTATCAAAATTTTGAGGTCATCATCCTCGACAATAATTCTAAGGACGAAGCCAACTGGCTGCCCGTCAAAGAATTCTGTGCCGATTGCGAATCGCTGCGTTTTTATCATTATAAAAAAGTGGCAGGCTTTAAAGCGGGCGCGATGAATCTGTGCCACCAACTGGCCGACCCCAAAGCGAAGTATTATATGGTGTTGGATGCGGATTATCACCTTCACCCAAAATCCATTTCGCGCGCCCTGCCCTATTTGAAAAATGGCGATTTGGCACTCCTCCAATTTCCTCAAGATTATTTTAACCACGGCGAGATCAACGCGGGAATGCAACTAGAATACGGGCAGTATTTTGACCACACCCTGGCGGGGGCCAACCAAGGCGGCGGGGTGTTGAGCACGGGGACGCTTTCGTTCATCCGCAAGTCCAGCCTGAAAGCAGTGGGTCTTTGGAAACACAGTTCTTTGACGGAAGATGCCGAAATTGGGATACATTTTCACCGCCACGGATTTCAAACCCTTTTCGTGAACGAGAAAATCGGCAAGGGCTTGATGCCGCTGGATTTCCGCAGCTACAGCAAGCAGCGTTTCCGCTGGATTTATGGCAATATGCAAACGCTGATGAATGCCTTGGCGCGGCCTTTCGCCGCAAGTTTCTGCCAGCGGTGGGCTTTCTTAAAGCAACTGACGGCTTGGTTCAATCATTTGCTGATTCCTTTTGTGGCGCTGCTTGTTGCGCCATTTTTGAGTGAAGAAATTCGCCACTCGGTTTGGACGGTGGCGCTTGGTTTCATCGGTTTCCATTCAATGTTTCAGTTCATCCGCTTTTTGGAAATGGCGCGGAGGGCGGGCCGGCCGCTTTCCCACGGGGCGCGGGCGTTCGCCGTTCATTTGAGTTTGACCTTCGATGGTGCCACCGCGTGGGTGCAGGCGTTGCTGGGCATCCCGAAAAAGTTTTTTAAAACCCCAAAACAGCTTTTCAAAACCAGTCTTTCCGGCGTTTTTAAAATGTTGGTCTTTCCGACGATATTGTTGCTCACCGCCATTTCTTCTTGGATTTTAGATTTTAGATGGATCTCCACTGGCGCGGGTGCGCTTTGCCTGGTGTTCATCTTAGGATTTAGATGCTTGGTGGAGCTACAAAACACCCGCGCCATTACCCGTCAAATTCCTTTTGCATTATGAAGATCGCCATCGTGGCCCACATTAGATATCCCATCGCCGAACCGTATGCCGGCGGGCTGGAAATGCAGACCCACCTGCTGGCGCGCGCCCTCGCGGAAAACGGCCATTCGGTGGATTTATACGCGCATCCCAACAGCGATTCGTACGGAAACCTCATCCCGGTTCCCATCGAAGATTTTACCGGAACACGGGCGCGAACGGAAAATATCGACCCTATTTTTGAAGCGGAATTTATCAACGAACACCACGCATATCAGCGGGTGATGCCCAGTTTGCTGAAAGGCGATTACGATGTGATCCACCTCAACACCTTGCATTATCTGCCCATTTCGCTGGCCACGCTTTCCCGCGCGCCAGTTTTGCTTTCGCTGCACACGCCGCCCTTTGATTATCTGCGCAGCGCGGTGGCCGCCCAAGTTCAGCAAAACGCCCTAAAAATCACTACTGTTTCAAATGCGCTGGCGCACCAGTGGCAGGATTGGATCGAGGATTTTACGGTAGTCCACAACGGGATTGACACGGAAGAATGGCCGTTTCAAAACCATAGCGCCGATTACATTTTTTGGCACGGGCGCATCTGCAAGGAAAAAGGCACGCACCTCGCCATCCAAGCGGCTGGGCGGGCAGGGAAGCCCATTTTTTTGGCGGGCCCGAAAAGCGACGTAGATTATTATAAAGAAAAAGTAGAACCCTTGTTAAACGAGAGCGCGGTGTATCTGGGACACTTGCAAAGCCCCGAATTGCAATCGTGGGTGGGCAATGCGCACTGCACGGTTTTTTCTTCGGTGTGGGAAGAACCTTACGGATTGGTGCTGGCCGAAAGTTTGGCCTGCGGCACGCCGGTGGCGGGTTTTAACGTGGGCGCCGCCTCAGAGATATTGACCCCGGAAACAGGTTGCTTGGCAGAGGTGGAAAACGTGGAGCAACTGGCGGCGGCCATCTTGAAAACGGGCGAAATCTCACGAAAAAAATGCTGCGAACGCGCTGAGGATTTTTGTGATTACCGCCGGATGGGCCGTCAATACGAAGAATTGTACCGCCGCCTCTTTTCTCGCTCCAAGCAGATTGATTATGAAAGATAGGCCATTGATAGGATTTTACGCACATTCGCACGGCAGCGGCCACGTTCATCGCTGCAAGGCCATCGCCGCCGCGCTGGAGGGAGATTATCAAATTTTTTCATCCGGTTTTCAAGATGATGATTTGATTGCCCATAAAAATCTTACCCCGCTGCCCAACGAAAACTTGCCCGATGATTTAAAACCTTATCATAACAAAATCAATCCGACGCCAAATTTTTTGCATTATGCGCCGGCGGGCGTTTCTTCCATCCGAGAGCGCACGGCAATTTTGGCGAATTGGTTTGCCGAAAAATCCCCTGACCTGATGTTCGTGGATGTGTCGGTAGAAATCGCGCTGCTGTGTCGAGTGTGTTCCGTGCCGTTTGTTTTCGTAAGGATGCACGGCCACCGGACGGATGATGCCCATCTGGCGGCCTACGAATCCGCGCGACTGTTGGCAGCGCCTTTTCCCGAATGGATGGAACAAGCCGAAACGCCCGATTGGGTGCGGGAGAAAACGTTTTATGCGGGGGGATTATGCCGCTTTGATAAGGATGATTTTGCGGTGGCCTCCCCCAAAAAGGGAAAAGTGGTGATCATCAATGGAAGTGGCGGGACGGGATTTCACAGGGAATTGGCCGTACAATGGGCGGAGGACAATTCCCAGTTGAATTTCCATCTGTTGGGCAAGCAAGATTTTGAACCTTCCCTGCCCAGCAATCTCCGCCAAGTGGGCCAACTGGGAAACCCGCTTCATTTTCTTGCCGATGCCGAGGTGGTCATTGCCTCTTGTGGGGACAATATGGTGGCCGAATTGTCCCTACTGAAAAAAAATTGGATCTGTGTGCCCGAGGAGCGCCCCTTTGACGAGCAGCACCAAAAAGCCCAAATGATTGCGAAAGCCAATGCGGCCGTGGTGGCAGAAAGCTGGCGGGAACTGCGAGACCTGCGCCCTTTTCTGGACAAAGCGCGGCAAACGGACAAAACCAAGCTGGCGGAATTGGTCAATAAAAACGCGGCGCGTGACATTGCCCTCCGGTTGGAACAACTGGCGCTGGAGACGCGGCCGCACAGTTTGCAAAATTTACATATAGCTACGGCCTGAGGTCACCTTCGCCGCTTGGATGTCCTCGGCATCGGGGTTTTTCAGCAGGGCGATGTGTTGCGAATCGGGCGTCCATTCTATAAAACCCATCGCCACGAATTTTTGCAGCCAGCCCGCCATTGGCCATTGTCCGTGCTTACGTTTATAGGTAGTGGCGTTTTTTATAATCGACTGAAAATTGTGCAGCGGCGGGTCGTAAATGGTGTGGTATTGATGGTAGGCCACCGCATCGCACAGCCCGAAAGGAATTTCGCCTTGGGTGGCGCGCAGGGCGAAATTGGTGTCTTCCGCACCATAGCCCGCGAAGTCTTCGTCAAATCCCTTTATTTTTAAAAAATTGGCTTTTGAAACCGAAAAGTTCAGCGACCAAAATTCCGTGAACGAAACGTCTCGCAAAATTTTGCCTTCGGGAATTTCGGGTCGATGCGGATGTTTTTCGCCCACCCCTTCCCGATGGGCAAAGTCAAAACTTTCGGTTTCTTTTTTGGAAAGATAGCGCAGGTCGCCCATCAGAAGTCCGTTGAACCCCTGCTGGTGAACCGCATATCGGGAAAGCAGTTCAGGGTGCGGAATGCAATCCACATCCAAAAAAACCAGCGCGTCGCTTTGGGCGTTCAGCGCCCCGTAGTTGCGCGCCGCCGCTAAATTAAAGCCTTTGGCGGCAGTGGCCATTTCCACTTCTTTGATTTCAAAATTTTCGGGAAAAGGATTGTCCAGCCTCGTTTCTTCGCCCATCCGCACCACCACCAGCTCGTTTGGTAGCCGGGTAGAATGTTGCAGCCCGCGCAGCAGGCGGGCCAGTTGCTCCTCGCGGTTTTTTACGATGGTGATGACGCTGGCCATTCTATTTCCCGTTCAGCTCGGGGATTTTCCGTTTCAGTTCCGTCACCAGCTTTTCCAGTTGCACCTCCAGGCCGCTGATCCGTTTTTCAAGATTGGTATTTTCGCCATTGAACGATTTGGTCACCTTCCCGTCCACCGGCCATATTTCGCTGATCTCAGATTTATCAAGGTAGTAAGACCGGAAATCGGGATTGTCGCTATGGCAGATAAGTTTCCCATCCTCCCCATTCGCGGCCAAGCGTTTCACCACCACCGAGTCCTCCGAAACTACCACGGCTAAGGTGTTGTCCACCAGTTTTTCAAAATCATCCAGCGGCTGACATATTACATAGTCGTTGGGAAACAAGGTGGGAATCATACTTTTCCCTTCGACTTCAAAGATGCGGTGTTCGCCATCTTTGAAGCCGGGCACCTTGAAGCGTTCCAGTTCATCCAAAAAGTCTTGACTGTCATAATTATTGGAATACCCTGCCTTGGCTTCGATATCTATCAAGGGGATACTTTCCTCCTTTTTCATCCCGTCCCCATCGTCCGTTTTGCCCTTGGCCATCCAGTCCATACTCACACTGAACAAATTGGACAACCTCTTCAAATGCGAAACCGTAAGCGAAACCCCGCCCCCTTCAATTTGACTATAAGCACTTTGCGTAATGTTCAGGATTTCGGCCACTTCCTTTTGGCTCATTTTCTCTTCTTCCCGTAATTTTTTCAGTCTTTTACTTATCATTTTTCAATTTTTACCAATTAGCTGATTTTATATTCGAGATGTTTGAAAGTTTGGTTGTTACAATCCGGCGCGGGGCAGGCTGAAACCCCGACAATACTGTCCATCATCACATAAAAGGAAATTCTATCGCTCGGCTTGCTTTGCGAGGGCAAGTTTTCCAGCGAGCCATTTTCATTGTATTGGATGGTCATAAACGGTTTGAAGGGGATGGTAACCTGCTGCTTGTCAACACCAAAGGAAGCCAATGCCTTTACTAAATTATCTTGGCAATTTATATGGTAATAAGGTTCGCCGTACACTTGGCGGAAAGATTCTTTGCAACACGCCACTTGGAGAAAATCGTTGTGGCCGTAGCTGTCTTCCGCAATGTTAGCCATAGGCCGCGCCATATTGCTCCACAGGTGATGCCCCTCGGTGAAGCGCACCGTCCGCTCAAATTCCACGGACTTGCCCGACGATAGTTGTTCGTGAACGTTGCCTTGGTTAAACAACACGAGATTGGCCACCTGCCCGCCCATTGGCGATTGGATGGTCAGGGTCTGGCCCGCCGCCATCTCAAAAGCCACCGCCGTTTGAGGTTCTATCAGTTTCTTGCCCATCGGTTATTCCTGCTTATCATATTACCAATGGCAAAAATAATGGGATAAATAATATTAAGGAAACCACTATCCGAAAAAATGACCCGCTTTATCACACCGAATTTTTGAATTCCCTATTTGCTTATTAAGATTATCAATTCCCTAAATTTTAAATCTTTGAAAATTTGTACAATTTTTTTATCCTTGGGAACATACGGTTGGGCGATGAGTTAAGTAGGCATTAACTAAAATAATTTCATCAAATGAATACCCCACTTCCCGAAGCTATCAAGAGTGCAGCCGGCGCATTGGCGGGCAATGTTTACCAAGGCGCAGACAAACTCTACTACCTGTACGGCACGGACGGCAAATTTATGGGCACCTTCAACCCCATCGCCAACGCCACCTACAATGCCTACGGTCAGTTCGTCAATTATGGAAACCAGTTCCGGGCGATGTTGGGGGTTTGAAACAACCTGAAGGGGCGTGGGCAAATGGGCCGCTTGATTTCATTTCTAATTCGAGAGTTTGAACTTTTGCGGTGGAATCACCCAAAAAGGCCTTTTTTATTTAGATGGTTTTTCAGTTTGTCATCACTTGATTGACGCTACGCTTCAAGTTTCTCGCAAGATGCACTCAGACGACGTGGCAGTTGCGGGAGTGGCCTAATACGGAAGCGGGGTTAATTATATTAGGATGGGTTTTTTGATAAAATCCAAAAAGAAGATTTCTCAGACGGCAAATTCTCTTTTTTCCGAATGCGAGACAAAATTCCGAATCCCTTTTCGTTTAACTTTTCGCTTGGCGTGCCACAGGTCGTAGGAAGTTTGCAGCCGAATCCAAATTTCTGGGGTCGTACCGAAGGCTTCGGAAAGCTTCACCGCCATTTCGGATGATATTCCCGCTTTACCATTTGTGATTTGAGAAAGGTGATTGCGCGATACGCCCAGCCCTTTTGCTGTTTCGGTTACGGTCAAGCCCAAGGCTTTCATCCAATCGTATTTCAAATGTTTGCCGGGGTGCGGCGGTTTCATTCCCATTTCTAAAGGCATCGTGTTTTATTTTTCTGAACAAAACCAGTTCAAACCTCCACCGAAGCAGGATGCAATGTCTTTATCCCCTTGGTTGTCACCGTCTTTTTGAGATGATACAAATCATAGCGATTTTGCATTCGCAGCCACATTTCCGGCGTGGAGCCGAATGCCTTGGCGATTTTGATGGCCAGTTTTGCGGTAATACTTGCTCGCCCGTTTAGTATTCGCGACAAGTAATTGTGCGCAATACCTAAATTTTCTGCGGTTTCGCCCACAGTCAAATTAAGTTCAGTAACGCAAACATCTTTAATGATTTCGCTGGGGTGGGTCGGAGGAAGGACAGATTTAAGTGGCATAATAAAGTTTAGTTTAAACCGCAGAAACTTCCCTCTCCAATTCCACAAACTTATATTCACTTTTCTCCCCAAACAAATTTCCCTCGGTTTTTGCCAATTTTTCCTGCACCGCTTTTATGGCGTGTTTTGATTGGTCTATACCAATCCATTTTCTGCCATTTTCTTGTGCAGATTTCAGCGTAGTTCCCGAACCACAAAAACAATCCAAAACAATACTATTATCATCGGAAGAAGTGCGCACAATCAAATCCAACAAATCGGGATTTTTCTCGGTGGGATAATTTGGATATTGCGGGTCTTTGAATTCCCAAATGTCCTGCACCCGTTTCCCTTCCCGCTCATCAGCAAAAATGATTTTTCTCGGATTACCGTTGGACGACCATTCTATCAAACCTTGCGCGTCCCACTTTTCAAGAGTCTCCACATCCGTGCGCCAGTGCCGGCCGGTGGGTGGCAGTTTTCCGCGAAAAGGTTGGTTGGATTTTCCGTTCACCGTTTCGCCCGGCGCGTGAATAGGAACCGTGGTATAACGACGACCACTTTTATCTTTTTTGCCAAAAAGTCTTTCAATATCCCTTTCAGAATATTTCTCTTTTGGTTCGTTCCAAATAGGATTTTCGGTTTTGGAATAAAACAAAATCATATCCTTAACATTTCCAAAACCTTTGCGCTTAAAATTCTTGGGATTGCATTTTATTCTTGTAATATCATTACGGAAATTTTCTATCCCAAAAACTTCGTCCATTAGCACTTTCACATAATGCCCAATTTTATAATCAATATGTAGATAAATCGAGCCTTTTTTAGATAATAATTCTTTGATTAAAATGAGACGTTCACGCAGAAATTCGATAAAATCTTGGCCCTGCAATTTATCTGAATAAGCCACTTTTCCGTTGCGCGTTTTGCTGATGGTGGAATTGCGACCTTCTGAAATGGTGAAATTATCGCCCGTTGCAAATGGTGGGTCGATATATACTAAATCCACCATTCCGGCCAAATCTTTTTCATTCAAAAGATAGAGCAGTCCATCTACATTGTTTCCATATATCAATAGGTTTTTCATCTTAAAGTTGGTGTAAAAAATCTTTTAAAACCAAAGCGCTCATTACTCGATAGTCTTTATACTTATCGGTAATAAAATTGTGCATTTTAGATTTGGTTTTCAGATATAAAACACCGTCCAAAATGGCAATTCGGATGGCTCTCGTATCTTTCATATCTAGCGTAGCTACTGCGTCTTCAAAATCTGAATTTTGAGAACCACCAAAATCCGACAAAAATTTGGCCTCGCCTATCACATATTTTCCATTGAAACGAGCCAAAAAATCCAAACCTTTGTTCCGATAAAAATTTAGTTCCTTTCTTGCAAATGCTTGCTTTGCCGTGTCCGTTCCGACCAAGATAGCATTTTCATTCGTGGCAGTAAATTCTTCCAGCAAAACAGGTCGCAAACCCAATGCGCCGCTTTTCACCCAATTGTCAAACATCGGCCCGATTTGGCGGTTCGTCTCCTTTGGCTGGCTGCACCTTTCGTAGATTTCTTCTAAACCCATCTTGTAAAGCCGCTCGCATAGGCGGTTCACCGTTTCCGGATTTCGCTCAATCGAACTTTTGTCCCGCTTCAAAAAAGCCACGTAACTATCTTTGATAGGGAACAAATTAAATTTCAGCAATTCCATCAACAAAGAGGCGCAGTCTTTTTCCTTAAATGCTCGCTCTACAATTTCCCACTTTTTATCATCAATTTCACGGAAATTTCCTTGAATAGTAGGATATACTTCAAACAAATCATCTAAATAGGATTTTTGATTGGCGTATTCGATGCTGATTTTTGTCCAATAATTCATATAAAAAATGACTACAGAATTAGATTAGAAATTTTCTTTCAAACCCCCTCCCCCACCAAATCCTTCTCCACCCGCAAATTCTCAATGATAAACTCCTGCCGCTTCGGGGTATTTTTTCCCATATAAAAGGAAAGCAACTGGTCGGTGGTGGCGTCTTTGCCCATCATCACCGGTTCCAGCCGGATGTCTTCGCCGATGAAATGGCTGAACTCGTCCGGCGAGATTTCGCCCAGCCCCTTGAAACGCGTGATTTCGGCCTTAGCGCCCAGCTTGAGCAGCGCGGCGCGGCGCTCCTCCTCGCTGTAGCAGTAGATTGTCTCCTTTTTGTTGCGCACGCGGAAGAGCGGCGTCTGCAATATATATAGGTGTCCCTCCTGCACCAGCTCGGGGAAAAATTGCAAGAAAAACGTGATGAGCAGCAGCCGGATGTGCATCCCGTCCACGTCGGCGTCCGTGGCGATGACCACTTGGTTGTAGCGCAAATCGTCCAGCCCGTCTTCGATGTTCAGCGCGGCCTGCAGCAGGTTGAACTCCTCGTTTTCGTACACCACCTTTTTGGTGAGGTTGTAGCAGTTCAGCGGCTTGCCCTTGAGGCTGAATACCGCTTGGGTATTGACGTCGCGGCTTTTGGTGATGCTGCCGCTGGCCGAGTCGCCCTCGGTGATGAAAAGGGTGGTTTCAAGGTGGCGCTCGTCTTTTTTGTTGGAAAAATGGACGCGGCAGTCGCGCAGTTTTTTGTTGTGGAGGCTGGCTTTTTTGGCACGGTCGCGCGCCAGTTTTTTGATGCCGCTCAGCTCCTTGCGCTCCTTTTCGGCGCGCAGTATTTTTTTGTGGATGGCCTCGGCGATTTCCTCGTTTTTGTGGAGGAAATTGTCGAGGTGACGCTTCATAAAATCGTTGATGAAGGTGCGCACCGTCGGCCCATCCGGCCCCATATCGGTGCTGCCCAGCTTGGTCTTGGTCTGGCTTTCAAATACGGGTTCGATGACTTTGATGGAAACCGCCGCCACCACGCTCTGGCGGATGTCGCTGGTGTCGAAATTTTTGTTGTAAAAATCGCGCAAGGTCTTGACCAGCGCCTCGCGGAAAGAATTTTGGTGACTGCCGCCCTGCGTGGTGTGCTGGCCATTCACAAAACTGAAATAGCGCTCGCTCTGGCTCTTTTCGCTGTGGGTCAGCGCCACTTCGATGTCCTCGCCTTTCAGGTGGATGATGTTGTGCAAAGTGGGCCCGTCCAAGTTGTGGTCGAGCAAATCTTTCAGCCCGTTTTCGGAGATGATTTTTTGGCCGTTGAAAAGCAAGGTCAGGCCCGGATTCAGGTAGGCGTAATTCCACAGCATCCGCTCCACGTATTCATTTACAAAGCGGTAATTCTTGAAAACCGCGGCATCCGGCTCGAACACGATTTTGGTGCCTTTGCGGACGGTAGTTTCCACAATATCAGCGTCTTCCGTCAGTTCGCCTTTTTCAAAACTGGCGATTTTGGTCTTGCCGTCGCGCACGCTCTGCACCATAAACCGGTCGGAAAGCGCGTTCACCGCCTTGGTGCCCACGCCGTTCAGTCCCACCGATTTTTTAAAGGCTTTGGAATCGTATTTCGCGCCGGTGTTGATTTTGGAAACGCAGTCGATGACCTTGCCCAGCGGGATGCCGCGGCCGTAGTCGCGCACGGTCACCTTGCCGTCGCGGATGGCCACTTCCACGGTCTTGCCGCAGCCCATCACAAATTCGTCGATGGAATTGTCGATGACCTCTTTCAGTAAAATGTAAATGCCATCGTCGGCCGCGCTGCCGTCGCCCAGCTTGCCGATGTACATCCCCGGCCGCAGCCGGATGTGCTCCTTCCAGTCCAGCGTGCGGACGTTGTCGTCGGTGTATTCGTTTTGTTGTGCCATTTGTAAAGAAAATGCGGATTTCGCAAAAGGGTAAAAGTAGGGAGAAAGAGAGGGCGCGGAGGCTAAACGCGGCGTAGGTTTTTCACAGGAAATGAACAGGGGAGCAAACGAGTTCCAGAATATGAAAACTCATTTGCGGAAAAAGAACAGGGAGTATATTTTGATAACTTTGATTCCGGCGGTTGCCTTTTTTCACCGCCCGATAGGCTCGTCAAACTTCACCGCGAAGAGCTTCACTTTTTCACGGTTCAATTGGCAGTCTTGCAAAACTTGGTGTTCCAAGAGTTTTTCCGCCAATAGCTTTTTGGTATAAATGTAAGATTGCGTGGTGAAGGAAATGCCCTCTTTCACGAACACGATTTCATTGTACAATGCGCCCTTGTGGCGCAGGAATTTAAGAAAAATCACTTCCTCGCCTTCCAGATTGGAATAGGTAAACACGGTGGGATTGCCTTTGAAACGGAGGCATTCCACGCCATCCACATACATAATTTGCTTTTTAAATTTTACTTTTTGCGCGTGGACGGGCAGGGCGAAAAGAGCGGCGCAAAGGAGGGAAAAAAAGATGGAAGTTTTCATTTGAAAATCGTAAAAGCGATTGCCCAAAATTAACGAAAGTAGGGATGCAAGGTTAAACCTAACCGCATTGAATATTTCTCTGCCCGTGCCCAAATCCGGTCTCATAAGAGGCCATTAAAAGGATTAAAAATTCACAAGACCATTTTGCATTTTTATGAATTTGGAGCAAATGGTTTATGAGGCCTCGTTTTTAAGAGCAATCGCTAAAATTTGCTGGTGGATGGGTGGTGCTTTCAAACTTTTGCATAGGTAATCCATAGGAAAAATAGGTGGCTTAATTTTCTACCTTTCGGCTTTTATTTTCCATTCTAAAAAATC
Organism: Owenweeksia sp.; assembly: GCA_965214115.1. Taxonomy (GTDB): domain Bacteria; phylum Bacteroidota; class Bacteroidia; order Flavobacteriales; family Schleiferiaceae; genus Owenweeksia. The sequence continues at coordinate 259,386 of CBDCAU010000002.1, forward strand.
CAAATAAAATGCTCCCATTCGACCAAGAAGATGACGACGAACCCAAATCGTTTGACGAAATCAAAGAAATGCCCGTGTATAAAAAAGGCTGGGAAATCAGCGAGCTGGTGCGCCGCATTGCCGACACGATGGACGTGGAAATAGCTGAGGGCGAGGAAGATATGGAGAAGGAAGCCTACCGCAGCACCCTCCGCGATATGGTGGGCGACTCGATGATCATCTGCGCCAAGATAGCCGGCGCGGAGGGCGGCGATCTTTACGATTTGCGGATGGAAAACGCGGCGATTATCCGCAAGGCGGCGCGCGATGTCATCCTCGGTGCGCGCGGGCTGGAAATATGGGGCGACCCCGTGGTGGAGCACCTCGACATTCTGCGCCGCGTGGTGGAAGACGAGTTCCGCCCGCTGTTTGCCGAGTGGGTGCAGAGTTTTGATGTCAACAATTACATTCAAGATACTTGGGGGCTTTTCAACCCGCCGTGGGTAAACTGGGACGACCCCGACCCCGATGCGGACATCCCCTTTGACCCGCAGGAGGCGATTGACGAGATGAATAGGATTGCGGAGGAATTGGAGGAGGAAAAGAAGCGGAAGGAGGATGAAGGGGAAAGTGACGATTAGTTGTCAGTTGGTCGGTTGCCAGTTCTCAGTTGGTTAGTTGTCAGTTTTCGCGCAGGGCTTTTGCTTCGGCATCGATTTCTTCCATCGTCATTTTGGATAGGCCGTGTTTTTCGGCCAGTTGCACGGTTTTTTCGTGAAGTTTTACAAATCTTCGCTTTCCAATTTTGCTAAGAATTTTTGAAAGCATTTTTGAATCAAAAAGTTGTATTTTTTTATTACACCAAAGAGAAATCCTTATCGTTCAATTTTACCTTTGGTTTATTCAGTTTTTGGAGAGAATTTTCTAATTTTTTTCGTTCCGAGTCCGGCAAAAAAGTAGGGATTAAAGTTGAGAGATTTATTTTAAAAAGACGGTGAATGAGAACCAAATCTTTTAAAGAAAACGGCACGATGCCATTCATCAATTCGGAGATGTAAGATTTGCTGTTATGACCGAGTAGAATGCCAAACTCCTGTTGATTCAGACCGCGTTTTTTCAGTTCTGAAAGAATTTTTTGCTTTCTTTTTTCTATAAAAATTCTTTCGCTTTCTACGATGGCTTCGGCTCGGTCGCTTTCCTCTACTTTTTGGTCGCTTATTTCAGCATCTAATGTCCAGTTTTTTTGTTCGTAATCGTAGATTAAATCCCGTAATTTTTTTCGCTTTGTTTTTAATTCGGGAATATCATCCCCCAATAAGCGTAATTTACGGTCGGCTATTGAGGCGCGTTCGAGTTCCACTTCGTTCAAGATTTCACCCCTCATTAATAAAATATTAATGTCAAACTGAGCCATCATTTTTTGATATAATTTGATTCAATTCATTTTCAAAAAATAATCCTCCCAAAACTGTTTGGGCGTTACGATTTTGGTGGATTTGTATTCCGAAAAGGTGAAATCGTTGGTATTTCCCGTGATTAAAAAATCGGCCCGGCAGGCTTCGGCGAGTTCTAAGAATTTGTTGTCGCTCGCATCTTTGATAATTGTCAAAGTGGTAAAAGGCTGATAATAAATGGCTACAACATCAATATCCCGCAAAAGCGAATCCGCATTTTTCGAGAAATTCTCAAACTTTAGAAATCGTTCTCTGTGCAGGACTTCATCATATTCCTCCCAAACTTCTGCGGAGATGCAAAACTGGAAAATGCGATTTAGCAGAACTGATTTTACGACCCTGTGGGGATAGCCCTTTCCGATAAGCGAAGAGACCAACACATTGGTGTCAATGACCACTTTTTGCATTGGCTCTGACAGCTTTTACTTCGGCATCGATTTCTTCCATTGTCATTTCCGAAAGACCACATTCTTCGGCCAGCTGTACAGATTTTTCCAAACGCCGGACGAGCATTTGGCGGCTCATAAAATCAAGCAATTCTGAAAAGGAGAGCGATTCCGATTCGAAGCCGAATTTTTCAAATTCCAAATTGGATATGGAAACGTTTAGTGTGCGCATCATAAAATTTTAGAATATCAAAGGTAATTTTTCCGAGCCACGTTCCAAAATGGGGGGTAACCCGAATTCAAAACCACCGCAAAATCTCAGGATAAATATCTTCCATAACCTCCCGCGTGGCGGGTTTTTGGCCTGACTCCAGTTGAGAATTCAGAGAAAATCCAATCCACTTTGGAAATAAAATGGCAAACATTTCATCCCACCACTATTGCATTTTAGAATATTCAATACGTAAAGAGCTTAGTGTCTGTATATTTTATTCTCATAAAAATATGAGAATGCTGTGAACATAATTTCTCCTTTGGGAGTTTTCTCTTCTCACTTTAAAAATTCTAATACAATGGACGATTTAAGAGTAAAAGGAAAATGGAACGAGGTAAAAGGCAAGATGAAGAAGAAATATGCCGACCTCACGGACGATGACCTCCAGTATGCTGAGGGCAAAGAAGACGAAATGCTGGGCAAGCTCCAGCAGAAAACGGGTAAAACCAAGGACGAGCTGCGCGCGGAGATGAACGATATGTAAACCGCCGCGTTTTTGGCTTTTATGAAAAAGACCATTTTGATATCAATGATAGGGCTGGCAACGGCCCTTTCTTGTGCGCCAAAACGTGAATTGGCCACGGTGGACAGCGTGATTTTGAAAGAATACGCCGGCAAATGGTACGACATTGCCCATTTGCCGCAAAAATTCCAAAGCGACTGCAAATGCGTGACCGCCGAATATTCGCAGGTGAAAGATTATGTGAAAGTGGTGAATACCTGTGTGAACGAGGAAACTGGCAAGGTGGACAAGGTGGACGGCAAGGCGTTCCCCGTCGAAGGGACGGCCAACTCCAAGCTGAAAGTGCAGTTTTTTTGGCCTTTTAAAGGAGATTATCAAATCATCGCCTTGGAAAAAAATTACCAATATGCAATGGTGGGCAGCCCCGACCGCGAGGCATTGTGGATCATTGCCCGCAGTCCGCAGCCCGCAGCTTGGATTTTGAAGGAATACTTGAATAAAGCGGAGGAGCTGGGATTCGATACTTCTCAAGTGGTTTATACCGACCAAAGTTGCGATGCTCAACCGATCGAAAAAGAATGATTTAAAATAAAATGAGCGAGGTTGAAATTCCATCCCACCTGCGCCGCGTGGATACGGAGAACTTTGAGATCAGCCGCCAAAAACACGGCAAGGGCTACCAATATTTCCGAGGCGAGGAAAAGATTTCCGAAGAAAACCAACTGAACCTTTTGCGGGAAATCCCCGTGCCGGACACTTGGACGGAAGTGACGCTGGCCAGCCGACCCAACTCGCACATTCTCGCGCGCGGCTACGACGGCAGCGGCAAGTTGCAATACTTATATCACCCCGATTATACCGACTTTCGGAATCTTGCCAAGTTTGACGATTTGATCGAGTTTGGAAAAAGCTTGCCGCGCCTGCGCCGCCGTTTGCGCCAAGATCTGAAATCGCCGCAGTGGAATCGCCAAAAGCTGCTGGCGCTGATGGTTAAGATTTTGGATAAATACCATCTGCGAATCGGGAGTAAAAAAAACGCCAAGGCGCGCAAATCGTACGGACTGACCACGCTCCGCAAGAAACATTTCCACGAGGAAGAAGATCACGTTTATTTTGAATACCAAGGCAAAAGCGGCCAAACGAGGCACGTGGATTTGACCGATTCGTATCTGATAGAAATGATGGACGAAATCGCGGAATTTCCCGGCTGGGAGTTGTTTTCGTTTTCCAATGGCGGTGAAAAAATATCGGCCAGCAGCGGCGCGGTGAATGATTACATCCGCCAGATCAGCGGCGGTGATTTTTCGGCGCGCGACTTCCGCACTTGGGCGGGCACGGTGTTGAGCGTCAAATATTTAGCGGAAGCGAAAAAGGAAGTGGCCAAAAACCCGCGCCGCAAGCTGGGCAGCATCTTGGTGGATTTGGTAAGCGACCGTTTGGGAAATACGTCCGCCATTTGCCGCGATTATTACATCCATCCCACCGTATTGGAAAAAGTGATTGCTGAGGATTTTGACCCAAAGCCTTGCGACCCTAAATTCCTGAAAAACAATCTCTACCGAAAACACGAATGCCGCGCCTTGGAGATTTTGTCAAAAAAATAAAAACGTCCGCGCCACCGCTTGTACTTTCGCGCCGTGAGCAGTTTTCAGCAACCCATTGATTATTTAAAACGTCCCGTGAACCGGCTCGTGGCCAACGAGGCGGCCATCGGGATTTTACTTTTCATCGCCGCCGCCGCTGCTATGGTGGTGGCCAACAGCAGTTGGGGCGCGGAGTGGTACCACGATTTTTGGTACAAAGAAATCACCGTGGCCATCGACAAGGGCGAGGTGAAACTCAATTTCCACCAACTGGTGAACGACGGGCTGATGGCGATTTTCTTCTTTTTGGTGGGCTTGGAAATGAAACGCGAATTCTTGGCTGGCGAGCTGAACACCTTCCGCAAGGCGGCGATGCCCGTGGCGGCGGCCATCGGCGGGATGGTGGTGCCGGCACTGGTTTACCTCGCGCTGAACGATGGCGAAAAGGCGGCCGGCTGGGGCATCCCGATGGCCACGGACATCGCCTTCGCGCTCGGCCTCATTAATATCGTACGGAAACGGATTGCACCGTCCATTAAAGTTTTCGTCACCTCGCTGGCGGTGGTGGACGACATCGGCGCGGTGCTGGTCATCGCCATTTTTTATACGTCCGGCTTGGATTGGGGGCAGCTCGCCTTGGCCGGCGGGGCGCTCGCCTTTTTGGGGATCGCCAACTGGATGGGCGTCCGCAGCACCTTTTTCTACAGTTTCATCGGCATCACTTTGATTTGGGTTTTCTTCTTTTATAGTGGGATGCACCCTACGATTGCGGGCATTTTGTTAGCCTTCACCATCCCTGCCACGGTGCGCCTCGGCAAGGAGGGTTTTTCCGAAAAGATGCAGGATTTGATGCAAAAATATTTGAAACTGGACAGCAAAGAAGTGCAGATGAACACCCTTGAGGAAGAGCGCGTGTTGCAAGGGATGGCGCGCGCCGACCGAGCGGCGCGTACCCCGCTCCAACAATTGGAGCACACGCTGCACCCCTTCGTTTATTTTGTGATTTTGCCCATCTTCGCTTTCGCCAACGCGGGCCTCAAAATCGAATCCGGTTTCGTGGAAATGCTCTTCGGCAGTATCGGGCTGGGGATTTTGCTGGGATTGCTGGTGGGCAAGATTGTGGGCATCAACCTGATGGCGTGGCTGATGGTAAAGCTGGGCATTGCCGATTTGCCGGCGGGCAGCAACTGGATGCAGATTTTCGGCGCCAGCATCTTGGCGGCCATCGGTTTTACGATGTCGCTCTTCATCGCCGAGCTGGCCTTCACCAACCACGACTACGCCGATGCCGCAAAAGCCGCGATTTTGGTGGCCTCGGTGATTGCGGGGGTTGGTGGTTTGTTGGTGATTCGGTTTGGGAATAAAAAGGCGGAGGGGTGAGGGATTTACTTTCCCATTTATCATAGATAAATCTCAAATTTTGCACCCTTTCAATGGATAAGAAAACGTGGTTTTCTTTGCAAAGGAATGCCATCGTGATAAGAAAATCCATTTTTCTTTACAACCCAAATGGAACGTGATAAGAAAATCGCAAAATCTTATCAAAGGAATTCTGGCTTCAAATGGAAACCACTACCAAAAAGTCTACGCCTTGGATGAAAAACTTGGCTAAAAATAAAAAAGCGGGAGAACTTACTGAAAATTAACTACTTTCTTTTTCAGATTTTAGATTTTTAAGTTGTTCCTGCGAAATGCCCGTAATTTTTAAAATGGTTTCTTCCGAAATGTTTTCCTTTAACATAGCCACAACGGTGGACATTTTTTCCGCTTCGCGGCCTCTTTCCATCCCTTTTTGCATACCCTCTTCCACGCCTTCCTCATATTTTGTATCCAACGAATTTTTCAAATCCCGATAATATTTCAAACTGTCCTCGTAATGATTCAGCTCTTCGTGGTTCAGCTTGGCGATTTCGGCCGTTTCAAACAATTTTTCAAAAGCCCGTTCCTGTAGTTTTTCAGGAATTTTGTCCAGCGTGTTCAGGTTTTTCAAAATGTAGAGCCACTTGTCAAAACGGGTTTCCAGTTCGTCCAAACTCTTGCGGAACTTGGGCATTTCCAAATAAATAAAAGTCAACTTATCGTAAAAAACCTTGCAGGTTTCGGTGTCGGCCAGCTTTACGTCGTAGCGGTATTTGTGGGGCTGGTGGCGGTCTTCATCGAATATGAAATCCAAGATGGCGATGGTATAAACCGCTTTCAGTTCATAGTTCCAGTCGGAGCGCTTGGCCTGCTCGCGGATGGGAAAAGTGGAATAATAAACCGTGCGATCTTTTCCCGCACGTGCGGGATGCTTCGTCTTTTGCAGTTCCACGATAAACCGCTCGCCGCGCTCGTTGGTGCAATAGAGGTCAAAAATGGCTCGCCGGTCGCGGTCTTGGCTCAGGTTTTCATTTTTCAGATACGTCAATTCCTTGATTTCGCCCTCTTCCTCCTTGAGCAGTTCGTTCAGGAAATCCAGCAGCAAATCCTTGTTCGGCTCTTCGCCAAACAATTTTTTGAAACCAAAATCCGTAAAGGGATTGACGTATTTTTCAACAAATTCAGCCATCTGTTTTTTTACAAAATTAAGATTTGCGTTCCGATATAAATTTCTGCAAACCTCGGCGCATCAATCACGTTGAGATAGAAAATTTTTATAATAAAATGATAGAAGAAAAAATCGCCCCTGCCAACCATCCCATTATGGCCGAAATCAAAAACCGCTGGAGCCCGCGCGCCTTTGCGGAAAAACCCGTGGAAAAGGAAAAACTGCTGCGCATCTTCGAAGCCGCGCGATGGGCGCCCAGCAGCAGCAACGGCCAAGGCTGGCGCTGGATCATTGCCCAAAAAGGCGACGCCCATTACGACAAACTTTTTGAAGGGATGGTGGAAGGCAACCAAGGCTGGGCCAAGACAGCGCCCGTGTTGGGCTGCACCTTCGCCCGCAAAACGTTTGAAGGCAAGGACCGCGACTACAAACACAGTTGGCACGACCTCGGCTTGGCGATGGGCAACTTCCTCGCGCAGGCCACCCACGAAGGGCTGCACGTCCACCAGATGGCGGGCATCAAGCCGGAAACCATCATCGAAAATTTTGATGTGGATACCAAGAATTTTGACGTGGTGGCGATGTTCACAGTAGGCTACCAAGATGAAGACCGCCTCTCCGAAATTCCAGAAAAACACCACGAGAGCGAGAAAAAACCGAGGGAACGGAAGCCGTTGGAGGAGTTGGTTTTTGGGGAGAAGTTTGGGGAAACCAGTAAGATAATTGGTCAATGAGACAATGGGACAATGGGGCAATGGGGCAATGGGGCAATGGGGCAATGGGGCAATGGGGCGAATTAAATGCTCCTAAAAATCGTAAATCGAATCAATCGTAAATCAAATCAATCGTAAATCGAATCAATCGTAAATCAATATGAAGCTCCGAAAAATCGCAGCCTTCTACCCCGCCACCCACGAGCAGGTGGGCAATATGAACATCCGCCGCGCGCTGCCCGTGGCGGGTTTGAAAGAAGTTTCGCCCTTTCTGCTCATCGACCACATGGGGCCGAAAATGTTGGCGGCGGGTGGCCATTTTGAAGTGCCGCCGCATCCCCACGCGGGATTTCAGACCGTCACTTATTTTTTGGAAGGCAGCGGTTTTCACAAAGACAGCCTCGGCAACGAGCAGACCATCCACGCGGGCGACGTAAACTGGATGACGGCCGGCCGCGGAATCGTGCACGGCGAGTATGGCGACCCCGTCTTTGAAAAGAAAGGAGGCAAGCTGGAAGGCTTCCAAATTTGGGTGAACCTGCCCGATAAATTCCGTGACACCGAGCCGGATTTTGGAAATTATTCATCTTCACAATTGCCTGAAATAGATGGTGATAATTGGTGGCTAAAAATTATCGCGGGGGAATTTCAAAATGAAAAATCGCCCGTCAAAATGTTCTCCGAAGTTTTTCTTTTTCATTTGAAAATGGAGCCGAATGCCCAAATCGAAATTCCCGTCAAGGAAAACCACAACGCCATTTTATACCAAGCCGCCGGCGAAACTTTCGTGAACGAAAAAACCAATTTGGAAGAGTCTTATCTGTGCGAATTCCGCAAGGACGGCGATGGGATTTTGTTGGAAAACCGCACGGAAAAAACCGTGCAAACCTTGGTAATGGGTGGCGAACCTTTGAATGAAAAATATATGAGCTACGGGCCGTTCATCGCGCGGAATTTGGAACATTTGCAAGAGCAGATTCGGCGCTACGAAAAGGGCGAACTGGGAGAGGTGCATTAGTCATTTTACCAATTTGTGAACAGGCCAATTCCAAAAGACGAAAACCCGACAAACACTGAACTGAATTTCCAGTTGTTTCTAAAAATCAAAACAATGAAAAACTATATTATTCTCTTTTCTTTCCTTTTTTCCATCGGCCTTGTGGCGCAAGAGCCCAATAATTCGCGCGTGGAACATTTCAACTTGGGCAAGGAAAAACTGGCCCTGCAAGGCTACGATCCCGTGGCGTATTTTCGGGTAGGCGCGCTCAAGGGCGAAGAGGGAATCCGCCACACCCACCAAGGCGTAACGTACTGGTTTTCAAATACAGACTACAAAGCCGATTTCATCGAAAATCCTGAAACTTATGAGCCTCAATACGGCGGCTGGTCGGCATACGAAATGGCCACAGACGGGAAATTGAAGAAAGTCGATCCCGAATCTTTCGAAATCCGCGACGGGAAATTGTACCTTTTCAATAAATGCTGGTTCAATAATACCCGCAAGAAATGGCAAAACCAGCGGGACGAATTGCGGCCGAAGGCGGATGAAAATTGGGGGGAGATTGTTTCGGGGGAGTCTAAGTAAGTCTCTTCGGGCTATTAGGGGGGAATTGGGAGGAGAATTATTTCGGGAACACGATATAATCGCGTTACAACGGGTACAACCTAACTTGGATAAAAATCTTTTCCCGTTTTTAAACTGAAATTTTTCTAAAATGCAACCTACGGAAACCCAAAATGAAATGGCCGCCGCTGCCGATTGGCTTTTGGAAAATTACCAAAACGACGAAGAACTGACGGTTTTTACTGTTTTGGATTGTGAAAGTTTCCACTTTGGCCATTCCAAGCTTTAATAAATGAAATTTTCAACTTTCCCTATTTTTGAAAAAAATCTTGAAATGCAGATTACTCTTTCCCCTTCCGAAGAAAAAATGATTGCCGAGAAAGTGGAATCGGGCGAATATGATTCCGCCAGCGAAGTTTTGAGTGCGGGACTGCAATTTTTGAAAGAGCGCGAACAAACCCGCCGCGAACGTGAAGATTATTTCCGGCGCGAACTGCAAAACACTACCCGCGAACCTTCCACCAAGCTGGATATGCAGGAAATTTTAAAGAAGGCGCGCCGCCGGATGGAACATAAATATTTCAAAAAAGAAATCCAAAAAGGCATCGGCAGTGGGCCGGCCACACCTTGGGATTTGGAAGAGTTTTTAAAGATGGCACATAAAAAAGCGGGCATTGGCAGAACGGCTTAATCGCCAATTATTTTACTTTAGCAAAATGGAAACCTTAGAAATAATGCGCGGTATCCGCAGCCTTTCTATTGCGCAGCGGTTGTGGGTGGCGGAGCAGACGCTCAACACCATTCGCGAAAGCGAAACCCGCGACGAAATGGCCGCCGCGGCCGACTTGCTTTTGGAAGATTACCAAAACGACAAAGAACTGACGGTTTTTACTGCCTTGGACTTCGGGGATTTTCTGAAATGAGAAACACCACCCCCGCATATCGCGGGGCAGACCCGATTTTCGCGGCGGCTTAAGAAAGCCGCGAAAATCACTCCCGTGAAAACGTACTTTTTCAAAAAAGGAGTGGAGCTGGTCGCCGCCCCGAACCACAAGTTTAGAAAAATCCAAATGACTCCGTTTCTTCCATCGGCCCAAAGTCCCCCTTCGGGGGATTTAGGGGGCTAACTTCTAAATTTTCTAATTTCCCCACCAAAATCCACAAAAATGAAAAATCTACCCATCCTGCTATTCCTTAGCCTAACTTTCCTTTTTTCCTGCACCCAAAACGAACCTCAAACTTCAAACAACAAACCTGAAACTTCCGCGCTCCGAACGGCAGTCGACTCCTTCCTCACCGCCTACACCGCCGAATTCCAAAACCTGTATTACGAATCCGCCAAGGCACAATGGGCGCTGAACACCAAAATCGTGGAGGGCGACACGACGGCGGCGCACCGCTCGCAAATGGCCGAGGAAGCCTATTCCGATTTTACGGGCAGCGGCGAAAATATTGAGGCGGCGCAGAAATTTCTCGAACAAAAAGACGAGCTGACCGAAAAGCAGTGGCGGCAGTTGGAGGCCATTTTGTACGCGGCGGCGGGCAACCCAGAAATTGCCAAGGACATCGTGAGTAAAAAAATCGCCGCCGAAAACGAGCAAGTGCAGAAGCTGTACGGTTTCCCTTTTCAGATTACCAGCCGCGAGGTTTCCACCAACGACATCGACCGCATTCTATCGGAATCGGAGGATTTGCAGGAGCGGCTGACCGCGTGGCGCGCCAGCAAGGAAGTGGGCGTGCCGCTGAAAGACGGCCTCGAAAACCTCCGCGAGCTGCGCAACCAAACCGTGCAGGCGCTGGGCTACGAAGATTATTTCGATTACCAAGTGAGCGAATACGGGATGAACAGCAACCAAATGGTGAACCTGAACCACGACCTGATCCGCGGCATCTGGCCGCTGTACCGCGAACTGCACACTTGGGCGCGCCACGAACTAGCCGAAAAATACGGCGAGGAAGTGCCGGAAATGCTGCCCGCCCACTGGCTGCCCAACCGTTGGGGACAGTCGTGGGAAAGTATGGTGAACGTGGAGGGACTGAACATCGACGGGGCTTTGAAAGCCAAGGGGCCAGAATGGATTATGACGCAGGGCGAGGATTTTTACAAGAGCCTTGGCTACCAGCCGCTGCCCGAAACTTTTTATACCAAAAGCAGCCTGTACCCACTGCCCGCTAACGCCGGCTACAAAAAGAACAACCACGCCAGCGCTTGGCATTTGGATTTGGAAAACGACGTGCGCTCGCTGATGAGCGTGGAGCCGAACACCCGCTGGTGGAACACGGTACTGCACGAGCTGGGCCATATTTATTATTACCAGGCGTATTCCACAGATTCGGTGCCGCTGCTGTTGCGGGGCGGCGCCAACCGCGCCTACCACGAGGCCATCGGGACGTTGATTGGCTTGGCCAGCCTGCAAAAGCCGTTTTTTGGTGGAGCAAGGCTTGGTGGACGAAAACCTAAAAGTGGATTCCATCCAGGGATTGTTGAAAGAAGCACTGGACTACATCGTGGTGATGCCGTGGGGCCAGCGGCGTGATGACGGATTTTGAGCACGCCCTTTACACCGAAAATCTTCCCAAAGAAGAGTTCAACAAAAAAGTGGTGGGAGCTGAAGAAAAAAGTACCAAGGAATAGTGCCGCCGGAGGAACGCGGTGAGGAATTTTGCGATGCCTTGCAGCAAGACCCACATTAACAATGACGCGGCGCAGTATTACGATTACGCTTTGGCGAACGTGCTGCTTTTTCAATTCCACATCCATATTTCCAAAAATATCTTGAAGCAAGACCCGCATTCCAGCAATTATTACGGCAGTACCGAAACGGGCGATTTTCTATTGAAACTAATGGCTCCGGGCGCAACGGTAGATTGGCGCCAAAACTTGAAGGAAAATCTCGGCACGGGCATTTCCCACCAAAGCCATCAACGACTATTTTTCGCCGGCTGATGGCGTGGCTAAAAGAGCAGAACGAAGGCCGCGCGCATACCTTGGGGAAAATGTAAACAATGGCAATTCGATAGAAATACGGTTGAAATTCGATGACCTGAGTTCGATTTATATTTTAAAAAATTTGGGACTTCGTGAAAGCCAATGTATGACCCCGATGGGGTCATAGCGTAGTCTAATTATTTTGCTACAAATATGTGATGCCTACGGCATCTCGGCATCATCAACAAACGATTGACCTCTACTGATTTAGGTTATTTAATATAGATTATTTAAGAATCGAACTTAGGTCAATGGTAATTCAATGGTCAGAGACCTTTAGGAAATGTCACCCTATTAATTCTCCTGCGCGGCAATATTCTCTTCACCCCCCTCCCCTATCAACTCCTTACCCTTCACTCATCACCCTCTTTCCCCAATTTCCCCACAAATCCATAACAAAAACGTCCGGTCGTTTTCGTCAAAAGCGCTGGGCGTTTTGCTGTCGATATCCAACTGCGCCACCAGTTCATTTTTATGGAAAATGGGTAGCACGATTTCTGAACGGACATCGTGGCTGCACGCAATGTAGTTGCTCTCCTCTCGGTCCACGTCGTCGGCAACGTAGGTTTCGCCGGAGACGGCCACTTGCCCGCAGATGCCTTTGCCGAAAGGGATTTCGGTGTGTTCGGGATGGTGTTTTCCCGCGAAGGGGCCGAGGTGCAAAGTTTCGGTATTGTGATCCATAAAATAAAACCCCACCCACGTATAATTGGGGTGTTTTTTTGCAAAAAATCACAGAGGTTTTGCAGCTTTTGGGCAGCAGTTTTTTCAGCGTTTAAAATGCCCGAAACTTCTTTTTTTAAATAATCAAAATCCATCAAAACAATGCTAAAACTTTGGGTAAAAAAATAATGCCGCCCACGACGGCGGCGGCGGAGCGCGGCCAAAAGTACCGCGCCGGCGGCCATATCTTTCACTTGCTTGGCGAGGGGGTGGATTTGCGGCGAGGCCAAATCGGTGAGTTTTTCCAAGGCGGAATTGACCGCCTCGGTGCAGAGAACGAAGGCCACCGTCAAGATCAGAACCAACCATTCCAGCAAAGAAACGTCAAACCACCACGCGGCCCAAAGGACGAGTACGCCAGCGGCCAAGTGCACTTTGGGGTGCGCTTCTTCTCCAAAAAACGTTTTCAGCCCTTGGATGGCGGAAACCGAATGCTTTTTTGCGGTCGTGGAAATAGCTCATTTTTGCGGCGGCAAGTTGCGCCAAAATTAGGAAGGATTAGCGCGATGCGCTAATCTTCCTCGTCTAAAGCGTAAGAATTCCTTTAACTAAATAATGTGCAAAACAGGGTAAATGATTGAAAGCCAAATTTGTGATTTCTTTCTATATTGCGCCCCGAAAAGATTATCCTACAAAAAATCCCCTATGATGATTAAATCTAAAATCCTCCCTTTCCTGACCCTGTGTTTTTTATTGGGAAGTGTCTCTTTAAAGGCTCAAATGCCACGCGATCTTACTTTGAATGGGAATAATGATACACCTACAAACCCGCGTGGCGTTTGTCAATGTGACACCTTATCTCTTAGTTTTAATATAAATAACAGTCCTCAAAATCAGGGTACGGAGTTTCTATTTTGAGTTTGCCAACCCAAATAATAATTGGGGAAATGCGGACACCTTAGAGATAACCGACTTTGCCCCTTTTGCAAATCCATTGGATACTTTTGGTATCGGCAGAAAGGATGTGGAGCTTTTTATTCCTTGCGATGCTCAATTAGGTAGTACCACCCTACGAGTTCGAGCTTCGAGTAGCGCCATCAGCGACACGCTTTATTATACTGTAAACAAAATCCCCGACACCGCCTACATCGAATCCATCACGGGTGGCTTTCCACAAAATCCTTATACCACTACGGTGGACGATTACGGTTTTTGCAACGGCGATTCCGTTATTCTGCGCGCTTTTGCCAGCGGCACGGGCTTTCAATGGCTAAACAACGGCGTTCCCATTTCGGGGAAACGGACACGACTTTGGTAGTGAAATCATCCGGCATTTACAGCGTCCGTATCGACTTGGGCGCTTGCAGCAAAACTTCCGAGGACACCATTATTAATGCGTTCACCGCGCCCACCAACATCTTTTTGTTCAGCCAGCCACCCACCGCTTTCCCCATCGATAATCCGAACCCGCTGTTGGGCGCGCCTTTCGATTCGGTGCAGTTTTGTGAAAGCACCGCCGCCATCATCCGCGCCAACGGGCCGGCGCCCGCCACGGGGCTTACTTTTCAATACCGCTGGCTCACGGATTCCATCACGCAGTTTGGCGACACGGTTTTCTTCCCCGCGCGCGGCAACGATTCCATCCAAAATTATTCGATCGACACGTCCGGCCGGTTTTACGTGGTGATCGACGACGGCTTTTGCCCCGACACTTCAATGCCGTTTTACGCCTATGAAGATACCATCGTGGATACCGAGATTTCCCACCAAATCTACAACAACGGCATCCTCGGCCCGATGATGACCGGTACGGACATTTGTATGAAAGACAGCGTTTTGCTCTCCACGCCGCTGGGCATTTTATTCCAGCCCGATACGGTGGAATTCCAGTGGCAACGCCTGAACACCAGCACCAACGTGTGGCAAAACCTGCCCAACGCGGTGAACCCGATGCTGGATGGCGACGATTACACCTTGCAAGTAGATACCAGCATCAAACCGATTCAACGCCTTAGTTTTTACCGTTTGCAAGTGTGGACGCTCACGCCCTTTTTGGATCGCCGAGTGTGCGCCTTCACTACCGACAGTGTGCGCGTCCGCTGGTTTCCCGAATACGATTTGAGTTTCCAGCCCGCGCCTTTTGTGTTCAACGTGGGAAATGTGGGGCAGGACAGCATCAGCTTCTGCGCGCGGGATTCCGCCACCATCTTGGCGCCGGCCACCCCTAACCAGTTGATTTCCAACGGGCTTTTTTATTCCTACCAATGGCTGCGCGATTCGCTGGATACCGCCACGGGCAGTTTCGTGAAAACTCCCATTCAAGGCGAAACCGGCCAAACCTTCACGGTAAACCAAAGCGGCCGTTACTATGTGTATCTGGACGATGGTATTTGCACGGACACTTCCGACCAGTTCCGCGTTTTTGTAGATTCTATCCCAAACACCGTCATCCAGCCGCTGAATTCTACCAACCTCTGTATAGATGACCAAGTGACCTTGACCGCCACCGACACCGTGCTGCCCCAGTATGAATATCAATGGGAATTTTTGCGGGACACCGCCGTAGGTTGGCAAACCCTGCCCGCCGATACGTTGCCCTTTATCACCATTGATACCGCGCTCAGCGTGGGCGGGTTCGATACGATTTATTTCCGCCTGAACGTGGAATACGAAAACCGCTTTGGTCTGAAAACCTGTCCCTTTGTTTCCGACAGCGTCCGCGTGATTTTCTTCCCGCCGCCCACTATATCCTTTACGCCGGGCGACAGTTTGGGCGTTTGCCCCGGCGATTCGGTTTTGGTGACGGCCTTGGGCACTTCCAACTCTTACGTTTGGTCGGACGGAACGATCGGGCCGACTAATTTCCTGAGCAATCCGGGCACGGTTACCGTTACCGGAACGGGCTTGAACGGCTGCACCAACACGGCCCAAGTCACCATTTTTGAACTGATGGCCAATGCTGATGCCGGTTCGGACGTGACTATCAATTCCGGTGAAATCACCACGCTGACGGGCAGCGGCGGAAACGATTACTATTGGTTCAGCACCGACCTTCCGCTATCGTGGGGAAGCATCTTGAACCGCAGCACCACGGTGAGCTACACCCTGCCGGATTCGTTGGACAGCGACACGGCCACCATCGTGCTGCGCGCCAGCACGGGTCAGGGTTGTACCAGTTTTGACACTTTATTGTTGATTGTGAACCGAGAGGAAATCCCAGATAGCAACAATTTTGAATTGATCAACAATGCCTACAACTTCTTTTCGCCCAACAACGATGGGATAAACGATGAATGGGACATCCGCCGCATTCTGGAAGATTACACCGTGTGCAGCATTGACATCCTGAACCGCTGGGGCGCGACGGTTTTCCAGCAAGAAGAATTTGACGGCACTTGGGACGGCAACGACGGTGGCGGAAACCCGCTGCCCGATGGCACTTATTATTACGTTCTTTCGTGCGATGGCGCAGTCATTTTGACCAAGGCCGTTACCCTCATCCGCAACAATCAATAAAAATCTTCCGACAAAATGAAAACGATGAAACGAACAATCCTCGTGGCGATATTGGCGATTTCGGCGACCGTGGAGGCGCAGCAAATCCCCTTGTACAGCAATTATTTTTTCACGCCCTATATCTACAATCCCGCGCGCAGCGGCACGGAAGGTTTTACGGAAGCCACCCTGCTGCACCGCCGCCAGTGGTCGGGCGTTCAGGGTTCGCCAGAAACCTCGGCGCTGGCCGTCAACGGTTCTTTGAACGAGCAGAAAATCGGCTGGAGCATTTATGGCTATGCCGACCAAACCGACATCTTGAAGCGGATGGGCATTTATGGAAATTATGCCTACCACATCAATTTGTCGGACAATGCCCAGCTTTCGTTTGGGATTGGCGCGGGATATTTGAATACCACGATTGATATCGCCAACGTGAACGCACAGCAGATGGGCGATTTTATCGGCATCATCAACGACCAAGACCGTGGCGCTTTTGATTTGAACGCGGGCGTCAATTTCAAGATTGCCGATTTCCAGATTGGCGCGGCCGCCCCGCAGCTTTTGGGTCAAAAAGTGGAATACGCCGAAACGCCTAACACCCAAGTGAATTATACGCTTTTGCGCCATTATATTTTCAATGCACAATATGATTTCAAATTTGCGGGCGACAAGCAAATCCTCAGCCCGATGGTGATGGTGCGCGTGGCGGAGAACGTCCCTTTTCAAATTGACGCGGGCTTGATGTACAATTTTGTGGAATACGGCTACATCGGCGCGATGTACCGCAGCGAGTATGCCGTGACCGGAAACATCGGCCTGAACCTGACGGAGCAACTGACCATAGGTTATGCTTATGATTTTTCTTTAAATGATTTTGGCCCCGATTTGGGCACCAGCCACGAGTTTATGCTCACCTACCGCTTTGGCAGCAACAAGCGCAACGAGCGTTTGGAGAACGAAATCAAGAAACTGAAAAACCAGCAGCGCCAAGCGAAAGACGAAACGGAGGAAATAGTGGACGAAAAGCTGGAAGAATTCAAGGACGAATACCGCAAGGAATTGCAGGAGGAAATGAACCGCGCCGCCGCCGAGGCCGCTGAAAAAGCCGCCAAGGAAGCCGCCGAAAACGCCCGCAACAATCCCGGCCAAACGGGCAGCGGAAACCAAGGCGGGCAAACGGGCAACAACCAGCAAGGTGGAAACCAAGGCGGCCAAACGGGCAACCAAGGTAGCGGCAACAACGCCGGAAACCAAGGCGGCCAGACGGGTGGAAACACGGGCAGCCTCCCCAGCCAAGTGTCGGCCGGTACGCCGGGTTATTACCTGACGGCGGGCGTTTTCAGCAACCAGTCCAACGCCGACCGCCTGAAACGTCGTCTGCAAAACGAAGGGATGCAAGTGGGCATTTTCCAAGATCCGGGCAATTCGTACTACTACGTATTCCTGATGCGCTACGATAATATCCAAAACGCACAGGCGGCTCAGCGCAGCAACCTGAACGGGCGCTACAGCGGCGAAACTTGGATTAAAATTATCCAGTAAAACGGTGAAGATTTTTTGAAAAGTGAATGGAAAACCGCTCTCAACGTTAAGTTGTGGGCGGTTTTTTTTGAAAATTTTTATGGTTTCAATCTATTGGCGAGGTCGGCTGGCTTTAAAAAATTTTCCAAGAAATAGTGCTTCGAATAAATTAAAAACCTGAGTTCGGTACTTAAAAAATCTATGTAGGTAACTTAAATGATTGAATATCATTTATTTATGCAAAATGCTGAGATGCCGTAGGCATCACATATTTGTAGCAAAATATGATGACCACGCTCTGACCCCATCGGGGTCAAAAATTGGCTCGATGCGACCCCGCTGGGGTCGTTTTACCTTGGGTTTGAAACGAACCTACGAATATGTAAATCCTATAGGTTTCAGCATCTTGGACAAAATCTAAATCTTTAAAATATAAATCGAACTCAGGTTAAAAGCCACCTCCGGCCACTATTGGATTCACTACCAAATTACCTTCTTATTTTCGCCCAATGGCAAACCTCTCCGAACTCGACTGGGCGGTCGTGGTCTTCTTCCTCGCGCTGTTCGTTTTCATCGGTATCCGCTTTCGCGGGAAGGCGGGCAGTTCGCTCACGGATTTCTTCCTCGGCGGGCGCAATCTGCCGTGGTACATCGCCGGTGTAAGTATGGTGGCCACCACCTTTGCGGCCGACACGCCGCTGTGGGTCACCGAAAAAATCGCCCAGCACGGCATCAGCGGCAACTGGCTGTGGTGGAATATGCTCATCGGCGGGATGCTCACCACCTTTTTCTTCGCCCGCTTGTGGCGGCGCGCGGAAATCCTGACCGAACTGGAACTTTTGGAACTGCGCTATTCCGGCGCTGTCGCGCGATTTCTGCGCGGTACGAAGGCCGTTTATCTCGGGCTTTTTCTCAACGTGATCATCATCGGCTGGGTAAACGCCGCGCTGATTTCCATCATCGAAGTATTTTTCGAAGTGCCTTATGAAACCGCTTTTTACACGGTTTGCGGTGCGATGGTCTTGGTCGCGCTGTACAGTTCCATCGCGGGTTTGCTGGGAATTGCCATCACCGATTTTGCCCAGTTCATCATCGCGATGACGGGCTGCATTCTCTTGGCGATTTACGTTTTGAATGCGCCGAAGTGGGCGGCGTGGAAGGCCTGAAAATGAAACTCCCCGAATGGCGGCTCAGTTTCCTCCCAAAAATTGGCGGCGGCGAGGCGCTCACCGGAACGTTCGCCTTGACGGCCGGCGCGTTTTTCAGCTACATCTTTTTGCAATGGTGGGCCAGTTGGTACCCCGGTGCCGAGCCGGGCGGCGGCGGTTACATTTCCCAGCGGATGATGAGCGCCAAGGACGAAAAGAACGCCGTCTATTCCAGTCTCTTTTTTCAGATTACGCACTACGCCCTGCGCCCGTGGCCGTGGATTATCGTCGGTTTGTGCGCCATGGTTTTATACCCCGATTTGCCCATCGCCGAATCCAAAAAAGGCTTCATTTATGTGATGCGCGATTTTTTGCCCGACGGCCTGAAAGGCTTGCTTTTCGTGGGATTTCTGTCCGCCTATATGAGCACGATTTCCACGCAACTGAACTGGGGCAGCAGTTATCTCACCAACGATTTATATAAAAGATTCATCAAAAAAGAAGGGGACTTTTCATCCCCAAAAGCATCCCAAGAACATTACGTAAAAGCGGGCCGAATCATTACTGTTTTGATAATGATAATCGGGATGGGCGTTACCACCCAAATCACCACCATTGATTCCGCCGCACAATTTCTCATCGCCAGTGGCGCGGGCCTTGGGATGGTGCTGATCCTCCGGTGGTACTGGTGGCGCATCAATGCTTGGAGTGAATTGGCGGCCACCGTTGCGCCTTTCGTGGGAATGGCGATTGGCACTTGGATCTTGCCCGCATTTCTCCCCGAAACGTTCTTCGCCCAAAACGGCGTATTCATCTTCACCGTACTGTTCACCACCGTTGGCTGGCTGGCGGTTACTTTCCTCACCTCTCCCACGGACAGCGCGGTTCTCGAAAATTTTTATAAGCGCGTAAAACCCGGCGGCTGGTGGCGTCCCTTTCAAACCGAAAAAATCAAAGACCAAAAATTCCCCTACCTGTTTTTCAGTTGGCTGGCGGCCGTTTTGATGGTGTATGGAATCTTGTTTTTTGTCGGCTATTGGATTTTTGAAGAATGGCAGCTTTTTGGGATTTGGCTGGGGGTAGCGGTTTTGAGTTTCTTGGGATTGCGCTGGGGGATGAAGCGCGCCTTTCGATTTTAGATTTTTAAAAGGAAGCAATTGGCCACTTCTTCCCTGAGAGCGTCTCCGATTACACGATCAATTTGCGTCCGACCCAAACTAAAGAATCCCCCGCCTGCGGGAAAAGCGATTTGCAACGGTAAATTGGATTTACAAAGACAGATTTTAGAAGATGGCATTGGAATACAGGGAAAACCCGATTCCAGTTATTCTATCTTATCATTACGAAAAAACCCTTCCCCGCGCTATGCCGTGGAAGGGTTTTTTTGACTTAAAGAGTAGAGCAGAAAAGCTATTGGAAGCGCAGTTTCACGCTGTATTTTTTGCCGATGTCCTGCTTGTCCATATAAATGCGCTGGCGGGCGATGGCGCGGCGGACGTGGCGCGCCAAAAAGGCATCGCCGCATTCCAGTTGCAGCAGGTTCACGCTGAAATCATTGTTTACCGAAAAATGGACGGTGGCCTCCTTGCTGCCCATCGTTTGCAGGGCTTCCATCGGCAGGTGAATTTGCTGGGCCATCTGCGTTTCGATGGAAAAGACACTCTTGCTTTTTTCGGTTTCGCCGCCCGTGGCGTGGGCGGGTTTTGCGGCCATCGC
Organism: Owenweeksia sp.; assembly: GCA_965214115.1. Classification (GTDB taxonomy): domain Bacteria; phylum Bacteroidota; class Bacteroidia; order Flavobacteriales; family Schleiferiaceae; genus Owenweeksia. The sequence goes on from CBDCAU010000002.1 coordinate 279,864, forward strand.
CATCATCAAGATCGCGGAGTAAAGTAGTACGTTTGTTTTCATTTTTGCTGTGAGAATTTATAGGGTTTTGGGTTGTTTTTCTCGCGGCAAAGAGCGGGTTTCCCGTTGGATTGATTTGTAGGAATTATATTATAAAATTGTTAAGTTTTAGCTGAAAATGAGGGGGTTGCGGCAGGTTTTGGTAACGGTGGGGTAACGTTGGTGGGCGGGAATTTCAGGAGGGGCGAGTAGGGAGTTGGGGGAGAGGGGGTTGGGGTGGGATTTTTTGAAAGCGGTTTCCTGATACTAACAAGCCCCGCACTGGGCGGGGTTCGTGAATATGTCTTCCGTAGATGACCTCCCGAAAGTTTTCGGGATTGGGGCGAAGGTAAAATTTTGTCCTTCCTTTTTTGGTGAGAGAATTTTTTTAAGGGCTTGGAAATGTGGGGGGTGGGTTTTGGGTTTTTGGGAGGGTTTTTTATATTGCGCGTTCTTAAAGCCTTAATTCTATGATTCCGCCACGTCTTTATCCACCTAATTTTTCTGAGAATGGAAAGTTCTCAAAATTAATAGCCGCTACCTCTGTATTTTATAAAAACACCTCGCAGGGTTTACCAATCTCGATTCCAACGAGTCCTTCACTTTCGACAGCGATATGCTTGCAGTACACCACTCAGCCCCAAGCACGAGGTGTTATTTTAGCTATAAGGGAAATTTTAAGGCCACATTACCGTGATTTCAATCCAATTTAAAGGCTAAATATCGTACAGAGATAATTTGAATATATTTGCTTCTTCAAAACACGGATAAAATAGATTTAAACAATGCTATCCACCTTAGCCAAAATCGGGGAACATCTTCTTGAAGGTCAGGGCGTTTGGGCGCGATTGACCGTCCCGCCTAAATTCGATGCATCCAATACCAACTGGGTTGTACCCATAATTTTAAAGCCGGACGAGGCGGAAATGTCGCTTGGCGAGCCTCAATTGTTTAAAACCGATGAAGAGGGCGAGCCCAGTTGGGTTACTTATCGCTATATAAATACGGGTCTTTGGGGGCCGCGCGGCAAAAAGTGCTGTGTGAGTTGCGAACCCAAGAATTTCAAAATGTTGGCCGAGTCGCTTTTCGGTAAGGGGAGCGGTTCTGATGGCTCATTTTCCCAAGCTTATGATGATTTCTATGGAGAGCCTAAACCCTCGGAATTTCGGAATGCCTTGGCGCTTTTGAACGAATGGAACGAAATGCCCGCCGATTTTAACGAATCAAAAATCAAAGAGCAATTAAATTTTGGAAAGAAAGACGATGTGGCCGTGATTTTCTATGTTCAGATTCAAACGGATAAAATCAGGGGAGGGGAGGCCACCGCGCTTTTTGAGTTGGACGGTTACGAGGATTTTATCATTCAAAAATTTGGAAAGTCGGATACGCAAAATGGGTTGGATTATTTGACCGGACAGCATTCGGAAGAAGTGCTGGAACCCGCTTTCAGTAGCCGCTACAACGTCAATAAAATATTTCAGACCACTTCTTTCAACTATGCGGCGCAGCTCAATTCCAAATCTTTCCATAAAAACTACCAAGCTTCGCTGGGCGGGGTCGCGGCATTGGACAAAGGTTCTGCATTTGTTTTGAACCGTTGGCAATGCCGGATTGCGGGGCTGCCGCATATCGTTGTCCCGAATTATCTACATTCGGATATGGAGAATATGGATGTTGAAGAACTGACCGAATACCTGAATCTGTCGAATGAATTGCTTTTTCAGACCAATGAGTTGGAAAGTCAAATCCAAGATGAACTGCCAGAAGAAAAGCTGTTTTGGCTCAATTACATTGCCTATGAATCTGATGGCAATTCTTTTAAAATCATCAATCATATAAAGGATGTAAACAGCTTCCACCTAAAAAACGTGGTAGAGGCTTTCAAAAAATCAGGTTTTCTTTTTCAGGATTGGATTGGCGGAAAATACTCGTTCAATTTAGCTTCGGTGTATTGGATCATCCCCGTGAGGGAAAGCGGGAAAGAAAAGAAAAACGATGCGCTGGTTCTTTTCAAGGAAATCTTGGAACAGCGAAAAATTTCGGAGGCCAAGATCTTCGATTTTTTCATCCGTCTGATTTTGTGCCACCGCTTTGAACGATACCGCCAGTATCAATACAAAAGAGGCGCTGGCAATTTCGATTTTGATATTAAAGATGCGGTGTTCAAATATTCCGCATTGCTTCACACCTTAAAACAACTCAAACTTTTGGATATGGAAACAAACCCTGAAAGCGAAGGCCAGCCTGAAAACGCACGGCTTTCCAACAAAGAAGACATCGCCGCTTTTTTTAAAAGAATGGATTACTCTGCCCAAGAACAGGCGATGTTCTATTTAGGCCGCGTACTAAATACCGTGGCGCGGGCGCAGTATAACAAGGGCCACACCTCAAAACCGGTATTGAATAAAATCAATTTCAACGGAATGGACGCTTCGGCCATTGAGCGTTTGGATTTGGATTTGAACGAAAAGGCGAGGCAGTACAACGTCCATCATTTTGCCGATTCAAATTTGGCCAAATTCCGAACGCATTTCAAAGAAGAAAAATGGACGCTTAGTCCGCAAAAGAACGTCTTTTACCTAATGGCTGGATACACCTTCGGTCTTGGGCAATCCGACAATAAAAAAGAAAACCCTGATAACAATAACGACTAAAAACTAAAATTCAACAATGAAAACAATCCAAAACAACTCCGATTTCCTCTTTCTGTACGAGGCCATCAACTGCAACCCCAACGGCGACCCCGACCAAGAAAACAAGCCGAGGATGGACTATGAAACCAATACCAACCTCGTAACCGACACGCGCTTGAAACGCTACATCCGCGATTATTTGATGAATGAGGGAAAAGACGTTTTCGTGTCAATGGAGGAAGGCCGGAAAGTGAACCCCGACACCAAGCTGGAACTGGAAATCAACAAACTGTTGGAAAACGAAAAGGTGGTGAACGAATATTTTGGCGAGGATGAAGAAATGCGGAAACTCTTTGAGAAAATCAAAGGTGAGAAAAAGGATTCCGAGAGCATCTTCAAAGCCCTGCAAGGCAAAAAGAACCGCGACCTGAACGATTACATCCTCGATAAAATCGTGAAAGAAACGTATTTGGACATCCGGCTTTTCGGGAGCGCCTTTGCGGTGGGCGGCTTCACCCACGCTTATACGGGGCCGGTTCAAATCAACTGGGGCTACTCATTGAACGAGGTGCACAAGATTGATTCCGATTCCATCGTAACGATAATGAACACGGACAGTAGCACCTTTGGCAAAGACTACCGCGTTCATTATAGCCTTTTGGCTTTTCACGGTGCCATCAATAAATATTCGGCGAAAACCTCCGGACTGACGGACGATGACTTGACCGAATTCCGAAGCGCGATTTGGAAGGCCATCCCCTCGCTGCCCACCCGTTCCAAGCTCAACCAATATCCCAAACTGTATTTGGAAATCATTTATGAAGATGGATACCACAACGGGCATTTTGGCGATTTGCGGGATTACGTGGAATGCAAACCGAAAGGAGAAAACAAGGATTTTAAAAAAGTGCGCAAATGGAACGACTTGGAACTTGATTTTTCCAAATTGAAGGAAATCATCAAAGAGAACAAGGGGAGCGTCATCAAAGAGGTGAAACTGGAGACAGCGCCGAACGTCGAATTTTCATTGGATTAAACCGTGGAAGTTCTGTCATTCGACATATCGGGCAAGATGGCGCACTTTCGGAAGTTCCACGCCAACAATACGGCCTTGAGCTACTCCATTCCGCCGCGGACGACCATCATCGGGATGTTGGCGGCCATTTTGGGGCGCGAGAAAAATTCGTATTACGAGGAAATGGCGCACCCCAATCTCAAAATTGGTTTGCGGGTTTTGTCGGATTTGCGGAAAAGTTTTCACCGCCTCAACTATCTGATGATCAAAAGCAAGGATGATTTTACGGGGCGCAGCGGCAGGGTGCAAACGCCCTTCGAGGTGGTGATGGGCGATAATCTGAAATCATCCAAAGTTACCTATCGGATTTTCGTGGCGGCTGGTGGCGATGGGCAAACTTTCAACGAACTGAAAGATGCGCTCAGTGAGAAAAATCAAAGGTTCAATATCAGCCTCGGCCCCGCCAATTTTACCGCCTTTATCGAGAATGTGAGGCTATTGGAAGTGAGCGAAAAAACGGTGAACGGCGAAATGATGGAGATGCACTCGGCCTGCAACAGCGACCAAGTTTTGGACATTGAACTGGACGAAGATGCTTCTTTTTCCCTGAATTTTATCGAAGAGGAATTGCTGCCCGCTGATTTCAAAGCCAACGACGACCGAGAGCTGAAAGCGATGAACCGCGTACTTTTTTCTACCAGAAAAACACCTTTGAAAGTGCGGCTGGAAGGGACGGTGTACCAAACCGAGGGGAGCGGAGAAAAAGAATCCATTCAATTTTTGGAATATGTCGATATGGTCGCACAGCCGTAAAAAGAAGGATTCGGACGAGCGCGAGGGCAGCAAACTTCTGATAGATCACCTTTCGGGAGTGCGCGCCAAGGCTTTTCAAAATAAATTCGCGCACCTTTATTTTGTTGAAAATGAGGTGGATGAAATTTTGGAAGCGGTTTGCTGTCTGCACGATCTGGGCAAATGCACCTCTTATTTTCAAGATTATTTGCTGAATGGCGCCAAAATCAACTCCAATCTTCACTACCATTCGCAGATGGGCGCTTTCGCCGCCTACTCCAAGTTTGAGGCTAAATCGCAGTTAAATGCATTGTTGGCGTGGTATCTCATCAAGATGCATCATTCTAATTTGACCAATTTGGACTGGGCTATAAAGCGCGGGGGAAATCTCAACAAATATGCAGAAGAAGATGCGATAAAAAAACAAAAAGATTCCATTAGCGATTTGAGCCTCTATGATGAGGTGTTTCCCATCGACCAAAAATGGCTGGTCTATCGCCCTCAAAAAGAACTTTATGGAGTTTTCAAAAAATGGCTCAAAAAAGCGGATGACATCCAACTGTATTTTTTAGTGAATTATCTCTTTTCGCTTTTGATTGAGGCGGATAAACTGGATGCTTCCGATACTGGTGTTTATCAGCCCGTAGATATAAATCCGAACGCGGTGGACGACAACCGTTTTGGCCCGCCCGCTTTACCGGAGAAGCAAGTGGGTGAAATGAACCAAAACGAGCTGCGCAACTACGTGCGCGGCTCGGTAGTGTCCCAGTTGGATGCGCCGGATTTTTTGGAAATTGATATTTTTACGCTGGCCGCCCCCACCGGAATCGGCAAAACGATGACCGCCTTGGATTTTTTTGCTGAAACTGCGCGCCAAAATCCAAAAAGAAAGAGGCGACTTGCCGCAAATTATTTATGCCTTGCCCTTTATAAATATTATTGAGCAAGGTTTGTCCGAATATGAGAAAACCTTAAAAGGCGAAGCTCAAATTTTGGCGCATTATCAATATGCAGATGTTTTTTCATCCGAAAAATCAGATGGAAAACTGGCCGAAAATTATGACCAGCGCAAAATGGCGTGGGACACTTGGCAGAGCGATATTGTGCTCACCTCCTTTGTCCAGTTTTTTGAAACCCTGATAGGCCATCGGAACAAATTGCTAAAAAAATTCCACCACTTGGCGGGTTCGCTTATAATTCTTGACGAGGTGCAGACCTTGCCGCTGAAAAAACTCCCTTTAATTGCCGCCTCTTTGGTTTACCTCTGTAAGTTTTTAAAGGCCAAGGTTTTGATAATGACGGCCACCCAGCCCAAGCTTTTCCAACTGATGGAGCGGGAGCTGCAAATTAATATTTCAGAGGTCGGCGTAAAAATAAAAGACGTTCTGCCTGAGGCACCAAAGGTTTTTGCGCAATTTGACCGTACACAATTAGTTCCTCTAAATATTGCAGAAAGAAGCTCCACTGAGGATGAAATTAATCTAGACCAGTTTTTAGATTTTTTCGAGGAAAAATGGAAAGCGGACAAAAGTTGCCTGATAGTGCTGAACAAAGTGCAGCGTTCCGTTGAGATTTTCAAAGCAATTCAGACTTTGCTGGAAGAAAAGGGGGTGCCAAACCCGCTTCAATATCTTTCCACCAACATAACTCCCATCGAGAGGCAACAGCGAATTCAAGCACTCCGCGACCAGTTGGAAAAGAAAGAAGCCCCTGTGCTGGTAGCCACCCAAGTAGTTGAGGCAGGAGTAGATTTGGATTTTGATATGGGGTTTCGCGATTTGGGGCCGATAGATTCTTTGGTGCAAGTGGCTGGCCGCATCAACCGGAACAATGATGAGAAAAGGTTGGGCGCGCCATTATATGTTGTTGATTTGGGCGATTGCAATAGAATTTACGGATACGCCACGGACAGTCAAGGCCGAAAAGTTTTGGATGGTAAGGAAAGCATTTCCGAAAAGGATTACTTCGGTCTGGTAGATTCATATTTTGAGGGTGTCTCGGACAATACCATTTCGGATTTTAAAGAAAGTCGGGATATTTTTTCGGCGATGAAAAATTTGCGATACGACAAGCCGAACAAAGGCGACAAAGAACCTAAAACCGTCAGCGATTTTAAGATTATTGAAGAAAGGAAAAATGTGCTTTCGGTTTTTGTGGAAAACCTTGATGATAAAAACGGGACTGAAGCAAGAGAGGGTTTTCAAAACTTGCTGAAAGGCGGTGTTACAAAATCTGAATTTGACCAAAAGCATAAGCGAGCTTTTAATCAGAGGATTATCAGCGTACCCGACTATTTAACCTTGGCGGCGGATTTACAGAAAGACGAGATGCTCGGCGAGAATATTTATTGGATTCAGCCCCACGAGTACGATTATTACTACGATGAGATGACGGGATTCAAGCGGGAACAGGAAAAAGCAAACGAAGCCCTTATGCTCTAAATTTATTTTAATGGACCAAACTACATCAAGTACCGCCCTCCCCCTAACTACCATCCGCTTCCCAGAGATAAAACTCCTGACGCGCGACGCACACAAACTGCGCGGCTATTTCGGCAATCTGTTCAAGGAGCATTCGCCACTCCTGCACAACCACTATGAAAACGGGAAGTTCCGCTACCGCTACCCAACCATACAGTACAAAGTGCTGAATGGCACCCCCACCTTGGTGGGCGTGGGCGAAGGCGCGGAACTGTTACCCCAGCTTTTCCTAAAAATAAAAACGATAGAAATAGAAGGCCGCGAATATGTGGTGAACACCAAGAATATCGACCACCGGAAAACCGAAATCGGGCTGAGCGGCCAACTGGAGCAATACCGCTTCGAGACGCTGTGGATGGCGTTGAACCAAGAGAATTACCAAAAATATCAAGCTCTTGAAAAAACGGGAAAACAAAAAATGCTGGACAGTATCTTGGTGGGCCACATCTTGGGGTTTTTCAGCAATATGCGCCTGCGGCTGGGCGAAAACGAAAGGATAATGGCGAAGGTGGACGTGAGGGAAAAAACCGCCAAGTTCAAAGACCAAAAGATGATGGCGTTCGAGGGCAGTTTTGTGGCCAATGCCTTGCTGCCCGATTTGATAGGACTGGGCAAAGCCACCAGCCGCGGTTTCGGAACCTTGAAAAAAACCTGATGCAAATCTTCATCAACACCTACGGCACTTATCTGCACGTGAAGGACGAAATGTTCGAGATAAAAGTGCGGGAGAAAAAGGGCGACCCTTTTCAAACCAACCACATCGCGGCGCACAAAATCACATCGTTCGTGGTGAGCAAAGGCGCGGCCATCACTACCGATGCCGTTGCCTTGGCGCTGAAACACAACATTGACATCGTGTTGGTGGAAAACGACGGGCAGCCGCTGGGGCGCTTTTGGCATAGCAAATTGGGCAGCACCACCAAAATCCGCAAGCGGCAACTGGAAGCCTCGCTGAACGAAGAAGGGGTGGAGTGGGTGAAAAAATGGCTGGCGCAAAAACTGGAAAACCAAAGCGACTTTCTGCACGACCTGAAAAAACACCGCAGCAAGCTGCACGATTTTTTGGATGAAAAGAAAGATGCCATTTTGGCCTTGCGAAAAAAAATAAAAGCTGCCGAGGGTGAAAATATACAAGAAGTGGCGGAAGGTTTCCGAGGGCGGGAGGGGGCGGCCGGACGGCATTATTTTGAGGCCCTTTCCCAATGCATCCCCAAGGAATTTGCCTTTGAAGGCCGCAGTTTCCGCCCCGCCAAAAACCCCTTCAACGCGATGCTGAACTACGCCTACGGAATACTCTACAGCCGCACCGAGCGCGCGCTGATGCTGGCCGGCCTCGACCCCTATTTGGGATTTTTGCACCGCGACGATTACAATATGCTCAGCTTGGTGTTCGACTACATCGAACCCTACCGCATCCACGCCGAGCGGTTCGTGTTCCGGCTTTTTACGGGAAAGAAAATCAACAAAAATTACTTTGAAGAATTTACGGGCGGCGTGTCGCTGAACAAGGAGGGAAAAGAATTTTTCGTGGCTCCGTATTTAGAATATCTGGACAGCGAAAAAATCCGCTACAAAGGGCGCCACCAAACACGGATGAACGCGATGCAGATGGACGCCCATCGCTTTGCCAACCAACTCATCGGCCAATGATAGTGTGGGTTTTATATGACATTAAAAACGACCGCGCGCGCACCAAGTCGTCCAAGGCCTGCAAGCGGGCGGGGCTTTACCGCGTACAGTACAGTTGCTTTTTGGGGTCGCTCTCGGCCAACGAAAAGGACAGTCTGGAACTGGAACTGCAAGATTTGATAGATGAGAAACACGACAAAGTTTACATCTTTACGATGAGCCGCCAAGAATTGAAAAACTGTTCGATGCTGGGGCAGGCTTTTGACGAAAAACTGGTAACGGACAAAGTAAAATCCCTCTTTTTCTGATGACCAGTTTCTACCCTTCCCAGATTATCGAATATCTCTACTGTCCGCGCTATACTTATTTTGAATATGTGCTGCGCATCCCGCAAAACGAAGAGAAATATTTCAAAGTGATGAAAGGGCGGGAGATGCACGAACTGAAACTGGCGCGCAACAAAGAATACCTGCGGAAAAAAATCGGCGCCCGCAAAAAGTGGCTCGACCAATATCTGGGAACGGAAGGACTGCGCGGCAAGGTGGACGAAGTTTTGGAACTGGAGGACGGGAAGCTGGCACCGCTGGACTACAAGTTTGCGCATTGGAAAGAAAAAGTGTTCGACACCTACCGCCAGCAACTGTATTGCTACGCCCTTCTGATAGAAGAAAACTTCGGAAAAAAAGTGGAGCGCGGATTTTTGGTTTACATCCGCAGCAAGCATAAAATTGTGGAGGTGGAAATACCGGACTCGGCCAAGGCAACGGTGAAAACCAGCATCGGGGAAATGGAGCGCATCATCGGTGAAAACTTTTTCCCGAAAGCGACTAAATACAAAAGGCGCTGCGTATCTTGCACCTACCGCAATATTTGCATCAAATGAACCTTTCCGGTCAGAATTTTATATTTGAGGCTTCGCTTTTCCCGCGCGTTCCTTTTGGTAATGCGGCTTCCCAACGCGGAGGCCCCTCGGAAAAAGGCGAAAAAAAGTTCTTTGACATATTGCAAAAGGGAATTTTAGGACATTTAAAATTGAATTTATCCATTGACTGTGAGCGGTTTGGCGGACGAATCGCCTTCCCGATTTCCAGTCAGACGAATTAGGATTGAAACTTTTGGGCGGGTTTTCAATTAAAACTGGTCTTCGGCTTCCCGATTTCCAGTCAGACGAATTAGGATTGAAACAAATCCGCGGGGTTTTGGCCATCCGCTTGCCGAAAACTTCCCGATTTCCAGTCAGACGAATTAGGATTGAAACGCAAGGAGGTGGAAATCTGCGCCGACCCGCAATGCGACTTCCCGATTTCCAGTCAGACGAATTAGGATTGAAACAAGTCTTCGATTGCGCCCGTGAAGTCTCCTTTAAATCTTCCCGATTTCCAGTCAGACGAATTAGGATTGAAACAGATTACGATACCTGAAAACCCCGCAGAATATGGAACTTCCCGATTTCCAGTCAGACGAATTAGGATTGAAACGCGCAACCTGTCCACCGCCACGGCATACCCTTTTTCTTCCCGATTTCCAGTCAGACGAATTAGGATTGAAACTCAAACTTCTTGATGCCCATCGGCAGGGATTGCAGCTTCCCGATTTCCAGTCAGACGAATTAGGATTGAAACATACCTCCGACATCAAAATCGTGGGTGGCCGCTTTTCTTCCCGATTTCCAGTCAGACGAATTAGGATTGAAACCCAGTTCCTGGCTCTTGAACTGATCGAGCCAAATGGCTTCCCGATTTCCAGTCAGACGAATTAGGATTGAAACTAGCCGTCTTGGGCGGATTGGTTCAGGAACCGGAACTTCCCGATTTCCAGTCAGACGAATTAGGATTGAAACTCTACCCCAATTTCCAGTACCGCGCGGACGGCGAACCTTCCCGATTTCCAGTCAGACGAATTAGGATTGAAACCGGCCAAAAGCTACGGCAAGGCCGGCAAGTACGAAACTTCCCGATTTCCAGTCAGACGAATTAGGATTGAAACGTGGTCGGCTATGCCGGCGCGCTTGGCCACGGCGTACTTCCCGATTTCCAGTCAGACGAATTAGGATTGAAACCCGATTTGGTGGACACCATCGGCAAGAAAACCGCCAACTTCCCGATTTCCAGTCAGACGAATTAGGATTGAAACGGATATGCGCGAGGATTATTACAACCACCGCGCAAATCTTCCCGATTTCCAGTCAGACGAATTAGGATTGAAACGGGTTTGTGCGTTCAGGGCCAAGGCCAGTTGGGTGACTTCCCGATTTCCAGTCAGACGAATTAGGATTGAAACACGGCGGGTTTTTCGTTGCCGAAACTGAAGAAACGGCTTCCCGATTTCCAGTCAGACGAATTAGGATTGAAACAGAACACGCACGTCCAGTACCACGGCGCATCCACCCTTCCCGATTTCCAGTCAGACGAATTAGGATTGAAACACAACGACGTGGCCAACGGCGTGAAAGCCGGGGCCCTTCCCGATTTCCAGTCAGACGAATTAGGATTGAAACTTGATTTGATTTTTCCCCGCCTCGGCGGCCGCCCCGCTTCCCGATTTCCAGTCAGACGAATTAGGATTGAAACCAGGACTTGCAAAACTTCCACAATAGCGGCGCGCTCCTTCCCGATTTCCAGTCAGACGAATTAGGATTGAAACGCCCATTCCCATTGGCTTTGCAATACCTCGACCAACTTCCCGATTTCCAGTCAGACGAATTAGGATTGAAACGATCTCCCTGAAGTCGCAAATCCCTTTGAACCAGTACTTCCCGATTTCCAGTCAGACGAATTAGGATTGAAACGAACGCTCGTGCAGTTCGTCCCGCCGCAGTTCCAGCCTTCCCGATTTCCAGTCAGACGAATTAGGATTGAAACATCCAACACTTCTTGGTAGCCCGCGAAGTAATCGGGCTTCCCGATTTCCAGTCAGACGAATTAGGATTGAAACTGACCGACCCGCAGGGCAACACCCTGCACGAAACCTTCTTCCCGATTTCCAGTCAGACGAATTAGGATTGAAACCGAAGGAACTGAAAACGGCGGTGGCCGCGCTGAAGAACTTCCCGATTTCCAGTCAGACGAATTAGGATTGAAACACAACGACGTGGCCAACGGCGTGAAAGCCGGGGCCGCTTCCCGATTTCCAGTCAGACGAATTAGGATTGAAACGAGATTTTCAACGCAATACTGTCCCTCGTTTTCATAACTTCCCGATTTCCAGTCAGACGAATTAGGATTGAAACGTGGCCGCGCCCCTGTATTTCTACCACAACCACGGTCTTCCCGATTTCCAGTCAGACGAATTAGGATTGAAACCCGTCTGTCTGATTATGCTGATTTCGGCCTGGGTGTCTTCCCGATTTCCAGTCAGACGAATTAGGATTGAAACAATCGGAATTGTTCTCCAAATCCCAAGTGGAAAGCAGCTTCCCGATTTCCAGTCAGACGAATTAGGATTGAAACGTGATTTCATCGCCCAAAAGCACGTCGTTTTCACGCTTCCCGATTTCCAGTCAGACGAATTAGGATTGAAACGGATGTTGCCCTCCGCCGCGCCGCTGATGTCAATTTCTTCCCGATTTCCAGTCAGACGAATTAGGATTGAAACAAAACCCCGCCCGTTGGAAAAATCGCGGGGCGGGGCTTCCCGATTTCCAGTCAGACGAATTAGGATTGAAACAAACCAAAATCCCCACAAAAATGAAAGTGATAACCCCTTCCCGATTTCCAGTCAGACGAATTAGGATTGAAACCAACACTAACCGAGAATTGGTGAACGCCCGCCATCAACTTCCCGATTTCCAGTCAGACGAATTAGGATTGAAACTCTCAAATGTTTGCCCTCCACGCCGCGCTTCTCGCGCTTCCCGATTTCCAGTCAGACGAATTAGGATTGAAACCTTCGCGGTCAGGAATTGGTTGAGAAAGAAAAACTACTTCCCGATTTCCAGTCAGACGAATTAGGATTGAAACATTGAAAACCCGCCCAAAACAAACCCTATGGACACCCTTCCCGATTTCCAGTCAGACGAATTAGGATTGAAACAATCGGTACTTGGCACTATTACTGGCAAATTGGACACTTCCCGATTTCCAGTCAGACGAATTAGGATTGAAACCATCACCGTTAAGAAGGAAGTGGGCAATGCTGAGGACTTCCCGATTTCCAGTCAGACGAATTAGGATTGAAACACGGTAGAATAGAACACTTGGAGGACAATTCAATTCTTCCCGATTTCCAGTCAGACGAATTAGGATTGAAACGAGAACAGCGGCAAGCCTATCACTACTCACTTATTTCTTCCCGATTTCCAGTCAGACGAATTAGGATTGAAACTGGGCATCCGCCGCATCGCATCGCTCACCGCGCTCACTTCCCGATTTCCAGTCAGACGAATTAGGATTGAAACTAGGCCGCCAGTAAATTCATATAGCCGCCCCTGAAATCTTCCCGATTTCCAGTCAGACGAATTAGGATTGAAACGGAGAAGGGCGCGCAGGAATTTCACGGAATACCATTCTTCCCGATTTCCAGTCAGACGAATTAGGATTGAAACTCCACCATCCATTCGATGGCCTCGTTCAGTTTCACTCTTCCCGATTTCCAGTCAGACGAATTAGGATTGAAACTTGTTTACCCAAAAGGTGAAACCGCGCCTGTCCATCCTTCCCGATTTCCAGTCAGACGAATTAGGATTGAAACCCCATCCCGTTGAGTTCGGCAATGCCAGATTGGAGCTTCCCGATTTCCAGTCAGACGAATTAGGATTGAAACAAACCCTCGTTGTGCGGCCGCGCGTAAGGCACGTCCGCTTCCCGATTTCCAGTCAGACGAATTAGGATTGAAACGTGGTAGCCAAAGTGCTGACCATTACCAAGTTCAAACTTCCCGATTTCCAGTCAGACGAATTAGGATTGAAACACCTAACCGAAAACACAATCCCTGAACCGCACGGCGCTTCCCGATTTCCAGTCAGACGAATTAGGATTGAAACCATCCTTTCCTTTTGCAACGGGTGGCGGCAGCGAAGCTTCCCGATTTCCAGTCAGACGAATTAGGATTGAAACATATCGGAGGTATCAAAGGCCGAAATCACTTCCTGCTTCCCGATTTCCAGTCAGACGAATTAGGATTGAAACAACAATCTTAATAAGCTGACAGACCGCTACCACAACTTCCCGATTTCCAGTCAGACGAATTAGGATTGAAACCGCCGACCACGCACAGATTGCGCTTACCGCAGGGATGCTTCCCGATTTCCAGTCAGACGAATTAGGATTGAAACAGAACCTTCCCTGAGCTTATACAGAACCCTATTCCGTCTTCCCGATTTCCAGTCAGACGAATTAGGATTGAAACAAGTTTCTATATCGTAATAAACAAGCTCCCCTTCGGTCTTCCCGATTTCCAGTCAGACGAATTAGGATTGAAACTGGAACACCCTCATCTGCTGGTACAGGGCATAAACGCTTCCCGATTTCCAGTCAGACGAATTAGGATTGAAACTCTATTTCCTGAACTGTCTCAGGCCAAGCGTTCCCATCTTCCCGATTTCCAGTCAGACGAATTAGGATTGAAACACAAAGACTTTCAGCTTGGGGACAAGGGTGTTCCTTACTTCCCGATTTCCAGTCAGACGAATTAGGATTGAAACCGCGCTCGGTAGTGCCGGAAGAGGTGCGTGGTGATCTTCCCGATTTCCAGTCAGACGAATTAGGATTGAAACAGAAACCTCAGAATTTCAAGTTTCAGAACCCACATCTTCCCGATTTCCAGTCAGACGAATTAGGATTGAAACTTCTCAGAAACTAAAATTCTTTTCTTTGGAACGCAACTTCCCGATTTCCAGTCAGACGAATTAGGATTGAAACATCTTCTCTTGTGTTCTATGTAAAGTTTTTCAAATTCTTCCCGATTTCCAGTCAGACGAATTAGGATTGAAACAAATCACCCGTTCCCCGCTTGGTTTCAATCACTTCTCTTCCCGATTTCCAGTCAGACGAATTAGGATTGAAACCAAGACTTTCCAGGTTGAACAGTTCCGACCCGTGCGTCTTCCCGATTTCCAGTCAGACGAATTAGGATTGAAACCCGCTTTTGAAAGCTGGTACATACATAATCGTAAGGCTTCCCGATTTCCAGTCAGACGAATTAGGATTGAAACTTTGCGATTGCTGACCTCCAAATGCCAAGTATTGGTCTTCCCGATTTCCAGTCAGACGAATTAGGATTGAAACAAGTACGATTTGCACGTTGCGCGTCAGGCTGGCCTCTTCCCGATTTCCAGTCAGACGAATTAGGATTGAAACTCAGAATCCTCGTGGACGGAAAGCGATGATTCATAACTTCCCGATTTCCAGTCAGACGAATTAGGATTGAAACAGACACCCCGCCTAACGTTCCTATGGAGGGAAGGGACTTCCCGATTTCCAGTCAGACGAATTAGGATTGAAACTAGGCAACTATCCGAGGTACAAGAATCCCGACAAGCTTCCCGATTTCCAGTCAGACGAATTAGGATTGAAACTAGGTTTGAACTTAAAACCGTCCTTCCCATAAAAAACTTCCCGATTTCCAGTCAGACGAATTAGGATTGAAACTACCGCTGAACCGCGCGCGGCGTTCCGGTTCTTATCTTCCCGATTTCCAGTCAGACGAATTAGGATTGAAACGATAAACCCGATTACCACGCCTTTCCCGTCCACGCCCTTCCCGATTTCCAGTCAGACGAATTAGGATTGAAACGAGGCCGTCCACCGTTCGGTGCATTTCGTGGATTGCAGCTTCCCGATTTCCAGTCAGACGAATTAGGATTGAAACCTGCGCTTGGATTATATGAGCGTGATAGGAAAAGACCTTCCCGATTTCCAGTCAGACGAATTAGGATTGAAACTGTCGTATCGTTGAATGTTGCCATTGGTATTATTTCTTCCCGATTTCCAGTCAGACGAATTAGGATTGAAACTGAAACAAACAGGCACATATTTGGCCAAAGAAATGGCTTCCCGATTTCCAGTCAGACGAATTAGGATTGAAACTATTTGGTGGAAGTGAACAAAGTAAAGGACACTTTGCTTCCCGATTTCCAGTCAGACGAATTAGGATTGAAACCATAAAGCGCAGCTAATAATAGCTGACATACCTTACTTCCCGATTTCCAGTCAGACGAATTAGGATTGAAACTCAGTTCCACAATCCCATCTTGCAGAACCTGAGCGCACTTCCCGATTTCCAGTCAGACGAATTAGGATTGAAACTATCGTTTACATTTCCCAGCATTGCTGAGGCGATATCTTCCCGATTTCCAGTCAGACGAATTAGGATTGAAACCGGATAGATATACATCTACCCTTTCACCCTCCAATCTTCCCGATTTCCAGTCAGACGAATTAGGATTGAAACCAATCAGTCCCAGCCCGAAAGGCTGAATCAGTTTTCCTTCCCGATTTCCAGTCAGACGAATTAGGATTGAAACAACTATAATGCCGTTGGTTCTGTATTTTCGTTTGTGCTTCCCGATTTCCAGTCAGACGAATTAGGATTGAAACTTCAGCACCGATGAAAACGGCGCGGATGCCTTCCGGCTTCCCGATTTCCAGTCAGACGAATTAGGATTGAAACGAACGAGCGCGAAACGGGGATCGACTGCAAAAGCTACTTCCCGATTTCCAGTCAGACGAATTAGGATTGAAACCTACGAAGAAGCCTTCGTGTACGATTCGTTTACCGACTTCCCAATTTCCAGTCAGACGAATTAGGATTGAAACTCGTTACGCTGCCTCGCGGCGGGAAGCGCGGCGGCTCTTCCCAATTTCCAGTCAGACGAATTAGGATTGAAACCATACCTTGAAATTCTTGTGCCGAGACGCAAAAGAACTTCCCAATTTCCAGTCAGACGAATTAGGATTGAAACTAGAAGTCGGCACTTGCTCCTCGCCCCTCAAGATGGCTTCCCAATTTCCAGTCAGACGAATTAGGATTGAAACAGGAAAGATTTTTATGGAGAAGTGCGCTCCCTCGACACTTCCCAATTTCCAGTCAGACGAATTAGGATTGAAACCAAAATACCGTATAGCGATTCCCGCGCCGATTAGCACTTCCCAATTTCCAGTCAGACGAATTAGGATTGAAACGGCGCAAACTCTCGCCCCGCGAACGCTGGGCGTTCGCTTCCCAATTTCCAGTCAGACGAATTAGGATTGAAACGGATTGAGATAATGGCACGGAAAATAGCCGAAATAACTTCCCAATTTCCAGTCAGACGAATTAGGATTGAAACTCGAACCATTCAGGTGATTGTCGCATAAGAAGTGATCTTCCCAATTTCCAGTCAGACGAATTAGGATTGAAACTTCACGCCCTCGCTGCGTAAGATGGGTAGAAAGGTGCTTCCCAATTTCCAGTCAGACGAATTAGGATTGAAACCCAAGGGAAGGCCAAAAGGCCAACGTGCCGGATGCCTTCCCAATTTCCAGTCAGACGAATTAGGATTGAAACCGACAGGGAACTGGGTCACAACAGGAACTTCTTGCACTTCCCAATTTCCAGTCAGACGAATTAGGATTGAAACACGAATTTCAACCCCGCGAGCAACAGCAACTTTTGGCTTCCCAATTTCCAGTCAGACGAATTAGGATTGAAACTTTTTTTTGCCGTATTAAAGTCGGTCTGCGCCGTCCGCTTCCCAATTTCCAGTCAGACGAATTAGGATTGAAACTTTTCAATATTCCCATATCCTTTTCTAAAATAGATGACTTCCCAATTTCCAGTCAGACGAATTAGGATTGAAACGAAGTAGTACGGGAAATACTACGGGTAGTGTTATCACTTCCCAATTTCCTGTCAGACGAATTAGGATTGAAACCTTTTTTGTTCCCAAAAGTGGCTGCAATATTATATCCTTCCCAATTTCCAGTCAGACGAATTAGGATTGAAACGAATCGGCCGCAGGTCTTCGGCGCGCTGCTTCTCACTTCCCAATTTCCAGTCAGACGAATTAGGATTGAAACATATCGCTTGCTTATCTGTAATTTGTTCTACTTCCCTTCCCAATTTCCAGTCAGACGAATTAGGATTGAAACTGTTTTTTGCCGTATTAAAGTCGGTCTGCGCCGTCCGCTTCCCAATTTCCAGTCAGACGAATTAGGATTGAAACTTTTCAATATTCCCATATCCTTTTCTAAAATAGATGACTTCCCAATTTCCAGTCAGACGAATTAGGATTGAAACGAAGTAGTACGGGAAATACTACGGGTAGTGTTATCACTTCCCAATTTCCTGTCAGACGAATTAGGATTGAAACCTTTTTTGTTCCCAAAAGTGGCTGCAATATTATATCCTTCCCAATTTCCAGTCAGACGAATTAGGATTGAAACGAATCGGCCGCAGGTCTTCGGCGCGCTGCTTCTCACTTCCCAATTTCCAGTCAGACGAATTAGGATTGAAACATATCGCTTGCTTATCTGTAATTTGTTCTACTTCCCTTCCCAATTTCCAGTCAGACGAATTAGGATTGAAACTGTTTTTTGCCGTATTAAAGTCGGTCTGCGCCGTCCGCTTCCCAATTTCCAGTCAGACGAATTAGGATTGAAACTTTTCAATATTCCCATATCCTTTTCTAAAATAGATGACTTCCCAATTTCCAGTCAGACGAATTAGGATTGAAACTGGAAGCCTACCATTTGTTCAACGTCGGCTACACCGTCTTCCCAATTTCCAGTCAGACGAATTAGGATTGAAACTCGTAACACGCTACATATACCTTGTCCTCGCCGCTGCTTCCCAATTTCCAGTCAGACGAATTAGGATTGAAACAAATCTAAAAACCAAACCACGATGAACATTACAAGTCTTCCCAATTTCCAGTCAGACGAATTAGGATTGAAACAGGGAGTTGTTTCACGCTATTGATGATTCTGAAAAACTTCCCGATTTCCAGTCAGACGAATTAGGATTGAAACACTCGCGTCGATATTGCAACCGATTTTCATACATTCTTCCCGATTTCCAGTCAGACGAATTAGGATTGAAACTACAAATAATGTGCGTAGGGCGTGGCCGTCAGCAAGCTTCCCGATTTCCGGTCAGACGAATTAGGATTGAAACCGCCACCGTTAAGAAGGACGCGGGCAATGCTGAGGACTTCCCGATTTCCAGTCAGACGAATTAGGATTGAAAAGTAGATCGGAAGAGTCCAATTTTGATGTTGCTCTCTCCAAAACCAAAGAACCCCCCACCTCCGAAAAAGCCATCCCAAACATTAGCCCTAAAAACACGGAAACGGCGGATGGTTGCGGCCGGCCCCAAAAGGTTACCTGCATTTTTTGAATTCCCCCACCTTCCAAAATAAACCAACCTCCCCCCATCGCCAAGCAAGAAAAACGGGTTCAGCGAATAAACCTACCTTTGATATTTAAATCCTAAAAACCCTTCCCGATGATTCCCCCCAAATGTCTCGCCCTTCTCGTTTCGCTCGCCGCTTTCGCCGCCTCCGCCCAGTTTCAGGCCAGCCAGTATTTTGATGGCAATGATACCGTGCCGGACAGCAGCCTCACCATCGTTTACCAGCCGGCCTGCAGGAAACACTTGGCAGGTGGGGCCGCCCCAAAAAACCATTTTCGACCGCGCGGCCACCCTGCCCAACGCCCTGCTCACCGATACGTTGAACCCGTATCCCGCCAATGACACATCCGGCGTGTATTTCGGCCTGCGCCCTTCCCGTTTCGGCTTTGGCATCTTGGCCTTGCAATGGAAGCAAAAGTTGGATCTGGAACCAAATCGCGACGGTGGTTTCGTGGAGTTTTCCGTGGACACCGGCCGGACTTGGAGCAACGCCTTCAACAGCCCGTACGTCTATAATTTATATGGCCACGATCCTGCCAACGTAGATACCTTGGCCAACGGCGACACGGCCTACACCGGCACCGACACCGCGTGGAAAGACATTTGGCTGTGCTACGACCTTTCGTGGCTTTCCCTCTCCGATTCGCTCTTGGTGCGTTTTACGCTCAAGTCCGATTCATCGGCCAACCTTCACGAAGGTTGGATGATCGACAACCTGTTGGCCCACATCACTTTTATCCACACTGTGAACGAATTTCAGCAGGACGAATACGTGAAGGTGTTCCCCAATCCCACCACGGGCATCGTGAACATCGAAACCAAAAAGACTTCCGGTTTCCACATCATCGAAGAAATGGTAGTGGTGAACGTGCAGGGCGAGGTGGTGCAGCGTTTTGGGAAAAGCCCCGTTAAATTTTCCATCGACATCGGCCACCACCCGCCGGGCCAGTATCTTTTGAAAATCACTTCCAACCAGCAGTCGGAATCGCTCAGGGTAATCCTGCAAAGCGAGTAAGCGGATGCGCCCTTTCACCACATTGGCGATGGTCTTGGTGGTTTTGATGGGATTTTGCGGGTTTTATTTTGAGAAAAAGAAAGACCCCCGCCCCTACCCTTTTCCCAAGTTGGAATTCTTTCCACCGATGCCGCGCCCCGCCGCAAACCCCGTCACTATTGAAGGCGTGGCGCTGGGGCGCTTTTTATTTTATGATCCCATCCTCAGTGCCGATAGCAGTTTTTCCTGTGCCAGTTGCCATCGGCAAGAAAAGGCGTTTTCGGACGGCGGAAACCGCTTTAGCCGTGGCTTGGCGGGCGAACCCTTGCGGCGGAACACGATGCCGCTTTTCAACCTAGCGTGGTATCGTTCTTATTTTTGGGATGGCAAGGCCGAAAGTTTGGAAGCACAGGTTCTTCACCCCGTGCGGGCGGCGGGCGAGATGAACTTGGCGTGGCACGAAGCCGCCCGCCGCGTGGCCCGCAGCCCGTTTTACCGCCCCAAGTTTTTGGCTGCCTTTGGCGATGCGCCCATCGATAGCCTCCACATCGCCAAGGCCATTGCCCAGTTCGAGCGCAGTTTGATTTCCCATCATTCCAAATATGACCAAGTGCTGCGCGGCGAGAGCTATTTTACCACAGAAGAATACAACGGCTTCGTGTTGGTAAACGACCAGACCAAAGGCGACTGCCTGCATTGCCACACCACCGATGCCGACGCGCTGGGTACCACGGGGAGATTCAGCAACAATGGTTTGGACGCGGTTCGGGATTTCCGCCAGTTTTCAGACCCAGGCCGCGGCGGAATTACCCATAGCGAAAATGATTTCGGCCTTTTTAAAATTCCGTCATTGCGCAACCTGCCCGCCACCGCCCCCTATATGCACGACGGGCGTTTTGCCACTTTGGAACAAGTGATGGATTTTTACAGCGAAGGGGTGCAGCCCGCCGTGAACATCGATTCAAAAATGGGATTTGCGCACCGAGGCGGCGCGCGGCTTTCGCCCACGGAAAAAAGCGACATCATCGCTTTTTTGAAAACCCTTTCCGATTCGATGTTCCTGACCGACCCGCAATTTTCAAATCCGTTTATAAACGAATAAGCATCCCGCCCTTTTGACATCAAAAACTTCTTTCAAAAAGCAGTTTGACTCTTACAAAAAGCCTTCCCGCCATTTTAGAACCTGCCCATCCCCCACTACCTACTCATTATTCATTATTACTTATTCCCGACTACTACACCCTCTCCCATTCCATCCCCAATCCATCCGCCGTCAGCGGCCCCACCACACCATCATCGGCTTCATCGCCAAAGCGCGCTTCTTGAAAATGCAGCACCGCGAAAAGCGAGCGCGGCCCAAAATCGCCATCAATCGTTCCCTCGTAAAAATCTTCTTTCCGTAGTTTCTCCTGCATCTTTTTCACCAATTTCCCTTGGCTGCCGTAGCGCAGGCGGGCGGAAAGTTTCGTGTCGCCGGCTTCCGCTACTTTCAGCGCATCGCGACCATTCAATAAAATATAGTCGAAGCTGTTTTGCGAAAGTTCGTAGGCGCGCTTGATGAAAGTGGCCCACGGCCCTACTTCCGGCCGGTTGCCCAACTTGCTGCATTTGGGGTAGCCGCACACCACTTGGCAGCCCGCGCTGGCGTAGGTGGCGTGGCTGGTGCCTTGGCTCCAAGCGGCGTGCAGGTTGTCGAAGGGCGCCATAAATTCCACGCGGTCGTCATTTTCATAATCAAAATCATCGGCGGTGCGGCGGATGGGCAGTTTGTTCACTTGGCGGAAGGCATCGTGGCCGGTGCTTTTGCCGGGTTTGTGTTTCCCCTTTCGGAAATCTTTGATATAGCCCGTCATTAGTTGGTTCGCGCCGCTGCCGCCCTTTCGGATGGCGTTGCCGATATATTTTCGATGGGGCACGGTACTGCCGCAAAACAAGCGGAACGACTTGCCCGGCATCCACTGGCCGATGGTGCAGCGCGGGTGGCGGTGGTCAATTTCGGTGGGAGTCAAATCGGCGGATCTGCCCTCGCGGTGGTCGTCGTCATCTACTGGGAGCGCGCCGCGCAGGCCAAAGAAATAGGTCTTGTTCGGGTCGGGCTTGGGGAAATGGTTGAGCGTCAAAAGACGGTGGAGGTGTTCTTCTTTTAATGTAAACATTGGTATTGATTTTAATGAAACAATGCATCGAAGTTAATGGGATTTTTCGGGAACGGTAACTTCCACTTCCCTTTGCCAAAAGCCATTTTTCTAAAAATAAAAAATACAGACATTTGAAAACCAATAACTTGCAATAGTTTTCGGTTTTTTCATACTCTTAAAAAGAGAAAAGACCCCTATTTTCCGCACGGCATTTTCCTGAAAAAGAAGGGGTTTTCTCCTCTGCCGTGCTTTTTTAGTGCTATCTAATTTTGGCTTTTCAAAACAAGTGCAGCCCAAAGCTCTGGCGGTCAAAAAAATGTTGCCTAAATTGCCGATGTTCAACCCTTAGCCTGCCTTCTAAAAAAACAACTAAAACAATGCTATTTTCAAAATCAAAACCCCTTGGCGGGAAATGTGGGACGGCGCTTTTGGCCGTGGCCTTTATGGTTTCCTGCCAGCGCGACAAGCTCGATTTCGACCAAATCGAAGACCTCGCCCTGAACCCCGAACTGGAAGTGCCGCTGGTCAATTTTAAGATGACCCTCGGCGACTTGGTAAACCAAGACACCAATTTTACCACCCAGCCCAACGGCTCCGTGAAGGTGAAATATTTCATCGATAGCCTGTTCAGTTTTCCATCGGAAGAATTTGTGGAACTGGGCGCGCTGCCGCCGGATTCCGTCCCCATCGTGGCCGCTTCGTCGCCTGTGGCCATCCCCAACCAAACGGTGAAATTGGATGTAAACCAAGGCACGGAACTCTATCAGGCGGAGATGAAGAGTGGCGCGTTCAACCTTGGCCTCAATTCGTCCGCGCCTTATAATGAGGATATTGAGCTGAAGATGACGATTGTCAATTCTCGGTTGAACGGCAGCCCGCTTTCGCAAAATATCGTTTTGCCAAGGGGCAGCACATCCTCGTTGGAAAGTTTGGATTTATCGGGCGCCATCATTGATTTTACCAATGGCGGGATGAGCAGCAACGTGCTGGAACTGAGCATAGAACAAGTGCAAACCGCCAACGGCAATTTGACCGATTCGCTCATTTTCAGTTTTGCTGGCGAGAATTTGAAGATTGAATCCACCACGGCCTTTTTTGGGCAGCGCGTGATTCCCTTGGCGGAAGATAAGTTCGCCTTTGACGATGCCAGTTTTGGCGAATTGTCCGAAGGGCTTTTGCTGGCCGACCCGCGTCTGGTTTTTGTGGTCAAAAATTCCATCGTGGCGCCCTTGAAACTGGACATAAATTTGGAAGGCGAAAACAACAACGGACAAACGTTGGCCCTGCAATCCGCGCCCCAAACCATCGAGCCGGCCCGTTCCATTTCTGAGCAAGATTCCACGGGGGTGGAATACAATACCCAAAACAGCAACATCGCGGAATTCATCAATCACCGCCCTACCCAGTTGCGCTATTCGGGCCAAGTGGAACTGAATCCAAATGGGCAAACCACCAACGAAATTGGCGACGAATCTCGGCTGGACGTGGCGATGCTCATCGAAGCTCCGCTGCGGCTTTCCATCGATGATCTGAAACTGGTGGAAGAAATCGAGGGCATTGACTTTTTGAGCGCCAGCCCCGCCGAAATCGAAGAACTGGAATTCATTTTTTATCTCAAAAACGATTTCCCTTTCGATTTGAATATCAAAGCGGCGCTGCTGGATTCCGCTACGGGCGACAGTATCAACGGTTTTGAACTGGGCGTTTTGGACGCCGCGCCCGTGGGGCCAAACGGCAGGGTGATTCAAACCCTGAGCACCACCAAAAACCTCATCCTGCCGCCGGATGTCATTGCCGATTTGGACAAGACCGAAAAATTGCGTGTCCGCGCAAAACTCAACACCCAAAACAGTGGCAGCGCCGTGGAATTGCTCAGCACCTATCAGCTCGATCTTCGCTTGGCCGTAAAAACTAAACTGAACATCCCAATCTCCGAACTATGAAAACCTTTAAATTTTTAACCCTCGCATTTCTAATATCGCTCAGTGCGTCCCTTCCATTCGGAAAGCTGGGTGCGCAAAGCGATCTTACGCTGTATAATTTTAGCGGAGTGCCACAGAGCCTCCACGCTAATCCCGCGCTGCCGCAGCGAGCTAAATTTTACATCGGGCTGCCCGCCATTTCGGGCGTCCACGCACATTATCACAACAATGGATTTGCTTTGGTAGATCTGTTAAAGGAAAACACCGATGTGAATGAAAATTTGGACCGAATTCTCCTGAACACGGATGAAAGGACGCATATTGCCTACCGCCAAAACGTTGATTTACTGAACGTTGGATTCCGAGCTGGGAAAACGTTCTGGCATTTTGGCGCGCAGCAGACGACCGATTTGAAGATGGGCTATCCCGTGGATTTGCTGCGGTTTTTGCGCGGTACGGCGGTTGGTAATTCCAGCAATATTGGGGGCTTTAATTATGAAGTGCTGAACCGCACCAACTACTTTTTGGGATTCCAGCAAAAACTGCTAAAAGACAGCCTGACCATCGGTGGGCGCGCCAAATTTATTATGGGGCAGCAGCACGCTCATTCCGAAAGAACGGAAGCCCACCTCACCACCGATGACAGCAGCGCCATTTCCGTAGAAACAGATTTGTTGCTGCGTTCGGCGGGCATTTCCCAGTTTTTGGGTGATGGCGGTTATGGCGTGGACAATGTCCTTGGCGAAGTCTTTACCAAAAATGCTGGCTTTGCCGTGGATCTGGGCGCGCACTGGCGCATTTCGCCCAAGTGGTCGGCCTCGGTCAGCGCGCTCGATTTGGGATTTATAAACTGGACAGAAAATACCCGCGCCTACCAAACGCAAGGTCGCTTTACCTTCGATGGGATTGACGCCGACGTAAATGGCGGCGATCTTGACAACTTCACGGACAGCCTCCAGAAAGCATTTCAAATAGTGGAAACCGACGGGGAAAGCTACCGCCGCTGGCTCAGCTCACGGGTTTTTGCGGGCGCCAATTTCCATATCACCCCAAAAAATGCGGTCGGCGCTTTGTACCACGCCCGCTTTTGGAAAGGCGAAATGTACCACGATTTCAGTGTGAACTACCAAGGATTTTGGTCGCGCGGCTTTCAGTTTACCACCTCTTATTCTTTGATAAATGGCACAAAGCATAATGTAGGCGCAGGCTTGAGTTTGAAACTCTTCCCCCTGCAATTGTACATTGTGAGTGATAATATCCTTCACGCCATTTATTATGAAAAGTTGCAGACCTCCAACGTACGCGTGGGTTTGAACCTGACGTTTTATGGAAAAAGTGAAAAAGCACGGGTACGAAAAGAAGAGAAAAAAGCGATAAAATTGCGCCAAAAAATGGAACGAAAAGAAGAAAAAAACAGCTGATTTTTTTTACTATTTTAAGTTCAAACTTGATTTCTTTGGGTCAATCGTACTTTGCGCCAATGAACAAAAACTCCGCCGCCACCGCCGCGCCCACCCAAAACTTCGCTTTTTGGTTTCACGTTTTGCTCACCATTTCCGCTTGGGTCGGCCCGTTCCTTTTCAGTTGGTGGATCCTCGTGCCCTGCTATTTTGTGATATTGCTGCAGTTCTTGGTTTTCGACCGCTGCTTGCTCAATGCCAAGCACGATTTGGGCACCGAAAACGATGCGACGTTTTACTCCCTCCTTTTTGAAATGATGGGGTTTTCCGTAAACCGGAAAGTGTTGAAATTCTGGGTGCGCCGCTATGTCTATCTGATTTTAGCGACCTTCACGATTTTTTGGCAGGTGGTTTTGGGGTTTGCGCCGCTGCTTTTTTGATATGGGAAATTTACTCTTTTTCCAATAATTCCAATACTTTTATTTTGAGGCGCGGTAGATTATTATTGATAATCTCCCAAATGCGCAATTCATCAAGTTGGTCATATTGATGGATGACCAAATTTCTTAGCCCCACAATTTGTTTCGCTTCCTTTAATTGAAAATCGGGCTGCCTCTTTAAAATGCGATTCATAGCCTCGCCAATGATTTCGAGATTTCTTTCAACTGCGTCTTGCAAAAACTCATTCTCGGAATAAGAATCAAAGTCATTGGTCTCCCATAAATAATTTTCAATCTTTTCGATGCATATTTTTATATCAAAAAGATGCTTTTTTGTATAATCATCCATAAATTTTCTTTTTGCTATTTTCTACTGTTTTAGCAAAATAAGGGTTCTTGAAAGGTTTCAATCTAAGTAGGTCAATTTTTCTGTTAAAAAAGTCTTCGAGAGCAAATTGCAAATCCCATAGCAGCCTACCCACTGTGAGTGGCTTCAAATCCTCCTCAAATTCCACCAAAAAATCAATATCACTCTCCTCCGTAAAATTGCCATTGGCGGCCGAGCCAAAAACATACGCCTCTTTTATCTTGTGCTTTTGCAAGATTTCAAAGAGTTTTTCTTTATTGTTTTCGATAATCGGAGCCATTTTTTGGTCTGAAGATTTTAGCGGCGCATCCACAAATTTAACTTTCTTGTTTCAAAGCCGTTTCCGTTTGTTTTAAAATTCCTTCCAAGGTTGCATAATCCACGAACCCGCGCGCCAAGCGAAACGCCTTTTCGCCGGTATGCAAAATCAAAGAGGGAAACCCTTGGATACCCCAGCCCGACACGGTTTCCCATTCGGCGGCCACCAGTTCTTTCAGTTTGGGGTGTTGCATTTTTTCGGCGAATTCGGTTCCGTTCAAACCGAAATCGGCAGCGCATTTCGCATAGGTTTCCCATTCAGCGGGCTGCAGGCCCTCTTTGTAAATCGCCTCTTGCAACCGCCCTGCAAATTCAACCTGTTTTTCAGGCAGTTGGTTGCGGAATAGCGCCATCGCCAAGGCCGGCGGCTCAGAATCGAAAATGGCTGTGCCTTCCTCCAAAGTTTCCAAAAAATCTTCACCGAACTTCACCCCCGTTTTTTCTTCCACTACTTGATAAGCCTCTGAAATGTAGCCAGCTACCTGTCCAATCGGGCCGACGCGCGAACCCGTGACCATCCCGCCGCTCAATACTTTGAAATCATATTCTTCCCCAAAGTTTTCTTGCAGCTCTTGGATGACCGGGCTGAACCCGTAGCACCATCCACAAAGCGCATCGTAAACGTAATAAATAGTATGTTTTTTCATAAGAATTTCAATCTTTTTTCTTCTGTTTTTCGGGTACTATAAAAGTGCCGCGACCTCCCACTACCAGTTTCTCAATTTTAGAATTGGGATAGTCAGGATGAATCGTATTTTTCTTGCGATAATTCACAAAAAAATCATCGGGAAAATCGCCATAATGCGTATCCTTTTTAATAGCTGTTTTTACAATTTTTTGGGCGGATTTCAATAAATCTTCCAGTTCCTTTTTCGTGAGGTTTTTACACACGGTTTCGGGATGGATTCCCACTTCAAAAAGCATTTCGTCCGCAATCCAATTGCCGATGCCCGCGAATTTTTTCTGTTCCAGCAGCGCGCTTTTTATGACGATGTTCCTGTCTTTCAAGGCATTGATAAAATCATCCGCTCCCGTTTCCAAAAGGTCGCTGCCGATTTTATTTTTCAATTGATATTCGGCCGGCGAATCGGTGATTTCCACCTTCCCGAACTTGCGCGAATCCACGAAGGCGAGTTTAGTATCATCATCAAAATGAAGGGCAAAGCGAGTAAATCGCGGTTTGGATTCTTCATCCGTAAAAAGCCGCAACGAGCCGGTCATCCCAAAATGCAAATGCAGCCATTTTCCGTTGGAAATTTTGGCGAACAGATATTTTCCAATCCGTTCGGTTTCGGTAAAATGACTTCCTATCAAACTGTCCCTCAACTCTTTGACCGAATTTTTGAACATCCGGTCTTGCGGTTGCCCCACATCAATGTGAGTGATTTTTTGACGGAGCGCGGCCTCGTCAAAATAGCGGCGCATTATTTCCACTTCGGGGAGTTCGGGCATCTTGTGAGAACTTTATTCGTTGTACTTTTGGCGGTTCTGTATCAATATATCATACAAAAAAAAGCAGCAAAATGTTACAAACCAGCGTGGAGAGCGACAAATTTCAAGTGAACATCGAAAAGGCCATCGGCTATGTAAAAAACTTGGGGTTCGACAACATCAAGGCGCGCCACGACGACTACGAAAGCCCTGCCGAGCTTAGGATGCAAGGCGAAGACAAAGCCTATATGCCCGACATCACCGGCGAAAAACACGGCGGGAAATTCTATTTTGAAATCGCCAACCGCAGCGACGACACGGCCAGCGTCATCAGCAAATGGAAACTAATGAGCACCCTCGCCGCGATGAAAAACGGCACGCTGCGCATCTTTGTCCCTTACGGCTCGATGAAATTCACCACCGAAATCTTGGAGGAAAAAAACATTCAGGCCGAGATTATCAAACTGAAAAAAGACTGAGGGAATTTTCGATTGATTCGATTTACGATTAAAAACCGCTCCGGATTGGGGCGGTTTTTTTTGTTATCATCTTTTTTGAAATTTTTAATTTTAGTCTTTTAGAATCTTCTAAGTTTACACTTCCGGCCCAATCGTAAATCGCAAATCAAAAAAAATCGTAAATCCATTTTGTTCGCCATAGTAGATGTAGAAACCACCGGCGGCCACGCACGCGGCCACGGGATGACGGAAATCGCCATCGTGATTTCCGATGGCCTTTCTGTGCAAAACACCTATTCTACCTTGCTCAATCCCCGCCAACACATTCCGCTGGGCATCCAAACGATGACGGGCATCACACCCGAAATGGTGGAAGATGCACCGGAATTTTCCGAGGTGGCCGAAGAAATCCGCGCTATGTTGGCCGACCATATTTTCGTGGCGCACAACGTGCATTTCGACCTTGGTTTTGTGCAGTCCGCTTTCGCGGGATGCGGCATCGAGTACAACCCCAAGCGGATGTGCAGCGTGCGCTACGCCCGCAAAATCGAGAAGGGTCTGAAATCCTATTCGCTGAAAAATTTGTGCGCGCATTTTCACATTCAAAATAAAAACCCGCACCGTGGGCTGGGCGACGCCACCGCCACGGCGGAAATCCTGCAAAAACTCTTCGACCGCGACTTGGCCGGCCAGTGGCAGCAATTGATAAAACGCAACAGCGGCGAGTTCAACCTGCCCGCGAATTTGCCGGCCGAGCAATTCCAAAACTTGCCCCACGCGGCGGGCGTCTATTATTTTTTGGATAAGTTTGAAAAACCGCTTTACATCGGCAAAGCGCGCAATTTAAAAAAGCGCGTTGCGGGGCATTTTTCGTCCGACAAAACCACTAAGCGCAGCCAAATTTTCAAGCGGGAAATCCACCACATCCGCTACGAACTGACGGGCAGCGAGCTGGTGGCCACGCTTTTGGAAGATTCGGAAATCCGCCAATATTGGCCGCCCCACAACCGCGCGCAGAAAAACCCGCGCCGCCGTTTCGGGGTATTTTTATACGAAAACCAAAGCGGGATTATGAAACTTGGCGTAAACCGCGTGGCCCGCCAAAACGGTTTTCTGCACCAGTTTTTTTCCTATGACGAAGCGACGGGCTGGCTCGCCCACGCCGTCGAAAAATACCGCCTCGCCGCCAACCTCTGCGGCTTTCCCATTGATTATCACCCGTTTAGAACCGAAATCCAAGACCATCAAAAAGGGATGGAAAAACTGTTGGACGATTGGCAAAGATCCCAGTCCACCATTGCCATCAAAACCATCGGCCGCCACAACGAGGAGGACGGTTTCGTACTCGTCGAAAAGGGGCATTTAAAAGGCATCGGCTTCGTGCCGCGCGGGGTGGAAATTTCCCGCAATGAAGAAATCTTGGATTATGTGCGGCCGCTGGCGAGTAGTATTACCACGGATAGGGCGATTACTAAGGTGCTGGGGGAGAGGAGGGTGGAGATGCTGAAACTTAGTAATTCAAATGTAACTCAATTGTAATTCAATAGATATTAGGTTGTTGCTTAAAAGTGGTATGTGCAAATTTTGCACATACCACTTTTTGTTCTCAGAGTTTTTTTGGCTAATGGTATGGAGTGGTGTGTTGGAAATCCCGATACACCACTTCTTCCTGAAGTTTGCCTTCTGAAAAGATATGCTGCAAAAGCTCGGAAATGGTGCTTCGTCCTTGCTCAAACATTTGAGCCATAGCTTTTTGTGAAAGCCAAAGCGTGTCGTTCTGAAAATATACCTCTACGTTCACCTTTCCCGTTTCGGTTTGAAAGATGACGAAGTTTTCTAATTTTTGGAGGTCGTTGCTTTTTTTCAAGGGTCAGGTTTTTGCGGACTAAATTTAGAAGAAATGTGCAAATTTTTCGTCATAAAAGAATAATTTTTGATTCTAATTCTCACACCTCCTCCAAATACCGATGCACAAAACTAATCGCCATCGTGCCTTCGCCCACCGCACTCGCCACGCGGTTCATCGCGCCGGAGCGCACGTCGCCGGCGGCGAAAATGCCGGCCACGCTGGTTTCCAACAAAAAGGGTTCGCGCTCCAATTTCCAGTTTTTTGTGTGATTTTCCATTAGCACCAAATCGCGGCCGGTCTTTAAAAACCCCTTTTCGTCTTTCTTGAAATGGTCGCCCATCCAATCCGTAAACGGCCGCGCCCCGATGAAGATAAAAAGTGCACCCGCTTCCACTTCCGTTTCTTCACCTTTTTCATCGTTTTTTAATAGCAATTTTTCAAGATGGGAATCACCACTCGCGTTGATAATTTCGGTGTTGCCCTTTATATGAATGTTCTCGGTCTTTTCGATTTGCCGAATCAGGTAATCCGACATTGAAGATTTTAAGTCCGGTTTTCGTATCAAAATATAGACGTTTTTGGCAAATTGGGATAGATACATCGCGCCCTGCCCCGCCGAGTTGCCGCCGCCCACGATATACACTTCTTGGTCGCGGCAGGCGTTGGCCTCGGTCATCGCCGCGCCGTAGTACACGCCGGCGCCCGTGAATTTTTCTATGCCCTTGGTAGCCAGTTTTTTATAATCCACACCGGTGGTAATTACCACGCTTTTCGCAGAAATTTCATCGCCATTGCTGAGCACCAAAATTTTGTACTGGTCGGCCATTTTGATTTCGCAGACTTCGCGCGGGGTCATCATTTCCGCGCCCAAGCGGCTGGCCTGTGAGGATGCGCGCCGCGCCAAATCGCTGCCACTCAGCCCTTTGGGAAAACCCAAATAATTTTCGATGCGCGACGAAGTGCCCGCTTGCCCGCCAGGTGCCCGCTTTTCGATGAGCAAAGTTTTAAGCCCCTCGCTGGCGCCGTACACCGCCGCGGCCAGCCCCGCCGGCCCCGCGCCCACGATGACCACGTCGTACATTTCCGCCGAAGCGGTCGGGTTCAGCCCCAGTTCGCGCGCCACATCGGGAATTTGCGGGTCGCTCAAAAAATGGCCATTTTCCAAAAACAAAACCGGCAAATCTTGTTCAGACAAATCGTTGGCTTTCAAAAGTTCCCGCCCTTTTTCACTCGTCTCGAAATCGTGCCAGCGGTAGGGGAAAAGATTGCCCGCCAAAAAATCTTTCAGCGCGTGGCTCTTGGGCGAAAACTGGTAGCCGACCACTTTAATCCCTTCAAAATCAGGAATGTAATTCGCCTGCCACTCGTCCAGCAAATCGTCCAGAACGGGATACATTTTTTCCTCCGGCGGGTCCCACGGTTTCATCAGGTAATAATCGAGCTGCACCTCGTTGATGGCCTGAATCGCCGCGTCCGTATCGGAATAGGCCGTGAGCAACACCCGCTTGGCGCGCGGAAAATGCGCCTTGGCCCGCTCCAAAAATTCCGTCCCCGACATTTTCGGCATCCGCTGGTCGCTCAGGAACAGCGCCACTTCCTCGCCTTTTTTCTTAAACTCCTGCACCGCTTCCAACCCTTCCACCGGCGAATCCGTGGAAATGATGCGGTAGTCATTTTTGTATTGCTTTCGCAAATCTTGCCGCACCGCGCGGATGACCTGCGGGTCGTCGTCGATGGCGAGGATGATGGGTTTTTTCATAGTTGATAGTTGTCAGTTGTTGGTTCTTGGTTGTCAGTCAGGTGTCGCAGCCGACGGTTTAAACCGTCGGTCGGGAAGAAGGAGGTTTTCAGGTTCAATGTGTAAATAATAGTGCTGAAATTGCTATTAAAACACTATCAAATGACAGTTCAAATATTCATCAAAGAAACACACGAAAACCCACGGCCGCTATGAACGCACGGTTCTTAGCTTTAATCGAAACTGAATTGGCAGTGGCCTCTTCGTCCACAAATTTGCTGATGTCAGCTTGATAAGTGAAGTGCGCAAAAACTAAAAATGGCGAAAGAGAATATTCGGCGCCCAGTCCTGCGTCCCACCCAAACACAAATTGCCGAGCAAAGGCGGATTCAAAAAGTATTGGGGATTCATTGCTCGAATAGCTGAGAAAATGGTCCAATCGTGGCCCCAAAAAGGCAGAAACTGCAATATCCCCAAATGGGTAGCGGTATTTCAGGGATGGAGTGAAAGTGATAAAGTCCAAGTAAGTTTCGGCGGTTCGGGTTTCACCTCCTTCGGGGTCCGATGGGATGTTGAAGGTTATCTCGTTTGTACGGCCTTTCCGGATGTAGCCCAAATCGACCAATAAACTGAAGTGCGAACCTCGAAAGAGTTCCGAGTTCAAACCCAAATAAGTTCCTAAAAGATAATCGCTATCCAAACCGCTGCCGCCATCCAATCTATAATCCTGATTCGCCCAAACGGCCCCGCCTTTCAGACCGATGGAGCAATTCTGTGCATTGGCTAACGGACTCAAAACGAGCACAAAACAAAGGGACAAGAGATACTTCATTTTTTTTGGATGATTAAAATTTTTTAAAATAAAATTGAGAAACTCATTTTGCCCATCATTGTTGTTTTCTTATTAAATTACCATCAAATTACAACTGAATTACTATTTGAATAACAACCGAATTACCCCATTACAATTCATCAATTACTTATCCACTATTACCTATTCATCATTTCGGAATTTTCACCTCAAACACCGTCCCGTTCCCATCACTTTTAAACTCAATTTTCCCACTATGTTTTTCAATAATATTTCGCACTACATCCAATCCTAATCCCGTCCCTTTCCCAATTTCTTTTGTGGTATAAAAAGGCTCGAAAATCTTCTCTTGAATATCTTCGGGAATGCCGTTTCCGTTGTCCATAATTTTTACTGAAATTTCATCTTTTTGAAGTTCGGTTTTGATGGTTAAAACAGCATCTTCCACATTCTCCATCGCATCCAGCGCGTTGTCGATTAGATTGGTCCAAACCTGATTCAATTCGCTGACGTACATCGGAATTTCCGGCAAATCATCCGCAAATTGCTTATCGATTCTCACGACGTTTTCCCTCGCTTTGTGGTTGAGCATCGTCAGCGTGTTTTCCAGCCCCTCGTGGATGTCCGCGCTGATTTTTTCCGGTGCGCGATCCATATGGGTAAAATTTTTCACGCTGCCCACCAAGTCCGAAATCCGCACCGACGCCTCGCCGATGTCGCGCACCATTTTTTCGGTTACCAAATTGTCGTTCACCCATTTGATGACGGGCGGAAAATGATCGGCGCCAGTTTTCTCCAAAATCATTTCCACATCCTCACACGAAAAACCAAACTCAATCAAATTCTCGGCAATTTCGTCGGCCTCGTCCGCGCCGTTTTCTTCCAAACAATCAATCAAATCCTCTTCATACGATTGCCGTTCCATCAAGCCCAGCTTGCCTTTCGGCGGATTTTCCAAGCGATTGAAAAGCACCGCGTTGACCTCGTCCACCTCTTTTTCACCCATTTGGATGCGCATCACTTTTTTGAAATTTTCGGGCAGTTGGCCCAAATGTTTTTTCAATTCTTTGCTACTCCGCACAATCGCGGCGGCGGGATTATTCAGTTCGTGTGCCAGTCCGGCGGAAAGTTTTCCCAGCGCCATCATCTTCTCGTTCTGCTGGCGATAAGTGGTGAATTCGCGGATGCGCGTACTCATTTGGTGGACGAGCGCCTCCGTTACAAAATACTGGTTGCGAATCAGTTCCGGCATTTTTTCTTTGGGAAAAGCGAGGATTTCCGCTGCCTCGGAAACAATGCCCGCCGCGCGCGTAACTTCCATCCGCGAGTAGGGCAGCACGCCGCCGATGTCGCCCGCTTCCAACACCGAAATCTCGCGGGTTTGGTTGCCCTGCGTAAAAATGATGCGGATTTTCCCCGCCAAAACGAACTGCATTTCCATCGCCGGTTGGTCGGCTCGGAAAAGGTGGTCGCCCTCTTTTAAAGTATAGTGTCGGGAATTTTCGATGAGAAAGTCCAGTTCCGCTGCGGGGACATCCGAAAACGGCTGAAAAATTTCCCTAAACCGCTGGACGGTAGGTTTTTGCATTTTGATGTTTGAAATGCAAAAAGTAGGGAAAAATACGGTGGGTCAGGCCAGTTCCATTTCGGTTTCCAGCATTTCGATGTTCAGGTGAACTTTCGCGTCCAATGCTCTAAACACCCGCAGCAGCGTTCGGACGGTAACGTTTCCCGCATTGTTTTCCAAGCGGGAAATTTGGGCTTTTTTTACGCCGACGCGTTCACCGAGCTGGGCTTGGGTGAGTTTTCGTTTTTTGCGGGCGGCGCGGATTGTATCTCCCAGAATAGCCCATTTTACATTGGTTTCATACTCCTCGCGGCGGGGTGTGCCTCGCTTTCCAATTACTTTATCTTGAGCCTCCTCTAAAGTGTAACTTTTCATTTCAATTTGTTTTTAAAATATTCATTTCGGATGGCGATGGCTTTGTCAATCTCTTTAGCAGGTACTTTATCCGTTTTTTTGATAAAGCCGTGGGTAGCCAAAACCAAGGTGTTTTCTTTTTCCGTGGTATCCCAAAATGCCAAAAGCCGATACTGGATTTTCATATAAAGCGTCCGGAATTCCCATATTTCGTTCCTGAGCTTTTTGAAAAATTTTGGGTCGGTGTGGATTTTGGCCCGACGGATATTTTCATATATTTTTTCCGATGTTTTGGTGTCCAAATTTTTGGTAAATCGGAATGCCTCATCCAATAAAATTACTTCAAATCTTTCTTCCATAGTTCAAGTTTGGATTTGGAAATTCAAATGTAATGAAGTTTCATTAAATGTAAACAATTAAAAATCCCTACCAGCATCACGCCAAGAGGGATTTTCAAAAAACCTTAAAACCTCAAAAAACTACGCCTCGGCGTCTTCCGCTTCCATTTTCTCCGTTTGGTAGATGATTTCCGTTTCCCACTTCGAGGGGTCGTCGGGAAAATCCATCGGGGTAACCAAGTATTTCTCGATAACGTAGCCGCTAAATTCCAATTCATTTTTTTCCAGATAAGCGCCCATTGCGTTGTGTGCAGCCTCCATATTTTCGTACGAGCCGCGCAACATCAGCTTGGCTACCGGTCCAGCTTCAATCGTGCCTTTTTTCACCCTGTCGGTTTCTGCTTTGTTGCTGCTAATTGGTACGGCCACCGTTACGGTCGCCACCTCATTTTCCTCGTCCCATTCTTCATAAATGCTCATCGGCGCGCCGTTCATATTTGCCATATCCTTGCCTAGCATTTGGCTTAGTTCCCCCATCTGCTGTGGAAAATAGCTGTCGCCCATCACCTTTTCAAAAGGCACGTCCTCCTCGCGGATGCCGTAGTATTCGATTTCCGGCATCTGCATCATCGAGATTTCGTAGTCCGGCATTTCGTTTTTCGGCATCGTTTCCAGCATCGCTTTCAGGTTTTCCAAGCCTCTTTCGAAATCATTGCCCGTCTGCTTTTCGATGCCGGGGATCATCGACCGGAAAAGGAAGGGCATTTTGCCGTTGAAGCCCCACGACACCTTGGTCTTGCCACCGTCCACTTCCTCGAACCGCCACTGGCCGTCGGCACCGCCCATTCCTTTAAACTCGATGTGCGTCTCCAGCATTTCGTTGGGTTTGGCAGCAGTTATCATTTGCTCCCCCTCGCCCATTTCTTCGCCTTTCCAAGTATAGCTGGCGCCCTCACCTTGGCTTTTTTCGCCATAGGTGATTTCGGCATCGGGATCCATCGCCGCCCACGGGCTCCACTCTTCCCACGTCTTGAAATCGCTCACGGCGGCGTACACCACTTCCGATTTCGCTTCAATCACTGTTTCGCGTTCCACCTTGAATTCGTTGGGCAAAGTGGCCATCCAAATGCAGTAGCCGCCCACGACTACCACGATAATTCCGAGGATAATTTTTAAGACTTTCATCTTGAAATTGATTTTGATTTAGACCGCTAAATTAAAATTTTCCAATAATTTAAAAATGAGAGAGTTATGAGATGGCCGTTGTGAAAAAATCGTGATGAAATTTTTCTGATAAAAAAGGCGCGGCGGTTACTTTTGCGCGATGCAAGAAATGGTGCTGATTTTGGACTGCGGCTCGCAATATACCCAGCTCATCGCGCGGCGGGTGCGGGAGTTGAGCGTGTATTGCGAAATCCATCCTTATAATAATGCGCCCGAGGTTTCGGAAAATGTGAAGGGCGTCATCGTCAGTGGCAGCCCCGCCTCGGTGCGGGATGAAAATTCGCCGCAACTTTTGCTGGATAATATCAAAGGGAAATTGCCGCTGCTGGGCGTTTGCTACGGCGCGCAATATCTCACCCAAAAATCCGGCGGCCGCGTGGAAGCCAGCGACAGCCGCGAATATGGCCGCGCCAACCTTTCGTTCTTCGACGAAAATTCTGACCTTTTCACCACCTTCCCCAAAAAGAGCCAAGTGTGGATGAGCCACGGTGACACCATCGTGCAAACGCCGGAAAACTTTGACATCATCGGCAGCACGGCGGACGTGAAAGTGGCCGCCTTCAAAATCCAAAACGAAAAAACCTACGGCATCCAGTTCCATCCCGAAGTGTATCACAGCACCGATGGGCTGCGGCTTTTGGAAAATTTTGTGGTGAATATTTGCGGCTGCGCCCAAGATTGGACGCCGGCCGCTTTTGCGGAAGAAACCATCGCCAATCTCAAAGAAAAACTGGGCAGCGACAAAGTGGTGCTGGGATTGAGCGGTGGCGTGGATTCCACGGTGGCGGCGGTTTTGCTTTCGCAAGCCATTGGCAGTCAGTTGCATTGCATTTTTGTGAACAATGGATTGCTGCGCAAAAATGAGTTCCACCAAGTGCTGGAACAGTACAAAGAAATGGGCCTCAATATAAAAGGCGTGGAGGCCTCCGCGCGCTTTTTGGATGCCTTGGCGGGAATTTCTGACCCCGAAGAAAAACGCAAAACCATCGGCCGCATTTTCATTGAAGTGTTTGACGATGAGGCAAATAGCATTGAAAATGTAAAGTGGCTGGCGCAGGGCACGATTTATCCCGACGTGATTGAATCGGTTTCGGTGAAAGGGCCGTCGGCGACCATCAAATCTCACCACAACGTGGGCGGGCTGCCCGAAAAGATGAACCTGAAAGTAGTGGAGCCGCTGAACGCTTTGTTTAAAGACGAAGTACGCCGCGTGGGTCGTGAACTGGGGGTTTCGCCGTTGCTTTTGGGGCGGCATCCATTTCCGGGGCCGGGCCTTGCTATCCGCATCTTGGGCGAAATCACCGCCGAAAAAGTGCGTTTGCTGCAAGAAGTGGACGCCATTTTCATCAAAGGACTGCGCGACGAAAATTTATATGATGATGTATGGCAAGCGGGCGCGATGCTGCTGCCCATACAAAGCGTGGGCGTGATGGGCGATGAACGAACTTATGAGAGCGTGGTCGCGTTACGCGCGGTAGAGAGCGTGGACGGGATGACGGCGGACTGGGTACATTTGCCGTATGAATTTCTGTCCAATATCTCCAACAAAATTATAAACAAGGTGCGGGGCGTGAACCGTGTCGTTTACGACATCAGCTCAAAGCCGCCGGCCACAATCGAATGGGAATGATTATGAACAACACCAAGACCTGCATTTTAAGCTTTTTGATGGCGCTGGCAATGGCTGGCACAGCGCAAGAATATGAATTTTACGAAACCCGAAAAGGCGATACGCGCGGCAGCATTGCACGGCAAAACGGATTGAGCGTTAATAAGTTGGTGGCGTACAACCCCAATTTGGAAGATACCGTGCTGCCGTTTCAGGTCATCTTGATTCCGCAGGCGGGCACGCCCGACCAGCCGCAGACCGTCCAGCATACGGTGCAGGAAGGACAGACGCTTTATTGGATTTCGCGCAAATACGGCGTGAGCCTGCCCGATTTGAAACTCTACAACCCCGAGCTGGGCGACCGGCCGGAAGTGGGAAAAACGATTACCATCCCCCAAAAAACGATGCAGGACATCCGCCGCGAAAAGTTTATGGGCGTTACCATTTCCGATGATTTGCCGCCGATGAAATACGAGGGCGAATCCAAAATCTATAAAGTGAAAGAGGGTGAAAGCCTGTTCCGCATCGGGCTGAAAAACGGTGTGGGCATCGACGAGCTGCGCGCGGCCAACCCTGAACTGGGCAATACCCCGGCCGCTGGCACGGAGGTGAAAATCCCCACGGAAACCAAGGCCCAAAAAATGCGCAACCAAATGCAGGAGGAAGATGGTGGCGAGCGCAAGACCATCCAAAAGCCACGCCCCAAAAATGATTATCCACGCGCGCCCGAAACCGAAGAAAAGCCGGCCGAGCGGGAAAAGCAACAAAAACCCGACGATGGGGGGCTGGAAGGTTGGTAAACAAATTCCCATAATTTTACCGTTTTGAGCATTTTTTATCCCTCTTTTTTGCTATGAGCGGCAGCGCGCGGTTTTCCCATTTTTGTATTGGCTTTTTGCTTTTGTTTTCCTTGGCGGGAACGGCGCAGAACGATTATGACTTTTACACTACCGAAGCGGGCGATACGCCCAAATCCATCGCGCGGCAATTTGGCATCACCGAGCAAAAGCTGCTGAAATTCAACCCCGAACTGCGCGGTGGCAGCAAGCCGAACTTATTGTTGCTCATCCCAAAAAACAACGATTTAGAGATTCCAAAAAGCAAGGCCCATATCGTGGCCGAGGGCGAAACCTTGTACGGCATCGCGCGGATATACGGTATTTCGCTGGCGGAAGTGCGCCGCTACAATCCCGAACTGGACGAAGCCCTGAACGTAGGCGACACGCTGACCATTCCACTGGAAAGCAAGGAGGAAATGCAACGGAGAGAAATGCGCAATGACCCAAATTCCCAAACGGGCAAGGAAAAAACGCACACCGTGCAGATGGGCGACACCTATTATAGCTTGTCCAAAAAATACGATGTTCAGGTGGCCGATTTGAGGACGGCCAATTCCAAACAAAACGAAGAGCTGAGGGCGGGCGAAATTTTGGTGATTCCCAATGGCACAAATACCACTAAAAAGAAAAGGGAAAAATCTTCTATCACATTGGCAGATTCTCCCAAAAAAGAACGGGAGGAATTTAGTGAAAACGAGAGTGGTTTTTCTGCCCATAATCCATCTAAAAAAGAAAACAATAGAACAACAAATTCTACAGAATTTTACGAACATTTGGTGCAGCCACGGCAAACGGCCTATTCCCTCAGCAAAAAATACAGCCTTTCTTTAGATAGCCTGTTTTTATTGAACCCCGATTCGGAAGAGGGTCTTTTTGTAGGCCAAATTTTGAAATTACCCGCCAACCGCGCACCGGATTTTTATCATAAAAGAGAAAAGAAAAAGCGCGAGAATGCGGCGGCGGGCGATGGCTATTTTCTTTATAAAGTAAAATCGGGCGACACCTTTTATTCGTTGGAGCGCGAGTTTGGCGTGCCCGAAAAGGAGCTGGTGAAACTGAACCCCGAACTGGCCAACGGGCTGCAGGTGGGCAAGTACATCATCATCCCCGAAAGGGAAAAAACCGAGCAACTGGTGGT
Organism: Owenweeksia sp.; assembly: GCA_965214115.1. Taxonomy (GTDB): domain Bacteria; phylum Bacteroidota; class Bacteroidia; order Flavobacteriales; family Schleiferiaceae; genus Owenweeksia. The sequence continues at coordinate 319,695 of CBDCAU010000002.1, forward strand.
GACCGAAAAGTTGGCCGACGAAGGGATGCCTAACCCGCTGGAAGAGGCTGAAAAAAATCGCGAGCGCGTCCCCAATCCTTTTTATGTAGAGGATTCGCAAAGCGTTGCGGACGGTTTTCCCAAAGTTTTGGAAGATACCTTAAAGCTGGATTTACAGCGAAAACTGAAGGTAGCGCTGATGCTGCCGTTCGGCGCGCGGCGCGACACTTCGGTGGATTATTCGCGCGACATCGGGCGGCGGGCGCAACTTTCGCTGGAGTTTTACAATGGTTTTAAAATGGCCGCCGATGAGCTGGCCGGCCACGGGATGCGACTGGAACTGGACGTGGTGGATACGCACAACAGTCTGTTTTTATTGAAAGGAAAAGTGCGCGGCCTGCGCGCCGCCCGCTACGATTTGGTGGTGGGCCCGCTGACGGAGGAAAGCAGCGAATTTGTGGCGGACGTGCTCAAGCCCGAGGGCGTCCCAGTGGTGAGTCCGCTCAGCCGCTCGGTAAGCGTGAAGGGGCGCGAAAACTTGATCAAGTGCATCCCCGAAGCGCACAACAGCGCGAGGCGGCTGGCGGGGCTGATCAACGAGCGGTTCCGCGGGGCACGGCTCATTTTTGCCCAGTCGCGCGACACCTCCGCCAACGATGAAATAAAGGCCATAATGGCGCAACTGTGGCCGCGGGAGGACGGCAGCTTTGCCGACCAAGCCGTGTACGCCCAAGGCAGCTTGAGCGCGGGCAGCCTCCGCGATTTGCTGTCTCCCGATAAGGAAAACGTGGTAGTGGTACTGTCGGAAAACCAAGTATTTCTGAGCAACTTGGTGCGGCAGTTGCGCGGCCGCCAGCGGGGCAGGATTTTTCTGCTGGGGCCGCCGCGCATCTTGGAAATCGCCACCTTGGAAATGGACTACCTCAACGAACTGAACCTGACGATGCCAGACATCAATTTTATGGATTACCAAGACACGGCCATGCTTCATTTCATCGCGGACTATCGGGAGCGTTTTGGCGCGGAACCCACCAAATTTGCCTACCAAGGCTACGATGTGGGAATGTATTTTTTGAATAAACTCTGGCGGGCTGGGCCGTATTTTACGCTGGCCATCCAAGGTAACCAAGCGATGCTGAGCACGGGTTTCGAGCTTCGCAAAACGGCGGACGGTGGTTTTGAAAACCGCTTTATGCACATTACGGGCGTGCGGGATTTTGAACTGGTGAAGGTGGAATGATGGGAAATCCAAACCCATAGATTCAGAAACGCTAACAGATCTTCCCGCCCGTCCAACTTACCATCAAGACTGTGGACTATCGACCATCGTCCGTGGACTTTCTCTCCTAAACATTGAACCGAAAGTGCACCACGTCCCCGTCTTTTACGATGTATTCCTTCCCTTGCACCCCTAATTTGCCCGCTTCGCGCACGGCATTCTCGCTTCCATAATTTATATAATCCTCATACCCAATCACTTCCGCGCGGATGAAGCCTTTTTCAAAATCGGTGTGGATGACGCCGGCGGCCTGCGGGGCGGTGCTGCCTTTGGCCACCGTCCACGCGCGGACTTCCTTTTCGCCAGCCGTGAAATAGGTCTGCAATCCCAATAATTGATAAGCCGCGCGGATGACCTTGTTCACGCCCGGTTCTTCCAATCCCAAGTCTTCCAAAAACATTTGCTTTTCATCGTAAGTCTCCAATTCGGCGATGTCGGCCTCGGTGGCCACGGCCAAGTGAATGACTTCGGCGTTTTCGTCCTTCACCAGTTCCTTCACTTTCGCCACCCATTCATTGCCTTCCTTGGCGGAATTTTCATCCACATTGCAGACGTACAAAATCGGTTTGTCGGTCAGAAACTGCACTTCCGTTATCAATTCATTGACATCCTCGCCACGTTCAAAACTGCGCACGCTTTGGCCGGTTTCTAAATGTTTTTTGAGATTTTGAAAAGTTTCCACCGCCGTTTTTTCATTTTTATCACCCGTCCGCGAAGCTTTCTGATGCTTGTCCAAGCGTTTTTCCAAGGTTTCCAAATCCTTGATTTGCAGTTCGATATCAATCGTTTCCTTATCGCGGATGGGGTTCACCGAGCCATCCACGTGGGTGATGTTGTCGTTTTCAAAACAGCGCAAGACGTGGATAATCGCCTCGCACTCGCGGATATTGCCGAGGAATTGGTTGCCCAGCCCCTCCCCTTTGCTGGCGCCGCGCACCAGTCCGGCGATGTCCACGATTTCCACCGTGGCGGGCATTACCCGTTGCGGTTTCACCAGCGCTTCCAATTTATAAAGGCGTGGGTCGGGCACGGTCACCATCCCGATGTTCGGCTCTATGGTGCAAAACGGGAAGTTGGCCGACTGCGCCTTGGCCGAACTCAAACAGTTGAAAAGTGTGGATTTGCCTACGTTGGGCAGGCCTACGATGCCGCATCTCATAGTGGGGGGGTTTTGAAAAAGGGTGCAAAATTAGCGAGCCGAAATTTCATAACATTTGATTCATAAATTTAAATCTTAGAAAATTTTCGACATCTAATGGAATTGAACACCATTGTAACCATTGCCATTGCCATCGTGTCCGGCGCAATTACCTTTGTAATCGCTTATTTTACGCATCTGCTGAAATTCCAACGGCAAATAGCCCAGCTCGAAGGGCAAATTTTGGATAAGCAAGAAATTTTAGAACGCCTGACCCGCTTGGAAGAGAAAGATCTTCAAAAACAAAAAGTGTTTGAATTTCTGAATGACCAAGTACTGGAAAACATATTAAAAAAGGATAAAAAATAATACCCGAAAATGCTTACCATTTCAGATTACAATCGATTGGCCCAAATCAAGAATACGCTGTCCCATACTGACGAACCTTCTCAAAATGAAGTTTTTGAATACCTCTCCCTTATTCAAAAAACGGGTATAAAAGGACAAAAAGAAATTTCCGATTTAATGCTGGAAATGAAGGCTGAAAATTTGACGGAATTGGCCAACAAACTATCGAAAAAAGAAAATCAGGGCACGCTCAAAGGTTTAGAGTATGCTGGATTAGGCATTTTGTTGGGATGGGCTGTATCAGAAGTCTTACAGAAAGCTAGTTAATTTCCATTTTTTCCATCCCATAATTTCCGAGTGAATATTTTCCGAAAAGAATTTTCAGATTCGGGCGCGCTTACCACGATTCTTGATGGCGTAATCCGTGCCTGACCCCGTTCACCCATTTATACCGGCTCCTTATCTTTTCACACTCTACAAATTTTTTCCACAATCCCTCTTTCCTCCCTTACCGGAAAATTACTTTTGCCTTTTCAAAATGCTCGTGCTCGCCACGGCACAAAACTCTCTGAATGGCCGACTTAAAAGAACTCGAACGCACCGCCTCCCAAATCCGCCGCGATATCGTAAGAATGGTGCACGCCGTGCAAAGCGGCCACCCCGGCGGTTCGTTGGGCTGCACCGAATTTTTCACCTCGCTTTATTTTGAGGTGTTGCGCCACGATCCCGAAAACTTTTCGATGGACGGCAAGGGCGAAGATTTGTTCTTTTTGAGCAACGGCCACATCAGTCCGGTTTTTTATTCGGCCTTGGCCCGCAGCGGCTATTTCCCTGTAAAAGAGCTGAGTACATTCCGCAAAATCAATTCGCGGCTGCAAGGCCATCCGACCACGCACGAAGGTTTGCCGGGGATTCGAGTTGCATCCGGCTCGCTTGGGCAAGGGCTTTCCGTGGCGATTGGCGCGGCGCTTTCCAAAAAGCTGAACGGCGACGACCACCTCGTTTTTTCCCTTCACGGCGACGGCGAATTGCAAGAAGGCCAAATCTGGGAAGCCGCGATGTTCGCCCCCAACCACAACGTGGACAACCTCATCATCACCATCGACGCGAACGGCCAGCAGATCGACGGGCCGGTGCACGAGGTGATGCCGCTGCACGACATCGAGCGCAAGTTCAAGGCCTTCGGCTGGGAGGTGATGCACATCGGCGACGGCAACGATATGCAGCACGTCATCGCAGGACTGAAAACCGCCGCCAGTCAAACGGGGCGCGGAAAACCGATTTGCATCGTTATGAAAACCGAAATGGGCGCCGGCGTGGATTTTATGGAAGGCACCCACGAATGGCACGGGATAGCGCCGAATGATGAGCAGTTGGAAAAGGCGCTGGGGCAGTTGGAGGAGACGTTGGGGGACTATTGAAAAATTCTAAACTCTAAATCCGAAATTCTAAACAAATTCTAAATTAAAAAAAGCAAAAAATTCAAAACCATAGGAACTCACTTAGTCGTTTTGAATTTTATAGATTTAATTTTTTGAATTTGTTTAGTATTTAGAGTTTCGGATTTAGTATTTAAATGAAAAATTTTTATTCAAAAAATCTAAAAATTTTCACGAGACTTTTTTTGTGTCTTGCGTCTTGTTTCTTGTGTCTAAATTCCTATTCACAAAAACCCGACAAAACCCTCACCCGTATCCTCTTTATTTTCGATGGCTCCCAAAGTATGCAAGGTCGTTGGGAAGACGGCAAAAAGGTCGATATCGCCCAGCAGATGATGACCAAGATGCTGGACAGTTTGCAGAGTTTGCAGAGCGAGGATTTTCAGTTGGCGCTGCGGATGTACGGCCATCAAAAACCCGTGCCGCCTCAGGATTGCAACGATACCAAACTGGAAGTGCCGTTCAAATTTGGCAACATCGGGCGGATAAAAAGTGCGCTGCGCCAACTTTCGCCGAAAGGCACGACGCCGATTGCGCGCTCTATTTCACTGTCCGCCAATGATTTTCCGCCCTGTGAAAACTGCCGCAACATTATCATTTTAATCACCGATGGCGTGGAAGCCTGCGACGAAGACCCCTGCGCGGCTTCGCGGCTTTTGCAAAAAAAAGGCATCACTTTGAAGCCATTTGTGATTGGCATCGGCATCGACGACCAATTCAAACAAACCTTTGAATGTGTCGGAAATTATTACGACGCCAGCGATTCCAAAACTTTTGAAAACGTGCTGGACGTGGTGATTTCGCAGGCGCTGGACAACACCACCGCGCAAATCAATCTTTTGGATGAAAATAACCGACCGACGGAAACCGATATTCCGATTACTTTTTATGATGAATTTAATGGAATGGTGAAAACGCAATTGGTGCATACTTTGAATTATAAAAAACAACCCGATACAATTTATTTGGATCCGCTGATTTCGTATAAAATGACCGTGCATTCTATTCCTGAAAAAACGCTTAATAATATTGATATAAAAGCGGGCAAACATTCGATAATCGAAACACCACTTTCGCGCGGGATTTTGAAACTTTTGGTGGGACAAAGAAGTGAAGATTTGTTGTGCATTATCCGCGAAAGCGAAAAGCGCGAAATTTTGCACGTCCAATCGTTCAATACCGAGCAAAAATATCTGGATGGAAAATACGCGATTGAGATTTTGACTTTACCGCGCATCCTAAAAGAAATTGAAATCAAGGGCGGGCAAACCGAGACGATTGCCGTGCCACCGGCGGGGCGGGTCAATTTTAATAGTTCGTCAGCGGGCTACGGTGCGGTACTTTTGGAAAACGGCAACGAACTGGAATGGGTACTTGATTTGGACACCGAATCTTCGCGGCAAAGCATTGATTTACAACCGGGTAATTATAGAATTATCTTTCGCACCAAAAGCGCGCAACAATCTTCGTATTCCAAAATTGTAAAATTCACCGTGGCTTCCGGCGAAGTGACGATGGTAAAATTAAACTGATGAAAAAATACACCGACTCTAGCAAAAAAGACACGCGCAGCGGCTTCGGCGCGGGACTTTCCAAATTGGGAAAGCAAAACGAAAAGGTGGTCGCCCTCTGCGCCGATTTGACCGGCTCGCTGAAAATGAACGCCTTCCGCGATGAATTTCCCGACCGTTTTTTTCAAGTGGGGATTGCCGAGGCCAATATGATGGGCATCGCGGCGGGGATGACCATCGGCGGGCAAATCCCGTTCACCGGCACTTTCGCTAATTTTTCGACGGGGCGGGTTTACGATCAAATCCGTCAATCCATTGCGTATTCCAACAAAAACGTGAAAATCTGCGCCAGCCACGCGGGACTGACCTTGGGCGAGGACGGCGCGACCCATCAAATTTTGGAGGACATCGGTCTGATGAAAATGCTGCCGGGAATGACGGTCATCAATCCTTGCGATTACAACCAAACCGAGGCGGCGACACTCGCCATCGCAAAACACGACGGCCCCGTTTATTTAAGATTCGGCCGCCCAAAAGTGGCGAATTTTACGCCCGAAAACCAAAATTTTGAAATCGGGAAAGCCGTGGTTTTAAACGAAGGAACGGACATTACTTTAATCGCCACGGGCCATTTGGTTTGGAAATCCATCGAAGCGGCCGAGCAATTGGCAGACGATGGAATTTCTGTGGAACTGATTAATATTCACACCATTAAGCCGCTGGATGAAGAGGCGATCTTGAGATCCGTAAAGAAAACAGGCTGCGTGGTAACTGCCGAAGAACACCAAAAATACGGCGGGCTGGGCGAAAGCGTTTCGGGACTTTTATCGCGCAAACATCCCGTGCCGCAGGAGTTTGTGGCGGTGGAAGATTCCTTTGGCGAAAGCGGGAAACCAGAGGAACTTTTGGAAAAATATGGGCTGGAAACGGCAGATGTCGTAAAGGCGGTGAAAAAAGTTTTGCAAAGGAAATAGCGAAGTCGCGGTGCATTTATTCGTAATTCGTTAAACCTTTAAATGACACTTGAAAATTTTTTTTATCAAGGAAACTCGGAACTAAAAAAAAGCCCCCTTTTCGGAGGCATTTTTCCATCGTAAATCGTCAATCGAAAAAATCGTCAATCCGCTTATCCTCCAAAATCGTCAAACGCCACATTCTCCGGCGGCACGCCCCAGTCGTCCACCATTTTGAGGACGGCGGCATTCATCAATGGCGGGCCGCAGAAGTAGAACTCGATTTCTTCCGGTTCGGGATGTTTTTTTAGATATTGGTCGATTACGGCTTGGTGCACAAAGCCCGTGAAACCGTTGCCTTCCTTGTCGTCGATGTCTTTTTTCTCCGTCCAGTTATCTTCCGGCAGCGGTTCAGACAGTACGATGTGGAACTGGAAATTCGGGAATTCTTTTTCGATGTTGGTGAAATCATCCAAATAAAACAACTCGCGCTTGGAACGGCCGCCGTACCAGTAGGAAACTTTGCGGCCGGTTTTCAAGGTGTGGAACAAATGGAACAGGTGCGAGCGCATCGGTGCCATCCCCGCGCCACCGCCGATGTAGAGCATTTCGGCACCGGTGTCTTTGATGAAAAATTCCCCGTAAGGGCCGGAAATCGTCACTTTATCGCCGGGCTTTTGCGCGAAAACATAAGACGAACAAATACCGGGGTTCACGTCCATCCAGTCGTTCTTGCCGCGGTCCCACGGCGGGGTGGCAATGCGGATGTTCAGCATCACAATGTTGCCCTCGGCAGGGTGGTTGGCCATCGAATAGGCGCGGAAAATCTCCTCATCGTTTTTCATCACCAAGGGCCAAATATTGAATTTGTCCCACTCACTTTTAAAATCCATCGGGTCGCGGCCGAGGCGCGGGTGGCTGGTGATGTCAATATCTTTGAAATTTACGGTAGTGGGCGGCACGTCAATTTGGATGTAGCCACCGGCCTCGAAATCGAGCGTTTCGCCTTCCGGCAATTCCACCACAAATTCCTTGATAAAAGAAGCTACGTTGTAGTTGGACTTCACGGTACACTCCCATTTTTTGATGCCGAAAATCTCTTCCGGCACCTTGATTTTCATACTGTTTTTCACCTTCACTTGGCAGCCCAGCCGCCAGTTTTCCTGAATTTCCTTACGGGAAAAATAGGGCGCTTCGGTGGGGAGGATTTCGCCGCCGCCTTCCAGCACTTGGCATTTGCACATCGCGCAGGTGCCGCCACCGCCGCAGGCCGAGGGCAGGAAAATCTTCTGCGCCGATAGCGTGGTCAAAAGCGTATTGCCGGAATCCACCTCGGATTCTTCGCCGTTGATATTCAAAAGTACGGGGCCGCTGGGCATCAGCTTGGCCTTGGCGCCCAGCAAAATGCCCACGAGCAAGAAAATCACCAAGAAAAACACCACGATGCTGGCGATGATGACGGTGGATGTTGCGAGAAAAACCATTTTATTTAATTAAAAAATGAGGTTTAAAATTCTTTTTAAGAAATCAGAATTAACAAATCAAAAAATGTTAATTGACAATATTAAAATAGTGTGAACTTTTATTAAATTTAAATTCAAAAAATGAATCTTCATCGGGCAAATAACCATCTGGAATAAGAATACCTTGAGTAATTTCCAAATTCACAATATTACCATCAAAATCTTCTTCCAATTTATATATAAAATTTGGGTTGGTTGTAATCAGCTCATATAACGAAATTTCTTTTTTTAAAAAACTATAGATTACTTCCTCTTTCAATTCTAAAAGTAAAAAAATATCTATTCTGGCATCCACGAGCGTATCAACCAAATAACGGAAATAATGCTTTCCGTTTCTCGTGAGATGTGTCAAAATCGGCTCGTCCAAAAAAATTATATCTTCAATTTTTTTGAATTCTTTTATATTAAAATTAGTATGTGTTATTTGGTTGGTCAATTTTTATAAAAAAATATTTTTTTTTAATCCTTTAAGCCCCCTAAATCTCCCAAAGGGGGACTTCCCATCGCCCCAGCCATACCACGCCGCCAAAACGGCAAGTGTGTGCTTCGTCCCGCACTTGCGGGATTGGAGGGGCAATTACAACTTAATCCCCATAAACGCCATAAACGCAATCCCCATCAATCCGGTAACGATAAACGTAATCCCCAACCCACGCAGGGCGGGCGGCACGTTGCTGTAGCGGATTTTCTCGCGGATGGCGGCGATGGCCACAATCGCCAAAAACCAGCCTACCCCGCTGCCGATGCCGAATACCGATGCCTCGGCAATATTGTTGTAATTCCGCTCTTGCATAAACAGCGAGCCGCCCAAAATGGAGCAGTTCACCGCAATCAGCGGGAGGAAAATGCCCAGCGCACCGTACAAAGCGGGCGCGAATTTTTCCACGATCATCTCCACCAACTGCACCATCGAGGCGATGACGGCGATGAACATTATGAAGGAAAGGAAACTCAAATCCACCTCGGCGAAATTGGGGCCGAGCCAACTGAGCGCCCCTTCTTTCAGCACGAAATTTTGCAGCAAATAGTTGAGAGGCACGGTAATCCCCAAAACGAAAATGACCGCCGCGCCCAAGCCCACTCCGGTTTTCACGGTTTTGGAAACGGCCAAATACGAGCACATCCCCAAGAAGTAGGCGAAAATCATATTCTCGACGAATATGGATTTTACGAATATGTTTACTAACTCCATTATTAAAAACCTTTTGCCAATGTTTTGTCAGGTAAGCAAGGCAGTGCCTTGCGCCTACCACGATTAATTCTCTTCAATCAATTTCGTGTTTCGCGCGCGCTGCACCCAGATGATGATGCCGACCGTAATCAACGCCATCGGCGGGAGGAGCATCAAACCGTTGTTGGAATACACGCCGCCATTGTCGATGTACCAAGAGGTGGGGATGACTTGCAAGGCGCCGAAGGGCGAACCGTCGAACAAAGTGCCGCTGCCCAACAATTCCCTAAAAAAAGCCACCGCCAGTAAAATCCACGCGTAACCAAAGGCGTTGCCCACCCCGTCGAGGAACGATTTCCACGGGCCGTTGCCTAAGGCAAATGCCTCGAAACGCCCCATAATGATACAGTTGGTGATGATCAATCCCACGAAAACCGACAGCTCTTTACTCACGTCGTAGGCGAAGGCTTTCAAGACTTCGTCCACCAAAATCACCAGCGAGGCCACCACCACCAATTGGACGATAATGCGTATCCGATTGGGAATCAGGTTCCGGATGAACGAGATAATCACGTTGCCCGCGCCCAGCACGAAGAGCACGGAAATAGACATAATGAGGGCGGGGTAAATTTTTACAGTAATTGCCAGCGCGCTGCAAATCCCTAGCACCTGCACGGTGATGGGGTTGCTGTCGTTCATCGGGTCGGAAATCAGCTTGCGGTTTTTCTTGCTGAACATAGGCTCGCCAGCCTTCTTCTTCCGTTGTTCCTTGGGCACCTCGGCCGTTTCGCTCAGATGCGTATCTTCCATAATTTTAATTATTTGGATGCCGTGGGTTGGCCGCCGTCATAGTTTTTCAAAAAATCGATGTACACCGCGATATTGTCTTGCAGCATATCCTCCACGCCGAGGGAGGTGATAGTGCCGCCGCTGATGCCGTCCACTTCATAATCGCCGGCCGCGCCACCCTTTTTCACTTTGATGCTGCGGAAGTCGCTGGTGGATTCTTCCAAGATTTTTTTATCGACAAATTGATCCATAAACACGGGGGTGGAAATTTCCGCGCCGAGGCCCGGCGTTTCAGATTTATGGTCGAAGATGGCGCCATAGACGGTGTTCACGTCTTCCTTCAAAGAAATGTATCCCCAAATCGGGCCCCACAATCCCTTACCCCGCAACGGAATTACAAAGTAGGTAGTGCCTTCCCGCTGCGCCACGTACAAAGGCGCGTTGCGTTCCGTCGGGGCTTTCACAATTTCTTTACCAATTTCCACGTCAAATGCCTTGAGGTTCCGCTGTACCTCGCCCCCTTGGATAACCAATTCCTCGGTGATGTATTTGTTGTAGGCTTCCTCGGCCTGCTCGCGGCTCACATCCACGTTGATGGAAGCCAAAATGCTCTGCATCTTTTCCTGCCTTACGTTTTCCTTTTGATAAGGCTTGAGCGAGGTGGCCGCAAAAGAGAGCAGCGCCGCCACTACCACCACCATTACAAAGGCGAAAATAAACGTGTAACTGTTTTTATTTACATCCATTTTATTGCACGGTATTTACTTCGGACGGCCCTACCTTTATCATACCGCCCGTATCCACTTGCACCCGTTTTTTCCGGCGTTTGATATTAGCGGCTATCACATAATGGTCGATCAGCGGCGCCATTACGTTCATAAAGAGGATGGCCATCATAATGCCTTCGGGGTAAGCGGGGTTGAACACGCGGATCATCACGCCCAAAAATCCTATCAAAAAGCCATAAATCCATTTGCCTTTAAAAGTTTGCGAGGCCGAAACGGGGTCGGTGGCCATAAACGTGATCCCAAAAAGGAAACTGCCCATAATGAGGTGCTGCCACCACGGCGTGGCCATAAAAAGTTTTTGTTCGGGCGAAATGGCGTAAGGCGCTACCCAGTTAAAAATCAATCCCATAACAATGCCGCCAAGGATGGAACTGAGGATGATCCGCCAACTGCCCACGCCGGTAATCAGCAGCATCGCCATTCCTATTAATATGGCAATTACGGAAGTCTCGCCGATGCTGCCGGGAATCGTGCCCAAAAACATTTGCATTGGCTCGTAAGAAGTGCTGCCGGTGGTGGCCAATTCGCCCAGCGGGGTGGCGCCGGAGTAGCCGTCCACCACGCTCTGGCCGGCGTTGGTGCTGGTGTTTATCCACACCTTGTCGCCACTCATATAGGTGGGATAGGCAAAGAAGGCAAAGGCGCGCGCGGTCAAAGCGGGGTTCAAAATGTTCATCCCCGTGCCGCCAAAAACTTCCTTGCCCAAAATCACCGCGAAAACCACCGAAAGCGCGACCATCCAAAGTGGGATGTCAATCGGCATAATCAATGGGATCAACATCCCAGTGACCAAATACCCCTCGTTGATCTGGTGTTTTTTGATAACACAAAACGCGAATTCAATTCCGAGGCCCACGGCGTAGGAAACAATCACCATCGGGATGATTTTCCAAAAGCCGAAGAAGAACATTTGCCAAAAATCGGCATCCTCGCCCAGCGCCCTAAAGTGTTGGTAGCCAGCGTTCCACATTCCAAATAAAAGGCAGGGAACCAGAGCCAGCACCACGGTGATCATCGTGCGCTTCAGGTCCACCGCATCGCGGACGTGCGCGCCGCTGTGGGCCGTATGGCCGGGCACAAAAAGGAAGGTGGCAAAACCATCGTACACCGGATACAATTTCTCCAGCTTGCCGCCCTCTTCAAAGTGCGGCTTCACGCTTTCCAAAAGATTTTTGAAAATTTTCATTTAAAAAGATTCAATCGAAATTTTTAATCACCCAATTCTTTCAGCATCAAGTCAAGTCCCTCGCGCACCGTCTGTTGCACGGGAATTTTGGAGGTACAAACCACTTCGCAAAGCGCGAAATCTTCCGGCACCACTTCGTAAATCCCGAGGTTTTCCATCGCCTCGATGTCTTGAATCAAAATGGACTTGACCAACTGCTGCGGATAAATATCAAACGGAAAAACCCGCTCGTACTCGCCCGTCATCACATAGGCGCGCTCCTCGCCGTTCATCCCGCTGTCCAGCGCGTATTTTTTATCCGGCTGCAACCACGAAAAAAGCGTGTGCGAAATGCTGAACTTGTGGAAGTTCGGCGCGATCCAACCGAAAAACTGGTCTTCGTCGCCTTCGGGAATTACAGTAATTTGACTGTCGTAAAAACCGAGGTAACCGTCTGATTTGATTTGCGTTCCGGTCAGGACGTTGCCGCTGATAAAGCGGTTGTTCGAGCCTTCCACTTGGTCTTTCAAAATGTTTTTGACCGCCGAACCCAGCACCGTTTTATAATAGCGCGGTTTTTTTACTTGGCTGCCCGTCAGCGCCAAGTTGCGGCGCGCGTCGAAATGTCCCGTTAGAAAAAGACGCCCGATGATAATCACGTCCTGCGCAGAAACGGTCCACACCACTTCGCCTTTGTTAATGGGAGAAATGTGGTGGATTTGGGTGCCTACGTTCCCGGCGGGGTGCGGCCCCTTAAAACTTTTGCTGATTACGTTTTTGCAATTGGTGAATACCTTGCTGGGATTGGTTTTGCCATCAAAACCGAGGTGAATTTTTCCATCGGTCAGTTTTGCCAAGGCGTTCACTCCCGTTTGAAATTCGTTCTCGGAGCCGTGTACGGCAAAGTCCAAATCGGGGGCCAGCGGCGCAGAATCGAAGCACGAAATGAAAATATCGCGCGGGCGGCGCTCGGGGTTGGCCACCGCATTATAAGGACGCTGAATGATGAAAGGCCAGCAACCAGATTGCAGGATTTTTTCGGTGATTGCCTCGGCATCCAGTTGTTGCGGGTCGGCCGTGCCAAAATCCTCGTACTGGGTTTCCTTGTCCGCCAAGATGCGGATTTCCAAGAGCTTGCGTTTGTCGCCGCGCACCACTTCGGCGATTTCACCGCTCACGGGGCTGCAAAACTTCACCGCCTCACGGTCTTTGTTGTAAAAAATAGGTGTGCCCGCTTTCACTTCGTCGCCCTCGCGGACGGTGTGTTTTAGGCGGATCCCCGGAAAATCGGTGGGTTTCAGCGCAAAAGTCTCGGAGCGGTCCACGGTTTCGTAGAGCTGCTCGGCTTGGCCTTTCAGCTTTATATCTACGCCACGCTTAATCTTGATGGTGTCGGGCATTGTTTAGAATCGAAAAATTCTTGGCAATAAATGGGCGGCAAAATTAACAAACCGCTGGGTTTGGCGCGTGTCTTTAATTATTTAGACCCTTTCCAAACAGGCGGCAAAAGTAAGTTTTGATTTTGGATTTTTTCGATTGACAATTGACGATTTTTGGGTGGGGTTGTAAAATTGCATTTTATTGGAAATGAAGGTTTTGTGAATTTGAATTTTACAATTTGAAATTCAAGATTCCCAATCCCTGCAAACGATTTTGACATTTGCTCGGAGCAGCGGCTCAAAGTCCTTCTTTGCCGAGCATCGTTGTCGATACGGCACACGGTGGGGGATTTAAGGGGCCTTGAGGAGAGGTGATTTTCCCGACTCATTGGAGTCGTCAAAAAAATCGGGTCGTCCCGCGCATTGCGGGATGGTATGTTCTTTTAAAAAAAAACAAAACTTCCAAAAAACGGTATAGATTTCGAGAAAGCCCGAATCCCGCAGACTGGGTATGTTTGCAATCTACCCAGAAAAGCTGTAAGATTTGCGCACAAAATTTTCACAACATTCTCCGATGAAATCTTCCCCCATCCTTTTAATCCTTTTCCTCTTCATTTCTGGCTCGAAAATCCACGCCCAGTACGCCATCGACGAATATTACACCCAAAGCGAACTCCTGTACGAAGACCATATTTACAAGTCCGGCATCCGCACCGTGAAACTGCACCCGCCCGGCCAGCCGCTCTCGATGCCGGTAGTTTCGCTCAGCAATCCGCGCCTGCAACTTTCGTTCGATGATTTGTATGAAGATTATGTGAATATGGCGTATACCATTATCCACTGCAATGCCGACTGGACACCTTCCAATCTTTTGCAACAAGAATATCTAACCAATTTGCAAGATATTTATATTCAAGAATTTGAATATTCTTTGAACGCTTTGATTCCCTACACCAATTATCATATCCTCTTGCCCACGGGCGGGTCAAGGCTCACCAAATCAGGGAACTACCTTTTGGTCGTCTATGCCAACGATGATAAAGATGATTTGGTTTTGACCCGTCGTTTTATGGTTTTTGAAGACCGCGTATCGGTAGGTGGCACGGTAAAAAGACCCACCAGAACCGAATTTTTTGATACCCATCAAGAGGTCGATTTTACCGTCAGTCATCCTAATTATAATATCCAAAATCCCTTTCAAGATTTGCAGGTCGTTTTGATGCAAAATCAGCGCTGGGATAATGCGATTACCACCTTAAAACCGCAATTTGTGCAAGCCTCACAATTGGTGTATCAATATGATAAAGAAAACGTGATGCGGGGTGGCAACGAATTTCGCTTTTTTGATATTAAAAATTTACAGACACTTTCTTTAAATGTGGCGAACATCAAAAGAGACAGCGTTTTTACTGCTTTTTTGAAAACCGATGCGCCACGCAACAACACCCCTTATACCACTTGGGACGACATTAACGGGCAGTATGTGGTGCGCCGCCTCGATGCCACCAACTCCGAAACCGAGGCTGATTACGTCTATGTCGATTTCCGTCTCAATTATCCGCAACCTTTGGAAAGCGGCGACCTTTATATCTTCGGCCGCGCCTCCGATTGGAAGCTCCTGCAAGAGTTTAGAATGAAGTACGATTACGACGCCAGCGCTTACCGCACAAGGGTTTTGCTAAAACAAGGCTATTACAATTTTATGTACGCCGAGTACAATAAATCTGACCGATCGGCCGACGTAACTACCGTAGAAGGCAGCCACTGGAACACCGAAAACCGCTACCAAATTTTGGTGTATAATCGCGAGGTGGGCGACCGCTACGACCGTCTCGTTGGTTTTGGCGAACTTAGCTCCGCCGATATTTTCTGAACGGCGCGCCCGTGAGCAAAAAAATCAAAAAAGCGGAAATGTGCCCCAATGGTGAATACTCGCTTTCGGGCGAAAATTTTCAGGTAAATGTGTTCTTTACATAATCATTTTTACTAAAAAAATCATTCTTTTTTTATCAAAAAAATGGCGCAAATCGGTAGTGATATTTCCTTTGCGAAAAACCTTTTAAAATCAGGAAAATGCGTGGCTATTCCAACCGAAACGGTTTATGGCCTCGCCGCCGATGCTTTCAATGAAAAAGCTGTCGCTTCTATATTTTCGATAAAAAACCGCCCCAAATTTGACCCGCTGATTGTCCATCTTTTTGACACTAAAAATTTAGATGAAATTGCGATTGAAATTCCTGATATTTTTAAAATTCTCTATCAAAAATTTTCGCCGGGGCCGCTCACTTTTATTCTAAAAAAGAATCCGAACCTCCCCGATTTGGTCACGGCCGGAAACCCGACCGTGGCCGTCCGTTTTCCCGCCCATCTGCTTACGCGAGAATTATTGGAGAAATCCCGACTGGCCTTGGCCGCCCCCAGTGCGAACCCCTTTGGATTTGTCAGTCCCACCACGGCGCAACACGTTGAAAACCAATTGGGTAAAAAAATTGAATACATTTTAGACGGCGGATCTTGTACGGTCGGCATCGAATCCACCATCATAGATTTGAGCAGTAAAAATCCCAAAATTCTGCGCCTCGGTGGATTGGCGAAAGAAGAAATCGAAAAAGTAACCGGCCGGTTGGAAACGCAGACTTCGTCCAGCCGTCCAAATGCGCCTGGGATGCTGAGTTCGCACTATTCGCCGGGCAAAAAATTGGTGATTGGAAATATCAAAGAATTGGCATCAAAATATTCCGATAAAAATGTAGCGGTTTTATCTTTTCAAAATGAATATTCTGAGATTCCAAAAAGCCATCAAAAAATACTTTCCAAAAAAGGCGATTTAAATGAAGCGGCGGCGAATCTTTTTTCCGCCTTGCGAGAGCTGGGAGAAAGTGATGCCGAGATTATTTTGGCGGAGAAATTTCCTGAAGAAGGTTTGGGACGGGCAATAAATGACCGGCTTCTCCGTGCATCGCGCTGAATTTTTCCTCACGCAGATTCCGCAGATTTCAGAAGCGGTAATTGCAATCGAATTACCACCGAATTACAATGAATTACCATCTTTTATCTGCGCCCGCTTCTTTCGCAATTCAAAATTCTGACCCAGGTAAACCTTCCGAACCTGTTCGTCATTTGCCAAATCTTCCGCCGAACCGGATTTCAAAATATTGCCCTCAAACATTAAATAGGTGCGATCGGTAATCGCCAAGGTTTCCTGCACGTTGTGGTCGGTGATGAGGATGCCTATGTTCTTGGTTTTCAGGGAGGCCACGATTTCTTGGATGTCCTCCACCGCGATGGGGTCCACGCCGGCGAAGGGTTCGTCGAGCAAAATGAAGTGGGGATCCACCGCCAAGGCGCGGGCGATTTCGGTGCGGCGGCGCTCGCCACCACTTAATAAATCCCCACGGTTTTTGCGGATGTGCTGCAAACCGAATTCGTCCAACAAACTTTCCAGTTTTTCTTTTTGCTCGGCTTTGGTTTTATCAGTCATTTCGAGGATGCCGCGAATATTGTCCTCCACGCTCAACTTGCGGAAAACCGACGCTTCTTGCGACAAATAGCCAATACCTTTTTGCGAGCGCTTGTACATCGGATCTTTCGTAATTTCCTGTTTATCAAGGAATACCTTACCGGAATTGGGTTTGATCAAACCGACCACCATATAAAAAGAGGTGGTTTTTCCTGCCCCGTTAGGTCCGAGCAAACCGACGATTTCGCCACGGTTCACTTCAAAGCTCACGCCTTTGACAACGGTGCGGCTGCGGTATTTTTTGACGATATTTTCGGCGCGTAGTTTCATAGAAATAATGGGGCGAAATTAGGGACTGCCTATTTTTAAAAGGACAAGAAGGAAAGGAAAATCGTGCCGTGCATTTTTATTGCCACGAAGGCACAAAGACACGGAGTTTAAGTGGTTTGTGGTTTCGAGGCATCGGCTCAGCTCCGATTTAAAAATAGAGTCGAACGAAAATTACGTTTCAAAAATTGATTTGTCCACCTTGCTCCAAATCGTCAATCGAAAATCGAAAAAATCGTCAATTTCTTTGCATCTCTTTCCTTTGCCGTTTCACCACTCTTTTACAAATTTTTATACTGATTTCATACAAAAAAACTATCGGCAGACACACCAAGATTTGACTGGAAATATCGGGCGGGGTAATGATAGCCGAAAGTATCAAGATCATTACGAATGAATGGCGGCGGTATTTTTTCATCCATTCAGGAGTGAGCAGTCCAATTTTCGCAAAGAAATAAACGAGAATGGGCAACTCAAAAATAAGTCCCGAAGCCAGCGTTACCGTGCTGACGGTGGCGATATAAGAATTTAATTCAATGAAGTTGGTAACTTCGGCACTGACGCGGTAGCCGCCGAGAAATTGCACGGAAAGGGGGGCTATCAAATAGTAGCCAAAAAGAACACCGGAAAGGAATAAAACCGAGGCAAAAAATATCACGCCGCGTGAGTTGGAACGCTCGTTTTCGTGGAGGCCCGGCTTGATAAAACGCCATACCTCCCACAATACATACGGAAATGCCAAAATAAACCCCGCGATTAATGACACCCAAATGTGGGTGCTGAACTGGCCCGCCATTTTGGTATTGAGAATGTCAAATGGAAATTCATCCATACAGAAAATTTCCTTGACGCCCACTTTTTGCGAAAGCGAACAAAAGGCGCGGTAGGTAAAAAAATCGGGAGACTTTGGGCCGAAAATGATGATATCAAATAGGATGTATTTGAAAACGAACGCGACAATTGCAAAGCCGACAATGGCGATAACGGAACGCACCAAATGCCAACGCAACGCTTCCAGATGCTGCAAAAACGACATTTCGCCCCCCAATTTTACTTTGGCCATTTTTGTTGAAAAATCGCGGCAAAGGTAAGGGCAGCCCAATGGACGCGCGGCGGGGAGTTTTCCACAAAAGCAACGTTCATACGTTGGGCTTGAAAAGTTTGTTTTGCCAATGTTTTGCAAACCCAAAGTTTGCCTTACCTTTAGCTTTATTTTTTTGTCTAAAAATTTAGAATTCGCATAGTTTTGGAAACGACAACACTGACTCCCGCTCGGGAGCATCTCAAGAAATTTTTCGGGTTCGACCAGTTTAAAGGTGAGCAAGAAGCCGTGGTGGAAAGCGTGATCAACGGGCAGGATGCCTTTGTGATAATGCCCACCGGCGGCGGCAAAAGCCTCTGCTACCAACTGCCCGCCATAATGCAGGAAGGCACGGCCATCGTGGTGTCGCCGCTTATCGCGCTAATGAAAAACCAAGTGGACAGCCTCCGTGAATTTGGCGAAAGCAACGCCGTGGCCCACGTCCTGAACTCTTCATTGACGAAAGGCCAAATCGAGCAAGTGCGCGCGGACATCACCAGCGGCGAAACCAAATTATTATACGTAGCCCCAGAATCGCTGACGAAGGAGGAAAACGTGGAGTTTTTGAAAAATTCCACTGTTTCGTTTTACGCGATTGACGAGGCGCATTGCATCTCGGAATGGGGCCACGATTTCCGGCCCGAATACCGAAACCTGCGCAATATCATAGACGCGATTGGCCGCAAACCCGTGATAGCACTGACCGCCACGGCCACCCCAAAAGTGCAGAGCGACATCCAAAAAAACTTGGGGATGGACGATGCCAACGTTTTCAAGGCCAGCTTCAACCGGCCCAATCTCTATTATGAAATCCGCCCGAAAACGGGCAACGTGGACCGCGACATCATACGGTTCATCAAAAAACACGAGGGAAAAAGCGGTATCATCTACTGCCTAAGCCGCCGAAAAGTGGAGGAACTTTCGGAAACCTTGCAAGTAAACGGCATTAAAGCGCTGCCCTACCACGCTGGGTTGGACGCCAAAACGCGGGTGCGCCATCAAGATGCTTTTTTGAAGGAAGACACCGACGTGATCGTGGCCACCATCGCTTTTGGGATGGGAATTGACAAGCCAAACGTACGCTTCGTCATTCACTATGATATGCCCAAAAGTTTGGAAAGCTATTACCAAGAAACGGGGCGCGGCGGACGCGATGGCGGCGAGGGAATTTGCCTCGCTTTTTA
The DNA here is from genome assembly GCA_965214115.1 of Owenweeksia sp. Classification (GTDB taxonomy): domain Bacteria; phylum Bacteroidota; class Bacteroidia; order Flavobacteriales; family Schleiferiaceae; genus Owenweeksia. Next base: position 339,209 of record CBDCAU010000002.1, read on the forward strand.
TGCCTATAAAGATATCGAAAAGCTGGAAAAATTTCTGCACGGCAAGCCGGTGAGCGAGCACGAAATCGGGATGCAACTGCTGCAAGAAGTGGTGGCCTATGCGGAAACTTCGATGAACCGGCGCAAGTTTTTGCTGCATTATTTTGGGGAAGAATTTGACCCCGAAACGGGCGAAGGCGCGGAAAACGATGACAATACGCGCCATCCCAAAAAGACCTTTGATGCGCAAGATGACGTGAAATTGGTGCTGGAAACTGTGAAGGTGACCAAAGAGCGCTTTAAGGCAGATAATATTGTGAATATTTTGATAGGAAAATTGCCCAAATTATTGCAACAATATAAAGCTTCCGAATTAGAACAATTTAACCAAGGTAGGGACAAAGAAGATAAACATTGGTTGGCGGTAATCCGGCAGGCCATCGTAACAAAATACCTAAAAAAAGACATAGAAAAATACGGGGTTTTGCAAATCACAGACGCGGGTGAAGATTTTATCAAAAACCCGCAGCCTTTTCAAATGGCGGAAGACCACGACTACGAGTCCAGTGGTGATGACAGCGACATCGTAACCGCCGGAAAAGGAGGCGGCGCGGCGATGGACGAAACGCTTTTCAAAATGCTGAAAGAACTGACCAAAAAAGTGGCGGACAAAAAAGGTGTGCCTCCTTACGCTGTTTTTCAAGAGCCATCTCTGGAAGAAATGACCATCAATTATCCCACTACGATTGATGAGATGAAAAACATCAGTGGGGTAGGCGAAAACAAGGCGAAAAAGTTTGGCCCCGCTTTTATAGAATTGATTGCCGATTATGTTAAAGAAAACGACATTGAAAAACCGGATGATTTTGTCGTAAAATCCGTGGTCAATAAAAGCGGTTTAAAAGTCTATATTATTCAAAATACGGACAAGAAATTGGCTTTGGAGGACATTGCCAAATCCAAGAATATTTCGATGGCCGAATTGATTGAGGAAATCGAACATATCATTAATAGTGGCACCAAGGTGAACATCGACTATTACATCGAGGGGCTGCTGGACGAAGATCAAATCGAGGAGATTTACGATTATTTTATGGAATCGGAAACCGATGATTTGGCTGTGGCCCACGAGGAGTTTGACGGTGATTATGACGAGGAGGAGCTGCGGCTGGTGCGATTGAAATTTATGAGCGAAGTGGCGAATTAGGAGGAAGTCCACAGTTGACAGTCCACAGTTGACAGTCCACAGTCGACAGTCGACAGCCGGTGTGGAATGACGTGTGATGCTAATCGTAAAATTGTGTGTACTAAATAGGCGTACCAAAATTTTGGCTTGATGGATTTTCCCCAATAGCCGTGGACTGTCGGCTGTGGACTATTCAATACCTTTGCCCGCGTAGCGTTCCCCTTATTATATGGAAGAACTGAGCCAGCAACTTGCGCGGATGCAAAACTTGACCTACCAACTGGTGGAAAAGTATGAGCGGGCGGCCAACGAAGCGGAACATTTGCGACAGGCCAACGAAGAATTGCAAGGCCAAAATCGCAACCAAAACCGCGAGCTGGAAATGTTGCGAAGCGACTTGGATTCCGCTAAAATGGCGGCGAGTTTGGCCTCCAACGGGGACGGGGGCGAAATGGCCAAGGCCAAGATCGGTTCGCTGGCATGGGAAATTGACCGCTGCATCGCATTGCTGAACGAATAGAGATTTTGAAGGATTACCTAAAAATAAAGGTTTCGATAGCCGATCGTGTGTACCCCTTGACCATCAACCCGGAAGAGGAGGAAAAAATACGCGCGGCGGCCAAGAGCATCGAAACCACATTGAAAAAATACGAGGAAGGCTACGCCGTGCGCGATAAGCAGGACTTATTGGCGATGTGTGCGCTACAATTGGCCTCGCGACTGCAAAAAAACCGCGACCGCGAATGGGTGGACGCCCACGAAATTACCAACCGATTGAACCACCTCGAACAGATTTTGGAAACGGCCAACCAGCCGTAGCGTTCTTTACATAAGCGCAGGAAGTTTTTTTTTCCCGCATCCTGTCTGAGCATTTTGCTAAACTCAACGCGAATAATCATAGGCGCTTGACTCGGGCTTTTTAGGCCAAGCCTCCTTTGAGTGGACGGCCGAGATTGTCCGGCGAGCACCGATCTTGTCTAAATGGAGTTTAGACAATACCTCGGAAGGGTGCGGGTTTTTTTTGAAATTTTGTCAAATGCTTTTTGGGAAATTCAAACTTTCCGCTCCTCCCCTCCTTATATTTCAATCTTTACCCATCTAAAATAAAATGAACAACAAACGTGAAAAATTCGCCCGCTTCGGAATTGCCGCGCGCGGCGTGGTGTATTGCCTTATCGGAATTTTGGCGGCGATGGCAGCTTTTGGCGGCGGCGGCAAAAAATCTGGCAGCGGCGGTATTTTAGAATGGATTTCAAAGCAAACTTTCGGGCAAATTCTCCTCGGTCTGCTCGCGCTCGGCCTCATCGGTTTCGTGTTTTGGCGAATGTATCAATCCTTTGGCGATGCGGACAATGAGGGCGACGACAAGCAAGGAATCGGCAAAAGGATCGCTTATTTTTTTAGCGGGTTGCTGTACGGATTTTTGGCGTTCAACGCGATTCAAATTTTAATCGGTTCGGCCAGCGGCGGCGGTTCGGGCGGCGGCAAGCAATCCGCGCTAAGCTGGCTGATGAGCAAACCGGCGGGGCAAATCTTGGTGGCCGTCATCGCCACGGGCGTTTTGGCCAAGGCTATTTATGATATGTATAAAGCCTATTCGGGGAAATTTCGCGAGAAGATGGAAGAAACCGATATGGACGAAAAAACGCAAACGCTGATGGTGAACGCGGGAAAAGTGGGATTCACCGCTCGCGGGATAATTTTCGGCGTTATTGCATTTTTGGTTTATAAAGCCGCGCTCACGTCAAGTTCCGGCCAAGCGGGCGGCACCAAAAAAGCCTTCGATTTTTTGCAGGATACTTTTGGCACCGTGGTTTTTGGCGTCATCGCGCTGGGGCTGCTTTGCTTTGGCATTGTGATGCTGATAATGGCGCGCCACCGCGAAATGGACGTGGGGTGATTTTTCTATAAAACCGAGTTCCATTTATATTCGGATAAAATCTGAACCCGAAACGACGAGCCGAATTGCAGCGAAGAAAAGGGCGCAACTTCCCATAAATTACTATTTTTGATTTTATGGAAACATTGACAGAAGAACTGACCGTAAGCAAAGAAAACTTGCAACGCGCCGTGGAAAATATGCCTGAAAAAATCGAGCTGGAAAAATTGCTGGACACGATGGTTTTGCTGGCAAAGATTGAGCGCGGGCAGGCACAATCGCGGGCTGGATTCACTTATAGCTATGACGAAGCGAAAAAGCGTCTCAAAAAATGGTCGAAGTAGAATGGACGGACGGCGCGCTCTATGATTTGGACGAGATTGGCGAATTTATCGCGCAAGACTCTCCCTTTTATGCCGACCAATACACCGACAAACTTTTCGATAAACCCCGAATCTTGGTGAAGCATCCGAAGTATGGACACCCTGTTCCTGAACTCGGTGTTGAAAACATCCGCCAGCTCATCGAAGGAAATTACCGAATTATTTATGAGATTCTAAACGAAGACCAAATTGATGTCTTACTTGTCCAAAATTCCAATCGATTGTTGAAAAACCATCCGCGATACGCCACTTTGAAAAAGTAAAACCGTCGCTATCACACAAACGGCAACTTTACTACCTCCGCCTCCACCGCTTTCCCACGGATTTCCACGAAAATTTTCGTCTCCGGTTTTGAAAATTCCTTTTTCACATATCCCAGTCCAATCCCTTCGTCTAAAGTAGGCGACTGTGTGCCGGAAGTCACTTTCCCGATTTCTTCGCCGCCTTCGTTTTTGATGATATAATCCTTGCGGGGAATGCCGCGATCGTTCATTTTGAACCCCACCAACTTGCGCGAAACACCTGCCTCTTTTTGCTTTTTCAGGTTTTCGGAATTGATGAAATCTTTCGAAAATTTGGTAATCCAGCCCAGCCCTGCTTCAATTGGAGACGTTTCGGAATCAATGTCATTTCCGTACAAACAAAAACCTTTTTCCATTCGCAGGGTGTCGCGAGCCGCTAATCCGGCGGGTTTTATCCCGACCGCTTTTCCTGCTTCCATTATTTTGTTCCAAATCGCTTCGGCAGCTTGGTTTTTCATATAAATTTCAAAACCGCCCGCGCCGGTATAGCCTGTGGCCGAGATGATTACATCGGAAACTCCCGCAAACTCGCCCACCTCGAAGGTGTAGTATTTCATCCCCTCCAAATTCAAATCCGTTAAAGTGCGCAACGCATCGGTGGCGGCAGGGCCTTGCACGGCCAGCAAGCTCATTTCATTGGATTCATCCATCAACGTGGCGCCCTCGTCATTGTGCGTTTGCAGCCAGTTCCAGTCCTTTTCGATGTTGGAAGCGTTCACCACCAGCATATAATCATTTTCGCGAAAGCGGTACACCAGCAAATCATCCACGATGCCGCCCGTTTCATTTGGGAAACAGCTGTATTGCACGCCGCCGTCGCTCAATTTAGACACATCATTGGACGTTACCTTTTGCAAAAAAACCTCTGCATTCTCGCCGCTCACGCGGAATTCGCCCATATGGCTCACGTCAAAAATGCCCACTTTCTCGCGCACGTTTTGATGTTCGGCTTTCAATCCTTCGTATTGCAGCGGCATCGAATAGCCCGCAAATTCTACCATCCGCGCGCCCAGTTTTTGGTGCACGGCATCCAGCGCAATTTTTTTCATAAAAATGAGATTTTAGCCAAAGAAAGGAATCAGGCCGTGGCCTTGTTCACCAGTTCCACCAGTTGCTCTTCGGTGATGGGTTTTACTACGTAATCGGATATTTGTTCGATTTGCCGGGCGCGCTGTTGGTCGCGATCATCGATGGAGGAACTAACCATATAAATGGTCACTTTTTTGGGGAGCTTGGCGCTCAGCTCCGCAAATTCTTCCAAAAAATCCCAACCGTCCATAATGGGCATATTCACGTCCAGCAAGATGATGTCGGGGATTTCCGAGGGCGTGTCCAAGTTTTGGCGCAGATAGCTCATCGCCTCTTCACCATCGGAATAAGTCAATACCCGATCGGCCAACCGCAGCATATTGATGTACTTTTCGGTGGTAAACCGATAGATTTTATCATCGTCGATAATGCTGATGGCTTCTACTTTTTTCATAGCTATTCTTGAGTTTTTTTTGAAATTTTAGTTTCTAAAATGTCAGTATCAGTTTGTGTTTGCCGTCAGCTTGACAGTGGCCGCCCATCGCTTCTACGCGCCGTTTGGCCTTTACGATTCCCGCCGGGCCGTCTATCGCGCCGTTGGCTTCCACTTTTATGCGCGTGGTGTCGCGCGCCAGTTCTTCCATATCCATAGGCAGGTTTTCAAAAGTAGCACAAAGTTGTGCCACGCCCGCTTCGTCATCCGTTTCCAAAAACACGGCGGGCCGCACCTTTGGCCGGGCTGCCGCCATCGCGCCCTTCAACAATTCAAACACGATGGTTTCAAAAACCTTAGCTGGGTAAGGCACTTTGGGCAACTTTACAAAATTAGTTTTTATCGCCAATCCCGATAAGGATATTTCTGACTTAAATATCGCTTTAAACTCGTCCACCTTGCCTTCAAATTCATTCAGAATCCAGCTTTTTCTTACAGAAGAATAGGATTCGGCGGCGCGCGACATTTGGTTGGCCTTGTGGAGGAGCGCCTCGCTGGCCTCGCGGATTTTGGCAAAAAAATGGTCGCGCTCGCTTTGTGTTTCGGCCCTGTCCAAGAGCGAAAATAGGATGCTGACGTTGGCGGCCGGCCCGCGCAAACCTTGGGCGTGGTGGTTCGCCAAGTTTTCCAAATGCTGGTTTTGATGGGAAAGAACGGCTATCTTTTCTTCCGTCTGCCGGTCGTGTTCCAGCCGCTGGCTGATGTCGCGCATCAACAGCACGGCGCTTTCGGTGCGGCCTTTTTCGTTTAAGATGGGGCGCGCCGAATTTTCCAGATACAATTGCTTTTCCGTCTCGCGGTTTCGGACGTGGGTGACGTAATTATCCAGACTGGCGCCGTTCAACGCCAGCGAAAGCGGCAGTTCGGCATCCGCAATTTCGCCGCCCCCTTCCGCGCGCCGCACGCTCATTTTATACCGCACCTTAGAGAGCGTACCGTTGCGGAGTGGTGTATCCAAGATGCTTTCTGCCGCTGGGTTGTGCAGTAAAATTTCCCCTTTTTTGGAGGTCACGATGATGCCTTCGCCCAAGGTGTTCACCACCGTCTCAAAAAGTTTCTGCTTGCTGCGCAGTTCTTGGTCGGCCTCGCCCAGTTTCTTTTTCACCAAGCGCAGTTCCGATACGTTTTGCGACACCACCATCCCAAAAAGCACCTCCTCCCCTTCTCCCAAAATAGGCACGAAATGTTGCACAAAATAGCCGTCCTCCTTTTTTTGCTCTCGCGTTTGCCGCTTGCCCTGCAGGGTATCTTGATAATAAGGCGCCAGTCCGGTGGTGATTTCTGCCGGCCATATCTCAAAAAAATTGCAGCCTATAAAAGCATCTGACGCCAATCCCATTTTAGCGATTTCCTCGCCTTCCGCCAAGTGGTAGTCGTAGTTGTGGTCAAAAATATAAATGGAGCAATTGGGGATGTTCGCTGCCATTTGGCGGTACAAGTCGATTTCCGTGCCCAGCGTCTTTTCCATTGGATTTAGCCGTGTATCAATTCTTTATCACCAAAATCAGCCATCACTTCCGCTTCAAAATCCAGCAGCGCCTCCCATTTTTGATCCACCTCTTCGCGCTCGCCATATTGCCGCGCCAGTCCGATGAACATCGTATAATGGTTGGCCTCGCTGATCATCAAATTGTGATAAAAATGCTGTAATTCTTTTTCTTGGAGATTTTCGGACAGCACCTTGAACCGCTCGCAACTGCGCGCCTCGATGAGGGCGGCCACCAAAAGCCGATTCACCAACCGTACCACGCGGTCGTTGGTTTGTGAGAAAAATTTGACAATGCGCGCCACGTATTCGTCTTTCCGCTCGCGCCCCAATACGTAGCCGCGTTTCAGTATTTGTTTATGCACCATCTGAAAATGCGCCATTTCTTCCTGCGCCAGCGCGGCCATTTTTTCCACCAAATCCGAATGTTCGGGATAGGTAATCAACAGCGAAATGGCGGTGGACGCGGCTTTCTGTTCGCAAAACGCGTGGTCGGTCAAAATCTCTTCGATGTTTTTCGCCGCGATGTCCGCCCAACGCGGGTCGGTGGGGAGTTTCAGTTTTAGCATCGTTTTTTATTTACAAGCAGTTTTTTTATTAGCCACGAAGGCACAAAGGACACAAAGTTCGTAGGGGTTTTAATCAGAATTTTCGTGTAAAAACCTGAATCAAAACCTTCGTGTCCTTAGTGTCTTTGTGGCAAAATTTTTAGAAAAATTTTGGTGGCCTATTCAAATTTCTCATCCAACAAAACCGCCAGCCGATTCGCAAAGCTAACCAATTGCTTTATCTCCCGCAGGGTCGCAACCCGCTCTTTTTCAAAGAGTAAGAGCGCCAAACCATTGGATTCCACGTGGTAGGATTTGTTAGATTGGAAAAAATCTATTAAATCATCATCAAAAAATTGCATCACCTTTTCCGTTTCGTCGGATTTCAGTTCAAACGCTTTGGAAAAATCCGGATGCTTGGGAAAATGAATGTCATCAAAACCCGCCAAGTGCGCCACGCGGTGCAGCAAATTTTCTTTGTCCATCGTGAATTTGGGAATGGCCGCCGGCATTTTCAGCGCCACCATCGTGCTGTGCAGCGTTTCGCGCATTATAAATTCGCCCTCGTGGTAATCCAAATCCGCCATCACGATGTCGATTTTGCCCGCTTCGCCGTGCAGCCGGTTGCGGCCACGGTCGATGATTTTATGTTCAAAATATTGGAAACGGCTGAAATCTTCGCGGTAAAAAAACTCGATGGGCTGGTACGTCCAGCCCAGTTTTTTGGCAAACTGTTTCATCGCCTTTTGGCGTTGGTTCAGCGATTTTCCACCCGTTGAACGCGCGCCCTGTGGCAACCGCGCCGCCAGCGGGTGTTCGGAACTGGCGGCCAATTTGTCCAGCCCCACGATTTCCAAATCGCCGCCCGAGCCGCGAAAACTGTGGTAATAATCTTCCAGCCGCTCCATCACCGAATGGTCCACAAATTGGGCGAGGCTGAAATCCACGATCACTTTGGCATCGCGCGGCAGCGAATCCAGCTTCTTTTTCATCCCCATAAAATTCACAAAATTGCTGAACGCGCGCACACTCAGGTGGTACTGTTTTTCTTTTTCTTGATACAATAAAGTGTTAGGTCGAAAAACGTAGCGCGCCACCAGCTTAAACCGCTGAATAATACCTGCTTGCAAAACGAGCGTGGCAAATATTCCCGCCACGATTCCCGTAATCAAATTGGTGAAAAGGGTGGTGAAAAGCGTAATCAAAAATACCAAAAGCGGCGCCCAGCCCACCTTGGCGATGCTAATAAAAACGCGCGGCTCGGCCAGTTTGTAGCCCGTAAAAACTAAAATGGCGGCCAGCGCGGGCAGCGGCGTTTTCTGTAAAAAAGGCGCGAGAAAAATCACAAAGGCCAATAGAAAAATCCCGTGGAAAAAGTTGCTCCAACGGGTGGCCGCGCCGTTGTTCACGTTCACCGAGCTACGCGCGATAACGGTGGCCACGTTCAAACCGCCCAACAATCCCGATACCACGGTGGCCGTGCCCAGCGCGCGCAAATCCTTGTTCACGTTGCTGCGGCGCTTTTTCGGGTCGAGCTTGTCCACCGCTTTGATGCTCAACAGCGACTCAATCCCAGCGATGAAAGTGAGCGAAAACGCGGCCGTCCAAAAATCGAAATGCCCGATTTTACCAAAGTCGGGAAAACGCAGTTCTTTAATCACATTATCAGGAATGTTAATCAACAATTCCGATGAAAGCGGCGCGATGGTTTCGGGATGGCTGCGCGAAAAATAAGTGCTGCCCACCGCCAGCAACACAATCCACAATGGGGCGGGGACGCGGCGCAGCCATTTGTTGTGAATTTTGGGATACAAAATCATCAACAACAGCGAAACGATGCCGACCACCCACGCGAGAACGGGCAGCTCGCCATTGAACAGTTTTCCCAATGTGTTCGGAAATTCCATAAAAAGCGCGATGACATTTTGCCCGTCGGGATTGGTTTCACCGAGCATTATGTGCAGTTGCTTTCCCATTATGATGAGGCCGATGGCGGCCAGCATCCCTTGCACGGCGGCGGACGGGAAAAAATCGCCCAGCGCCCCGAAGCGGAACAATCCGAAAAGGAAAAGAAAGACGCCGGAAACGACCACCGCGCCCAGCGTGAAGAGATAACCGGCAATGGGATCGCCGCCGCCGAGGGTGGTAATGGCGGCGAAGGTGGCGGCCACCATCCCGTTGCCCGGGCCAGTAATCGTAACATTGCTTCCTCCTAAAATCGAAACGACCAAGCCGCCCGCCACGGCCGCCACCACGCCCGCAATGGGCGGCGCGCCCGAAGCCAGCGCCAACCCCAAACAAAGCGGCAAGGCGATGAGGGAGACGACGAAGCCGGGGAAGATGTCGCCGGTGATGTTTTTGAGATTGGGTTTCAAATGGATTTAGATTTTGACCTCACCTCCCGTTTATGCGGGACAGGCCCGTCCCCTTTCCTTCAAGAGAAGGGTGGCTGGGTGTAAGTAGATTGAGGAAACGGCGAGTTTATTTCGCATCAATATTTTTATCTAAAATGAAATCATTCAATTGTTTGATTCCTCGTTGATAATCAGCAAATCACACGGCAATTCGGAAAGGATGTATTCCAAATCGTGGGCGAAAAAACGTTCAATGAGGCCGAGTTTGCTGTCGGGCGAATTCATTATCAAAAGGTCGGCTTGGGCGGTCTGCGCGTAATGGCCGATGGTGTAGCCTTTTTTGCCAAAAATCACATTTTGGGAGATTTTCAGATGTTCGGCGGGTTCGGTTTGTTCCAAGATTTGCTGGATGCGGCTTTGCTCGCTGCTGCGGATTTCCTCTTTTTTTGCGGCGGCTTTTTTCAGGCTGCGGTCGTCCTCGATGCGGCCGATGGCCTTGGGCGGCACTTCTTCGATGATGGACAATTCCCTTGTTTTCAGGCAATTGGCCATTTGAACTGCTTTCTTTATCGTCCGTTCGGTTTTTCCGTGCGCCAGTCCGTTCACCACGATTTTGCCGCAGTCGGTTTGCATTTTATTCGCCTTGGTGAGCAGCAAGACTGAGCATTGCGCGCGCCGCACCAAATTGCGCGCGGTGCTTCCTTTGAAAAAATAACGCAACAGTTTTTCTTTGGGCAGCGCGCCCGCGATGAGCAAATCCACTTCGTGTTTTTGCGCCGCCCGCGTCAGCGCCTCCACGGGGTCGCCGCTCTCGAAGATGACCTCCACTTCGTCCCCCGCCTGTGCGTCTCCCAATATTTTATCAAGGTCAACCTTTTGGGAGTCAGACACTTCGCCCGCGTGCACCAAAAATAGTTTTTCGCCCACCTGCTGCGTGATGCGCAGCGATTCGCGGATGTTCGCCTCCAAGTTGGGCGAAAAGGCGATGCCCGTGGCGATGTGGCGGAAGGGTTTTTTCATCAGGGGAATGAGAGGCCGTAAAATTAAGGGGCGGGGGATAAATGGAAGGGATTAGCGTTTGGCGCAGTTTGAGTTTTTTATAAAAGAAAAAGCTGCCCGATGTGGGCAGCTTTTATTGTTGCTGATTTGAGACAAAAGCTTTTGAGCAATTGCTTTAAAAAGCTAAATTATTGAATGGCCAAAGAACCTTCGTCCACCACTTTGCCATCAGAAATCAAAATCACCTTATAAATCCCAGAGGCGTATTTGGAGATGTCCAGCATAATGCTCTTCTTGGTCAAATCCAATGTATATGTGTTGGAGACGCTTCCGTTGGTGTTGGTCAAGACCAGCGAGGCCGATTGCTTGGCACTTGCCGCAGCGTACTGGATTTCCACATTGGAAGTGGCAGGATTGGGAACAATATCAAGGATTTCCAAATCCTTGACGGTAATCTCCACCCAATCGTAATCCTTGAAACCATCCACCAAGGAAATAACTTCCAATTTGTATTTCTGGGTGGCCTTGGCCGTAAGCATTGAACTCTTGCCACTGTAGATAAGGCTGTCATTGGAATCGTACCAATTGTAAACCGCAGGCTCGTTGATGTCCACCGCGCTCAATTGGGTGCTATCGGAATAGCTCATCGACCTATTGCTGCCAGCATCGGCATCAAATACTGGGCGTGGTTCTTTCCTGATAAGAAAGTGAACTGCCCCGATATTTACTTCGGAAGAGTTGATGGACTGGCTCACGACGTATGGGAACTCATTTTGGTCGGTGACCTCGTCAATTAGAAAATTGACCGCGATTTCGATGACATCCCTTTCATTCGGTTCATAAACCAGCCCCCTGATGTTAGCACCACCCCCTGTAATAAGCAGGATTCGTTCGTCCTCATTCATCACATCCACATTGGTGCCTGGTCGATTGGCTTGATCCCACTTCTGCCAAGCAGCCGGATCCAATTTTACGGTTATCTCGGCTTCCTCATAAAGTGGACTACCCGTATAATTCGCTGGGAGATCAAAATTCACGTCGAATACGCCCCCATCTTCATATCCGCCAATGAACATTGGAATCCGGTTCCCCTGTATAAAAAAATCAGCATCTCTGATGATGACGTTCTTCATCGTGATGTTGTTGTTGTACTTCACATCCCCCCATAAATGTCCCTGACCGACGATGGGATCACCCGTTACGTTCTCAATCCGGGCCATCAAACAGATAGCGAGATTATTGCTGGGCAAGTTTTGGATATAATTGCTCATATCCCATTCAAATTTGATAATCGTGCTCCCTCCCGCAGGGATAGCAGGTATCGGCTTGGAAGCAATGAAATCGCCATTGATACCGTCTGTCCATTCCCCGTTCGCCCAAGAGAAAGCCGAGCCGGCTTGGCTCCAGTATAGCTTTAAATCCCCTGAACTTGAAGTTTGGCAGCTTTTGTTGCGAACTCTCACATACACCCAAAAAGGTGCGGCTGGATCATAAACCAGATTTTCCGGTTCATACACTTCCAGCCCATCATCTTGGGCGCGATACCAAATATCTGGGCCGTGGTCGGTAAAGGCACCCGGCGATGGGCTTTGGCCTACATCTTCCGGATTGTCCTTCATATACAAGTCCACTTCGGTTTTATCGAAATGGGTGTCCTCGATAAGGTCGGCTTCCCATATTCCTCGGCCATTGGTACTTACCCTTATCTTGGATTCGCAATGATTGATTTCCATATCCGTAACCTCGCAATGAGGCACACCGGGAATCAGCGTCCACTGCGTCTCGTGATCTTTTTTATAGAATACCCCCGCATTGGTACCAACATAAATAAGGTCGTCCGAACTATTTTGATGAGCCACTGTGGTCACCGATTGACCTTCAAGCCCAGTCCCCGTAATATCGCTCCACATTTTACCATCATACAACAAAACTTTGGGATTTGCCGCAACATAACCGGCGTAAACAATCCAAATCTTATTAGGATTCTCATCATCTACGGCCAGCATCCCGACCGTTTTTCTGATACGCTGCCCATTGTTATAGCCGGCCAATTCTGGCGTAATCTCCTTCCAGGTAACGTGATCGGGATCGGGCCTCAAGGCATTGTTCGAACGGTAAAGAGCAAAAGCATCGGGGTCATTGGTTTCATAATTGACTTGGTGGGCATATAAAAAATTATCGTTGGAGGGATGATTCCAGACCCGCCAGAATATCCGCCCTGTACTAGCCGCCTTGGCATTAAAAGAAATTGGAGCCCAATTGTTGCCCTGATTTATACTTCTTCCAATTCTTTTATCACCTGCAAAAAAAAGAACATCTTGGCTATTTGAAGCCTTCACAAAATGATCCCACCAACCCTTGGGGCCAATACTGGAAGGGACAGTTATATCAATCTCAGGTCCGATGGTGGTAAACCTATGCATACTTTCGTTCGAATTAATGGAAGTATAATATACAGGGTTGGCTGGATCGCTATCATCAATTAAAGATTCAAAAGCATCGCCAAATTGCGTGGTAAATGTAAACTTGCCTGTAGAAGCTTGGTGCAAGTTGGGCCCCGTGTCCCAGCCCGCGCCTATTATGTCGTACGGCCGCGCCTCGGAAGAACTTAAATGGAAATAGTTGGCGATGCCTAGGCCGTCCGATAGGTTCGTCCAGTTCTGCCCCCCATCCGTGGTTTTGTACACCCCGCCATCGTTGGCTATCCAAATCTCATTGGCTGTGCCACGGTATTCAATCCAATGGAGGTCATCGTGCCATTTTTGGGCGATCATAGAACTTGGAGGAAAGGTTTGCCCACCATTTGTAGATTTATAAATATCGTAAACGTTACCGATAAGCACTTCGTCTTCATCAAGCGGGGAAACCGCCAACGCCTGATGTCTGCTATATTTTGATGAATTCACATCATTTGAAACGGTGGTCGTATTAGTGGACAAATCGAATTTAAAAAAGTTAGCGTGATAAGCTCCATAAAAAATATCGGGATCCGTCTTGGCAAAGCGAATGGAAATCAATCGATTCTGCTGGCCCAAGGTAGATTTGTTAAGATCAGCGTAATCGGCCAGCAAGCTCCAAGTAGAACCGCTGTTGTGGGATATATGTACCTTCTTGCCGGATACTACTATCGTAGCCCCGCCCGAAAAAGGCTTGAATTGGATGTCGAAAAATTGCTCATCGCTGGTGCTGGCAAGGGTTTGGTTGTCCAAAATTTTTGTCCAAGTTACGTAGTTTGAAGGATTTGTATTGGCGGCGAGGGCATTGGTAGTTTTATAAACCCCCGTGGCGGAAAGCCGCGTAAAGGATATTGTCGTTGGTGGGGTGAATCAAAATCTGCGGCACAATGCATCCCCGAAACCAACCCCCAAAGCGTTGTTTTTCCCAATATCGTCCCAAGTGGCGCCCTTATCGGTGGTACGCCATATACCGTTGGATCGTTCCCATTCGGGGTCGTCCCCATCACCCGTGGCCACAAACCACGTTTTGCCGCCATTGGTATGCTTGGCCACTTGGGCGTGTGATACGCCTATTACAGGCAGATAGTCCATTCCGCCAAGCTTCCAAGTCTGGCCGTTGTCTTCCGAAAAGAACAAGCCACCGGAGGGCGAGCCGCACAGAATTCGGTTGTTCATATCGTCAAATTCCAAAAAATGGAGGCGGCCCGCCCCTAAGGCTCGCACATTAGTACCAATCGGTACATCCACGGGCCCAATTTCCGTCCATTGCCCGGCCATCATCCCGGCCTTCTTGGTGTTTCCGCCTGACTGACTGCCCCGCGCCGCAGACCATATTGCCGACCCGCATTTTTGGCCTGCAAGGAGGGCAAGAGCCCACCATCATTGATAACCAAAGGCTGCCAAAGCTGCACCCATCGCATAAACGGGGTGTAGCCCACGCCCTTCATATCTCCGTTGCGCGCAACGCGCACCGAGTCGAAGTAAGCCATCTTTTTAGCTTTGTACGAAAAGAAATCCTCGCTGAGCGGATCAAAGTCGCTCTGTGCGTTTAGGGCGGCAAAACTGCCCAAGGCCAAAACGCCTATTATTGCCATTGCTGTCTTTTTCATCTTATTATTGATTTTGGATTAAAGGAAATTTTTGAAAGGTGGCACTACCTTTTTAGCAGCTTTTGAGAAAGGGGCTGCTCCCTCTCAACGAAATATTGGACGATATAGACACCTCGAGGGCAAAGAACGGGTATCCACAATCGTGTTTTCGTAGGGAGCCAGCCTACCCGAAAAACATTGAGTGCCGATTGGGGAAATGAGCAAGAAAGTAAGGACGACATCCGTCCCATTTTCTAAATGCAGCCTATCATCGAAAGGCTCGGAAAGCTCTTTTATCTTATTCAAGATTGTTTCATCTAAAGAAAATGTATGGGCTGG
>CBDCAU010000003.1:0-670797 GCA_965214115.1 Owenweeksia sp.
GCAAATAAGAATATTGAGATTTTAGCCGGAAACTATATCGAGCTAAGGAATGAAACAGATATCGTGGCCTCAACAAATGGCCAAATTTTATTTGACATCACTCAACCTTGTAATCTTCCATACTTTTTCTGTCAGCCAGCCGATCCGCCGGGCCAGCGAACCACTGAAATATCTCTTTGGCCAACAACGGAAACCGATAATATAAAAACAGTTTATCAGGTGCCGAAATTTTACTTAGGAAATAAACTTCTTACAGAGCCAAAAATGAGGATTATTAAGAATAATTACTTTTCGGTTACAATTTATTCAGTTGAAGGCAGGGTTTTGTGGGCTAAGAAGCAGATAAGGAAGTTGTCTAAAGTCAAATTCACCTCAGCAAAATTACCGCAAACGCCAGCCAGTGCAGGGCTTTCCAGTGCAGCGGGCTGGTCTCGAAGCGCACCAGCAGCGCCTTGAACCCGTCGAGCCAGGCGTTGGTCCTCTCCACCACGAACCTGTGCCCGTACAGCAGCTCGCCGAAGAAGTGCCCCTCGCCGCCGCCGTTCCTGGGGTTGGGGCGGATGTTTGCGTTTATCTCCGCGTCCTCCAAAAAGTCCCTGAACTCTTGGGCGTCGAAGCCCGCGTCCGCGTTCAGGAACAGCCCCCCGGTGGGGATTTCCGAGGCCTCCAGCGCGCCCAGCATCCGCTTCACCTGCCCGGCCAGGCCGTGGGTGTCGTGGTGGTTGCCGGCCGCCGCGTCGCCGCAGGCCAGCGGCTGCCCCCGCCTGTCGGTCAGGAACAGCATGTTGGTGGTGCGGCACTTCTTCCTGCCCTGGTAGGCCACCGCCCCGCCGCCCCGCTTGGCCGGGGTGTGCGAGCCGTCCAGCTGCACGCTGGACATGTCCAGCCCGGCCTTGTGCTTCTCCAGGGCCCCCCGCCAAGCCTTTTCCCAGCTGCCGTCCCGGCACCACTTGCGGAAGTGGTGGTACACGCTCTGCCACCTGTAGCCCACCGCGAAGAACTGCCGCACGGGCAGCTCGCGCCACTGGCAGCCCGTCTTCAGCCGGTACAGCACCGCCTGGACCACCTGCCAGTCCTCCACCTTCGCGTTGCCCCGCCCGTTGCCGAAGCTCAGGTGCGGGCACAGCTCTTTTTTATGATACTTTTGTCCAACATATATTTTTTCACCAATGGTACAGGGTATTGGTTTACAATGCTTTAGTGCCATTGGTGTTTTTTCAAAAACTGTCTTTTGACAAGTTCAAGATATGACCAAAGTTTCAGCAAAGAAATATTTAAAAAATATCCAGCTATTTATATAGTTGAATTTCGTTATGAAGACCAAATTTATCGGCAAAAATTAGGTTATTTGGAAGAAATTCACTGATGTTTAAAAACAATCTTTTATTTTCTCTCATATGTATCTTTTCAGTTTTTAAATCCAACTGTCAAGAACTTTCGCTCGCTGTTATATCAGGCTTGCGCTGGCCGCAATCTGAGTTTTACCTTAATTATCAAGCAGTTGAGAACGATGAGTTGAGGGTGATTTATCCGGACGGAGAAGAGGCTGTTATCGAAAAATATTCATTCCAACCCTTGTGGATGGTTGGGGCATTGTTTTCTTATGCCGTAAAAAATCCGAGAAAAAGGGGGCGGTCGCTGATTTATACGTTTGGCTTAGGCCATTCCCAAACTTCCCTGCTGATTGACCAGCCGCGCAGGGTAATACAACTTAGCGATCCCCCCTCTTTCCTGATCAGCGGAGCGGCTCGGCAAAAAGAATACGCGATGGGATATTTAACCATTCCCATCGGCGTAGAAAGACAATTTCAGAAAGTCCGCCAAGCTTTCTATTGGAGCTTGGGGATTGAGGTGGAGAACAACATTTTGCTTTATAAAAAAACCACTACGGCAATAGAAGGTGGTGAGCCTTATCCCTCTGACGACAGTCGTTCAGCTGCCATTCGGAATTATTGGGTGGCTTTTCATCTTCAGCCCAAGGCGGGATTTGTTATTGCTGATAATTGGGATATTTTTGTATCGGCATCAGGAGGCGTTTCCCTTCTTAACCTTATGAGCTACGACCAATTTTTGTTTAATCAATCCAATATTTCTTTTGGCGAGGTAGAAGCTTTCGACAGGACCAAGTCATTTAATCTTTCTGGGGGTTTCAGATTAGGTGTCGCTTATAGCTTTTGAATTGCGCTAACTTCCTGCGTTGCCGCGCGATTGCAGCGCGAGGTTATCCAATAATTTTTACCGCGCAATCACAATTTTCGCCACGTTCCGCCGCGCATCAGGATTGTTTTTCAAACGGGTGCGCAAAAAGTAAAAGCTGGGTGTCAAATTCTTTTCTGAAAAAGAGATTTGGGTTTCGCCAGCGCCAACGGCAAATTGCTTGGCCCGCACCACTTTCCCGCTCAAGTCCAGCAGTTGCGTTTCCAAAAGTCCGCCTTCTTTTAAAATGATTTCTACGGTGAAATCCCCGTCGTTCGGATTGGGGAAAACCGTAAGGTGGCTTTCGCGGCGCGCCCGTTCTTCCAAGCCCACGCCGCCCCCCGCCACGGCCGTATCCAATTTCACCAAAATAGGCACGGCGCTGACGGGAATATTCAATCTACCTTTTTTCGCGATAGGCAGCGCCGCCACCGAGCCGCCATAGTTTTGCCCGCTCACCGTCCACGCCGAATCGGCTTTTTGTGGGAAATTGATTTCAAAAAGTCCGGTGGAAGGGTCTTCGGCATCAATCGGTTTCCACGCGACAACGTACGTGGCATTTCCCAACGAATCGCCATACAGATACGCCCAAACGTCGTCGTTTTCCGCCAAGGTGTCCAAAAAGTAACAGTTGCCGATTTTTTCCAGCATCGTGAAAAAAGTGACGAACGAGCGCTTGGGCGCGGAGCCGGAATCCACGGCGGCGGTCAATCCGCAGCGGCTGTACAAGCCCGAAGTCTGCGCGGCGGTATTGGCATAGAAAAACCAAGTGGCGCGGTTCACGCCCAGCCGGTCCATCAGCAGCAATCCGCGCAAAGCATAAATGGCCTGCGCCTTTTCAGAAACGCATTCGTGATGAGTGCAGGGCTGGTTGCTGCCTTGGCTGTCCCAGCCCCATTCGGAGACGTAGATTTCCTTGCCGGGCAAATTCGCGTCGCGGAAGCGGATGTCGCTCACCAAGCCGCGCATCCCGCTGGCCGGATCTTCGGGAAATGTGGCGATGCGGTCGCCGCTGGCCTCGTCCCTTTTATAACTATAATGATGCACGTTGATGCCGTCCAAATAAGGGATTTCGCGCGGGGAAAGGCGCGCGCCCATAAAGTTTCGGTAGCTCGAAGATTCGGTGGCGGGGTCGGCGGCTTGCAGCGCGCAACTGAACACTTTCATACTGGGATCGGCGGTTTTCGCGCCCTTGGCCATCCCGTGCAAAACGTCGCGGTAAAAGGTGGAATCGTAGCCCCAGGGCTCGTTGCCCACTTCGATGCGCTCCACCAGCCCGTTGCCGCCCGGTCCAAAGTGGCTGGCGTATTCATAACCAAAATCATAGCCCGCTTGGTAGGGGTTGGCCCAGTCCGATTCGGGAAAATCCACCGCCAAAAACTGGATGCACGACTGCACGGTGATGCCCGCCTTTTGCCATTCTTGGTACTCGCGGTCCCAGTCCAGCCAAGACTGTTGCAGGCTGCCGGGCATCCCGCCGTAGTTGGGCGTGTTGTCAGGATCGTCGGTGTCCCATTTCAAATTGTGGTAATTGCGCGCGTGGGTGATGACATCTTTGTAAAGATTCGGCCCCTCGTTGGCCGCGCATTGGTCGGCATAGTCGCCGTGGCCCCAGCCCCACACGGTGTTCACGCCCACCATTTTGCCCACGGCGCGGGTGGCGGGCGAGGGGGCTGGCAGCGGGCCGTATTTTCCGTTTTGGTCAAAAAGTTTCAGCTCCTGCACTTGCGCGCGCGCCCAGCCTTTTTCTTTCACGAAACTGCGCAGCCGCACGTAGCGCGCTGTTAGAACAGGGGAAGCCCGGTAAGGCGCGCTGAAATAAAGCGCCGGATTGGGCCGCGCCACGGTCGTCCAGTTCACGCTGTCTTGGCTCACGGCTATTTGCGCGGAATCCACTGCATTGCCCGACCGCAGGCAGGCGTAGGCATAGCCGATTTCTTGGGATTGTCCCAAATCCAGCGTCAAATCTTCGTACAAGGCTTTTTCCACCGCCGCGATTTCAAATAGCAAAAACGACTGGGTGCTTTTAATTTTTACGGCGGAAACCAGCGTGTCCGCGAGGTAGCGTTCCACGGAATAATTTTGAGCGGAAACGTAATTTCCCAAAAGGGAAGAATCGCCCTGCGCATCGAAAATCCATAACTCCAAAGGTGCGCTGCTGCTGGCTTTCAAGGCGATGAACCGCAGAAAGGTGGGTTGCGGCAAAGTCAGTTTTAACCAAGCCGTGCCGCCGGATTTGGAAATGTTTTCGCCGGTGCTGGGATTTCCGTCGGTCAGGTTCGCCGTGCCCGAACTGGCGGAAGCGGTGAAACCACCCGAACTATTCAGCAAGGCATTATTGTGGGCTTGCGCCAAAAATGCGCTCGGCAGGGTGGGCGCGGATTGCCAGCCCGAATCTTCATCGCCATCAATGGCGAGGCTGGGCGCGTTGCCCGCTTTCTGTGATGTGGCGGCCGGGGTGGCATTTTTAGAAAAAGAAGCGAGCACGCCCGCGTGACGGTCAAATTGGGCATTTATAAAAAAAGACGAAAAAGCCAGACAGGCGGCCACCTGCCAAGCGCGATTTTGAGTAGTCATCGTGAGTAGAGCGTTTGCGTTTGAGATTTCAAACTTAAGAAAATTCTTACATAAATAAAAAGTTTAAAAATTGATTTTCAATGATTTAGCTTTTTTTGAGTTTTGGATTTTAGCGCTATTTAAAGAAAAAGTGCAAGGTGTGAGGGGCTTCGGTTGTCCAAAATTCCACAGATAAAAAAGCCATTTTTTTATAAAAAAAACCCTGCTGCTCACTCCCACCGCGAAAAGCGCGAACAAAATCCCCAAATTTTTCTTTTTAGAAAATCAAGAATTCATAGCTTAAAAAAAACACAACCGTTATGGGAAAATTATTTTGGTTTGCCGTCGGCGCCGGCGCAACGTACTGGGTGCTGGACAAGTTGGGGATGCTCAAAGATTGGCCGCTGTCGGTGGAACAGCGCGGCGCGCCACCCGTTCAAACCTCCATTGACGCCCCGAAAAAAAAACCGATGACCTCACCCAGATCAGCGGCATCGGCAGGGTCATCCAAAGCCAACTGAACGAAGCGGGCATCTACACCTTTCGCCAATTGGCGGAAATGACGGACGCGCAAGCGGAGCAATTGGAAATGGAATTGTCGTTTGGCAGCCGGATGGAAAGGGACGACTGGCGCGGACAGGCGCGAGAAAGGATTTAGTGGGTTCGACTTATTTGTAAACCGTAGACTCCAATAAATTTTAAAAAATGTCGGTCTCAACCCTTTGATAATCAATCCAAAAGCCTTACTCCAAAACCGGATAAACAGGCTGAATAAAAACATTGATGTCCTGCGGCGCGGGTTCGTCGCCCCCAAAGTAGGGGAAAAGCCAGTAGCTGCTGGCCGAGGTTTTACAAGCGCGCGGCGCAGTGGACGAAGCGCCGTTTACTATAATTTGGTACATTTCCGCTTTTCGTAAAATGCTGGCCGTCAGCGTGTCGCCGATTTCCATTTCGGTCATTTTTTGATAGGAACGCTCGCGGTTTTTGTAGTAATATTCACCGATTTCTATCACCTTTGAAATCGTGTCCCATCGCCAAACGAGGCGCGCGCTATGGTTGTGGTGATGCGAACCGCAATCGGAAAACCCCAATAATTTGTTCCAGTCTTTTTGATTTTTGGGGAGGGTATTTTTATAAATCGCCGTGCTGTCAAACGCAAATCGGAACACCACCGAATCCATTTCTTTTTCGGGATCCATAAAGCGGATATTTTCCAAAGAATTGTAATGCTGGCTCTTTAGAATTTTGTAATTCAGCCAGTTAGGTTCAATCGGCTTTTTGTCAAAGGGGCGGGCGGGTGGTGGCACAGAATCCGTTGCGACCTCCACTTTTACATAATGGGAAGTCTTTTCTTTTTCACAGGAAATAAAAAGGGAAACGAAAAAAACGGAGAGAAATAATTTGGAGGGAGTAGCGTAAAATTTCAAGGCTTTTGAGTGTGAGTGAGTGCCTCAAAGGTAAGGCTTGACTTCACTTCACAAATCATCGAGTAGTAATATTCGTACCATTCTTGAGGAGCGCGGCGCTTGGCAGCTTTATGTTTATCGAAATTTTTCCATCGTAAAATGGATGCTTCATCGCGCCAAAAACTGATAAAAATGCCCTGACTGTCTTTTGATACCACCGAATATCCTAAATAGCCATCAAAATCTTGTACTTTTTCCATTAAAAAGTTATCCACTTCCTCATAAGTGTCATTGTCTTTTTTTATAGAAATAAAGACAACTGCAAAATAGGGCGGTTCGGGAGGGTTTTTAGATTTCCAGTTAACAATCATTTTCAGATAATTCTTTTTTCAATATACGCAGAATTCAGCAACGTCAGCGCCCCCATATATTTCAAATCGAACGCAATTTCGTCGCCCACTTGGTAGCCTTGGCTGTTGTCGTCGATGTCGATGACAAGCATATCCGAACTGGCGCCGACAAAGGTGAAGCTGTCATCTTCCGGTATCAGATATTGCGATGAAATGTCCAGCGAACCGAGGTCCAGAATGGCGCGGTGCGTGGTGCGGCCGTAATCTTTTTCGTCGATTTCAAAAGTGTCGCCGCTGGGATTGGCTTCCAAATTCCCAATCGGGATAACGGGTTTTTCGGTGATTTCGATGACCTCGGCGTGGAGTTTCAAAAGGCCGCCTTCCAAATTCGGCAGCAAACCTCCGTGCACCAAATCACTACCAAAATACAGCGCCTCGCCGATGCGGAAATGGTTGATGCCCGCCGGCAGTTGGTGGGTGTTTATCAATGGAATCACCACAGTGGTTCCGCCCGTCACCCACGGGATTTCCACGTTGAATTTTGCCTCGATAAGTTGTTTATATAGCGACAACTGCACCAGTTTGTCCGTACTCGGCATTACGCCGTGGAGGCAGTTCAAATTGCTGCCGATGCCCGTCACTTTGATGTTCGGCAGCTCGAAAATCTGCCCGTAGAAATCCACCAAATCTTCGCCCATCACGCCCTCGCGCAGGTCGCCCAGTTCTATCATTATGATGATTTTGTGGATCTTGTTTTGCCGCCGCGCCTCCTCGCTCACCATTTTGATGGTTTCCAGTTCGGTGTTGAAACTCGCGTCCGCCCAGCGCACCAAATCCTCCACGTTGCCGATGGCCGGCGGCTTGATGTAAACCGTCTGAATTTCCGGTGCCAATTCCTTGATCTGCCGTAAGTTGCTGATGCGCGCATCGCAGATTTCTTGGATGCCTAAATCCACGATTTCTTTCACATAGCTTTTAGTGCCGCACAACATTTTCGTCACGATGGCCCACTCAATGTTCCTTTCTTTAAAAAGCCCATCCAGCGCCTCATAGTTGTGGCGGAGTTTTTTTCGGTTTAATGTGAGATAGGCCATTTTTTAAGAATTTTTTTTCGTAGCCTCGATATAAGTGATTTCCTTTTCTTTTTTGATGGATTTTATGAAATCCATTTCATCCAATACTTTTCGCTGTTCTTTCACAGTTTCCAATAAAATTCTGAGCTTATCTTTTTTAGAAATGTCGCTTTTCACAAGTATGGAATTTAGGCTTTCAATATTCGCCATTATAGCCAATTCGTTAATACAGGCCATATCCCGAATGTTTTCGCTTTTTTTGACACGTTGAGGATTGGCTTCTCGCCATTGTTTTGCGGTGCAGCCAAAGAGGGCAACGTTCAATAAATCAGCCTCATCCGCGTAGGCCAGCCACTCCTTGGCCAAGCTATAGCCCGCTTTTGGGACGATGTATTTCTTGACCGCCTTCGTATGGACTTTGTAATTCGTTTTGCTCAAAATCCGTTTTACGTTCCATTCCAACCCGTATTGATTGTTTTCAATTTCCTTCAGGCGCTGGTACTCTTTGATAACGTGAGGCTTGAAAACAGGGCTGATGGCGGAGCCGAACTCAAAGGCGATATCGCGGTGGGCATACGTTCCGCCGTATTTCCCTTTCACCGAAAAAATACCAACGGCCGCCGTAGTTTCCACCCAATTTGAGACGCTCATCGTAAAGGTCGGTAGGCCGGCTTCTTTTTTAAAGTGGTCGAATTCGACCACTTTAAAGTACGGGTTGTACAAAAGTTCCCAAGTCTCCAAAAATTCGAGGGTCGAGCGATTGCGAATCCAGTTTTTGATAACGTCGGCCGCCCGCGCATCTCCTTTTTTGGCGGTTACCATATCCGTTATAGAAATATAATCTTCCTCGTTCAAAGATTTGAGGTGGATTGTAGTCCCTTGGACGGTGATGCTTTTTTGCTTTGCCATTGTTCAAGGCCTATTTGCTGCTTTCTGCTCGATGTCCCTTTCTTTAAAAAGACCATCCAGCGCCTCGTAGTTGGGGCGGAGTTTTTTTCGGTTTAATGTGAGGTCGGCCATTATTATAAAATTGCACCGTCGCTTTAGCGCGGTGTTGAATTCTGCGCGCAGTTCTTGGCTTTAGCCAAAAAATTACACACTATTTTGTTCGGCTAAAGCCGAGGGTCAGGGGTTCAATTTAATCGCCGTCCCGTACTTACGGGAACGGCGCAATACAGAAAATCATCGCCATTTTTTATTCAATTATATAATTTCAAATTATCAAAATTTTCACATAATAATATCATTAGAAAATATATCTTTTCAAAATCGAAATCTTAATACAAAATACAATCTACTTTATACAATTTTCATAATACAACCTACCTAATACAATTCCTCATTCCACCACCCGCCGCGGAATATCCTGCGGCAGCCTTGTCAATAGCTCGTAATTCAATTGGTCGCTGTACTCCCCGAAGGACGAAACCGAAATGTCCAAGTCGCCCTGTTTGCCTATCAAAACCACCTCGTCACCTTTCTCCACATTGTCTAACTGACTGACATCCAGCATCAAAACGTTCATATTCACGATGCCAATGACCGACACGCGCTCCCCGCGAACCAGCGCGCGGCCCACGTTGCTGAGCGAGCGCGCAAAACCGTGGCCGTAGCCCACCGGCACCGCCGCAATCGTCTCATCCACCGTGGCGAGGTAGCTGGTGCCGTAGCCCACATACTCACCCTGTTTGATTTTTTTCACGCTCATCACTTGGCTCTTCCACGAAATCACCCGCTTCAGCGGGTCTTCCTGTTCCAAATCGCTGGGCTTCACCGTCGAAATGTAGGTTTCGCGATTGGGCCAAAAGCCGTATTGCAAAATCCCGATGCGCACCATATCCATCCGCGTTTTCGGCAGGCGGATGGTGGCCGCGCTGCAGGCGGTGTGCAGCTTTTCGGCCTGCAAACCCGCTTGCTCAAAATGCCAGACGCCTTCCTGAAAACGGTCGTATTGCGAATTCACCCGCAGAAAATTCGCATAACTTTCCGCGCCCGCATAATGGGTACAAAAACCCTTGATTTCCAATTCGTTGGAATGACTTTTCACAAAATCCTGCACTTTCTTCCAAACTTCCTTTTCAAAACCGGTGCGGTTCATTCCGGTTTCCAATTCCAAATGGACGAGCGCTTTTTTACCCACCTTTTTCGCAGCCTCGGCAGCGGCTTGCAGTCGGCTCATTTCAAACACAAAAAACTCCACTTCGTTTTCCACCGCCCACTCAAGTTGTTGATTTTCAATCATCCCCATTATCATTACGCCGCATTCGCCGTTGGTCACTTCCTTCACTTGGGCGGCTTCGTGCGCATCAAAAGTGGAAAAATGCTGCGCCCCAAATTCCCGCGCCAGCGGCACAAAAGTGTGGATGCCGTGGCCGTAAGCGTTGCCTTTCACCACGTGCGAAATTTGACACTCGTTTCCCACCAAATTCCGCAAATAATCGAAATTATTTTCTATCGCCGAGCGGCTCAATTCGATGTAGCTGGTGGGTTGCATTTTTTTATAAAGATTTTTCTAAAATAGTGCGAAACATTTTCACGCCCGTTTCGGTAATTTCATCGGGAAAATCATAGTCGGGATTGTGTAAAGCGGGGAGGTCTTTTCCACCGCCAATTCCGAACATCGCACCTTTGAATTTTTCCGTAAAAAGCCCAAAATCCTCACCCCATTTAAAAGGCGTTTTTCGCTCTTCAAAATCATAGCCATTTTCTTGTGCGCTTTCGCGAATGATTTGATAGGCGTTTTCATCATTTTGATTGGCAAAGAAAATTTCGGTAAAATCGGTTTCCAATTTTAATTCAAATTTTTCACAGATTTCTTTGGTTTTTTCAAGAAGGTTTTTTTCCAACTTTTCCATCACCGAGTTTTTCCAAGTCCGCAAGGTAAAATGCACCTCGCCGTATCCCGCCGAAACGCCGTAGGCTTTTTCGCCCATCGTAAGGAACACATTGGTAATCAGCGCAAAATCATCTTCGTTGATATCCTTGTTGGAAAGTGATTCGCTCAGTTGCAAAATCTCCGAAATCGCCAAGGCGGGATTGATACCTTTTTCCGGTTCGGCAGCGTGACTGGTTTTGCCGTACAATTTGAAAATCAAACTCTTCGCCGCCGCAGTGAATGAACCTTTGCGGCACACGATTTTATGCATTTCATAGCTTGGCAAATTGTGCAGCGCAAACGCCATATCCGCCTGAAAGTCAAAGTTTTCATCTTCCAAGACTGCCCGTGCGCCTTTGCCATTTTCTTCGGCGGGCTGAAAAATCAAGCACACTTCGCCGCGCTCTATTTTCTTTTCCGAAAGCGACTGCGCCACGCCGAGCAAAATTGTGGTGTGCCCATCGTGGCCGCATTTGTGGCTCACGCCGGAATTTTTGGATTTGTGTGCAAAATCATTGGTTTCTTCAATCGGCAGCGCGTCCATATCGCCGCGCAACAGGATTTTTTTTCCTTCATTTTTGCCTTTGAAAATGACCATCAATCCCGTATTTCCTACTTCTTTTAATACATCATAATCCAGTTTTTTTAAATAGGATTTTATGAACTTTTGCGTTTCTTTTTCTTCGGTACTTAATTCAGGGTTTTGGTGCAAATATTTACGGAATTTTTCTAATTCTTTATAATTCATTTATTTAACTTAAAGGTTTTTTTGGCTGCGCCAATTTTGTTTTGCCACAAAGGCACAAAGACTCTAAGCTGAATGCTTATTTATCTTTTTACAAAAAATCATATCAAAGGAATCTTTGTGTCCTTAGTGCCTCCCGATAGCTATCGGGGGTGGCTAAATTTTTTAGTGGTTTTTTTCATAGCGCATTTCTAAATATTTGTTGGTAAAACCGAGCTTTTCATATAAAAATTTTGCGGGGTTTTCCGGCTCCACGTGCAGCGCGATATTTCCTTCGGCAGTGTCGATGACTTTTTCCATCAACTTCCGTCCGTAGCCTTTGCCGCGGGTTTTCCTGTCCACGGCGATATACACCAAAATGTTTTCGGGAATGTAGCCGCTCATCCCCGTTTCGTTGATGACTACAATGCCTTTGATGTCGCCGCTTTCGTGGCCCACGGTGATGAAACCACCCTTTTCAAAAACGTAATTCAAACATTTGTGAATGTCCTCTTTTTTATCGCCATATTGTTCTAAATGTTGGAAGAGGAAATTGGCAACGGATTCATTATCAAAGGTTTCGTGCTTTCCAGTACCAGAGTTTAAGATTTCAAAATTCATTGCAGCCGATTTAGTATCAATTATAAAAGTGATTCAATCCCATTTTTCGTTTCGGGAGAGATTCCATTACAATAAGATTTCCGAAATGTTGACGAGGAAATTTAGAGTGGTTCTTACGCGGAGCAACTGGAATCCTGCCAAGATGGGTCGTTTTGTATCGGATATGCTGAGTATTTGTGTCCTATAAAACAGTCGGTTCGGTGGCAGGCCTCATCGGCGAACAATCCCCGTTCCTATCCCGATATTTAGCGAGATATCCACCCTCGATAATTCACATTATGAAAATTTACACCAAAAAGGGCGACACGGGCGAAACTTCGTTGATAGGCGGAGAGCGGGTTTTGAAGGACGATTTGCGCATTGAAGCCTACGGCACCGTAGATGAACTAAACAGCGTGCTGGGCGTGCTGCGCGACCATTTGGAAGACGAAAAATCCGATCATTTTCTAGAAACGGTACAAAACATTTTGTTCGTGATCGGCTCGGAACTGGCCGCCGCGCCCGGTCACAAAATGTCGCTGCCCCAATTGACGGAAGAGCACATTGTCTATTTGGAAAATCAAATGGACGAATGGGAAAAAGGGCTGCCAGAGCTGAAAAACTTCATCCTGCCGGGGGGCGATTTGGCGGCTTCGCAAGCCCACGTGGCGCGCTGTGTGTGCCGCCGCGCGGAACGGAAAGCGGTGGCGCTATCGGTGCAACTGTCTGGCACGGCCCACGCGGACGAACTGGATTTTTTAATCATTAGATATTTGAATCGGCTAAGTGATGCGCTGTTTGTGCTGGCCCGCCATCTTACCAAAAAACGAGGAGGAACGGAAACCCTTTGGAAAACAAGAAGTTAGAAGGTAAAAATTTCTTTTGCCAAATAAATTCAAAATACTACTTTCGCGAACCTTAAAAAAAAGAGGAGACTAATGTACTGGACACTGGAACTGGCAAGCTACCTGAGCGACGCCCCTTGGCCCGCCACCAAGGATGAATTGATCGACTACGCCATCCGCACCGGCGCGCCGCTGGAAGTGGTGGAAAACCTGCAGGCCATCGAAGAAGAAGAGGAGGAAAGCTACGAGGTCATCCAAGATATTTGGCCGGATTATCCCTCGGAGGAAGATTTCCTTTGGAACGAGGATGAGTATTGACGACCTTCAAAATCTTATAAAAAACAAAAAACCCCGACCGGAAATGGTCGGGGTTTCTTTTGGGGCGGTATCCCTGTTTTTTTAAAGAAGATAATCAATTACCCAAATGGCCCCGCCCACCAAGACAAGTGCACCGCCTATAATATATAGTACCAACGCGAGCGTGCTACCGGTACCCAGCGTAAGAAACGCCAAAAGATAAGCGATGACAATCAGTGCGCTGCCGATGCCCGCCAGCAGCAGACCCGTTTCGCCGTCCACGTCCAAGTTTTGGCGGGTTTGCCTATCTGCGCGGTCTGGGGCATTTCGGTCTGCCAGAGCGCCGAAGACATTCCCGAAACTGGGCGACCGCTGGATTTTGGGGGTGGACCGGTCGGCCATCAGTGGGCGCTCGGCGGTTTTCTTTTCAGAAACAGCGGATGCCAGCGGTACGATGATTTCCGGCGTTTCCTCTTCATAATCAGCTACTTGCGCATTTTGCAAATCCAACTTCACCCTGTCCGACTCGCGGTCTTTGATGATGATTTTGTTTTTGTAATACACTTTGCGGTAGCGCGGCGCCTCTTTTTCGCGGGAGGCCAATTCTTGGGTTTGCGAACACGAGGCCAAAAGGGCCAGTCCAAAAGCGGCCAGTAAAAATTGGGTAAAAAGTCTTTTCATTTTGAAGTTATTTGGAGTTTATAATGCCGAAAAATAATAACTTTCTGCCGTTGTGCAATCTTTTCCAAAAAAAAAATCCAACCATAAGGCTGGATTTTAGGTCGAACATTCTTTTTTTCGAGCCTAAGCGATCAAGCCCAGCAGCAGCAATACCAAACCCACCACCAAAATGACGGAGCCCACGGCGTAGATGATTCCGATGTCGAGAACGGCGGCGATGACAATTAAGATGACGCCCAAAACAATCATACTCCACCCCAAACCCGCATTGATATCGTTGGTATTGTCCGGAGCATCGGCGCTGGCATTGTCCGAATGTCGCAGCATCGGGAAATTTTTGTCCAGATTACCAAAAGGCGCATTCCAAACTTTGGCCTCGCGATCGGCGGTCATTTTACGCTCGGGCGCATTCGTTTCGCTGGCTGCGGGCGTCAGTGGCGCAATCACCTCGGGCGTTTCCTCCTGAATCTGCGCCACTTGCGCGTCCTCTAAATCCAATTTCACGTCCTCGGTTTTCGGCGCCACATCTTTATAGATGATTTTATTCTTGTAATACACCTTGCGGTAGCGCGGTGCTTCCTGCTCGTTGGAAGCCAGCTCTTGGGTCTGCGAGCACGAAACCAAAATGGCCAGCGCAAAAATGCCGAGGAAACTATTGAGAATATTTCTTTTCATAGTGTTGATTGTTTAAAGTGAATAATTGCGAAAAATAAGATTATTCGGTATTCAAATGTTCGCCGTATCGTTTATCAAAATTAGAAATTCGAGCTTTGGGTTATAAATTTCCTTAGAAAAATCCCCGACAAAAAGACAGCCCGCCACCGCAAGGCACATTTTTCGCCCGCCGCCACGCCTTATATAATGGCTAAATTTGCCGACCCTATTTTTCAAGAGAAAATTCTGTTATGCTCGAAAATATTCTGAACAAACTTTTTGGTTCTAAAAGCGGCCGCGACATTAAGGAACTACAGCCGATCGTGGATAAAACCAAGGTCGAATTTGATAAACTTCAATCCATTTCGGATGAGGAACTGCGCACCAAAACGGCGGATTTCAAAAAACGGATTTCCGAAAATATTTCTGACGAAACCGCGCGCATCGCCGAACTGAAAACGCAAATCGAGACGGAGGAAAACATCGAACAGAAGGAATCTTTCTATGAAGAAATTGATGCGCTGGAACAAAAATCCTATGACAAAACGGAGGAGCTTTTAAAGGAAATCCAGCCTGAAGCCTTTGCGGTGGTGAAGGAAACCGCGCGCCGCTTTGCGGAAAACGGCAAGCTGGAAGTGTCCGCCACCGATTTTGAACGGAAACTCGCCGCCACTTCGGATGCGCTTGATATTCAAGATGATACGGCCGTTTGGAAAAATACGTGGACGGCCGCTGGCGCGGAGATTAAGTGGGATATGATTCATTACGATGTGCAGTTGATTGGCGGGTCGGTTTTGCACAAAGGCAGCATCGCGGAAATGGCGACGGGCGAGGGAAAAACGCTGGTGGCCACGCTGCCCGTTTATCTGAATGCCCTTTCGGGAAAGGGCGTGCACCTCGTTACCGTGAACGATTATCTGGCCCGCCGCGATGCCGAGTGGATGGCGCCGATTTTCCAATTTCACGGCTTGACGATTGACTGCATCGACAAATACCGCCCGAATTCCGATGAGCGCCGCGCGGCTTACAACGCCGACATTACTTATGGTACGAACAACGAATTTGGTTTCGACTACCTGCGCGATAATATGGCCCGCAACCCTTACGACTTGGTGCAGCGGCCGCACAATTTTGCGATTGTGGATGAGGTGGATTCCGTTTTGATTGACGACGCGCGGACGCCTTTGATTATTTCCGGCCCCACGCCCAAGGGCGGCGACCAAGAATTCGACCAACTGAAACCGCACATCACCAAGCTGGTGGACGCGCAGAAAAAACTGGTGGCCGCCGAGCTGAAAGAGGCCAAGCAACTCATCGCCAGCGGCGACAAAAAAGATAAGGAAGAAGGCGCGAAAAAACTCCTGCGCGCCTATCGAGGGTTGCCGAAAAACAAGGCGCTCATCAAATTCCAAAGCGAGGAAGGGATGAAGACGCTTCTGCAAAAAACCGAGAATTTTTATATGCAGGAGCAGAATAAAAATATGCACTTGGTGGACGACGAACTCTATTTTACCATCGAGGAAAAGCACAACCAGATTGACCTGACGGACAAGGGCATCGATTTGATTTCGGGCGGCACCGACCGTGATTTTTTCATCCTTCCCGATATTTCCACCGAGCTTTCCGCCATCGAAAATTCCGATTTGGAAAGCCGCGAAAAAGCGGAGAAAAAGGAGGAAATGATGCGCGATTTCAGTGTGAAAAGCGAGCGCATCCACACGATGAACCAGCTCTTGAAAGCGTACACACTTTTTGAAAAAGATGTCGAGTACGTTTTGATGGACAACAAAGTGAAAATCGTGGACGAACAAACGGGCCGCGTGATGGACGGGCGGCGCTATTCCGATGGTTTGCACCAAGCCATCGAGGCGAAGGAAAACGTGAAAATCGAGGACGCGACGCAGACCTACGCCACGGTGACATTGCAGAATTATTTTCGGATGTACAACAAGCTGAGCGGGATGACTGGCACGGCGGAAACGGAGGCGGGCGAGTTTTACGACATCTACAAACTGGAAGTGACGGTGGTGCCGACCAACCGCCCGATTGCGCGCGACGACCGGCAGGATTTGGTGTACAAAACCAAGCGCGAGAAGTACAACGCCGTCATCGAAGAAATCAACGAACTGGTGGAAAAAGGCCGGCCGGTTTTGGTGGGCACCACTTCCGTGGAAATTTCGGAATTGCTGAGCCGCGCGCTGAAATTGCGCAAAATCCGCCACAATGTTTTGAATGCCAAATTGCACCAAAAAGAAGCGGACATTGTACGCGAAGCGGGGCAGCCGGGCACCGTCACCATCGCCACGAATATGGCGGGCCGTGGTACGGATATTAAATTGACATCGGAAGTAAAAGATGCGGGCGGTTTGGCCATCGTGGGTACGGAGCGCCACGATTCACGGCGTGTCGATAGGCAGTTGCGCGGACGTTCCGGACGGCAAGGAGACCCCGGCAGTTCGCAGTTTTTCGTTTCGTTGGAAGACAATCTGATGCGCCTTTTCAACAGTGAAAGAGTAGCCAAACTGATGGATCGGATGGGGCTGAAAGAAGGCGAGGTCATTCAGCATTCGATGGTGTCGAAATCCATCGAGCGGGCGCAGAAAAAGGTGGAAGAAAACAACTTCGGCACGCGGAAACGATTGTTGGAATACGACGATGTGATGAACTCGCAGCGGGAAGTGATTTATAAACGTCGCCGCCACGCTCTGTACGGCGAGCGCCTGCAAGTGGATATCGCCAATATGTTTTTTGAAACCTGCCAAAGCATTGTGGACGAATACCACGAAACGCGCGATTTCGGTGGTTTTGAATTGGAACTGATGCGCGTTTTCACGATGGAAAGCCCGCTGACGGAGGACGAATTTGCGAAAGCGAACCCGCAGCAACTCGTCAATGATTTATATGAAAAAGTGCTGACGCTGTACGCGGAAAAGAACAAGCGGATTGCGCAGATGGCGCTGCCCGTCATCAAAAACGTGTACGACAATCCCGACAATAATTTTGAGAATATCGTGGTGCCGTTCACGGATGGCAGCAAGGGCATCCAAGTGACGACCAACCTCGAAAAAGCGGTGGACAGCGAGGGCAAAAAACTCATCCGCGACTTTGAGAAAAGCATCATCTTGGCGATGATCGACGACAGTTGGAAGGAGCACCTCCGCGATATGGACGACCTGCGCCAGACCGTGCGCAACGCCCAATACGAGCAGAAAGACCCGCTGTTGATTTACAAATTTGAGGCGTTTGAACTTTTCAAGCAGATGGTGGACAAGAGCAACAAGGAAATCGTGTCGTTCCTCTTCAAAGGGCAACTGCCCAGCCAAGACGCCAACCAAGTGCAGCAGGCCCGCGCGCCGCGCCGCAGCAACTACGACAACCTGCAAACCAGCCACCAGCAACTGGCGGCCGGCGACGGCGGCCAAACCAACGGCCAGCGCCCCGAACGCCCCAAACCCCAGCCCGCCGTGAGCCAGAAAAAGTACGGCCGCAACGACGTGGTGACGGTGCAAAATTTGACCACGGGGGAGAAGAAGGAGATTAAATTTAAGAAGGCGCAGCCGCTGGTGACGAAAAGGGAGTGGACGATTGTGGAGTGAGGGGAAATTAGTTTTTAGCAACAGTTAAAATGACCCCCTCTGAAAAATACGTTTCAGAATTATGCGAAAAATCTTTTTTGCCTTTTTGGAGTTTTCCAAATCCCCTTGGCAAAAAGGGCAAAGAACTTTGTGATGTCTTGGTAATATGTGATGATATCATCATACTCATTTCTGTAAAAGACATTTCTGTTTCTAATCACGAGGATGAATCCGTCAACTACGAAAGATGGGTTAAAAATGCCATCACTAACTCCGTAAAGCAACTTTATGGTGCTGAAAGATTTTTGAAAAAGGCTTCAGCAGTATTTTTAAAAGACCGAAAAACTATTATAAACCTTCCACCCTCGGATTCTCGAAAAATTTACCGTATTGCTATTGCCTTTGGAAGTAAAGATAATTTTCCTCTTCCTACGGGAGAATTCGGAAACGGTTTCGTGAGCGTTTTTGATGAGCAATCCACTTTTGTAATTCTGAATGAACTTGACACAATTACAGATTTTGTTAATTATTTAGAGGCAAAAGAAAAATTCGTTTCCAATAAAAGAATCTTAATTCCGAGGGAGATAGATTTTCTCTCCATATACCTTCAAACTGGCTTTGACTTTGGGTTGGGTGTTTCTCCAAACGTAATTGCCTCTGCAGAAGGTTTATGGGAGGGTTATGTAAATTCTGAAGAATACAGACAATGGAGAAAGAATAAATATCCAAGTTATTTGTGGGATTATTTCATCCAAAAAATCTTCGAATACCATATAGATCAAGACACGACCTCAGAAAAGAGAAGCCAATTTGAAGAAGCTTTGCGCTATATGAATTTGGAATCGAGAATTAATAGAATAGAATTGAGCACTCTTTTCGAAAATACTGCAGGAGGGAAATTAAATGCGCGAATGCTTCAACCTTTAGAAGGGGCAAATCATTGTTATGTATTCGTTCCTCTTTCCAAAAAAAACTGGGAGGAAAAAGAAAAGGAGTTGCAGCTAAGATGTATAGTTGCTCGAATGCTAAACTCTAAAACTCAAAATGTTATTGGAATTTCAAGAGGGAGTAATGGCCGTGAAGAAGTTTTTGACATATGTTTTATTAGCATTTCAGAAATTGATGAGAACTTTGTTCAGTTCGCAGAGGAGATTCAGAAAAAACTCGGCTATTTTCGAAATCCCGTCAGATCAAACAGCAAGAGTTTTAGGAACTGATATTCTTTCTGCCTTAAATAAAAGCATTTATTTTAAATTTTACGCTATGAACCATACAACCCCAATTCTTCGTCGCCGCGCATCATTTCAATAAGGCGTTTTTCTTGTTCCGCTTTTTGCTTGGCGCGGTATTCTACCAAATCTTCAAAACGTACCCGCCGGTGCTTGCCCACCTTGGTGAAGGGGATTCTCCCACTTTCCAAAAGTTTCACCAAATGAGGCCGCGAGCAACTCAGAAATTCGGCGGCGGCTTGGGTGGTCAGTTCCGTAGCGATGGGCACTACGGAAATCGGTTTTCCTTGGCCGGTGGCTTTCAAAATTTCCTGCAAAAGTCTCAGCGCCTTGAGCGGGATTTTCAGTTTTTGTTCGGTTTCCTCGATTTCGATTTCTGGGTTTTCGGAATGGACTTTTTCCAAAGTGGTTGCCAGTGCTTGGTACGACTGCCTTGCGGCTTCTTGCTCTTTTTTGGAGGGGCGGCGAACGTTTTCTAAAACTTCCATTTTGCTTTTATCAAAATATAAAACAAATCTAAACGAAATAATCGAAACAAACGAAATGGTCGAAACAATGGAGAAAATGAAGAGTCCCGCAGACACGACACTTGCCACTTTTGTTTCGCCCTTTCAGGGCTTTTGCCGCGCGGGCTCGGCGCATCGTCCCCGCCCTTACGGACGGGGCTATTTGCATTCCGCCCCGCTGGGGCTTCGACCCTAAAATCCGTTGTTTGATTTTTGTGGTTTGACATTTTAGATTTTTGCCGCGCTATCCAGTTTTCGCCAATCTCCTACCTTTGAAACTATGAAAACAATCACCGTGGAAATGCCCGAAAAATCCGGTGTGGATGAGTTTGAGGCCAAGATGATTTTGGCGGGCGAGCTTTACGAACGCGAAAAAATAACCCTTGGGGAGGCAGCAAATATTGTGGGCATCAGCAAGCGCGCCTTTATCGAGACGATTGGCCGGTTCGGGTTTTCCATTATTGGCAATGACGAAGACGCTGTTTTAGAGGACATCCGCAATGTCTGACCAGTGGCTTTTGTTGGATGCGAGCTGCCTTATAGTGCTTTATCAAATTGACGAACTTGATTTTTTGAGGTCGTTCCCAAACCTGATTACCACTCCCCAAGTAGCCGAGGAATATGAGATTCCATTGCCTCCTTTTATTGAAATCAAAACCCCTAAAGAATCCACATTTGCTTTGACAGCAGAAATTTTGGACAGAGGTGAGGCGAGCCTTATTGCATTGGCCTTAGATTTCGAGAAAGAAAATACGCTCGTTTTAGATGATTTAAAAGCAAGGAAATATGCTCAATCATTGGGTTTGAACAGGATTGGAACACTGGGTTTGATAGCCAAGGCTCATAAAGAAAAGAAAATCCAAAACGGGATGGCGCTCATCGAAAAAATTCAAACCACCGATTTTCGGATTTCTGAAAAGATTGTGGAACAAATTCGGCGGGAGCTTGATTCTTAAATCATATGAAACATTTATAAAATGGGATATATCGAAGAACCCGAAGGTGTAGATTTCATCATCCAAAGCGAGCCATTGACAGACATAGAACGGGCGATGATTAGTGAGCACATCCGAAAAAAGAAGGAAGAATACAAAAGAAAAGAGGCCAAACAGGTTGAGAAGAAAGGAGAACCACAGGAATTTTGACTTTCAAAATTCATCCCATAGAAATGCCCCCACCTCACCATCCTCCGCAGCATCAACGCAGGCGACTACCTCAAAATATTAATTGTTGATTCAAGTCTTAAAGTCTCGTGGGGACGACATATTGATAGCCCCGTCCGTAAGGGCGGGGTTTTCAATTTCGCGGGCGCGTGAAAAGTGCCGTCGGCACGACACTACCTCAAGCGACACAATTGCACGGCGCGTGGAAGTAACTAACTTGCGCCATTCCGATTGGGACAATACCCCATCGACAAATTGGCAAATGAACCCATTGATAAAAAAACTCCTCAAAAACCCCCTCGGTTTCGGCGGTTTGTTCGTCATTTTTGTCGCGCTTTGCATTGCGATTTTCGCGTATGCGATTGTGCCCGATGCCACGCCAAACGCGAATGAAATGCACTTGCCCTTGGCGGGAAAAAAACCGGGTTTCTCCGTGCAGATGCTGCGCTTGAAAAAGGAAAATTTTCAGGAAACGCCGTTTTTCAAAAAACTGTTTCTGGGTTCGGAATCGCCGTACCGCGAGATTCCCGTGGCTTCGTACGACCTTCAAAACGAAGAAATTACCTATCAAGAATTTACGGGCGACGCTTCGGCAGGGCCGGTCAAAACCGTAAAGAAAACCGAATTATCCGATGATGATTTTGCGATTGAAAAAACCTTCCTCCTCGGCACCGACCGCTACGGCCGCGACTTGCTGAGTCGGCTTTTGCTGGGCGCGCGCATTTCGTTTTCGGTGGGATTTGTGGCGGTGTTCATTTCGCTTTTGATTGGGATTCCGCTCGGCGCCATCGCCGGATATTATGGCGGCCAAGTCGACAAAATCGTGATGTGGTTCATCAACGTGGTGTGGAGCATCCCCACGCTTTTGATGGTGATCGCGATTACGCTGGCGCTGGGCAAAGGGTTTTGGCAAGTGTTTGTGGCCGTGGGTTTTACGATGTGGGTGGAGGTGGCGCGCGTCGTCCGTGGTCAAGTGCTTTCCGTCAAGGAAAAGGAATACATCCAGGCCGCGAAGGTTTTGTCCCTCAGCGATTTCCGCATCATCCGCCGCCATATTTTGCCCAACGTCCTCGCGCCCGTCATCGTGATTTCGGCGGCCAATTTTGCCGCCGCCATTTTGATTGAAAGCGGCCTGAGCTTTTTGGGGATCGGCGCACAGCCGCCAATGCCCAGCTGGGGCGGGATGATCAAAGACCATTATGCGTATTTGATTGTCGATAAAGCCTACCTCGCCTTGGCGCCGGGCATCGCCATTATGCTCTTGGTGCTGGCATTTATGATGGTGGGCAATGCGTTGCGGGATGCGCTGGACGTGAGCGCAGGGAACGCAGATTAGGCGAATTTTGGCCCCCAATCCCCCAAAGGGGGGTTGCTGGACGTGAGCAGATTGTGGATAAACTAAACGCGGGAATATTTCAGGAGACCGTTTTATCGATTAGAATGCCCCCATTTACTCAGTAGTCTAAACCCCTTTTGGGGGATTTTGAGGCCGCCATCATTCCCTCACCCATTTCTTTGTAAAGATTTCCCCGCCATTTTTGAATCGGAAAAAGTAGATGCCGTTCGCCCATTTTTCAGTATTTAATTGGGTACTGGAATTTATAATCCCATTGTACATTTCTTGACCCGAAACATCGGATATTTTTAGCGAAAACGTACCTTCAAATTTAGAGAACTGTAAATAGGATTGACCGGGATTTGGATATATTTCAATGCTATTCTGGAACGCATTTTCACCCAAACCGATCATCATACAGGCAGTGGTGTTTTGCATCATTAAAGAAAGCGCTCCCCCAGTGGTCAAGGAAGGGAAGATGCAACCCGCGTGATCGGTGGCGCCTTTGTTTATGGCGGCCACGTTCGCCGCGCCATTGGCTGTCATTGCCGAATCGGCGTCCAACGCATTTTGAAAACTGACCTGTTCATCTTGGGTGCAGTAGTACATTTTCAATGGAAAACTGGGCGCCCAGTCAAAATTGTCCTGCTTCTTCAGGGCGCGCCAAATCGGGTGGTTCGATTGAGTAGAATCCGCTTTCAGATTGGCCAAAACCGAATCTTGTATAAAACCCGACAAAGTATTTGGCAGTTGGGAGTTGATAAAACTCATATCATTGGTGCCATCAAAAAGGGGCGGAATAGTGGTATCATAAGGTGATTTTAAAAGTTCATCCACGCTTTGATAAATGTCGCCATATACGCGGTTCATCGCGAAAAGCAAATACACCACGTAACCGGGGTTGGAATAGGGCTGGCCGGAAAGCAAAACGGTGGATTGGCTGCCGCTCAAGTTATACGGGCCGCTGGCGGGGCCGGCCGCCACGATGTCAAATTCGTTGAACAGGCCGCTGTCCTGCACGTATTTTACGGTGGCCATCGCCGCGTGGCCGCCCTGCGAATAGCCGGTTACGAACACCTCCCCGTTTAAAGTTACGCTGGTCGAATCCTGCAAATATTCCCGCGAGGCACGGATCAAATCCAAAGTGGCGGTGGCTTGGCTTTCGGCGTGCAGGTAGGGGTGGAGGCCGGGATTGTCGCCCAGCCCCAAATAATCGGGCGCCACGGAAACCGCGCCGGTGCTGGCCAAAGCCTTGGTCAAAAAGGCCTCGGAATTGTCGCGCGAAGGCACGGCTTCCTTTTCCGAAACGGTGCCGTGGCAATAAGCCGCCAAGGGAAAATCGTTGCAGGAACTGGTATTGGGCACGGCCAGCCCGCCGCTGGCGATGGTTTGGCTGCCATCCACATCGGTGGTTTGGTAGGTGATTTTGTAATAATCCACCCCGTACTGCGCTTGGGTGGGAAGCAAAAGCTGGAATTGGAAGGAAGGCGTTGTGCCGAGGTAAGTGGCGGATACCAACTTTTGCGCGGAAGCGCCGATGGTAAAAAACAGGCAAAGAGGGAGGAGGTAATTTTTCATATCGAAATTTTTACAAAGAAACGGACTGTTGGGCAATTGGATTGAAAGCGCCAAAGGGAATGCGCATATAAGAGAGGAGATTAGTAGTTTTGCAGCCCTTTTTTCGGCTCCGTAGTACAATGGATAGTATGTAGGTTTCCGGTACCTAAGATCCAGGTTCGATTCCTGGCGGGGCTACTTCCTTGCAGTTATTTGGTTATTAAGTCATTAGTTATTTAGACTGAGCGTTTTATGTTGGCTTTTGCCAAAACAACTATAAACACAATAACTCAATAACTGCTTGCCCTGGCCCCGTAGTTCAATGGATAGAATAGAAGTTTCCTAAACTTTTGATCCCAGTTCGATCCTGGGCGGGGCTGCTTCTTCTTAGTTATTTGGTTATTAAGTTGTTGGTTAATTAGGCAGGGCGTTTTGTGCTGGCTTTTGCCAAAACAACTATCCACAGAATAACTCAATAACTGCCCCTTCCGGCCCCGCGGTTCAACGGATATCCCGCAGGTGCGGGACTAAACTTTTGATCCCAGTTCGATCCTGGGCGGGGCTGCTTCTTCTTAGTTATTTGGTTATTAAGTTGTTGGTTAATTAGGCAGGGCGTTTTGTGCTGGCTTTTGCCAAAACAACTATCCACACAATAACTCAATAACTGCCTCCTCCGGCCCCGTAGTTCAATGGATATCCCGCAGGTGCGGGACTAAACTTTTGATCCCAGTTCGATTCTGGGCGGGGCTGCTTCTTCGCAGTTATTTGGTTATTAAGTTGTTGGTTAATTAGGCAGGGCGTTTTGTGCTGGCTTTTCGCCAAAACAACTATAAACACAATAACTCAATAACTGCTTCTCCCTTGACCGTATCGTAAGATTGGCGAAAGAGCTGTTCGCGCCGCCGATGCCCGTATTTAGGAAATTTCCCCACTTTGTCCCATCCAAACCTTGTAAACCATTCTTTACAGGGACATTTTCCCCAACTCGTGGAAGGCGCGCACACCCAGCGGTTTATATGGCTTTTGGTAAAATCCAGTCCAAGGAGTTTTAGGGATAGTATAAAGTTTTCTACAAAAATGTAGGAAAGCGGCTAAACAAAGGCGAAGGATACTTTCGCGCCGCTCGGCTCGGTTGACGCTCTCTGGCGTTTTTTTATTTCACACTTTACTTACTCTTTTTAAAAATGAAGAAATCAAGATTCTCCGTCGCCGCAGCGATGGCTTTGACGTTTTGCGGCCTCTCGGGGCTAGCCCAAGCGGGCGATTCCACCCAATTATTCCCAACCTCCGTAACCACCACTTCCCAAGAAACGGCGCACCCCGCCGATAATGGTTTTGACCAAAACCCCGCCACCAAATGGCGCAGCTTGGCACCCCTGCCGGCCGGCTACCAAGCGCGGGCCGATCAGAACCTGCTGCTGAACCTTGTCACCGGCTTCAGCTCCAATTCCTTCCAGCCCAACCTGCCGGCCGCCAATGACGGTTCCGTGGCCACGGGGGGATGGATAGAATCTGCCGGCGGTCCACACTGGGTGCGCGCGGATTTGGGGCAGAACCAGTTTATCCATTTGATAAGCCTAAAGTTGAAAGCCAACGACGAGGTGGAGATCTACGGTTATACTGCATCTAAAAATGAGATCCTGCTCGGAAAATACCTTCCGTCTGAAAGCTACTCCGTAAAACATTTTGACATAGGCCAAAATTTCATTCGCATCGAATTGCGCAGTGTGCGGCCCTACCTCCTGTATGAATTTGCGGCCACCGCCTCACCGCTGTTCGAGGATTTGACGGTGGATTTTGGCGTCCCGAAAAATTTGAAGAGCGTCCGGTCCCATTTCCGCAACACCCAGTGGGTGGATTCGGCGCAAGTGTGGGTGAGCGATGACCAAGCCACGTGGCAATTGGCCGCACGCCCCAACCCGAAATCGTATTTCCCTACGGTGGACGCCGTTTCGCTAACGGGCTGCTACCGCTACGCCAGGGTGCGCTGCTTCATCAAAAAGCAAGACCACGCCCGCGGCGAGCTGGTGGATATGGCTTTCTTTGGCGGCAACACCGGCTGCACGATTGTTCCGCCGCCGCCCGTGGTTTGGGACCGCAATGCCGGCTTGGTTTCTTCGCCCCTGGAAAATGCCCATATCGTGGCCACGTCCACCAACCCTGGCTACCCCGTGGAGAACGTGCTGGATGAAAACAACGCTACATCTTGGCGCTCCCTGCCGCCCTATCCCGACGGCTATATCGCGCGTCCCGACCGTAACTTGCTGCTGAACAACGGCGCTGGTGGCCAATTCTCCGCTTCCTCCGCCGTCAATGCAGCGGTTTTTACGGATGCGGTGACTTACAATTTCCAAACAGTAAACCAAGGCGCGGGCAACGCTTGGGTACGTTATGATTTTCCGTCGCTGCAAAAGGTGTTTCTGATCAGCTTGCGCGCAGGGCAGTTGTCCTCCGATGTAAATATTTATGCCCATAAAGCCAATGGCGACTCGGTTTTGGCGGCTACCTACTCCGCCACCGACGCGGGCTTGGAGCGCTACACCATCGACCAAAAGGTAACCGCGCTTTCGCTGGTTTCCGCTGGTTCGTTTCGTTTGTATGAATTGGCCGCGCTGCCTCAGCCTGCGTGGGAAGACATTGTTATCGACTTTCAAACCCCGCAGGAAGTGGCTGCCGTTTATACCCGTTACCAAAATTCAAACTGGGTGGATTCTTCGGAGTTTCAGGTCAGCTATGACAGCATCACTTGGACCACCGTGGCCAAGCCGAATGTGAAAATTTACCACGATGTCTCTTTCTTGGCCGACCCCGTGCTGACCGTGCGATATGCGCGCATCCGTTCCTATTTGAAGAATGCCAACAATATCCGCGCGGAACTGCGCAAGCTGGACGTGCGCGACCAAGGCGGGATATACGGCGCGATGGCTCCTGCCAAGCCCGCCACTCGCCCGCTGAAAGACTTGATGGGCACCACCGGCATTTTTGAATGGGAACAAGGCAAAGCCACGGAACTGATCGACAGCACGGGCGGGCCGCTGCTCTATTCGCGGGTGGCCACGCTAGGGCGCAATTATCAAGATATGGACTGGGACACGCAAGATCCCGATGTGACCCCAGACTATGATGCGATGCCCGGTTCGCTGCGCTTTTGGTGGCTCGATTGGGATCGCGAATACAGCGCTTGGAAAGCCGGCGGTCTGGACGTGCAGGCCTGCATCGTTTTCAACCAAGCTGAGCAGCCCCAGAACGTATGGGACAACCCCTACCAAGCTGCTTACAATTATGGCTATGCCTACGCGCGGCATTTCGGCCCCACCTTTGGCACTGGCAATGTGGAAGTGATGGAAATCGGCAACGAGCCGCGCACCTACGACACTACTTTTTATAGAACCGTGCTGGAAGGAATGGCCAAGGGCGCTTACGATGGCGACTCGGCAATGGTGGTGCTGCCCTGCGCCCTGCAAGCCGCCGACCCCCATCGCGAAACCTCCACTTCTGGCAATTATATGGGCGCGCGCCTCACTCCGGTGGCCGCCCAGTTTTTGGATGGGATCAAAGAACACCATTATAGCTATGTGCTCGATGAAAAGACCGGACAGCGCCGCGCCACCTATCCCGAAGACCCGCGCTCCATTTTCCGCGAGATGATTTCGGGACTGCGCTTCCGCGACGTGAATATGCCCGGCAAAAAATTCTACCTGAGCGAATGGGGCTGGGACAGCGACGGCGGCGGCCTGCCCTGCACCCACGGCGAATGCGTCACCGAGCAGGTGCAGGCCATCTATGGCGCGCGTGGCCTGTTTATGCTCGACCGCCTCGGCATCGACCGTTCCACTTGGTTCAAATTTGCCAATACCAACGGGGGCGCGCTTTATGGGCGTACGGGGCTTACCGGCCCCGTGGCTTTGGGTTCGCCCATCAAGAAGGTGTTCGTCAATTTTGAGAACATCAAAAACCGCTTGGGCGATTCCTATTTCCTGAACGAACTGCACCAAGACTTGGACGCTTGGGTGATGCTATACGGCGATGCGGCGGGCAACCCCACCCACGTGGTGGCGTGGCGTCCCATCGATGCAAATAACGCGGCTACTTTGCCCGTTTCGGTGCAGGTAGGCCTGCCGGCGGATTCGGCTTGGCTGCTGGACGGTGCGCAGGCCGGCGGCACACCCACCGCCTTGCCTTCCTACTCCGGCGGTTTTATGAATATGACGCTTTCCGCCACGCCTGTTTTGATTGAATTGGCGCAGCCCGTTTCGCCCATCGCGAAAAGTGCGGCACGGGTAAATCCGGAAGAAAACGCCGGCCCCCAAGCAGACGTTTTCCCGAATCCCAACAACGGCAGATACAATCTGCAAGTAATGCTGCCCTACGAAGCCAAGGTGGAGGTGCGCATTTTCAATACCAATGGGCAACAGCTTTCCCAAGCGGATCTGGGAGATTTGGCCGCCACCAACCACGTGCTGCCGCTCGACGGGTCAAGTTTGACGCCCGGCTATTATTTCGTGGAAATCCAATTGAAAGGAATCGGCACCAATGAAGCACACACTCTACGCAAGCCGATGCTCATCGTACGCTAAAAACTGCCGCAAATTTTGAAGTGAA
The DNA here is from genome assembly GCA_965214115.1 of Owenweeksia sp. Lineage (GTDB taxonomy): Bacteria > Bacteroidota > Bacteroidia > Flavobacteriales > Schleiferiaceae > Owenweeksia. The sequence goes on from CBDCAU010000003.1 coordinate 28,226, forward strand.
AAGGCCGTCCCGACGCTGATGTCGTGAACGGCCTTTTTTTGTAAAATTTTTATAAAAAAAAGCGAATCCGCCTTACGAAAACGCCTCGTCCAAAAAATGCACGAACGGCAGCGCGGCTTGGTAGGTTGCGGTTATTTTTTGGATAATGGAATCGTCCGTCATTTCTTTATTGTCAAATTTTTGCCCGATGGTCAAATCCTGCTTGCGGAGAAAATGGATGAACTCGTGGTCGGCGGAATAATCGCGTGGCGAGGTTTTCAGTTCGCGGCCGTCCAGTGTCCCAAAGTATTTTTTGAAATCTTTGGAATCCACGAATTTCTGCAAATCTTCGCCCGCGCGGTCAATTTGGGCGCGCACTTTGTCCAAGGTTTCTTTTTGCGGATGGTAAATGCCCGTGCCCACAAAATTGGCGTTCGGTTCGATGTGGACGTAAAAGCCCGCCTTCTTTTCGCCTCGGTCGATGCCCACCCCAAAATGTGTTTTGTAAATGGGTTTGTCCGGCTGGAACCGGCGGTTGTTGTTGATGCGCATCAATGACTTTTTCGGGTCGCTCATCGGCATCGTTTCGATGGTCGCAAAACTCTTGTAAAGCGCATCCGCAAAGGAAATCACGTTATCGCGCTGCGTTTTGTAGCGGCTGCGGTTTTCGTCCATCCATTCTTTGGAATTGTTTTTTTTCAAATCCCGCAAAAACTGGAAAGTTTCGGATGTTAGATAGCCCATTTTGATTTACGATTTATTCGATTTACGATTGGGCGAAGGTAGTTTTTGGATTTTCTTTTAAGACGAGACTAAGTGGGGGAGAGGGGACATTTTCACATAGGGCATATAGAAATTTTAACATAGAAACATATAGATTTTTGATGAAAAACAAAAGACCTTGCAGGATTTCAAAACCTGCAAGGTCTCTCTCCGATAACTATGTGAAACTATGTGCCGCCGCTCCCTATGTGGCCTATGTGAAAAAAAATCAAGCAACGGCGTAGCCGTTCCCGCCAAGCGCATTTTCACGTTGGGGCACATAGAATTTTTCACATAGAAACATATAGATTTTTGATGAAAAACAAAAGACCTTGCAGGTTTTCAAAACCTGCAAGGTCTCTCTCCGATAACTATGTGAAACTATGTGCCGCCGCTCCCTGTGTGTCCTATTGAAATAAATCAGGCAACGGCGGAGCCGTTCTCAACGGAATCACTGGGCCGCGCAAACACCAACTTCCCGTCTGCATCCTCCGCCATCAAAATCATCCCTTTCGATTCCACGCCACGAATTTTGCGCGGGGCCAGATTTACCAAAACCGAAACTTGCTCGCCCACGATTTTTTCAGGGTCAAAATGCTCGGCGATGCCCGAAACGATGGTGCGGGTTTCCACGCCAATATCCACTTTCAATTGCAACAGTTTATCGGTTTTCGGCACTTTTTGCGCTTCAAGAATCGTCCCGATGCGGATGTCCATTTTTTGAAAATCGTCAAAAGAAATTTCGTCTTTCAAAGCGGGTAGTTTTTTGGGATTAGCACTTTTCTCATTTTCGATTTTGGAGGATTCCAATTTTTGCAATTGCGCCTCAATTTGCTCATCTTCAATTTTTTGAAAAAGCAAATCGCCTTTTTGGATTTGGGTATTCGGAAACAAAAACTTGCGACGGACGCAGGCTTGCCATTCCATCAAATCCAAACCCAAATAGCCGCGCAAAGCCGACGATGAAAACGGTAAAAACGGCTCGCCCAATTGCGAAAGTTGCGCGCAAACCTGCGCCGACACGTATAAAATGGTGGCCGCCCGCGCTTCGTCCGTTTTGATTTTTTTCCACGGTTCTTCCTCCGTCAAATATTTATTGCCGGCGCGTGCCACTTCCATAAATTTGGAAAGCGCCTCGCGGAAACGAAATTTTTCAATGGAATTTCCCACTGTTTCCGGCGCGTTTTCCACCGTTTTCAAAACCGCCAAATCCACCTCCGAAAAATCGCCCGGCGCGGGGATTTTCCCATCGTAATATTTCTGCATCAACACCAAAACGCGGTTCACGAAATTCCCAAAAACCGCCACCAATTCGTTGTTGTTGCGCGCCTGAAAATCCTTCCAAGTAAAATCGTTGTCTTTGCTTTCGGGCGCATTCGCGCAGAGGGTGTAGCGCAGCGCATCTTGCTGGCCTTCAAAATCTTGCAAATATTCGTGCAGCCACACCGCCCAGTTCCGGCTGGTGGAAATCTTTTGGCCTTCCAAATTCAGAAACTCGTTGGCGGGCACTTGCTGCGGCAGGATAAATTCGCCGTGTTCCATCAGCATCGCAGGGAAAATGATGCAGTGAAAAACAATGTTGTCCTTCCCGATAAAATGGACGAGTTCGGTATTTTCATCTTTCCAATATTTCTCCCAATCCGCGCCCAGCAAAGCTTGGGTGGCCGAAATATAGCCGATCGGCGCATCGAACCAAACGTAGAGTACTTTGCCGTCGGCTTTTTCCAGCGGCACTTTTATTCCCCAGTCCAAATCGCGCGTCATCGAACGGGCCTGCAATCCGTCGCTGTCTTCCAGCCAACTCATACATTGACCGTAAACGTTTGATTTCCAGTCTTTATGGGATTGAATATATTCTTTAATTTTTCCCGAAAGATGGTCGAGCGGCAAAAACCAATGGGTGGTTTTTTTGGTAATTGGCTTTGCCCCGCTCAGGCGCGATTTCGGCTCAATCAAATCATTGGGACTGAGCGAAGTACCGCAGTTTTCGCATTGATCGCCGTAGGCTTTTTCGTAGCGGCAATTCGGGCACGTCCCCTCGATGTAGCGATCGGCCAAAAATTGCTCGGCCTCGGGGTCATAATACTGCTCGGTTTCCTTTTCGGTAAAACAGCCTTTTTCATACAATTTCAAAAAGAAATCCGAGGCCGTTCGGTGGTGCGATTCCTCGGAAGTGCGGTGATACACATCAAAAGAAATCCCAAAATCCGCGAAAGCGTCGCGCATCAAAAAATGATATTTATCCACGATTTCTTGCGGCGAAACACCCTCCGCTTTGGCCTTCATAATAATAGCCACGCCGTGTTCGTCGCTGCCGCAGATAAATTTGGCATCCGCGCCCTTTTGGCGGAGGTAGCGCACATAAATATCCGCCGGCAGGTAGCAGCCCGCCAAGTGGCCAATGTGTACGGGGCCGTTGGCATAAGGCAAAGCGGCGGTTACGGTATGTCGTTTTGGGGAGGGCATTTTCAATATAAAAAAGGCGTGCAAAAGTAGCGGAAGCCTACCAACCTTCAAGGCCCGTTAACCCCTGCCTATTGGCAGACGGGCTCAAAGGTGAAATGTGAGGCGAATAAACCGGACGCCGAAATACTGGCTGTGGAAGACCTTGCAGGTTTCAGAAAACCTGCAAGGTCTCGGCGCTTAGACGGGTCGTTTGTGGAATACCGTTGGTCAGCTCGCGCGCAGTCGAGACCTTTGCGCTCCTACTTTCCATTCCAACATCAATCGTAAATCGTCAATCGGAAAAATCGTAAATCGCCAATGCTCTCCATCCAAGACACTTTAATTTCCGAAGACCTCCTCGAAAAAGATTTCGTCTGCGACCTGAGCAAATGCAAGGGCGCCTGCTGCGTGGAAGGCGATGCGGGTGCGCCGCTGGAAGACCCGGAAGTGAAAATCTTGGCCAAAATTTACGAAGATGTAAAACCCTTTTTGCGCGAAGAAGGCATCCGATCCATCGAGGAACAAGGCACGGCGGTAATCGACGAAAGCGACGGCGAACCCGTGACACCCTTAGTAAAAGGAAAAGAATGTGCCTACGTCATTTTTGATGAAAAGGGCGTGACCAAATGCGGCATCGAAAAGGCGTGGGAAGCGGGCGCGACGGATTTCCGCAAGCCGGTGTCTTGCCATTTGTTCCCCGTGCGGATTTCCAAATACGAAGGCTACGATGCGGTGAATTATCAAAAAATTGAGGTTTGCGCGCCCGCCTGTGAACTGGGAAAATCTTTGGAAGTGCCTGTTTATAAGTTTGTTAAAGATGCGTTGGTACGGAAATATGGGCCGGATTGGTACGAGGAATTGGACGAGGTGGCGAAGGTTTGGCCGAATCCATCTGACAATGGGAGAATGGGACAATGAGAAGATTGTTGTCCCGTTGGACCAGATTTGATGGATGGCGTAGAACCGCACGGCCGTGCGGTTCACCCCAAAATGATTATTGTTTGAATTGTACGGCGATTTTATCGCCGCGCGGTTTCGACACCTCGTGGTTTTCGATTCAATTATCATAAAATCCTTCGGCGATTTTTTGGTTCAATCGTAGTAGAATCGCACGGCCGTGCGATTCTACGAGGCCTGCGGTTCTATGAACCGCAAGCCTCACAATCATCCGGATTGTCAATACTGCACGCAATGATTTCTTCTTCCGTATAGCCCACGATGTTCTTCGCCATTTCTGCCACGCGCTGTTCGTTGATGGCCTTGGTTTTTTCCAGCGCGCCGTTGGATGGGACCGCGCCGTTTTGTTCCTGTGAAATTGGATGGTTGTCCTGTGGAATCGCACGGCCGTGCGATTCTACCGCGCGCGCACCCTGCGATTTTACCGCCCGCCCCTGCGATTTTACCGCGCCATCATTAATCGCACGGCCGTGCGATTCTACGTGGCCGTGCGGTTCTACCAACATCTTTTCGGTTTGCCCGCTTTCCGTCACCGGCTCCACTTGCGATTTCGCCTGTTTCTGTACGGTGAATTTGATGGCATCCGTCGCGGCTTTGGTGCGCAAATAATACATCCCCGTTTTCAGGCCTTTTTCCCACGCATAAAAATGCATCGAGGTCAGTTTGCCGGCGTTGGCGTTTTCCATAAACAGGTTCAGGCTCTGCGACTGGTCGATGAACTGGCCGCGGTCGGCGCTCATATCGATGATGTCTTTCATACTCATCTCCCACACCGTTTTGTACATCTCCTTGATGTTTTCGGGGATGGCATCGAGGTGCTGGATGCTGCCGTTGGAGCGGATGATTTCGTTTTTCAAATCCTCGTTCCACAGTCCTAAATCCACCAAATCCACCAAGAGGTGCTTGTTCACCACGATGAACTCGCCCGACAAAACGCGGCGCGTATAAATGTTGGATGTATAAGGCTCGAAACACTCGTTGTTGCCGAGGATTTGCGAGGTGCTGGCCGTCGGCATCGGCGCCAGCAACAGCGAGTTGCGCACACCGTGTTCCTTGATTTCGCCGCGCAAAGTGTCCCAATCCCAGCGGCCGCTCAAGTCCTTTTCGTCGGTGCCCCACATATTGAATTGAAACAGCCCCTGACTAATCGGCGAGCCTTCGTAAGTCTCGTAAGCACCGTCCTGAATCGCCTCGTCCTTGCTCGCGCAAAGCGCCGCGTAGTAAAGCGTCTCGAATATTTCGCTGTTCAATTGTTTCGCCTCATCGGAGGTAAACGGCAGACGCAATTGGATGAACGTATCCGCCAAACCTTGCACGCCCAACCCGACCGGACGATGCCGCATATTGCTGTTGCGCGCTTCGGGCACGGGGTAGTAATTCCGGTCAATAATCCGGTTCAAATTCTTGGTCACTTTGTAGGTGACTTCAAACAATTTGTCGTGGTCAAACGCGCCTTCTTCCACGAACATCGGCAGCGCGATGCTGGCCAAATTGCACACCGCCACCTCGTCCGGCGCGGTATATTCGATGATTTCCGTGCAGAGGTTGCTACTGCGAATCGTCCCCAGATTTTTCTGGTTCGATTTCTCGTTCGCCGCGTCTTTATACAATATATAAGGCGTGCCCGTCTCGATTTGGCTCTCCAAAATCTTCGTCCACAGCTCGCGCGCTTTTATCGTTTTGCGGCCCTTGTTTTCGGCCTCGTATTTTTCATACAAGCGCTCAAATTCTTCGCCGTACGCATCGTAAAGGCCCGGACATTCGTTCGGGCACATCAGCGTCCAGTCCGCATTTTCCTTCACGCGCTTCATAAAAAGGTCGCACATCCACAGCGCGTAAAACAGGTCGCGGGCGCGCATTTCCTCTTTGCCGTGGTTCTTTTTCAAATCCAAAAAGGCGAAAATATCCGCGTGCCACGGTTCCATATAAATGGCAAAACTGCCCTTGCGCTTGCCGCCGCCTTGGTCCACGTAGCGCGCCGTGTCGTTGAACACGCGCAGCATCGGCACGATGCCGTTCGAGGTGCCGTTCGTCCCGCGGATGTAACTGCCCGTCGCCCGCACGTTGTGGATGCTCAGGCCAATGCCACCGGCGCTTTGCGAGATTTTGCTGCACTGTTTCAGCGTGTCGTAAATCCCGTCGATGCTGTCGTCTTTCATCGTCAAAAGGAAGCACGAACTCATCTGCGGCTTGGGCGTGCCCGCGTTGAAAAGCGTGGGCGTGGCGTGCGTAAAATATTTTTTGCTCATCAAGTGGTAGGTCTCGATGGCACTTTCCAAATCCTCTTTGTGGATGCCGATGGAAACGCGCATCAACATATGCTGCGGACGCTCGGCGATTTTGCCGTTCAGGCGCAGCAAGTAGCTGCGTTCCAAGGTTTTAAAACCAAAGTAATCGTACCCAAAATCACGATCGTAAATCAAGGTGCTGTCCAGCAGTTCCTTGTTTTTTTCGATGATTTCCATCACGTCGTCCGCAATCAACGGCGATTCCAAATTCGTTTTGGGATTCACATATTCGTGCAAATCCTTCATCGTTTCGCTGAACGATTTGGTGGTGTTTTTATGGAGATTGCTCACCGCAATCCGCGCCGCCAGTTGCGCATAATCGGGATGCTTGGTCGTCAGCGAAGCCGCCACTTCCGCCGCCAAACTGTCTAATTCCGAGGTGGTTACCCCTTCGTAAATCCCCTCGATGACTTTCATCGCCACGTTGGTGGGGTTCACCAAATCACTCATCCCATAGCACAGTTTCTGTATCCGTGCCGTGATTTTGTCAAACTTGACCGATTCTTTGCGGCCGTCTCGTTTTATTACGTACATTTTTGTTGGTTTTTGTTTAAAAAGTCCACAGTCGATAGTCCATAGTCCACAGCCTGTGTGGGAAAGTGTTGTCGGTTATAAAAGTCCACAGTCGACAGTCCATAGTTCACAGCCTGTGTGGGAAAGTGTTGTTTATAAAATTTCTTATGATTCAAATTATCTAAAATCATTTTTCTATCTATAATTTTCTATGGTTTTTAATTGAATAATCCAATCTAAAAATTTAGCTTCTTTCAATATTTTTAATGAACCAAAACCAAAGAACAATTTGAAAGCATTGTATTTTTTTATTTGGAATCAATTCACAACCTACATTCAGTTTATCTTTTGTGAAAAACTCCTGTTACGCCCCACCATAAATAAAGAACAACTTTATATTTTTTTTAAAGACAAATTTGAAAGCGATTCACAACCGTGGATTTTTTTTAAAGATAAAATGACAAAAAGCCCAGCAAATCCAATATTCATCCAAAATTCCCATTGAGATTTAAAAAAACATCCCATTAAAAAAGCTCCAAAAGTGATTGCAATCAATACAATCAAATTAAGATTTTCTTTTAGAAAAATTCCTAAAGATTTTAATTTTTCCATTCTACTTTTTTGTTCGAAATCGACAAAACTTCTTTTGTATCAATTTCCTTCCAAGGAATTTGTGAATCGTCATACTCTATTATGACATAACTTCTTTCACAATTTTTCCAATTCGTGCAAGGCGGTTTGTTCGGTTTTTTTCTAAAGGGGATTTTGGCAATTTTTTTCAATTCATCAAGTGCTTCTTCATAAGAAGAAAACTTGCCCATATTTTGAGAATGCAAACTGTCTTCAATTTCAAACACTCAAATCTTTTTTATAAAACCAAAAACCACTTTTCATATCTATAATCGACCACCCATTTCCACCCCACTTATCCCCACAGGCTGTCGACTATGGACTGTCGACCGTCGACTGCCCTAAAACTCCGAATCAAACGAAATCTTCTGCGACTCGCTCCCTTGCATCACCCCACTTTTTTGGTACTCGCCAACGCGCTTTTCAAAGAAGTTCGTTTTGCCTTGCAGCGAAATCATATCCATAAAATCGAAGGGGTTTTCCACGTTGTACACCTTGCTGCATTCCAGTTCTACCAACAGGCGGTCGGTCACAAATTCCAAATACTGCGTCATCAGTTTGGCGTTCATCCCGATGAGGTTCACCGGCAGCGATTCGGTGATGAATTCCCGCTCGATGTCCAGCGCTTCGGTCAAAATTTGCTTAATGCGCTCTTCCGGCACTTTCGCCAAAAGGTGCTTGTTGTGCAAATGCACGGCAAAGTCGCAGTGCAAACCTTCGTCCCTCGAAATCAGCTCGTTGCTGAAAGTGAGGCCCGGCATCAACCCACGTTTTTTCAACCAAAAAATGCTGCAAAACGAACCGCTGAAAAAGATGCCTTCCACTGCTGCAAAGGCAATCAACCGTTCTGCAAAAGAATCCGACTCAATCCATTTCAGCGCCCAGTCCGCCTTCTTTTTGATGGCCTCGAAGTTGTTCAGCGCGTTAAAAAGCTGGTCGCGCTCGGCGGGGTCTTTTACGTACGTATCTATTAATAAGGAGTAGGTTTCGCTGTGCACGTTTTCCATCGCGATTTGGAAACCGTAGAAAAATTTCGCCTCGGTGTACTGCACTTCGTTCACGAAATTCTCGGCGAGGTTTTCATTTACGATGCCATCACTGGCGGCGAAAAAAGCGAGGATGTGCTTGATGAAATATTTCTCGTCGTTGGTCAAAACGGAATTCCAATGCACCAAATCTTCGTGCAAATCAATTTCCTCGGCCGTCCAAAAACTGGCCTCCTGTTTTTTGTACCATTTCCAAATATCTTCGTGTTCGATAGGGAAAAGCACGAAGCGGTTGGGGTTTTCTTGGAGGATGGGTTCCTGAATGTGGCTCATTTTATTTTGTCTTTTTTATGATTTGCTAACTCCTTCGTTTTGAGCGACAACTCCCCCTTCCAAATTTGGTAACTCTTTTAAAATGAATGAATTAAAAAAGGAAAATGTCGGCGATGCGCGGTTTTTTCTAAAACTTGCTCCACAAATGGAAGAAAAATAGTGGGGCGAACCAAGGGAGACTTCTGAACTTTTTCAGGGAGTTATCCACAGCCTTGGCATCCCTTTTTGCGGCAACTCGCTGAAACTTCGGCTTTGGGGAAAAACCAAATTTGCAAGGCGCGGATTTCCCAAAATCTTTCCACACTTAATGTTGATAACGTTGGGGTAACAGTCGGCGGTTTGCAGTCGGCAATCGGCAATCAGCAATCAGCAATTTGCAATCGGGCGATTTGCTAATGGGACAATCAGTCAATGGGACAATTGGGCAATGGGCTAATGGGACAATCAGTCAATGGGACAAAGGGGCAATGTGCTAATGGGGCAATAAATTATGGGAGGGGAACAGGGAAGCGATGGAAATTGATTTTATCCCGACATCTTGGTTAGGCGGCCGACTCGCCTCTTCCTCTTAGAGTGGGAATGCTGTCTTCTGCCTCCTGAAACCTGCCTCTTGGCTTTCACAAAACATTAATATCCCCCACCAATAAACTGGCACGGTAATCGTTTTCTTCCGCAACAGAGTAGTAGAGTAGTTTCGTGACTTGAAGGGCCGCTTCATCCAATGGGGCGGCCTTCTTTTTTTTAGATTTGGGGGATGAAAAAATTGAATTATAGGAAGATATCCTTAATACTATATGCGGTATCTCTATTTCTGCCCATATTTTCAGTAGGATATATTGCCGGATTTTGGGCAGTAATTTCTTATTATCTAATTATTATAATACCTTACTATTTCCTGCCGTGGAGTGCCAATCTTGTTTATTTAATCAGTATTTTTTTGGAAAGAATGCTTGCTTTCAACCCAAAAAAAAGTCTACAAATTAGGATGCTGCTTTCATTTTACGCGATAGTTAGCGGCCTTTTTGCATTTACGTTGCCGGAAGCTTTAAGAGAGGATGAAAGAAGATCGATTGATTATATTCCTTCCGCGGAAGATATCGAAAACATCGAAAATATGTACCATTTGGGAGTAGGGTTTTACGTTTGGTTTTTAAGTTTTGTGATTTTATTTATAGGCCACTTTTGGGATTATCAAAAGGAAAAACTCAAAATACAAGAATAAAAAGTTGAACTGCTATGAATAAAATCTTTGTCTTTCTTTATTTGCTCCTCTCATTTTTGATAAATGAATCCCCCGCCCAATCCCCACAAATCCACACCGACTCCGCCATCGCCCAAGTATTCAACGTCTTGACCGGCAAGGAAACCGCCATCCCCGACAGCATCCCAAAATATCTGGAGCGCGGCGCGTGGGAGGCGCTGGCGTATCTCGAAAAAGAAAACGCCACCCAACAAGATTTGCAGCAAGCCGTGCCGGATTATTATTCCTTTAAAAACGGAAAATTGCTCCTGAAACTCATCAACCCCGAAAACCTGAACGAGTATGGCACGGAGGTGAACGTCCCGTATTTAATTGACAATCAAGACAATGTCGTGCTGAAAGACCCGAAGACCGACGCCGAAAAAGCCCGCTGGCAAGTGATGTATTTGGATGCCAATTATTTGGCAATGGAGGTGGCCGGGCTGCGCATCTTCTTTACGCAGACGGCTTTGCAGGAATGATTTTTTGTGGGGACAAAATGAAATAAATGTGGCATTTGCGTCCACCTCGTCGCCGTCGCTTGCTTTTGAATCCATCGGATTCAAATATTTGTAGCCTACGATTTGCCCGCGCTTTCAACGACCCCATCGGGGTCGAACATTTATTTGACCCCGATGGGGTCAGAATGTTGCGCCCACTATTTCTACAAATATGAGATGCCGATGGCATCTCCAGATGGGAAAAATGGAAACTGACACGCTCCGACCTACACCCATTTTAAACACACTCCAGACCCACCGTTTTCCTTTACCTTTGAAACCTCTTTTGCAAATAAAAACCCCCAAAACAAACGGAATGTCCGGCGAAAAACAGAACTTGGAAATTGCCAAAATCCAAAAAGAAATCGAAAACTACCTGAGCCTCGGCAACACTTCCATCATCTTCGATTACCAAGAAAACAACGGCACCTTGCGGCTGGACGTTATCACCGTGAACCCGCGCCACAACCAAAGTTTCCTCTTCCACAGCGTGGACGGCTACAACAAAATAGACGTGCTGAAAAAAATGCTGGACTACGTAAAAACCCAGCGCGAAAAGAACAACAGTTACACCCTCCAGTGGAGCATCAAGGGCGAAAACGAGCTGCACACCAGCTACTTCCGCTCCAAAGATATCCCCGAAGCCATCGAGAAATTACATTACGGCCGCGACCCGAACGGGATTACCATTTTTAGCGCGGTGTTAAATCCTTTGTCTTGACGGCTGTTGGCGGTTTAAAATATTTTTATAATTTGAGGGCCTTGAAACAGAGGTGATTAAGGTCTTATAAAACTCTCTACAAAATGGCAACCGACAGAAGACAAGAAATCAAGCAGCGGGCGCGCAGCATCCAAAAGGCAAACCGCCCCAAGCTCACTTCCAAAGATTATATAGAACGCGCATTGGTCATCCTCGTCATCGTGGGGATTCTCTTGGCCGCCCTTTTCCTGACCGATACCATCTAAATAGAAACGTCAAGTTGTTTTATTGCAAAATGTTGCCGTTTCATCTGATTCTCATCGGGTTGCGCCCAGCCGTTCCTACTTTTGCGGCGTAAAACTCTTAGAAAAAACATCTACTCTTATGGCATCCACCAATGCAAATTTCGCTAAGGCGAATTCCAAAAAACAACCTGTTGCCGAAATTGTGGGCGTGGTTATATTGATTTCCGCCATCGTGTCTTGCGCGCTGTTTTTCGGACTTTAATCCAACACTTTTTTTTGCAATACAATCCGTGCAGGATTTCTTACAAAAAATCTTGAATTTGCAGGAATGGTTTTGTGGATAACATAACATTTTGATTTGCCCCCAGATTTTTCTGTCTGAATGAATGGGCCTTCGAAAATAGTATCCCTCGCTTGAAATCATAAAACTTCAATATTCAATTGATGCAACGTTTAAAGTTGCGGCGCTTCAAATCGGTTTTTCATTTTCAAAAGTCGGTATTTTGCCTTTACAAAATTTCAAGAACTAAATGACAATTCCCATTGAGGTTGGGGGGGGCTTGCAATTATCGGCAGCATCAGTTTCTCTCGCGCGCTCAGCGTATTGGGTTGAAGGAATTCGCTTACAAAAAACAAGCTCCACTTTCTGTTTTAGATAAACGGATCGGTGGAGTTAATTTTTTCGCGCAATTGATCCAGCTTGTGGCGCATTTTCAGAAAAAACCGATTCCGCTCTTTTTCGGAAGCATCACTTATCAAAGATGATTTTTTACACTGTCCTTTTAGATAGTCAGTGATTTCATTGGTGAGATTTATATCGCTGGTACTGAAATAGTTGACTCCTGCGTATGGGATGAAATAAATTTTTTGCCCCGTGGGGAATTCCGCCAAGAGATGGTTGTCCATCAGCAAAATTTCGTGGTAATACATTTTGTAATTCGCGCTGCTATCTATTTCGTGCTGGCTGCTGTGGGATTTCCCCCCGCGCGTTACTTGGTGGAAAATCAGCTTGGTCATTTCTTGGAATTCATCGCAAATCTGCAAGGCTTCCGCACGATTTTTTAAAAGGCCCGCTTCGTAATAATACGCGATTTGGTTCACCAAACTGAGCACGGTGGAGTCGTTCCAAATTTCTATGGAATGGATGCGCGAATAGGCTTGCCATTGCCGCAACGCAATGTCCGTCAATGATTTAGGAATCTGTTCCAGCCCAAGGTACGCCCCGTTGATTTTTTCGATATGGTAAACGGACTTCAACCAGACAAAAATCTTGAACGCCGCCAGTTTCGGAAAAGCAAACTGGTAAAACACCGGGATGTCCTTGGCGGAATAAGTGAGCAGGTGATTTGGGATTCCTTCGATGTATTCCAGTTGTTCGAGCGAGCGGCGTTGGTAGTTTTCAAAATCTTCGAGGGTTTTGATGAATGGCTGTTTGTTGAAAATCGCGGACTGGTCGCTCTGCCCCGCGATTTCGCTCAGCGGGATGCGGTATTTTTTGGCCAATAAAATGGATTCGTCCAAAGTAAGCGCCGTTTCGCCGCGCAGTCTTCGGTAGGCAGAGTCGCGGCTCACGTTCAGAAGTTCCATTAATTGCTGCGCCAGCGGCTCTTCGCTTTCGGTGGCCAGTTGGATTCTTTCCATCAAAACGGATTGCGGGCTGTGTTTTTTCATTGCAATAGTTTTAAAAACCGCAGCAGGCGCGGTTATTTTATTAGACCAAAGTTTTATTTTCATCAACCGCGGCGGTCGCGGAGGGCCGCGACGCGAGTCGGGTTATCTAAAAAAACTTATCATTTCTATAAGACGATAATCGCTGCGCCCCTCCGCGCTCTTCGCGTTTTTATCTTCATCGATCGCGGCGGTCGCGGAGGGCCGCGGCGCGAACTAGGTTATCAAAAAAAAACTATCATTTTCATAAAACAAAAATCGCTGCGCCCCTCCGCGCTCTCTGCGGTTTTATTTCCATCAACCGCGGCGGTCGCGGAGGGCCGCGGCGCGAACTGGGTTATCAAAAAAAAATCACCATTTCTATAAGACAAAAATCGCTGCGCCCCTCCGTGCTCTCCGCGGTTTTATTTCCATCAACCGCGGCGGTCGCGGAGGGCCGCGGGGCGAACTGGGTTATCAAAAAAAAACTATCATTTTCATAAAACAAAAATCGCTGCGCCCCTCCGCGCTCACAGCGGTTTTATTATTATGATAATCATTACAGCGGCTCATACGCAATTTTTCGCAATGCAAAATACTGAAAATTGCGATAATCCGTAAAAAAGTTTTACTACAAGACGAATTTTCGCGCAACGTGCCATAAATCGCTTTCTCTAAAATTCATTGGTAAAATTCAGTTCTCCAACCGTAAAAATGCGCCATTCATTTGCTGCGAATTATAAAAATTCTACAGCTATGAAAACGAAAACAATGATTTTGACTACGTTGGCCAGCGCATTTTTCTACAATGCGAACGCCCAGCAACCTCCGATTATCACGGACACGGAAACGCCCATCGTAAGACCGCTGAAGCTGGACGGGCCGCGGCTCGGCGCTACTTTTTTGCCGGGGCTTTCCAGCAGTTTTGAAGACGAATACGGTTTTGAGGTCGCGCCCGTCATCACCCAGTTTGGCTGGCAATTCGAGTGGCGCTATTTTGAATCGGAAGACGGCGGTGCGGGTCTTTTTGAATTGGTGCCGCTGGTCGGCGGATTTGAGCAAGGGTTGTTTTTGCCCAGCCTCAACGCGCTCATCGGCTACCGCACCGGCAGTGGTTTCGAAATTGGCTTCGGCCCTAATTTGAGCATTGCGGGAGCGGGCGCCACCTTCGCCATCGGCCACACGTTCCAAAGCCAGTATATGAATTTCCCCGTGAATTTTGCGGTGGTGCCCAACCAAGAAGGCGTGCGGTTTACCCTGTTGTTTGGCTTCAACAAAAGGTCGCGATAATCAAGGTATTCTCTCTTTTCTGATTTTTGAAAAGCTCTGAAAAATAGAGTGAGTAGTTAGTTGAGTGCTTCAGCGGCTCGCGCTTTCCGGCGCGGGCCGTTTTCGTTGAAAATCACTCCTCAAACGCCGAAACCCCACGCTCCAGCCAGTCGATAAATTTTGGAATATCGGGATCGTAAGCCGTGGTTTCAATCAGCGGCACTTTGCTTTCGTGATTGATCATCACATACTGGGGCTGGCTATTGCTTTGGTAATGCTCCACTTGGAATTCGCTCCATTTATTGCCGATGGTCTTGATTTTTTTCCCCGTTATGTCCGATACATATTGCTCATTGTCAGGCAGTTTAGTCCGTTCATCCACATAGAGGGAAATCAAGACAATGTCATCTTGCAAAATTTCCAGAACGCGGGGATCGCTCCAAACCTGCTCTTCCATCTTGCGGCAATTTACGCAGGCGTGGCCGGTAAAATCCAGCAAAATCGGCTTGCCCACTTCCTTGGCGTATTCCAATCCGGTCTCAAAATCGTGGAAACAATTGAGCCGGTGCGGGCAATGGTCGGGGTCGGCGCCGTCGGGAATTTCCTTGGCCACCGAAGAACTGGCAACTACCGGAGTACCAAAACCGCCCGGCGATTCGGCGTAGTGCATCGGCGGGGGAAAACCGCTAATCAATTTCAGCGGCGCGCCCCAAAGCCCGGGTACCAAGTACACCACGAAAAACAGCGACGCGATTGCCATTAACAGCCGGAACACCGAAACTTTTTCCAATTTGCTATCGTGCGGCATTCTAAAACCGCCCAAAAGGTAAAGGGTGGTGAGCGCGAAAATTGCGATCCAAATGGCGATGAACCATTCCCTTTTCAAAAACCCCGCTTGCCAAACCAGATCGGCGTTGCTGAGGAATTTGAACGCAAACGCCAGTTCGATAAATCCCAAAAAAACCTTGACGGAATTGAGCCAGCCGCCGCTTTTGGGCAGCGAATTGAGCCAGCCCGGAAAGGCTGCGAAAAGCGTGAACGGCAAGGCCAGCGCCAATGAAAATCCGAACATCCCGACCAGCGGTCCGCGCGCGCTGCCCGCCGCCGCTTCCACCAGCAAAGTGCCGATAATGGGGCCGGTGCACGAAAACGAAACCAGCGCCAAGGTCAATGCCATAAAGAAAATTCCGAGGATGCCGCCCTTGTCTTCGCCGGCGGTGGTTTTATTGACCCACGAGCTGGGCAGCGTGATTTCGAACGCCCCGAAAAAACTGATGGCAAACACCACCAGCAAAAGGAAAAACGCGATGTTCACCCACGGGTTGGTCGAAAAAGCGTTCAGCGAATCCGACCCGAAAATGACCGTGATCAACCAGCCCAAAAGGGTGTATAAAATCACGATGGACGCGCCATATAATATAGCGTTGGTCACGCCCTTTGCGCGGGTTTTGCTGGTTTTGGTGAAAAAACTCACCGTCAGCGGAATCATCGGGAAGACGCAGGGCGTGAGTAAAGCCGCGAACCCGCCCAAGAAGCTCAGGATAAAAATCGTGATGAGCGAGCGCGATTCCTTTTTGGGTTCGGTCGGTGTAATCGTTGCAACATCTTGGTTTTCAGTCGTATCGCTCTGTATTGAATCTTGATTGTCCGCTGCGGCGTAATCAATCTCCTCGGACTCTTCGTCCACGCCGGGCGCGATGTCACCCGCGTCCATACTTTGGTCTTCAGGTGTTTTTTGGGAGTTGGTTTCTTCTTTTATTTGGGATTTTGGGTCAGGCTTTTTCGGCGCTCCTTTCAAATCGAAACTCAAATCGAGCCATTCCGGCGGCAAACATTTGGAATCGTCGCACACCATAAAACTCAGTTCGCCCGTGATTTTGAACGGTTTTTCGGATAAGATTTTCACCCGCTGCGAAAACGTGACCTTCTCCGCGTGGTAGCTGATTTCGCCAAAATTGACGCTGTTTTCTTCAATCGGTTTCGGCTCCTTCAATCCCCCAATCAATTCATAATCTTTTGATTCTTTGAAAGTTACCTCGGTGGGAAGGCCGGTGGCTTCGGGCGGCAAATCTTTGGAATACACGTGCCAGCCCTCGTCGATGGTGGCGGTCATCTGCAAATCCGCCTCGGTGTCAGAAATACGTTTCACGGCGTATTTCCACTTGACGGGGTCGAGAACTTGGGCTTGTAAATTATTGAAAATCAATACGCTGACCAGCGCAAAAAGAAACTTGTTCATCAATTTGATTTAGAAAAGTCGCACAAAATAAACGCTTTCCGTGCTATCTACAATTTTAAAATGTTCGGAAATGCGTCCGTCATTCAGCCAAACGATCTCGCCATCCGATTCCAACAGCCAAGTATTTTCCTTTTGGAACTTGTTGTATTTCAGGTCAGTAAAGTAGTCGCTCAGCTTTTTGGAGCCACTCATTCCCAAGGGCGAAAAGCGGTCGCCTATTTCCCATTTCCGCAATTTTAACGGAAATTTAAGTTTATCAAAATCCAGCGCCGCCGAGCCTTTTTCATTCTTTAAAATAAAATCCTTTTTGGGAATTTTTTCAAAAGAAATTGGAATGGGGTTTTGAATCGCAACTTCTTCTTTATCAATAAAATAAACCGCCGACTGGCTTTTCTCTTTCTTTCTTAAAATGAAATTTCCACGGTCAAAAATCACCTCGTGCTTTTCGCTTTTAAACGATTTTCCTTCGCTGGGATTTTCATCCAAAATTTTAAAAAGGGAACGCCAATCAAAATTTCCTTGCGGCTGCAACCAATGCCGTAAAACCGCCCGTCCGGATTCCGAATTTTCAATCTTTGTTAGCGACAAGATTTCCGAATCTTCTATTTTCTCAATCAAAGAATCCAATTTTTCTTTGATAAGATTTTCAAAAAAAACCCGGTCGTCAGCCAGCCATTTTTGCGATTGGTAGAAACTACTGGAAAAATTGGGGAAGGTGTTTTTAAAACTCTCTAAAACATTGTGCCTCAAAAAATTGCGCTGGTAATCGTCTTTGGAATTGGTGGCATCTTCGTGAAATTGCACTTGATTTGTTTCAGCAAAATCCAAAATTTCTTCTTTGGAACACAACCAAAGTGGCCGCAAGATTTTATCGGTTTTTGGTAAAATTCCCGCCGTACCTTTCAAACCCGTGCCGCGCCCCAAATTCAAAAAAATCGTCTCCAAAACATCATCGGAATGGTGCGCGGTAACCAAATAATCGAAATTTCCCTTTTTCAAAATTTCATCAAAAAAACTGTAGCGTAGCTCCCGCGCCGCCATTTGGATGGAAATTCCGTTTTCCTCCGCAAAATTTTGCGTATCAAATTTTTTTGAAAAAAAAGAGACCGAATGTTCCGCGGCCCAGTTTTTCACGAAATTTTCATCGGCTCCGGAATCCTTGCCGCGTAACTGAAAATTACAGTGCGCCAATGCAAAATTTCGATTTTGTAAACGCAGAATTTCGGCCAAGACCATACTGTCCACCCCGCCGCTGCAAGCGAGCAAAATTTTGTGCTCTTTGTTGTTTTTCAGGAAGTTATGGAAAAATTTAGAGACTTGGTGGGCGGGGTTTTTCATTGAAAAAAAAAGAAATTTCAAACCTCATCCAAAATCCTAAAAAATTCCTCGCGGCTCATCCCTAAAGTTTCCAAATTGCTGCGTATGATGCCAGGCGGTACTGGGCTTTTGTGAGCTTGAACTACTACGGAACGTGTGCAATCGGGACAAGTATAAATCAGGTGGCTGCCTTTCGTTCTGGAATGTTCGCAACCTATGTGCAGCAAGAATTTTTTGTATTTCTTGAGCTGGATGTTCCGAAAATGCTTGGCCATTGGCTTCCTTTTCAAGAAAATTTAAAGGCTTGATTGCGCAATTTGACGTCGGGCAGGGAGAAAATTTCTTTGGTGGAATTTAGGCTGACGATGCTATCCCACGAGGGCTGCGATGCTTTTAAGATTTTTTCTTTCTCTCTTTTTTCGATAGTCCATCCATACTTTTCCAGCTCTGAAATGAACGTGCCTTTGTCCAAGGTAAATTCCACAAACTCTTGCAGGGTAAGTTGAAAACTGTCCTTGGCTTCGGCCTCGTCATCGCCAGCTCCCACTACGTTTAAGGCGGGTGCGTGATAAATATGGTAGCCTTCTTCATCTTGATAATAAAAAATCAGCAAATCATCAAAAACCACATTGGATGGCTTCGTCAGCGTGGCGGAATCCATAAGAAATTGAACCATCATTTTTGACTTTTCTACAAATTTAACCTAAAATTTTCTCGCTGAATTTTCCTACCGCAAACAATCCAACAACCCCGCCACCTTCAACAAGCATTCTTCATATTCTTTTTCCGCCTCGCAATGCACGGTGATGGCGCTGCCCACCCGCGCGGCAAGAAACTGGTTTTCAGCGTTGTAAAGCAAACTGCGAATCACCACATTAAAATCGAAATCGCCTTTGGGCGTGATGTAACCGACCGCTCCGGCGTAGAGATTCCGTGCAAAATTTTCGTGTTTTTCGATGAGGTTCATCGCGCTGATTTTGGGCGCGCCCGTCATACTGCCCATCGGGAAAGTGGTTTTTAACAAATCGGTAATCGTATAGTTTGCAGCGAGTTGGGAGGAAACGGTCGTCACCATCTGGTGGACGGTTTCGAAAGTTTGGACACCGAAAAGTTCGTCCACTTTTACGCTGCCGATTTCGGCGGTGCGGCCCAAATCATTGCGCACCAAGTCCGTAATCATCACGTTTTCAGCGCGTTCTTTTTCGCTGGTGCGGAGATTTTTTTGGGACAGTACATCTTGTTCGGAATCTTTAAACCGCGCCGCTGTGCCTTTCATCGGTTGGGAAATGATTCTTTGTCCGGTTTTTTGCAGGAATCTTTCCGGCGAGACACACATCAAAAAGTGGTCTTTATTTTTATAAAAAACAGAAAAAGGGGCTTTCGCTTTTTGATTCAATTTATCAAAAACTGAAAGGGGTGAAAATTTGAAATTTTTATCTAAAACCGTATTCCACTCAATGCAGTAATTTATCTCATAAATATTTCCATAATGCAATTCATTTTTCAGGGAATCTACTTTTTGCAAATATTCTTGTTTGAAAGTTTGTGGATTGAGTTCAATCTTTTTATTGTCAAAAGATTGCGGAGAATCATTTTTTTCTAAATAGTTTAAAAAATCAGTTTCGTTTTGAAAACCATAATTTTCTAAAAAGAGACCTTCTTTATTTTCATACAAAACAAACCGAGGAATAAAAAAGCACAGTTTTGGAAAATTTATTTCGTTGGGATTCTCAGATTTGAGGTTCTCGATTTCATTTTTTAAATCATAGGAAAAATGGCCAAAACACCAATCTTTATTTTTATCTAAAAAGGATTGAAAATCGGTAAAATAATTATCGGAAGGCTGAAACACTTTTTTTGCGTCCCAAGCGGCCAGCCATTTGAACTTAGAATGCTGGTTTGGATGATGATGGGAATCCAGAAAAATACCGAATTCACTCGCCGCGCAGAGTGCCAAAGCCTTCTCTTTCAGATGGGGGGATTGGATTTGGAAACAGGCGCGCTTCACGCTTCGGCCTTGTCTTTTTGCCGCCCCACTTTTTGCAGGATTTTGCGGAGGCTCTCGTTGTTCACGGGCTTGCTCACATAGTCGTCCATCCCCTCGGCGATGAATTTTTCGCGGTCGCCTTCCATCGCGTTGGCGGTCATCGCCACGATGTAGGGCCGCGCCGTGCCGTAGCGTTTTATGATGGAGCGGGTGGCCTCCACGCCATTCATCACGGGCATTTGAACGTCCATCAAAATGACGTCGAACGTTTTCTTTTCCAAGGCGTCCAGTGCTATTTTCCCGTTCTCGGCCACTTCGGTTTTATAGCCCATTTTTTCCAGCATCAGCACGGCCAGCTTTTGGTTCACTTGGTTGTCTTCGGCCAGCAAGATGGAAAGTGGGTAGCGCTCGGCCATTTGGTCATTTTGCGATTCGGGGGTCGGTTTGGTTTCTTTGGGGATGGCCAAGTTTTTCTCCGAGAGTATCCTCACCAGCGTTTTTTGGATGAGGCTGTGGCGCGCGGGTTTCATAAAGTTGGCCGAGAAGAGTTTGTTCTTCCGCTCTTCCGTCAGTTCGGGGTAGGCGGAGCTGAGCATAATGATGGGCAGTTCGTCTTTGCTTTTTTGCGAACGGATGCGCTCCGTGGCTTCGATGCCGTCCCACTGGGGCATCTCAAAATCCATAATGGCAAAATCGAAATCTTCCGCCAGGGCGCGGTTCACGCCTTCTTGGGCGTTGTTCACCGGCTCGGCGTGGATACCCCACAGCTTGAATTGCCGTTCCATTATTTTCAGGTTGGTCTCGTTATCGTCCACCACCAAGGCGCGGCGGCCGTAGAGCAGGCCCACGTTTTTCCCGTCCAGCTTTTTGTCCTTTTCTTGTTTCACAATTTCTGTAAGGATGGTAAACTGGAAATTAGACCCTTCGCCCGGCTCGCTGTTTACCCAAATTTCGCCGCCCATCAGGCCCGTCAGTTTTTTGCAGATGGCCAGCCCCAGCCCAGTGCCGCCGTATTTGCGAGTGGTGGAACTGTCGGCTTGGGTGAAGGCGGCAAAGAGTTTTTTCTGCTTGTCGTGCGGGATGCCGATGCCCGTATCGCGCACCGAAAAGTGGGTCAGCACTTGGTTGCCGATGCGGTCCTTTACCTCGGCGCGCACCACTATTTCGCCCTTTTCGGTAAATTTTATAGCGTTGCTGATCAGGTTGATAAGCACTTGGCGCAAGCGGGTGGTGTCGCCCAGCACTTGGGCCGGCACGCCGGGATCCACGAAATAAAGCAGTTCCACGGGGCTGCCACTCATTCGGGGCGATACCACTTCCACCGCTTCTTCAATGCACTGCTGAATTTCGAAGGGGAATTCTTCCAAGTTCATACTGCCGGATTCTATTTTGGAAAAATCCAGAATATCATTGATGACGGAAAGCAAAGTATCCCCGCTGAGGCGGATGGTATTGGTGTAATCCAACTGCTCGTCAGAGAGTTGCGTCTGCAGGAGCAAAGTAGTCATCCCGATTACGCCGTTCATCGGGGTGCGGATTTCGTGGCTCATCGTGGCCAAAAAATCGGCTTTGGCGCGGGCCGCCTCTTCGGCGGTTTCTTTGGCTGCCAGCAAGGCGCGGCTGTTTTGCAAATTTTCTATTTCGCTGCCCACGTACTGCGCCATCAGGTTCACGAGGTTTTTGTCGTTTTCCGTAAAGGGGATTTTGTAAGGATCGTTGCACGAAAAATTGAGGGTGCCGTAAATCTCGCCGTCCACGAAAACAGGCGCGCAGAGATAAGCCCGCAGCGGCAACTTTCGGTGTGCCGAGCTTCCCACGAAGGTGGAATGGTCAACGTCTTGGATGGCGAGCGGTGTTTTGGTGTCCACCACAAATTGGCTGAAAGTGCCTTCCAGATCAAAATCAATTTCGGGCAGCGGCAGTTCCTCGGTTTGCGAATAATGGTGCCGTATTACATAGCGCTGGTGCTCCAAATCTACTTCCGACAAGATGCCAAATTTGAGCTTGAAGCGCTCGCAGCCCAATTGGAGGATTTGTTTAATTTTTTCGCTGAACTCCATTTCGCGGTCGGCCGAGAGCTGGTAGAGCGCGCGGATGGCGTGTTCGTTTTTTTCAAGGATGCGCTGGGCGCGGCGTTTTTCGGTCACGTCGGTCAGCGTCCACACGATGCCGTCGCCAAAATCGTAACCCCCAAACTCGATGATGCGCCGCTCGCCATTTTTGCTGTAAAGCGGGTAGAGAAAATCTTTCAAATCTCCGCTGGCCAGCATTTGGTCGTAGGTGCGGCGGGCTTCCACGCCCGATTCCATATCGCCGTACATATTGCCAAACCACGCATCGGCCGTTTGGATTTCGCCTTTTTCATAGCCCAAAATCTCGGTGATGCGGCGGTTCATATACACACTGTCGCCCTCCACCAGCAGCGCGCCCACCGATAGGTTGTCCACCACGGCCTTCATCCGTTCCTCGCTTTCTTCCAACCTTACCTTGATGCTCTCCAACTGCTCCACATACAGGTTCAGCTCGTTTTCGCGGGTGGAAAGTTCTTCTTCGCGCACGCGCAGTTCCTCGTTCAGTTCCTGCTCGCTTTCCAGCATCTCGGCCAGCTTCAGTTCGTTTTTTTTCCGGGTGGTGATGTCGGTGATGGTGCCCACCATCCGCAACGGTTTGTCGCCATCAAACTGTACGATCTTCCCGTTCAGCCGCAGCCATATTTTTTGGCCGTCTTTTTTTAATCCTTCGTAGTCAAAATCAGCGGTGGTAGGCGTTTCGGGGTTTTTGGCATTGTCAATATGGTGGTGGAATTCTTCGATAAAACTTTCGTCGATGTGCTCCTTCCAAAAATCGAAATTGGACTGCACGCAATCCGTGTCGCAGCCGTGAAGTTCCGCAAAGGTTTCGTTTACCACCAACTTGCCGCTTTCAAAATCCCAGTCCCACATCCCTTGGCGGCCGTTGCGGAGTGCCATTTGCAGGCGTTCGCCGCGCTCTTCGGCCAGCGCCATCGCGTTTTCCTGTTCGGTGATGTCGCGCGAAAATCCCGATACCCCGATGATTTGCTGGTCTGAATCGCGCATTGGCGAAAGCAGGATTTCGGCGGTTTCCTCCCCTTTTTTGCGCGCGGTTTTGAAAGATATCGTTTCCCCTTCGAGAGATTTTTCGATGTTCTGCACCAGTTCCGAGCGGCCGTGCGAACGAAAACTGCGGATGAGGTTGGTTTCGTTTTCTACCAACTCAAAACCAAACGCTTCCTCAAAATCGCGGTGGAAATTGCGGTTGGCCTTCATCACCACGCCCTCCTTGTCCAGCGACCAAATGCCCAGCCAACTGCTGTCCATCAGCGCGCCCAGCCGGTTTTCGCTTTCCACTAATTTGGCGTTGACCTGGTTCAGGTTTTCCACGCTGATCATCAGCTCCTCCTGCTGGTTGGCCAGTTCCTCGTTCATCGCGCGTTGTTCTTCAAAAGCCTTGCGCTCGGTGGCGTTGCTTTTTTGAAGGTTGCGGATGGCGGGGAAAGCCATCGCCACCGCAGCCAAAACGAACACGATTACCCCTCCGATCAATTGCAAAATCTGGTTGCGCGCCACCGCTTTTTGACGGTTTCCCAGATCTTGTTTATAAAAAGACAGGTTTTCTTTGATGAGAAAGGACATCTCGTCGGCCTCGTCCACCAGCTTTTGGATGGTGGCCACGGGCACTCCCGATTCATTTCGCGTGCAGATATCTCGCAACTCCTGTTTCAATTGGCGGATGTCCGCTATTTGATGTTGGATGGCAGATTCGTTCTGGGCGGGCAGCATTTGGTCGCCCTTGCTGATGCCCACCATTTTTTGACTGAATACTGCGGAGGGATCCTCCAATTGGTACGAATCAAAAGCACTGTTTAAGATGCTGCACTTTTCGTTGGCGAAATCCTCGTCGGCATCTTGCGCCAAATAGAGCCCCAGCCGAGCCAGGTTCTGCGAATTTTCCAAAAGTTGGGCCGAAACTTGGATGCGTTCGTTGCTTTGGCGGATAGATTGAGCATCTTTTTTCACCAAATAGAAAACGCTGAGCGCCAATCCTATCACCACTACGATGTAGGAAATAAGGAGGGTGGATATGCCGCGAAGATTCAAAGTATGAGTGAGTTAGCCGTTGAGCGTCCAAATATAGCTTATTCGGATTCAGCGGCGAACGTAAGAAAATTCCCTCATACGGCAAAGAAAAAGTTAGAATACTTTTATTCAAATATGCAATGGACGGTCGCCCGTGGCGGCGAGGGCGGCTTCTTTCATCGCCTCCGCAAAAGTGGGGTGGGCGTGGCTCATCCGCGAAATATCCTCGGCACTGGCGCGGTATTCCATCGCTATCACCGCTTCAGCAATCAAATCTGCGGCGCGCGGCCCGATGATATGGATGCCCAATATTTCATCCGTTTTCTTGTCGGCCAAGATTTTCACCAGCCCCTCCAAATCCATACTTGCCCGCGCGCGGCCCAGCGCCTTGAAAGGAAAGGAGCCGCTTTTGTATTCGATTTTTTCTTCCTTGAGTTGTTCCTCGGTTTTGCCCACCGCCGCCACTTCCGGCCACGTATAGACCACGCCCGGAATCAAATTGTAATTGATGTGCGGCTTCTGTCCCGCGATAATTTCCGCTACCATCGTCCCTTCCTCGCTGGCTTTGTGGGCCAGCATCACGCCTTTCACCGCGTCGCCGATGGCATAAATGTGGGGTTTTTTGGTCTGCAATTTTTCGTTCGTTTCGATGCGGCCGCGCTTGTCCGTTTCGATGCCGACTTTGTCTAAACCAAGATTTTCCGTGTACGCGCTCCTTCCCACCGAAACCAAACAATAATCGCCTTCGAACGAAACTTCTTTGTCCTTTTTGTCCTTGGCGGTGATTTTCACTTGGTCGCCATTCCGTTCCACTTTTTCCACTTTGGTGGAAAGGTGGAATTTGATGCCCAATTTTTTCAAGGAGCGCGTCATTTCTTTGCTCATCGCACTATCGAAGGTCGGCAGGATGCTGTCCATATATTCAATCACCGTTACGTCCGCGCTGATTCTTTTATACACGCTGCCCAGTTCCAATCCGATAATCCCGCCGCCAATCACCACCAAATGTTTTGGAATTTCTTGTAAGGAGAGCGCCTCCGTGGAACTGATAATTCGCTCTTTGTCAAATTTCGCGAACGGCAGTTCCGTCGGCTTGCTGCCCGTGGCGATGATAATGTTTTTCGCCTCGATTTTCTCGTCGTCGCCTTCGTCCTTTTTTATAAGAAGGGTGTGCTCATCTTCAAACGACCCCCACCCGTGAAACACCTCGATTTCGTTTTTCTTCATCAGATACTCCACGCCGTCGCACGTTTGGTCCACCACCTTTTGCTTGCGCTTTATCATCTGTTCAAAATCCACCTTGGGATTTTCCATCACGATGCCGTGTTCTTTAAAAGACGTTTCGGCATTGTGAAAATGCTCCGAAGAATCCAGCAGCGCCTTGGACGGAATGCAGCCCACGTTGAGGCAAGTGCCGCCCAAGGTGGAGTATTTTTCGATGATGGCAGTTTTCATCCCCAACTGCGCGCAGCGGATGGCGGCCACGTATCCCCCAGGTCCGGAACCGATGACGGCAACGTCGAATTTGCTCATTTTTTAAGTGCTGAAATTAGGTGGCAAAAGTAGGGCAGGGATAAGGTAGGACAAAGCTCAAACCGTCATTCCCAAAATGATTTTCCTCATTGCAAAACCTGCGCGCGCCCAGCTTCCCGTTTTAGATGGATACCGTGTCCCGCCCGCTGCCCAGCTTTTGGAAAAGGCGCAAAACGTTCAGGTTGCCCAGCGCCTTGGCGGCGTAATTTATCTTGAGCGGCACGTCGGGGAAGGCGTTTTTCAGCCGCTCGTACTGGCGCTGCATCACCTCCGCATCATAGACGTAGAGCGGACTGCCGAACTCTTGGGCGAGTTGGGTGGGCGAGAGTTTTTGCTGGGGAAGGACTTCGGGCATTTTTGAAAAATTTGGCAAAATGAAAAACAGAAAATCCTTTGGCCGGATTATTTCAAACTTGCGATTTCAAAAAGTCCCTCATCGGGAGAATCGAGAAATCTATAAATCAAAAGAATCCGGTTCAAAAGCAATTCGGAAATAAATTTAGTGGTCAGATTTCCGGTTCGCAGCCAAATTATTTTCGGCGGAAATCCCTTAACGATGTGTAAATCAACATAGTCGGAATCGAAGGTTACAATGGCGAAACCGTGCGTTTTGGCGTAGGTAAAAATTTCAAAATCGCCCGCATCTTCCAATCCGCAATGGCGAACTTGCTTAGAATTAGGAAAGGCCGCCTCCACCCTTTTGACGATTCGCGGCGAGATATTTTGGTCGAAAAGAAGTTTCAAGTGATAGTCTGCAATCGCCTTTCTTTATCCGCCGCGAAGGCCAAGCAAGCATTGATTTGTTCCTCCGTCAGCTCTTCAAAATCCTGCATTATTTCTTCCTTGCTCATCCCGTTGGAAAGCCAGTTCAACACATCATACACCGAAATGCGTGTGCCTTTGATGCACGGTTTGCCGAAGCGTTTGTCGGAGCGGATTTCGATGTGATTTTGATAGTTCATTTTTCAAAGATTTTAATAACATATTTAATAACATAATAATGAGCTCTTATGGAAATCAAAGGTTCATAGCAACTACGCCATCTACACTTTTAGATTCCTGAACAAGAACTCCTTTTCTAAACAAAAAGAAATTATTATTTTCCTTAGAATATTCTTGTCCGATTAAATCAGAAAAAAATTTCTGTATATATATTTTGGTAAGGCTTGATTTATAAAACCTATCATTGATTCCAAATATTGGTCTTTCCGTTTGGTAATTAAAATTCATCATCTCAAAGTCATAATATTCTGCTACTATAAACAATTCTAATCCTTCATTATCACAAATTTTCTGAAGAAATTTTGGTGAAATGCAAATATCACTTGAACACTTGGGCTTCCATAAATAAACTAAGGAATTTTCAATAGATAGAAGACAATCTCTCAGTTCAACTCCATTAATAGCAAAAATCGCCACAGAATCTCTAATTTGAAGCTCACAAATAGATTCTTTTGAATGTTGAATTAAAGACGGTGCTTTTTCTTCGGTTTGGGATTGATAACTATAGTATCCTTGAAGCGTCCCGTTTATACTACAAGATTCTATAATCAAGCAAAAAACTATTATAAAAGAAAGTGACTGGAGTCTCAAAATGAATGCAATTATAATTTGCAAAAAATACAAATAAAGGTTTGATTAAAAAAAATCAGCAAGGGTTACGACCCTTGCTGATTTATTCTCAACGGTTTTCTAATCCATTATTAGAGGAATGATATATCCTCCGTTGTCACCCACGCTTCCATCGAATGGATATGAACCTGCCTGAATGGTGATAGTATTCCATTCCTCAGGAAGAGCTTCATCTACGATGTCATAATCAACTACAAGGGGCAACTGAGAACTAATGCCCGCAGCATCCTCTGTGTTCGTAATGTCTAACTTTATAGTTAGTGTATAAACATCCTGAACATCATCCAGCTTGATTTCACCGCCTGCATCTGGGGTATGCAGTCCTTGCCTCTCGCAGAACCAGCAGTCCTCAAAATTACACAGTCCCCATCCGTCACACTGCTTACTTGCTCTACCAGCTTCGTCCCAAACTGCCCAGTAGATGTATAGTCTCTTCTTAGCTATATCGTTTTCTGAACGAAGTTGATCCTGCTCTTTATCACAACTACTACTAAATAGGCCAAGACCCATTATTGAAGCCATCAGTATGATGCGTTTCATTTTTACAAAAATTAAGAATTGCCTACTCTATTCGCTTTTCGGCAACCGCGGTTATGATTCCATATTAGGGCTCATTCACGTGTCAAAGGAACGCTTATTTAGCTATGAAAATACATCACCCACAAAAATTCTCTGAAAAACTCAATGAATTCATTTTATCTGACTGATTTTCAATATTATAATTTTCACCTTTAACGTTTATTTATAAAAAATATCCGTAGGAATTATTTACCTCGTAGCATTTAAACCTCACTAATCTCACTATATATCATAAGTTTTAGCGCCCCTACCTTTGCCCCCTCAAAAAAACCCGCCCAATGAAAATCTCCTACACTTGGCTCAAAGACTACCTCCCCGTGAACCTGCCGCCCGAAAAAGTGGCTGAAATCCTGACGGACACGGGCTTGGAAGTGGAAGGCACGGAGGAAATAGAGACCGTGCAGGGCGGGCTGCGCGGCGTGGTCATCGGGCAGGTGCTGACCTGCGAACCGCACCCAAATGCCGACCGACTGAAAAAAACCACGGTCGATATCGGCGCGGGCGAGCCGCTGGAAATCGTGTGTGGCGCGCCCAATGTGGCGGCGGGGCAAAAAGTGCCGGTGGCCACCGTCGGCACCAAAATCTACACGGACGAGGGCGAGTTCACCATCAAAAAAAGCAAAATCCGTGGCGAGGTGAGCGAGGGGATGATTTGCGCGGAAGACGAACTGAACCTCGGCCAAAGCCACGACGGCATTATGGTGCTGGACGATGACGCCAAAGTGGGCCAGTCCGCCACTGAATATTTTGATATTCAGACGGATACGGTTTTTGAAATAGGTCTGACGCCCAACCGCACCGACGCGATGTGCCACTACGGCGTGGCGCGGGACTTGCGCGCGGCGCTCCTCCAAAAAGGTGAAAAAACGGGTGATTTGCAGTTGCCGTCGGTGGAAAAATTTGCGGTGCAAAACCGCGCTTTGCCCATCGACATCGTGATTGAGGATGAGGCCGCCTGTCCGCGCTACGCGGGCGTTTCCATTAAAAATGTGAAAGTGCAACCTTCGCCGGACTGGCTGCAAAACCGCCTCCGTGCGATTGGCCTCGGCCCCATCAATAATGTGGTGGATATTACCAATTACATCCTCCACGAAACAGGGCATCCGCTCCACGCCTTCGACGTTCAGACAATTACGGGCAATAAAATCATCGTAAAAACTTTGCCGGACGGCACGAAATTCACCACGCTGGACGACAAAGAGCGGACGCTGCACGAGGACGATTTGATGATTTGCAACGTCGAGGAAGGGATGGTCATCGCGGGGATTTTTGGCGGCAAAAAGAGCGGCGTGACGGAAAACACGACCGACATTTTTCTGGAAGCGGCGTGGTTCGACCCCGTTTCCATCCGCAAAACGGCCAAGCGCCACGGACTGAACACGGACGCGAGTTTCCGCTACGAGCGCGGCGTGGACCCCGAAATGACGATGTACGCCTTGAAACGCGCCGCACTTTTGGTGCAGGAAATCGCGGGCGGCGAAGTGTCGATGGACATTTTGGACGTGCACCCCCAGAAAATTGAAGGTGCAAAATGCACCTTGAATCTGCAACGGATGCGAACTTTGATTGGCCAAGAAATTCCTGAAAATGAAGTGCGTCAAATTTTGCAATCACTTGATATTGAAATTCTTTCGGAAAGCGGGGACGATTGGCAACTGAAAGTCCCCGCCTACCGGATGGACGTGACCCGCGAAGCGGATGTGGTGGAGGAAGTGCTACGGATTTACGGTTTCAACGCGATTGCGGTGCCGGAAAAAATGCGCGTTTCCGTGGCGCAAACCGACCCCAAAGACGAGGCGCGTTTTCGCGAAAAAATCAGTGCCGGACTGGCGGCGCGCGGTTTCCACGAAATAATGAACAACTCGCTGACCAAGCCGCAGTATTTCGAAAAGCACGGTTTTGATGCCAAAAATTCCGTGGAAATGTTGAACCCGCTGAGTCAAGATTTGGCGGTGCTGCGGCAGAGTTTGGTCTTCGGCGGATTGGAAACGATTGCGCGCAACGCCAACCGACAACGTGCTGATTTAAAGCTCTTTGAATTCGGAAAAACCTATCAAAACCAAGACGGAAAATATTCTGAAAAGGAATTTTTGGCGCTTTGGATGACCGGTTCCGAGAATCCCGAAAACTGGAAAAATGAAAATCAACCGAGCGATTTTTTCTATCTAAAATCAGAGATAGAAATTATTTTAAAAAGTTTGGGTATTTCCGAATGGGAGGAAAATGAAGTTTCCAGCGAAATTTTTGATTTTTCTTTGGAAATTTCTACGAATAAAAAACCGCTCTTTTTTATTGGAAAATTGAAACCATCTTTTCTAAAAGAAACCGATGTAAAACAAGACGTTTTTTATGCCGAAGCAGATTGGAAAGTTTTGGCCAAAAAAGCCGCTAAAAATTCCATACCATTTCAAGAACTTCCTAAGTATCCTGCCGTCCGCCGTGATTTGGCACTTCTTTTAGATAAAAAAATATTGTATTCCGATTTGAAGAAGTCCGCCCAAAATTCCGAACGGAAAATCTTGCGAAATGTGAATCTTTTTGATGTGTATGAAGGCGAAAAATTACCTTCGGATAAAAAAAGCTACGCCCTCAGCTTCACGCTCCGCGATGATTCTAAAACGCTGAACGACAAGCAGGTGGAGAAAACGATGGAGAAGATTTTGGGGAATTTCAAGAAGGAATTTGCGGCGGAGTTGCGGTGAATCTTTTAACACGGAGACACGGGGGGTACAGAGTTCTCTCCGTGTCTCTGCGTCTCTGTGTTTATAAAATGCTAAAAATTGCCTACGCCCAAATTTACCACCATCCCCTGCCCGCCGGCCACCGTTTCCCGATGGAAAAATATTCGCTGATTCCTGAGCAACTTTTATACGAAGGAACTTGTACCAATTCCAACTTTTTCGCACCTCAAAAATTATCCGAAAAAGACATCCTCCGAATACACGATTTGGAATATTGGAAAAAACTGCAAAATATAAACCTTTCCCGAAAGGAAGAACGTGCCACGGGATTTCCGCTTTCCGCGAAGTTGGTGGAGCGTGAAATCACGATTTGTCAGGGAACGATTGACAATTGCAAATATGCTTTGGAATTCGGCGTTTCGATGAACATCGCTGGAGGTACACACCACGCTTATCGCAATTGGGGCGAGGGTTTTTGCCTGTTGAACGACATTGCGATCGCCGCCGCTTGGTTGCTGGAAAACCAAAAAGACAAACAAATTTTGGTAGTGGATTTGGACGTCCATCAAGGCAACGGCACGGCCAAAATTTTTGAAAACGAACCGCGCGTTTTCACCTTCTCGATGCACGGTGAAAATAACTACCCGCTCCACAAAGAAAAATCGGATTTAGATGTACCATTACCCGATAAAACCGATGGGAAATTTTATCTAAAAAAGCTGAAGAACATTATACCAAAGTTGATAGACGAAAATGAACCTGATTTTATTTTTTTTCAGAGCGGGGTGGATGTTTTAGAAACCGATAAATTGGGGCGACTTTCTTTGTCCCAAAAAGATTGCAAAGCGCGCGACCGTTTTGTATTGGAAACCTGTCGCAAAAACCAAATTCCCGTGGCGGTGAATATGGGCGGCGGCTACTCTGATCGGATTGCGGATATCGTGGATGCGCACGCCAATACGTTTCGGCTGGCGCAGGAAATTTTCTTTTGAAAACATTTAAACACGGAGGCACGGAGATACAGAGAAAAAAACTCCGTGCCTCCGTGTCTCTGTGTTTTTAGAATGCTTCCACCGTTCGCTCCTCCTTAGTTTTGCGGTATGAAAAAATGGTTCCGCCCGTTGGTGAAAATCGAGCTGGTGCTAATTTACTTAGTCATTTTAGCGGGCAGCATCGTGCGGATGACCGGCAGCGGAATGGGCTGCCCCGACTGGCCGAAGTGCTTTGGGTATTTGATTCCGCCTACGGAGCGGGCGCAGTTGGAATGGCAACCGAACCGTGAATTTCAACACGGGCAAATCATTATCGTAAATGAAAGTTTGCGCGTGGCTAAGTCGGATTTCACCACTGAAAACCAATACGTTGCCGAAAACTGGGCGGCTTACACCAAACACGATTATGCGCTTTTCAATCCCGCGCACACTTGGGTGGAATACCTCAACCGACTGATGGGCGCGCTGGCAGGGATTCCGATGTTTTTGTTGTTTGTTTTAAGCCTTTTTTATATCAAAAAATATGTGCGCTATTTCATTCTTTCGGCGCTTGGTCTTTTTTTATTGGGATTTGAAGCGTGGCTGGGTAAGTTGGTAGTAGATGGAAATTTGATTCCCAATAGCATTACCATCCATATGCTGGGGGCGCTTTGTATCGTAGTGGTTTTGCTGGTTTTTCTATTTATTTTAAATAAAGAAAGTTCTTATCAAAATATAGTTTCCAAAAAATTTAAGAATATCTTGGTTTTGACGCTGATTTTGTCCTTGATTCAGATAATTATCGGAACACAAGTACGTGAGCAAATTGACCATCTAAATGAAGCCGGAATAGCTCGCGATAGTTGGATTGAAAATTTAGATTGGGAATTCTATTTACACCGTACGTTTTCGCTGCTGATTTTGGGTTTGAATGTTTGGCTTTTTATAAAGAATCGCCGTGAAAATTATCAAATCCACGAAATGAATTGGATTGTTGGAATTATCGGCGTGGAAATCTTGCTGGGCGTGGTTTTGAATTATTTTGAAATGCCCAAATTCGCGCAGCCCGCACATTTGCTTTTGGCTACTTTTCTGTTTGGTTTTCAGTTTTCTGCGGTGCTGAAAGCTAACTTCACTCCTCATACAAAATATCCATCGCGCGAAACGAATCCTGCAAATCCACCTGCAGTTTCACGCTCGTAAAAGCGGACGGAATGAGCGAATTCAGGTTTTCGTTGGTCAAAAACACGCGGATGCCCTCCGCTTCGAGGCGCGATTTCAAAACGTAGGCCTCGTTCACGTTGTCAAATTCCGTTATGGTGACGAGTTCTGCCATTCCAGCGTTTCGATGAGGTGGGCGATTTCGCCTTGCATAAATTCGTTGGCGGGCCGCAGCGAATCGGCGTTCGGTTCGGCATA
Source organism: Owenweeksia sp. (assembly GCA_965214115.1). Lineage (GTDB taxonomy): Bacteria > Bacteroidota > Bacteroidia > Flavobacteriales > Schleiferiaceae > Owenweeksia. The sequence continues at coordinate 61,175 of CBDCAU010000003.1, forward strand.
AAAATACAGGACGCCGCGGAGGAAATTCTGGGTACTGTCGGTCATAAAAAATTGGGCGTTGCTGGCGGCGTCACCCTGCAGTTGGTACAAGATTCCATACACGTGGGAAGCCGCGTCGGCAAAGAGTTTTTCGGAAATGCCGTCCGCTTTCACGGTGTGTTTGTAAGCGAGTTTGTGGCCGTCTTCCAGCAAAGTTTCCAGTCCGGTTTCGTCCACATTTTTATAAGTCAATTGCAGCCGCGCCTTCAAATCGGGATAATAAATATCGCCCCAGCAATCTTCTTTTTGGTGCGGCTGCCACTCCGCATTTTGATTGTATTCAAAAGAATAGCCGCAGTCATTTTCAAAGATTTGGTATTCTTTCGCGGGAAGGGAAATCCGAAAATAACCGCGCGGCTTGGGCGTGTAGTTTTCCTCGCCGCCGCAGCTTGCAAATCCCATCAGCAAAAGAAAAATCCAACTATTTTTCATCCTCGGCATTTTCTTCTTTGGGAATTTCTTTGATGTCCACCCGCACGCGCTGGATGCGCCGCCCGTCTTGACTTTCCACTTTGAAAACGTAATTCTCGAATATTATTTCTTCGTCTTTTTCGGGGAATTTTCCGGCCACTTCCAAAAGAAATCCCGCCAAGGTGTCCGCCTCGCCCCGCGCTTTTTCAAAAACTTCTATTTCAGAATGCACCACTTTTACAAAATCCGTCAAGTGGATTTTCCCTTCAAAAACGTAGGTTTTTTCATCCAATTTGGAATACACCAATTCTTCATCATCAAATTCATCACTAATGTCGCCCACGATTTCCTCGATTACATCCTCTAAAGTAATGATGCCAGAAGTGCCGCCAAACTCATCTACCACCACGGCCAAGTGTATCTTTTTTTCCTGAAATTCTTTTAACAAATCATCGATTTTTTTATTCTCGGGAACGAAGAACGAATCACGCACTAAATCTATCCAATTAAAGGTTGGCGATTCTTCCACGTGCGGCAACAAATCTTTTATATAAAGCGTACCTTTTATTTGGTCAAAATTCTCTTCATAAACGGGGATTCGGCTGTAGCCGGAATCGACGATCATCGTCAATACTTTTTCGTAATCCCAACTTACATCCACGGCCACCACGTCGGTGCGCGGTTTCATAATTTGTTTGACGTTGGTATTGCCAAATTTCACGATGCCTTTCAAGATTTTCTGTTCGTCCTCGGTGGTGTCGTCATCGGTGGTGAGTTCGAGGGCTTGGGTGAGGTCGTCCACGGAAAGATTGTCGGCGTTGCTGCGCAATCTTTTTTCTATAAAAGACGTGCTGCGCACCAGCACTACGCTGAGCGGGCGGCAGATTTGGCGCATCACCATCATCGGGCGGCTCATAAACGTGGCAAATTTTAGCGAGCTGCGCGAGGCGTACACCTTGGGCAAAACCTCCCCGAAAAGCAACAATAGAAAGGTGATGACCACAATTTGGAAAAGGAATCCGAGCGTCTCATTCTGCGAAAAATCCATCATTTGGTTGGTGATGAACGACGACAGGATGACGATGCCCACGTTGATGAAATTATTGCCGATCAAAATGGTGGCGAGCAAGGTTTTGGGATGGTCGAGCAAATCGGTAAGGCGCTGCAAGACAGGGCCTTCCTGCAATTCGTCAAGGTCGGCGGAGCGGAGGGAAAAAAACGCGACCTCGCTGCCGCTGATGAGCGCGGAGCCGAGCAGCAGGAACAGCAAAATGAGCAAGGGCGCGATCACGCCAAGGTCGAACGGCCGCAGGATGTCGAGCAATAAAAAGTAACTGGAGGGGTCGGGGTCCAAATGGGGAGCGGGTTAGTCAGGTGTTAAAACGGGAGGTCGTCCTCGGAATCGTCCTTGGCCAGATCCACGTTGCTGGGCTCGCTGGCGGTGTTGGGCTGGGAGCTGCCAGCGCCGGAATTGTAAGTGCCGCTTTGGCCTTTGGGAGTAAGCATTTGCATTTGGTCGGCCACTATTTCCGTAAAATATTTCGTTTGCCCTTCTTTCTCGTAGCTGGTGGTTTTCAGTTTACCTTCGATGTAAACCTTGTCCCCTTTTTTTAAATATTTCTCGGCTACTTCCGCTAAGCCGCGCCACATTGTGATGTTATGCCATTCGGTATTTTCCACCTTTTCGCCCGTATCTCTTTTTTTATAAGATTCGGTGGTGGCGATTGTAAATTTAACCAATGTAGTTCCGCCTTCAAAAGTTCGCACCTCCGGATCCACGCCCAAGTTTCCGATCAACATTACTTTGTTTAATGAGCCTGCCATAATTTTTTGGATTTAGAATTTGGTAATTCACAAATGTAGAAAAATTGTTTTGGCGGACAATTTTAAATAGGATGCGAATTGATTTTGGCAAAATTTTTTTAATTTCTATAAACAACGCGTCAACCCTTTGAGGTTCGCGCGGCGTGTAGGATTTTATAATCTCCGCCCTTGTACGCGGGGTTGATTTATATTTTGTCTTTATGGGGATATGGAGCGATGAAATAAATGGACACTAAAAAAATGCAGCCCCAGCGGGGCGAAATGATTGTAGCGCCGCCCGTAAGGGCGGCGGTAAATACAATGGGGAATTCCCCAAAACTTGGAGCGCCGTAGGTGCGGCACAAGCTAAAAGTTTGAAAAGGCGCGGAGCAAATTTCAAACGTGTCGCCCTTTCAGGGCTTCGGTCGCGGCGTGGTTTCTATCTGCTGCCGCCCTTACAGGCGGCGCTACATATATGGCGCTCCTACGGAGCTTTATAACTTTGGAAATGGGAGACCTGACAGGTTTTCAAAACCTGTCAGGTGTTTCGTCCATCCCCATATTTCATTGCTTTGGCGGGCATTTTTTGGATCACATAATGCAGCCATCCCGTATCCGAGGTTCGCGGCCGACGGTTTAAACCGTCGGCTGGGAGGTGTAATGATTGCACGTTTCAAGTTTCGTGTTTCGCGTTTCCAATTAGGACGCTCCGTTATGAGAACTCTCCTTATAAAGCAGATTTACCTTACATTAATACCCGTTTTGCCGCCGTCCTCAATCATTGCCCGATTGTCTTATTAGCCATTTGCCTCATTGACTCATTGACAAATTATCCCATTGCCCCATTAACTTATTCCCAATTCACTATTACTTATTCTTCACTCCCTCCTCCAAACTCCCTCCTCCCAATTCATTTCCATTCCTTATTTTCGTTCCTTCAATCTTGAATCTAACGCTATGAGCTACAAGACCCACCACCAGCGGCTGGAGTACCTTACCGAACTCCTGCACAAAAACGCGCCGCTCTCCCCCGCTTCCATCGCCGAAAAGTTTGAATGTTGCCGCCGGACCGCCCGCCGGATGATCGGCGACTTGCGCGAGGACAGGCTGGACATCGTATGGTGCCGCAGCACACAATCTTATATTATAAATGACAGCCCCGAAACTGATAGGGGGGGGTAAATCATTGATTATCAAAAGAGTAAGAACAATGGTCGAAAAAATTTCTTTCGGAAAGACAAATTTTTTTGAAGAAATTTTCAGACGGACATTTTTTGCCCGCGCGGGTATTTTGCTTTGTCCCTTGAAACGGGAAGCCTTTTTTGTGCCCCGCCCTTCTTTCCAAAACCAAAGGCCCCTCGGATAACAGAGGTAAGCCATAAAACTGAAATAGGGCGCGCGACCTGAGGCGGACGGTTTCGACTTTTTGACCCTGAAAAAGAGTAGGGGTTTTAATTTTTAAATTTTTTCAAAATGTTAGAGGCTGTCTAGAAATGATTATTTCATATACCAGTGTTGAGAAAAAACAAGGAAGGCCGCCGCTGGGCCCTTCCTGCATGCCGAAAATTGTGATTCACCAAAATCATAATCATGACGGCTTACCCGAGCGACCTGAGCGACGGCCAGTGGGCAATATTATCAAAATTCTTCGACACCCGCCGCAGGCGCAAGCACGGCCTGCGCGAGGTGGTCAACGCGGTTATGTACCTTGTGGAGAGCGGCTGCCAGTGGCGGATGCTTCCCTCGGACTTCCCCGGCTGGAAGCTGGTCTATTACTATTACGCCGCCTGGCGGGACAGCGGCCTGTGGGAGGCGGTGAACGCATCTCTGGTGGAGGCGCGCCGAGCAGAGGCCGGGCGCGGCCCGCAGCCCACGGCGGGCTCGGTGGACTCCCAGTCCGTCAAGAACACCCTGGTGGCAGGGCAGCCGGCGGGCTACGACGCGGGCAAGAAGGTCAAGGGGGTGAAGCGGCACATCGCCGTGGACACCCAGGGCCACCTGCTGGCCGTGGAGGTCGGCCCGGCCTCGGTGCAGGACAGGGACGGCGCGGCCGGGCTGCTGGACGGGATGGCGGGGGACTGGCGGTGCCTGCGCAAGCTCTGGGCCGACGGCGGCTACGCGGGCAAACTGGTGGAGAAGGCCAAAAAAGACCATGGCATCGACTTGGAGATAATCAAGAAGCCCGAGGGGGGCGGCTTCCAGGTGCTGCCCCGGCGCTGGGTGGTCGAGCGCACCTTCGCCTGGCTGGATACCTGCCGCAGGAACTCAAAGAACTACGAGAGGCTGAAGAGCTCATCGGAGGCGATGGTGCTTTTAGCCTCCATAAAAATTATGTTGAAACGTTTTTAGACAGCTTCTTAGAAAAATTTGAGAAAGAGGGCATTCAAAATCTAGCCTCATTTGCTGGGGGAGCCATCCAAGAATCGGTCGCAGACAGTGGGCGGTGCGATGAAATTGACACCGATAAAAGTGGACGTGGAGCCAATGGGTACTACCCAAGCGGAGATGTTGAGTGGGTAGATTGCGAGACCCAAGAATGATTGGTGAATATTGAAACGATTAAATCGTAGAGGGCAAATTCATCTGAATTTGCCCTTTTTAAAATCTTCAAAATGAAAGCATCTTTTTATTTTCTTTTCTGTAGTTTATTTCTTTTCTTCGGACTTTCAGCACAACTTGATAATTCAGTTGATTATAGACCATATTATCTTCAGACTATGCGGATATCCAACAGCCTTAGTATGGATAATGCCGAAAAGGTTGAGGCATTCAAAGAGGTTGAAGAAGAATTTAATGGCTTGTTAGCGAGTCAGAATTATCAGATGGCCATCTTATATGATAAAATGGACAAGAAGGATAGCGCGAGGATTTATTTGAAGAAGGCAGTAAATGCGGGTTTTGAACCATATGATAAAGAGTATTTGGAAACATATAATCTTCAAAACCCGAAGGAAGACTCTTCTTATTTTGCAAAGAGAAACCAAGGTAAAGCACAAATGGCTTTTCATATTTCAAAAATAGACCAGTCCATTCGGGGGAGAAATCGCAAATTTTGCGCGATGCGAACCATAGATTCGATAAATGTCAATAAAATTTTGGATGAAAACTTGTTGGCCTTTTCGAATAGTGGATGGGCTCAAATTAATGCTGTTTTTGTTTGTAATCACGGCTGGCGTGTCTTTAAGAAAAATCAGAAAGAAATTGCTAAATATCTTAAGAGTTTAGTCATAAATGGTGAGTTGCACCCAGATATTTATATTCGGCTGATTGACAGGTGGCATTGGGATATCGATGGCTATCAGATCTATGGCACCATTGGAAATGTTAGGGAAGGTAAGTTCTTATTTGTAGCGCCGCTTCTTGAACCTGATAAAATAAATGAATATCGCGCAGAGATTGGCGCATTGTCTTTGGAGGAATCGCTGGATTGGGAGGGTCTCATCGCCACTGAACCAAAAAAATTTTCCCCAGAACAATGATAGTCATAGTCTCTTCGAGATATGATACATCTACAAATGACGTCATAGATTGGCTAAAATATTATGATGCCAATTTTATTCGGGTTCAAACCGAAACCGCTATTAAGATTAACCGTTTGAATATCAATTCAAAAAATATTGATTTTGAACTGGAGTACCAAGAACGAATAATAGATTCAAAAAAACTCACCGGTTATTGGTATCGCCGAGGTCGGTTAAATTTGGGATGGCAACCCACTCATTCAGGAATAGGTACCATTCAGAAATATATCAAAGAAGAACAAACTAATGTAGAAGAATTTATTGATGTTACTTTATCAAATTTTGGAGTAGGATGCTATTCCGACAATTATTTGAACAAACTTTTTGTACTCTCAAAAGCAATCGAATTTGGTTTTACCATTCCACTTTCTTTAGTATCATCCAAAAAATCGGAATATCTACGATATGCTAATACTCTTGAAAGTCTGATAACAAAACCTTTAAATCAGAAATCCTTAATGTTTGAAACAGGAGAACTTGTGTTGGACACAAATGAACTACACTCCGAGGATTTGAAAAATATTGAGGCTGAATGTGTTCCTTTCTTGGCACAAAGCAAGATTGAAAAGATTGCTGAAGTTCGAGTTTTTTACTGGCTGGGAAAGTGTTATTCCTGTATAATTCATTCTCAAAAAGACAAAGGAACTTCGGTCGATATGAGGCTGGATTCTCTATCAGGAAAAAATTCTAGATGGGAACCCTTTGAACTGTCTGAAAATATTGCTGGGAGGGTGAAATTGTTAATGAATTCTGTTAGACTAAAATCAGGTTCATTAGATTTTGCTATTGACCAAAATGGTGGATATGTTTTTTTTGAAGTAAATCCTGTTGGTCAATTTGGTTATTTATCAGCCCTCGGCGGGTACAACATAGAAAAAATTATTGCTAATGACCTTATCACAGGAAGAGCGAGAAAGTTTAATTTCTCAGAATAAAATACCTCTTAATTTCCTTTATCTAAGAGATGCCAAAAGTCCTTTGCGCTTGGCACGGCAATATTCATCGGTGCAACGACCTACAGTTTTTTACCAAAATGATGACCATCCAGCGGGACAATCCTACAAACCTATAGTTTTCTTGGGCAAATGAAAGATTACTATTCAGGAGTGTTTATTGAAAAAGGTTTTCGGAAGAGCCTCATTTCCGATATATTCAGACGAGAATTCTACCGCCTTCCAAACAATGCTTTGGAGCGGAAAGATGCCAGCCTATTTGAAGAAATGAAAGAATTGGAGCTGTGGGATGAGTTTTCCGATAAAATAGGGGGAAGACGAAGAATAGAAGTGGTTCGTCAAAACGAAGTGTTTCCTTTAAAATCTGTTGTTTGGTGGGCAGATAGTGAGTCAAATTTATTATCAAAAATCATTCAAGATAATCCAATTAAATTGCTTCTTATTATTATAGAAAATGATTTTAAACCTTCAGAACTAATATTGGCTTTGGATGGAAATTGGGTCTCGCACGTTGAGGTTTATGTGAATGCTAAGGCAGCGAGCATAGCTGAAGATTGGGAAAAGTTTAATGATCGCTTTGAGCGAATCGTTTTTTACAATGCGAATGAAAATGAGGTAAAAAAGAATGTTTTTTATTCTGAAAATCGCTTACTGGAAGAGGGGGAACTCAATATCAAGGATGACACCTATTTTATCGGCAATTACGAATTATATCCCGAGGCAAAATTTTTTAACGCTGGATTTTTTGGAAAGGTAATCGTAAGGCAAAATAAATTTCGGCTGGCTGGCTGTTCTACTTGGCATCAAAGCACTGACTATTCTGAAATAAAGGAATCTCTCAAAAAGGAATTTCCTGAAATATGGCTTTCCGCAAAAGATAACACTGATGTGTGTAAAGACTGCGAATTCCGGCAAGTTTGCGTAGATAACCGAATTCCAAAAAGTCGTTTTGAGGATGATTGGTATCATCCCTTAGAATGTCATTACAACCCCTACATCGCCAAGTGGAAATGGGAATCCGGCTACCGAACCCTCGCCGAATGCGGAGTAAAATCAGATGAAACGGGCTTCGAGATTGACCACGAGCGCATTGCCGCTATAAACAAGGAGCTATGGGGAGAGCTATAAAAGTAGTACGGCAAATCAACCAAAAAGACTGCGGCCCCGCCTGCCTGAAAATGCTCGCTGGCTACCACGGCAAGAGTTACGACCTCGCCTCCCTCATCCGCCTCGCCCAAACCACCCGCGAAGGCTCGTCCCTCCTCGGCCTCAGCGAGGCCGCCGAAAAAATCGGCTTCCGCAGCCTCGGCGTAAAAGTAGATTTGGACAAACTCATCAAAGAATCGCCGCTGCCCTGCGTGCTCCACTGGAACCGCAACCACTTTGTGGTATTGCACAAAATTTCCGGCAAGGGCCAAAACCAAAAATTCCACATCGCCGACCCCGCCCACGGGATGCTGAACTACAACCGCAAAGACTTCCTCGCCAACTGGCAACAAGACGGCAGCGCCGCGCGGCCCCGCCTCCATCGCCGAAAAGTTTGATTGCTGCCGCCGGACCGCCCGCCGGATGATTGGCGACTTGCGCGAGGACGGACTGAACGTTGTATGGAACCAAAGCGCACAATCTTATATCATAAACGATGACCCTGAAACTGACAGAGGGGGGGGTAAACCATTGATTTTCAAATGGATAAACACGGTGGCTGCAAAACTTTCTTTTGAAAAAGCAAATTTTTTTAAAGAAATTTTCAGACGGGCATTTTTTGACCGCGCGGGTATTTTGCTTTGTCCCTTGAAACGGGAAGCCTTTTTTGTGCCCCGCCCTTCTTTCCAAAACCAAAGGCCCCTCGGATAACAGAAGTGGGCCAAAAAACTGAAAAAGGGCGCGCGATCTGAGGTGGACGGTTTCGACTTTTTGACCCTGAAAAAGAGTAGGGGTTTTAATCTCTTAAATTTTCTTACGATGTTAGAGAAATTCATTGACAACCAAATCAGCGGTTTGGCACATATCTATAGTGGTGGTGCCGAAAAGAAATGTGTATCATCATCTGGGCGGTGTGATACATATGAGCCCGAGAGCATACGATATAATGAGGATGGATCGCCGAGCTCTGGTAATATTAGGGATATAACCTATGTGGACTGCTGAATTGCAGCACAAAGTGTTCAGCCTTAATAGCAAAATTACCGATGGTCAAATCTGTTTGGCTATCGGTAATTGTATTTGGAGGATACTAATTTGGATGATTTTTCTGATTATGTATTCAGTAAATTTAATCGGGCAAACAACCTTTATGCGACTATATAATTATGGTTTAGAGAAGGGCGCTAATTATGGGTGGAGTTGTGCAACCAATGGAAAATTTGTAGTGGCGGGCGGGCCTATCGCATCTTACTCTATAAGAAGTCAAAAAGTCAGAGAGGGGGGTAAAGTGCTTGTTTATAAAATGCGGGAAGGAAAGTGGGTGATTAGCCAAGAATTACACAACCCAGCTATGGATCATTACGGCTGGTTTGGTTCTGATGTGGCAATCAATAATACTTATTTGGTAGTGGCTGCTGATGGTTATAGTGAGAGAGATGTCGACAATCATTCCAATCGAATGGGCATCATTTATATCTATACTTTATCTGAGCAAGGGGATCGCTGGATACGCAGATATTCAATCAAATCCCCCAAGCCTTCAATGTATGGAAATTTCGGAAGATTAATCCACCTGAAGGGTGATACTTTAGCGGTCTTTTATGAATACGGGAGCAATTTTAATGATTATGCCGATCAGCAATGTTTGGCCTTCTATGACATAGCTACAAAAGATAGCAAACCATTCAGAATTGTAAATATGTCTAAAAGCCAAATCCCAATTTATGATTTCTCCTTTGATTTTAATCGAGAAAAATTAATCATCGGAAAAGGCTGTACGGCGTACCTGTCTAAATTAGATAGTGGCAATCATCCTGAGCCTATTGACTCTATTAATCTCTGCCTTCTTAAGAACTGTGAAGGAAGCATTTCTTCCGTTAAACTGTTTGGTGAAAATTACATAGTAGGCTTTCACGAACATATGTACTATTTTTGGGAATACACTCCTTTTACTACTATTAAGGAAGGTGATTCTGTAATTGTCAAAACTTTAATTGACCCTATATCAAAAGAGGAAAAGAGCTTCATCCTGCCGAATAATGCAGAAATTTTAAATGAGAACGAGGTTTCATCAGCTTTCTTTAAAGACCATTCGCGCATCTACGAGTCATACAATTCACGAGCTAAAAGAAATGCCGGAGCTGGCAGTGTTTTCATCTATAATCAAAACAGGGGCAAACTAAAACTGAAACAGGAGCTGACAGCTTCTCTCCGGCATACCGATGATTGGTTTGGGCATGACATCGCTGTGTCCAAAAATTATCTATTGGTAAGCTCCCTTGGTTTTCCGGATGAACCGGAAAACCATCAAAACTATGACAAACGATTCTCGGGAGCAGCGTTTCTTTTTGCCTTGAATGAAGAAGGGTTTTGGGAAGAGCAAAAAATCTTCCGTTCGGTCCACAAGAAACGATGGGATAAGTTTGGGTTTTCGCTAAATAATTGGAATAATTTTTTTGTTATAGGATCTCGATTTGATGATTATGATATTGAGGAGGATCCCGAACATGGCGCTATATATATCTTAAAAATGGACAATGAATAATGGTGCTTATTGTAACAGAGCCTGACGATCCCAACACAGATGACGTAATTGATTACTTTCTGTATCATAGAAAACCATTTGTCAGGATAGAGGAAGGATTAGAGAATGTATATCTAACTAATTGCAATAAAAAAATTTATGCAAACGGGAGGATGTATCCATTTGATGCATTTACGGGTTACTGGTACAGACGGGGAAATCTGCTGCCTAAATATGAATCGTTGGAACGCTTTGAAATATATGAGTTGTTTATGACATTCAAATTTATAGAGAATAAAATTCAAAATTCTGTTAAAAATTGTTTAGGAGGGTTCTTTTCTGATGTGTTCATAAATAAATTGCAAGTAAGTAATGAGGTGAAGCAATCGGGAGTAAATATCCCAAATTATGCGATTGTTTCTCAAAAAAAAGAACTAACTGATTTTTTATCTATATGTGATAAATGTATTACCAAGACAATTTATCAAGGACTTGTAAAAACACGCCAAGGGTCAAAATCCGTACCTACTTCTTTTATCACAAAAAAAGACCTTTATAAAATCCCTGATACCTTTAAACCAAGTTTAGTGCAACAATTTTTAACGAGGGAAGTGGAGATAAGATCTTTCTATTTAGATGGTATATTTTATTCAGGAGCTATTTTCAACAACGAACAGTCGAAAGCTAAGGCAGATTCCCGAGTTAGTCAAGTTCGACATAAGTATCAGCCATTTGAACTGGATAAACAGTTAAAGATGCAGCTTCATAAATCTTTTAAGCAACTGAATATTAAAACAGGCAGTATCGATTTAGTTATGGATAAGCAGGGAGATACCTATTTCCTTGAAATAAATCCAATCGGACAGTTCGGTCCTGTTTCAAAGCAATGTGGATATCATTATGAAGAAGATATTTATAAATATTTAACACGAACGTAATGCGATTAAAATTTTTGTTTGAGCTTGGGTGGATGAATATGGAAGAGTATGACCGTAATGTGCCTGACCTAAATCACAAAAGGCTTGGTACTTCAGTAAATCATCAAACTTCAAAATATAGCCTTCAGGTAAATCATAAACCATCGTTACTTGAGATTACTAGCGAAAGTTCTGAAAGACTATGAATAATAATAAACTTTTACGACTTTATCACAGCACTTATTCATCAGTTGGGTACAGACGTGGCGTTCTTTTAGACGGTATAAGGGGTGATTCCTTTTTTGTGGATTTGAAGACTTTAGAATCGAGCGTTCTTGAATTAACTGAGGTAAACTTCGACCCATCAGATGATTTCCATAAAGTTTTGGTTGATACTGACTTGGCCTTTGTCTATGGTCTTGAAATTGGAGATAATATGCCAAGGAAAAAACCTCGATATTATGATATGGCATTACTAAACAATGTTTTAGTAGAAGTTAACCAAGATGGAAATAAAGTCACCCCCGAAGATTTGGTTGGTTTAGTAAATCACTCGCTCTGTAAACATATTACTATTTTTTGCAACTCTTCAAAAATTCCATCGAACTATTTAAAAGACCTACTCTTGAAACTTGATAATTCTGTTGCTAGTACAATTGAGTTAATTTTCCCTAATTTTGACAAGCGTATCGCCGAACTCGCAATCTCATTAAGTAAGGTTGTTAAAATCACTTTTTACAAATCGGTGGAATTCGGATTAGAAGAAAGTGATGGGGTTGTTTTAATAAAAATCCCGAATGAAATTCCTAACTATTATAGCGATAAGGATAGAAAGCACTGGAAACATTTTAACATTAATACTAAGATAGTTCAAGAATCATTTGAATATCACACCTATTTCAATAAAAAAGTCTTCCTGAATAGTTTGGGTTATGTAAGTAATGCTCCTGAATCATTTTCGGATAAAAATTTTCCTTTTAGTAGTATATTTTACGAAATAATTAACGACAAATCAATTAATAAAGAGATAACAAAGAATTGGTATGTAAAAAAGGACTTGACAGATGTGTGCAGTCATTGTGAATTTAGAAGCATCTGTGTCGATAACCGACTGCCCAAAGAACGCAAACGCCATGGAAAATGGTATCATACAACCGAATGCAATTACAATCCATATATCTCAAAATGGAAATGGGAAGAAGGTTACAGCACCCTTGCCGAATGCGGTGTAAAATCTGATGAAACTGATTTTAAAATCGACCACGAGCGCATCGCAGCTATAAATACAAAATTATGGGGCGACAAAAAATAAAATTTATAAGGCAAATCAACCAAAAAGACTGCGGCCCTGCCTGCCTGAAAATGCTCGCCGGCTACCACGGCAAAAGCTACGACCTCGTCGCCCTCATCCGCCTCGCCCAAACCACCCGCGAAGGCTCGTCCCTCCTCGGCCTCAGCGAGGCCGCCGAAAAAATCGGCTTCCGCAGCCTCGGCGTAAAAGTAGATTTGGACAAACTCATCAAAGAATCGCCGCTGCCCTGCGTGCTCCACTGGAACCGCAACCACTTTGTGGTGCTGCACAAAATTTCCGGCAAGGGCGCCCACCAAAAATTCCACATCGCCGACCCCGCCCACGGGATGCTGAACTACAACCGCAAAGACTTCCTCGCCAACTGGCAACAAGACGGCAGCGCCGCGCGGCCCGAGGGCGTGGCCTTGCTGGTGGAGCCGGGGCCGCAGTTCGGCGAGATCAACCTCTCCGGCGCGCCGCCCGACGAGAAGGAAAACAAAGGAGGGTTCCTCTTCCTGTTCCGCTACCTGAAGCCCTACCGCAAACTGGTGGGGCAACTTTTTTTGAGCCTGTTCACCGTCAGTTTGCTGCAGCTGTTCTTCCCCTTCCTCACCCAAGCCATCGTGGATGTGGGCATCCAAAACCAGAACGTGCAGTTCATCTACCTCATCCTCATCGCCCAGCTGATGCTGTTCCTCGGCCGCACCTCGGTAGAAATCATCCGCGGCTGGATATTGCTGCACATCAGCGAGCGGGTGAACATCGCGCTCATCTCCGATTTTTTCATCAAGCTGATGCGCCTGCCCATCAGCTATTTCGACGTAAAGATGACCGGCGACCTGATGCAGCGCATCGGCGACCATCGCCGTATCGAGCAATTTTTGACCGGTACCTCGCTCAACACCATTTTCTCGATGTTCACCTTCGCCGTGTTCAGTGCCGTGCTGGCGTGGTACAACTGGTGGATTTTTGGCGTTTTTATGCTCGGCAGCGTCCTCTACTTTTCGTGGATATTGATTTTCCTGAAAAGGCGCAAAGAGCTGGATTACAAACAGTTTGCGCGCTTGGGCGAAAACCAGAGCGTGATAATGGAACTCATCAACGGGATGCAGGAGATAAAACTGCACAACGCCGAGCGACAAAAACGCTGGAAATGGGAAAACCTGCAGGCCTCGCTCTACAAAATCAGCGTGCAGAACCTCTCGCTGCAACAAACGCAGAGCAGCGGCTCGGCGCTCATCAACGAGCTGAAAAACATCATCGTCACCTTTTTGGCGGCAATGCTGGTCATCCGTGGCGAAATCACCCTTGGTATGATGCTGGCCATCAGCTACATAATGGGCCAACTGAACGCGCCGCTGAACCAGTTGGTGGGCTTCGTGCAGCAGTGGCAGGACGCGCGCATCTCGCTGGACCGCCTCAGCGAAATCCACGAAAAGGAAGAGGAAACGGTGGCGGGCGCCGCAGCGGGCCTCCATCTGAACGGCTCCATCGGCGACATCCAAATGGACAATGTCTCTTTCAAATACACGGGGGCGGGCAATCCTTATGTTTTGAAAAATTTAAACCTGAACATCCCCGCAAGGAAAACCACGGCCATAGTGGGCAGCAGCGGTAGCGGCAAGACCACGCTGATGAAATTGCTATTGAAATTTTACGAACCCGAGGAAGGGAGGATAAAAGTGGGCGCGCTGCCGCTGGCGTCCCTCGAACCATCCAACTGGCGCGACAAGGTGGGCAGCGTGATGCAGGAGGGTTTCATATTTTCGGACACCATCGCGGGGAACATCGCCGTGGGCGAGGACGTGCCGGACACGGAGCGCTTGCTCTACGCCATCAAGGTGGCCAACATCGAAGAGCTCATCGAGCAGTTGCCCACGGGCTTCAACACGATGATAGGCCGCGAAGGCACGGGCCTGAGCACGGGCCAAAAACAGCGCATTCTCATCGCCCGCGCAGTGTATAAAAATCCCGACTATCTCTTTTTTGACGAGGCCACCTCCGCGCTGGACGCGAACAACGAAAAAGTCATCATCGAAAATCTTGGCCATTTTTTGGAAGGGCGCACGGCCGTGGTCATCGCCCACCGGCTGAGCACAGTTAAAAACGCCGACCAAATCGTGGTATTGGAAAATGGCGAAATCACCGAAAGCGGCACCCACCGCGAGCTGGCGGCCAAAAAGGGACGGTATTACGAATTGGTGAAGAATCAGTTGGAGTTGGGAGTATGAAAATTGTTCCGAGTTCAAGGTTTAATGTTCAATGTTGAAAGTTGCTGGCTTTGGTCGTTGGGTTGGCGCGTTGGCAAGTCCCCCTTTGGGGGATTTAGGGGGCTGGGTGGAAAGTGATTACATATTTTGAAATTTTGCAAACCGAAGAAAAAACCATCGAAAAGAAAGCCCCGCAAGTGGCGCTGCGCTCGGAGGCGGTGAAGGACATCATCAGCCGGCCGCCGCACTGGCTGGTGCGCTGGGGCGTTACGTCGGTTTTCATCGTTTTGATTTTGGTGCTGATTGCTTCGTGGGTAATCAAATATCCCGAGGTCATCGCCGGCCCTGCACTGGTAAAATCGGAAAATCCGGTGGTGGTGAAATCCAGCCTCATCGCGGGGCGCATCACCCAAGTGGAAGCGCAAGACGGCGAAATGGTGGCGGAAGGCGCGCCCTTGCTTTCCATCGAAAACGCGCTGTCGCCGGAGGATTATCGTTTCCTTTCCCAATTTTTAGGAATGTTGGATTCGATTCCCATAAAGGAAATGAACCGCTCGCAATTTGCGCCCGACACCACCCGCAACTACGGTACGCTCCAGCGCGGTTTCAACGAATTGGCCAGTGCGTTTTTATCCTTAAAGGAATTCCGGTCGCGCAGTATCGACAGTACCCGCGCCGCCAATCTCGAAAACCAAATCGCCAATTATGAACGTTTGGCGCAAATCGCGATGAGCCAAGTGTTTTTGGCCCGCCAAGAGATGATGAACGCCCGCGAAAAATACGCCGCCGATCAGCAATTGTACGAGGAAGGTGTGTACGCCAAGATGGATTTTATGCAGATGGAAACGCAGTACCGCGACAAACTTTCGGCCTTGGAAAACGCCAAACAGGCCGAGACCCAGCACCGCATCACCTTAGCTGATTACCAAAAACAATACGAAGAACTGAAATACGCGCTGGGCGAAGAAGAGCGGCAACTGACCGTGGCTTTGCAAAACGCGAAGGCCGCCCTGCAAAGCGACCTGAAAAACTGGGAACAATCCTTTTCCCTGAAAGCGGACAAGGCCGGCAAGGTGAGCGCACTGACCGAACTTTTTGCCGGACGAACGGTGCAGGCGGGCGAGCCATTGGTGGCGATTGTTCCTGAAAACCAGCGGTTTTACGTTTCCACCACTGTGCCGCCCGCCAACTTTGGCCGCGTGGAAAAAGGGCAAGCCGTGAACCTGAAACTGGCCAACTACAACTGGCAGGAATTCGGGATGCTGAAAGGGCGGGTGGCGCAGGTTTCGGAAGTGCCCACGGAGCTGGGCTACCGCGTGCAGATTGAGTTAAACGAGCAGCGGGAAGGCGCGGCGGCCAATATCCAGCTAAAACCCGAAATGGCGGCCACGGCCGAAATCCAGACGCAGGATTTACGGCTGATCGAACGGCTTTTTTATCAGATCAAAAAGCTGTTTGACAGGGATAAAGTTTCGGCGGAGGAGAGCGCTGAATAGTAAATGGTGCTATTCATAATTTGCCTGTCGTTTCAAAAAAAAGCCCCAGCGGGGCGAAATGATTGTAGCGCCGCCTGTAAGGGCGGCGGAAAATGCACAAAGATTCCATTAAAATTTGGAGCGCCGTAGGTGCGGCACAAATTGAAAGCGTGTTTCAAAAGTGTCGCTCATACAGGGCTTTGGTCGCGGCGTTTTTCTCTTTTATCGCCGCCCTTACAGGCGGCGATACAAATATGGCGCTCCTATGGAGCTTTATAACTTTGGAAATGGGAGACCTGACAGGTTTTCAAAACCTGTCAGGTCTTTCGTCCATCCCCACATTTCATTGCTTTGGTGGGCAATTTTTTTGAAACACGTTATAGTGCCATCCCATCCCGAATCCGATGTTCGCGGCCGACGGTTTAAACCGTCGGCTGGGGCGGAAACTTCACCCCAACGGCAAAACCAACTGGTTCCCATCCAAAAACGCCCGCAACGGCTTGGGAAAAGCCAGCGCATCCAGCTCCGCATCCGACACCCAACGCTGGTTTTCTTTCAAATCCCAATCATCCTCAAAATTTCCGTTAATTTCAAAAATTTGGGAATGGATGGTTTGATGGGACAATTTGTGCGGTTTCAGTTCGGCGACGCTTTCTAATATAATGGCGTGGTTGGGGATTTCAGTTTGAAGATTTTCCAAAAATTCGCTTTCGCTGAAAAACATTTCGCTTTCCACAGCAGGAAATTGAAACAGCCCTTTCCAAATATCGTTGCCGGTACGCTGTTCCACCAAGGCTTGGCCGCGTTTGTTTTTCAAAATATAAAAATGGAAAAAACGGTGGCGGTCGTAGTTTTTTTTGATTTTAACGGGGAGTTCCGCCACTTTCCCCACTGAAAACGCCACGCATTTTTCCCGCAAAGGGCAAACCGCGCAATCGGGGTTTTTGGGCACGCACTGCAGCGCGCCGAATTCCATAATCGCTTGGTTGTGCGCCGCCGGATGCGCGGAATCGAGCAGTTTATCGGCGTGGTTTTGAAAGATTTTTTGCCCTTTCGGGGAATTGACGGGAATATTTTCACCCAAAAACCGCGACAGGACGCGCAGCACATTTCCATCCACCACGGCGCGCGGCAAACCGAAGGCAAAGGAAGCGATGGCGGCGGCGGTGTACGGCCCCACGCCTTTCAGTTTCAGGATGCTTTCATAATCGCTGGGAAACTGCCCGCCGAACTCTTCCGAAATCTGTTTCGCGGCGGCGTGGAGGTTGCGCGCGCGGCTGTAATATCCAAGGCCTTCCCAGTCTTTAAGGATTTCATCCTCAGTGGCTTGTGCCAAATGATGGACGGTGGGATAATGCTCGATAAATTTGTGGTAATAAGACGTGCCCTGCGCCACCCGCGTCTGTTGGAGGATAATCTCGGAGAGCCAGATTTTATAAGGGTCGGACACCTCGCGCCAAGGCAGCGGGCGGCGGTGCTTTTGATACCAATTGCGTAAGGCGTTTTGAAAGAAGCGGGCGGGCAAAATGTTTGTCAATGAATTACTTACGGCGATATTTTTTGAAAAAAGATTTTTTTGGAAAGGGTATATGCCTTTATATTTGCAGCCCTCAAATTTAAAGAGTTTAATCACTAAATAAAATTTTAAGATGACGAAAGCAGACGTTGTAACCCGGATAGCAGACAGGACAGGAATGGAACGCGCTGATGTTCAGGCTACGGTAGAATCTTTTATGAAGGAAGTGCGCGGCTCGCTGGAAGGCGGTGAAAACGTTTACCTGCGTGGCTTCGGCAGCTTCATCATTAAAAAACGGGCGGAAAAGACCGGTCGCAACATTTCAAAAAACACGACCATCGTAATCCCCGCCCATCACATTCCTTCTTTTAAACCGGCCAAAACGTTTGTGGACGCGGTGAAGAAGAAAGTAAAGGTTAAAAAGTAATCACCTTTTGAAAACGGGCGCCTTCATCTTGATTTTGTTCGGGGCCTTGCTGACGGCCTATTTTTATATGGCCCCCACCACTCCCAGAAAAGAGAGGGCGGAGACCGAAACCAACACGACCCCAGCCGAACAGCAACCCACGCCGGACGAACAAGTGGACCAAGCACTGGCCGAGTTGCAAAGCGGGACGACGCCGCCGATGCAGGCCATTTTGAAGATACGGCAAGTGGCCAAGGAGCACCCCGAGAACGTAAAAGCCCAGTTCACTTTAGGGCAGCTCTCGATGCAAACCGGGCAATATGAAAAAGCCACCGCAAGATTTGAGGCCGTGGTGGACTTGCAACCGGAAAGCAACGATGCCTGGAGAGCATTGGCCGAAGCGCAGATGATGAGTGGAGACACCGCCCGCGCCAAGTCAAGCTTGATGAAAGCCGTAGCACTGAGCGATGAAGAAACCGGCAACCGTTTCAAAGAAGAATTACAAGGTTTACACGTTAATTAACATTTTTTAAAAACAAGAAAAGATGCCCAGCGGAAAAAAAAGAAAACGACACAAGATGGCTACCCACAAGCGCAAAAAGCGATTGAGGAAGAACCGCCACAAAAAGAAATAATCACTTATTTCTTTACATAAAAGCAACATTCAAAAGCACCCCACAATAGGTGCTTTTGGTGTTTTTTCTTAGTGCCAAGGTTTCTCCACGCTTGGCTGGGCGGAGTTTTCCGCCGCATCTGTTTCTATAAAATCACATATAACAAGGTGAGTACTGAATTAGTAGTAAATTCACGTACTGCCGATGAGACAGCCATAGCGCTGTTAAGGGATGGTAAACTTACCGAGCTTCATTATGACAATACGGAGGAATTTGCGGTAGGCGACATATATTTTGGACGGATAAAAAAAATCGTGCCCGGGCTGAACGCAGCCTTCGTGGACGTGGGATACGAGAAAGATGCCTTTCTCCACTACCACGACTTGGGCCCGCAAATCCGCTCGCTGAATAAGTTTACCAAACGTGCCCTTACCGGGAAACAAAGGTGGTCTCTCGCAGACTTCCAAAACGAACCGGACATTGACAAAAACGGCAGTATCGACAAGGTTCTGAAAACGAACCAAAACATCGTGGTGCAAATCGCGAAAGAGCCCATTTCCACCAAGGGGCCGCGCATCACTTCCGAACTTTCCTTGGCGGGAAGGTTCGTGGTGTTGGTGCCTTTTTCACAAAGGATTTCCATAAGTTCTAAAATGCGCGACAAGGAGGAGAAAGACCGCCTGCGCCGGCTGATCAAGAGCATACGCCCGAAAGGGTTTGGCGTGATCGTCCGCACGGCGGCGCAAGACTGTTCCGTGGCGGAGCTGGATTCCGACTTGACGGATTTGGTGAACCGCTGGAAAGAACTCCACAAAAACGTGCAGCGCGTAAAAGCGCCCGCCCGCGCCCTGCGGGAACTGAACAAAAGCTCCGCGCTGCTGCGCGATATTTTGAACGACAGTTTCAACAGCGTGGCGGTGGACGATAAAGACCTGTATCAGGAGCTGCGCGAGTATATGAAATCGTACAAAAATGGCCGCGAGGAAATCGTCAAATATTACGAAGGCCGGATTCCCGTGTTTGAACATTACGGTATCGAGCGGCAAATCAAAGGTCTGTTCGGGCGCTCGGTTTCGATGGGGAAAGGCGCGTACCTCATCATAGAACACACCGAGGCGATGCACGTGATAGACGTGAACAGCGGCAACCGCACCAACCAAAAGGAAAACCAAGAAAGCAACGCGCTGACGGTGAACCTGGCGGCGGCGGAGGAAATTGCCCGCCAACTGCGGCTGCGCGATATGGGCGGCATCATCGTGGTGGATTTTATCGATATGCACCACGCGGGCAACCGCAAGAAGCTCTTTGAAAAGCTAAAGGACGAAATGAAGCTGGACCGCGCCAAGCACAAGATTTTGCCGGTCAGTCGTTTTGGTTTGGTGGAAATCACGCGACAGCGTGTGCGGCCGGAAATGAACATCCAGACCCGCGAGCAAAACCCCGACGGCACGGGTGAGGTGGAAGCGCCGATCCTCATCATCGACGAAATCGAAAACCGCTTGGAACTGATTGCCGCGCAGAGCAAAGACAAGAACATTTTCTTGCACGCCCACCCTTTCATCGCGGCGTATTTGACCAAGGGTATCTTCAACAGCCTGCGCCGCAAATGGGGCAAAAAATACCACCGCAACTTGAAAATCATCCCTCGCGAGGCGTTCAAATTTTTGGAATACCAATTTTTTAACGGGAAGGACGAGATGTTTGAGTTTGATTGAAAGTGGTTTTTCACATAGGGCATAGAGTGTTATTACATAGAATCACATAGCGAAGTTGTCTAAAGTCAAATTCACCTCAGCAAAATTACCGCAAACGCCAGCCAGTGCAGGGCTTTCCAGTGCAGCGGGCTGGTCTCGAAGCGCACCAGCAGCGCCTTGAACCCGTCGAGCCAGGCGTTGGTCCTCTCCACCACGAACCTGTGCCCGTACAGCAGCTCGCCGAAGAAGTGCCCCTCGCCGCCGCCGTTCCTGGGGTTGGGGCGGATGTTTGCGTTTATCTCCGCGTCCTCCAAAAAGTCCCTGAACTCTTGGGCGTCGAAGCCCGCGTCCGCGTTCAGGAACAGCCCCCCGGTGGGGATTTCCGAGGCCTCCAGCGCGCCCAGCATCCGCTTCACCTGCCCGGCCAGGCCGTGGGTGTCGTGGTGGTTGCCGGCCGCCGCGTCGCCGCAGGCCAGCGGCTGCCCCCGCCTGTCGGTCAGGAACAGCATGTTGGTGGTGCGGCACTTCTTCCTGCCCTGGTAGGCCACCGCCCCGCCGCCCCGCTTGGCCGGGGTGTGCGAGCCGTCCAGCTGCACGCTGGACATGTCCAGCCCGGCCTTGTGCTTCTCCAGGGGCCCCCGCCAAGCCTTTTCCCAGCTGCCGTCCCGGCACCACTTGCGGAAGTGGTGGTACACGCTCTGCCACCTGTAGCCCACCGCGAAGAACTGCCGCACGGGCAGCTCGCGCCACTGGCAGCCCGTCTTCAGCCGGTACAGCACCGCCTGGACCACCTGCCAGTCCTCCACCTTCGCGTTGCCCCGCCCGTTGCCGAAGCTCAGGTGCGGGCACAGCTCTTTTTTATGATACTTTTGTCCAACATATATTTTTTCACCAATGGTACAGGGTATTGGTTTACAATGCTTTAGTGCCATTGGTGTTTTTTCAAAAACTGTCTTTTGACAAGTTCAGCTTTTATTGAAATGACCTTGCAGGTTTTGGAAACCTGCGAGGTCTCTGTAAGCAGCACTTATTTTCCTGCGATAATTTTAAAACCCGCTTTGGAAAGAGCGGGTTTTTTGTTTTTATAAAATAAAGCCACCGAATTTCCCTCTCAAGATAGCGGCGTAGGAATTTTTCCGCTTGGCATCTTTATTTGGTTTTGGAATCAACGTCCGCGAACCTTTTTACCACTCTTTACGCTTCTTGAGAAAACAATTTCCTAAATGGCACTTCTCGTTTTTTACCTCCTTCTCGCACTGGTCGTCTCTTTTTTCTGTTCGATTTTAGAAGCCGTTCTTTTGAGCGTCACTCCCAGCTTTATCCAGTCCAAACTGGCCGATGGCAAAAAGTGGGCGGAGCAACTTTTGGTGTTCAAAAAAGACATCGACCAGCCGCTGGCGGCTATTTTATCTTTGAATACAATTTCGCACACCGTGGGCGCAGCGGGCGTGGGTGCGCAGGCGGGCGTGGTTTTTCAGAATGTTTCCGTGGGGATTATTTCGGGCATCCTTACATTGTTGATTTTGATTTTCAGCGAACTGATCCCCAAAACTTTGGGAGCCAGCTATTGGAAGCAACTCGCTTTTTTCACCACTAAATCGCTACAAATATTAAAATGGATAATGTATCCGTTTTTGCTGGTTTCGCGCGCCATCACCAAACTTTTCAAAACAGGGAACGACCCCAGCGTGGAGCGTAGCGAGGTGATCGCCTTGGCGGAAATTGGCGCGCGCGAGGGCGTTTTTACCACCGAAGAAACACGGATTCTAAAAAATTTGGTGAACTTGAGAAAAGTTTCCGTGCGCGATATAATGACGCCGCGCACGGTGATGGTGGTAGCTTCTGAAAAAAGCACGGTGCAGGAATTTGTGGATAACCAAGATTTCAAGCGCTTTTCGCGGATTCCGATTTATGAAAATTCCAAAGACAACATCACGGGTTTCGTCCACAAAAGCGACGTTTTGGAAACGATGCGCACGGAAGAAACCGCGCTGGCGCTCAAGGAAATCGCCCGCGAGATTCCGGTAATTTCCCACGAAGACAGTATTTATAAAACCTACAAATTCCTGACCGACCAAAACGCGCACATCGCTTTGGTGGTGGAAGAGTTTGGCGGAACGGCCGGCCTCGTTACGATGGAAGATGTGCTGGAAACTTTGCTCGGCCTCGAAATCACCGACGAATTTGACCAACTGGAAGATATGCGCGAATATGCCCGCGACCGGTGGAAAAAACGGGCGGCGCGGTTGGGGATTGAACAGCCCCCCAACTCCCAAAGGGAAAGCTCGGAGTCGTCAGAAACTCGCGGTAAAGAAGTTCCCAAGCCATCCTAAAAGCATCGGCACTTTCTTAAATAACACTGCCACTTTAGCGCGGTGCCGACCGCCCCGTCTGCATCTTCTCGGCTTTAGCCAAAAATTATAGCGAGTCCTCAAAACCCACTCGACTTCAGTCGAGAAAAACATTTTCCTTGCAAATCTGTAAACCACCCCAAGTTTTTTATCAAAATAAATCCCACAAAAAATGTCCGACCCCACCCAGCAAGGCCACGTAACATCCGAAACCACCGACGGACTTTGCCGCATCGAATTTTTCCATCCGCTGAGCAATTCCCTACCGGGAAACCTTCTGAAAAAATTGGCGGATTCCATCACCGAAGCGGGCGAAAACGATGAGGTGAAAGTCATCGTGTTGCAATCGGCGGGCGAGCGCGCTTTCTGCGCCGGCGCCTCGTTTGACGAGCTTTCTTCGATTGAGGATTTGGAAACGGGAAAAAAGTTTTTTAGCGGTTTTGCCAACGTCATCAACGCGATGCGCAAATGCCCAAAAATCGTGATTGGCCGGATTCAGGGCAAAGCCGTCGGTGGCGGCGTGGGCTTGGCTTCGGCCACGGATTATTGTTTTGCCACAAAATACGCTTCGGTAAAATTGTCCGAACTCGCAGTTGGAATCGGGCCGTTCGTCATCGCGCCAAGTGTGGAACGAAAAATCGGCATTTCCGCAATGAGCGAGCTGGCCATCAACGCTACCGAATGGCGCGATGCCGAGTGGGCGCGCGCAAAAGGCCTTTACAATGAAGTGTTTGAAGAAGCCGCAAAAATGGACGAAGCCATCCAAACCATAGTTTCCAAATTGAAAAACTCAAACCCTGAAGCGTTGGAAGGATTGAAAAAAATCTTTTGGGAAAGCACGGGCGACTGGGACGCTTTGCTGGCCGAACGCGCGGCAATTTCCGGCAAACTGGTGATGAGTGATTTTACCAAAAACGCGATTGCGGCCTTTAAAAAGAAGTGATTGATGTGCTTGGTGGCGTTTCTTGGGGCGTTGCCCCAAGTTTTGCAATCGCAAGGCTTTCAAGCCTGCCGGGGGAGCGCGAATCAGGAGGCCTTGCAGATTTTTGTAAATCTGCAAAGCCTTTCTTTTTATCACACATTTCTGTTTTGAAAAAAACTGCGTCGCAAGTTTTATCGGGAAACATTTTCACCCAACATTTGCAACCTCAAAATCTTGTTTTTCAAAATCTTAAAACTACTTTCCCAATGCAACAAGTTCTATTCGCTCTTGGCTTGGCGCTGGTGTCGGCCGCCGCTTTTTCGCAAGCGGATTCACTGGTGTTCGACCGCTTCGGGAACGTAAAATCTGAACCCTCCGACACAGCTTGGAAAGTGGGGGGCAATTTTGGTTTGAATATTTCCCAATCCACCTACAGCAACTGGCAGGCGGGCGGCGAAAATTCTATTTCGCTAAACACGCTTTTCAGCGTTTTTGCCAATTACGATGACGGTGGAAAATGGAAATGGTTCAACAAGGCCGTCGCCGCCTACGGCCTTAATTTTACCAATGAGGCCACCGTGAAAACGGACGACCGCTTTGAGGTAGAATCGCGTGTGGACCGCCGGATGAGCAAGCAATGGAACGCGTCGCTTTTGTTCAATTTTCGTACACAATTTTCGGACGGTTTCCGCAAGCCGGGCGACAGTGTTCGCATCTCTACTTTTTTAGCGCCGGCTTATACTCTATTGGGGGTTGGTTTTACCTACAAACCGGCTGAAAATTTTAGCGCGTTTATATCACCCGCCACCGCAAAATTTACTTTGGTAAACGATCAGCAATTGGCCAATTTGGGTTCATTTGGAGTAGAACCGGGCGTGGTGATCGACACGGTGGATGGCGTGATAAACTACAGTCAGCTGGGTAAAAAAACCCGCTTGGAACTTGGGGCTTACGCCAATTTGGCCTACAAGGCGAACTTGGCCGAAAACATCGAACTGCAACTGAACGCCGATTTTTATATGAATTATCTTAATGATAATTTTTATCAATTTATTGACATAAATGCGGGGATGATTTTGTTTATGAAAGTGAACAAATACATTAGTGCAAATTTGGCGCTCAATACCATCTACGACCACGATATAAAATTTGACGTGGATGATGACGGCGTGGCGGATGCGCCGCGCACTCAATTTAAGCAAGTTTTGGGGGTGGGTTTTGCCTATAATTTTGGCTATCAGCCGAAGAAGAAAAAATAAGATGTTGCCGTGGGCTAATACGTTGGAAAATCCGATTTTCCTTTACTAATGGCTGGTTTTGAAAACTTCATTTTTAACAATTCCATCAGTTTCAAGATCGTCCTCCAATTTCTGTAAAAACGGACATTATTTTCTCTTTTTTTTTGACCCCTATTGTTATGGTTCTAAGATAATAAAACGCGCGGTTTAGGATTGATTCCGCTTCTTCACCATCGTCAAAATAGTCGCCAGCGCCACCGTCTCGTCTTCATTGTCATATACCTCCACCTGAAAGCGCACAATTCCCTTTGCAATGTCCTCGGGCTCGCGTTTTTCTTGGTCGGTTTTTTCCTTCACGGTGAATTTCACGCCGATGGTCATCCCCGGATACACGGGCTTGGTGAAGCGGCATTCGTCGATGCCGTAGTTCAAAAGCACCGGCCCTTTTTTCGGGTCCACGAACATTCCGGCGGCTTTGGAAAGGACGTAATACCCGTGCGCCACTTTGCCCTCAAAGATGGTTTCATCCAGCGAGGTTTCGTCCACGTGGGCATAAAAATTATCGCCGCTCACTTGCGCAAAACTGGCGATGTCCGCATCCGTCACCGTGTGTTTGTGGGTATAAACGGTGTCGCCGATTTTCAAATCTTCAAAATGCTGTTGGAAAACGTGCGGGTTGGCTTCGGGACGGCTCGCGCCGGGCTGATAAACTTTTGTGATTTCCGTAATCGTATCGGGATGGCCTTGGATGGCGGTGCGCTGTAAATAGTGGAGAATGCCGCGTTTCCCGCCCATTTCTTCGCCGCCGCCTGCGCGTCCGGGGCCGCCGTGCGTGAGCAACGGCATCGGCGAACCGTGGCCAGTGCTTTCTTTGGCTGACTTGGCGTTCAACACCAAAATCCGGCCGTGCATAAACGCAGCTTCGGTCACGAATTGCCGCCCGATTTTGTCGTCTGCCGTTACGATGCTGGACACCAGCGAGCCCTTGCCGAGGTTGGCGATTTCCACCGCTTCCTCCAAATCTTTATAGGGCATCATCGTGGAAACGGGGCCGAAACATTCTACCTCGTGGACATCGGTTTTTTCAAATGGCCTTTCATTTTTAAATAAAATGGGGGAGGCAAACGCGCCCGTATCGCGGTCGGCGCCGACTACGGCAAAATCGCGCAAATCGCCAAACACCACCTCTTGGGATTTTTTGAGGCGCTCCACGTTTTCTTGCAATCGTTCCAGCTGCAATCGGCTGGCCAGCGCTCCCATCCGCACTTCCTTGTTTTTCGGGTCGCCGATGGTAGTTTTTTCCAATCGTTTGGAAAGTCCTTCCTGCACGGCCATCATCTTGTCTTCCGGCACGATGATGCGGCGCACGGCGGTACATTTTTGCCCTGCTTTCGATGTGATTTCGCGCTGTACTTCTTTGATGAAAATGTTCCATTCCGGCATCCCCGGCTCCACGTCCGGCCCGAGGACGGAGGCGTTCAGCGAGTCCGCTTCAAGATTGAAAGTAACCGAGCGGTCAATAATGTGCGGCAGGGCTTGCAGTTTTTTTCCGGTGGCCGCGCTGCCTGTGAAAGTAACGGTGTCGCCCGTTTGCACATCATCCAGAATACCGCGTCCCAACCCCGTAACCAATTGCAAACTGCCTTCCGGCAAAATGTCGGTTTTGATGATTTCGCGCACCATATGTTCCGTGAGAAAGGACGTGATTTCGGAAGGTTTCACCACCGCCGGAACGCCCGCCATCAAATTGACCGCGATTTTTTCCAGCATTCCCCATATCGGAAAATTGAAGGCGTTGATATGGACCGCTACACCGCGTTTCGGCACCATAATATGGTGGCCGATGAAGGTGCCGTTTTTGGAAAGTGCGGCGGGCTGGCCGTCCACATAATACGGCAAATCGGGGAACTGCCGCCGCAAAGACGCATTTGCAAATAAATTCCCGATGCCGCCCTCGATGTCCACCCAACTGTCGATGCGCGTGGCGCCAGTGGCCCAGCTCGTTTCGTAGAATTGTTCTTTGATTTCTACGAGTTGTAAAGCGAGTGCTTTTATCATCCGGCCGCGTTCTTGGAAAGTCATTTTGCGCAAAGCTGGGCCGCCTTCTTTGCGGCCGTATTCCAAGATTTCGGAATAGTCCAGCCCCTTGCTGGAGACGGTGCCGATGTCTTCACCGGTGATGGCGTTGCGGGCGGTCAGTTCTTCGCCCTCGCCGCTTACCCACTGGCCGAGGACGTAGTTTTGGATGTTTTTCATTGTCGGGAGATTTTTGGGGTGCGAAGGTAAAAAGGAGCGGGCGGGAATAGTTTGGGCGGATTTTCAACCTCCCCCGAAATACTTACTTTTGAAAACTATGCTAACCGCCAGCCATCCGCCTGCCCTCCAGCCCGCGCGGCTTTACCATATTTACCATCACGGGACAGACTATGCGCCGCTTTTCATTTCAGCCGAGGATTATCAAATCTTCTTGGATAAAGTCAAACGCTTTATCCTGCCCGTCGGCGAAGTGTATGCCTATTGTTTGTTGCCTGACCGGTTTCATTTATTGGTGAGATTTCATACCGAAACCCAGCTGCAAAACTTTAGGGAAAGAAAATATGGCCGAAAGGGAAGGCTGGATTTCCCTACACTTTTGGCGTTGCAGTTCGAGCATTTTTTTAAGAGCTATACCCGAATTTTCAATTACAACCGCCGCCAGAGCGGAACTTTGTTTGCCGAGACTTTCCACCGCACGCCGATAACGGACGAAGGCGAAGTGGCCAAAACCATCGTTTACATCCACCGCGAACCGCAACGATATGCTTGGGCGGACGATTTCAGGGCGTGGCGGTTTTCTTCCTACCGTACGATACTTTCTACCCAAAAAACGGTACTGAAAAGAGAGCGTGCTTTAGACTTTTTTGAAGGAAAAGACAACTTTTTGGAATGGCATCAATGGGCTTATGAAAGTTGTTTGGAAAATGGATAGGGAAATGGTGAACACCGAAACTTGTCGGCCTCGGCATCTAATTCTTTGGCAGTCCGACTATCCAGCCCCAGCGGGGCGGAATGATTGTAGCGCCGCCTGTCAGGGCGGCGATTAAAACCACCTACTGTATTGAACGGAAAAGCCCCAACGGGGCGACACCTGCTTTCCTATTTAATTATAATATTCTCAACACCTAAACTTGAAATCTGAAAGTTCATCTTGCAATTTTCAAGTTTATCTTGATCTAAACTTGAATTTTGAAAGCTACTCCTTGGTTAGGCGGAAACCTCTTCACTATTAAATTTTCTACACTTAAACTTGAATTTCGAGAGTTCAATTCTCGTTTTTCAAGTTTATTTACGATTAAATTTGAAAAACGTCAGAAGCCGCCCTTTGCACCCAATTCTCCGACCAGCCCAAGCTCGCCCGCGGCAACACCACCGCCATCCAAGATTTAGGCACGCAAAAGAACTTCATCATCACGCCGCATTCCGTGGATTACCGCCAGAGCGAAACGCTGACGGTGTGCGGGCTGCGGGCGTTTTTGGAGAGTTATTTGCCGCAGATTGGATAGCGAGAAATTTGTTTCGGTTTTCAGGTTTTTTGTTTCGTGCCTGCCTGCCGGAGGTAGGTTCGGTGTTCTGAGTTCCGTGTTATCGGCTCTTCGCGAACGGAACGCCCCGAAGGGGCAAAAGCACTTAGCCCACGGCAACGCCGTGGGAAAACAAGGCCCCCGCGTTTCGCGCCCTGAAAGGGCAGAAGCAATTTACTGGAATATAAACACCACCCCGATTTTTTCGACGACTGAGGACAGTCGAAAAAATCACCCCTCCTCACTTCGTAAGGAGGGGAGCTGGGCCGTCGCTTTTGGGAAACCCGCCAGTTTCTTCCGTGGCCCGACCGATTCGCGCCTTAGCGCGAAAACTCCCCTCCATTTAAAGGAGGGGAAAGCCCGCTTTAGCGGGATGGGGTGGTAAACGCGCTCTTATTTTGAAAGTGTTCAAAGTGCTGGGCGTCAAGATGCATTTTAGTGTGGCATTGGGGGAAAAGGAGGTGGCGGTTTGGATTTGAAAATTATTGAACAGCGGGTGGCGGAGTAAAAGCACTCTGGCCCTGAACATAGGTATGACCTGCGTCTAAACTGTGAATGTATATCCAAGTGGTATCGCCAATATTGTGATTAAAATTATCTAGTGTTTCATAAAAATCACTAAGATTAGAAGTACCTTGACGCATCATATTTTGACAGACGCTGAATTTAACATCCATCGAGGTACTTGTCGAAACTTCTTCAGGTTTAACACTTACTTGAAAACTCTTAATTGGCGTTCCGTTCGGCGTATATTTAAAAGCACTATCCATTACTGGATATATGCTAAAGCTACCATTTGTAATTTCAAACATTTTTCTAGCAAAACCATCTATAAAATTATTTCCAGTTTTAACCTTATTTCCGGTAATAATATATGCGTTAGGGTTCACCTCACTGGTATCGCCTTTATTTATCAAAGTAAAATAAAATGAATAATTATTTAAATCATTGTCATACGGAATTCGTATTGCTTCGCCATTATTAGGTTGTTGAATGGTCAAAATATAACCATCTTTGTTCGCAAATGAGAGGTGTTTTTGTTGATAATGAGAAGTGCCTTCAGCAGGGAGAATACTTCGAAAGCCGCTTTCAGCGAACTCAATTCCTGAATGCATAAAAGCCATCTCGGACAAAATCATTTTTTGATTGGGGGAATTAGGTTCAAATTGGTCAGTCAAAGTGGGTTCTTGGTCTTGTTCGTCCGTATCACCGCTTTTTTCACAAGCATTCAATAGTATCAAAAACAAACCGAACAAAAGTGTGGATGGAAAACGAAAGGGTTTCATTGCAGAAGGTTTAAAATGAGCGGTTAAAAATAGAGAAAATTTTTAGAGTGGATAAAAACACCACCCCGATTTTTTCGACGACTGAGGACAGTCGAAAAAACCACCCCTCCTCACTTCGTAAGGAGGGGAGTTGGGTCGGCGCTCCGAATAAAAAGTTTCTCGCCGCCCACTTCCAATCGTAATTCGTAAATCGAATCAATCGTAAATCCCCAAACCCCTACTTTTGCACTCCCAAAAAAAGCAGGAAAAATGCCCGCCACACTCACCCAAAAACCCCACGACGAAGCCCGCCAAGGCGAGGCCTTGCTGATGGAAAACGAACCCGCCGGCAAAAAACTCTACATCGAAAGCTACGGCTGCCAGATGAACTTTTCGGACAGCGAAATCGTGGCCAGCATCTTGGCGGAGGAGGGTTTTGGCACCACACGAAATTTGGAGGAAGCCGATTTGGTGCTTCTCAACACCTGCTCCATCCGCGACAAGGCCGAACAGACCGTGCGCAAGCGGCTGACGCATTTTCACAAAATCAAAAACGACAAGCCGGAACTGAAAATCGGCGTGCTGGGCTGTATGGCCGAGCGGCTGAAAAGCAAGCTGCTGGACGAGGAAAAACTGGTGGATATGGTGGTGGGGCCGGACGCCTACCGCGATTTGCCCAACTTGGTGCGGGAAATCGACGAGGGCCGCAAGGCGGTGAACGTCATCCTGAGCAAAGAAGAAACTTACGCCGACGTAAGCCCCGTGCGGCTGGGGCAGGGCGGCGTCACGGCCTTTGTGAGCATCACGCGCGGCTGCGACAATATGTGTACGTTTTGCGTAGTCCCGTTTACGCGCGGCCGCGAGCGCAGCCGAAGCCCGCACACCATCGTGCAGGAAGCCCGCGATTTGTGGGAAGCCGGCTACAAAGAAATCACTTTGCTGGGGCAGAATGTGGACAGTTATTTATGGTACGGAGGCGGGCTGAAAAAGGATTTCGCGAAAGCGAGCGAGGCCGCCCGAGCCACCGCCACCAACTTTGCCAACTTGCTGGAAATGACCGCCGAGGCCGTGCAGCAGATGCGCATCCGCTTCAGCACCAGCAACCCGCAGGATATGACGGACGACGTGCTGCACGCCATCGCTCGCCACGATAATATTTGCAACTACATTCACCTGCCCGTGCAGAGCGGCAGTTCGCGCATTTTGGAATTGATGAACCGCGGCCACAATCGTGAAGAATATTTCGCGCTGATTGACCGCATCCGCCGCATTATCCCGAACTGCGGCATCAGCCACGATATGATTGCGGGATTTCCCACCGAAACGGAGGAAGACCACCAACAAACCCTGAGTTTGATGGACTACGTCAAATACGATTTCGGCTTTATGTTTTACTATTCGGAGCGGCCCAACACCTTCGCGGCGAGGAAGTTGGAAGACGACATCCCGCTGGAAACCAAAAAGCGCCGCTTGACCGAAATCATCCAAATGCAGCAACAACATTCGCTGGCCCGCAACCAAGCGCACATCGGCAACACCTACGAAGTTTTGATAGAAGGCACGTCCAAAAAGTCGGACGACGACTGGTACGGGCGCACGACTTTCAATACGGTGGTGGTGTTCCCGAAGGGGGATGAAAAAGCGGGGGATTTTGTGCGGGTGAAGATTTTGAACTGTACGACGGCGACGTTGTTGGGTGAGATTAATTAGAAGAATTAAAAAAAATCAATCAAAATGAAATCAATTATTTATTCCTTAATTTTTGCAATGTGTAATATGGGTATCGCATACGCTCAAACTAACAGATGTGATTGTTCCGATGCTCTTGATAAATCCCTTAAGGATAAATATACCGAAAGTCAATTGCTTGATTTACGGATAGAGCTATATGAATATTATAAGTTTTTAAAAAATAAAACTCAGAATACTAATGCTTCATTTGACCTTTCTTCTCAAGCGGAGACGTTTACGGGTTATGGAGTGTTTTCCAATTCCTATAGTGGTGAAGCAGATTATGCATATTCAAAATATCAAAATCTTCAAAAAATTATCGAAAAGGAACAGCGAATTTCTGAAGAGGTATTTAAAAAAATGGCTGTTGACGTGTTTTCGAATAACCAACTGGAGGCCTACAGAAGTTGTCTTGAATTGTGTAAAATCTCATCTCAGAATGGAGTTTTTTATGAAGTTACTGGAGATTTGGAAGATATTTTTGCTATCAATCTTATCTTTAAGAATACGGTTGGGAAAGAGCAAGTCACAATCGCAAATAATGCTACTTTAGTTAATTGCGAACCGATTGGAGGGCTTATTTTAAAAGAAGGATTGACTATTAAAGACGATGGAAGCGTGACACAATATTTAAAGATTATAAATAAAGAAAAACCTGCGCAAATTGGGTTAAATTTTAAAGAATTGTCATTTGGTGCAATCAATTTCGGCGAGGAATACATTGGTAATGGCAAAAATTTACCAATTGGGACAATCATAAGCTCTACCTTAAAGTATAGTACCTTTTTGGAGGCAAATAGAATCAAACCTACTGATAATATGGAAAAAGCCATTTGGGTTCCTTGCGATGGTCGTGATGTGCGAGCATCTACTTATGGAAAGTATGTAGGTAGCGTTCCCGATTTGCGTGGACTATTCTTAAGAAATGTAAACGATTACAATGTGCCATTTGACGGTGTTGGAAAAGTAAAAACTGAAAGGGCTAATCCTGATAATATTTCTGCCGGCATATTTCAACCCGATGCTTTTCAAGGACATAAACATTTTAGCGAAAACACTTTGGTGAGAAAAGGTAAAGATGATTTACCTAATCAGCCTGACCAGAGA
Source organism: Owenweeksia sp. (assembly GCA_965214115.1). GTDB lineage: Bacteria > Bacteroidota > Bacteroidia > Flavobacteriales > Schleiferiaceae > Owenweeksia. The sequence goes on from CBDCAU010000003.1 coordinate 93,869, forward strand.
CCTAAACAGGAAGGAGCAAATAATTCCGCAGGCGTTTATGATGCAGGTTTTGGTAAACCAAGAATTAGTTCAGAAACACGACCAAAAAATATGACTGTTTATTATTATATAAAAATAAATTGAAATTCACATATTTTAAAATTACCATACATATTTCGGACGAGTTTTAGAGAAAAACTTTTTAATACTTAGGATGAAACTAAAATTCAAAATATGTTGCAAAATTGCAGAGCTCTAATAATCTTTTCTATTCTCTTTTTATCTCATATAAATCTTTTCTCCCAACAAAAAATAGGCGAAAAGTGGATAGACAACAACCTTCAAATTTCGGTCCAAAAAGAAGCTGTAAAAACTCTCGGATATTTGACATTCTGCATTATGGATACCACCGAAAATTTTTGCGTGGAAAATTTGCAAACGGGATTGGAAGTACACGTATATAATGAAAAAGACGAAAAAATCTACGCTGGAAAAACCACCGGTCGCATCCCCGATTTGAAATTTCCCGAGCCGATGCCGGCGGCGCATTACGTTGTTTTGAAGGCATTTAAACCGTGGGTCACGAACAAATTGACGGGCACGCGCATTCATCAGGACGAACCCCTCGAACTGAAGTATTTTCTGAAATGAGTTCCCTCCAAGAAATCAAGCGGCGCTTTGGCATCATCGGGCGCAGTCCGCTGCTGGAGCGTGCGCTGAACAAGGCGCTGCAAGTGGCCACCACCGATATTTCCGTGTTGGTGACGGGCGAGAGCGGCGTGGGCAAGGAGGCCATCCCGCGCATCATCCACAGCCAGAGCCACCGCAAGCACAAGCCGATTATCGCTGTAAACTGCGGCGCCATCCCCGAAGGCACGATTGATAGCGAGCTTTTCGGCCACGAAAAAGGCAGTTTTACGGGAGCGACCGGCACGCGAAAAGGTTATTTTGAAGAGGCCGACGGCGGCACTATTTTCCTCGACGAAGTGGGCGAACTCCCGCTGGGAACGCAGGTTCGCTTGCTGCGCGTATTAGAAACGGGCGAAATCATCAAAGTCGGTTCGTCCAAAATCCAGAAGACGGATGTGCGGATTGTGGCGGCGACCAACGTGGCGCTTTTGGACGCCATCCAAAAAGGAAAATTCCGCGAGGATTTATATTATAGATTGAATACCGTCGAGATAAAAATCCCGCCGCTGCGCGAGCGGAAAGAAGACATTCATCTGATATTCCGAAAGTTTGTTTCCGATTTTTCGGACAAATACCGCCAGCCGCCCATCCAGTTGCAGCCGGACGCGGTGGAACTTTTGGTGAATTTCCGCTGGCCCGGCAACATCCGCCAGTTGCGCAATTTGGCCGAGCAAATTTCTGTAGTGGAAAAAGAGCGGGAAGTGGATGCGCAGACTTTGCTGAGCTATTTGCCAGACATCGGCAACCGCGATTTGCCCGCCGTTTATGACCGAGGCCAATCTTCCGGCGGCGGCGATTTTTCCAACGAAAGGGAAATTTTATACAAAGTGCTTTTTGATATGAAAGGCGATTTGAATGATTTAAAAAAGCTCACTTTTTCGCTAATGAAAGAGCGGAATAGTGATAATTTTGAAGAGGATAATTCGCAATTGATTGACAAAATTTATGGGGATGATGATGAGGTTGCTTTGAGTCAATTTGTGAATGGAAATCGTAATCAAAAATCAGAAGAAAAAGACGAACAAAAATATCTGCCCATTTATAAAGAAGGCGACACGGAACTGCACCGCGAAACCTACGATACCGAACACGAAACGGTGGAGGAAGAAACGCTGACCTTGCAGGAAAAAGAATTGGAAATGATAAAAAAATCGCTGGACCGCAACAACGGCAAGCGCAAAAATGCGGCGGAGGAACTGGGCATTTCGGAACGCACTTTGTACCGCAAAATCAAACAATACGAATTGCAGTGAAGCGCGTGATTTTCTTTTTTTCGATGACGATTTTGGCCGCCTGTTCGGGCGGTTATTCATTTACGGGCGCCGATGTAGGGGACGCGAAAACGGTGTCGGTCGAGTTTTTCCCGAATTATGCGGAGCTGATAAATCCGCAATTGAGCCAAGTGTTTACGGAAACCTTGCGCGATATTTTCGTGCAACAAACCCCGTTGAATTTGACGCGCGCCGAGGCGGATTTGCAATATTCAGGCAGCATCGAGGGCTACGAAATCACCTACCAAAACGCGCAGGCGGGGGCCATCGGCACGGTGGCGCAAAACCGGCTGACCATCGTGGCGAAGGTCAATTTTGTGAACACGCTGGACGAAACCAAGAGCTTCGAGCAGCAGTTTTCGCGCTTTCGCGATTTCGATGCTAATGCCGACCTTGCGCAAGTGGAAGGCGAGTTGGTGGAACAAATCACCAGAGAACTCGCGGAAAACATTCTCAACCAATCGGTGGGGAGCTGGTAAAAAAATGGAAGCGCAAGAATTCATCGAACTTTTGGAGAATCCCGCCAAAGCGGGTGAAAAACCGCTGGAAGAACTTAAAAAACTTTCGGTGGAACATCCTTATTCCCAGCCCATTCAGTTGCTTTACGCGATGCGGTTGAAGCAGGGCAGCGAGCATCTTTTCAATCGGCAGTTGGGGAAAACCTCGCTACTGACGGGGGATCGGCGGGTGCTTTTCGAGTTGTTTGAATCAGGAGACAGTCAGCAGTTGGCAGGTGGCAATGGGCAAGAAGAGCCGGAAGTTGTCGGTTCTCAAGTGTCAGGAGTCGGTTTGGAACGGGAGGAGTCGGAAGTTGAGAAGGATAATGAGGAAAGACTTGACCGAGAGTTGGATGAAATTTTGGAGCGGTCAGAAATTGCGCGGAGCGAGCCAACGCCCGTTATTTCTGAAAAAGAAACCGAAGAGTCGGAATCCTCATCGACAGAAAAAGAAACGGCTGAAATTTCTGAATCTGAAAAGAAATCTCCATCCGAAAGCGAATCCGATGGGGAAACTTCTGAAAAACAACTGACTCCGGAGGAACGGGTTCAGGCGATTTTGGAAGAAAACCGTAGGCTGCGCGCGGAATTTGAGGCGCGGCGCGGGGAGGCCATTTCCACTGAAAGCGAGGAAGAAAAAACGGCGGACGCCTCAGAATCGAAATCGGCAGAAATTGCAGAACCGCGCGAGATTTCGGAATCCGATTCCACTTCCAAAGAAAGTTATTTTATTGAAAAAGAAGAAGTTGAAGCAATTTTTGATGAGAAAGTAGAGGCGAAAACTTCGGCTGAAGAGGATGAAAAAGCGGTTGCCAAATCGCGGATTTCCGTGAAAAAAATCACCCCGCCTTCTGAAAAAGACGAAAAGGATTCGGAAGAAGACCTTTCTGAAAACGCGCCGCCAACCGACGAGAAAACCGAAACGGAAATCCCCGAACAACCGCCCGTAGAAACGCTGGAAGAAGAAGCACTTTTGGCCTCAAAATCCCAAGAGGAAATGGAGCCACCCGTTTTTGTGGATGATGTTTTGGAGAAGGAAGAGGCGGAAATGGAAGACGAACCCGTCTTTGAAATTGAGGAAGGCGAGGAGGAAAAAACGGACGAAACGGAGGCCGAGCATTTAGTCGTAACCGAAAACCCACTGCCCGTTGGCCCGCCGAAAATCGATAAATACGAGCAACATTCTTTTGGCGATTGGCTGCAAAAATTGAAAGGCGGCGCAGCGGAAAATCCCACCCAAAACTTGGCGCAAAATAGCGGCGCGCAAGAAGTTTCTTTTGAAAAAAAGGTGGAATTGCTGGACACCTTTGTGGAGAAACTGCCGGAACTAAAAAAGAAAAAACCGAGCGGCCCGCCCGTAAAATCTGCCACGGTTTCAATGCAAATGCCTGAATATCAGGAAGAAGAATTGGTGACGGAAACATTGGCCAAGGTTTATGTTTCTCAAAAGCATTATAAAAAGGCCATCAAAGCCTACGAAATTTTACGGTTGAAATATCCCGAAAAAAGCAGTTTCTTTGCCGCCCGAATTTCGGAGGTCAAAAAGATGTCTTCCGGCGGCTAAAAAACTTTCAATTATGGTACTTCTTTTTACAGCGCTCATCATCATTTCGTGCATCCTTTTGGTGATTATCATTTTGGTGCAAAACCCGAAAGGCGGCGGTTTGTCCTCTTCTTTTGGCGGTGGCGGCACGCAGCTTTTGGGCGGCGTGAAAAAGACCACCGATTTTCTCGACCGAGGCACTTGGGTGCTGTCCATCGTCTTGCTGGGATTGGTGCTGACGATGAGCGTGACCTTGGGCGGCGGCCCAGCGCCCGAAGAGCAAACCTCCGAAACCGTGGAAAACGCCGACCAGTTTTCGGCGCCGGCCAGTCCCGCGCTGAACAATCAGCAAGGCTTGCAAATCCAAGAATCGGACTTGCCGGAGAGCGTGGAGGATGAGGATGAATAAACCCCCGTCCCTTAAAAATTTTGAAAATCCCGTTTCGGTTTGTCGAGGCGGGATTTTTTTTGTGGGATGGTTGTGTAAAATTGTGGCGGCCGAAAATGGAAACGGGGAAAATCCACGGCGCCGGCGGCATTTTGGGCGCCACGGCCGTCCCCGAGCCCCACGAATGGGTTTTGATTTTCTTTGGATTTGGGTTGGTGGTTTATTTTTATTGGGGGCGGATTAAATCTCTCAGGATGAGTTTTTTGTGGAATAATAAAAATTAAGGAAAAAAGAAATCTCCATTTTGTCAGTTTCCCACCGCACCGTACATTTGCACTCCCAAAATCGCGGGGTGAGTCCCGCAGCTGCGGGAGTAGCTCTACGGGCTTTCGCTTTTTTTTGGAAAACATTACATCGCGGGGTGGAGCAGTTGGTAGCTCGTCGGGCTCATAACCCGAAGGTCGTAGGTTCGAGTCCTGCCCCCGCTACGAAAGAAAAAGCCATCGAGAAATCGGTGGCTTTTTTTATTTGAATAATTTTGGAACGGACAATCTTAAAAAATTCCGATGCACAAAGCCGGCTACGTGAATATCATTGGCGCACCCAACGTGGGCAAATCCACTTTGATGAACGCCTTTTTGGGGGAGAATCTGATGGCCGTGGCGCCCAAGGCGCAGACCACGCGCCACCGCATTTTGGGTTTGGTGAATGACGACGATTTTCAGATTGTGCTTTCCGACACGCCGGGCCTTTTGAAACCCGCCTACGCCTTGCAGCAAAGTATGATGGACGCGGCGGTTTCCGTGTTTGAGGATGCCGATATTTTGCTCTTGGTGGTGGAGGCGGGGCAAAAACAGCTCGGCTACGAGGACATTGAAAAGCGCTTGCAAACCACCGAAACGCCGCTGCTTTTGTTGATTAACAAAATCGACCTGACCGACCAAGCCGCGCTGGAAGAGGACTTTGACCGCTGGCAAGAAACCTTTCCCAAAGCCGAGGTTTTCCCCGTTTCGGCGCTGAACGGATTTGGGCTGGAGCCGCTGCGGGCGCGGATTTTGAAGCTGCTGCCAGAGTCGCCGCCCTTTTTCCCCAAAGACCAAATCAGCGACCGCGATGACCGCTTTTTTGCCGAGGAAATGGTTCGCGAATCGATTCTCAACCATTACCAAAAGGAAATTCCCTACTCGGTGCAGGTGGAGGTGCAGGAATTCAAAGACGAGGAAAACATCCTGAAAATCCGCGCGAACATTTATACGGAGCGCCCCACACAGAAAGGGATTTTGGTAGGCAACAAGGGCGCGGCCATCACCAAAATGGGCACCGCCGCCCGCCAGCGGATGGAGAAATTCTATGGCAAAAAAGTGTTTCTGGATTTGTTCGTGAAAGTGCGGAAAGACTGGCGGAAAAACGAGGCGGAGTTGAAACGGTTTGGGTATAAGAAATAGTTGCCAGTTCTTAGTTGTCGGTTGTCCGTTTTTGCGGTTCAAAGTTGAAAGTTCAAAGTTTTGTTTCGAGTTCGGTGTTCCGTGTTTTGGTCTGAATTGCACCGCCACTTTATTGCGGTGATGTTCAATCGTCCCGCTTGGTTTTGACCTTAGCCGAATTTTCTTTGGAAATATATTTGCGGTTACGTTTTAAAATCCCACTATGAGATTTTGTGCAATTCTGCTTTCCATTTTACTTTTTTCCGGCTGTTCTCTCAACCGAGGTGCGCAAGTGACCGATGAAGAAGCGCGATTCCAAAAAACTTTTGAAACTCCAGATCAAAAGAAAGAAGAAACGTACTTGGCCGTCCGCACTTGGTTTGTCGAGAATTTTGAAAACCCAAAATCCGTGATTCAATTTGAGGATAAAGAAAGTGGGAAAATCATCGGCAAATTCCAGTCTAAAACGTATCTGCAAAACAATTACTACGACCTGCGCACCGTGCTGACCGTGAAAATGGAGGAAGAAAACGTGCGGTTGATTTTCAGCCATCCGGAATACCGCACCACCAGCGAAACCTATGAATATGAGTTCAAACCGCTGCGCAATGCCAAAGCTTTGAAAAAGGTGAAATCGGAGTGGGCGGCGCTGGCGGAGTCAGTGAGGGCGCGGCTTTTATACTAAAATTACGGGGATACTCAAACCGTAATTTCCAAAAACTTCCAAATCACTCCCCCCGCAGCTCCAAATCGCGCGGCGGCGACTTCTCCAATTTATTCAGATTTTCAATCACCTCTTTGTACACTCCCTTCATTAAATAAGGATGATCCGTATAAAACCTGAAACTGCGGTCAAAATCTTCCTGCGTGGTTTCGTGTTTTTGATACACTTTGGCGTAATAATCCTCCACGAAAAGAGTGTCGCCTATCATTTTGCGGCCGGTTTTCGCACCTTCCACGATGTGGATATCAGTCAGGATGGCCTCCATTTTGGCCTTGCTATAAATGTTTTTTGGGATTTTTTCTTGGGAATTTCCGCCGCAAGCGGACAGGAATAAAAAACTGAAAACCAAAAGATTAGACCGAATATTGCAAACGCTGGCCGCGAACTTCTTCATTGATTTTTCCATTGTTGTACGCCAAGTTTCCATTTACGAAAGTGTGGGAAACGCGCGCGCGGAACGTCATTCCCTCAAAGGGAGACCAGCCGCATTTGTATAAAATATTTTCCTTGCTCACTGCCCAAGGCTGGGAGGGGTTGACCAGCACCAAATCCGCAAAATAGCCCTCTTTGATAAAGCCGCGCTCCAAGATATTGAAAAGCCGGGCGGGGTTGTGGCACATTTTCTCTACCAACATTTCGATGGTCATTTTCTCATCGCGCACAAATTCCATCAGCGCGGGCAGAGCGTGCTGCACCAGTGGGCCGCCGCTGGGCGCTTTGGTATAAACTTGGCGTTTTTCGTCCAAGGTGTGCGGCGCGTGGTCGGTGGCGATTACGTCGATGCGGCCGTCTTTCAGCGCCTGCAAAATCGCCTCGCGATCCTTCACTTCCTTCACCGCCGGGTTCCATTTTATAAGCGTACCTTTTTCCTGATAATCCTCCGCCGAAAACCAAAGATGGTGGACGCAAGCCTCCGCCGTGATTTTCTTGTTTTCCAGTGGTTCGGTGGAAAAAAGTTGCGTTTCCTCCTCCGTGCTGATGTGGTAAACGTGCAGCCGCGTCCCAAATTTTTCGGCCAGCCCAATCGCCTTTTTGGTGGATTTCAAACACGCCTCGCGGCTCCGGATTTCGGGGTGGAATTCAATCGGAATATCTTCCCCGTAGCGCTCCCGAAACTGTTCGAATTGAAATGCGATCAAATCTTCATCTTCGCAATGGGTGATGACGCGCAGCGGGCTTTCTGAAAAAATGCCTTCCAGCGCGCGCTCGTTTTCCACCAGCATATTTCCCGTGCTGCTTCCCATAAAAACTTTAACGCCAGGGATTTGCGCGGGGTCAGCTTTTTTGATCTCTTCCAAATTGTTGTTGGTGGCCCCAAAGTTGAACCCATAATTGGCGTACGAATCGCGCGATGCCGCCGCATATTTTTCCTCCAATTTTTCCAAAGTGGTAGCGGGCGGTTTGGTGTTGGGCTGCTCGATGTAAGAAGTGATGCCGCCCGCGATGGCCGCGCGGCTTTCGGTAGCAATATTCCCTTTGTGGGTAAGGCCGGGCTGCCGAAAATGAACTTGGTCGTCGATCAAACCGGGCAGCAGGTAGCGGCCCTCGGCGTCAATCAGTTTCGTGTCCGCGTCAATTTGGCTCAGGTGCTTGTCGATGGCCACGATGCGCTCGCCCTCGATGCGCACGTCGCCCTCGAAAATGACGTTCTCGTTTACGATTTTGGCGTGTTTTATCAGCACCCGTTTCATTGGTCGGTCTTTGGATTTTTTATAAAAAAAATAAGGAAGCCTTATTTGTAGCGTTTCAAGATATTCCGCATTTTCAGTTGCAAAACCCCGATAACCGCTTCTTTGATGATATTGTTGCTCATTTTGGATTGGCCTGCCGTGCGCTCGGTAAAAATGACGGGGATTTCTTTGATGGAAAATCCCAGTTTCCACGCCACATATTTCATTTCGATTTGAAAAGCGTAGCCCACAAATTTTATCTTTTTGAACGGGATGCGCTCTAGCACGGCGCGGCGGTAGCACATAAATCCGGCGGTGGTATCTTCCACGGGAATCCGTAGAATAAACCGTACATAGCGCGAGGCAAAATAGCTGAGCAAGACGCGGCTCATCGGCCAGTTCACCACGTTCACGCCTTTTATATAGCGCGAACCGACGGCCACGTCAAAACCATTGTCGGCGCAGGTGGCGCGCAGTCGCGGCAGGTCTTCGGGATTGTGGCTAAAATCAGCATCCATTTCAAAAATATAGTCGTATTTTTTTTCGATACCCCATTGAAAACCAGCAAGATAGGCCGTGCCAAGGCCTTGCTTTCCTTGCCGTTCCATAATGTGCAGTCCCGCGTATTCTTTTTGAAGATTTTTGACGATGTCGGCCGTGCCGTCCGGCGAGCCGTCGTCCACGATGAGGACGTGAAAATCCGGCGACAATGAAAATGTCTTGTGCAGGATTTTCTCAATGTTGTCCTTTTCGTTGTAGGTGGGGATGACGACGATGGAATCTGGCAAAGCGTGGCCGTTTAGTTTTTTGTGAAAGGCGGCAAAAATAGCCAAAACGGTTTTGAGGCTGTGCTAAAAGTCGGTAAGCCGTGCCTCCCGTCAGATAAAGGAACACGCAATATTTTCCCGCTACTTTTGTTCGTCTTTCTTATCGCATTTCTACGATGGATTTTTACGGCCGGAAAAACCTTTGGAAACTTATTCTCTTACTTTTTGCCGTGCTGATTGGCGTGGCAACGATTTGGTACACAGAGAGTTTCCTGAAAGAACTCCGCCAGCAGGAAGAAAGGCGGGTGGAGCAATTTGCCTCGGCCTTGCGTTTTATTTTGAACGCGGACGAGGAGACCAACATCGTTTTTGCCCAAGAAGTGAACGAGGCCAATACCACGGTGCCCATCATTTTGACGGATTCCAAAGGGAACGTGATGGACGCGCGCAACGTGCAGCCCCGCCTTTTGGAAAATGAAGATTGGGTGGCCGAAATGAAGGCCGCGCATCCGCCCATCGTGGTAGAATTCCTTGGGGAACAGCAGTTTATCTATTATAAAAATTCCATTTTGCTGACCAAGCTGCGCTTTTACCCCATTATCCTTTTGGTGGTGATTGGCTTGTTTGTGATTATTTCCTACGTCGCGTTCAGCAACGCGCGAAAATCCGAGCAAAACCAAGTGTGGAACGGGCTGGCGAAGGAAACCGCCCACCAGATTGGCACGCCGCTCACCTCGCTGGTGGGTTGGACGGAAATCCTGCGGGGGCGCGGCGTGGGCGAAGAAATCGTGGGCGAAATGGAAAAGGACGTGAACCGCCTAAACACCATTACGGAACGCTTCTCTAAAATAGGCAGCAAACCGAGCTTGAAACCGCAGCCCATCGCCGAACTCACTCGCGAGGCCGTGGATTATTTGGCTCGGCGAAGCCCCCGAAAAATCAACGTTTCCTTTTCGCTTGAGGCTGGCACCGAGGCACTTATCGTAAATGTGAACAAGCCGCTCTACGAATGGGTCATCGAAAATTTGGTGCGCAACGCCATCGACGCGCTGGACGGCAAAGGCCGGATAGAAGTGCGCCTTTCGCAGACCGCCAAAAACGTGCGAATCGAAGTGGAAGACAACGGAAAAGGCATCGCGCCGAACCGCCAAAAAGCCGTTTTCCGTCCCGGCCACACCAGTAAAAAACGCGGCTGGGGGCTGGGATTGAGCCTCGCCAAACGCATCATCGAAGAATACCACGGCGGCCGGATTTTCGTGGCGCAGTCCGAAGTGGGGAAGGGGAGTACGTTTCGGGTGGTGTTGAGGAAGAGTTGATGGGTTGTTGAGTTATTGAGTTATTAGGTCATTCGGGTATTGTTTCCACGTCAGCTTTTCCGCCGAGCCTAAACAACCTAATAACCAACAACTTAATAAAAAAAAACGGTATTCAAATTTCAGGGCCTCACTTTCGTTCCACCGCTCCTCGATTTGGCGGCTCATTTTGTGAAATTCCTGCATCGCCCGCGGTGGTATAATCAGTCTTTTCTTCGCCATTCTTTCATCAAGGCTTTGGCTTGTTCTTCCGTGTAGTACTCGCCGCGCTCCACTTGCTCAATGGATTTCTCGATGTCGCGGTCGATGGCCGCCGCCTGTTCCGGTGTGAATCTCGATCGGTCTTCCTCCGGTTCATCGCTTTGCGCCAAGATTTTGGCCACTTCGCGCAGGGCTTCGCGATTATAAGTATTGCGCACCCGCTGGATGATTTGCTCTTTTTCCTTTTTTAGGGTCACTGTTTCCATACTTCAAAAATAGGGTTTGGCTGGCATTCTTCCGCAAGGCGTTTCTCGCGGTTTCTCGTTAAGTTCGCCTTGTTTTTTCGCAGCGTTGCGAAAGGTTAATAGGTTATTGAGTTATTAAGTTATTCGGGTATGGTGTCAACGCCAGCTTTTCCGCCTAGCCTAAATAACCTAATAACCATCAACTTAATAGCTAAAAAATGTCCGGCATCTACCTCCACATTCCCTTTTGCAAAAAAGCCTGTATTTATTGCGACTTTCATTTTTCCACTTCTTTGGATAAAAAAGGGGAAATGGTGGATGCCATTTGCAATGAACTAAAAATTCGTAAAAATTATTTATCAAAAAATAGTATTGAAACGATTTATTTTGGAGGCGGAACGCCATCCGTTTTGTCGGAAAAAGAATTAGAAAAAATCTTTGAAAATCTTCATCAAAATTTTGAAATAAATAAGGATGTAGAAATCACTTTGGAGGCAAATCCCGATGATTTGACGGATGAAAAACTGCGGATGTTTTCGGAGTCGCCCATCAATCGGTTATCAATTGGCATCCAGAGTTTTGATGATGAAGATTTGCGGTTGATGAATCGCTCCCACAATGCAGCGCAAGCAGAAAACTGTGTAAAAAAAGCACGGGAATTTGGTTTTGAAAACATTTCCATAGATTTGATTTATGCGATTCCAAGTCGCAATGATTTACATTGGAAACGACAACTACAGAAAGCGGTGAGCTTAGATGTACCGCACATTTCCGCCTACGCGCTGACGGTGGAAAAAGAAACCGTTCTGGAAAACTGGATTCGGAAAGGGCGGCTCGCTCTAGTAGATGAAGCGGCCGCCGAGCGGCAATTTTTTATCCTTTCGGAAAATTTGCAACAAGCGGGCTACGAGCATTACGAAATTTCCAATTTTGCAAAACCGAACCAGCGCGCCCGCCACAATTCCAACTACTGGAACGGCGTGGCATATTTGGGCGTCGGTCCATCCGCGCATTCCTTTGATGGACACTCGCGGCAATGGAATATTTCCAATAATCATTTGTATCTAAAATCATTACAAAACAAGGAATTAAATTTTGAAAAAGAAAACTTGAGTATTTCAAATCATTTCAATGAAATGATTATGACGAAATTACGAACGAAAGAAGGTTTGAATTTAGATGAAACTGATAAAAAATTTGGTGCGGAATTTTCGGAGTATTTGATACAAGAAGCTACTGATTTTTTATCAAAAGGAAAATTAGAAATGGATGATGGAAATTTGAAAATCCCAGCTTCGCAAAGGTTTTTTTCGGATGGGATTGCGTCGGCTTTGTTTTATGTTTGATGCGTTAGAATTGCACAGCGGCTTCAGCCCTGTGATAAATGATTGGCTCCACTCACACTTAGCGCTTTAGCGCAATTCCTAATTTCGGCTAAAGCCAAGTGTAGGATGGCAGATTGCGACAACCGGGCTGAAGCCGCGGTTCAATACAGAAAAATGAAAATTTTCATCTTAAAAGATTATAAAAACTACGTTGCCAATTTGGCAAAACCGATTGATTTGTCGCGGCCGCTGGGCGGCGAAAACGCGGTGAAAGCGTGGTACGTTTCCAACGTAAAGATGCAGCCCGCCCAAATCGACGAATGGGTGGGCAGTGTGAAAGAAGGCGCGTCCGTTAATTTTTTTGATATAAAATTCAACCCGCACGGAAACGGGACACACACGGAATGTTTCGGGCATATTTCCAAAGAAAAAGAAAGCGTGAACCAACAGTTTTCCGAATTTCACTCGTTTGCGTACTTGCTTCACTTACAACCGATTGAAACGAAAAATGGGAAAATTATCACCCTAAAATCTTTACAGGAAAAAAACATCGAAGAATGGGATTTTGAATCCATCATCATCAAAACGGGAAACTACCCGCCCGGCCACGATTTTTCCAATACCGACCCCGCCTATTTTGAACCGGAATTGATGGCCTTTTTAAAAGAGAAAGACATGCGCCATTTCCTGACGGATTTGCCCTCGGTGGATCGTGAAAAAGACGATGGGAAATTGTTGGCGCACAAAGCGTTTTGGGACTTTCCCGACAGTCCCCGAAAGGGCTGCACGATTTCAGAATTGCTGCAAATTCCCGAAGGTTTGGAAGAGGGAAAATACTTGCTGAATTTGCAAACCGCGCCTTTTGAAAACGACGCCGCACCCAGCCGGCCGCTGGTTTTCAGGCTGAAGGAAGCCTGAAAATTTCTAAAACTAGAATCGCAAGAATCAAACAAATTCTAAAATAAAAAATGTCTAAAACCGAAAAGCTACAATTGACCAATAGAGGCTGGTTATTGCACCGCTCATTTTGTGATTATGAGTTTTTATCTTTATGATTTGTTTCGTCCCACACGTGCGGGATTGGCGTTTCGTATTTAGAATTTGAAACACTCGAACATTTCCCAAAAATTCCGCTTGTCTTTCTCCCAATGACCCACTTCTTACTCCCGACAAATTCCTAATTTTGCGCCCTTTTTTAAAATATCCTAAAATTCTGAAAGCCCGTAAGCTATGAAGAAAATGAAACTTTCGCACTTTGGCTACAACCTGCCGAAGGAGCTGATTGCCGACCGCCCCACCGACCACCGCGACGACAGCCGCCTGATGGTCATCCACCGCAAGACCCAAAAAATAGAACATAAAAAATTCGGCGACATCGTAGATTACTTCGAGGAAGGCGACGCGATGGTGCTGAACAATACCAAGGTTTTTCCCGCCCGGATGTATGGCAGCAAGGAAAAAACCGGCGCGCGCATCGAGGTTTTTTTGCTGCGCGAGCTAAATTCCGAAAGCCGCCTGTGGGACGTGCTGGTGGATCCGGCCCGCAAAATCCGCATCGGCAACAAGTTGTATTTCGGTGATGATGAGATGCTTACGGCGGAGGTGATCGACAATACCACTTCGCGCGGCCGGACCCTGCGGTTTCTTTTCGATGGCTCGTATGAAGAATTCCGCGCCAAGCTGGACGAACTGGGCCAAACGCCGCTGCCCAAGTACATTACCCGCGAACCGGACGAAGAAGATGAAGACCGTTTCCAAAGCATTTTTGCCAAGCACGAAGGCGCGGTGGCCGCTCCGGTGGCGAGTTTGCATATGAGCAAAAACTTGATGAAAAAGCTGGAAATCAAAGGGGTGGAGTTTGCCGAACTGACCTTGCACATTGGGCTGGGCACGTTTCGTCCCGTGGAAGTGGAGGATTTGAGCAAGCACAAAATGGACAGCGAGCAATATTGGGTATATCCCGAAACGGCCGAAGTGGTGAACCGCGCGCTGAACAATCACAAGCGCGTTTGCAGCCTCGGCACCACCGCGATGCGGGCGATGGAAACTTCCGTGAACACGGAAAACCAGCTAAAAGCCTCGGAAGGCTGGACCAACAAATTCATCTTCCCGCCGTATGAATTCAACATTGCGGATTCGCTCATCACCAACTTTCACCCGCCGCAAAGCACCCTAATGATGATGACCGCCGCCTTTATCGGCTATGATTTTTTGATGGATGTTTATAAATTGGCCATCAAAGAAAAGTATCGCTTTTTGAGCTATGGCGATGCGATGTTGATCATCTAAAACAAAAACTTTTTTCTTATAAAAAAACCAGCACTATTTTGATGCTGGTTTTTTTTTGGTTTTATAATCAGGATGGTTTAGAAAAACACGCCCACTTTGACGCCGAACAACCCGCCAATCGTCACTTTTTCAGAACGTATTTCCTCAAACACATTTTCCTCAAAATTAGGATGGTTAAGATCGCGCACCACCTTGGTGCGCTGCACGTTGCGCACGGCCGCGCCAAAGTAAGTTTCGATGAAAACCGACTCGATGGAAGTAATGTATTGCCAACCCACGGTGAGGCCCAAATCGTTGTACACGCGGACATCGCTCAGCACGTCGCTTTCTTGGGCGGCGGGCGGGTCGTCAAAAACGTATTCGGACACATAGTTCCGATGGTTGTACTGCAGGCCGATAAAGTAGCCGTCCCACATAAAATCGTCTTCGGGAAAAATCTTGAGCGCCGCCATAAAAGCGGGCCGGCTCATCGTGTTCAGCGTGGCGTCTTCCAAGGTGGGTTCAAAACTTTCGTCCCCGATCAGGTCGATGATTTCCAGCAGCAGGTGGCGCCGCGTGATGCCGCCGCCCACCTCCAGCGCCAGCCATTGCAGGGGCGAATATTGGTAGGTAATCTGATATTCTCCGGTAAAAATTAACAGCGGGTTCAGGGCGATGGCGTGGTGCGGATATTCACCATCTTTGATTTTGTTGGGATTGTCCTGCCCGCCCTGCTGCACGATTACGCGCCGCCGGATAACCTCTTTTTCCTGTGCCAAGGCCGCTTGGGCCATCACAAAAAACATTAAAAACGGCAGCCATTTTTTTATTTGCATCCTTTACACTTTTTTTGCCAAGATATTCCGCAAAAATAAATTCTCAATTAAAACAAAAAATGAAAACTTTTTTTAACACGCTGTTTCTCGTCTTGGCCATCTCTCAACTCTCCGCGCAAGCGCCGGACATTTCCATCGACTGGGGCCCCATCTCCAAAGAAGACGATGTGGATTATACTGAAATGATCGGCGCCGATGATGAATTTTTCTACACCTACGGCACCAAGCAGGACGGTCTGCTGACCCGGCTTTTGAAAACCACTTATACCATTAAAAAATACAGCCGCAAGACCTACCGCCCCGTGTGGACGCGCGAAATCGACAAGTTTGAATACAAAGACAACAAAGTTGTGTACCGCCGCTCCCGCTTGGACGGCGACCAAGTGCACCTTTATTTTGATGTGTACGACAACAAGAACGACCGCAAATATTTGGTGTACCGCACCTTGGACGAAAAAGGCCGCGTGGGCCCCGTGCAAGAGCTGGATCAGATTGAAGCCAAGCGCCGCATCCATTCGGATTTTGTAATCCACACTTCCGAGGATTCCTCCAAAATTTTGGTGTATGCCAACCCGCCTTTCGAGAAAAAAGAAGATGAGAAATTTAAGGTGAAAGTGGTGGACAACGCCCACCAAACGCTGTGGGAAAAAGAAATTTTGCTGCCTTACAACGACAAATATTTTGAGCTGCTAAACCAAGCCGTGACCAACGATGGGGACGTGTTCATCGTTGGCTATTCCACGCCCGACAAGACAAAGGGCGAAAAAAAGAAACGCAAAGCACCCAACCGCAGCTACAAATTGTTCCGCGTTTCTGAAAACGAAAACGACATCTTGGAATATGACCTGAGCTTGGACGACGAATTTGTGCAAAGCGTTGCCGTCAGCGCGGATTTTGGCAATGGCACGATGGGCATCGTCGGCTTTTATGGAGACGACAGCTACACTGGCATCAACGGCAGTTTTTTCATCACCATCGATCAAAAAACGCTGGAAGTGGCCACGGTCAGCACCCAGCCGTTTACCAAAGAATTTTTGACCAATTTTATGTCGGAGCGCAAGGCCGAGAAGGGCAAAGAGCTGCGCGAGTTTACTTTTCGCGATTTGATTCGCCGCAAAGATGGCGGCGCGGTCATCATCGCCGAACAATATTATGTGCGGGTGGTCACCAGCAATATGGGCGGGGTAGGGGTAGGAATGGGCGGCACCACCACCACGTATTATTATTATTACAATGATTTGATCGTGCTGAACATTGCGCCAGACGGGCAAATCGAGTGGTCGTCTTACGTGCCCAAAGAACAAGTTTCCACCAACGACGGCGGTTTTTTCTCTTCCTATCTTTTGTTGGTGGAATCGCCCCGTTTGCATTTCATTTACAACGACGACCGCCGGAATTTGGAGCGCCTGGCCGAAGGGAAAGACGTGAAAACGATGAGCAAACCGAAAAAATCCGTGGCGGTGATTACCACCGTGGGCCAAGACGGCCAACCCGAATACGACCAATTGTTTCGCAACAAGGATTACAGCGCCATCTTGGTGCCGCGCAAATCCTATCAAGTGAGCGATGACGAAGTGATTATCTATGGCATCAAAGGCAAAAAGAGCCGCTTTGGGACGATGACGTTTCAGTAGATTTTATGGCGCGCCGACGGTTGAAACCGTCGGTTGCGGCGGCGTTCCCAACCCACGGTTTCAACCGTGGGTTTCTTTCAGCTTCCCAATAGCGCTTTAGCGCAATTCCTCAAATGGCACCTCCTTGGAAATATTGGCTTTAGCCAAGCTGTCGCCGCCTTTGTGAATAAAAGGCAAAAGCTTCGAGGTTTTTGGGGGGCTTTTTTTTTGGATGATGCGCCAACGGTTGAAACCGTCGGTTGCGGCGGCGTTTCCAACCCACGGTTTCAACCGTGGGTTTTTGAGGCTTCCACCACCCAACTATTCTTCCCCCGAATCAACTCATCCAAATCCGCTTCTTTTTGCAATTCTTTTGATTTTTTCAATTGATTCAACATTGCATTTTCGTAAGTGAATCTTTCTTGTTGATACAAAATGCCAAAAGGGCGCGGCATTTCCGTATCAAAAAGGCGGGAAAGCAGATGCGCTTTTTGCAAGTTGGCAGGGTCGTGGATCCACGAATTTTTAGAAGGTGAATCTTGGGTGAATTCGCGAATTTTTACTTCCAAATTTTCAATGGATAATTCGCTTTTTTGATTATTAAAAATCAGCGGTTTTCCTGCTTCCAAAAATACCGTGTTCTCGTCTTTGGTTTTTTTATTGGAAAATCGGTCAAAAGCGAGGTCATTGAAGACGTTGCAATTCTGGTAAATCTCCACGAAGGAAGTGCCTTTGTGCTGATGGGCGGCGGTCAGGATTTCGCGGAGGTGTTTGGGGTCGCGGTCCATCGTGCGGGCCACGAAAGTGGCATCCGCGCCGAGCGCCAAGGCCAGCGGATTGAATGGATGGTCCAAACTGCCGAGCGGGGAGCTTTTGGTGTATTTCCCCACTTCGGAGGTAGGCGAATATTGGCCTTTGGTGAGGCCGTAAATTTCATTGTTGAAAAGCAAAACGTTCACGTCAAAGTTGCGGCGCAGCAAGTGAATCAGTTGGTTGCCGCCGATGCTGAGTCCGTCCCCGTCGCCGGTGATGACCCACACGCTGAGGTCGGGATTGGCCATTTTCAGCCCCGCCGCCACGCTGGGTGCGCGCCCGTGGATGCTGTGAATTCCGTACGAATTCATATAATAAGGAAAGCGCGAACTGCAGCCGATGCCGGATACGAAAACGAGGTTTTCCCGCGCGATGCCGAGTTCGGGCAGCACGGTTTGCATCTGTTTTAAAATGCTGTAATCGCCGCAACCGGGGCACCAGCGCACGTCTTGGTCGCTGGCAAAATCCTTGGCGGAAATTTGACCGTTTTCACTCATTTTTCCAGCAAGTTTTTGATGGCGTTTTCGATTTCGCTGGCGCGGAATGGGCGGCCTTTTATTTTGTTTAATTTCTCCACCGGAATCAAAAATTCAGATTGTATCAATTTTGATAATTGTCCCGTGTTCAGTTCGGGAATCAAAATCGTATCAAAATTTTCTAAAATATTTTTCAGATTTTTATGAAAAGGAAAAAGATGCCGCAAATGCAATTGTGAGACGGAAAGATTTTCGGAAATACATCTTTTTACCGCCGTTTTTATCGCACCAAAAGTGCCGCCCCAGCCGACCACCAAAACTCGCCCAGAATTTTCGCCCTGCGTCAGTTTTAATTCCGCAAAACCGTCCGCCATTTTCCGCACCTTTTCCGCGCGGATGTCCACCATTTTTTGATGGTTTTCCGGTTCGTAACTCACGTTGCCAGTAATGTCTTCTTTTTCCAATCCGCCCACGCGGTGTTCTGCTCCGGCTTGGCCGGGCAGGGCCCATTTCCGCACTAAATTTTCATCCCGCAAATAGGGCTGGTATTCTTTATCCGAATGAAAATACGGCGGTAAGATTTTCGGCAACTCGCTGGTTTGCGGGAATTTCCACGGTTCGGCACTGTTGGCGATGTAGCCGTCGGACAGCAAAATCACGGGCGTCATTTTTTCGATGGCGATTTGGCAGGCTTCAAAAGCCGCGTCGAAACAATCAGTAGGGGAGCGCGCCGCGAGGACGGGAATCGGCGCTTCACCGTTGCGGCCGTAAATCGCTTGCAGCAAATCGGCCTGTTCGGTTTTGGTGGGCAGTCCGGTGGACGGGCCGCCGCGCTGCACGTTGATGATGACGAGCGGCAATTCCAGCATCACCGCCAGTCCGAGCGCCTCGCCTTTCAGCGCCATCCCCGGGCCGGAGGTGGCCGTGACCGCCAGCGCGCCGCCGAAGCTTGCGCCAATCGCTGCCGTCACCGCCGCGATTTCGTCTTCCGCTTGGAAGGTTTTTATCCCGAAATTTTTATGACGAGAAAGAAAATGCAAAATGTCCGAAGCGGGCGTAATCGGATAACCGGCGTAAAAAAGTTCCAATCCGGATTGCTGCGCCGCCGCCATCAATCCCATCGGAAGCGACTGATTGCCAACGATGTTGCGGTATTCGCCGGGCGGCACTTCCGCTTTTTTTATTGAATAGCGCGCGGAAACTTCGGCCGTTTCGCCATAGTGAAAACCCGCTTTTAAAGCGCGGATATTCGCTTCTAAAATTTCGGGTTTTTCTTTAAATTTTCGGGTTAAAAATTGTAAAGTGGGTTCGAGATTTCTATCATACATCCAATACAAAAATCCCAATACAAAAAAGTTGCGGGAATGGTCTTTTTCTTTGCCGGAAAGTGGTAAATCTTTGACCGCTTCACGGTTCAATTTGGTAACATCAATCCGATGGATTTTATAATCTTTTTCGGAGATTTTATCCAAAGGATTTTCGCTTTCTTCCATCTTGGCGAGGCGCAAATTGCGGCGGTCGTAGCCGCTCTCATCGACGATTAAAGTGCCGCCTTTTTTTAGAGAAGAAATGTTTTTTTTGAAAGCCGCCGCGTTCAGCGCCACCAACACATCGGGCTCGCTGCCGGGGGTGTCGATTTCCACGCTGCCGAATTGGATTTGAAAACCGGAAACGCCCGGCACGGTGCCCATCGGCGCGCGGATTTCGGCCGGAAAATCAGGGAAAGTGCTGAGGTCATTTCCCGCCAAGGCGGAAGTGAGCGTGAACTGGCTGCCGGCGAGCTGAATACCGTCGCCACTGTCGCCCGCAAAGTGGATGGTTACTTTTTCAAGAGTCTGAATGTCCGTCATTTACGCCTCGTTCAACATTCCAATTTCCACCACGCGCGTTACATTCGGCGCGTGTTTTTTCACCGTCATTTCCACCCCGCTTTTCAGCGTCATTTGATTGACAGTGCAGCCCGTGCAGGCGCCGTGCAGTTGCACTCGGACGGTGCCGTCTTCATCCAATCCTTCAAAGGAAATGTCGCCGCCATCGGAGTTCAAAAAGGGGCGGATTTCCTCCAGTCCCAACTTGATTTTTGCAATCGTTTCTTGTCGGTTCATACTTCTTGTTTTACGGCCGAACAGCCCGCCATTGTGGTGATGCGCGTGATTTCGGTGGGCGGCAAATTTTCATTCCGCCTCACCAGTTCCTCCACCATATTTTTGGCCACTTCGTCGATGGCGCGGCTGGCCACGGTATCATCTTGCAAGGCGGCGGGGCGGCCCACGTCGCCGCTTTCGCGGATGCTCTGCACGATGGGAATTTCACCCAAAAATGGCACGTTCAATTCGTTACATAAATTTTGCACACCTTCCCTACCAAAGAGGTAGTATTTATTATCTGGTAATTCCGCTGGTGTAAAATAGGCCATATTTTCGATCATTCCGAGTACCGGAACGTTGATATTTTCGATCTGAAACATTGCCACGCCTTTTCGTGCATCGGCAAGGGCGATATTTTGCGGGGTGGAAACGATGACCGAACCCGTAACCGCCACGCCTTGCACTAAGCTCAAATGAATGTCGCCGGTGCCGGGCGGCAAGTCGATGAAGAGGAAATCCAGCTCGCCCCAGTGCGCATCGCGGATGAGCTGGTTCAGCGCCTTGCTGGCCATCGGGCCGCGCCACACCACGGCTTGGTTGGCTTGCGCAAAAAATCCAATCGAAAGCAATTTCACGCCGTAGCTTTCGACGGGGTCCATTTTGGCCTTGCCGTTCACGGTGATGCTGCCGGGTTTTAGGTTGGCCACATCGAACATCGTGGGCTGCGAAGGGCCATAAATGTCGGCATCCACCAAACCGACTTTCAGGCCTTTTTGCGCGAGGTTCACCGCGAGGTTGGCGGCCACGGTGCTTTTGCCCACGCCGCCTTTGCCGCTGGCGATGGCGATGATGTTTTTCACACCCGGCAGTTCCGCCCCGCGAATCATACTGGCCTCTTTCTCCGCCTTTTGCGGCACTTCGAGGTTCACTTTCACTTTCAGTTTTTCGTGCACCTCATTATGGATGGCCTTCATAATTTCCACCTCCAGCTTCTTTTTGATATGGAGGGCGGGCGAAACGGAAATGGCATCCACGATGACTTCATCGCCAAAAATTTGCACGTTTTTGACGTGGCCGGCCTCCACCAAATTATGGTGCTGGTCGGTGGAAGAGACTGATTCTAAAGATTTTAGGATTTCCGATTTGGAAAAAGACATTTGTGCTGAAAATTTGCCGCGAAGGTAAGGCACTTGGAATGATTCCAAATAAGAAGGAGTGGCTGCGCACGTTCGAAACCGATGCCCTCTTTTTTAGAAACCAGATGAAACCGACAATCAGAGGCTGAGATTTTTAGTGGGAAAATCCAGCAAGCGAATATCCCTATTAAATTTTTAAATATTCTAAGAAAAAGTTTGTAGTATTGCCTCTTCCATAATCCAATACAAATGAACGCAACGAACACTCTTTCAGAGCATCAGCTTCATCCGATTAATGAGGCCGCCCAGTATAATTTCCAAACTTTTGAAGTCGCTCGGCGGCGTGTCCCTTCCGAGTGCCGCATCCCAATGTTTCCCGCCAAAGCGCGCGCTGGGTATGGCGAAAACGGGCAAACCAGAGAGTTTATCCAACGGCTGGATTCCGTGAAGCTGCCCGGTTTTGACAATTTGGACTATACCGTGTTTTGGGTGCACGGCAACAGTTTGCTGCCTTATATGAAAGAAGAGGAATTTTTGGTGGCCACCCGCCAAAAAATGGAGCGCGACTTTCCCCAAGCGGCACTGGCCGTGGTGAAAAATGGTACGGAAACGGTGGTGCGGCGCGTACATTTTGCAGACGACGTGGTGCTGCTGGATTCGGACAACCCCGAAGTGGAGTCGGAATGGGTGGCGTCGGAGGACATTTCCGAAATATGGCAAGTGAGGGCGCGCATTTCCAAATTGCCCAAGGGAATGGAGGCCTCCGGAAACGAAAGAATTTCGGCGATGGAATACGAACTGGAATACCTGCGGCAGGAAATCTGGGACTTGAAAAAAAGGCTGGACAGCCGTGAATAAGTTCTTATAGAAAAGCCGCGCCCTCTAAACAAAAGCCGTACTTTCAACGTCTGGCTTTTTAACTCTTAGTATCGCCGCTCAAATTTTTGAAGTCTGAAACCGACACTCATTTTTTCCCCAAAATTTTTGGTGTTCTCTCTATAAAACAATTAATTTATGACAACTTCTACCAACTTGGCAAAGCGCTTCCACGATTTTCGTGAAAAAAGCAACATCACCATAGAACAACTTTCTACCAACACCCAAGTGTCGGTGGTGAAGATTCGTGATTTTGAGAGCGGCGGCCAAAAACTGAACCTACGGGATTTCATCAAGATCGGGCATTCGCTGAACGCGGACTTCAACTGGCTGGTGCTGGGCGTGCCTGGGCAGCGGCACGTTGCGCAACTGATAGCCTTGGTGGACCACGCGGCGGTGGCGGGCTATCTGGAGCAGAACCACGATCCCGAATACATCAAAAAGCTGGACTCGTACCGCATTCCCGGCTTCGATGACGGGGAAAACCACCGGATCTTTTTGGTGCACGGCCACAGTATGAGCCCCACCATCGCGGAGAACGACTACCTGGTGTGCTCCCGGGTGGAGAATGAGGACGGGCAGATGGACGGGCAGATGGACGGGCAGATGGACGGGCAGATGGACGGGCAGATGGACGGGCAGATGGACGGGCAGATGGACGGGCAGATGGACGGGCAGATGGACGGGCAAAGTTATGAAAAAACGGAAGGGCGATTCGTGGGGAACTTGGACGAAGAGGCCTACGAAAAAATGGACGGGCAAGTGGACGGGGAGTCGGACGGCAAACTGCTGGCGGTGGTGGTCACCAAAAAGGAAATCTTTGTCAAGCGGATTTATTTTGGTGGTTCTAATCTACTGATGGCCAGTGACAACCCTGCTTTCAAAACCTTTGCCATCCCCTTGGAAGAGGTGGTGGAAGTGTGGAAAGTGGAGGCCAAAATCACCAAGGTGCTAATGCGCGATTCCACCGAACAGAGCAAGCAGATCATCACCTTGTACCGCGACATCGATACCCTGAAAGAGGAGCTGGCGCAGTTTCGCGACGAGCTTTCCAAACTAAAAAAACAAATGGGCTAAGCGGCGAACGGGGCCAGAGCGCCTCTCTATTTAATACTTTTTACAAATGTCAGAATCCCGTGCGTCGAATCGTCCGCCCCATCAAGGGGTTTTTTTGGAACCCTCCGCTGGAGATGCGGTGGCCATAGGGAAAACGGCCTCGCGGCAGGTGAGCCGGATGGACGCGGAGCAGCGGCGGCGGCTGAAAAAAAAGCTGGAAAACGGGATGCCGGGCGAGTGGAACTGGCAGCCCATCACGATGGAGCACCAAGCGGCGCGGGCCGGGGCGCCCCGTTTGGCCCCGTTTGAGCCTTATGTAAGCCAGTTGGAGGGGCGTGAAATCCCCGGTTTTGAAGGCGCGGAACAAGGCATTTTCTGGATTCACGGAAACAATATGCGGCCCACCGTTTTGGCTTACGACCATCTGATCTGCCACCCCCTGAAAACCATCGGCGACCTACCGGAAGGCGCATTGGCCGTGGTGATCATTCAAGATGAAATGATGCTGAAGCGCGTGTTTTTCCAAAGCGGGAAAGTGGTGCTGCAAAATGATAACCCAGCTTTTCGCAGTTTGGAAGTGGCGCCAGAAATGTTCGACGAAGTTTGGCAAGTGCTGGGGCGGATCACCCGCGTTTTGGACGCCGAAAAACCTGCCCGAGAAAATTACCTATCGGATTTGCAGGAGGAAATGCGCGAGGTGCGCGCGAATTTCGAAAAGATCAAAAAGGATTTTAAGAAAATGGGTCTCGTCATCGAAAAAGGCCGCTGAAACGGCTCGTGCGCCGAGCAACCTTTTTTTTCCAATGTGGTGTCAAAGCATTAACGAACTTCCAAAACAGGGTTCTGGAAAAGAACAATCCTTCGGAAAGGGACATTTTTCGTTGTCAAATTTCTGATTTTAACATTCGCAAAACCTCCATTATGCCTTCCCAAATTTTGCCCGCTGTTTTCGGCTTCCTTTTCTCGCTTTCCGCTTTTCCCGCATTAGCGGAACTGGCGCCGGGAAATGCCGCGCCGCAAAAAGTCCCTCTGAAAATCGTGATCGACCAGACCACCACCCGCCACGATTTGGAAACCCTGCAAAAAGACATCCGCCAACTGGGCTATTATTTAGACATCCGCCAAGTGAAATTTGACCGCAACGACAATGTGGAAACCATTTCCGGCCATCTTATCGCGGGTTATCAATGCCTTAGTTTTGATATGAAAGAAGTGAAGGGGAAAGTGGTGATCCGGCAAAACGAATGGGGCGATATTTTGGTGATGGTGGGGAAATCGTGAAAGCCGGGCTTTTAAAATCTTTGTAATTTGGGTTTTTTAATTTAAAATGTACAGCAATGTCAGTGTCTAATTTCCGGGGTGTTTTTTTCATCCTTTTCTTGTTTTCCGCTTTTGCGGTCGGCGCGGTGGAAGGCCGGCCACTAAAAATCATCATCGACCAGAACACCACCCAGCAAGAGCTGAAAATGCTGCAAGAGGAAATGCAGGAGCGCGGGTATGTTTTGGAATTTCAGGAATTGGAATTCAGCGAAGAGGCCGGCTGGAATCCATTTCCGGCAGCTTTGAGGCGGGCGAGCAAAGTCTCACTTTTTCCACGGAAGACTTGGTGGGGAAAATTGTGATTAAAAAAGGTGTTCTGGGGAATCTTTCCGTCGTGGTGAATAAAGGCTGAAATCAGTCGTCGTCGTATTCCATCAAATCATCAAAGATTGCTTGGAAATCAACCTTTAGATCGGGGAAATTTTGAGGGGAAACCATCGTCGGGTTTACGATAGTTTTTTCGTTAAAAATCCCACCATTTAGAAGATAAATAAAAAGCGTCCGGTCGGGAATACTGATTACCCAATATTCTTTTACGCCGTGGGTTTCGTAAAGTTGTTTTTTGAAGGTCAGATCTTTTACGGCCGTGGACGGCGAAAGGATTTCCACCAAGAAATCAGGAGCGCCTACGCAGCCCCGCCGCTTAATTTTCTGCCTATCGCAGATGACGCAAAAATCGGGTTGCACCACGTTTTCGGCCTGTTTCCAATGTTGGTTCGGTCTGGGAAGATAAACGTCGTAAGGTGCGTCTCTCACTTCGCATTCTTTTCCTTTAAAAAAAGTATGAAAAAGAGCTGTTAATTCCCCTGAAATTTTTTGATGTGGGTCTTGCGGCGCAGGACTCATTTTAAATATTCGCCCGTCAATCAGTTCCACCCTATAATCCATCGTCCATTGCAAATAATCGGCGGCGGTGTAGCGGCGACCGTAAGCCATATCGGGTTTGCGGGCCTCCATCGGTTTTTCTTCGGGGATTTCGTAGGACATTTTCCAAAAGTAGCAAAATTTCAAATCAAACTGCGGCTTTCTTCTCTATTCAGTTTTTAAGGTGCAATAACTTGAGTTCAATTCGTAAATGATTTATATAAAAAGCTAAATTGTTAAATATCAGTATTTTGCGCGTGTTATGCTGAGATGCCGTAGGCATCACATATTTGTAGCAAAATATTTAGACTGCGCTAAGACCCCACCGGGGTCATATATTGGCCTAATGCGACCCCGATGGGGTCGTGTTTCAGAGGCTTAAAACGTTTCTACAAATATGAAAACCCGCCTACCGCAGGCAAGCCCTATGGGTTTCAGCACCTTTCGCGATATCTCTTTTAAATATAAATTGAACTCAGGTTTTACAGATGTTCACCTTTTCCCAATGAAAAAAGCCCTTGTTTCCCTCTCGATTTTCCTCAGTCCATTTTCAAAATAAAAATCCCGCCGGCCAGTGCGGGCAGCGCGATATTGAACATCCAGACCACCAAGGTGGCATTGATCAAGAGCGCTTCGTCCATCAGAATGGTTTGAAAAACGAACAGCGCCACCGCACCTTTTATCAAAAAATCCGCGAAAGCTAAAGTGGGCAAGACGGCGGTGACGAAAAAGAAAAAGAAAACGGCGGCGAGCAGCCCCAGGGAAAAATCGGCTGCGCCCCACATCAATAAAAGACTGATAAACTGAAAGTTATACGTCAGGAATTTTAGAAAGGCCAAAACGAGAAGTGTAACTTTTTCTTTGAAAAATGGCCGCTCGGCAATCATAAATTTGGAAAACGAAAATTTTCGGAAGCCTTTTTTGGAAAGCCTTTGTTGGATTTTTTTGAATGAAAAATATAAGGTTAGAATTAGCAAAAAAAGCAATAAAATTCCGATTAAAAAAAAGACATTTTTTTTATCAAAGTAAACAAACAAAAAAGCCGCCGAACCGCCCAATAAAATCTTCACTATCAATCTTGGAAAATGCGACCAAAAAATGAGGAACAAAACTTTGCGGCGGTCAGTAGTTTTTGGGAGCGTCAAATAGCGGGCGGCCACTTCGCCACTGTTCATCGGGGTGACAAAACTTAGGGCGTAAGTGGCCAAATTGGATTGAAAGGCTTTGGTAAAAGAACGGGGCGCTGCGAGGGATTGGGCTTTTTTCCAAATCAGCGCATCCAAAATCAAATTAAAAACCCAAAGGAAAAAAAAGAGCGAAACCCATAGCGTGGCGTTTTTCCATTCATATTGAAAAATACTTTGAAACGTGCTGGTTTCTAATTTTTTATAAATAAAAAAAGCGGCCAGTCCGAGCAAGGCGATCTTGATAAAAGCCTCTGCAATTTTTTTCCGTTGCAGATTTCTCACAACGAGATTTCTTGGTTGGTTTTCAGCGCGAATCGTTTTTGGATGAAATACATCGCCAAATAAATCACCACGGTATCGGCGGCGGCAAACAGAATTTTGAAAAGCCAACTGTCCCACACCAAACCGCCGATGAAATCCCAGCCTTCCACCCCATAAAAAATCACGGTGACCACCAAAAAAGTGTCAATGAATTGGGACAGAAAAGTAGAAAAATTGTTGCGAATCCAGAGCTGTTTTCCATTGGTCAGTTTTTTCCAAAAATGAAAGATGCGGACATCCACAAATTGGGCAACCAAATAGGCCAACATCGAAGCTAAAATAATCCGACCGGAATTTTGAAAAACGGCCGCGTATTGAACATTGGAAACGGGACTGTTTTCCAAAGCGGGAAAAGACGCGCCCAGCCACAACACCAAAAGCACCAGCAAACTGGCGAAAAACCCGCTGGCAACCACAGCGTAAGTGGCTCGTTTCCCGTAGGTTTCGGAGAGAATATCGGTGATCAAAAACGTGAGTGGGTAGGGGAGAACGCCCGCCGAAACCTGAAAAGTTTTGAATCCCAAATCGACGCTGACGAATTTGTTCGCAATCAAATTGCAAGCAAGCAGCGCGCCCACAAACAGCGCCGCCAGCGCCATATAAAGGAAGCGCGCTTGGTTTCGCCGTTTTTCAGTTTGGATTTTCAAATTTGTTCGTCGGTTAAAATCCGATTTCAGAAAAGGGTTTTGGAAGTTTTGAGGTGTCGTCCCGCTGGGGCTTTGCTACAATTTTCATTCGCCGCGCAATCCGCCGCCCTTACAGGCGGCGCTACAAACATTTCGCCCCTACGGGGGCTTTTGCCGCGATTCTTGTCTGCGAAGATTTTAATCGATTTCCAAGTCAAATCCCATCCGCGCTTGGATGCCTTGGCCATTTTTGATTTGCTGCAAAAGGTCGAAATAACGGGCGTACTCGCCCAGTTGGCGTTGCAAAACTTCCTCTTCATACTCGCCCTTGTATTGATTCAGAAAGCGCGTGATCGGGTCTTCCAAGCGGGGCAGTTCCACGATGCGGTATTCGTCGCCGATGCCGGCCATATTCCGCGCGATTTCGATGGCGTCGTCCAAGCCGCCCATTACGTCCACGAGGCCGAGTGCCATCGCCTCGCGGCCGGAATACACGCGGCCTCCCGCCAGGCTGTCCACGATTTCGCGGGGCAAACCCCGGCCTTCCGCCACGCGCTGTTTGAAAACGTCGTAGGTCTGATTGACCATCCGAATCAGCATCGCGCGTTCGCCTTTGCTCAGGTCGCGGTCGATGGTGCCGAGGTCGCTGTATTTGTTGGTTTTCACCGTTTCGATGTTGATGCCGAGCTTTTCGTTCAGCAATTCTTCGGCGGTGAAAAAGAGGCCGAAAACGCCGATGCTGCCCGTGACCGTAGTCGGTTGCGCCACAATCGTATCCGCCAAGCACGCGATGTAATAACCGCCGCTGGCCGCCACGTCGCCCATTGAAACCACCACGGGTTTTTCCATTTTGGCGAGCTGGATTTCGCGCCAAATCACTTCCGAGGCGAGCGCGCTGCCGCCGGGGCTGTTTACGCGCAACACGATGGCTTTGATTTTTTTGTCCTCGCGCGCTTTGCGGATGGCCTTCGCCATCCGGTCGGAGCCGATGCTGTATTCGCCCGCGTCACCGCTTACGATGTCGCCCTGCGCGATCACCACGGCAATGCGGTCGCCCGTGGTTTTGGTGCCCAAATTGGCGGTTTCGGAATAGCGCTGTAAAGAAATAAAAGGCAAATCCTTGGGCCGCTCGGTATCGGTTCTTTTCATAAAAAGGCCGAGCAATTCATCTTCATAGCCCGTGCGGGAAATCAGTCCCACTTTGGCCGCTTCCACGGGATTGGTGAAAGCCAGAGTGTCCGCCAAATGGTCGAGCTGTTCGTTGCTCAGGCCGCGCCCTTCGCCCACTGCGCCGAGGTAATCATCCCATAAGGAAGTTAAAAGCGCGGTGATTTGCTCGCGGTTTTCGGGGCTCATTTCATTCCTTAAATAAGGCTCCACGAAACTCTTGTATTTATTGTTGTCGGCGCGGAGAACGACCGGTTCCACGCCCAGTTTTTCCAGCCCATCTTTATAATACATCACCGCGCTGCTGAGGCCGCCCCATTCCACAAAACCTTCGGGGTTCATAATCACCGAATCGGCGGCGGAGGCGACCACCAGCCCTTTCTGCGTCATAATTTCCGAAAAGGAATAGACGAATTTTCCGCCGGTGCGGAAGTCCAAAAGGGCATCGCGAATTTCCATCACCGTGGCCACGCCCGCGAGGGGCACGCCGCCTTTTATATAAATACCTTGGATATTGTCGTCGGTTTTTGCTTTTTTGATGCTGGCCAAAATATCGTTCAATCCGAGCGGCTCTTCCAGCGCGCCGGAAATGGGGTCGAAAGCGGCGAAGGGATTGTCATCGGCCCGCTCGTAGATTTGGTTGTTCAAATCCAGAACCAAGATGGAATTGGCTTCGATTTTCATTTCGGTGTCCGCCATCGAAGCGATGGAAACGACCACGATGAACAGCAAAAACAGTAAAACAATGCCGCCCAAAATCGTGGCGAGCAGCATTTTGAGAAATGATTTCATTGAGAATTTTTTGGGTTGAAGCGAACAAAATCGCGGCGCGAAAGTAAGCAAGAATCAAATTTTTACCGTGAAAAACAGGCACCGCGTTTTGCTATTGATGGGGGGCAACCTCGGAAAAGTTGCCTCCACTTTTGAAAGCGTTTTAGAAGCGGTTTCCACCTTCGCGGAGATTTCCAAAATCTCGCATATCTACGAAACTGAAGCGTGGGGAATGGAGGACGCGCCGCCTTTTTTGAACCAAGCAGTTTCAATATTGACAAGGCTTTCGCCCAATGAGCTGTTAGCAAATCTGCAAAAAATTGAAACAAAATACGGCCGTTCGCGCGGGAATTCGGTTGGTTATCAATCGCGTACTTTGGACGTGGATATCCTCTTTTTCGGCAATCAAATTGTGGAAAACGAAACGCTGAAAATTCCTCATCCGAGGCTGCATTTGCGCAACTTTGCCCTCGTACCCGCCGCCGAAATAGAACCCCAATGGAAACACCCACTTTTGAAATCAGACCTGGCCGAATTGCGCGAAAAATCGGACGACCCGCTGGCCGTGTGCAAACTCCCAGAAAAGTGAAAGAACAGCGCTACATCGCCATCGAGGGCAACATCGGCGCGGGCAAGACCACCTTGGCGAATTTGCTGGCCGATAAGCTGGACGCGCGCTTGGTTTTGGAAGAATTTGCCGACAACCCCTTTCTGAAAAATTTCTATAAAAATCCCGACCGCTACGGTTTTTCGCTGGAAATGTCCTTTTTGGCCGATCGGTTTCACCAATTGCAAAAAGCCGCCGAGACCGACCTTTTTCATCCCTGCACCATCGCCGACCACACTGCCTTCAAAAGCCTAATTTTTGCGCAGGCCAACTTGAAGGGAAAGGAACTTTCGCTGTTCCAAAATTTCTATAAAATGCTGAAAAACAACCTCACCCCGCCCGATTTGGTGGTGTTTTTGTTTCGCAGCTACACCTCTTTGCAAAAAAATATTACCCAGCGCGGGCGCTCTTTTGAGCAAGAAATCGATGTCGGATATTTAAAGAAAATACAGGCTTCGTACCTCAGTTTTTTTAAACAGCAAAACCAACTTCCCGTTATTATAATCAATGCGGACGACTATGACTTTTTGAATAGGCCAGAGGATGTGGGGATTATCCAAAACCTTCTCTCCCAAAGTTTTAAGAACGGGCTGAATTTTTTGGACAATTAAATGTTTTGTGGAATTTGTGCGAAAAATACTTTGGCGATTGGGTTGGTTTTATATTTTTGCGCAGAATTTTTAATTCAGAAAGTTCTTACACAGAAATTTGGAAAACTCCAATAGTTCCCTAAAATCAGTTTTATGAAAAAGCAAAACTTACTCCTCTCCTTTTTAATGGCATTCATCGGCTTTGGCTTGATGGGCCAAGATACCGAGCGTCTCACCGATGCCCACCCTTCCAACTTCCGCAGTTGGGGCCTCGGCCTGCACGTGGTCAATACCTTCACTTTTGGTGATTTGATTTCTTTCCAGCCCGACAAACCCGCCGGCGTGGACGGTCAAGGTACGTTTGCCTTGGGCGGCGATTTGACCCTCACCAAATGGTGGAACCCCACCATCGGCACGCGCTTGGTAGGCGGATATTACACCACTTCTGGCACTGGCACACTCAATCTGGATTTGCCCCGCAACGCTGCCGTTCGCGGCCCTGCTTATTTTGAGGGTGATATGATCAACGGTGGCTTGCACATTATGGTAAACCTGAGCAACTTGGTGTTGAAAGGAAAAATCAAGGAAAGGAAGGGTGCGCTGCTTTTTGGCGTGGGAGCTGGTTTCAGCAATTCCAAAGCCGAGCTTTTTTCGGGTTATCAAGACACCACGATTGGCCGCGAGATCGACGAAAAGCTGGGCGAAACGGGCACTACCGATGCTTTTGGAAATCCGCAAAATCCTGCCGAGCGCAGCAATCAAGTATATTTCCCCCTCTCGCTGGAATACAAGTTTGCCTTGAGCAACCTGCTGGATTTGGACTTTGGCGGACGCTATCTTTTCACTACCCAAGACTGGCCGGACGTGGTGAAGCAAGACGGCGACAACGACCACTTTTTGCAAGCCTACGTGGGACTGACGTTCAACTTTGGCGATAAAGAAAAACGCTCCATCGTATTCAGCAACCCGCTGGATAAAATGTACGGCGACGTGCAGGAAGTGAAAGAAAACTTTGACCAACTGACCACCGACGACGACGGCGACGGGGTGAACAACTTCTTTGATAAAGACAATAGCACCCCTGAAGGCGTTTCCGTGGACGGCAGCGGCCGCGCATTGGACGTGGACGCGGACGGCATCCCCGATGCAATGGACGTGGATCCGTTTACCGCCAAGGGCGCAACGGTGGATGCCGATGGCCGCGCGGTGGATAGCGACGGCGATGGCGTGCCCGATTATATGGACGAAGAGCCCAACACGCCCGAAGGCACGATGGTGAACTTTATGGGCCGCAAAATCAGCGGCGGCGGCGCGGTCAGCAACGCCTTTATCCCATCGGTGTATTTTGGCTACAACAGTGCCACCGTAACCGATGCCAACCACGTGCGCTTGGCCACCATCGCCAAGGTTATGCAGGCCAACAGCGGTATGACGCTGGAACTGGTGGGCTACGCCGACCAACGCGGCAGCGAATCGTACAACAAAAACTTGGGGATGCGCCGCGCCGAGGCGGTCAAAAAACAATTGGAACAAGTGTACGGCATTGACGCGGGCCGCCTGAGCACGCGCTCCGAAGGCGAATCGCAGCCGCTGGCCAAGGGCCGCTACGACATCAACCGCCGTGTGGACGTGGTGGCGAAATAGTATTTTGGTGAATTTAAATTAGGAGAAATCCCGATGTTCCGCACTGCGGACGTCGGGATTTTTTTATTTCAAAAAGGGCTGCACCGCCTGCCACATCACGATTCCCGCGCTGACGGAAATGTTCAAGGAATGCTTGGTGCCGAATTGGGGGATTTCGATGGCCGCGTCGCATAATCGGATGGCTGCCTCGCTCACGCCGGTTACCTCGTGGCCAAAGATGAACGCGTATTTTTTGGTATTGGAAAAAGAATAGTTTTCCAATGAAATGGAAGAATCGGTCTGTTCGATGGCGATGATTTCAAAGCCTTCTTTTTTTAGTTTTTGAAGGGAGATTTCCACGTTTTCAAAATGCTGCCAATCCACGGCCTCGGTGGCGCCGAGGGCGGTCTTGCGCATTTCCTTTACGGGAATCGGCGCAATTCCACATAGGTGGATGGCTTGGACACGAAACGCATCCGCCGTTCGGAAAACAGAGCCGACGTTTAAAATGCTGCGCACGTCATCCAACACAATTACTATGGGATTTTTATCGGCCTTTTGGAATTCCTCGGCGGTGAGGCGGCCGAGTTCTTCCATTTTTAGTTTTTTCATAAGAAAGACACAAGAAGTTAGACGCAAGACACAAGTGGAGGGCAAGGGTAGCAAACATTTTTGGGAATTCAGTTTTATGAATAGTCCCAAGCCATTTGACTCCCTCAGCCAATCGTAAATCGTACATCGAAAAAATCGTAAATCAAAATGGACTTCCTGCCCGAAAAAATAGAAAATTACGCCGCCGATTACACCACTCCCGAATCCTCCGTTTTGGCGGAACTGAACCGCGAAACACATCATAAAATACTGATGCCGAGAATGTTGAGTGGGCATATCCAAGGGCGGGTGCTGGCCACTTTCAGTCAGATGATACGACCGAAACGGATTTTGGAAATCGGCACTTATACCGGCTACGCGGCGATTTGCCTCGCGGAAGGATTGGCCGAAAACGGATTGCTTCACACCATCGACATTAACGAGGAATTGCAGGATATGGCGGAAAGCTATTTCGCGAAAGCGGGCTTTGCGCAGAAGATAAAAATGCACGTGGGGAATGCTGTGGAAATCATACCGGACTTGGGCGAAACGTGGGACTTGGTTTTCATCGACGCGGACAAAGAAAATTATTCCCGCTATTTTGATTTGGTGATCGACAAGGTGAACCCCGGCGGTTTCATCATCGCGGACAATGTGCTGTGGAGCGGCAAAGTGGCGGAAGCCTCCGAAAAACAAGACGAAGAAACGCGCGGGCTGGTGGCCTTTTCCAAAAAAGTGCACGACGATGCGCGCGTGGAAAACGTGCTTTTTCCGGTGCGGGACGGGCTGATGGTTTGTAGGAAGAAATAATTTTTGTTAACCCATAATTTACAATCACTTAACCCTCTTTTCAACAATGGTGTGAAAAACATTTCGCGCCGCCCGATTTCTTTATTCAGAAATTCGCCAGCATTCTTTTCTGATGAAATCGCAAAAAGTAGAATTTCCCAACTCAGAAGGCGCCACACTGAGCGGCCAAATGGAGCTGCCGCTGGGCGAAGAACCCGCGCACTACGCCATTTTCGCCCATTGCTTCACCTGTGGCAAAGACCTCCGCGCCGAGCGTAAAATCACGCGGGCGCTCACCCAAAAAGGCTTTGGCGTATTGCGTTTTGATTTTACCGGCTTGGGCCAGAGCGGGGGCAATTTCGCCGATTCCAATTTCACCTCGAACGTGGAAGATATCAAGGCCGCTTCCGATTTCTTGAAAAAAGAATTCGCCGAACCGAAATTGCTGATCGGCCATTCGCTGGGCGGCACGGCCGTTTTGATGGCGGGCAGCCAGATGGAAAACGTAAAAGCGATCGCCAGCATCAACGCGCCCTGCAGCCCCAGCCACGTTTTGCATCATTTAAAAAACGACATTCAAAAAATAAAAGAGGAAGGAAAAGCCACGGTTTCCTTGGCGGGGCGGGATTTCAAAATCAAGAGCCAATTTGTGGAAGACCTTGAAAACCAAGGGATGCAGCGAATTTTGAAAGAAATGCGCGGGCGGGCTATTTTGATACTGCACTCGCCGCAAGACCAGACGGTGGGCGTGGAAAATGCCCGTGAAATTTATTCGGCGGCGCACCATCCCAAAAGTTTTGTAGGACTGGATGGCGCGTCGCATTTGCTTGAAAATCAAAACGATGCTACTTATGCCGGCGAAATGATTGCGTGCTGGGTGAGCCGTTATCTTTCTGAAAAAGAAACCGAAAAAACGCCCACCGACGAGCAAGTGTTGGCGCGGATTGATGAAGGCCCGTTCCTGACGGAAATCTTGGCCGGCCCGCACCGTCTCTTGGCGGACGAACCCGAAAGCGCGGGCGGTGAAAACCTCGGCCCCACGCCTTATGAGCTGGTGGCCGCCGGGCTGGGCGCTTGCACGGCGATGACCCTGAAAATGTATGCCCGCCGCAAGGAATGGCCGCTGGATGAAGTGAACGTGCACCTGAGCTACGACGGGGATTATCAAAAAGATTGCGAGGATTGTGAGGACAACGACGATGGCAAGATTGGCAAGTTTGACCGCCGCTTGGAAATCAAAGGAGATTTGGATGAAAAACAACGGGAACGACTGTTGAAAATCGCCAACAAATGCCCCGTGCACAAAACCTTGGAAGCGGGCGCGAAAGTGGAAACCGAATGGAAAGATTAACTTTTAGGCAACCCCAAAATCAATAATTACTTTACTTTGCAAGCTCTTGTTTTAGAACAAATCCAGTCAATGAACATTGCCATTTTCGATTTGGCCGCGGTAGTGCGTTACGACCATCTTTCCCTGCGGAAATGCCTCGTGTCGGCGCTGCGCGAGGTGCTGGGCGAAGAGGCCCAAACGCAGGACATTGACTGGAATGGCAACTGCTCCGGCGTGTTGATGGACGTTTTCAAAAATACCATTGACCGTTTCCCAAATGATGATGAATATCAAAGGGTTACCAAATCATTTCGCAACTGTTTGAAACAATATTTTGTGGAAAGCGAGGAGAGTTTTGACGTGTGGCCGGGGGTGCAGAACATTTTTCAGAGCCTTTCCAAAAAGAAAAACTGGGAGTTTTTCATCGTCAGCGATTATTGGTTCAAGGGCACCAAGTTCATTTTGGATTCGTGCGGGATTTATTCCAAAAAACTGAACCTCTACACCGCCGACGATGCACTGAGCGCGGCGGACAATATCAACCGCATTATCAGCAAACACAAAAAGGGAAAGAAAGACCGCCTGTATCTGCTGAACAACGAAGTGCGCAAAAAAGAGCTGGATTTTTCCAAGAAAAAAATCGAGCGCATCAAAATGCCGTTCCGCAAAAAATCTAAAAAAGTGGAATATCCACGGTTTTCGAAGTTGTTTATAGAATAGTAAAGAGGTTTCCGTTGGTCGGGATTTCTGCCGCCAACTGGATTTATCACCGTTTGATTTCAAAGCCTTTCAGCCCTTCCGCATTGGAAATGGCGTAATCCACGTTAGTAACTTCCGCCGCTTCCGACCCATTTTTGGCCCAATCAAAAAGTTTTAATAATGCGTTTTCCTCTCCTTCTGCGATGATGCGGACGCTGCCGTCTTCTTCATTGCGCACCCAGCCGGAAAGTCCCAGCTCGCGGGCTTTGTAGCGGGTGCTGGCACGGAAATACACGCCTTGCACCTTTCCGGTCACGGTCATCGAATAGCGTTTTTGGTCATTCATTTTTATAATGGATTTTGAATGTGAAAAAGTCCACAGTCCACGGTCGATAGTCCACGGCCTGTGCGCAATAGCTGTGGGCTGTCGACTGACGACTGTCGGCGATTGGCTTTCCTTTAAAAAAATGGCTGGATGTCCAAAAAGTTTACGGGGCGTGCCGCTTCCCACAAACAAAATGGCGGGCTGGGTATTATTTAGAAAAATCTGACAATAAGACGCAAGTTTGCTTTTGGAGAGGATTTAGAGAAAGCCCCTTGCAATTTTAAAAACCAAAATAACCGGAGACAGAAAAAATGAGCAAAAAGAAGGAACTGAAAAACTTGGATTTGAGTGGCGAGCACCGCAAGATTGCGCTGCACACCGGACTGGACGAAAACGCCCGCAACAAGGTGGCCGACCAACTGAAAAAGAATTTGGCGGACGCTTATTTATTGATGTTGAAAACGCATTTTTACCATTGGAACGTCAAAGGCACTTTGTTCAAGTCCATCCACGATCTGACGGAGGAGCAATACACGGAAATCTTCACGGCCATCGACGATTTGGCGGAACGCATCCGCGCACTGGGCCACGAGGCGCCGGGCAGTTTTTCGCACTATTCCAAACTTAGCGAAGTAGAGGATGCCAAAAGCGGGCTGACCGACTTGGAGATGGCTGCCGACCTATTGCGAACCCACGAAAACATTATTCAAAGACTGCGCGAAACGCTGGAAACCGGTGGCGATTCGAAAGACGAAGTAACCGTGGATATGATGGTAGGCCGATTGACCGTGCACGAGAAAAACGCGTGGATGCTGCGGAGCTTTTTGGAAAGATGAAACGACAGTCCACGGCCTACAGTCCACAGCCTTTGCGCAATAGCCGTGGACTATCGACTGTCGGCCGTGGACTCCTAAAAAAATAAAACTATGAAACTAAATTCCCCCCGTAAAGACCCTTATTCAGCGGTCAATCAAATTATTGACAGAATGAAAGAACAAGGTTTCGAACACGAATTTTCCGTGCAGGACGAAACCACTTTGAAAGGCAACGGAAAAACCTTCGCGCCCGCCCAAGTGACCATCGACGAAGTGGAACGGGTGATAGACGATAAAAACGAGTCGCAATCGGAAATGGTGGTGGCCATCTCGTGCGAGGATGGTACAAAGGGTATATTAAAAACGCCATATGGTCAGGAAGTTAACGAAACGGTATTGAAATTTTTGGCAGAGGCCAACGAAAAGCAGAACTTTGCGAACTTTTTCAATTAGAAAGAGTTTAATCATTTTTATAAACAAGCAAAAAAACAGTTGAAATGAGCAATGAATCATCATCAGGATCAGTAATTTTAGGTACGCTTATAGGAGCGGCAATGGGCTTCGCGGCCGGAATGCTTTTGGCGCCTGCCAAAGGAAAAGAAACGCGCGACCTATTGGGCGAAAAAGCCAACGACCTCGGCAGCACGGTGAGCGATGCGACCAACCGCGCAATTTCTTCTTTGAAAGAATTGCAGCAGAGCGCCGCCCGCGTAATGAAGCGCGAAGGCAACAACGTGGCCAACGACGCTGAGCGCAAAGCCAGAGAAGTGGAAACTACTTTGAAAAACGCGTAATTTTTTGAACTACAGATGCACCACGCCCATCGCGGCGTGGTGTTTTTTTATCCTTCCACTATGAATCTCATCGATCGAATCAAGAATATTCCGCAGAGTATCCGCGACTATGTGCAGTCTGAAAAAGAACTGCTTCGGATGAAGATGGTGAAAGCGGCAAGCGCGGCTGCGGGCAATTTGCTGGCGGCTATTTTTATTATTATTTTCCTTAATATTTTCTTCGCGATTGTCGGGGTCACTCTCGGCCTTTGGTGGGGTTATTTGTTGGAAAATTACATTCAAGGTTTCGCTCTATCGGCCCTGCTATTTTTAGTTCTTTTGATTTTGATAGTGGTGTTTCGAAAGCCGCTGTTGATCAATCCCATTATTAATGCTGCCGTGGGCGGGATGATTTCCAAAGATAAATTGCCGGAAGACGAAAAAGACGAATATGAAAAACCTTAGAAAACTCGAGCAACAAGTAAAATCGCTAACCAAGAGGCGCGATAGCAGCTTGTCAATGCTTACTGACACTTCTGACAAAACACGCGCACGCACTGCGAATATCGAAAACGGAATGTACATCGGCCAAATGGCGCTGAGCATTTTCCGCAACCTTACCAACCAGCACCTTACCGCGCGCAAGCGCTTCGTGAAAGTGGCCATCACCTTGGGCACTTTTCTGTTGGCCACTCTGGCCCGAAAATATTTTATCAAGAAAAAAGTATAATTTCCCCGAAAATCCTTTTCGATGGAGAATATCAATTTTGACGTTTCCAAGGGTTATGAAATCCTGACTGGAAAACTGGAAGAATGGCTAAAAACGGCCGTAAAAATGCTACCCAATTTTGTGGTGGCCATCTTGGTTTTGCTGCTTTTTGTTTTCGCGGCCAAGATGCTGCGCGGCGTGTTCCGCAAGGTATTCGCCAAGATTACCGACAACAAAAGCCTGCAAGGACTTCTTACCAGTATTCTTTATATCGCGATCATCGCCATCGGCACTTTTATCGCGCTCACCATTTTGAATTTGGACGGGGCCGTCACCTCGCTTTTGGCAGGTGCCGGCGTGATTGGTTTGGCACTCGGTTTTGCCTTTCAAGATATTGCCGCCAACTTCATTTCCGGCACGATGATGAGCATCCGCAAGCCGTTCAAAATCGGCGACCTCATCAAGAGCAACGATTACTTTGGGAAGGTGAAAGCCATTCACCTCCGCGCCACGGAAATCCAGACGATGCAAGGGCAGATCATTTTGATTCCCAATTCGCAGGTGTTTCAAAATCCCATCGAAAATTTTAGCGAACTGCGCGAGCGCCGCGTGGATTTGGAAGTGGGCGTGACCTACGGCGAAGATTTGCAAAAGGCCAAAGACATCGCGCTGGAAACCGTGAGAAATATCGAAGGCGTGGATGCCGATCGCGTGGATTTATATTACACAGGATTCGGCGGCAGCTCCATAAATTTTACCGTGCGCTATTGGTTGGAATTTTCCAATAAGCAATTTGAATATTGGGCGATGGTGGACAAAGGCGTAATGGGCATCAAAAAGGCCTTCGATGAAAACGATATTCCGATTCCATTCCCGATTCGCACTTTGGATTTTGGCGACGTGGATTTCCAACAGATTTTCAGCACCTTCCGCGAGACTTCGTTGGACAGTAAAAAGGTGACTTCGCGCGGCGATTCGGATAAAGCCAGTTCGACCGGCGGAAAGGACGGTCAGGCAGATGGCGGCTCCAAAGCTGATTCCACCGGCAGCGAAAATGGATAGCCAGCGTTTTTCGTTTTGGCAAAAGTGGCTGACGTGGGCCAACGTTCTCACTTTGGCTATCGTCTTTTGGCCGCTTTCGCGGGAAACAGTTTCTTCTTCGAAATGCACAATTCCTATTCAGAAAAAGTGTTCTTTCCCGACGATGGTTTTGATGAAAATGTTCTCCGTTTCAAAAATTGGCTTTTTGGCATCATCGGCGCAACGATTGTCGGCTTTCATATTTTGATGATTTTTATATCGGAAAACGCTTTTAAAAAAAAAGAAAAATGGGCGTACGACGCACTGTGGTTGGGGCTTTTGTCTTGGTTTTTAATAGATAGCGGCGTTTCGTTTTTCTATGGCGCATTTCACAATATTTTATTGATAAATTTGGTGGCTTTATTTTTAATCGGATGGCCGCTTTTAATGACGCGGAAGGTGTTTTATAAATAGTAATCGGTTGTCGGTGATCAGGTGGCAGTTTGCAATGGGCAAGCAGCAAAACGACTGGCAATGGACAACCGGCAGCTAACAACAAATAACTTTTACAACAATGAAAAAAAGATGGTGGTTTCTCATCGGCTTCGTGGTTTTTTTGGTGATTTTGAATTTCGCCTTGGAACCCGTGGCCAAACATTATGTAAACAAAGCACTCGGCGATTTGAAAGGCTACGAGGGTGAGGTTCAGGATATTGACATCGCCCTTTGGCGCGGCGCGTACCGCATCGACTCGCTGGATATCCGGCTGGTGGACAGCGTGACCCAAGAGCAATCGCCCTTTTTTAGCGTGGGCGCGATTGATATTTCAATCCAATGGGCGGCGCTTTTCAAGGGTGCGATTGTAGGCGAATTCGTAGTTACTCATCCGGTGATCAACTTTGTGGTGCAGCCCAGCGGCGAGGTGTCGGACGGAGGCGAGAACGACTGGGTGCAGACTGTGCAAGACCTGATTCCCATCCAAATCAACCGCTTTGAAATCATCGATGGCGAGGTGCATTACAAAGACCCGATTTCCAGTCCCAACATCGACATCGCCGCCACGGAACTGAACGCGCTGGCGCTGAACCTGAGCAACGCCGACGATAGCGGCGAAAAACTCCCATCGGACATAAAACTGAGCACGAACACCAGCGGCAATGGCCATATCGACGTGCAGATGAAAATGAACGCGCTGAAAGAAATCCCTGATTTTGACCTCGCGCTGGAGCTGGAAGGAATGGATTTGGTGTATCTAAAAGATTTTACCGAGGCTTATGGAAACCTCAATTTTGAGAAAGGCACGCTGTACGTTTCCTCCGAAGTGGCGATGGACGAAGGCAAGTATAAAGGCTATGTCAAGCCCATTTTAAAAGATTTCAAAATCGTGGACCTGAGCGATAAAGAGCAAAGTCTTGGCAACAAAATGTGGGAAATGTTGGTGGGCGGCGTGATGAAGATTTTTCAAAACCAAAAGAAAGACCAGTTCGCCACCCGCGTCCCTTTTGAAGGCGACGTCAGCACCAGCAACGTAAATATCTGGCGCACCATCGGCAACGTTTTCCGCAATGCTTTTGTGGACGCTTTCCGCAATCAAGTGGAAGGGACGGTGGATTTGGAGACGGTGGAAAAGGATGAAAAGGTAGAATGAGCGGGGCCAAAAATTTCGATGCGGTAATTATCGGTTCGGGGCAAGCGGGCAACCCGTTGGCGCTGCATTTGGCGGGGGAGGGCCGGCAGGTTTTATTGGTGGAAAAACGCTACATCGGCGGCACTTGCGTAAACACGGGCTGCACCCCTAGCAAGACTTTCCACGCGCTGGCCAAAAAAAAATGGTACGCCAAAAACCTTTCCGACAAAGGGTTTTCCGTGGAATCCGATTTGGATTTCGGACGGATGATGGACAATGTGCGCGATTTGCGGGACGCCTCGCGACAGAACAATGTGGAGGCTTTGCAGGCGGCGGAAAATTTGACTATTTGGAAAGGGGAGGCGCGTTTTTCGGATAAAAATTCCATTCAAGTTTCTATGGAAAACGGCGGGACACAATTCGCTTCCGCCGGCAAGTTTTTTATCAATACCGGCACTTCCCCTTTTATTCCCGAAATTGATGGCTTGGCTGAAAACGACCTTCTTACCAATCTCAACGTATTTGAAATCAACGACTTACCGAAAAAGCTGGCGGTCATCGGCGGCGGTTTTATCGGTTTGGAATTCGCGCAAAGTTTCAATCGCCTCGGCGCGGAGGTGGTGGTAATCGAAAAAGAGAAGCAAATTTTAGGCGGGGAGGACGAAGACATTGCCCAAACGCTGCGCGAAGTTTTGGAAAAAGAAGGCGTAAAAATCCTGACCGAAACAGAACTGCGGAAAGTGGAAAAAACTGCGGACGGTTTTGAGGTTTTTACATCCGAAGAAACTTTTGAAGTGGAGCAAATCCTGCTGACCACAGGCCGCAAACCCAACACGGAATCCCTTGATTTACAAAAAGCTGGCGTGGAAACCAACGATGACGGATTTATCCAAACCGACGAACATCTGCAAACTTCCAATCCAAAAATCTACGCCCTCGGCGAAGTGGCCGGTACTCTTCAGTTCACCCATTTTTCGTATGATGATTTCCGCGTAGTCCGCAGCCATTTGGAAGGAAAAAACCAGCGGAAGGCAAAAAACCGCACCGAAGTCTGGACGCTGTTCACCGACCCCCAGCTCGGCCGTTGGGGATTAAACGAAAAGCAAGCAAAGCAGCAAGGTGTTGATTACGAACTTTTTACAATGGAAGCCGAAAAATTTTCACGCGCCAAAGAAAAAGGCGAACCCGAAGGTTTGGTGAAAGTTTTGGCCGACAAACCATCTGGTAAAATCCTCGGCGCCAGCGTTTTGATTGCGGAGGGTGGCGAGTTGTTGGCTACTTTACAGATGGCGGCAGCGGGCGGTTTTTCCGTTTCTGAATTGAAGGAAACGATATTCCCCCACCCCACTTTGGCGGAGGGTTTGAATAACTTGTTTGGGTAAGATTGACATAAAAAAATTCCTGAGATTTCTTAAAAAATCCGTCCAAATCTGCCGCATCCGCGTCATCGACGTTCCCATCCTTTCAATTCAACACCACCTCCACCCGCCGCCCAAACTGCTGGTCGCCCCCGCCAATACTCGCATCCGGTCCGAGGCTCAAAATCGTCAGCCGATTTTCCGAAACGCCATTTTGAATGATGAAATCCTTCACCGCTTTCGCCCGCTTTTCCGATAAAATCTTGTTCGCCGCCACCGAACCCGTCTTATCCGTAAACCCTTTGATGATAAAATCCGCATCGGGGTTTTCGGTGGAATAATCAATCATATCGCGCAGTTTCCGCTGCGATTCCGCAGAGAGCGAACTGCTGCCAGTACTGAAAAATACCGCCGTTTTTCCCGCCAGTTCAAAGGCCGTTTTCGGCTTCGGATCGGGTTTCGGCTCGTTCAGTTTTTTATTTAAGGAATTCACCTGATTTTTCATATCCGCCATTTGCTGTTGCAGCGCGGCGCTTTCGGCCGAGTCGGCATCGGCGGCTTGTTTTTCCAAGCGTTGCATTTCCGCCAATCGCGCTTCCATCGCCAGCCGGTTTTGTTCGGTTCGGGCTTTTTCCGCCGTGGCGATACTGTCAGCTTGCAAATTGGCGATGCTGTCCGCTATGAAAGAAGCCGTGCTGTCCGGTGTTGTGGGAGTAGCAGCGGTATCCGGTGCAGCTTTTTGCACCGTATCCACGAGGGCGGGCGCGGGTACTACGGCGGTC
Organism: Owenweeksia sp.; assembly: GCA_965214115.1. Lineage (GTDB taxonomy): Bacteria > Bacteroidota > Bacteroidia > Flavobacteriales > Schleiferiaceae > Owenweeksia. The sequence continues at coordinate 136,961 of CBDCAU010000003.1, forward strand.
GCATTTATCGAATTCTGCATTGCCGACAATTGTTGCTGCAATTCTTCCACTTTATCTTCCAGCCGCCTTATTTCCTTTTTATCGGATTTGGAAGCCGCACTTCCCGCGCCAGCACCCACTCCCGCTGCAATCAAAGCATTTTTCAAATCATCGGAATTGCTTTGGTTTTCGCGGATGATTTCTACCTCGGCGGGCGAAGTGGTCACGTTTACGGTCGGTTGTTCTTGGGATGTTTTCGTTTGATTTTCCGCTGCCGAATTGGCGGGCATTTCATTGGTGATATTCACGTCCGCCGGCTGCGCTTGCCGCGATGTTCTTGGGTTTGAATCTGTGGAAGTCGTACTTTTTTCGGTAGCAGTATTTGTTTGATTTTCAGAAGATTGCAAAACGGAAACGCCTTCTTTTTCCAAAAGCTGCCTTTGCAGTTCTTGAATTTTCCGTTCGTATTCCAAATCTTTTTTAAGCCGCTGGTTTTCTGAAATCACCACGTTGGCCGAGGTATCATTTTTTGCTTTTCGCAGATAATTCAACTCGTTTTGCATCCGCTGTTGCCTGATCTGATATTCCAAATAGGCCAAGGAACTGTCGCGTTCTTCCGGTTTCAAATTGCCCGACGACCTTGGTTGGGAATCTGCCACGTTTTGGGAATTTTCACGGGGCATCGTCGCGAATCCGCCAAAGGGCGTAAAAGTGCTGTCTTCCCCCACAAACTCTTCTTCTGAAATCCCAAAAAACTGGTTTTGAGCCGATTGAGCCGAAACGCCGCTGGTATCCAATGACAAATCCGAATTGGGGAGCACCCAACTTTTCGTGTTCGGCTTTTTGGTGTTCAAAGATTTTTCCGACACCACCGAAACGGAAGTGTCATTCGCCACAATTGCGCTGTCGGGCTGCGCATCCAGCGAATCTTGCACCATCACCACGGAATCTCGCGCCATCATTTTCGTGCTGTCCGTATTTTTTTTGGATATAGAATCAATGGCGATGGGCGCAAAATCTGCGGTCAAGCTGTCCGTTTTCCGGTTAAGCTTTTGGTTTTGAGCCGCTTCCCACTGCGCCGCCGAATCCAGTGCTCGCATTTTTTTCTGTTGCTCTTCGCGCAGTTTTAATTCTTTTTCCACCGCCCGCGCGGAATCTTTTTTCCGCCGCAGTTCGTCCACTCGCGAAAGACCATTGGTTTCCGTTTCCGGTGATACTGTTTGCGCTTCCGGCGTTATTTCTTCTACTTGATTATTCTTATAAATGCTTGAGGCATAAATGTTTGGCGCTTTAAAAGTATAGTCTTTCCTCCCAAAATTATAATGCAATTGCACCGAAGAATAGCCCTCCAAACTTTCCCCGAAAGGCGAATTTTCACTTTCCCATTGATTGGGGAAACTGCGCAACGTATAGTCGATATTCAGATTTAAACGGCTGCCCAAGCGGAATTTCAAACCCCCGCCCAACGGAATATTGAAGCGTTCACTGACTCGTTCCGAGGCCATGCCCAGTTGCAAATACGGACTGATAAACGCTTGTTTTCCAAAGAGTTTGGAATTATCGGTATAAAAAGTGAGCAGCGCGCCCACGTTTTTCAAATCCTCCAAACGCGCCGTGGTGTTCCCAAAAAATTTCAAACCGAATGACTGCGAAAGCGAGGTTTCAAAATAAAGCGAATACGCCAAAAAATCGCCCCGAAAGGCAATCGCTTTTTCGCTGGTTTGGTCGTCCGTCCCTACGATGTTTCCGCCGTCAAACTGGTTGCCCACCCCCGCGCCAAACCGCAAGTTGAAACGGTCTTGCTGCGCGCTCACCGTTCCAAAAATCAAACACAAAAGGCTGATTTTTAAAACGTTGGATTTCAAAAAAGAAGTAGTTATTTTCATTTTGAATCTTATTTGCCCAAGCCGATTTTCAAATCAATATCCACCGTGAGGCCGATAAATGGCTGTACATAAATTTTGTCGTTGGGAATGCTGCCATTAGTGCGCGCGCCTTCATTTTCCAACAAAACGCCGCCCGCCGAAATCCGCAAAAAACGGTAAAAACTGTAGCCGACCCCCAAATAATACGGCCGCCCAATAAAAGGGCCGGTCGCTTCCACACCTTCTTCTCTATCGAAATTTTGGAAAAATACGCCCGCCATCAGCGCTGTGTTGCTCCAAAAGGGCGAGGCAAATTCTTTTTTGCCAAGCGGCAGCGTGATGCCCGCCATCCAACTGGTGCCGTAATCTTCCTGATTGTCAGCGGCTTTGTTGAAATACGCGCCCCCGTAGCCGCCGTGCAAAGTGAAGGTGGTGCCGAGGCTCTCGGTGCGGTAATCGTCCACGTGCTTTACATCGCCCAAAACGCTCAGTCCTTGATTCAATAAATACGAAACCTCACTATGGACGCGGGTTTTCAGGTCGTTCACCAATTCCCGTTTTTGCTGTAGGTTTTCTTGTTGGGATGATTTTTTGCCCAAAAATTTCTTCTGCCGATCATCTTCCACCCGCTCGATGCTGCTTTGCACCAAATCCGAAAACCCCTGAAATTCAGAGTTTAACGGACTTCTATAATATTTTAAGGAAGAATTCACGATGCTGTTCATATCCTCGATCATCCGCCGCTCGTCTTTTAGCAGCTCAATTTTTTTGCGTTCAAAATCGAGACTTTGGTCGATGTACGAATCCAAAGAGTTGTACAATTCCTGCCGTAAGTTGCTGATTTCCTGTGCGGAAGCACGGCGGAAATAACCAATCACCACATCGTACTCATCGCTGGCGCGGAGGTAATAATTTAAGGGAATCGCAAAGCGGGGCTCGTTGCTGTTGAAGGGGCGCTTCCACGCTTTTTCATAAAGAGGTTTCCTTTCGGGGAAACCATTTTCGGAATAAATGGCCACTTCCACGCGGCTTACCAAGCGGCTGATGTCGCCCTGCAACTCGATGTACGTTTCGGCCGGCAGCGGCTGGCCGTTGTTGAACACCGATTTTTCGTAGTTGAATTCCACGGTTTCGTATTGCGCGAAAATCGTGGACAAGCCAAAATTCAAAAAGATAAACGGAAGGATAATTTTTTTCATAAAAAAAGAGCGTTTGGATGCAAACGCAATTGGTAAAAGAAGGTTCTGATTTTTGGCTGGGCTTGCCGAGTTATCCTTTTTATCCAGTAAAACCTCAGCTTATAACCCGCCGTTTTACTTTTTTCCATTGTTAGAAAAAGGGGCATTTAAATTTTGGGATGGATCGAGTCGATGTTTTTAGCGCTAAATTTTTACCTGAAAAGTTGCCCACTTAAACAGAAAATATGCTTCACCATCGTAAATCGAACCCATCGTAAATTTGCCGCTATGGATTCCACCCGACTCAAAAAACTCGAAGGCCAGTTTAAAAAAGATCTTTCGGAAATCTTGCAGAACGTGGCGCAGAACGCTTTTCGCGGGAAGTTGCTTTCGGTCACCAACGTGAAAATCTCGCCGGATTTGTCGCTGGCGCGGATCAACGTCAGCATGTTTCCGGTTAAAAATCCCGAAGAAATTATTGAATGGCTCACCGACCATAAAGGATTGATAAAGAACGATTTGGTGAAAAAACTGCAAGGCCAGCTACGCAAAATGCCCGACCTGATTTTTCATTTGGACGACAGCATCGAACAGGAAGCGGCCATCTCCCGAATCTTGAAAGAAGGCGGCGAAAGCCCGATCCAATGAACGTTTCCACTTTCATCGCGCGGCGCTATTTTTTTGCGAAAAGCACGCGCAACGCGGTGAACATCATTTCCGGCATTTCCATCCTCGGCATTTTGGTGGGCACGCTCGCGCTGATTGTGGTGTTGAGCGCTTTCAACGGTTTGGAAAATCTCGTCACCGGCTTTTACGACACCTTCGACCCCGACCTGAAAATCACGCCAAAGACGGGGAAATTCTTTGATGAAAATCCCGCACAGATTTCTGAACTCAGAAACACGGAAGGCGTTCGCGAAGTTTCCAAGATATTGGAAGAGAGGGTTTTATTAACTTTTAATGATAAAGAATACATCGCTACTCTGAAAGGCGTAGACGAAAATTACCGAGAGGTGACCCGCATCGGCGAGGCGATTACGCACGGCGAATATTTTTCAGGTCCGACGCGCGATGCGGTTGCGACCTCCCAAACTGCGCCCCGCGCAGTTTTAGGAGCGGGCGTCAATTACTTTCTCGGCTACAGCCGGATTGATTTTGAAAATCCCATCAATGTTTTCGTGCCGAAAATCGAAGCCTCGGCTAGCGATTTCGCGGATGCGTTTTCGTCGGAATTGCTCTATCCCAGCGGCATTTTTTCCGTGCAGCCGGAGTTTGACGAAAAGTATGTTTTGGCATCAATGGATTACGTTTCAAAATTGCTCAACCGTCCCGACCAACTTTCATCCATCGAGTTGAAAATCAATGATTTCGCCTCTGTAAACTCGGTAAAAAAATCTCTAAAAAAAATAGTGGGCGACAATTTTGAAATCAAAGACCGCCAAGAACAGCAGGCCGTTTTTTTGAAGGTGATGAAAAGCGAGAGCCTGTTCACTTTTTTGGTTTTTGCGCTCATTTTGGGCATCGCCAGTTTCACCATTATGGGCAGCCTCAGTATGATGATGCTCGACAAAAAGGAACACCTGCGCACCCTTTGGGCCGTCGGCACGGACATCGAAACTTTGCGCCGCATTTTCTTTAAAGAAGGCCTGATAATCAGCGCGGTGGGCGCGGTGTTCGGCTTGCTCCTCGGCATCGGCATCGTGCTTTTGCAGCAGCATTTCGGCATCATTTCCCTCGGCCAAGGCTATGTGGTGGATTCCTACCCGATGGTGCTGAAAATCAAGGATGTGCTTTTGGTTTTCGGGACGGTGGCGGTGCTTTGTGGGAGCGTGAGTTGGTTGACTTCGAGGCGGTTGGGGGAGCGGTTGGTGCGATTGAATTAACACAGAGACGCGGAGGCACGGAGGTTTTTTAAGAATTGGACAGCGGCTTTAGCCCTGTTATTTTTTGAATGCACGTTTCGAGAAATTGGCGCGCACTTAGAATTGGACAGCGGCTTTAGCCCTGTCATATTTGAAACGCGCCTCTTCTCTTGGCTTTAGCCGAAATAAGAATTGCGCTAAAGCGCGGAGAAGGGGGCGGCATCCGGTTCACCGCGCTAAAGCAGCGGTGCAATTCTGAATCGCCCCCCTTCAATTTGGAATCGACCCCCTCGCTCGCGCCAGCGGTAACCGATTACTCTGACAAACCTATATCATCCATTTTTGTATTTTAGACGTTGTTATTTTTGCAAAGGTTTCCAATTTCCCCACTATGCAAGCTACCCAAGAACAATCGCGCCCTTCCGACGAAAAAACGGTGGAAGGTGCTTTGTCACTTTTAAATTACGTCACCGAAAAACTTTCAGAAGACGCCAAAAGTTCCTTGTATTTGAGAAACAAGGGAATCGATACCCAAATGTCATTGGATATTGAAAAGGTCTTGGAAAACCCAATCCAACATTTATTGGATTTTGGCACCAGCGTAAATGCACAAATTTTGGGTGTTGTTAATACTTCTGTAAAAGCTTATTTTCTTTCCAAAAAAGAGTACATAAAATCGGCCTTTGAGGAGCAGGGGCATCCTCTCCATTTTTACATTATTTTGAATGAAGATAATCGTGAAAACCGTTCGGAAATGAATGAATTTTTCGACTATTATTTTATTGAAGATTATTCCGACCGTTTTCCGGTCATTTTTACATATACTACTCCTGAACGTGCTGGACGAATCGCTGGCCTCAAAAAAATTGAGGTAAGTGGGGAAGCATAAAAATCAGGTACACCACAATGCCGATTTCCTGAAACACCAATGCCGGCATTGCTCCGACCGCTTTTTCGATTGGAAGGTGATTTGCTGTTTTTACATTGCTTACCACGCCGTGAAAGGCTTGGCCGAGCACCGCAAAATCGACATCGGGAAAAGCCATTCTGAAATTTCGCGCAATTTCAATCCTCAAGTGCGCCACGCCCAAATGCGCCTTTCGCAAAATTGCTGGCGCAACTACCGCGACCTGCGCATCCACTCAGAAAGCGCGCGCTACAACGGCTTCGAGAATATCCAAGACCACGAAGACCAAAACCGCGAAAACCTCCGCGAAAGCGTGGATATGATGAATTTTGTTTTGAAATATTGCAAAGGGCAGGGTCTGGAGGTGGAAGCGATTGCGGAGGGGGAGACGGTAGGTTTGATTGAGGAATAGTGATGGATTTTCAGAATTGGACAGCGGCTTTATCCCGATAACTATCGGGACTGTCATTTCAGCACGCCCCGTGAGTTGGCTTTAGCCGAAATAGGAATTGCGCTAAAGCGTGAAAAGAGGGGCGGCATCCTTTTCACCGCGCTAAAGCGACGGTGCAATTCTGAAAAAATGGTTGCGTCTTATTTTTCCTCGCTCGTGCCAGTTTGCAACTGCTGCGCCCAATATTGTGTGGCACGAGTTGCAAACTCGCGCCAACGGACAATGGAAATGTTCATTTATTTCTTTTAGTTAAAACGAATTCTTCATCCTGCCAAGGATCATAATGCAATTCTACATCTTCTTGATTCAAGAAAATCTCAAACTCCATAAAGGTTTTCGGGATTTTTTTATTAGGAATAAGAAAAGCTTGTCTATCTTTTTCAAATTTCAAATCCAGTTCCATTATGTCCCAATCTATTACTTCCCAATCACCTTGCCCGCGTGGCATTATAGGAGCTTTTCCAAAAGATTTGAATTTTCCCGATTTGTAAATCACCAAAACAATTTTATCATCAGAATCAGTTGAGTATTTACCAATGACGCTTTCCTCGTATTCCTTAAATCGATTAGCCATCATAACTTGATGAGAAACCGGAATGGCAAGTAGGATTAAACCAAAATAGAGGCGGTTGTGACTCTTTTTCTTTTTTATTCGAATCAGACCTGAAAAAATAAAGATGAAAGCTATTATCGGAATAATAGAATAGAGAGGTATTATCCAAATGCTTTCCATAGTTTCAAAATTTAGAGATACTTCAGAAAAATTCCGTGTCTCCGCGTCTCTGTGTTCAAACCAAAACCTCCCCAAACTCCCTTTCCACCTCTCCCAAAACCCCCAGCACCTCCTCCAACTTTTCCGCCGTCACCAACCTTGTCCGGTACGGTTTAAAATGCGGCAGGCCCTTGAAATAATTTGTGTAATGCCGCCGCGTTTCCAAAATCCCCAGCACCGGCCCTTTCCAATCTACCGACATTTGTATGTGCTGGCGGGCGGCCGCGCAACGTTCTGAAATCGTGGGCGGTGCGAGCGTTTCGCCCGTTTGCAAAAAGGTTTTTATCTCGTCAAAAATCCACGGGTAGCCGATGCTGGCGCGGCCAATCATCAGGCCGTCCACGCCGTAACGGTTTTTCATCGCGAGGGCTTTTTCGGGGCTGTCCACGTCGCCGTTGCCAAACACGGGGATGTGCAGGCGCGGATTGTTTTTCGTCTCGCCGATGAGCGTCCAGTCCGCCTCGCCCTTGTACATCTGTTTGCGCGTGCGCCCGTGGATGGAAATCGCCTGAATGCCAACGTCTTGCAGCCGCTCGGCCACTTCTGTGATGTATTTCGTGTTTTCGTCCCAGCCGAGGCGGGTTTTCACCGTCACGGGTTTTTTCACGGCTTTCACAATTTCGGCGGTCATCGCCACCATCTTGGGGATGTCTTGCAAAATGCCCGCGCCCGCGCCCTTGCAGGCCACTTTCTTCACGGGGCAGCCGTAGTTGATGTCGATGATGTCGGGGTTCGTGGCCTCGGTAATTTCGGCGGCCTCCCGCATCGAGTTGATGTCGCTGCCAAAAATTTGGATGCCAATCGGCCGCTCGTATTCGTAAATGTTCAGCTTCTGCACGCTTTTGGCCGCATCGCGAATGAGCCCCTCGCTACTGATGAACTCGGTGTACATCACGTCCGCGCCGTGTTTTTTGCACAGCGCTCGAAATGGCGGGTCGCTCACGTCCTCCATCGGGGCGAGCAGCAGCGGGAATTCGCCGACTTCTATGTTTCCGATATTTACCAAAACTTATATTTTTTCAATGCGATTTTTTTATAAAAAACAAATGCGATTTTCTCAGTATTGGACAGGTGCTTCAGCCCTGTCATTGCCGTACCGCACTCGCCCCACTCTGCTTTAGCCGAATTTTAGTTGCGCTAAAGCGCGAGATGGTGGGGCGGTTTTCGCATCGCCGGGCTAAAGCCACGGCGCAATACAACTGCTGCGGTTACTTTTGGCAAAATTATCAAAACGATATGAGGGGCGCGATGAAGCACCAGCCCGCGTGGGCGCAATTTCTGGTTTTGTTCCTGTTGGGGATTTTGGGGATTTTCGTTTTCACGTTGCTGGGCGTGGGTTTGGCGGCGGTGCTGTTTTCCCTTTCGGGGAATGATTTGCTGGAAATGGCCTCCACCAGCGAGTTTCCGCCCCAAGTGATGAAACTGGTGCAGGGCTTTTCCACCATCGGCACTTTTTTGGTGCCGGGCCTTTTCGGCGCGTATTTGTTTTCCAATTATCCTTCCGAATTTCTGAAAATCAACCGTTTTCCACCACCCGTTTTCACGGTGGTTTTGCTGGCGGTAGTCCTCACCCTCAGCAGCGCCGTGGTTTCCGATGCGCTCGTCCGCTTTTCGCAGATGTTCCAGTTCCCTGAAAGCTGGGGCGCGTTCAAAGAATTGCTGGAAGAAATGGAAGCCACGATGCGTGAGCAGATAGATGCCTTTTTAGTGATGGAAAACTTCGGCGATTTTCTCGAAGTCTTTATGATAATGGCCATTTTGCCCGCCGTGTGCGAAGAAACTTTGTTCCGCGGCGCGCTGCAGCCCGTCTTAATAAAAGGCTTCAAAAACTACCACGTCGGTATTTGGATTACCGGATTTCTCTTCGCGCTCTTGCACCAGCAGTTTTACACTTTCCTTTCCATAATGGCGCTGGGCGTCGTTCTGGGCTATCTCAAAGAATGGGGAAAATCGCTGTGGCTGCCGATTCTCGTGCATCTGATAAACAATGGCGGCATCGTGGTGGCCATTTATTTTTTCGATATGAATTATGACGAGGTGAACGAAATGACTTCGTGGCGGTGGGAGGTGGCGGTAACGGGCTTCTTAATTTTTGTGGCGGCTTTCTTTGGGATAAAGCGGGTTTTGGGAAGTTCCCAGCCTACGGTTTAAACCGTAGTAAGCGGCGCAGTTTCTCAAACAAATAAGAATTTTCGTGCTCCCTTTAGCCTAAAATATGAATCTGCCCTCCAACCCAAGGAACAATAGAATTGGGATAGCAAGACAAAAAAAATCCTGCGGCCTTGGCCACAGGATTCTTTGTTTTCAAGAAAAGGAAGGAAATTTAGATTCCGTCGTCGTCCATATCGTCTTCCATTTCCTCGCCGGCGTCTTCCATATCGTCGCCCATTTCGTCCACGCCTTCTTCCATATCATCGCCCATTTCGTCGATGTCCTCGCCCATTTCCTCCATTCCGTCTTCCATATCGTCGTCCACATCATTGGTTTCTGCGTTGTTGCAGCCTACCAACATTGAGCCGGCCAAGAACAGAGAGGCGGCAAAAAAGCTTACTTTTTTCATCACACTAATTATTTGATTGTTAAACAATTTAAGCCGCGAAAGTAGAATTTTCCTACGAATTGAGAAATTCTCTCGCGATTTATTTTTGAAACAAACTATTAACATTCAGCAAGGTTCGCAGTTTTGAGAATAAATTTTCGATAGAAATCCGCTCCTGCTCCATCGTGTCGCGGTGCCGCAGTGTCACCGTGCGGTCGTCTTTCGTTTGATGATCAACCGTGATGCAGAGCGGCGTGCCGATGGCATCGTGGCGGCGGTAGCGCTTGCCGATGGCGTCTTTTTCTTCGTATTGGCAATTGAAATCCAATTTCAAATCGTCCAAAATTTCGCGCGCGATTTCTGGCAATCCATCTTTTTTTAATAACGGAAAAATCGCCACTTTTACCGGAGCCAGCGGCGCGGGAATTTTTAAAACCACTCTTTCGGAACCGTCTTCCAGTTTTTCTTCTCGATAAGAGGCACTAAAAACCGCTAAAAAAAGCCGGTCTAAACCGATGGAAGTTTCTACCACAAAAGGCACATAATTTTCGCCCAATTCGGGGTCAAAAAATTGCAACTTTTTGCCGGAATGTTTTTCGTGTGCTTTCAGGTCAAAATCGGTGCGGGAATGGATGCCCTCCAATTCTTTAAATCCGAAGGGGAAATTGAATTCGATGTCGGCGGCGGCGTTGGCGTAGTGCGCCAGTTTTTCGTGGTCGTGCCAGCGGTAGTTTTCCTCGCCGAGGCCCAGGGCGCGGTGCCATTTCATCCGCTCTTCTTTCCAATAGTCGTAAAATTTTATTTCCTCGCCGGGCCGCACGAAATACTGCATTTCCATCTGCTCAAACTCGCGCATCCTAAAGATGAACTGCCGCGCCACTATCTCGTTGCGAAAGGCTTTGCCCGTCTGTGCTATGCCGAAGGGGATTTTCATCCGCCCCGTTTTTTGCACGTTCAGATAATTCACAAAAATGCCCTGCGCCGTTTCGGGCCGCAGCCACACTTGGCTGGAATCATCTGACAATGAACCCATTTGCGTGCCGAACATCAAATTGAACTGCCGCACTTCCGTCCAGTTTTTAGAGCCGGAAACGGGGCAGGTGATGCCTTTTTCTTCGATGAGGTTTTTCACGCCCGCCAAGTCGTTGGCTTCCAGCAAGCGCGCCATTTCGGCTGTGGTTTCCTCGGCCTCCGCCAGATAGCGTTTCACGCGCGGGTTGGTTTCGCGGTAGAGTTTTTCATCAAAATCATCGAAGCGTTTTTTCGCTTTGGCAATTTCTTTCTCCGCTTTTTGACGCTGCTTTTCGGCGTAATCTTCCAACAACACATCCGCGCGGTAGCGTTTTTTGGAATCCTTGTTATCAATCATCGGGTCGTTGAAGGCATCCACGTGGCCGCTGGCTTTCCAGACGGTGGGGTGCATAAAAATCGCCGTGTCGATGCCCACGATTTCCTCGTGCATCTGCACCATCGCTTTCCACCAGTAGTCGCGGAGGTTGCGCTTCAGCTCGGCGCCGTTTTGACCGTAGTCGTAGATGGCGGCCATCCCATCGTAAATTTCGCTCGATTGGAAAATGTAGCCGTATTCCTTGGCGTGAGCGATGATTTTGGGGAAGAGGTTTTCGTCTTTCATAAGGGGCAAAAATAGTTGTCAGTTGTCGGTTGTTGGGGAAAGTCCACAGTCGACAGTCGACAGTCCACGGCAGTTGTCGGTTGTTGGGAGCCAGTTCGTGGTGGTTTTGCCACAGCCGACGGTCGGTTGGGAGGTTGGGCCGTGCGGGGTTCGTTGTTTTGTGTTTGCCCGAAGTGCAGATAAAAAGCTGCGAACGCACTACTTGGGAGATTGTCCAAACTTCTATTGCTATTTCTCATTATCAATTAAAAAATTTCATAACCCTACTAAACTTTTCGTATAGAAATAAGTTAAACAAATATTCTCAGTCTTGAGTTCAAATCGTGAATATCCTAAAGTTTATTCTCTCAAAAAAATCTGAATGTTACAATCGGTAAAGGATGGTCATCCCCATTTTCGCAGTTCCATCTCACCTTTTTCGGGGTGGCCCGGCAAAGTGCCGCTGGTGGTGTTTTCCCATTTGCGGTGGGAGTTTGTAACGCAACGTCCCCAACATATTATCTCACGCTTGGCCCGTCACCGTCCCGTGTATTTTATCGAGGAGCCGATTGATTTTTCACCCAATGAAGAAGGTACGGCAAGGATTTACTCGGCGGAGAATAACATCTTGGTCATTCAGCCCAAAATAAGCAATACTAATTTCAAAAGTTTTTATAAGCATTTGTCGGAAAAGTACGATTGGGATACTGGTCCGGCTCCCGTCCTTTGGTTTTATTCCGCAGCTTTTTTAGATGCCTTGTCGGAAATTCCCCATTCGGCGGTGGTGTACGATTGTATGGATGAATTGTCTGCCTTCAAGGGCGCGCGGGAGGAATTGCGCCGGCAGGAGCAGCAACTTTTGGCTGTGGCCAACGTGGTTTTTACGGGCGGCAAATCGCTTTATAAAAAGAAGAAACCGCACAATGCCAACACCCACTGCTTTCCCAGCTCGGTGGACGAGGCACATTTTGCGAAAGCTCGCCAAGCCGTTTGCCCCGTGCCGGCCGACATTGCAGAGATTCCAAGACCTACCGTGGGCTACTTTGGGGTGATTGACGAGCGGATCGATTTGGAACTGCTGGAAAAGATTTCCCAGCAAAATCCCACGGTTTCTTTCGTGATGATTGGGCCGGTGGTGAAGATCGATCCGGCCACGCTGCCGCAAAATTCCAACCTGCATTATTTGGGCGGAAAGCCGTATGCGGACTTGCCCGGCTACCTGAAAGCCTTTGACGTGGCAATGATGCCGTTTGCGCTGAACGAGGCCACCGAATTCATCAGTCCCACCAAAACCTTGGAATACATCGCGGGGCACAAGCCGGTGGTTTCCACACCCATAGCGGACGTAGTGCGGGATTATACGGGCGATGTGGCCTTGGCGGCCAGCGCGAAAGAATTTTCCAGAGAACTGCAAAGCATTTTGGCGGAAACGCCGCAAGATTCCCAAAAAAGGAAGGCGCGCTACCGCGAAATCTTGGCGCGCGGCTCGTGGGACAACACGGCGGAAAATATGGCGCAACTCATCGCTGAGTGCTACGAAAAACGGAACGGCACGCCCGACGAAAACAATGTGGCGGAACTGGCAAACGCCCCGATATAAAAACCAGTTTGAACTCCCTGTTTCTTTAAAATCCAAAAATTTCTGAAAAAAATGCAGCAACTAAACGGAGCGGCACACCAACATTTTGACATCGTGATCATCGGCGCGGGAATATCCGGCGCGGTGCTGGCAGAGCGCTACGCATCGGCCGGAAAGCAAGTGCTGGTGCTGGAAAAACGCGGCCATATCGGCGGCAATTGCTATGATTATTATGATGAGGCTGGCGTGCTGGTTTCCAAATACGGCGCGCACCTTTTCCATACCGATTATGAAGACGTGTGGGAATACGTGAACCGCTTTTCGGACTGGCACGGCTACCAACACAAGGTGCTGGCCCAGGTGGACGGGCAATTGGTGCCCGTGCCGGTGAACATTACCACGGTGAACAAAGTGTTTGGGCTGAACTTGCAAACAGAGGCCGAAATGGAAAAATGGCTGGCCAAAAATCAGGTGAAAAACGACCGGCCGAGCAATGGCGAAGAGGCGGCACTGGCGCGGGTGGGCCGCGTCCTTTATGAAAAAATCTTTAAAAATTACACCAAAAAGCAATGGGACCGCTACCCTGCAGAACTGGATGCGGCAGTGCTGAACCGTATCCCCGTGCGCACCGATTTTGACGACCGTTATTTTGGCGACAAATACCAAGCGCAGCCCAGCCAAGGTTTCACGGCGATGTTTGAAAACCTCCTGTCGCACCCGCGCATCACCGTGAAGGTTAACTGCGATTATTTCGCGGTGCGCGATGAAATAGGCGGCTATAAAAAGCTGTTTTACACGGGCCCCATCGATCGTTTTTTCGATTTTGAAAATTCGCTGAACGAACGGCTGGAATACCGTTCCATCAACTTTGAAATGGAAACCTTGCCGCAGGAGTATTTCCAAGAAAATTCCGTTATCAACTATCCCTCGCCGGAGGATGGCGATTTTACGCGGATAGTGGAGTACAAGCACATTACCAAGCAGCGGCATCCCGCCACCACCATCTCGCGGGAATACACCGTGGACATAACCGACCCCGCCAAGCAGGAGCCGTACTATCCCATCTTGAACCCGCGCAACCAAGCCATTTATAATGAATACAAAGAGAAGGCGGACGCGCTGCCGGACGTGTATTTTGTGGGGCGGTTGGCCAATTACAAATATTTTGATATGGATGATGCTTTTAAAAATGCGCTGGATCTTTTCGAGCGTTTGGAAGGCAGGCCGGTGAAGCAGGAACATAAGTCCACTGGACAAGAAGCGGCACGGCGGGCGGCGGTTTTGGAAGCGTAAATTCGCCCGATGCGGAAAAAGTCGGATTTACCACGGTTCAAATCTTTTTTGATGGGAGGCTTTGAGGCGTGCAACGCGCTGAGCGAGCACCGCCAGCGGCTGGATATGATAGGCCTCACCAAGCACGATTTGTATTGCCGCGCCGATTACCGGCTGCTGAAACAGACGGGGATTTTCACCATCCGAGAAAGTATGGCGTGGCACCTAATAGACGGCGGGGGCGGCGCTTACGATTTTTCGCGCTACGAAAAGATGATGGTCATTGCCCGCGACGAGGGAATGCAGGTTATCTGGAGCCTCAACCATTTCGACATTCCCGCTTGGCTGGATCTGTTCTCGCCAGATTTTGCGCCTCGTTTCGCAGAATATGCTGTGGCGGCCGTGCGTACCATTCGCCGCTACGATGACGATGTGCTTTACATCAATCCCCTCAACGAAATTTCCTTTTATTCGTGGATGTGCGCCGAGGTGGGCGTGTGGGGGCCACACCATACGGGGCGCGGCTTTGAGGCCAAGTTGCAGATGGTTCGCGCCACGCTGGCGGCGGTAAAAGCGGTTAAGGCGATGGACGCGCGGATAAAATTTGTGCATATCGATCCTGTGATGCGTCGCACCGCCGCGCCACGCTCTTCGCCGGAAGTGCGCAAATTTGTGCGGGATTTCCGTGGCGTGGTGTACCAAACTTGGGATATGATCGTCGGGAAAATATACCCCGAACTGGGCGGCAGCCGCGATTGCATGGACATCGTGGGCGTCAATTATTACATCTACAACCAAGAAAAAGTGCTGGAGGTGCAGTATGAGCCGAATTTTGAAGTCCGCACCCGCCGGCTGGGGCTGAACAGTAAAGCGCGCTTAGGTTTTGATCGGATGCTGAACACCGTTTACAACCGCTACCGAAAACCGATTTTGATCACCGAAACCGGCAGCCACGGCGCGTTGCGCATACATTGGTGGCGCCGGTTGCTGCGTGATATCGACAAGGCGTTGCTGCGCAAAATTCCGCTTTTGGGCGTGTGCGCCTATCCCATCATCGATCGGCCCGACTGGCATTACGGTCACCTGACCAATTCCGGTTTTTGGGATTTTGAGGGCGGCGACGAACATTTTAAGCGTATCCCCCACGTGGCGGTGCTGGCCATCATTAAAAAATATGTGAACCAGATGAAGGAGCGGGAAGAGCGGGCGCGGAAAGAAGAAGCGCAGTTACGGATGTTCTGAAAATTCCTGCGCAGTTTGAAGGGTTTTGGCTATATAACTTAAGGCATTTCTCGACGCTTGTTTGAACAACGCTTTTGCGCATTATGAAAAAGGTTTCACGGCTATCGCCCAAACGATAATTTCAAGCCATTGGTCCGAAACGGCCCATCCGAATTTCCCCAATTTTCGGGCTGAAACTGGTGGGATTTTACTGCAAAATCTGTTTTAAGAGGCTGACCCGTGTGATAATCTTCGGGAAGAGGCTTTTGTCTCATAGGGGGCAAATATAGTTGTCAGTTGTTGGTGGGTTTGTCGCAGCCGACGGTTTAAACCGTCGGTTGGGGGGTTGTTCCATATTTGGGGTTTGTAGTTTCGAGCTGAGGACGCGAAGCAGCCTGAAGAGCTGCGATTACACAGCTTAGGGCAGCGCCGCCCTAAGTGATGGTAGTGATTTAAGACACAGCGCAACCTGAAGGGCTGCGACAACAAAACTTGGGACATCGCCCCAAGCACGAAACAAAATTTACATTTTAGCATCCCAAACAACTTATTGTTAATTTTTTCATTTTTAGCGAATTGTATTTCTAATAAAACACGCTAAAAACGTGAGCCAATCCGGATATAAATCGCAGAGGGATTTATTTGGCATTTAATGACACTCAAATATTCTAAAAAAAGTTGAAGATTTTACGAGTCATAGGGCTATTGTTGGTTTTAAACCTTAATGGTTATTTAATCAACTATTGGTGTGGCGATACGGGTGTGGTTGAGGATGATAGTTCTATAACTTCAATACTGGTCATCACCTTGCTGGGGCCGATTTTTGAAACCCTTATTTTTAATCATTTGATTTTTATTATATGGAAAACCCTGAATTTTTTTATAAAAGCAAAGGACATTTTGTATATAGGGATTAGTGCTTTGGTTTTTTCCCTTTTTCACCCCATTGGTAATTGCAGTTTTTTGTTTTTTATAGCGGGTTTTATATTCGCTTCCGTTTACTATTTTTCTTCCACATTCCGATTTTGGAAAACTGCGGCGCTACATTGTTTAGCCAATGCGGTCGCCTTGATTTTGAACGTTTTTCTGTTGGTTTAAAAAGAAATCCATTTTCCTTATTTTCGTTGGGAGATAGTTTCCGCCAATGCATTTCCCTAAAAAGTACATATCAGCGGCGGCTTTCCTAATGGCCTTTTGGATGCTGTTTTCAATTACCTCACACGTATCGGCGCAAAGCGACGGCGGTTCATCTTTTGAAATCAGGGTGGCAGGTTCCAATTCTTCGCCCATCGAAAACGTGAATCTGATTTTGCTGAACGGCGAAATCATCAAAACGACCGATGCCGATGGAATGGCGGAAATCCCCCTTTTTTATGAAGGGAAAAAGATAATTTTAAATCATATTTCTTTTGTCTCAGAAACCATTAAATTGCTTAAAAATGTTTTGCAATATTCCATTGTCTTAGAAACGGACAATACTTTGCTCGACTTGGTAGATGTATATTCCAAAAAATCAAATTTGAAAGCCTCTAAATTTTTGGACTTTTTACCCGTTGAAAAGAAAAAAATGTTGTTGGTTTATAAAGATTCAATTCTATATTATGATATAAAATCGAGGCGTGTAGTTTCTAAAAAAGATAACAAAGAAAAATACCAAAAAACACTCACAGATTGCAATGGAAATCTTTACCTTTCCTCGGATAGCAAATGCACTCGTTTTAGTATGAAATTCGATTCAGTCTGTTACGCGGAAAGTTACACCAACCGATTGTTTCAGGAAAAAATCGCACCCTGCGCTTCCAAAATCAACGACACCCTTTTTCTGATAAAGCGGACGGCGCAAGAAGGATACGGCATAACTTACCATCTATACCGTAAAGAGCGCAACACATCGCTAAAGCTACTATCGCTCTTGGATACGTCGGCGTACCAAAACTTCACCAGCTACCGCAACGAAGTGGCAATGCTGCGGAATTTCTCGGTGCCGAAATCTGCCGCCACGAGTCCGGCAGAACTAAGACGGGCCAACCTTTTGGAGGAAAAAAGTTCGTTTTTAAAGAACATAGTCTATAAGCCAATCATTTGTGGGGAATGCGTAAATAAAAAAGGAGGCGAGATTGGTGTATTAAATTTTACAAATAGACGTAGTTATATTGGCACTTTACATCAGTTGAACCGGATTGATTTTTTGAAAGATTATTTTAAGGATTCTGATAAAATAATTTTCGTGGGCTGTATAAACGGTAACTTTTTGGTTATTAAAAATTCGCTTTTGGAGTATAAGCTTTTGGAGATAAATATGGAGGAACAAATTGTGCAAAAGGAAATGCGAATCACGAAGCCATTGAACGATAAGGTGAAGTTAGATGAGAATGTCGTATTCTTTATGACTCAAAGAGATAGGCAATTGTCATCGATATACTTTGAGTGGCGATGAAATAGTTGTCTGTTATCAATTGTTAGTGGTCGATCGTGCAGCCTGAAAGGCTGCGACTACACAACTTGGGGCATCGCCCCAAGCCCAAGCCCACTCACCCAAACAATTCCTTCGCATTCTCCGAAAACAATTTCACCGCAATTGCCAAACAAATAATCCCAAAAACCTTCCGCAAAACGGCCAAGCCGGATTTGCCCAGTTTCCGCTCCAAAAACGGCGCGGTTTTCAGCACGCCATAAACCACTCCCGCATTCAATAAAATCGCCACCACGATGTTTTCGGCCGCAAACTCCGCGCGGATGGAAAGGATGGTGGTGAGCGTGCCAGCCCCGACTATCACAGGGAATGCCAACGGAACGATGCTGGCGGCGGCGGGCGCTTCTTCCTTGAAAAGCGTCAATCCCAAAATCATTTCCATCGCCAAAAAGAACAGCACGAACGAACCGGCCACGGCGAAGGAATGCACGTCCACGCCGAGGTAGCCCAGCAGCTTTTCGCCCACGAAAAGGAACACAACCATTAGGATGCCGGCCACGATGGAGGCCTTGCCGCTTTGGATGTGGCCCACTTTGGCGCGCAGTGAAATCACGATGGGGATGCTGCCCAAAACATCGATGACGGCAAAGAGCACAATGGCCGCCGAAAAGATTTCTTTTAGACTGAAATTCATTGAGTTAGAGTTTTCTTTTGAGGGTCTGAAATTTTTTGCAAAAGTACTCGCCCCCTATTTCTTGTAAAACAATTCTGAACTTATTTTTAAAAGGCATCACATAAAAAAAAAGCCGCCCCAACTTTTCGTCGGGACGGCTTTGGATAGAAAGCAGTTGAGCGGTTTCTTGCTTATTCTTTGATCACTTTTTTGACGGTGGTCTCGCCGCCCAGTTCGGTGATTTTCACCAGGTAAATCCCGTTGGCCCAGTCCCCCGTTTGGATTTGGGCTTCTTTGTCGGCCTCATAGTCGCGCACGAAAATCAGCTTGCCGCTCATATCGTGCACGGCGATTTGCATTAGCGCCACCGTGGTTTCGACGTTCAGCATTCCCAAGGTGGGGTTGGGGAATAGTTTCAGTTCCGGCTCGCCCAAGGTGGTAGCCACCGCCGTCTTTTGCACGTTGGCCGTAGTGGCTGCATTGTCGCAATTGATGTCCATTTTAAACGACAGCCCGCCCATATCCTGCGGGTGGTTCAGGTTGCGCACCACCACTATCACTTCGTTTTGGCCTTGTTGGAAAACGTTCGCCAAAGGCGCGGTGGTCACCACATCGTAGGGGTCGCCGCCCATAAATCCGTTGGCCGTAAGCCCGCCTTGGATAAATTTCACATCGTGGGCGGGAAATTTGAAATTCAAACGCCCGAAGGTGTTGATGAGCGCCACGCGCTGGCCGTTGATGTAAATATCCGCTTGGTCGTCCACGTTCGTTTGCAGGCGCGCGCTGAGGTTGGCAACGCTGGCCAAGTTGAACGTCTTGCGGAAATACACAATGTTGGGTCCCGTGCTCAACACTTGCGTTCCCGCAATCTGGTTCACCGAATTGAAACCATAAGGCTGGCCCGTGTTCACCGTATTGGTAAAAGTGCTGGTGGCCGGAATCGTATCCGCGCCTTCCCATTCGCCTTCCAGATTGGTTTGGGTCACCAAGGTGCTTAGCGTCCAAGTGCCATCCGTTACGATGGAAACACACTGCTGCGAAGCCGTGTCGCCAAAGCAAGCCGAGTCGGTGCGCAGGCTCACCACGGTGGTGAGGATGCTGTCGCAACCATTGGCGGCGGTAAGCACATCCATATAACTGCCCGCAGTGGTTTGGAAAGCGCCGCCCACGAACAAGCTGTCGCCAGGGCAGATGCTGTCCGTTACCGTAAGGCCCGTGTTGGGAAGCACGTTCAAGATGGTGGTCGCAATACTGTCGCAACCGTTGGCGGCGATCAGGGTGTCCACAAATTTTCCGGCGGTGGTGCGGAAGGCATCGTCCAGCAATATCGAATCGCCTTGGCAAATCGAAAGGGTGTCCGCACTGAACGCCTTCGGCAAAATGCTTACGATAGTCGAAAAGACGCTGTCACAATCGCCTGGGCGGACGATGGTGTCATTGAAAACACCCGCCGAGAACACGAACATCCCATTCACCAAAATACTGTCGCCATTGCACAAGTTCACGGGATTGGTCACGATTTGCAAATTGTCAATGGTCAGAGTGGTGGCAACGGTACTGTCGCAGCCGTTCACCGTGGCAAGAGTATCAAAATACACACCCGCCGTGGTGCGGAAACTGCCGCCCAGCAAGATGCTGTCGCCGGTGCAAATCTGCGCGTTGGCAGACACTTGGAAGGCGGGATTGACAATCACCGTGGTGGTCAAAACGCTGTCGCAACCGTTGGCGGCTTGCAGCGTATCGAAATAAACGCCCGCCGTGCTGCGCAAATCGCCGCCGGCAAACACAGTTTCGCCTTGGCAAATCTCCACCGTTATAGCCTTAGCCGAATTCGGCAACACCGTTACGATGGTCGAGAAAATACTGTCGCAACCGGAGGCCGCCACATTCGTATCGTTAAAAGTGCCCGCCATTGAAATGACTTGGCCGTTCACCAAAATGCTCTCGCCTTGGCAGATGCTCACGGGGTTGGTCACAATCTTCGCATTGCCCACCGTCAAAGCCGTGGTGAGGAGGCTGTCGCAGCCCGCCGTCGTAGTCAAAGAATCCACAAAAATGCCGCTCGCCGTTTGGAAAGCTCCCCCCAAGAAAATCGAATCGCCTTGGCAAATGCTGGCGGTAGCGTTTTGATTGAAAACAGGATTAACAATTAAAGTGGTGTTCACGATGCTGTCGCAGCCGTTGGCGGCCATCAAAGTATCCGAATAAATGCCCGCCGAAGTACGCACTGCGCCCGCCAAGAAAATGCTTTCGCCTTGGCAGATTTCTGCGCTTTGGTTCACAATGGAGTTGGGCAGCACATTTACCGTGGTAATCACCGTGCTGTCGCAACCGCCCACGCTCGTCAGGTTTTCTGTGAAAACGCCGCTCGCCGTGCGGAATGCGCCGTCCACGAACACGCTGTCGCCATCGCAAATCTCCACCAAAACGGGAGTGCTGAAAGTAGGATTGACGGAAAGTTGGGTAGTCAAAATACTATCACAACCGTTGGCCGCCGTGAATGTATCCACAAAGTTTCCGGCTGCCGTTTGGAATGCGCCTCCCAAGAAAATAGAATCGCCTTGGCAGATGCTGGCGGAAGCGGTGGCCGAAGCGTTTGGCAATACGGTCAGCGTGGTAGAAATCAAACTGTCGCAACCCGCCGCGGTGGTCAAAGAATCCACAAAAGTGCCGCTCGCCGTTTGGAAAGCTCCCCCCAAGAAAATCGAATCGCCCTGGCAAATGCTGGCGGTAGCGTTTTGATTGAAAACAGGGTTCACAATCAAAGTAGTGCTCACGATGCTGTCGCAGCCATTCGCACCGGTCAGCGTATCCGTATAGGTGCCGGCCGCGCTGCGCAATTGCCCTGCAATCAAAAGGCTTTCGCCTTGGCAAACCTGTACTACAATATTGGTGTCTCGGGCATCAATCACCAAAACCGTAGTGGTAATGCTACTGTCGCAACCGTTTGCCGATGTGAAGTTTTCTGTGAAAACCCCTGCCGTATCGCGGAAAGCCCCCGCCACCAAAGCGCTGTCGCCGAGGCAGATTTCTACGCTTGCGGCGATGTCAAAAACGGGGTTCACCGTCAGCGCGGTAGTGATTACGCTGTCGCAACCGTTAGCGGAAACCAGCGTATCTACAAAAGTGCCGGCCATCGTTTGGAACGTGCCGCCCAGCAAAATGCTGTCACCGTCGCAGATGGAGGCGGATTGCGAGCTGGCCGCATTCGGCAACACGCTCACCGCCGTGGTATGGATGCTATCGCAGCCGGAAGCCGCCGTCAGTGTATCAATGATCACCGTGTCCACCGAAATTGCTACGCCGTTCACCAAAGTGCTTTCGCCGTTGCAAATCATCACAATATTCAACGACTGCTTGAAATTGTCCACCGTCAAAGTAGTGTTCACAATGCTGTCGCAGCCGGAAGTGGCTTGCAGCGTATCCGCAAAAGTGCCGGAAGTGCTGCGGAACGCGCCGCCCAAGAAAACCGAATCACCTTGGCAGATGCTGGCGTCCGCGTTCACGTTAGCCACCGGAATTACTGAAACCGTGGTGTTCACGATGCTGTCGCAACCGTTGGCGGCGGTGAACACATCCGTGTAAACACCCGCCGTGGTCTGGAATCCTTCATCCACAAAAATGCTGTCGCCTTGGCAAATGCTCGCGGAAACGTTGTTCACCGGATTGGGCAACACCGTCAGCGTGGTGGCGATGGTGCTGTCGCAGCCGTTCACCGTGCTGAAATTATCCGTGTAAACGCCCGAAGCAGTTTGGAAACTGCCACCAAGCAGGATGGAATCGCCTTGGCAGATTTCCGCAGACGCGGTGAGATTGAAAACGGGATTGACGGTAACGGTGGTAGAAACAACGCTGTCGCAACCATTGGCCGCCGTCAAGGTGTCCATATAAACGGCGCCGCCCGTTTGGAAACTGCCGCCCGCGAAGAGGCTGTCGCCTTGGCAAATTGCCACGGAAAGATTGCTGGTTGAAATCGGCAGCACGTTCACAATCGTAGTAAAAATGCTGTCGCAACCGGAAGCCGTCGCGTTCGTATCGCTAAAAGTGCCCGCGCTGCTCACAAACATCCCATTCACCAACACGCTGTCGCCTTGGCAAATGTCCACGAAAGTGGTGCCCACCTTGGTGCTGCCCACCGCCAGCGTGGTGCTGAGGATGCTGTCGCAGCCGTTCACCGTGCTGAGCGTATCGAAATAAGTGCCGCTCACCGTTTGGAAACCGCCTCCCAAAAAGATGGAATCGCCATTGCAAATGCTGGCGTTGGCTGCCACATTGAATACTGGGTTTACCGTTAAAGTCGTCATCGCAATGCTGTCGCAGCCATTGGCGGCCGTCAGCGTGTCGCGGTACAGTCCCGCCTGCGAGCGCAGGATGCCGTTGATGAGAACGCTTTCGCCTTGGCAAATCGAAACGGCGCTGCTGGAAGAAGCGATCGGCAACACATTTACGGTAGTAATAATGGTGCTGTCGCAACCCTCCGCCGTAGTGAAATTATCGGTGAAAACGCCGCTGGTAGTACGGAAAGCGCCGCCCGCCAACACGCTGTCGCCTTGGCAAATATCCGCGCTAAGCAAAACGCTGAAAGATGGATTGACGGAAACCGTGGTGGTCATAACGCTGTCGCAACCGTTGGCGGCCGTCAAAATATCAATATAATCGCCCGCAGTGGTTTGATAGGCGCCGCCCACAAAAATGCTGTCGCCTTGGCAAATGGCCGCGCTGGCCGATCCGCTGGCGTTGGGCAATACCGTTACCACCGTGGAAAACACGCTGTCGCAGCCGCTGGCCGTGGCTGAAGTATCGTTGAAAGTGCCGGAAGTGGAAACGAACATCCCGTTCACCAACACGCTGTCGCCATCGCATAAGGAAACGGGGTTGGTGATCAACTGGATGCTGTCCACCGTCAGGTTGGTGGTCAAAATGCTGTCGCAGCCGTTCACCGTTTGGAAAGTGTCCACATAAGTGCCGGCCGTCGTTTGGAATTCGCCTTCCAAAAAGATGCTGTCGCCTTGGCAAATTTGGGCGGGCACGGTTTGCGAAAATTCGGGGTTCACCGTCAAAGTGGTCATCACGATGCTGTCGCAACCATTGGCCGCTGGCAAAGTATCGCTATAAATTCCAGACACAAACTGCGCCGCGCCGCCCACGAAAAAGCTCTCGCCCTCGCAGATTTCGACCGACTGGCTGCCCATCGCATTGGGAAGTAAAGAAAGCGTGGTGGTAACCGTGCTGTCGCAGCCGTTGGCACCAGTAAAAATTTGCGTGAAAACGCCCGCCGCAGTGCGGAAAGCGCCCGCCAAGAAAATACTGTCGCCCTCGCAGATGCTGGCCGAAACGCTGTTCGTTGGCGCGGGCAAAACATTTACGGTGGTATTCAAAATACTGTCGCAGCCGTTGCTGCCCGTCAGAACATCGGTGTAAGTGCCGGCGGTGGTTTGGAACGCGCCGCCCGCCAACACGCTGTCGCCTTGGCAAATCTGAACGCTCACATTATTTACCGTGGCCGGAATCACGTTCACGGTGGTGTTCACGATGCTATCCTTGCCGTCGCTGGCCATCAAAGTATCGGAATACACACCCGCCATCGTCTGGAAAGCGCCTCCCACAAAAATGCTGTCGCCGTTGCAGATGTCGGCCTGCACGTTCACCACTTGGCGGAATTCCACCGTCAAATCGGTAATCACCGTGCTGTCGCAACCGTTGGCGGCGGTGAACACATCGGTATAAATTCCAGAAGTAGTCTGAAAAGCGCCGCCCGCAAAAAGGCTGTCCGGCGCGGTGATGGTGGTGTCGATGTTCACCGTCACGTTGGGCAACACCGTCAAAGTGGTGGACAGAATACTGTCGCAACCGTTCACATCGGTGAGCGTGTCGGAATAAGTGCCAGCCGTGGTCTGCAATGCACCGCCGAGAAAAATGCTTTGGCCATCGCAGATGGTGGCGGAGGCCGTACCCGTGGTAATCGGCATCACCCAAAGCGTGGTGGAGAAAATGCTGTCGCAGCCGTTGGCCGCCGTAAAAGTTTCCGAATAAGTGCCGCCTTGGGTACGGAACTGCCCCGCGATGAAGGCGCTGTCGCCTTGGCAAATCATCACGTCGGTGGAACCGGCCGCCGCGGGCAGCACACTCACATTGGTAGAAAAAATGCTGTCGCAGCCCGAAGGCAGCGCAAACGTATCGCGGTACACGCCCGCCACCGTCACAAACTGGCCGTTGACCAACGCACTATCGCCATCGCAAAAACTGACGCTGGCCGAGCTTTGCTTGTTGGGAGTTACGGTCAAGGTGGTATTCACCGTGCTGTCGCAGCCCGCCGCCGAGGTAAACACATCGGAATACACGCCCGCCTGCGTTTGGAACGCGCCGCCCAAAAAGATGCTTTCGCCTTGGCAGATTTGCGCCGTGGCGCTGGTGGTTTTGTTGGGATTTACGGTCAGGTTGGTATTCACCGTGCTGTCGCAGCCGTTGGCGGCGGTGAACACGTCGGTGTAAACTCCGGAAGTCGTTTGATTGGCGCCGCCGGCAAAGAAACTTTGGCCTTGGCAAATCTCCACATTGCGGTTCACGGTGGGGGAGGGGAGCACCGTCAGCGTAGTGTTGGTCACGATGCTGTCGCAGCCGTTTTGGTCGGGAATAACATCTTTGTAAACGCCCGCCGTAGTGCGGTTGGCGCCGCCCAAGAATATGCTCTGGCCTTGGCAAATGGTGGCGCTGGCGGAATTGACGGTGGAAGGCGGGCAAGGCGCGCCGGCCGTCACCAAAATATTGTCAAAATTAAAATTGTCGAAACCCGCGCCGGAGCCCAGCCCGATGCGGAAGCGGAGTTTGAAACTGGAGGTCAGTCCAGAGGTCACATTTGCGGTCTGCGTTGTGAACGTGGCTGGAGTGTTGCCGCCACGGTGCGATTTGAGGTAGCGCCATTGGTTGCCGTCCCAATATTCCACGGTCACGCTGTCAAAAAATTCGGGTTTGTTGCCGCAGTTGCTATTGTCGCCCCGGCGGATGTCATAAGACACCTGCACCGACGATTGGTTGGAGGCATCAATTTCCGAAGACACCGCAAATACGCCCGTATTGACATTGCCGGGGGTGGTCAGAAAACCATCTATTTGCAGGGAATTGCCCGCCGAACCCGCGCATTGCGAAGGGCCCACGATGAAGACTGCATTGTTGTTGGGGTCAAATTCTGAGAAGCACAGCGGCAAGTTGGAAGAGCTGTTGAAATCTTCCGAAAAGGGCAAGGGAAAAGGCGCGCATTGCGGGGGGATGGTCAATACGCTGGAGAGAGCGGAAAAAGAACCGCCGCAAACATCTTGCACATAAAAATCATAAGTTACTTGAGTGGTGAGTCCCGTTACGGTGAAGGGAGAGCCGCTGACGTTGGAAACGATGGTGCGGCCCGCGGGTGTATTGGGATTAAAGCCTTTTTGCCCATATATAATGCGGAAACTGCTTCCGCTGCCGGGCGCAAAACTGACGGTGATACTGGTAGGGCTGGAAGAAGAGCCGGAAAGGTTTGAGGAAGGCGAGCAGGCGGGCGGTGTAAATTCATCCGCGCCCATATCTGGCTTGGTGGTGCTGCGGGCTTGCCCATCGATATCGGTATTCACGGAAGACAGCGGTGTGCCCGAATTGTTGACAGCGTTGGAGACGGGCCTCAAATTGGTAAAACTGGCGAAACCCGGATCGGCACTCACGGAATTGTTGCCATAGGGAGTGGCCGCCTGCCATTGAGGCAAGTCGGCATAGTCATTGGCGCCCACCGCCGCCAATTCGTTGCCGGTCACGAAAAGGTCATTATAGTTCATTGAAGACACATAGTTATTGGTAAAGGCGTCTTGGGTAATTTCCACGGCATAGCCACCGCCCGAATTCACGAAAATGTTATTGATTACATCAATGTTGGTGAACGAACCGTTTTTGTCGCGGTTCAAAAAGATGGCGCGGCCTCCCGTCACCGTGCCGTCCGTCAAGTTCACGGAATTGTGGAAAATATCCGTTTGGTTGTTGTTTTCCACGAATATGCCATAAGAATTTACCGCCGCATTTTCGGTAGAAACAAAGTTGTTTGCCACCAACACGGGATTGCTGGAAGCCCCATCGCAGTTCAATTGAAAAATCCCATAGTTTGTATTGGTGCCCTTCAGCTCAATCGTATTGCGAAGCACTTGATTGGAATTGCTGAAAGCATTGTAAACCCCGTAGTTGAAGGTATAATCAAAGCGGGAAGAAATGGTATTTTCAGTAACCTGCGCCCCATTATGGCCGTAGAGGTAAACCCCCATATAATAATAGTTGGCGATGGTATTGTCATCAATCACGATGTTGTTTTGGCGCACCGTTTCGCTGGCGCCGCGCAGGTAGATGGCGTAGGAACCTTTTTGGATGTTATTGCCCACAATCTGCAAATCGCTGATTTGGTTGCCAAAGCCGGGCGCATCGTATATCGCGGCAAAATTGTCGGATATGCTGGATCCAGTACCGTTGATGGTGTTGTTGGTAATGCGGATGTTGTTGGCATCGCCGGTCATAGAAATGCCGCGCCCAAAGGATGTCCCGATGGCGTTCACCGTCAGGTTTTCAATGCGCACGTTGTCCGTGCCATCCAAATTGAAAACGTAGTTGGAGGCGGTGCTGCTGGCCGCGAAGCGGATTTCAGCCGTTCCCGAACTGGCAGGGTCGCGGCGGAAAGTGATAAAGCGCGAGCCGCCCGAGCCGGGTACGTTGCTGATGGAAATCTGCTCCGTATAAAGCCCCGGTTTTACATTGAAAATTACCGAGCCAGTGATGCCGCAGGAATTCAAGGCGTTGGCGACGTCCGTAAAGGTTTTAAAAGTGCTGCCCCCGGTGGAGGCGTTCAAATCAATGGTGTAGGTGCCGCTCAGGGCGCTTCCGGTACACTGGGCAAAAGATGTGGCATAGCAAAATGCGGCCATCAGCAATGGCAGGATAATCTTCTTCATAGCTTTTTTCAAAAAAATAAATTAAAAAATCGACTTAAAGGGTTCAAAGTCGTTAGAGCGCGAGAGAGTGATGTTTCTTATTAAAAAAATAAAACTGAAAAGCGGAGTAAGACCCCGTTTCAAAGTTTCAAGCTATAAGATTGAAGCGCCGTATCAAGTGTAGAGTGGCGCGAAAATAGGAAACCCAAGGCGGACAAAAAAACTTTTTCGATGAGTAAGCGCGAATATTTTTGGGGTATTCCGCGCCTGCCGCTTATTAAACACAAAAAAAAGGCCGCCCCTTGCGGAGCGGCCTTGTAATTATCAAAGCTGTTTAAGAAAAAGCTCTCGCTTATTCTTTCACAATTTTCTTAACTGTGGTCTCTCCGCCCAGCTCGGCTACTTCGATGAAGTAGATGCCGTTGGCAAAATTGGCCAAGTCAATCTGCGCGGTTTTCTCAGCGTCATAAACGTTGGAGAAAATCATTTTTCCGCTGAAGTCGAACACCCGCACTTCCTCGATGGCCAGTTCGGTGGTAATGTTCACCTTAGAGCTGGTCGGGTTCGGGAAGATGTGGATAGAAGGTGCATCCAAGCTGGCCACCGGGGCAGACTTCGGATTCACCGCTTGGTTTCCACAGTTGATGTCCATACGGAAAGACAAGCCGCCACGGTCGCTGGCTTTGCTCAAGTTACGCACGGCTACAATCAACTCGTTCTGTCCTGTCTGCAGGATGCTGCCGATGTTGCTCATCGTAACCACGTCGTAGCTGTCGCCGCCCATAAAACCGTTATTCACGGTGCCGTTGCCCTCAAACTTGATGTCGTGCGCAGGGAACTTGAAGTTCTGGCGTCCGAAAGAAGTGATGAGAACTACGCGCTGGCCATTGATGTAGATGTCCGCTTGGTCATCCACGGTGGTCAGCAGGCGCGCTTCCACGTTGCTGGTGCTGCTCAAGTTGAAAGTGGTGCGCAAGAACGTGATATTATTGTTCACCTGCAGTACCTGAGTACCTCCGATCTCATTGATGCTCGGGAAGCCGTAAGGCTGACCGGGCGTCACTGGGTCAGTGAAAGTGGACGAGGCAGGCAGGCTGCTCACTCCATTCCAGTTGCCCGACAAGTTGGACTGCTGCATCACGGTGCTTTGCATCCAGCTCGCGTCCGTGGCTACCGTCAAGCAACCTTGGTTGCCTCCGCCCGTCGTGTCGCAAAGAGCATTGGAAGAATCGCGAACCGCAAGCATTGTAGTGATCACACTATCGCAGCCGTTCGATCCCGTCACCGTATCGGTAAACATTCCCGCCATCGTTTGGAAACCACCACCTACGAAGAGGCTGTCTCCGGGGCAGATGCTGTCCATTACAGTTCCGCTGGTCGTCTGGATAATGGTCAAGTTGGTAGTGATAATACTATCACACCCGTTAGAACCAGTTACCGTGTCGGTAAACGTACCCGCCATTGACTGGAATCCGCCGCCCGCGATGATGCTGTCGCCGTCGCAGATGCTACGGTTCACAGTACCCATTGTGGTGGGATTCACTACCAAGTTGGTGTTGTTAATGACGCTGTCGCACTGTCCGTCCGCACTGCGGATGGTATCAGAGAACATTCCTGCCATCGTCTCGAAGTTGCCGTTGATCATTGCGCTGTCGCCATCGCAGATGGTAACGGTCGTATTGTTCACCGTCGCTGTAGGACAAGGAACGCCGATGCCGGGGCAAGCCGTGTCGGTACGCATTTTCACGATGGTCGTAACGGTGCTGTCGCAACCATTGGCGCCCATAAATACGTCGGTGAAAGTACCTGCCATCCGCTGGAAGGCTCCACCCACGAAGATGCTGTCGCCGGGGCAGATGCTATCTTCCACAGAAACCATAGAAACGGGCAGTACCGAAACCGTAGTGGTAACGATGCTGTCGCAACCGTTGGCCGAAGCTACCGTATCGGTAAAGATGCCGCTCGCGGTCTGGAATGCACCGCCGGCCATCACGCTGTCGCCGTCGCAAATCGTCAGGAAGTTGGAACCTGCGCTGTTCGGCAATACCGTAACGATGGTAGAGAACACGCTATCACAACCCGATGCACTCTGGGTGGTATCGTTGAAAGTTCCCATCATTGAGGTAAAGCTGCCGTCAGACAATTGCACGCTGTCGCCAGCACAAATGCTCACAGGGTTCTGCACCACTTGGATGTTGCTCACCGTCAAGTTGGTGGTCACGATACTGTCGCAACCGTTGGAGGTAGCAAACGTGTCCACGAAAACGCCGCCCATCGTCTGGAACATTCCACCAGCGAAGAGGCTGTCTCCGTTGCAGATAGTCCGGTTGCGGGTGCGGGCCACGTTGGGGTTCACCGTTAAAGTGGTGAATACACAACTGTCGCAGCCACTGGCGGAGGTAAACACATCCTTATAAACGCCGGCTGCCGTTTGGAAGCCACCACCCAACTGGATGCTGTCTCCGGAACAGATAGAAGCCGTTTGGTTGGAAACAATCGCGGGATCTACCGTCAAGGTAGTTACCACCAAGCTGTCGCAACCGTTGGCCGCTCCTCCTGCAAGGGTATCGGTAAACGTACCGCCCATCGTTTGGAAAGCTCCGCCCAAGAAGGCGCTGTCGCCATCGCAAATGTTCATTGTAGTTGCGCCCGAAGGAACGTTCAACACGTTTACAGTTGTCACCAAGATACTGTCGCAGCCATTGGCCGAACTCAAAGTATCCGTAAACACACCGGAGGTAGTCTGGAAGGCGCCGCCTGCCAAAATACTGTCGCCTTGGCAAATCGTGGCCATATTCGGCGTTACGAAAGTGGGGTTCACCGTTAGCGTGGTCGTCGTAATGATACTGTCACAATGGCCATCGGCCGAAAGAACGGTATCAGAGAACGTACCCGCCATCGTGCGGAACTCACCGGCTATCATAGTGCTGTCGCCATCGCAGATGCTGCGGCTGTCATTGACAAACATTACGGTGGGGCAAGGCTGTGCAGCGCAATTTACCATAAAGGTGCCGAGGGTATCGCCATCGGTCAAGCCTCCGTTGGTATCCAGCAATACCGAAGTACCCGCTGGGTCAAATGCTTCTAAACCAACCTCACTCGGAAAATTGCTGGCGGGGTTCGGGGCATTTATTATGAAGAACGCATCGATTCCGTCGCACAAGTTTAACGACTGGTTCAGCAAGGAGTCGCCTCCGCCGCCGGAACCACTGGAAGCCGTGAAATTGGCGCCCAAGTTGGCCACTACAACGCCACCTTGGAATACATCAATAGTAGTCCCATTGAAACCATCACCGAAAGAATCGTAAAGATTCACGTTGAAAGTACACTGGCTGCTGGTGTCGCAAACTGCCGTAGTGAATGATTCTGGGCCTACGCGGAAGCTGGAATCCGTACCGGAGCAAACATCCTGCGCAAACACATCGAAGGATGCGGCCGAAGTCAAACCGCTAATGGTTACCGTGTCATTGGTAGTCATAACAGACGTACCGGAACCGGGTGTAAATCCAGCAGGACCAAATTCAACGAACGTGATACCCGTTCCGCCGGGCGTGAAGAACACATCGGCTGAGTTGGTCGTCACGTTGGTAACGCCCAATCCGCTTGGTGCAGGGCACGCAGGCGCGCCGCAACTAATGCTGGCGATGTTTATCAAAGTATCGCCAAGAGCAGTACCCGTTTGATTGTCGCGAGAAGCCAACAATGGGCCGCCAAATGGAGCGAACACATCTAAACCAATCTCACCTGTAAAGCTACCCTGCGTAGTCAGTACGATTACTGCGTCCAGGCCATCGCACAAGTCGATAGAGGTAAGCAATGTATCTCCAGGAGGATTACCTACTGTATTAGTGAACCCATCACCCAATGTACCTACGGCCACACCATTCTGAAATACAGTAAGGATGTTGCCATTGTAACCATCGCCGAACGAATCGTGCAGTTTTACAGGGTGGGTACAGGCGTTACTGGGGCTACACGCGTTGGTGCCGAAAGAAGCTGGGCCAGCCGTGGCACTGCCGCCGGTGGCGCAATTCTTCGTTACGTAGAAATCGTAAGTGGTAGCCGCCGTCAAGCCGCTGATGCTAACCGTGTCGTTGGTAGTATTGATGGTGGTACCAGTGCCGGGGGTAAAACCTTGCACACCGAATTCCACGTCAAAACTGGTCACATTCATACCGGGGCTGAAGAAAAGATCAGCCGTCATATCGGTAATGTTGGTAGCACCCAATCCTACGGGGGCGTTACAAGGCGTTCCGCCGCCCACGCACTGCTCAACCTGCACCAAGTCAATGGCAAGGTCGCCGGTGAAGCTGGTACCCGAAGTGTATTCAAACTCGATGTAAACCGTCTGGCCTACAAAAGAAGCCAAATTCACAGCTTGGGCAATAAAAGGATCTGCCTGATTGGCCTGCACCGCGCCCGTGGAGCTGTAACCCGTGGGGGTGAACGGCCCAGTGGGCGAAGTACCTACATTCACATTCAAAGTACCAATGGTGGCACCAAAAGCGTGCAGCAGGAACGTCAATTGCGCATCGGAGGCCGACGTTAAATCAATAGCAGGGGTAATACCGGAGAAAACCGCATTGTTATTACCAGAAGTCTCCGCAAAGATGTAGAACGCGCCATCGTCTGCCGCTACCGGACCTGTGCCAGTCGAAGGAGTACCGAGGTCATCACGGGTAAAGGCCACATCGCCCGTGCCCGTGGTAAACGGATAGCCCGCTTCAAAATCCTCGGTGTAAACAAAGCTGGCCGTGCCGGTGGGGCAGTTTACGCCTTGGGGCAAGGTAAAGAAACCTTCGGGGCCTACTTGCACAGAAGAACCCTGAGCACCGGGGCAGTTTTTGGTCACATAGAACTCATAAGCTGAATTTGCCATAAGGCCAGTAAGCATAACGGAATTGGTAGTAGTGTTAACCACCGTGCCGCTTCCGGGAGTAAAACCGGCCAAACCAAATTCCACGTCAAAGTCAGTTCCGCTAACGCCAGCATCGAAAAACAAGGTGGCTGATGTAGAAGTAACCGCGCTATCACCCAAAGCCGTAGGCGCAGGGCAAGAAACGGGGGTGGTAAACGTAAGGGGGCCTACCAAAGTAGAAAGCCCTGCGCCACCGCAATCGTTCTGTACATACACATCATAAGTAGTAGTAGCCGTCAAGCCTACCAAATTCACGGTATCGTTGGACGTGTTTACCACAGTACCAGCACCTGTGCCGGGGGTAAAGCCAGAAACACCATATTCTACAATCGCACCATTGCTGCCGCCACCGTTGAAATCAAAGAAGAAATCAGCATTGTCGAACATCACGTTGGTAACGCCCGTCATATTGGGCGGGTTGCAGAAGCTGCTCATACAAGATTGTACTTCTACCAAATCCAAAGAGAGGTCGCCTTGGAAAGAGGTACCCGTGCTTCCTTTTTCATAAAGAAACTGGATGTAAATATTCTGGCCGGCATAAGCGTCCAGACTCACTACTTGCTCGATAAAAGGATCACCTTGCGCCGTTTGCAACTGGCCTGGGCCAAAAGTATATTCATTGGTAAAAGGACCCGTGGGCGAAGTGCCTACTCCTACATATAGAATACCAATGTTGCTACCAAAAGCGTGTAGGAAAAACGACAATTGCGCCTCTCCCAAAGAACCCGTCAAGTCAATGATCGGGGAGGTCATTTGAATGGAATCACCGGCAGATCCACTGGAAGTCTCTGCAAAGATGTAACCCGACCCGCTGGCAGGAGCGAGAGGGCCCGTACCTGAAGAAGGAGTGCCCGTAGTGGCGAAGTTCCAATCGTAACCGGCGGTAGTGGCAATATCCCCCGTAAAGGAAGTGCTGCCGTCAAACTCATCTACGAAAATCTGGGCCGGAGAACCGGAAGAACAGCTAAACGCCGCAGGAGGAGTGGCAAATACATCGGGGCCCACCTGAACGGAAGAACCCAAGCCGCCGCCGCAGTTGTCGGTCACGTAAAATTCGTAAACCGTACCTGGCACAAGACCCGAAATGGTTACCGAACCTGTGGTAGTATTTACTACTGTACCGTTGCCTGGGGTAAACCCTTGGGCGCCGAACTCTACATCAAAATCAGCACCTGCACCCGGATCAAACAAAAGAGTGGCCGAAGTGCTGGTAACGTTGCTGTCGCGCAAGTTGGTAGAAGCGGGGCAAGCGATGGTGGTGGTAAAACCGCCGGGGCCTGCACTAAAAGATGTGTCGCCGGGCGCACAAATTTGGCGCACGTAAAAATCGTAAGCCGTACTGGCCATCAATCCCGTAATAGTAAGGGTATCGTTGGTAGTAGAGATAACCGTTCCGCTGCCGAGCGTAAAACCATCAGGCCCAAATTCAACCTCAAAATTGGAAGAGGTGCTGCCGGCCGCGAAAGCCACGTCCGCTTGGAAAGGCTGCACGTTGAAGGCAGAAAGCGCGGTGGGAGTAGGGCAAGAAGCCGGGTCGCCCACCAATACATCGTCAATGGCAATGTCGCCAGTAAAGCTAGTGCCGCGAGTGCCTACAAAACGCACTTGGATGATACCGCTATAAGCGGCCAAGCTAAGTGACTGAGTTAAATAAGCATCTCCACCCGCAGATTGCTGCTGCCCGCTAACGCTGAACAGCGAAACCCAGCCGAAGCCGTCGTTCACTTCCGCTGAAAGGCTGCCGATGGTGGCGCCGAACATATGGTACGCAAACGAAAAAACCGGATTGGTAGATCCGGAAAGGTCAATCTGCGGTGATGTAAAGAAAGCGGAATCTCCGGCGGAGCCAGAGCTCGTTTCCAAGTACACATAGTTTCCACCGGCCGTACCAAAAGAGGTATTGTCAAAGAACGGCCCTGTATTAAAGGAGTTCTCGTTCGCGCCCGTGGCATCCTCCGACTCCCAACGGAAACTCGCAGAGGTGGAGTTGTTCGTGCCCACCCAACAATTATTGAAGGTAGTGCCGAACTGGGGCACGCCCAGTCCTTCAAAGTTGTCAAAGTACGGCGTACTGAGTGGAGAGGCAGGTGGGCACTGGGCCGACACGCCAATCACGAAAGCACACAATACCGACGTCAGTAATGTATTTTTCATAATTACAGTTTAAAATTAAAAAATTAGAATTCACAGTTTCCGAACCCTTCGGAGACTGACCTTTTCAAGACGGTAAACTTACTTGAATGTTTGTAAACGATAAGGCTTTTTTTTAGAATTTTTTAGATTGGCAATCAAAGGATTATCGAAATGAGATATTATTTTCTTTGGTTTTTTTAGTATAATTTTAACACTTGTTTAGGCTATTAACCTTGTCAAAAACAGTTGCTTACCCCTCGCCGGTGTCGTATAATTTCCTTGAAAAGGCAGGGGTGAAATTCGCTATGATTCCAGGGGTTGACGCGCGCCTACTTTTCGATGAGAAGCAATCTTTCTTCGGTGAATGACAGGGGCCGTTTCCGGTATTCCGACAGAAGTATATTACAGTATTAGCTTGTGGCAACGGTGGTTTTTCTTGAGGGGGCGATTCGGGCGAGTTATTTTTCGCACTTCAAGACATTTGGCGGGGTGGTTTTAATGATAGAAAATCAGACATTAATTTTGGAAATTTCCCCATTCCATAGACCGCCTATTTGGGGTACGCAATTACACCACCCGTTCCACGAGATTTTTAGCGAAAGCCACCAACTCATTTCTGAGCACGACATTTCCTTGGGTTTCATCCAAATTTTCCAAGGCTTGGGCATAAAAACCATCGCGCCGTTTGGCCGCGTGTTCCAGCGATTGGGAATCCTTAAAAGCGGATTGAAACTGCCGGATTTTTTCCGCCTCGTCCCAGTCGCGCAGGTTTGGGAGGGGAGCGTTTTGAAACGCCTTTATATACAGCAGGGTTTTTTTATCGTTCAAAATATCCCCGCCCACTTTTTTGCCCGTCATTTCTTCATCGCCAAAACTGTCCAAAATATCGTCTTGGATTTGGAAAGCGATACCGATGTTTTCCCCGAATTCATACAGTTTGTCAGCTTGCGCCAAATCTGCCCCACCGATGAGCGCGCCGATTTTTAAGGAGCATCCTAACAAAACCGCCGTTTTCAGGCGCACCATTTCTAAATATTCCTCTTCGGAAACATCCTCGCGGTTTTCAAAATCTAAGTCCATTTGCTGGCCTTCGCACACTTCGAGAGCGGTTTGCGAAAACGTTTCTAAAACAATGGGCAGTAATTTTTCAGGAACGTAACTGATTAGTTGATAACTTTTTACGAGCATTGCATCGCCGGACAAAATCGCGGAATTCACGTTCCATTTTTTATGGACGGATGGTTTGCCGCGCCGCATTTCGGCCTCGTCCATCACGTCGTCGTGGAGGAGGGAAAAATTGTGGAACACTTCGATGCCGAGCGCGGGTTTTATCGCATCTTGGATTTGGCCTCCGTACATTTCGCAGGCCGCCAGCGTCATCGCGGGGCGCAGCCGTTTTCCGCCAAGGGACAAAATGTAGCGGATGGGTTCATAAAGATTTTCGGGATTTTTCGGCAAATCCCACTGCGCCAGCGCGCACTCGATTTCGGTCTGGTATCCTTTTATTTTGCTCATTTCCAGCCGTCTGCCACTTTCATCAGATATTCGCCGTAGCCACTTTTTTGCAGCGGTTTGGCGATTTCTTTCAGTTGGTTTTCATCAATGAAACCTTGCTGAAACGCCACTTCTTCGATGCAGCCAATCTTGAAATCCTGCCGCTCTTCGATGACCTGCACGAACTGCCCTGCCGCCATCAGACTGGGGAAAGTGCCCGTGTCCAGCCACGCCGTGCCGCGGTCGAGGATGCCGACTTTCAGTTCGCCCCGCTTTAAATACTCCTTATTTACATCGGTGATTTCGTACTCGCCCCGCGCCGAGGGTTCGAGGTTTTTCGCAATTTCAATCACCTGATTATCATAAAAATACAGTCCCGGCACCGCATAACGCGATTTCGGTTTTTCCGGTTTTTCCTCGATGGAAATGGCGTTCAAATCATCGTCAAATTCCACCACGCCGTAGCGCTCGGGGTCAGACACTTGGTAGGCGAACACGATGCCGCCGTTGGGATTCTTGCTGTCTTTCAGCAAGTTGCCCATTTCTGTTCCGTAAAAAATATTGTCGCCGAGGACGAGCGCGGCGGCATCATCACCGATAAAATCCGCGCCTAAAACGAACGCCTGCGCCAGCCCGTTCGGCTCTTCTTGGATGGTATATTCAAAATTGCACCCGATGCGGCTGCCGTCCCCCAGCAACTTTTTGAACAGCGGCATATCGTGGGGAGTGCTGATAATCAGGATGTCGCGGATGCCGGCCTGCATCAAAGTGGTGAGCGGGTAGTAAATCATCGGCTTATCGTAAACCGGCATCAACTGTTTGGAAACCGCCAAGGTGAGCGGGTGCAATCGTGTGCCGGAGCCGCCGGCCAAAACTATTCCTTTCATATAAAATTAGTTTTAAAGATTTTCTACTTTTTTGGAGTTTTTTTTGTCATTTTTAGTGTCAAAATCTTCGTCATCTTCTTTGGATACAATCGTAATCAAAGGATGGTCAAAATCTTGGTTGGCCACCCTTCTTGCAAAACTTATCAAAAGGGTGGGCAAAACAATCAAATTCGCCAACATTGCAATAATCAAAGTAATCGATATTAAAATCCCCAAAGAAACGATGCCGCCGAATGAAGAAGTTGCGAACACCGAAAAGCCGAAAAACAATACCACCGAAGTGTAAAACATACTCACGCCCGTTTCGCGCAAAGAGGCCAACACAGCGGGTACGATGTTCCAGCCGTTGCTCCGCAATTCCTGACGGTACTTTGCCAAATAGTGAATTGTATCATCCACGGAAATACCAAACGCGATGGAAAAAACCAACAAAGTGGACGGCTTGAGCGGCACACCGAAATAGCCCATTATTCCCGCCGTCATCAAAAGCGGAAAGAGGTTGGGAACGAGCGAAAGCAACACCATCCAAACGGAGCGGAACAGCAACGCCATAATAATCGCAATTACGCCAATAGCGATTAACAAGCTGACCAACAGATTTTTAAGAAGATAATCCGTGCCTTTTAAAAAAACCACCGAAGCGCCCGTCAAAATATAATCGTAGCGTTCGGGGTCGAAAATTTTCTCGATTTTAGAGCGGACTTGGGCGTGCAAGACTTCGCTCTGTTCGTTCGGCAAATCTTCTTTTTGGACGGTAATCCGGCCCCATTGTCCGGTGGAATCCGTCAATCCCTCCACCATATCCAGCTTGCCGTTTTCGCCTTTCGGCAAATAGCTCAACACGAAATTTGCCTCCTGCCGACTCGGAACTTTATAAAAATCGGGATTGCCGCGGTAGTAACCTTGATTGGCGAATTTCAATCCGTCAGCCACTGACAGCGAGCGACTTAAGTGTGGCAGCGAATCCAGTTCGCGCTGTAAATCGTCCAGTTTTTTGATGAACGAAATCTTGTTCGCGCCGCCCTCGCGGTTGGTGTTAATCAAAATTTCCAAAGGCACAGAGCCACCGAAGTTGGCTTCCAAGTATTTTAAATCCAATAATAGGGGGTCGTTGTCTTTATATTCTTCGGTCAAATTTCCAGTGGTTTTCATAAGGCTGGCGCCGTAAAACCCCAGCACTATAAAAATCCCTAAAAATAGATATACCCATTTGCGACGAACCACCACCGTTTTTTCTAAAAAATCGATAAAACCTTGCAACCAAGTTTTGTCTAAATGCAGATAATGGCGAGGCTTGGGATTGTTGCTATAACTGTAATAAATCGGGATGAGAATGATGCTTATCAAAAAAACTATCAAAATATTGACAGAAGCGACTGCCCCAAACTCCTGCAAAAGTTCGCTATCGGCAAACATCAAAGCCGCAAAACCAAGCGCAGTGGTGAGATTCGTAAGAAAAGTAGCGGAGCCAATTTTTTTGATAACCCGCTGAATGGCAAGGATTTGATTCTGATGATCTTTGTATTCGTTGTGGTATTTATTGATAAGGAAAATGCAGTTGGGCACGCCAATTACGATAATCAAAGAGGGGATGAGCGAGCTGAGCATCGAAATGGGAAAACCAAAACCGTTGATGAGGCCGAACGTCCACACCACGCCCAAAATCACGGTGAGCATCGTGATGAAAGTGGCCTTGAAACTGCGCATAAAAAACAGCATCAAAACGAAGGTGACCAACAGCGCGTAACCCACGGTGGTAAAGACTTCGCGGCTCACTTTTTTGATATTGGCCATCCGAATATAAGGCAGCCCGCTAGCGTGGACGGTGTAGCCCGACTCGGCCTCAAAATCGGCAATAATCACTTTGATTCCCTCCACAATCCGCACGATATTTTCATCATACAGTTGCTCGTTTTTGATGGAAACCAACATCAACGGCGATCGGCCGTCTTTACTATAAAGCAAATCTTTGTAAAAAGGAAGATTTTCGTAAAGCTCGCCCAGTTCCGCCACGTTTTCCTCGGAATAATTTTTAGAGAAGGGCACGACCTCCAGTTTTTGCAAACTATCGTTTCGCCTTAATTCATAGGCACTTACGGGCGAGAGAATGTTGGAAACGCCTTTAATCGTGTCGAGATTTCTTTCCAGCAATTTCCATTTCTGGAAATTTTCGGGCTGGAACACATCCACGTTTTCGGCGGCCAAAACCACGGTATTTCCGGCTTGACCAAAATTCTCACGGAACCAATCGTATTCGATCTGCGTGGTGTCGGTGGTGGGGAGAATCCGCGAAAAATTGTAGCCCACTTTTACGCCGCTGCCCACCCAGCCCATAAAAATGGTGGCGGCGAACAGCAAAACGAGCATCAAAATCCGGTTTTTGAGAATCAGCCGGGCGAGGAATGTGAACATAGAGTCGTGTCGAGAATTCC
This sequence comes from Owenweeksia sp., assembly GCA_965214115.1. GTDB lineage: Bacteria > Bacteroidota > Bacteroidia > Flavobacteriales > Schleiferiaceae > Owenweeksia. The sequence continues at coordinate 176,090 of CBDCAU010000003.1, forward strand.
GAAAATAGAGGCGACAAAAGTAACGGGTTTTCGGGGAAGAAAGTTGAGTATATTTACGGCTCGCTGCCTTTTCAGGAAGGAAGTTGAAACTCAGTTTCATCCCTTTTTAAAAGGCGAAATTTTCACACAAAGAATATGGCGCGCACGCAATTTTGGCAAGAACCCAGCTCTAAAAAAACCATTGCCCACTTGGACTTGGACAGTTTTTTCGTTTCCGTGGAACGGCTGATTAACAGCGAGTTGTGTGGAAAACCCGTTCTGGTTGGCGGGTTGGGCAGCCGCGGCGTAGTGGCCTCGTGCAGCTACGAGGCGCGCACGTTCGGCATCCACTCCGCGATGCCGATGCGCACCGCCCTGCAGCTTTGCCCCGAGGCCACTGTCATCAAGGGCGACAGCAGCCGCTACTCCAAATTTTCCGAGCAAATCACGGAAATCATCCGCGAAGAAGTACCGCTTTTCGAGAAGCCCTCCATCGACGAATTTTATATGGATATGACGGGGATGGACCGCTTTTTTGGCTGTATGAAACTGGCCTCGGAAATCCGCCAACGCATTATAAAAGAGACCGGCCTGCCGATTTCCTTTGGGTTGTCCATCAACAAAACGGTGGCGAAAGTGGCCACCGGCGAGGCCAAGCCGAACAATGAAATCGAGGTGAAGCGCGGTACCGAAAAACCGTTTTTGGCGCCGCTGCCCGTGCAAAAAATCCCGATGATTGGCGACAAAACCACGCTGACCCTCAGGCAGATGGGCGTGAAGCGCATTCATACTTTGCAGAAAATGCCCATCGAAGTGATGGAAAAAGCGATGGGCAAAAACGGCACGATGATTTGGAAAAAAGCCAATGGCATCGACAACTCGCCCGTGGTGGCCTACCAAGAGCGCAAGTCCATTTCGCTGGAGCGGACGTTTCAAAAAGACACCATCGATGTGGAAAAGCTGCGCACTTTGCTCATCGCGATGGCGGAAAATCTGGCCTTCCAACTGCGGCAGGGCAACAAATTGACGGCCTGCGTCACCGTCAAAATCCGCTATTCCGATTTCAATACCTACACCTTGCAAAAGCGGATTCCCTACTCCGCCAGCGACCAAAGGTTGATTGGGATTACCAAAGAACTTTTCGGGAAATTATATTCTAAACGACTGCTGGTCAGGTTGGTAGGATTGAAATTCAGCCACTTGGTGGGCGGCGGCCATCAAATCAATTTGTTTGAAGATTCGGAAGTAAACATCAAACTCCTGCAAGCGATGGACAAAATGCGCAACCGCTACGGGCAAAACGCCGTGAAGCGCGCCGTGGCAATGGATTCGCGCGGGCTGGGGCGGAGCAATCCGTTTAACGGGAAAGCACCGATGATTTTGGCACACCGCCGCGCGTAGCGCGGGGTAGAGTTATTAAGTTATTGTGTTAAAAGTTATTTGGGCAGGATGTATAAAAGTGTAGCCAAAATAACCAATAACCTAATACCTCAATAACCATCAAGAAATGTTAAATAACCACTCCTATTTCTCCTTCGGCTATGGTACCATTTCGCCCGAAAATCTATTAAAATGGGCAAAAGAAAGTGAGCATAAAAATTTTGTACTTACCGATATAAACAATACCGCCGCTGCGATAGAATTTATCCGTTTGGCGAAATTGGAATTTGGGATAAAACCTATTGTAGGCGTAGATTTTCGGAAGGGGGTGGAACAGCAATTTGTAGCGTTGGCGCAAAACAACGAGGGCTTCGCAGAAATCAACCGCTTCCTTTCCTATCATCTTGAAAATGAAGTAGATATTCCTGAAAAAGCACCTGATTTTTCCAATGTCTTTGTGATTTATCCTTTTGAAAAAACGCCATTTCAAAAACTGAAACCGCACGAATTTGTAGGCGTTCGACCGGAGCAATTATTGAAATTGAAATTCTCCGAATGGCGCAACCACCAAGACAAATTGGTGATTTTAAAAGCCAATACTTTTTTTCATAAAAAAGGATACAATACCCATCGTTTGCTGCGAAGTATATCTGAAAATGTATTACTGAGTAAATTAGAAGCAGAAAAGCAAGCTACCGAAAAAGATGTTTTTTGCGATGAAACTGCATTAAGAAATCTATATTCAGAATTCCCAAAAGTCATAGAAAATACCCAAAATATTTTAGATGAATGCACGATAGATTTTGAATTCAAAAATTATCAAAAATCCCATAACCAGCAAGTTTATACACCGAACGGAACTTTGCAAGATGACCGATTGAAAATCAGGCAGTTGTGTGAGGAAGGATTGCAATTTCGCTACGATGGCAATCCCACGAAAGAAATTTTGGAGCGATTGGAAAACGAACTGAAAGTGCTGAACGCGCGCGGCTATTACAGTTATTTTCTTATCAATTGGGACATTGTGAATTACGCGCGGCGCAAGAATTATTTTTATGTGGGGCGGGGCAGCGGCGCCAACAGTCTCGTGGCTTACTTGCTGAGAATCACCGATGTGGATCCCATCGAGCTGGATTTATATTTCGAGCGGTTTATGAATATGTCGCGCCGCCAGCCGCCCGATTTCGACGTCGATTTTTCGTGGCGCGACCGCGACGATGTTACCCGTCACATTTTTGAGCGCTTTCCCAAAGCCGCGCTCCTCGGCTCGCACACCACTTTTAAAAATCGGGCAATCACCCGCGAACTGGGAAAAGTTTTAGGATTGCCGCCGCGTGAAATTGATAAACTGCAAAGCCGCCATTTGGATATAAATCGGCTGGATAAAATAGCAAAAACCGTCTTAAAATATGGTCAATATATTCAGGACTTTCCGCATAATATGACGATACATAGTAGCGGTATATTAATTCCTGAAAAGGAAATTTATCATTTTACGTGTACAATCTTACCTCCCAAGGGATTTTCCACCACCCATTTTGATATGTATTCTGCCGAAGATGTCGGATTATATAAATTCGATATTTTGGGTCAAAGAGGGTTGGGAAAAATTAAAGATGGCGTTCAAATTGTAAAAGAAAATCAACCCAATTCTAATTTAAAGAATATTCATAATGTCAAGCCTTTTTATGAAGATAAAAGAATAAAACATTTATTGCGAAATGGAAAGACGATGGCGTGTTTTTATGTGGAATCGCCAGCGATGCGCAGTTTGCTGACGAAACTGCGCGGCGATACTTACAGATCTTTGGTGGCGGCCAGTTCTATTATCCGGCCCGGCGTGGCCAAAAGTGGGATGATGGCCGAATACATCAAGCGCTTCCGCGATGAAAGCGCGCGAAAATATATCCATCCTAAACTGGGGGAAATTTTGGCCGAAACGTATGGCGTGATGGTGTATCAAGAAGATGTATTAAAAGTGGCGCATTATTTTGCCGGATTGACCTTGGAAGAATCAGACATTTTGCGGCGCGGAATGAGCTGGAAATTCAAAGAGCGAAATGAATTCGATAAAGTGAAAGGAAAGTTCTTTCAAAACTGTCTCGATTTTGGCTATACCTTGGAAACAACCAAAGAAGTATGGCGACAGATAGAAAGTTTTGGAAATTTTGCTTTCGCCAAAGGCCATTCCGCCAGCTACGCCGTGGAGAGCTACCAAAGCTTGTATTTGAAGGCCTATTTTCCATTGGAATATATGGTGGCCACCATCAACAATGGCGGCGGTTTTTACCGCGTGGAAACCTACGTGAACGAAGCGCGGCTGCACGGCGGCGATATTCAAGCACCCTGCGTAAACCGCAGTAATATAGAGACCTGCATAGACGGAATCCAAATTTTTCTCGGCTTCAACCTGATGAAAGAACTGGAGGATAAGGTGGTGGGAAGGATTTTAAAAGAACGGAAAAACCAGGGAGAATTTCAAAACTTCCAGCACTTTTTAGACCGTGTGGAAATTTCATTGGAGCAACTCATCATTCTGATACGGATTGGCGCATTTCGCCTTTTCAATCCCGATAAAAAAAAGCTGCTGTGGGAAGCTCATTTCCGATTGGGCGGCAGCAAAAAATCCAAACCCGTAAACGATTTATTCCGCAGCCCGCCTAAGGAAGTGAGACTTCCCGAACTGGAACACGAGGCCAACGAGGACGCTTACGATGAAATGGAAATTCTCGGTTTCCCGCTCAGTTCGCCTTTTCACCTGATTGAATCCATACCGAAAAACACGATTCTAGCAAAAGATTTTCCTGAAAAGGTGAACAAAAACGTGACTATGGCGGGCTATCTAATTCATATCAAAAACTTAAACACGCGGCAGAAGCAATCCCGCTTTATGCAATTCGGTACTTTTTTGGATCAAAATGGTGATTTTATCGACACCGTGCATTTTCCCGATACCGCTGAAAAGTACCGTTTCACCGGAAAGGGCATTTACCTTTTAAAAGGAAAAGTAATTGAAGATTACGATTTCATCAGCTTAGAAGTGATGGAGATGGAGCGCTTGCCTTACGCCCCATTTGTCGCAGAAAAATGATGTCGCTATTTTTTGGGAAGGATTTTCTCAAAACGAAAATTTATTCGTCAATTTTACAGATGACCGCAAATTTTGATGTATCGAGTAAATTCAAATTTTGTCCTTTAGAAAATGAGAACTTAAAATCCCTATTTTGCCTCAAAAATTTATTGAAATATCCACCATTAAATAAATAAACAACGAGGTAATTCCTGTCTATTTTCGCTTTTGATGAAGTATTATTTGTTTTTAGATGAAAGCGGCGACCACGGTCTGGCAAATGTCAATCCCACTTTTCCGGTTTTTATATTGAGTGGCGTGGTAATTTCAGAGGATAAATATGAGATTTTAAAAATGAAATTCAACCAAATAAAGGAAGAGTTTTGGGGCGGGAAAACGGTAATTTTTCATTCACGGGATATTCGGAAATGTGAAAAAGAATTTTCAATTCTCTTTGATTTAAAACTTAAAAAGGCTTTTTATGAAAAGCTGAATTCAGCGTTGAGCAAATGCGACTATTCGTTAATAGCTGCTGGTATTCAAAATGATACGTTTATAAAAAAGTAGGGAAGACTGGCGGATGATGTGTATGAAATTTCGCTATCCTCCATCATCGAAAGAACCATTTACCTGCTGGAATCATTGAACGATACTACCTCACATCTTGAAATAATTATTGAAAAAAGAGGCAAAAAAGAAGATTCCAAACTGAAAGAGCATTTTCAAAGAATCTTGGCCAAGGGTACGAGCTATTTAAACAGTCGGAATCTTCAAAAACGAGTATCCCAAATACGATTTATGGGAAAATCAGAAAATATAAACGGTTTGCAGACGGCGGATTTGACGGCCTATCCGATGGCCCGATTTGTCATTGATGCCAAAAGAGCGAATCCAGCTTTTGATTTAATTAAATCTAAAATTTATGCACGCGATGGGAAAATCTTGGGATATGGTTTAAAGATTTTTCCCTAAAAACAAAAAGCCGAACCAAAGTTCAGCTTTCTGTCGATCGGGGACACCCCGATCCTTTTATTTTATAAACACCAAAGGTATAAACTTTTAAAGTGATTTTAAAATTTTATAATCTCAAAATGAAAATTTATTCGTCAATTTCACCGCAATATTGTCCACAAAATCCGGGTTTTGGTACGCGCCCATCCGATAATAAAACCCGAGCCCCAAACGTGTGAAACCCAATCTTACCAGCCGGTTCAGTTCTAATCCCGCTTCATAAAAACCTTTGGTGGGCGTTTGAAAATCAATGCCTTCGTGGCGCCCTGGGTCTTGGAGGCCGCCCCAAAGAGCGCGCGCCACCAATTCGATGTGCGGTGCAAATTCTTTCCGTTTGAAGATCAGGGATTTAAAATCGTGTCGGTACATTAAATGGACGTAATTGTCCATCAAAAACTCGTTGAAAAACATCGTTTCAAAACTGTTGCGGTCGGCGAGGGTGCCAAAACGTTTCCAGATGTCATCGGTATTGCGGAGGTTGGCGCGGCCCACGTACAACTTGCTCTGCGGCAATTCCTGAAGAACCGTTCCCGTTTGCAACTCCATCGAAATCAGACCGATACGGACGGTTTGAATGGTGTGCTGAATCCTTAGGTCCAGTTTGTGGTATTCAAATTCCGAACCCCAAACGCCGTCCAAGCCACGCGTGTATTGCAAGTCGAAAAGGGGCGTTTTCGGTTCCCAAGCAAGAATGCCAATGCCCTCGGCCTCCAGATATTCCGTGCGGGGCGACCACTGCAAAGCGGTGATGATTTCAAAATAATTGAAGCCGTTTTCAAACTGGGGAGCGGTTTCAACGCTTTGATTTTCAAAGAAATAATCGCCTACGGTAAAACGGTTTTCGCGGCGCGCCTCGGTTTTCAATTTCAGTTGGGGCAGCGGGTCGTAGGTCATCGCGGCGTGCCAACGGGTGGTTTCGTCCCATTGCGGAATGTAGAGGCGACGGTAGTTATTGGCCAGCAGCCCGCGGTTTTCTTTTTGGATAAAATCGGAGCCGCCCGTCTCAAAAATATCAAACCGGTAGCCGCCTTCCAGCGCCCAATTGGCATTGCGATTTAAAAACACTTTGGTATGCCAGCCGTATTTCAAGGTTTTGTCGCGAAAACCATAACCGAAATATCCGCCCACGCGAAAATTTTTAGCCAATTTATCATTGGTTTCGCCGCCCAGTCCCAGTCGAAAACCTTCATATACATTATAATTGAAGAGTTTGGATAAGTCGAGATTTATAAATTTGATGGGAACATAGCCGCGCGAAAGGGCGAGAGCAATGCCCAGTTTTTTCTCAAAATTTTCGGCCTCCGAAACGGAATCCACGAATTCAAAGGTGCGTTCTTCTTTGGCGGAAAGCGTGTCTGCGCGGTATTTGTCCAGCAATTTCAGGTCGTTCCCCGCCTCCTCTGGTAGCGAAATTTTGCTGCGGCTCACTTGGCCTTTCCGCAGTTCGGGGTTCAGGTCCACGTCTTTTAGATAGGTGCGGATTTTCCCGAACGGTTTCACGTTGTTCAGTTCAATATTGGCAAAATGGATGTGCGCGTTCAGTTGCTCGGGAAACCAAGTGCTTTCCAATTTTTGATAAAACTGTTCGATTTCGATGTAAAAACCTTCGTCCTCGGCGGGGCGGGCGAGCACGTTTTGCAAGGCCCAATCCGATTCGTTTATATATAAAACGCCCTTCATTCCAACGAAACCCGAATTGGGTTTGGGTCGAAACGAGATGATGAAAATGGTGTCGTTTTGCGGCGAATAGGCCGTGTCTTCCAACAGGAAAAAATAACGCTTGGTGCTGGCGGGCGTCAGCGGGTTCAAAAACTCCGAACCCGCAATGGAAATGTAATCTTCATAAAACGAAAACGACTGCAACTGCGTGGTAATCAGCGAGAAAAACGGGCTTTTGAAACCCGAGGCGCGGCTGGCCAACACCGTTTCGTTGTCGCGTTTTCCTTTGATGAAATAGCGCTCGGTAACGGCCTCGGTCATAAAAAGGTGTTTGTCGGACAGGAAATTGGCCAGTTGAACATCGTTGGAATCGATGATGGTGGAATCGGGATACAACTCACTGGAAGTGGTATCGATGCTCATATCCAGCGAATCCTCGTAAATGGACGCGATGAATTTGGAATACGTGCGGTAGGAAAAACCGGGCAAATTTTCAGGATTGTTTTTAGCACGGTTTTCCACCGTTTTTTTGATAATCCGGTGCGCAGGATTGATACCGGGAAGTACGGTAACTTCCTCCAATTGGTCGCTTTTTTCATCTAAAAAAACCGTCAAAAATTCCCGTTCTTTTGGCGAAAGCTGGGAAACGTCCACCCGCTTTTTTTCATACCCCACAAAACTGAATTCCAAAAAGTCGATTTCCGAGAAGGAAGTGGCGGTGAATTTTCCGTCCAGATTGGAAGAAGTACCCTGCCGCCCGCCGTTCACCAAAATGTTCACAAACGGGAGCGGCTCGTTGGTTTTGGCATCCAACACTTTGCCCGTCAGTGAGTTGATGTTTTGCGCGAAGCTAATTTCTACGCAAGTGATAAGAAAAAGGAGGAGGAATTTTTTCATAAAAATGCGCGACTAAAATAGAGGACGCGTTTTTGGGAATTTGGGTTGCCCCGAAAACAAAACTTTTCCAAAGTTTAGAACTTTGGAAAAGTTGCAAAAAAAAAAACCTTGCAGATTGCCAAAACCTGCAAGGTTTAAAGTATTAAATTTTGCCAACTTGCCAACTTGCCAACTTGCCAACTGCCAACTGCTACAGCGTCCCCCGACTTTCCTGCTCCCTTTCAATCGCTTCAAAAAGTGCTTTGAAATTCCCTTTCCCGAAAGATTTCGCGCCTTTTCGCTGGATGATTTCAAAGAACAAAGTGGGCCGGTCGGAAACGGGCTTGGTGAAAATTTGGAGCAAATAGCCTTCGTCGTCGCGGTCTATCAAAATGCCCAAATCTTTTAGCGGCGCCAAATCTTCGTCAATTTCGCCCACGCGGTCCAGCACGGTTTCGTAATATTCCGTGGGGACGTAGAGGAATTCCACGCCGCGGTCTTTCAGTTGACCCACCGTTTCGATGATATTGTCGGTGGCCAAGGCGATGTGCTGCACGCCCGCACCGTTGTAAAAGTCGATGTACTCCTCTATCTGGCTCTTCTTTTTGCCCTCGGCCGGCTCGTTTATCGGGAATTTGATGCGACCGTTCCCGTTGCTCATCACCTTGCTCATCAGGGCGGTATAGTCGGTGCTGATGTCCTTGTCGTCAAAGGAAATGAGCTGCGCGAAGCCCATCACCTTGGCGTAAAATTCCACCCATTTGTTCATCTCGCCCCAGCCCACGTTGCCCACCATATGGTCGATGTATTTTAGGCCGCAGTCGGACGGAGAATAATGGTTGCTCCATTTTTTATAACCGGGCAAAAACGGCCCGTCGTAGGCGCTGCGTTCCACAAAAATGTGCACCGTTTCGCCGTAGGTTTTGATGGCCGAAAGCACGGCTTTTCCGTTTTTATCCTCGATGGTTTTCGGTTCAAAAACGGCTTCTGCGCCACGGCCGGTGGTTTCTTCAAAACTTTTGGTGGCGTCGTCCACCCACAGCGCCACGTTTTTCACGCCGTCACCGTGTTTGTTCAAATGCTCGTTGATGGGGCCGCCCGCGCCCATCGGCGAGGTCAGTACGATCCGGATTTTATTCTGTTGCAAAACATAAGAAGTGCGGTCTTTGATGCCCGTTTCCAATCCGGCGTAGGCCACGCTTTGAAAGCCGAACGCCGTCTTGTAAAAAAGCGCGGCCTGCTTGGCGTTGCCCACATAAAGTTCCACGTAGTCGGTGCCGTTCAGGGGCAGAAAATCTTGGGCTTCGGGCACTTCTTTTTTCAGTTTCAGGGAGGAGTTGTCGTAAGTGGCGGTTTCCATTTTTTTTGAAATTTTTTAGCTCATCAAAAATAAGAATAAGTGCGCGGCATTTGTTTATGCCCACTTTCTTTTGAAAAAATTCAAAGGTTCGTTTTACCATAGAAATACGCCATAAAAATGGAAGTTCCTCAATACAAAAACCCAAAAAGCCACAGCGGAATTTTGTGGCCTTGACCGATTTTGATTTCGTCGGCGGCGATGAAGGCATTCGGCACGCCTTGGATTTGCACGGCGGTTTTACCCGCGCCTCCAATTTCAAAAACGAATTTTCCGTCCACCATAAAATCGCCAAACTTGGCGGAGGTAACTTTATGGTTTACAGAGAGTTGGTTCAGGAAAAACGTTTCTCGGAGGTTGCCAATGTTAGGTTCGGAATCCGATAAGGCAAAGGCCAAGTTGGGATTTTGCAGGTAGATTTTTTCCGGTTTTTGCAGATAGCTGATGCCTTTGGTTTCGCGGCGCAAAAGCGTGATGACACCCGCACGGTGTAGCAGATCCAAAATGCGCAAAACCGAGTTGCGGGTAATACCGATTTTGTCGGCCAGCTTGGCGATGTTTGGCACAAAGGGAACGGACTGCGCGATGACGTACAGCAACTTTTTCATATTGCGCTGGGTGGCGTGGTTCAGCTCTTCCACGACGGCGATATCTTTGGCCAACACCGTATCCACCGTGCGTAACAGCCGCTGCGGATAGGCGCGCAGCCCTTCCTTGAAAAAGGGGAAATAACCGCTTTTCAAATATTTGCGGAAAGCAGAAAGTACATCCATTTTATCGGAAATTTCTGCGGCAATCTTGGGATGGTTTTCCAAAATTTCACCGAGTTCAAACCTTGGGAAATCCACATTTTCTGAAAGGGAAAGAAACTCGCGGAACGACAGTCCGGCCAAGTTTTGCTCTACCGCGCGCCGCGACAAATCGGCTTGGCCTTCCACCAAATCTAAGATGGAGGAACCGGTGGCAACCATAAAAATATCCGTGAAACTGTCGTGCAGGTTTTTCAAATCTTTAGACCAAAAAGCGTAGCGGTGCACCTCGTCCAAGAAGAAATGGCGAACCCCTTTTTCATACAAGTTTTCCACGGTTCTCACTAAGCGGTTTTCTTCGAAATAAAAATCATCGAGACTAAGGTAAATAGCTTGGCTTTCAATGGATTGGAGACGTTGTAACATCATCGTGGTCTTGCCCGTGCCACGGTGGCCAAGAATGATATTGAGCCGCTGGCCCCAGTCCATCTCATCGTGTAAATACCGCTGGAAAGATGAAATTTTTTGTGCTGCTTTGCGCTGCGAAAGTTGGATGAGCCTTTCCATAAAATGCTTTTTGAAGAAAGCAAAATTACAAAATGCTTTTTAGAGAAAGCAAAATTGGGAAATGTTTTTTAGGGAAAGTAATTTAATCGTAATTGGGTAATTTGTAATTCGATTGCAATTCAGCGAGCAGAAAACCTTGCAGGTTTTCTTAAACCTGCAAGGTCTCGAGACAATCGTAAATCAAAAATGGTAATTCGTAGATTTCTTTTTACCAACTCCCGCTTGCCCCGCCGCCGCCAAAACTGCCGCCCCCGAAACCTCCAAAACCACCGCCACCGCCGCCGAAACCGCCAAAACCGCCTCCCCGCCCCGAAGTGGGAAAGCCGCCAATCCAATAGCCACCACCGCCACGCCGCCCGCCGAATCCACCCGTGCCGCCGCCTTTTCCACGGTTTTTAAAAATTAAAACCAACACCACCAGCAAAATCAGAAACGGCAACAACCGGCTTGGGTCTTTCAAGTTTCTGCGGTTTGGCCTCCCTTCAAATTCCCCCGCCAACAACTTGATTACCTGCGAAGTACCCTCGTCAATTCCCTTGTAATAATTCCCTTTGCGGAAAGCGGGCAAAACATATTCTTCGATGATTCTTTTGGAATAGGCATCCGTTAAGACCGGCTCCAGCCCGTAGCCGTTTTGGATGGCGACTTCTCGTTCGTTGGGCGCCACCAAAAAGACGAGGCCGTTGTCTTTGTTTCCGCGGCCCACGCCCCATTTTTCGCCCAGTTCGGCGGCGTACAGATTGATGTCCTCGCCCTGTAAATCTTTGACGGTAATCACCGCGATTTCCGTGGAGGTGGTGTCGCTGTAGCGCAACAGTTTCTGTTCCAGTTGCGCCTCCTCACTTTGTGAAAGAATATCTGCAAAGTCGTTCACCAAACGCGGCGGATTTTGCTTGTCGGGAAAACGGTCGCTTTTCTGCGAAAGCAAATTCAGCGAAAGCGAAACAAGAAAAACGGATAGAAAAACCCTCATTTTCAGGATTTTGTGATTTGGTCGGGCAGTTCGTTGATGTCGTCGTCCGCGCGGGGAAAAAATTCTGCGAGGGCTTTTCCGGCCATCGAAATTCCCGTAATCAAACCTTCTTTAAATTTCTTTTCGCGAAAAAGATTTTGCATTTTATCGCGGATTTCGTCCCAAAAATCATCCGGCGTTTTTTCGTCAATCCCCTTGTCGCCGATGATGCAAAACTGATGCTCCACCACATCCAGATAAATCAGGACGCCGTTGCGCAGCGCGGTTTCGTCCATCCCACTTTCGTGGAAAATCCGCTCGGCGGTTTTGCGCGCGGGCTGGCCCTTTTGGTTTTGAAGGTGCACACCGATTTCGCCGGACGTGCGCATTTCCGCCGCCTTTATCGCGGCTACGATTTCGGCTTCTTCAGCTTTGGTGAAAAATTGGGTGGGTTTTTCGCGGCGCATAAAAGATTTACGAATTATTCGATTTACGATTTACGATTGGGGCGGGGCCGTTGGGAAACTTCATTTCTGTTTCGCTTCTATTTCAGGCAGTTGCTTTTTGTATTCTTCTGCATCCCACGTCATTCCCCACCGAGAGACATAATCCCGCAAAGGGCCAAGGCCGACCGAGGCGCGCCGCTCGTCCACGTTTTCGGGGTTTATCAGTGGCAAAACATAGTATTCGCCAGTTTCATTGTCCCGCCCGATTTGGCTGCCGTAAATCTGCTTTTCCTCTTTGCGCAGCGCCACGCGATCTTCCAAAAGCGCCAAGCTGCTTCCGCGCGCGTTCCCCTTTTCCACGGCTTCGCGCATCATCGGCAGGTAGTGCTCCTGCGTTTCCAAATCCGAATGCTGAATGACCAAGAAAAGCGTGGAACTTCCCTGCCGCCCAATGCTGTCCGGTCCCAGCCAGCCACGCTCATCCAGTATCTTTTTGACTTTCAAAAGGTTAATGGAATCTTTTACGCCAATGAGTTTCCAGTGTTCTCGAATTTCGTCCGATTGGCGGCCGTGCTTTTCTTCGATTTCATCGATTTGCTTGCGATACTTTTGGTCGTCTATATAAATAGTGTCCAAAATAGAGACCAGTTCTTTATCCAAATGAGCCTCAGCCTTTTCGCGGTTTTCGGCTACGATTTCGGCTATTTTTCCAAACCGCTCATCTTTGTGCAGGCTTTTCAAATCTGAGTCGGTCAAAAGATGGTTGACGTTGGAATAATTTCCTTTTTCGGCGATTTTAAAAAGCTGTACGAACGCGGAATTCGGTTTGCCCGCCAAGGCCCACGAACAGGCTACGTTGTAGCGGTCGCTGACCACGCCTCGGTTCCCAAAAGCAACAAAAGCCTCCGAATATTTTTGCGCTGATTTCAGGTAGTCTTCGCTTTCATACAAAGCCCACGCTTCTTTGATGAGTTCCGAATATTCTTCGGCACTTTGGGCGGATAAATCTTTGCTTATCCAAAAGCTAAAAATTATAAAGAAAAATAGTCTATTCATTTTTAATTTTCGATTTTACCTCCCCCGCCTCGTCCCGATAACTATCGGGACTCGGCACCCCCTCTAAGAGGGGGACAGTCCTCCGAACGACCGACCACCAGTTAAAAGATTCACAGATTTTCAACGGCATTTTTATCACGCAAAGCCCTAATAACCAATAACATAATAACTAATAACTAAAACTGCACCTCCGGCGCATCCTCGCTCCCCGCATCGGCCGTGAAATATCCCTTGTCGTCAAACCCGAACATCCCCGCCACAAAATTGCGCGGGAACTGTTTGATGTAAGTATTGAAATCGCGGACCACTTCGTTGAATTTCCGCCGCTCCACGCTGATGCGGTTTTCCGTGCCTTCCAGTTGCGATTGCAGTTCGAGGAAATTTTGGTTGGCCTTCAGGTTGGGATAACGTTCCACCGTCACCAAAAGCCGGCTCAGCGCGCCGCTCAGTTGGCTCTGCGCCTGTTGAAATTTCTGCAATTGCGCGGGGTCGATGTTGTTGGCATCCACTTGAATTGAAGTCGCCTTGCTGCGCGCCTCGATGACTTTCGTCAGCGTTTCCTGCTCGAATTCGGCGTAGCCTTTCACCGTGTTCACCAAGTTGGGGATGAGGTCGGCGCGGCGCTGGTAGCTGGTTTCCACGTTGGCCCATTGGCCGGCGGTGGCCTCCTGTTTCACCACCATATTGTTGTACATTCCTTTGAATTGGAAAAACAAAATCAGCGCGATAACACCGATTACGATTAGTGCGATGAGTCCCTTTTTCATTTTGATTGGATTTGAGAGCGCGAAGGTAAATTTTGCAAAGCGAAACCCACCAATTTGAAGGATTTCGATGCAAATGTCAAAATCTGGCGAATTTTGACGTTTGGCGGTTTTGGTGTCAAAATATCGAGAATTTTGACATTTCAAGATTTTGGTGTCAAATCATTTCACCACAATCTCCAACTTTTTTCCCAATCCCGTTTCCACGATTTTACGCAGCGTCCCCAGTTCCACATCCGATTTTTCGTTTTCAATCCGTGAAATGTAAGTCCTTGATGTTCCGCTCATTATAGCCAGTTCTTTTTGGGTCAGTCCCGCTTTGGCGCGGGTTTCGCGAACCACTTTTCCAATCTTGGAAAGCAAGGGTGACTTCAGAGGCTTGCTATGTTTCCATAAGACATCCGCCCCAATTTCAAAGGGAACTTTTATTTTTTGGCCACTTTTAGTAGTAATAAATTGTTCCACATTGGACCAAGAAAGAGTATGATTTTCAAGTTTCGCTTTTCGTAGTTCCTTAGGATTTAATAAAATGGCGGGGGGAGAATCTTCGCCAATCCCTGTTTTTCTAAATAAATCTTGAATTTCCAATTTCCGCAATTCTCCATTATTGAAAACCACCGAAACAACTAAGTTTTCAATGGAATCTATTTTCAAGATTCGCGGTACTCTTAAATTTTTTCTCATCGTAATTCGGGATTTAGTTCGTAGAAAATCTGCAAAATCCAATCAGCATTTTCTTTCAGCCAAGCCATCGCTTTTTTGAGTTGCTTATTCGGTAAATGGCCTCGATAAATTTCAAACGTTTCAATCTCAATTAAAACCTCGAATTCATTGTATAAAGCGTGAATGTGCGGCGGGCGGTGGTCGCCATTGTAAACGTTGATTTTGATTCCGTCTAACCTATCAATGGTTGGCAAGGCTAATTTTTTTTGCAAATGTACCTAATTAGATACGACTTCTGAACTGTAGAATTCTAAGACCTGACTGAAAACCGATAACGGACAACTACTCACCACCAAGCCCCCGCTTCATCTCCATCAGCGCTTGCCGGATATTTTTCAACCGCTCCACCACTTCCGCGTTTTTCGCCGAACCTTCGGGATTTTGCCGCAATTTGTCCTGCGCGCCTTTCAACGTAAAGCCGCGCTCCTTCACCAAATGGTAAATCAGCTTGAGGTTTTCAAAATCTTTGGGAGTGAAAAGACGGTTGCCCTTCTTGTTTTTCTTGGGTTTCAGGATGTCGAATTCCTTTTCCCAAAAGCGTATGAGCGAGGTGTTTACGTCTAAAATCTTGGCCACTTCGCCAATCGACCAATAGCGTTTTTCAGAATCGGTTTCGGCCATTAGTCAAAAGATTGGTTGGGCTGGCTTGCCATTTCGATGACGGTGCTGAACTCCTCTGGCGAAAGTTCGCCGTAGTAGAAATTCACGGGATTTAGCACCCGCCCGTTGAAATGGACTTCATAATGCAAATGCGGTCCGCGGGAGCGTCCGGTATTTCCTACATAGCCGATGATTTCGCCGCGTTTTACCGTTTGCTCACGGCGCACATTATACTTGCTCAAATGCGCGTACAACGTCATATACCCATAGCCGTGGTCGATGCGGATATGGTTGCCGTAGCCGCTGCTGCGGTTGTCCGCGCGGATGATTTTTCCGTTGCCGGTGGCATAAATGGGCGTGCCGATTTCAGCCGAAAAATCCATCCCGTTGTGCATTTTGCGCGCCTTCGTAAAAGGATCTACACGGAAGCCAAAGCCCGAAGCAAGCCGCCTAAGACTCTCATTAGAAACGGGTTGAATAGCAGGAATCGCCGCCAGCAATTTGTTTTTGTCCTCGGCCATATCCACGATGTCGTCAAAACTTTTGCTCTGCACGTACACCTGTTTTGTCAGCCGGTCCATTTTCTGCGCCGTCTCTTTGATGAGCTTGGAACTTTCAAAACCTTGCAGGTTTTTGTAGCGGTTCGCGCCGCCAAATCCCGCTTTCCGAATGGAATTTGGAATCGGTTCGGCTTCAAAAACCACCCGATAAATTTCGTCATCCCTTTCCTGCAAATCTTCCAAAACGATGGAAAGTTGCTCCATCCGTTCGTTCAAAATGGCGTACTGGATTTCCATATTTTCCAGTTCCCGTTTCAGCCGCTTTTCCTTGGGAGAGTCGATGAGATTGTCGGCTATCAAATAAAAAACCGCGCCCAACAAAGCGGCGGTTCCTATATAAATAAAGGTGTTGCGGAGTTTTTGCCCCGTCCCTCTTTGGATTTTTCGGTACGAAAGTGTTTTCGGGTCGTAGTAATATTTGACCTTCGCCATTATTGCTAATTTTGCGCGAATTGCAGGGCCGGCGCGTTTTTGCCAGCCATTCGCAAAACGGATTTCAAAAGTATCAAATAAACACTTTTTACTATAAATGCCTGACAATCAATCCCTGAGGTGGCCGGCCCATAAAATCAGGCAGACTTTTCTCGATTTTTTCAAAGACAAACGGCATAAGATCGTGCCTTCCGCGCCCATCGTTTTGAAGGGCGACCCCACGCTGATGTTCACCAACGCAGGGATGAATCAGTTCAAAGATGCCTTTTTGGGAAATGCCGAGCCGCCTTCCAATCGAGTTGCGGATTCTCAGAAGTGCCTGAGAGTCAGTGGAAAACACAATGATTTGGAGGAGGTTGGCCACGATACTTACCATCATACGATGTTTGAAATGTTGGGGAATTGGTCGTTTGGGGACCCTGCCGGCCGGACAGTCGGGTACTTCAAGGAAGAAGCAATTCAATGGGCTTGGCAACTTTTGACGGAAGTTTACGGATTGCCCAAAGACCGATTGTATGCCACTGTTTTTGAGGGAGATACCGCCGATGAAACTTCCCGCGATGAAGAAGCTTTTTCAAACTGGCAAAAATTCTTGCCGAAAGAGCAAATTTTAGATGGCAATAAAAAAGACAACTTTTGGGAAATGGGTGTGGCCGGCCCTTGCGGCCCGAGTTCCGAAATTCATATCGATTTGCGCGATGAGGCTGAACGCCAGCAAGTTGACGGCAAAACTTTGGTGAACCAAGACCATCCGCTGGTGGTGGAAATCTGGAACTTGGTGTTTATGGAATTCAATCGCAAAGCGGATGGAAGTTTGGAAAAACTGCCCGCTCAGCACGTGGACACGGGGATGGGTTTTGAGCGTTTGGCGATGGCCTTGCAAGGCAAAAAATCCAATTACGATACGGATGTTTTTACGCCACTGATTGCTGAAATTGAGAAACTTACGGCCAAAAAATACGGCGAAGAAAGTCGTCAGAATATTGCCATTCGCGTTATTGCCGACCACGTCCGCGCGGTGGCGTTTTCCATTGCGGATGGACAATTGCCGAGCAATACCGGCGCGGGTTATGTGATTCGCCGGATTTTGCGGCGCGCCATTCGCTATGCGTTTTCTTATTTAGATAAAAAGGAGACTTTTATTTACCATTTAGTAGAGATTCTTTCCGATGAAATGGGCGCATTTTTTCCTGAAATTTCATCGCAAAAAGAATTGGCCAAAAAAGTGATTCAGGAAGAAGAGCAATCTTTTTTGCGAACCTTGGCGCAAGGCTTGTCCCGTTTAGATGAAATTATTGACAAAGAAAAATCTCAAAAAATTGATGGCGAAAAAGTATTTGAATTGTACGATACTTTCGGTTTTCCACCGGATTTGACGGCGCTGATTTTACGGGAGAAAAATTTGTTATTCGACCAAGCGGGATTTGACAAAGAAATGGCCGCCCAGAAACAGCGCGCTCGCGCCGCTACTCAGCAAGATACTGGCGATTGGGTCATCTTACAAAAGGACGATAAAGAAGAATTTATCGGCTACGACAATTTGGAGGCGGAAGTAAAGATTACGCGCTACCGAAAAGTATCAATAAAGAAAAAGACGCTTTATCAATTGGTTTTCAATTTGACGCCCTTTTATCCCGAAGGCGGCGGACAAGTGGGCGATAAAGGGTTGATTTTCAATGACTCTGAGCGGATTCCAATTTTGGATACCAAAAAGGAACACGGATTAATTTATCACGTTTCGGAAAAACTGCCCGAAAATTTAGAGGTGAATTTTACCGCGCAAGTCAATGGCAGGTTGCGAAAAACCGCCGCCGAAAATCACACCGCCACCCATCTTTTGCACCGAGCTTTGCGTGAAGTTTTGGGCGAGCACGTCGAGCAAAAAGGTTCGCTCGTCCATCCCGATTATTTGCGGTTTGATTTCAGCCATTTTTCAAAGGTTTCCAAGGAAGATTTGAAGCAAATCGAAAACTTGGTGAATGAGCGAATTCAGCACAATTTTCCGTTGGAAGAGTTTCGGAATATTCCGATAAAAGAGGCCACAGAAATGGGTGCGCTGGCGCTGTTTGGCGAAAAATATGGCGACACGGTTCGTACCATCAAATTTGGTGAAAGCATTGAACTGTGCGGCGGAATTCATTTAAAAGCGACCGGCGGAATCGGGCTTTTTAAAATAACTGCGGAAGGTGCCGTGGCCGCTGGCATTAGACGAATCGAGGCGTTGAGCGGCGCGGCGGCACGTTCTTTTTTCAATGAAAAACTGGAAACTTTGGAAAATGTGGCCTTGGAATTAAAAAATCCCAAGGATATTTTGATAGGAATTCGCAATCTAAAAGAGGAGAAAAATCAACTGCAAAAACAATTGGAAAAATTTCATAAAGAAAAAGCGCAATCCGAAAAGAAAGAGTGGCTAAAAAATGCTAAACCAGTTGAAGATTTTAAGCTGATTATTGAAAAAACTACCTTAGATTCCGATTCAGTAAAAAATACGCTTTTTCAGATTAAAAACGAAGAAAAAATAGCCGCCGTGATTGGAATGGATTTGGGCGAGAAGGCGCAAATTGCCATCACCTTTTCCGATGATTTGGCAAAAGCCAAAAACTGGCACGCCGGAAATATGGTGCGCGAACTGGCCAAAGAAATCAACGGCGGCGGCGGCGGACAACCGTTCTTTGCCACGGCGGGCGGCAAAAATCCTGATGGATTAGACGCGGCTTTGGAAAAAGCCAAAACTCTTTTACAATGAAAAAACTTATCACTTTCCTTTTCGTAACCCTTTGTTTTTCAGCTTTTTCCCAAAAGGATAAGGACAAAGACATCGTGTATTACGAAGATTCCGAAACCAAAAATTCCCGCTTTGGCATCAATCTATTATTGTATCCCAATTTTACCGACCGCCGCCTTTTGGACGAGGAAATTCCAATGGGTGGCGGCATTGAACTGGCTGATGACAAATCCAAGGGAAATTTCGGGCTCAACTACGGCGTGGATTTGTTTTATTCCCTCGGTTCGTCGCTAGATATCGGGGTGGGAGTGGGGCGCGCTTCGGCCAAATATTCGGTGGAAAACGCACAGTTTTCGTTGGAGCGAGACGATACCGTTTCTGCTAATCTGGAAACCGAAACTTCGTGGTGGAACATTCCTATCAAATTGAATTTCAACACTTCCATCACGGATCTGTGGGATTTGGAAGTGGTGCCGACGGTGCAGCTCAACTTTATTGATTCTTATAAAACAAGGGTGAGTCCTACCAACGGAGATGCTTTTGAAAAAGACTTTTCTGCGCAGACGCAAAATCTTACTTGGTCGGCCGGCATCAGCTTGGGCGGCACTTATTATTTTTCAGAAAATTTTGGACTCTTGATGCGCGGCCACGTTCAATATATGTTGACCCCATTGATTGAAGAATCCAATTTCCCGCGCGAATCGCTCTATTCATTTGGGATTCATACGGGCTTGCGAATAAATTTTTAGGTGTAGAATCGCACGACCGCGCGATATTACCAAAGACCCACGTCCATTATTTTGTCAAAACAACGTCCACTTCGTCACTGCCGGTGCCATCGTTGGCCGTTAAGTCAATGGTAATCTGGTCAAAATCAGAATTTGCGCGGCCGCTGCCGCCAAACTGGAAACCTTTGGAAGTTTGGTTAGGGATGTCGAAATTGATGCCGTTCAGCAGGGCTTCTACGTTCGCTTCCTGAATGTTATACAAATTGTTCAGCAAAATTTCTTCGCTTGAACCGCCAGCCGTAATCTCCACTTCGTAACTCTGGGTGCCGTTGATGCCGCCTGTTTCCACGGCGTTCCAAGTGCCAATAAAATCCTGTTGAAAGTTTTTGTCAGGATCGGGATCTTCCTCGCACGAAATCAGCAAAACGCTGAAAGTCAAAAAGATAAATCCAATTTTTTTTAAGGTGTTCACTCGCTTTTCAAATTTCCTTTGTCTCCTTTAGTACGGAATTTTTCGTTCAGGCGTTGGGCTACCATTTCGGTGATGTCAAAATCAGCATTGGCGGCCAGCAAAATACTGCCGGGGTCGTAGCTCAAAATATAGTCAAGGTCAAATTCCGTTTTGATATTTTCCAAAATCCCGTCCATATCATCCTTGATTAGCAAGTTCAATTCCTGCTCCTCGGCCGCCAGTTTTTGAGTCTGTTCATCGCGGTAAGCCATTAGCTGCTGCTGGGTTTGCTGCAAATCGAGCTGGGCGGCTTGCAGTTGGTCGGGACTCATTTTTTCGGCTTGCTGTTGCAATATTTGCACATTTTCTTGGAACACTTTGGATTTTTTTTCCAAATCGGCTTCCAACCGGATGGCCTTTTTCTCCAATTTATCGCGCAATTCTTTGTGGAAATCATATTGTGAAACTAAAGAATCCGTATTGATATAGGCGATTTTTACGCCTGTAAATTTTTGGTTATCAAGATTTTCCGAGATTTGCTCTTCGGTTTGCTTTTTAGGAAGAGTGGGTTCTGCCGTGTCAAAAACCTTCCAAAAAAGAACACAAACGGCGATGAGAAGAACAATACTGAGAACGGTGTTGAAAACCTTCATTTATAGTGTTTTAGGATTTTTGCAAAAGTAGAAAATGGAAGGGCTAATTTTCATAGAAATTTTGGTGGAGAATGGATGGGGTTTTATTAAAATAACCCGTCTAAATCACCGTCATCCACACTTTCTGCCAAGGTAATTTTCAAGTTCAGCGACCGCTCCATTTCTCTTTTGATGGCAAAATCTGCGGGTTCGTTCCGCGCCCAAGCCCGCCGCGCGATGCCGTTGTTCACGTCAAAAAACAGCATATTTTCCAATCGCCGCGCGGCATCCTCCGAACCGTCGAGCAACATCCCGAAACCACCGTTGATGACCTCGCCCCAGCCCACGCCGCCGCCGTTGTGCAGGCTCACCCAAGTGGCGCCGCGCGCCGCATCGCCGATGACATTTTGCACCGCCATATCCGCCGTGAAGCGCGAGCCATCGTAGATATTCGAGGTTTCGCGATAAGGCGAATCCGTGCCGGAAACGTCGTGATGGTCGCGGCCTAAAATCACCGGCCCGATTTCGCTATTTTTTATAGCATTATTAAATGCTTTGGCGATTTTAATGCGCCCCTCGCTGTCCGTGTACAAAATCCGCGCTTGCGAACCGACCACCAATTTATTTTCCCCCGCCGCCTCTATCCAGCGGATGTTGTCTTCCATCTGCTGGCGGATTTCTGCGGGCGCGTTTTCGGCTATTTTTCGCAAAATGTTTTGCGCGATTTTATCGGTTTTTCGCAAGTCGTTTTCAGTGCCCGAAGCGCACACCCAACGGAAGGGACCAAAACCGTAATCGAAACACATTGGCCCCATAATATCTTGAACGTAAGACGGATAGCGGAACTCGCGGCCGATGGTGGGATTTTCGGCTTCCACTTTTGCTCCGGCGCGGCTGGCTTCCAACAAAAACGCATTTCCATAATCAAAAAAATACGTCCCGTTTTCCGCGTGGCGATTGATGGCGGCAGCGTGGCGGCGCAAGGTTTCCTGCACCAATTCCTTGAATTTTTCGGGGTTTTCGGCCATCATTTCGTTGGCCTTTTCGTAAGAAAGCTGAACCGGATAATAACCGCCCGCCCACGGGTTGTGCAGCGAAGTTTGGTCGCTGCCCAATTCCACCGTAATTCCCTCTTTATCAAAATGTTCCCACACGTCCACCACATTCCCTTCGTAGGCCAGCGATACGGTTTCTTGGTCGGATTTCGCTTTTTTGACGCGCTCGGTCAGCGCTTCCAAATCATCAAAAATCTCATCCACCCAGCCCTGTTCGTGGCGTTTGCGCGAGGCTTTGGGATTCACTTCGGCAGTCACGGAAACGCAGCCGGCGATGTTGGCGGCTTTCGGTTGCGCGCCGCTCATCCCGCCAAGGCCAGCCGTCAGAAAAAGCGTACCATCATTGGGTTTCCGCCCGATTTTGCGCAAAGCATTTAAAACCGTAATCGTCGTACCGTGCACAATCCCCTGCGGCCCGATATACATAAAACTGCCCGCCGTCATCTGTCCGTATTGCGTCACGCCCAACGCGTTGTATTTTTCCCAATCGTCTGGTTTTGAATAGTTTGGAATCATCATTCCATTGGTCACCACCACGCGCGGCGCGTCTTTGTGCGACGGAAAAAGCCCCATCGGGTGACCGGAATACATTGACAAGGTTTGCTCGTCGGTCATCTCGGCCAAGTATTTCATTGTCAAGAGGTACTGCGCCCAGTTTTGGAACACCGCGCCGTTGCCGCCGTAGGTAATCAACTCGTGCGGATGCTGCGCCACGGCGGGGTCTAAGTTGTTGTGAATCATCAACATAATCGCCGCCGCCTGTTCTGATTTTGTTGGATATTCCGAAATCGGTCGCGCCTGCATTTCATAATCGGGACGAAAACGGTACATATATACACGTCCAAATTTTTGCAGTTCCTCGGCAAATTCCGCCGCCAGTTCCCGATGCCATTTTTTAGGGAAATACCGCAACGCGTTTTTCAGCGCCAGCACTTTTTCTTCTTTGGATAGAATATTCTTCCGCTTCGGCGCGTGGTTGATAGTTTCATCAAAAGGTTTAGGGTCAGGAAGTTTCGCTGGGATTCCCCGTGAGATTTCGTTTTGAAAAGTGCGCGTTTCGGTCATTTTATTTTGATTTTTTTGAAAATGTCCCCCTCTTTTTATCAAATCCAAACGGACAATGTTTGCAGCCACTTTGGCAGCAATAACCGCGTTTGAGGTGGTACTGTTTGGTAAAAACGATGAAGCCTTCCGGCGAGTGGTAATAGTCGCCTTCTTCTGATTCAGGCATTTTTGCGGATGGGGATTTTGGGCAAAGTTAGGGGCGTAAAATTCTTGGTTGGATTATAATCCAGAATTATGGCGTTTGCCGCAGACTATAATCCTGTAAAAAGGCCATAATCTTGGATTTTAGTTGAAAACTTAACAATCAACGCAATTCTCTAATTTAAAATTATGGCCTTTTTTTACAAGTATAGTTAGAAATTATCGCCATAATTTTAAATTAGAAATTCAATCCTGTTATCTAAAAAAATGGAACTAATTCAAAATTATGGCCTATTT
The DNA here is from genome assembly GCA_965214115.1 of Owenweeksia sp. Lineage (GTDB taxonomy): Bacteria > Bacteroidota > Bacteroidia > Flavobacteriales > Schleiferiaceae > Owenweeksia. Next base: position 199,365 of record CBDCAU010000003.1, read on the forward strand.
TCGCAACTATAATTCAGAATTAAGGCCATAATTTTAAATTAGCGAAAAATGATTTATCGAAATATTCGAGATAAGATGCTCAAAGAATGGGGCAGGGGAAAGGCTTTGATGGTTTTTGGCCCGCGCCAATGTGGTAAAACCACTTTATTAAAAAAATTGGCCGCCGAGCAAGAAGTCGCGCCACTTTGGCTCAATTGCGATGAACCCGACGACCGCGCCGATTTGACCGACAAAACTTCCACCGAGCTTCTGAGGTTGGTGGGTTCACGAAAAGCGGTTTTCATTGACGAGGCGCAGCGCGTGCCCAATGTTGGATTGACCCTGAAATTGTTGGTGGACAATGCGCCCGATATTCAAATCGTGGCCACCGGTTCTTCCGCCTTTGAGTTGGCCAATTCCATTAATGAGCCGCTTACCGGCCGTAAATTTCAGCATAACTTATTGCCCTTTTCACAGCAAGAACTAGTTTCCCATTACGGCGAGCGGGAGGAAAAGCGCAACTTGGAAAAACGCCTGATTTTTGGCAGTTATCCCGATGTGATAAACAATCCCAGCGAAGAGCGGCGCGTTCTTAATGAGCTGACAGAAAGTTATTTATACAAAGATATTTTCAATTTTCAAGAAATTCGCAAGCCAGAAATCATCGAGCAGTTGCTGCAGGCCGTGGCGCTGCAAGTGGCTTCGGAAGTATCGTTCAACGAAATTTCCAATATGCTGAAAATCAGCGCACAAACCATCGCTCGCTATTTGTATTTGTTGGAAAAAACGTTCGTGATTTTCCGGCTGCGTTCGTTCAGCCGCAATATGCGCAATGAACTGCGCAAAAGCCGCAAAATTTACTTTTACGACAACGGGGTACGCAATGCGCTTATCAGTAATTTTAATCCTTTAAATCTTCGTGCCGACACCGGCGCGTTGTGGGAAAATTTCATCGTGAGTGAGCGCATCAAAAAGCTCCGATTCGCCAACGATTACGCCAAATCCTATTTTTGGCGAACCACCGACCAAGCGGAAATCGACTATCTCGAAGAAAAGGACGGCGCGATGCTGGCGTGGGAAATCAAATGGAACATCCGGCGGAAACCGCGCATTCCCAAATCGTTTATCCAGCATTATGGAATGCCTGATTTTGAGGTGGTTACGAAAGAAAATTATATGGATTTACTAACGTGAAAATTTCAGACTTTACCGTTTGACTTTTTTAAAAAGATAAAATCTAAATTTTTATCCCTTTCAAAAGGATGAAATTTGCAATTCTTTCCTTCTTAGAAAGACAAATCTCTAAATGCCCATTTTCCAAAATTTAAACGCACCCCTGCAAAAAATAGGGGAAATCAAAGGCGTGGAACTGTGGATAAAACGTGAAGACCTGATTCACAAAGAGATAAGCGGTAACAAATGGCGCAAGCTCAAATATTATTTTGAAGATTTTCAGAAAAGTGGAAAGTTGGCGATTCTCACTTTTGGCGGGGCGTTTTCCAATCATTTGGCTGCCGTGGCCGCATTGGGCAAAATGACGGGGACGGATACAATGGCGATGGTGCGCGGCGAAGAAATTTCGAGCAATTCTACCTTAGATTTTTGTAGAGAAAATGGGGTGGAAATCCTGCCACTTTCCCGAAAGAAATACGCAACCAAAGATGAACCGGAATTTCTGCAAATGTTGAATGAGACTTTGCCCCAAGTTTATGTGATTCCCGAAGGTGGAAAAGGCCTGCTTGGCGTTTGGGGCTGCACGGAAATTTTAGAAAATGTACCTGACGATTTTGATGTGATTGCTTGTTCGGGCGGAACAGGGACAACTATGACTGGGTTGCTTTTGAGTGGCTATTCTTCTGAATTTCAATTATATCCCGCATTGAAAGGTGGCCGATTTTTGTTGAAAGAAATCGAAATGCAAGTCGCTGTTTTTCAAGACTATTTCTCAACAGCGGGCGGCGGAAAAATTTCTGCGAAAGTGAAACTGACCGTCGAAGAAAAGTTTCATTTTGGCGGGTACGCCAAAGTAAACACGGAATTGATAGATTTTATGAATGATTTCTATGAAAAATATCACATTCCGCTCGACCCCATTTATACCGGAAAAATGATGTTCGGAATATTCAAAAACATCGAAAACGGAAATTTTGCAAAAGGCACTAAAATTTTGGCTGTTCATACCGGAGGGTTACAGGGAATAAAAGGGATGAACAAAATATTATCAAAAATTGGATTACAAATAAATTATGAAAGCTAAACTCATTTTTACCACACTTTTTGGAGTGTTTTTTCTTTATGAAACAGCCGCTAAATCCGATACCGAGAAATACATTGAAGAATATAAGGATGCTGCCATTGAAGAAATGAAAGAATACGGCATCCCCGCCAGCATCACTTTGGCGCAAGGCATCTTGGAATCGGGGAGTGGCAACAGTTATTTGGCCACCGAAGCTAACAATCACTTTGGCATCAAATGCCACCGCGACTGGGACGGCAAACGAATCTATTATTCGGACGACGAAGAAAACGAATGCTTCCGAGTGTATGATGATGCCGAAGAAAGCTACCGCGACCACTCGCTTTTTCTGACGGAGCGCGAGCGTTATTCCGAACTTTTTAAGCTATCGCCTACCGACTACAAAGCGTGGGCAAAAGGACTTAAAAAAGCGGGCTATGCCACCAATAAACATTACGCCGATTTGTTGATTGATTTAATCGAAAAATATGAATTGCATAAATTGGATTTGGAGGGATTTAATGAAGAATTGGATAAGGAAGAAAAGGAAATTTTTGATACCTATCAGGTAAATCTTTCCACCAATATGGTGAAGTTTATCAAAGTAAAAGAAGGCGATACTTTTGAAAAAATAGCCGAGGCCACCGATAAGCGCGTGGAAGACCTATTGAAACACAATGAGTTGCGCTACGACGATACGCTTTCGGTAGGGCAAATTATTTATCTGCAACCTAAGCGCAAGCGCGCCGACCGCCAATTCCGCGTGCACAAAGTGGAGGAGGGGGAAACGATGTATTCCATTTCGCAAAAATTTGCCATCCGGTTGCGGCATTTGTATGAAATGAATGACAAGAAAGCGGGCTGGCAGCCGGCGGTAGGGCAGGTGGTGCGGCTGCGTTGAGTTTTTTATCTTTGAATTATTATAGAAAATGTCATAAATATCGACCCAAATATTTTGGGTGGAACGCCTGTTTTTAAAGGTACGCGCGTTCCCGTTGAAACTCTTTTCGACCATTTGGAAGGCGGTGTCGGCATTGAAGTATTTTTAGAGGATTTTCCTACGGTTCGTCGAGAATATGTTGAATCTGTTTTGAAAAAGAAGAGAATGAAGCCTATCAAAAAAGTTCCGAAATTATGAGCGAAGCCTATCAAAATACACTGCGCCAAGCGATGGCGCTTTCGGAAAAAGAAAGGGATTCTTTGGTTCAGATTTTATCGGAAACCGTTGGAAATCAATCGAAAGGCGAATCGGATGAAATTGAAAATGCTTGGATGAAGGTGGCCGAGAGAAGATTGAAAGAAATGAAATCGGGGACGGCCAAAACGCTGACTTGGGAAGAGTTTAAAACCAAAATGGCCGAGCGGTGAAAGACTTCGATTTTCACGATTCCGTCTATGCAGAGTTCGAGGAGGCTATTGAATATTATGAAGCAATTAGTGAAGAGTTAGGGCAATCTTTCAAGGAAAATTATGAACGATTGGTAGAGGAAATTATCGAAAATCCCACACGGGTCAGTTTTCGTGATAAAGCCAATGAAATTAGGCGCGGTTTTATGGAAAGATTTCCTTACATTTTATTATACAAAATTGAGGAAAAGGAAATTTATTTTTTGGCCTTAGCCCACGAAAGAAAACAACCCAACTACTGGAAAAACCGCCTCTAATTTCCCCCTTCCCTTTGTTCCAGTTTCTTCAAAATCCCGCTCAATATCAAACTGAAAAGCACGAAGGCCAAGAACAAATGGAAGCCGGGCTGGAGGTTTGTCCCGTTGGTGGAAATGGAAGTGAGCAAGTCGGAATTGACATCGAAGGCGGAGAGCTGGTCGTCCAAAATGCCATCGAACGCAACGTAGCTCATAAAAATGGCCACCACCATTACGTCCGCCATCGACCATTTCCCACTTTTAAAAGCGAGCCATTTCAGGACGGGATTTTTGCGGATTTTGGAGCCGCCGAAAAGATGTAATTGTCCTGAAACCAGCTTGCTAATCGGCAAAATTACGCTGAAAGCCAAGATGAGAAACCCCACTATTTTGGAATCAAATCGCGTGGCTTGCAGCAATAGAAATACCACTTGCAAAATGCTTTTGCTCCGGTAAAAAAGCATTTGATTTTCAAAGACGATATGCTCGCCCATCAGCGTCAAATCCACCAGCCCGATGCGCGCGTCAATTTCTATCATCGGTGTGGCCAAACCAGTGAGCAAAACCAAAAGACCCAATGCAATGCAAATCCCGAAATAAACCCGTTGCAAATTTTCATTTTTAAGAAAATAAAACCAGCCCAACAAAGAAAGTACGAGAAGCCCCAAAACTGGATACATAAAGTTATAGCCTTCTCGTTCTAAATTTTTTGCTTTATGGCTTAAAGTTTTGTTGTATTCTTGGCGATTTTCTACATTGTATTTCGCATACATTTCCGTAAAAACTACCGAATCAGCATCATAGATTTGAGAGGTGAATTTATTAAGCTGCTCCAAGGCCACGGCCTTCAGCCGATCCTTACTTTTTTCGGAAGTTACTTCATCCACTATGGCCGCGCTGAACCTCGGCGCTTCCTTCCGCAGCTCGTCCCAATCCACAAAAGCATTTACGGCCCATTTGCGGATGGTCTTTTTCAGGCCCTCGTCATTTTGGTTCACGGTGGTTTTGGCTTGGTCGATTACCGTGTAAAGAATTTCTGTAATTTCGGTTTCGATTTTTTCTTCTTGGCTCTCGGTCAGCTCAAAGTTTTCGATTTGACCCACGATGACGTTCGTCACTTCATCTTCCCATTCGTTTACTGATAGCAGGCCACGCTCCACGGCGTTCACGTTGCTGAAATCATCAAGAATGTCCGCCCGCTGCTGGGTGGTTTGGTAAATTTGATAACAACAAAAAGCCACACCGGCCAAAACGGGCAGAGCGGTAAGAATGAGCAACCATTTTTTAGAAGTAGTGGAAATAGACAAAGCGTTGAGTTTTAAAAAGAGCTTCGCAATGTAGCAATTTTTCGTTATGTAAGAATTGTATTATAAAAAATTTACTGCAATAAATAGCAAATCACGGTGCCATCTTCACTGTAAGTTATTATGTTGATTTGCTCGTTCCGTTTGAGCGAACCCATATCAAAAGCGCCCTGCGAGAAAACCGGAAAGCCCGAGAGCAGGTTGCCTTCGCTATCAAAAATGCGAATTTCCTCAGCGCGGCGGCTGTAGGCAGCGATATAAGTTTTTCCGTTTAAAATCATCGCTTTTGGCGCATCAGAAATGGCATTTTCAAATTCAATATTCCAAGGATTTTCGTCATCTTTTAGATACAGATTTTTATCAGAAGTAAAAATCATTTTTTCATCAAAAAATAAAAAGTGTTCGGCCGTTAAATCATCTTCATAAAAGAGACTGTCCGCTTTGCCATTCAGTTGCAGCGTGACCAAACGACCCAATTTTGAAATGGACAAGATTTCAGAGTTCTCAAAACTTTCCTGTTTGCGGAAGTAAAAATTAGGTAGCAAATTTGGAAGTCTGTCGATATTTTTTACCCGTTTTTCGCCACGACGATTGAGAAGTAAAATCTCTCCATTTTTGGCATAAGCTAAAATCACATCCTTTCCATCATAAGAAAAGTGTTGAGGTTTTGCAATAATGGGACTACTAATTTTCTTAAAATTCCACCCCGAAACTTCTTTTCCATTTTTATCATAATTTTTTAAACTACTACCGATGGGAACAACCATTCGATAATCCCGCGTATCGGCATAATCAAATACCGCCATTGGTGCAGTAGCTTTTTTAGGAAATTTCAATGGAAAATTTTCGACATTTCTACCTAATCTATCCAAAACATATAGCGAATTTTCGGTATTGAAAACCATCTGCAATTTCCGGTTTTTGTAAAAATCCACTTGATGAATTTCACCTAAAATTTTCCCATCCAACGGGATTGCCCACAAAATCTTCCCATCATTTTGCAAAAGATAGAGGTTATTCTTTTCGTCCTGAATTGCAATATCCAGTTGATTTACAAGGTGATTTTTCAAAAATTGCGGCGTGCCCACGGCGGGATTTTTAAGCGGAGTGCTCCATTGGCGAACCACCGAGGCCTGCTCTTCATTTGGAAAAAGACCCGCGTAAAAATTCGTGAAAACCGCGTCATCACTCACTTTCAGTTGCAAGGCTGACCAACTTACGGTTTTTAGGGCGGCTTGGTTTTCCTTCAGAATTTTGAAATTTTCGGAAGATAAATTTGCGCCTATCCAAGGCAAAAAAGCGGGAGTGGAGGCGAAAATGGAAAGGTGCTGGCGGTCGGGCAATTCTTGATTGAATTTTAAAAAGCCGGCGTCTTTGCCAAAAGTCTTGCTATCCAAGACGTCATTTAAAACGCCTTTCAAAACGGTCAAATCATTGGCGAAAAACGCAAACCCTTCTGCCACAGCAAAATATGGTTTGTAAAAATCCTCGAACAAACGCCCGTAAAAACGGGGCAACGCATTTTCGGGTTTTATTTTTTTGATGATAATCCCGCGATACCCCTCGATGAAATTCAGGTCGGAAATGGAATCAAGGGCGCTTTGCGCAGCTTTTTCCGAGCGGCATTTGAAGTAGGCCACACTGCGGTTTTGGCCTTCTAATCCATTGAAAGAGAAAGTGCCCATCTCCGTGTCCACCCAGTTAAGAAGCACGTTTTCAGGTACTTGCGACACCTGTTTCAAAAGTTGATTGTGCCTGCGCAGCCGCCCATCTTTTTTGAGGTAGTCGCGGTAATTCCGGTAAAATTGTTCGGCATTTCCAAAAGTCATCGAAATCCAAATCCCCGTATTCAGCGGGATGATTTCCGCTGCCACGCTTTCCTGCGGCGCGATGTTTTGCAAGCATTGCAAATAATACGGCGCATCGCGGGGCGCGAGGGTCAGCCCCGTGAGCAAAAGCGCGTTTTCTTCCAGTTGCAAATCCAACTCGGCCCAAGTCCCCATTTTCTTCAAAAAAGAAGCATCGCTGTTGGGAAACCATTTTTGAAAGAGGGGCTGGGCTTCCGCAAAATTCACGTACACATTTGCCAAATCTTTAGGAGCGGCGGTTTCTTTTAACTTTTGAAAATCAGCGTTTTGGAGCAAATTGCTTGCGCTGGCCATTTGCCGGATACCCGCCTCCAACAAAGCGCGGTTTCCGCTTATCAACCAAATGTTTTGATGGGAACAGAAATAAAAATCAGAACCGCTACTGTCCTTGGCAGCGAAAGTCCACAACTCGGCATCGGCGTAGTTTCGCTTAGAGAAATGGTAAGAATTTACAAGATTTTGCGATAGTTTTTTTTCCCAATGTAAAGAAGCGGGCTCCAGCCAAAGCACGTCGAACTTTTCCGCGCCACTGAGCGCTATGGCAGCAATGGCGGGGCGTTCGTTTAAAAAATTTGATAGGCTGTCTTTTTCAAAAAAGCCCGACAATTCTCGCAAACGATTTTGAAAACTGGAAACGGCGGGCAAACTATCGGCGGCGGCAAAAAACGGAGTATTTTTTATCTGAGAGGTAAGCGATTGGAAATCATCTATTTGAATTACAATAGCGGAGTTTTGAGGGACGGCGACCCATAAATCCACTTTGGGCGCGGTATCGCGTGGGCAACTCGTCAAAAAAATCTGAAAGAAAATAGTCCAAAAAAGGACGGTGAAAAACCGCATATTTCCAAGAAATTTCGCGCAAAAGTAAAGCAATGGAAAACGCTAAATCGGTTGAACTTCCTTTTTGGGAAGAAGCGCAAAACTGCGGCGATGCCAAGGCGAAACCCCCACCTCCCGAATGGCGGAACGGTGCGCCACCGTTGGGTATCCCTTGTTTTTGTGCCAGCCGTATTTTGGAAAATCGGCGGCCAGTTTTGCCATAAATTCATCGCGGTGCGTTTTGGCCAAGACCGAGGCGGCGGAAATATTTTTGAATTTTGAATCGCCTTTGATAATGCAATGATGTTTTAGATTTTCAAAAGGCGTGAAACGGTTGCCGTCAATCAGCAAACATTCCGGTCGGATTTTCAGGTTTTGCACGGCGCGGTGCATCGCCAAAAAGCTGGCGTTGAGGATGTTGATCTCGTCAATTTCTTTATTGGAAACTTGCGCCACCGACCAAGTAAGCGCTTTTTTTTCGATGAAAACCCGCAGAATGTTGCGGTCGGTTTCGGTCATCAATTTGCTGTCGTTCAATAATTTGTGGCGGAAATTATAGGGTAAAATCACGGCGGCGGCAAAAACAGGGCCGGCGAGGCAGCCGCGTCCAGCTTCATCGCAACCCGCTTCGAGTTTGCCTTTTTGATGGAAATTTCGTAACCTTTTCTTGGTCATTGCGCCAATGTTTTTTCGATACTTTTCCACATCATTTCAGCCGATTTGTCCCAACTAAAAAGTCTCGACCTTTCTTCTCCTCTTTTGATTAAATTTCGGCGAATTTTTTCATCCTCCATTTGAAACATCGCATTGGCAATTTCTTCGATGGCATTGGGAGGGCATAAAATGGCGGCGTCACCCGCTACCTCCGGCATCGAAGTTTCGGTGGACGTAATCACGGGTGTTTTGCATTGAAAAGCCTCGACAATGGGAATTCCAAAACCCTCAAAATGAGACACGAAAAGGAGAGCTTCAGCAGAGGCGAGAACTTCACTTAACGCATTGCCTTCCAGTCTTCCCGCAAAGGTAATTTCATCTTTGAAGGGATGGTTTTCATAGGTCATTTCAATGTCTTGGTTGAGAAACATTTTTTCGCCCACGATCAAAAAGCCGTTTTTTCCTCCCCGCTTTTTATACAGTTCAAAAGCCCTTAGCATTCCAGTAATATTTTTACGCGGATTGAGCGCGCCAATGAATATAAAATACGGATTTCCTTGATTGATTTCGAGTTGGATTTCTTTCTTCTTTTCAAAAGAAACAGATTCAAAAAAATTACCTACTCCATTGTAAACCAAATCTATCTTCTTTTCGGAAATTTTGTAGCGATTGGAAATATCTTTTTTAGAATAGCTGCTTACCGTGGCAATCCGGTCCGCCTTTTCGGCAAATTTTGGAAAGTATTTCAAATAATAATGACGGGCGATTTTGGGAATGTTTTCCGGGAACTTTTCAAAATTCAAATCGTGAATCACTGGCAGGCTTTTGATTTTCGCGCGAAGCGAAAGATGGCCATCAGGGGAAATAAACAAATCAGGTTGGAGTTTGCGGAAGGCGCGCGGTAGCCCGATTTCATACCAAACGTGCCATAAATAAGGATGGCGCGCGGGCGGCCGTACCACCATCGGAGTCACGTTTTTCCCAAAAACAAATTCGTCCGAAAATGGGCGGTCGAACAGAAAAACCCACTCAATTTCAGGGTGTTGCGCGGTGAGCCGCTTGAAGATTTCATAGGTGAACCAGCCGATCCCCTCCAGCTTTCCGCGCAGCAGCATCCGCGTATTTACGGCTATTTTCACCCGCCAAAGATAGTTTGGGCAATCGTTTACCTTTGGCGCAGTTTCCTTGCTATGCGGCGTCAGTTTGTCGGCAGCCTTTTCCTGCTGCTGCTCCTCAATTTCATCATCAAGCCCGTCTGGATTTTCGGCATAGACCTGACCGTTCAAAACCGCGTAGGTGCCTCAGAATATGGTATTTACACCGCCATTTTCAGCTTTTCGCTGATCCTGAACATCATCTTAGATTTGGGGCTTTCTCATTTTAACAATCGCGCCGTGGCTCGCGACTCCGCGCAAGTTTCCCGCAATTTTTCCCAGTTTGCTTCGCTCAAGATTTTGCTGTCTGCGGCTTATCTTTTTATTACCCTTTTCATTGGATTCTTCCTGGGTTACTCTCGGCAATTTTTCCTTTTGTTTTTCTTATTGTTAATCAATCAAATATTGGTCTCATTTATTCTATTTATTCGGTCTAATTTGGCGGGTTTGCATTTTTTTAAAAAAGATGCAATAATGAGTGTTTTTGATAAAGTTATGGTCATCATTCTCTGTGGGTTTTTGTTGTTCGGAAATGGCTTGGAAACTGAATTTACGGTGGCTTGGTTTGCGGGAGCGCAATGTGTCAGTTCGGCCTTAGCCATTTTGTTAGGTGTTTTTTTTATAAAAAAAAATGTACCCGTTTTACATATAGAATTTTCATTTCAAAAAATCGCAAAAAATCTAAAGGAAAGTTTGCCTTATGCTTTGTTGCTTTTGTTGATGGCACTTTATACCCGTGTGGACAGTATTATGATTCAACAAATTTCCGGTTCTTTTGAGACGGGAATTTATGCCCAAGCCTTCCGGCTTTTGGACATTTCCAACCAAGGCGGCTATTTGATGAGCGTGTTGTTGTTGCCGATTTTTGCGGGGCTTTTGGCGCGCCACGAATCGGTGAAACCCTTGGCGCAACTGGCTTTCAGTATGGTTTGGGTTGCTACTTTGGCACTTTCCGCGGCCGTGTATTTTGCGGCGGGCGACCTGATGGAATTCCTCTACGCCGATCACGCGGAACTTTCCAAACCCATCATCAAATTATTGATAATCAGTACTATCGCTTTCGGAACGACTTTTATTTTCGGCACATTACTGACGGCCGCCGGAAGGCTGAAAACCCTGAACCGCGTGGCGGTGGGCGGGTTTCTTCTAAATATTGTAGTTAATTACTTATTGATTCCAAAATTTGGTGCGGAAGGTGCGGCGGTGGCTACCGTCGCCACTCAGTTTTTGACCGCGCTGGTACAGGCCGTCATCGCTTTTTCTGCCCTGGATTTTAGTTTTGAAAACGCCTTTTGGTACCGGCTGGTCGGGTTTTCCGCCACGGTTTTTTTGATGGGATTTTTGCTCAACCAACCCGCTTGGGACTGGCCCGTCCAGATGCTTTCCACCTTTGGCATCGCGCTCGCGCTTTCGCTGCCCTTCGGCCTTTTCGATTGGAAAGCCGCAATACAACTCCTGCGCAGCCGTTTGGGGTGATTCGCCCCTCTTTTTTAGGGCGGCATTTGTCTATTTTTGCGCGAATTTTTTCAAACCATTTGATGGAAAAAAAACAGGATCGGGATCGCTTTTTTGATTCTTCCAATTTGATCGTATATTTATATCAATGGCGCAAACCGCTGATTATCATAACGGTAGCGGCCGCTATTTTGGCAGCGGTTTTCAGTAGCCCCATTTTTATAGAGCCAAAGTACAAATCCACGGTAACGGTTTTCCCCACCACCACCAACTCGCTGGCCAAGGCGCTTTTGCCGCAGCAGTTCAGTTCGCGGGGCGCGGATATTCTGGAATTTGGCGAGGAGGAGCAGGCGGAGCAACTGCTGCAAATCCTCAACTCCGACGAAATCCGCAGCCGCGTCATCGAAAAGTACAATCTGCTGCATCATTACGACATAAAACCCGACGGCAAATATGCCCGCACGGAGCTTTATGATACCTACGACGATAATATATCTTTCCGGCGCACGGAATATATGTCCGTGGAAATCAACGTGATGGACACCGACCCCGACACGGCGGCGATGATGGCGAACGACATCAGCCTGTTTTTGGACGAGGCCAAAAACCGCATTCAAAAAGAGCGCGCGCAAAAGGGGCTGAGCATCATCGAAAAGGAATATGTGGCACTGAAAAAAGAGGTGGTGAATTACGAAGATTCGCTGACCCAACTGCGCTACCGGGGTGTGCACGATTATGAAACTCAATCCTCCGTGTTCAACGAACAATTGGCCACGGCCATCATCGAAAGCGGGCCGAACAGCGCGGCGGTAAAGGCCATCGAAGCGCGGCTGGACACCCTCGCCAAGTACGGCGGCACCTACGTTTCCTTGCGCGATGAGTTGCAATTTTTAAAGGAAGAACAGGTAAAATTGAAAACCAAATTTGACCAAGCCAAAGTGGATGTTTCGGAAACGCTGCCCGCGTCTTTCACGGTGAATTCCGCTTTTCCGGCGGAGAAAAAATCCTATCCCACCCGCTGGCTCATCGTGATGCTGAGCGCGCTGGGCGCTTTTGTCATCACGCTCATCGTCATCTTGGTGATGGATACTTTGCGCCAGTCCAACAAAACCCGCGTGGGGTGAAGGCGTTCCGTTTCCAGCAGCCCACGGCACGTTGGGTCATTTTGGCGGGCCTTTGTTTCAGCCTCCTCAACGTTGCTTTTATCGTTACCGAAAATTTTTGGGGATTGCTCATCCCATTCGCTTTGGCGCTGGTGGCCGCCATCGTTTTTGCGATGGACAAGGTGCTGCTGTTCCTCATCTTTTCCACCCCGCTTTCCATTTTTTATTTCAATGAAGAAATGCGGCTGGGCTTCACCCTGCCCACCGAGCCCATCCTTTTCGGGGTGATGCTGCTGTTCTTCGCCAAGATTTTGTACCGCGGCCATTTCGATCTGAAAGTAGTGCGCCACCCCCTTTCGCTGGCCATTTTGTTCCACTTGGTTTGGATGTTTTTCACCAGCTTCACCAGCGAGTTGCCGGTGGTCAGCTTCAAGATGCTGCTGGCGCGGCTGTGGTTCGTCTCCGTGTTTTTTTATCTGATGTCGCAGCTTTTTAAGAGGCGCAAACACATCGACCTGTTTTTTTGGCTCTACCTCATCCCTCTCTGCGGCGTGGTGATTTACACCTTATATATACACGCGCAGCACGGTTTCGACAAAGATGCCGCCGGCTGGGTGATGTTCCCCTTCTTTAAAGAACACACCAGCTACGGCGCGGTGCTGGCGATGTACATTCCCATCGCCTTTGCGTTCACTTTTTTTTATTATAAAAAGTTGAACGGCCGCGCGGCCAGTTTCGTGGTGCTGGCCATTTTACTGGCGGGGGTCATTTTTTCCTTCACGCGGGCAGCCTGGCTCAGCTTGGCGGTGGCGGTGGTGGCGATGGTTTTGATCGTTTTGAAAACGCGCTTTTGGGTATTGTGCCTTTTGGCGGCGGCGGGCATCGGCGCGCTGGCCTACGCTTGGGACGACATCGAAAAACGCCTGCAAAAAAACGAGGCCGTGAGCAGCGACAACCTCACCGAGCACGTGGAATCTATCTCCAACATCAGCACCGACCCCAGCAACTTGGAGCGCATCAACCGCTGGAAAAGCGCCTTGCGGATGTTTGCGGAAAAACCCGTGCTGGGCCACGGGCCGGGCACCTATATGTTTCTGTACGCGCCTTACCAGAAGCCCTATGAAAAAACCATCATCAGTACCAACGCGGGCGATTCGGGCAATGCCCACAGCGAGTACATCGGGCCGCTTGCCGAATCCGGGGTTTTGGGGATGTTGAGCATCGTTTTGATTGTAGTCGCCAGCGTTTTTACGGGCATCCGCGCTTATTATACACTGGCCGACCCCAAGCTGAAACTTATCGCCTTGGCCGCTTTAATGGGATTGATTACCTACTGGACGCACGGTTTTTTGAACAATTTCTTGGAGATGGACAAAGCGGCCTGCCCCGTTTGGGGATTTTCGGCGCTTTTGGTGGTCTTGGAAACTTATTATCAAAAAACGTTTGACAAGTCTATTTCGTAATTCGTCATTTAGTTGATAATCAGTTTGTTATCAATTAGGTAGAATACGGTTTGCGCATAAAATTTTTAACGTAAATCTGTAGAGGGATTCCAAAAATTCCAAAAATCTGTTTCGATGTTCTTTTATTTCCAGCAAGCAAAAAATCATTGGCCCAAAAGCCTCCGCAGCCCCTGCACCTCCCGATATTTCTTTTTAGCTTCCTCCGCCGGGCTGCCAAAATAATTTTGCCCGCCCGCCAAACTTTTGGAAACCCCAGATTGCGCATAAACCACCGCCCCCGCGCCAATCGTGATGCCGCTGGTAACGCCCACTTGCCCCCACATCGTCACGTTATCTTCAATAATAGTGCAGCCAGCAATTCCCACTTGGGCGGCAAAGAGGCAATTTTTTCCAATCTTCGTATCGTGGCCGATTTGGCAAAGGTTGTCAATTTTCGTCCCTTCGCCGATGCGGGTAACGCCGCTCACGCCCTTGTCAATCGTACAGTTCGCGCCGATTTCCACCTCGTTTTCAATCACCACGCGGCCACCAGATTTCAGGCGGTCGTAGCCCGTTTCCCTTTTTTTATAATAAAAAGCGTGGGAACCGATCACCGTGTTGGCGTGAATAATCACGTTATCGCCAATCTCACAATTATCATAAATAGAAACATTGCTGTGGATGAGACAGTTGCGCCCAATCTTGACATTTTTCCCAACAAAACAATTCGGTTGAATGATGGAATTTTCGCCGATTTTCAAATCATCAGCAATAGCAGAATTGGCAGATTCAAACGGTCGGAATTTTTCCGTCAATCGGTTGAAATCCCGAAAGGGGTCATCCGAAATCAGAATCGCCTTTCCGGCGGGAACTTCTACTTTTTTATTGATAAGAACAGTAGTGGCCGCCGATTGCAGCGCTTTGTCGTAATATTTGGGATGATCCACGAAAACCAAATCGCCAACGTCCACCACGTGGATTTCGTTGATGCCCAAGATTTCGTGGTCGGGATTCCCCGTGGATTCGCAGCCCAAAAACTCCTCGATTTCCGCAAGGGAATAAGCGCGCGGGAACTTCATTCTTTCGCCCGTTCCTTGTATTCGCCGGTGGCCGTCTCCACCACTATTTTCTCACCTTGTTCGATGAAGAGTGGTACGCGGACTTCCGCGCCGCTTTCCACGGTGGCCGGTTTCAGCGTGTTGGTGGCCGTGTCGCCTTTGATGCCCGGCTCGGTGTAGGTGATTTCCACCGTCACTTTTTGAGGTAGCTCGCACGTCAGCGGCCGCCCTTCGTCCGCGTGGAAAAGCACGTTGCATTCCATCCCTTCCTTCAAAAATTGCGGTGCGTTGATCAGTTCTTTGGCGATTTGGATTTGGTTGTAATCCTCCATATTCATAAAATGGTAGCCGCTGGGGTCGTCGTATAAAAATTGGTAGGTGCGGTTCTCGATGCGGATTTCGTCGAGCTTGGCGCTGCCGCCAAAGGTGTGTTCCAAGATGCGGCCCGTGTCCAGATTGCGCATTTTGGTGCGCACAAAGGCCGGCCCCTTGCCGGGTTTTACGTGCAGGAATTCAATAATTTGGTGGGGCGCATTGCTGTAAGTGATACACAGCCCATTGCGGATGTCGGAAACGTTTGCCATTTATTTTTTGGGATTTTCGGCAAAGGTAAAGTTTGGCAATCATTGCCCCGGCGGGGAAGCAGTTGGCCGTCGGCAGAAACGAAATGCCGATGCGCCGTCTTTAGGTATGGGCAGCGAAAAGTTTGCGATATGATTTTTAATTTTTTGCAAAACCATTGAAATTTCTCCCCCCACATTTTCAGTAATGAGCAGCTGTTCCACGATGGGAAATTTTTGGTTGGAAGGATAGGGGGGAGGCGCGCCATTGGCGAAGGCTAATTTCCAACCACCTCTTTCTCAAACGATTCCACTGCCTTCTGCACCGTCGGGTCAAAGGGGGCGTAGATTTTTATCAAAGCTGTATTGCCAAAAAGATTGTACCCGATAAACGATTTCACCCGCGCTTTTATCAAGTTTTGGGTTTCCTCATTTTGTTGCAAAAGCCTTTCAGTATTTCTGCCGAAAAATTCCCTTAAAAGAGCATCTGAAATCGTATAATTTTCGATGAAATTTTGTTCGCTGTAGCGGGATAATTCCGCGCGGTTTTTATCTACAAAATCAAACGAACTTTGATCGAGATTGGCCATCAGCGAAAGGTGGTATAAAATGGCGGCCGCTCGGCTGGTGTCGCGCGGCACTTCGATGTCGGGGACGATGCCACCGCCGCCTTCCAAAATGCGCCCGCCGAGGCTGCGATACACATTTTTTTGTAGGCTGTCTTGTGAAAGTCCGGCGCCGTCGAAGCCGCTTTTTTCAAGATAATTTTGGTCGTATTCTTCAAAGGGTTTTTGGATGCTGCGGCCGCTGGGCGTGTAGTAGCGACGGGTGGTCAGCCGGATTTTGCTGCCGTCGGCCAAGGTCATTTCCTCTTGCACCAAGCCTTTGCCGAAGCTGCGGCGGCCGACAATCCAGCCGCGGTCGTTGTCTTGGATGGCGCCCGCCACGATTTCGCTGGCCGAGGCCGAACCTTCATTTATCAAAACCGCCACTTTTCCTTTTTCAAACTGGCCGCGCCGCGTGGCTTCGATGGTGCGTTTGTCGCCCTCGCGGTCTTTGGTGAAAACGATGAGTTCGTCATCCTCTAAAAACTCATCGGCCACACTTTCGGCCACGGAAAGCAAGCCACCGGGGTTGTCGCGCAAATCCAAAATCAATTGTTTCGCACCTTGCTTTTTCAAATCGTAAATCGCTTTACTGATTTCTTCGCTGGCATTTTGCGAAAATCGTATCAATTTAATGTACCCAGTTTTATCATTTAATATGAAAGAAGATTGCACACTTTTTAATGGGATATTTCCGCGTTTTATGGTCAATAATTCCGTGTCTTTTTCCATTGGATGATAGACACTCAAATTGACGCGGCTACCGGATTTTCCTTTTAAAGTGTTGACGATTTTGGTGGTGGTCAAATCATCGCCGAAAAGTTCGGTGTCGCCAGCCATCAAAATGCGGTCGCCGGCCTTTATTCCCGCTTTTTCGCTCGGCCCGTTTTCGATGACGCGGATGACCGTCAGCGTGTCTTTGTAAATCTTGAACTCGATGCCCACGCCCTCAAAACTGCCGCGTACGGATTCTTCGTTGGCCGCAACTTGCTCCAAGGGAATGTAGGTGCTGTGCGGGTCAAGTTTTCGCAGGAGATTGGTGATGGTCAAATCCAACAGACTGTCGGTGTTCATCTCATCAACGTACTCGTAATCAATGTAGTTGATAATTTGGCGGAGCTTGTTTTCGCGGGATTCAGTTTCACTGAGCGCCAGAGTCTTGGCCGGAAAATCAAAGAAAATCCCAATGCAAATGCCCGCCAAAAGCGCGAGGCTGAGAAAAATGGGGTAGAGTATTTTGATGGAGGTTTTCAAATGAATTTCAAATTTCCGACGGTTGAAACCGTCGGTTGGATAATTGTGTCGCAACCCACGGTTTCATCCGTGAGTATATCAAAAGTTTTGTTCCAATTTAGTATCAAAAATTTTCCGACGGTTGAAACCGTCAGTTGGGAGGTTAGTGGCGCAACCCACGGTTTCAACCGTGGGATTGCCTAAAATCGCCCGTATCAATATCCTCAATCTGTGCAATTTCCACGCCCGCCCTTTTTAAAAACGGCAAGCCGCTGTGGTCTTTGTAACGCTGGATGTACACCAATCGTTTGATGCCGGCTTGGTGGATGAGCTTGCTGCAATCTTTGCAGGGCGACATCGTGAGGTAGAGCGTGGCGTCCTCGCCGTTGGCGGTGCTGCGGGCGAGTTTCAAAATAGCATTGGCCTCGGCGTGCAGGACGTACCATTTGGTGGCGCCGTTTTCATCTTCACACACATTTTCAAACCCACTGGGCGTACCGTTGTAGCCATCGGAAATAATCATCCGCTCCTTGACGATAAGCGCGCCCACTTGCCTACGTTTGCAGTAGGAAAGCTTGGCCCATTCGCGCGCCATCCGCAGGTAGGCGATGTCGTATTTGCGTTGTTTTTCGATAGGGCAAAGATGGGGCGGAAATGGCGGAAAGTGGTATTTTTGGAAAAATTACAATTATGGATTTAGCCACTCGAAAAATTGAATTTGTGCAGCATTTTCTCGAAATTTCAGATGAACAACAGCTTGAAAAACTGGAAGATATACTCTATTCAGACGATTTTGGCAAAAGCCTGAAACCAATGAGTCTCAAAGAATTTTACGATGGCATTGACCAAGCAAAAAACGATGCCAAAAATGGGAGGTATAAAAGCGTGGAGGAATTGCTTGAGCCTTATGAAAAATGAATTTCTATATCAAATGGACGGACTATGCGGACGGAAAACTGTGGGAAATATTTGAACACGTAAAGCAAGAGGCGGGGGAAAACACCGCACATTATGTGCGCGCAAGCATCCTACGAAAGACGCTATTTCTGCATAAACATCCTTTTACAGGCCATCCGGAAAAACTCCTGCAAGACCAGCCCGAAACCTACCGTTTCGTATTGAAATGGCGCTATAAGATTATCTATTGGGTGGAAGAGGAAAATTCTAAAGTCTTTATCGCCAACGTTTTCCACACCCGCCAGCATCCCTCTAAACTCAGAGCTTTTTTGAGAGGTAGTTAACTTGTGATTGCTCATAATCACCAATTAAAATCCCATTTTTATGAAAAAAGCAAACCCCATCATCACCGGCACCACGGGAATGGTCGGAAAGGGCGTTCTTTTGGAATGCCTCGACAGCCCGCTGGTGGAAAAGGTTTTGGTGGTAAACCGCCGCTCCATCGAGATGAATCACCCCAAACTGAAAGAAGTGTTGGTGGAGGATTTTTTCGACCTGAGTTTGGTGGAAGAAGATTTGGCGGGCTACAATGCCTGTTTCTTTTGCGCGGGCGTTTCGGCGGCGGGGATTTCCAAAGAAAAATACCACCGCCTGACCTACGAAATGACCGTCCATTTTGCGGAAGCGGTGCAGCGGCAAAACGGCGAGGTGGTATTTACCTACGTCAGCGGCCAAGGCACGTCCACGGCGGAAGACAGCCGGATGCACTGGGCGAACGTGAAAGGAAAAACGGAGAACCGACTGCTGGAAATGTTCGCCGAGGTGTATATGTTCCGGCCCGGCTACATCCAGCCGATACGCGGGGTGAAATCTGCCACGGGCTGGTACAATGCGATGTATGTGGTTTTCAAACCGTTGTACCCGATTTTGAAAAAAATCGCGCCGAACCACTTAACGGACAGCGTGAAAGTGGGGCGGGCGATGATCAACGTGACGGCCAAGGGGTTTGGGAAAAAGTGGTTAGAGAATCGGGATATTAATGAGGCGGCGGCCCTTTCGCATTCTCAACCGACGGTTAGGTGCCCTCACCTAATAGGTCATTTGTTTATAGAATATTTGCACCTTTAAATTTCTGACCCGTTAGGTCGGAGACATTAACAGGTCGTATGAAAAAACTCCTCAAAATGCTCGGAATTATTCTCCTTTCCCTTGTCGGGATTTTGGTGATTATCGGAATTCTTTTCGTCAATCTCAGCCCGCAGTTTGGTGGGAAACCGACCGAAGAAGAAAAAGCGGAATTTGCCAAAACCAATCATTATAAAGATGAGAAATTCCAAAACCTCATCCCTACCGAAATGAGCATCCCCGCCAAGGAATATCCGAAGTTGATTTGGCAATATTTTACGGGAATTCCCAATGGAAAACCGAGCGGGAAAATTCCGGTGGAGAAGGTGGACTCTTCGAAAATCGTTGAAAACAAGAAAATTACGCGCCTAACTTGGTTCGGCCACTCGGCATTTTTGTTGGAAATCAGCGGGAAGAAAATCCTCATCGACCCGATGCTGGGCGAGGTGGCAGCGCCGCATCCGTGGTTGGGCAGTCCGCGCTTTAATGACCAGCCGCCCATTTCCATCGAGCAACTGCCTCATATTGATGCGATTATCATTTCGCACGACCATTACGACCATCTGGATTACAGCAGCATCCAAAAGCTGAAAGGCAAGACCGGCCAGTTTTTCGTGCCG
This sequence comes from Owenweeksia sp., assembly GCA_965214115.1. GTDB lineage: Bacteria > Bacteroidota > Bacteroidia > Flavobacteriales > Schleiferiaceae > Owenweeksia. The sequence continues at coordinate 219,120 of CBDCAU010000003.1, forward strand.
CTGGGCGTGGGCACGCATTTCCGCGAATGGGGCGTGGCCGATGAAAAAATCCACGAACTGGACTGGTGGGAGGAAATCGATTTTGAAGATTTGAAATTGGCTTGTCTGCCTGCGCGGCATTTTTCGGGGCGCGGCCTTACGCGCGATGAAACTTTGTGGGCGTCGTGGGCCATTTTTTCGGAGGGTGAAAACATCTATTTCAGCGGCGACGGCGGCTACGGGCCACATTTTAAAGAGATTGGCGAAAAGTACGGCCCGTTCGATTTTGCGATGCTGGAATGCGGCCAGTACGACGCGCGCTGGGAAGCCATCCATATGCTGCCCGAACAGACGGTGCAGGCGGCCATCGACGTGAAAGCGGAGGTGATGATGCCAATTCACTGGGGCGCGTTTGCTTTGGCGATGCACACTTGGACGGAGCCGGCGGAGCGCGCTGCGGCGGAGGCGGAACGGCTTGGGGTGCAGATGGTTACGCCGCGGTTTGGGGAGCAGGTGGTTTTGGGAGATTCGATTGGGGGGTTTGGGAGGTGGTGGGATGAGGTGGATTAAGAACTTTTTGCATATTGCAGACACTTAGCGGCGAAAACTACGGTCTTACTTTTAGAGTTAAATAAAACTTAAGTAGCCAAATTTTATGGAAAAGAAGAATCAATCTCGTAAGAGCGTAAGTCTTTATGACGCGGCTGAAGGAGATTTATCAGATATAGGTAGAGAATTTGGAAAGTCATTTACCGAGGCCTTGGTAAATTTCTTGGAAGACAATCCAATTTTAACAAAGTTTCCAATTTTGAATCAAGAATTAAAAGCAACAAATGATAGAGCCACCTCAATTTTAATTGGAGCGCATCTTGATGATTCATTGGCTAACTTGATTATAGATGTTCTATTACCAAAGCGTGAAAAAAAAGATCAGCTTCTGAGAAACCCTTTATATGGAATGCGCAATAAGATGGATTTTGCCTATAGACTCGGACTGATTTCTGAAAATCTCATTATCGATTTAAAAATAATGAATAACATCCGTAATGACTTTGCCCATTCTCCATACGACATAAATTTCTCCAACAAAACAATCTCTGATAGAATAAATACCTTGAACTCGCATTTTCACAAGGACTATCAGATACTATTTATGGAAAAGGCTAAGGATCACCCGGACATTAGTAAGGAGCGTTTGCTATTTGTTCAATTAGGCTGGGCTATGATAATTTCGATTGAAGAAAGAAGAGTTAATTTAAAGGATGAGGAAGGAGATTACATAATAAAACCAGCAATCTTAGAACCAATGTACAATGGAGAGGAGTTTTAAAGTTGATTTCCAAATGAACTGATATTTCTTCCAGAATATTTAATAAAAAAAGCCCTGCATTTCTGCAAGGCTTTCTTAAAGTACCCAGGGCCGGGCTCGAACCGGCACGTCCGAAGACATTGGTGTTTGAGACCAACGCGTCTACCAATTCCGCCACCTGGGCGTGGCTTCTTTTCAAATTTTCCAGACACGAGTTGTAAACTCGCGCCAGCGGTTTGGAAAAGGGGCGCAAAAGTAATCATTCCACTTTTCTTTTTCCAAAAAAATCCCAAAACAAAGCCCTTGATTTTCAAAGTGAGAGGGTCGGTTTTTGAGTGGAATAATTTTCTACATTTGCAGCCCTTTTTCAGAGGGGTAAAAATTCCTCAAAACCAAGAGCATAGACGTTGATTCCAAACGCTAAAATATTTACCTGCCGCACCTCCCAAAAACTGGGCGAAAATATTGCATCTGCCTACGGGCAGCCTTTGGGAAATATGCTTTTCACGGAGTTTAGCGATGGCGAGTTCCAGCCTTCCTTTGAAGAAACGGTGCGCGGCGGCCGCGTGTTTTTGATCGGCAGCACGATGCAGCCCGCGCAAAATCTCATCGAACTCCTCTTGATGTGCGATGCCGCCAAGCGCGCTTCCGCAAAACATATCACGGCGGTGATTCCCTATTTTGGGTGGGCGCGGCAAGACCGCAAAGACAAAGGCCGCGTGCCCATCGGGGCCAAAATGGTGGCCAATTTATTGACCGCCGCAGGCGCCACGCGCATTATGACGATGGATCTCCACGCCGACCAAATCCAAGGATTTTTTGAGGTGCCGGTGGACCACATTTTTGCGTCCGCGCTTTTTGTGCCGCATATCAAAAAGTTGGGACTGGATAATCTTACGATAGCCAGTCCCGATATGGGCGGCAGCAAGCGCGCCACGGCCTACGCCAAGTGGCTGGGCGCGGAGGTGGTGATTTGCTACAAGCAGCGCAGCAAGGCTAACGTGGTGGACAAGATGACCGTGATCGGCAACGTGGAAGGCCAAAACGTGATTTTGATCGATGATATGATTGACACGGCCGGTACGCTGACAAAGGCTGCCAATATGCTGATGGAGCAAGGCGCGCTCAGCGTCCGGGCGTGTTGCACCCACGGCGTTTTATCAGGCAAAGCGGTGGAACGGATTGAAAAATCCCAACTGGAAGAATTGGTAATCACGGACACGATTCCGCACGGGGAACTTCCCCATAAAATAAAAACGATTTCGGTGGCGCCGCTTTTTGCGAGCATTATGCAGAAAGTCCACCACCACGAATCCATTAGTTCAGATTTTTTAGAATAAAAAAGAAAAAGCCAACAGTATGAAAACTATCAAAATAGAGGGCCACATCCGCGAGGAATTTGGCAGCACCCACGCCAAAAAACTGCGCCGCGAAAAGCTGGTGCCCTGCGTATTGTACGGTGGCGACAACACCAAAACACTACATTTTAGTACGCCCGAGGTGAGTTTCAAAGACATCCTCTATACACCGGAAATTTATGCCGTGGAGATGGATTTGGACGGCACTACTTACAAGGCCATAATGCGCCAAGTGCAGTACCATCCCGTAACAGATGACGTGGAACACGTTGATTTCTTGGAGATTACAAAAGATAAAGAGGTGGTCATCCGCACGCCGGTGCGCCTGTTTGGCAGTGCCGTGGGCGTGCGCAACGGTGGCCGGATGAAGGTGAACCTGCGCCGCCTGCGGGTGCGCGGTACCGAATTGACATTGCCCGGCTCCGTGGACATCAACGTGGACAATATGAAAATTGGCGACACCATCCGCGTGGAAGACATTGAGACGGAAGGCTGGGAAATTATGCACGAACCCGACCGTGCCATCTGCCTCGTTCAAACGGCCCGCGATATCATCGAACCGGAAGTGGAAGAAGATGAGGACGCAGAAGGCGAAGAAGGAGCAGAAGGCGAAGAAGGAGCGGAAGATTCTACCGAAGGTGGTGATGAAGCTGCTAAGGAAACTCCTGCGGAAGCCTAATCCCGAACCGGAAATTCAGGTGAAAAAATACTTGATAGCCGGGCTGGGCAACATCGGCGAGGAATACGCCGAGACGCGACATAACATCGGATTCAAAATACTGGACGCGCTTGCGGGCGCGTCCGGTATTTTTTTTGACAAAAACAGCCGATATGCGTTTACCGCCTCTATGCGGTTGAAAAACAAGGAGTTGGTTCTCATCAAACCGACCACTTATATGAATTTGAGCGGGAAGGCGGTGAATTATTACTTGCAGAAAGAGAAAATTCCTTTGCAGAATTTGTTGGTGGTGGTGGATGACGTGGCGCTGGATTTTGGCGCGATTCGCCTGAAAACCAAAGGAAGCGACGGCGGCCACAATGGTCTGAAAAACATCAACCAGATTTTGGGACGGCAGGATTATGCGCGGCTGCGTTTTGGCGTGGGTGGTGATTATCCGCAAGGAATGCAGATACAATATGTTTTGGGCGAATGGAATTCTGATGAAAAAATAGCCTTGAAAAAACGCATCGATTTATCCTGCGAAGCGATAAAAACTTTCGTTTTGGCGGGGGCGAATGCGGCGATGAACGAGTATAACGGGAAATAAAAAAACTTTAGGCCGCCATCTTTTCCTCGGAAAGTTCTAAAATTTCCACAATTAATTTCAGCGCTTCTTTAATATCCTTTTCTTCATAAAAGTCATCTACTTTTGAAAGTCCTGAAAGGTGAATACGATTTCGTTTTTCCCGCAATTGCTCTACTTTTTCAAAAGCGGTTTTATCCAAAATTTTTGCTCTTTTGCAAGCCCTATTTATTTCTATAAAATTGATAGAATTTGAGAGCCGCTGCGGTTCTTTTTTAAAATGAACCCCACAAATTTCAAGGCCATCGGATGTTTTGAAAAGAGTCTTCCGGTTGGAGTATTTCTCAATTTTTGGCATCACATTGCTCGCCTCAATTTTTCCTTTTTTAATCAACGTTGCCAAGGTGTGATGCAGGACTGCTTCTATGATGGATGCGGAATAAAGAAGAATGTTTTTGAATACGGAGTATTGCGAATCTTGCGAAATTTGCTCAGATTCAACCAAATAAGACAGAAATGAGATATATTTAAAATTGACTGAAATATTGGCTTTCAGTATTTCATTTTTGATAAAGCCCAGTCGCTTATCAGGGTTTAAGAAAGTCTCAAAATCCACCTAAGCAGATTGTTTTTGATTTGTAGTCTTGCCTTCAAAATAATCCGCTAAAAAATCATACCCGATACTTCTCCAAAACTCGCCATAGGTCTGCCCATTCGGAAGAACATCCGAACTTTCGGCCAGCATTTTTTTCAGCTTCGCCAATTTTTCCTTTTCGGAAAGTAACTTTCTTTTTTTTTCCTTCGTTTCCATCCCACAAATTTACCAAAATTCCAAACTCCCAATTACCTACTACCTATTCGTTATTACCTATTCAAACCTTCCTACTCCACCGTCACACTCTTCGCCAAGTTCCGCGGCTGGTCCACATTGCAACCACGCAATACAGCGATATGATATGACAAAAGCTGTAAAGGAATCGTCGTCAGCATCGGCGAGAATTCCTCCATCGTTTCTTCGATTTCGATAACGTGGTCGGCCAAGCCCGCGATTTCCTTATCGCCTTGGCTCACCACCGCAATCACTTTCCCATTACGCGCCTTTACTTCCTGAATATTGCTCACGATTTTTTCATACTGGCCACTTTTGGGGGCGATTACCACCACCGGCATATTCTCGTCAATCAACGCAATCGGGCCGTGTTTCATCTCGGCGGCGGGGTAGCCCTCGGCGTGTATATAGCTGATTTCCTTCAATTTAAGCGCGCCTTCTAAGGCCACGGGAAAATTATAGCCCCTTCCCAGATACAGGAAATTCTGCGCGTCCTTGTACAATTCCGAAATGAATTTCGCTTGCGAATCGCTTTCCAGCATCCGTTCGATTTTCTTGGGAATGCTGTTCAATTCGTTCAAAAGTTGGTGATAATATGACCGTTTCAGCAGCCCTTTGTTATTGGCAATAAAAATCGCCATCATCGAAAGCACGGCCACCTGCGCGGTGAACGCCTTGGTAGAGGCCACGCCGATTTCCGGCCCCGCGTGGGTATAAGCGCCGGCGTGCGTTTCCCGCGCAATGGACGACCCCACCACATTGCAAACCCCAAAAATCGTCGCACCTTTTTCCTTCGCCAGTTTGATGGCCGCCAGCGTATCCGCCGTTTCGCCGCTCTGGCTGATGGCTATCACCACATCTTTTTCGGTGATAATCGGATTGCGGTAGCGGAATTCCGAAGCGTATTCCACCTCCACGGGAACGCGCGCCAAATCCTCAAAAATGTACTCCGCCACCAAGCCCGCGTGCCACGACGTGCCACATCCCACGATGATAATCCGCTCGGCGGTGGTCAGCTTTTCGCGGTATTCAAACACGCCACCCATCTGAATCAAACCCTGCTCCGGCAGCAGCCGCCCGCGCAGCGTATCTTCAATCGATTTCGGTTGCTCGTAAATTTCCTTGAGCATAAAATGGTCGTACCCACCTTTTTCGATGGCTTCGATGTCCATTTTCAATTGGTGCACATAAGGGTCAATGTGCTTATCGTCAGGAATAGTGCGGATCTCCAGCTCTTTGCCCAATTCCACGACTGCCATTTCATCGTCTTCCAAATACACGGCATCTTTGGTATATTCCAAAAAAGGCGTGGCATCGCTGGCCACGAAAAATTCATCTTGGCCAATGCCCACCACCAGTGGGCTGCCCTTGCGCGCCACCACAATTTTTTCGGGTTCATCCTTGTCCAAAACGGCAATCGCATAAGCGCCCACCACTTGGTTCAGCGCCAGCCGGACGGCCTTTGCCAGAGAAATATCATTCGATTTTTGGATGTCTTCGATCAAATTGACCAAAACCTCCGTGTCCGTATCGCTGTGGAATTTCAGCCCGCGCTTTTGCAGCGCCTCTTTTATGGAAGCATAATTTTCAATAATCCCATTGTGGATCAAAACGATGTCCCCCGAGTTGGAAACGTGGGGGTGCGCGTTCACGTCGTTGGGCGGGCCGTGCGTGGCCCAGCGAGTGTGGCCGATGCCGATGGTGGCACTGGAAAAACTGCCGTTCATTTTCGCTTCCAGGTCGGAAACTTTGCCTTTACATTTCACGGTTTTCACGCCGCCGTCTAAAACGGCGATCCCCGCACTGTCGTAGCCGCGGTATTCCAGGCGTTTCAGTCCTTTCAAAATAATGGGCACGGCCTCTTGCCCGCCAATGTATCCTACAATTCCGCACATAATTTTTTCAGAGTTTGGTATAATAAACAATCAGCCGCAATGGGCAGTCGGTGCCGCGCCCGCCCTGCAAAACTACGCGGTTGGCCTCGGTGCTTTTGCGCTGGGGCAGCAGGGCCAGCGGTTGGTTTTCCGCGCCGTTCAGGATGTCAAAGACGTGCTGGGTCAGGTTTATCCTATAAAAATCCTTGCCCGCACTGGGCTTTCGTAACGCGCCGTCTCCTCCGCTGGCCGAGCGCAGGGGGTCAAAGTCCAAGATTTGACTTCCCAAAGTATCGTTTTTGTAAGACCGCAGTTCCAAGCGCGAGGGCGCGTCGGTTTCCAGCGGGTACATCATTGGTTGGAAAATGTCTATCGCCGCGCGGTTCACTACGATTTCTGAACCTGCCAGCGTGTCCAGCCCCGGAATTTTCAACACCGAAAACACTCCGCCCATCGCTTGCACATAAATGGCCGCTTCGCCCATTTCCGTATTTTGGTTATCGATGGCAAAAGCGGTGGGCGCGTTTTTATAATCGTGTTCAAAAAGGTTGAAATGTATCGGCACCGTGCTTTTGTTCTGTGAAAAGTTCAGCTCCACTTTTTGGTCGTCATCCTCATCATTATGATAATAGATGACCAAGCGCGAATTGGCATTTCCCAAATTGAAATACAAAATGCTACCATCACTGGACGAACTTTCCACCACGATTCCCTTGAATTCTTCCACCAAATTTTCGTTGGAGGTAAAATTGCCCGCGTTGTCAATGATTTTTTGTTTGAAAAATTCCCCTCCCAACGGGATTTTCAAAGTGGGCGCCACCGTGTCGCCCTCGATGATGCTGGGCGTATTGGGCCGCGGCAGCAGCCCTACGATTCCGCCCAACTGGCTCGGCCCAATCTGCGGGTTAAAGTTGGAATAAAAGTTCCGCCCGCGATCCAAGCTTTCAGTAATTTCCCTTACGGAAATGTCCATCGGCTGCGTAGTGTCGCCGTAATAGCCGGCATAAGTCAGCAGCAAGTTCACCGAATCTACCACAGGGTTGGCGCCAAAATCGGGCGACACCTGCTGCAAGATGAGCTGCGCCGCAAACCGCGCCCGCGACTGGCCAAACACGCCGTCGGACAGCGCACCCACCAGTCGGTTTCCGCTGTAGCCGCCCACCGTGCGCTGGTCGTCGTAGTTCAGCGCCACCAAGAGGCTGTCTTGATTCAGCGTGTAGCCCACCACGGGAAAAACCAGTGTATCAAAACCGTGGAGCTCCCCAATCACTTGGTCGAAACCCAAGCCCTCGTTGGGTTTTTCGCAACTGATCAAAACAAAAGGAGCCATTAAAACAATGGCTCTTTTCGCAAAACGTAAAAATGTTTTTTTCATAGATAAAATGCGGTCAGGCGACCGGTTCTTCTTCTACCTCGCCCACCAGTTCGGCGTAGAAATCCTGTACTTTGGCAGCGCTGTCATCGCCGGGGTATTCGAGAAAATGCTCAACGCTGGAACGCAGTTTTTCTTTCATTTCGTCGTCTAAATTTTCGCTGCCCGCGATTACGGCATCGCTGTAGTGCGCGGCGTTCAGATACAAATCTTTCAGGCTGGGCTTGGCGTAGCGCTTGATGTCTTGCCCGTTGATGCCGTCAAATTTCAGGTTTTCCTGCAAGGTTTCGGGCATATCGCAATCTTTGCAATCGTAAACGGAAAACACGATTTTACTGTTTTCAAACAAAGGATTGTCGTGGTGGAACTTGCGCAGATACAGCGGCAAGAAGCTCGCCAGCCAGCCGTGGCAATGGATGATGTCCGGCGTCCATCCCAGTTTTTTCACTGTTTCGATAACGCCGCGGCAGAAGAAAATCGCCCGCTGGTCATTGTCATCGAAAAACTCGCCCTTGTCATTGTGAAAGGTTGCTTTCCGTTTGAAATATTCCTGATTATCAATAAAATACACCTGCATCCGCGCCTGTGGTACAGAAGCCACTTTGATGATGAGGGGCTGGTCCATATCGTTCACGATGATGTTCATCCCGCTAAGGCGGATCACCTCGTGGAGCTGGTGGCGCCGCTCGTTGATAAGACCGTAGCGCGGCATAAACACGCGCACTTGGTGGCCTTTGTCGTTCATTTTTTTGGGGAGTTCCAGCGAAGGCTTGCTGATTTCGTTTTCGGGGAGATAGGGGTGGATTTCTTGGCTGACGTACAGTATTTTCTTGCTTTCCATTATTGATATGAACTTTGGATTCTAAGTGATTTGAAACAGTTTGCAAAATTAAGGCTTTCCGCGCACTTTTTCAACAGCAACCCATAGTTTTGCCCTCTCTAACAATGGATTGATGCAAATCATTAAGGAAGCGGTGGCGCTTCAAAATTTTGTAAAAAAGCAAAAGGAAAAAGGCCAATCCATTGGTTTTGTGCCGACTATGGGCGCGCTCCACGAAGGGCATCTTTCACTAGTGCGGCGTTCCATCACAGACAACGATATGACGGTGGTCAGCATTTTCGTAAACCCTGCGCAGTTCAACAATCCCGACGATTTGGAAAAATATCCGCGCCAAGCGGAATCCGATGCCCAATTGCTGGAAAGCGTGGATTGCGATGTGCTATTCTTGCCCTCCGAAGCGGAAATCTACCCAACTGATTTTGAACCTAAAAGCTTCGATTTCAACGGATTGGACAAAATGATGGAAGGCGCACATCGTCCGGGTCATTTTGAGGGCGTGGTAAAAGTGGTGTCGCGTTTGTTCGAGATTGTGCAACCCGACCGTGCCTATTTTGGGGAGAAAGATTTTCAGCAATTTTTGATTATCAAAACAATTGCAAAGAAGCATTTTTCAGATATAGAAATCGTAGGACATTCGATACAAAGAACCGCCAGCGGATTGGCACAAAGCAGTCGCAACGAAAGGCTCTCCAAAAAAGATAAAAAGCACGCCAATTGGATTTCAATTCAGTTGAAATGGGCGCAAACTATGTATCAAGATTTTGAACCAAAACAGTTGATAAAAGAGGTTTATAAAAATCTGCATAAACAAGGCTTTAAAATGGAGTATGTGGAAATTGCCAATCCCGATAATTTAAAACCCGTGCGAAATTGGGGAAATGCCGATGGCGCGCGGATGTTCGTGGCGGCCGAATGGGCGGGGGTGCGCCTCATCGACAACGTTCCCTTATTTTAAAATACATTTGCCGCTATGATGATTGAAGTACTCAAAAGCAAGATTCACCGCGTGAAAATCACCGGCGCCGACTTGAATTATATCGGCAGCATCACCATTGATAAGGATTTGATGGACGCCGCCCAGATCATCGAAGGCGAGAAGGTGACCATCGTAAATATCAACAACGGCGAACGGCTGGAAACCTACGTTATCAAAGGGAAGCGCGGCAGCGGCGAAATCACGATGAACGGGCCCGCGGCGCGCAAAGTGCAGCGCGGTGATATTGTGATTATCATAAGCTACGTCCATTTGGAATGGGAAAAAGCCAAGGAATTCCAGCCCACGGTAATTTTCCCGAACGAATCCACCAACCAACTCCACTGATTTGAATCCCAAACTCCAGAGCGCGCTCAAATACCTGATTTTCTTGGGGATTGGCGGCACCCTTTTCTATTTGGCGTTTCGCAACACCGAGTGGGACAAACTGGTCAGCGATTTCCGGCGCGCCAATTATTGGTACGTTTTGGCTTCGATGATAATGGGCTGGCTGGCGTTCGTCAGCCGCGGCTTTCGCTGGGTATATCTCATTGAGCCGATGGGTTTTAAGGTGAATAAATGGAACAGTGTGCATTCGGTCACGGTGGGTTATTTTACCAATTCTTTGATTCCGCGCGCGGGCGAAGTGGCGCGCTGCACCGCCCTGAACCAAACGGATAAAGTTCCCGTCGATAAACTTTTCGGCACCGTGGTGGTGGAGCGGCTGGTGGATTTGCTGATGATGATTTTGTTGCTCGGCGTGGTGTTGATTACGGAATACGACACCGTGCTCAATTTTTGGACGGAAACGATGCAATCGGAAGGCGGGAACGTGGATGAATCATCGAATAATTTAGCTATCAAAATTTTCGTTGCCGCGCTCATTTTTGGTGGCATTTTAATGTTTTACTTTTTCCGTAGAAAATTTTCGCACCATCCCATTTATCATAAAGTGCGCGGATTTTGGCACGGTTTCAAAGATGGTTTGAAATCATTTAAAAATTTGGAAAACAAAGGCGCATTTATCTTTCACACCTTGTTCATTTGGACAATGTATTTTGTGATGAGTTACATCGTGGTTTTTGCCCTGCCCGCCACCAGCGGCCTTTCCCCTTCCGAGGGGCTTTTTGTGGTGTTGGTGGGTGCACTGGGCATCCTTGCCCCCTCGCCCGGCGGTATCGGTACTTTCCATTATTTTGCGATGGTGGGGATGGGCATCGTGGGCGTGGCCGCCGCCGATGGTTTGAGTTTCGCCACGCTGGTGCACGGCGGGCAGACGATTATGACGGTGATTGCGGGGCTGGTTTCTACGGCGGCGCTGGTTCGGATTCGGAGGAGGCGGAAGAAGAGGGGGTTGGCGGAGTTGGGGAACGAGGGGCAAGAGGTGTAGCGGTGATGGTCGGCGTGGGCTTGGGGCGATGCCCCAAGTTTTGTAGTCGCACCCTTTCAGGGTGCGCGGTGGGGAGTGTCGCCCCGCTGGGGCTTCTAAAATCCTATCGTTTTGTTTCGCTATTTCGCCGCCTTTACAGGCGGCGCTACAATAATTTCGCCCCGCTGGGGCTGCATTTTTCTCTATGAAAAATTGTGTTCAGCGATTTTGCCGCATTTTATTTACCTCAAAAAATAGCTCCGTAGGAGCGGCATATTTGTAGCGCCGCCTGTCAGGGCGGCGTTTGAAGTGCAACCCGTTGTAGTTTTGGGAGCCCCGTAGGGACGACACTTTGGCAGCGGCTTTGGGGTTTTTCCGAAAACCGAGGGTGGTATTGTGGACGTGGCCGCCGCCAACGTGTTAAGTGTCGCCACTTCCGTCCACGGGGGGCAGACGATTGTGACGGTGATTGCGGGACTGGTTTCTACGGCGGCTCTTGTTCGGATTCGGAAGCGGAGGAAATGGCGATTGGCGGAGTTGGGGGGTGAGGTGTAGGATTGGGGCAAGGATGCTAAACTAAAAAGTTAGACCAAAACTCATAAGATAATTTATGCTGTGAACTGATATTTGAGGATAAAAAATATAATAACTTCCTATCGGCCGGCCATCGCCTTCGCCGAGATACTTAGTCAAATTGGTGTATCTGAGACCTATTCCAATTTCGGTTCCTTCGGAAAAGATAGGTAGTCGGAAACCCACATCGCCCACCCACATCAAACTGTGGCGGGTTTGAGTTTCTAGCTCATCGTAATCGAGAAACTGGAGGCCGTCGTTCCCGTTCAATATTACAAAGCCCGATTCGTACCTGCTGCTAAAAGCAGTTGCCAAAGCTGGTCCGACGCGCATATGGAAAGAAACATCTTTACCAAAACGCAATTCGGGCGCTACAAACAAATAACCGATAGAGGCTCTGTGTTGAAAATGCCTCAAATCCATATTAAAATCAGGGTATTGTACTTCAATCCCAGTGGGCAACTCATTTCTAAATTCAGCGAAACCAATTTCACCTCTTAGCCAAAACCATTTATAAACCCTTGACTCTATCGCCATACCGCCACCAATGGATTGCGAGAGGGAACCCCCTCCATTATCTGGGATAGAGATTTTGGCGCTGGAATGATGCAAATTCACCGCGCCGAGGCCAGTGAATCCCAAGATTTCTATGCTTCGGTTTTGTGAAAATGCAGTCAAAACCAACAAAAAGCACAAAGCAGATATGGTGTTTCTCATTTTAAAATCTTTAAAAATCACCTCCCCGGCAATTTAAAGCACATCATAAAATGGTGGTCGTGCACATATATGTAGCCCAAACCGGCGTGGATGGCCACACCGTTGTCGAAGCCCGCCGCCGGGTATTTGGAGTTGCCATCGTGGGGCGAATCCTCCGCCCACACGATTTCGCCGTTGCTGGTTTTCACCGCGTAGATTTTTCCCTTGGCCTCGGAGGTGTAGAACACCATCCCGTTCCATAGTTGCATATGCGAGGGGCTGGTGCCGGCCTCGAAAGTACTCCAAAGGTTGTCACCCGTCATTTTGTCCAGCGCGTGGATGGCATCGTTGTCGGGTTTTACGATGAGGCGGTTGCCGTCGATGATGAGATTGGAAAGCTTCAAATGGTGGCCAAAACCGGGAAAGCCCTTTTGCCACAACATTTTTCGGTTCACCAAATCAAAACATTGCAGGTTGCGTTCACCCAACACATAGCAACGGTCGCCCTCCACCACCGGGGCCAGCACGTTGGAGCCGCCCACCGGCTCGATGTCTTCCATTATCCACTCGATTCCTTGTTTGGAGAAATTGTAGGCGTAGAGGTCGATTTGGCCATCGGAAGTCGCGAAATTGTAACTTCGGTTCTGCCAAAGGAAGATGCTGTCGCCGGAGGGGGACATCCATAAGGTGGGGCCGTTCATTGTGGAGACATAACCGCCTATTGAATCTGTGTAAATTGTATAGATGGTTTCCCAATCCATATAAGAAACAGGGCTTCTAACCAATTTGACAAACTCGGTGGAAGACCCGCTCCCTTTACTGTGATTGGCATATAAATAATCACCCACATTCCAGATATTGGGTTCATTGTCATTTGAGAAAAACTGCCAAACCGTAGTTCCATCGTTCAGGTCAATTACATTGGTCTCGCCGTTGTTTTGCATTGCGTAGTAATGTCCGTGAATGAACTGGTGATTGTTCCAGTGGATGATGGGGTATTTTAAGAAATTGCTCCATTCCCACTCAACTTTGCCGGTTTTGGCATCGGAGAGCATCACCGAAAATCCGTGAGGGTGCGGTGCGGCGTTCCACAGCAGTTTTTCACCGTACATCAATGGCTGCTGACTTTCGCCCCTCACGCCACTCGAATCAAACTTCGCTTTCCATACCATATCCAACTTCCCTTTATAGGTGGTGTCCGGTTCCACTGGCTCGGGCGGGAGAAATGGCTTGGGCTTTTCGCAAGCCCAAGCCATTAAAAGAGGCAGTAAAATTTTTAGCATTTTCATCGCAAATTAGTTCTAAAAAAGGTGTCGTAGTCATTAGTATCAAACAACCGATTCAATTTCGCCGCCGTTTCCGGATGGTTGCGCAACTGCTGGTGGTTGCAGTTGGTCAATTCATAGTCTTCGAGAGCAAGGTTTCCATTCACCGTGCCGCCGGGCACGTTGCGCGCGCTCTCGGCCAGCACCACACCATCGTTGGGTTTTTTGGTGGTAGTCCATTTAACGTTAGGCCGAACGAAACAAAATTGCATTCCTTGGGGCGTATTATTAAAACCAACGGGACAGTCACTCCGGTTTTGCACGATGGAGGTGGTAAACCGCCAACTGCCAAGCTTCCTGCATTTGCACTCGAAGCCATCCATAGTGAAACCTGTTTTCCGCGCGCCGATAATTCCCTTCCAGCGTTTGTTGGCTTTCCGCAAGAAGTCATAGCCTCTCTCGTATGCCAGTTGGGTATTATAGTACCTCGCACGCTTTTCCGTATGAATCATACAAGGAATCCCTAAAGTAACAACGATTACTGGGAAAACACAGAAGGCATCTCTCTTTTTCTCCTGCCACTTAGCGTGTCCTTTAAATACTTGGTATTTGCTGTAGTAATTTGCTTGCGTAGTGTTCGCGTCGTTCACAAATTTTTGGTCTGCATCCGCACTAAATGCCGATGCGGTATGCACACCCTCTATCAAAGATCCCATTTGCCGCCAAAACACCGGCTCCTCCTCCACGCCGTAAAATGCTACTATTGGAATTGTGGGTGTATAGTTGTTCATCGTATTTAAAAGATGATTGGGTACGCTATTGTGTTGATTGTGTGCCATATAATCTTGGGTAAGGTAAACGGAATCCCCAGGCAGCGCCCAAGAGACTACGTCCTGTGCAAAAAACTCGCAAATTTCGTTTTTCAAATCTACAATTTTTCTTTCCCAACTGAAAAAGCGAATCATCTTGTAGAAAAAAGGGTCGGCGGTTGTCAATGAGTCCCAAAGCGGACCATCTGATAAATCCTTGCACATATCTTCCCCAAAATCCTGAATCATATTCTGCCCGCCGCGGCTATAAGGTAATCCGTTGGTCAATATTTCCGCTCCTCCGTGCGGTGAGCCAAAGGTTACGATGCCCCCAAATTTTGGCGTTCTGCCATTGAGCCGCATTGTCCTGTCCACTTCGCGAGCCACCAATCCGCCCTGGCTGTGGGCTATCACGATATTCGCCGTTACATCAGTTACGCCGTAGTTTGAATACGGAACATTTAACATGTCGGTATAGGTATCATCCCCCGCCGCGAACATATTGCTGCCTTGAGCATATCCAGGATAAGATGGAGTAGCAAATTGAATAGCGCGGGCGTTTCTGGCTGGATAGAGCGGGTATTGGTTTTGTGGACCGTTTGTTTCTACAATAACATCGGTCCAAGCCAAGCTGTTTCCTCCCAACCCCGGAATAAAAAATATCACTTTGTCATTAGTATCCATTGCGGTTTTCCCGTGCAAAATCATATGATGCCCCAGCGGTTCCAGCGAATCGTGTACATATACAGGGTCGGCCAGCACCGCCGTATCCCCGGGTGGGCATTGAGCTTTTGCGTTAAAGTTCAAAAAAGCGGCAAATAGGATTGCCAGAGCCGTTGTAAAAGGTTTTTGCGTTTTCATCGTTTTAGTTTTTAAAGAGGGTTTTCGAAAATTGTTGATTATCCAGATAGAAATGCAGGACGTAAAATCCATCGGGCAAGGCAGAAATGTCAATCAGCTCCAAATCGCCCGTGTTCAACCCGCTTTCCTGCTGCACCTCCGTGCCCATTTGATTGGTGATGGACAGTTCGTAAGGCGTTTCGACCTGTTGCGAGCCGGTATATTCGATTTCAAATTCGCCGCTGGTGGGGTTTGGGAATATTGTAAAATTTTCCTCCGGCCCCGAACTTTCCTCATAAAATAGGATAGCTGGATCGTAGTACATTTGATAATCTTGGTACACCTCGGTTTCCACCTTCACCAGGCACTGCCCTTTGCGGGAGAGGGTCTTGGTTTGGATTTCTTGGAAAGCGGGCATCAGGTAACCTTGCTCACTTAGCGAATAAGCTTCCAGCGCGTAAAAAGGCTGGTCAAATTCTGCATCCTCGATTTTTGTCGTGCGGATATGATTTACGGGATCAATTGTAATGGACAGCAAGTCGTTCCAAATGCGGTAACCATTTTCGGTAGGTTCGGTGAAAAACCCCTGATCCTGCAAATCATCAAATGGCAAATCCTCATAAACGGGAAAAGGCAACATCGGCTGTAGTCCGTCCGCCGCGATTGCTTGTGTCAGCGTGTCCTCCAAGGCCAAGTAATATTCACTGTGCGGCAAATGGGAAATCAAGGCGCCCAACTCATCATAAGTGGTCACGGCCTCGCCATCTATTAGGAGGTAGCCGATTTTACGCTCCCAATCTTCCAGCGGCACTTGCTCTAAAACGTCGATACGTTCAGAACGCGTTAAATAACCGTCCATCTGCGATTGGTGGTGGCGGCGATCTTTGCGTGGCTCCATCTCCACCCAGTCCCATTCGGTCAGCTCGTCCATTTGGGTAGTGTCGGGGATGAGGTAGCTCGTACTTTCCTCCACTTGGTAGCGCTCCCAAAAAAGGGCGTTATCCTCGTCTATAAAATTCTGCGCTTGCGCAGGGTCTGAGTGTAGGAGCATTGCTGCCAAAACAGCCAAAACCATAATCATCTTTTTCATTTTCAGGCGTTTTTGTGGTTAAACATTGGCCAAAGGTTCGCCATTCCAAAATCTCCCGCAAGGCGGTTTTCGCCAGTCGGTTGAAAATTTTTGGCGATATTCGCCTGACGGCTTCACCAAAACTTTGATTTATGGAAACCAAAACCTGCAAGCACCCCTTACAGCAAGCGGCCTTAGAACAGCTCCGGCGAGAATTGCCTGACCATCTCAACCTCACCGCTTGGCTGCGCGAAATTTTAGAGATAGACGACAGCAACATCTACCGGCGGGTGCGCGGCGAAAAGGAACTTTCGCACCACGAAATCCACCAAATCTGCGAAGCGCTGCCCGCCGCGCGGACGCTGTTCCTTCCCAAGAAGGAGGCTGCGGTTCTCAACGCTCGCCTCGCCACTTTCCACGATTGGAATTCTATGTACGACTATTACAGCTCCTTGCTGAAAACCTTAAGAGGCGCTTTAAAAAAAGATCATTGCCTACGCTACCTCGGCCGCGATTTGCCGCTGTTTTTCTTCAGCGCCGCGCCCAACCTTTTGCGCTACAAGATGACTGTGTGGGCCAAGTGCGCTGGGTTTGCCGATTTTCAGAACCCGCCGAAATCTTTGGTGGAACTGGGCTTGGAGATGTTCAGGGTTTACCAAGATTTGAACACCGAGGAAATCTGGTATTTGTATGGCGTTTACAATCAAATGGAGCAACTGAAACACTGGCGTGAAATGGATTACCTGACCGAAACGGAATTTAGCGTCATCCAAAACGAAATCCGAGAAACCTTTGAAAACTACCAAAAACAGGCAGCCGCTGGCCAAAAGGAATCGGGGAAATTCGTGCTGCACACCACCGATTTCTGTATAATGACCAACGCGGGTTTTTTGAGGTGCGAGGATTTGCAAGTTTTGATGAACTCGTTCCAAGGCGTACATTTTATGGACACTTGCGACCCAGCGGCCATCGGCGTTTTTCAAAACCATTGGGAGGCGCAGATGGGAATGTCGCGGCAAGTTTCGCAGAGCAATGAGATGTGGCGGCGTTCTTTCTTTGGGAAGATTGAGGAACGGTTGGAGGCTTTGGCGGGTTGATTTCTGCGGCGGCGATGGTGCGGATTTGGAATGTGCTTGGGGCGTTGCCCCAAGCTGTGTAATCACACCCTTTCAGGGTGCGCGGTGGGGAGTGTCGCCCCGCTGGGGCTTCTAAAATCCTATCGTTTTGTTTCGCTATTTCGCCGCCCTTGCAGGCGGCGCTACAATCATTTCGCCCCGCTGGGGCTTCATTTTTCTCTATGAAAAATTGTGTTCAGCGATTTTGCCGCATTTTATTTACCTCAAAAAATAGCTCCGTAGGAGCGGCATATTTGTAGCGCCGCCTGTCAGGGCGGCGTTTATAGAGAAGTCCGTCCCCAGTTTTGGGAGCCCCGTAGGGGCGACACTCTGGCAGCGGCTTTCGGGCTTTTTCCAAAGATGGCTACGGAGCGGCGGCCCCGCGCGAGGGATAGTAGCGGAAAGCCCGCAGCCCCGTGGCCGAAGGGCACGAGGGCGAGGACTTGGAGCGGATAGCCCGACCCGCCTTGCCGCGGCGCAGTTGTGGGGTTTTGCGCGTTGGCGGCGCACGGCAAGCGGGACGCGCCCAAATAATAATAGTGAGTAGTGAATAATGAGTAGGTAATGAGGTAGCACGAGTTACAAACTCGCGCCAGCGACAGCCATTTCCAACCCGCCGATTTAGTTTCTTTGCCCAATGAGCAAAAAACCCAAGACCGTTTATCTCTGCCAAAACTGTGGGGCGCAACATTCCAAATGGATGGGGCAGTGCCCGCGGTGCGCGGCGTGGAACACCATCGTGGAGGAGGTGGCGGAGAGCCGGCCCAGCCCGTGGAAATCGGCGGCGGTGAAGGCGGCGACGTCCGCGACCGCAGCGTCGGGACGGCATTCCGCGAAGGCGCTGACGGAAATTTCGGCGGACGACAGCCAGCGGATTCCGACTTTGGATGCGGAGTTGGACAGAGTGCTGGGCGGCGGGATGGTGGCGGGTTCGGTGACGCTTTTGGGCGGGGAGCCGGGCATCGGGAAGAGTACGCTGATGCTGCAAACGGCGCTGCAACTTCCTTTGAAATGCCTGTACGTGAGCGGCGAGGAAAGCGAGCGGCAGGTGCAGCTCCGCGCGCAGCGGATCGGGATAAAAAACGAGGAGTGCTACATTTTGACGGCCACGAACACGCAGGAGATTTTCAAGCAAATCGAACTGACGGAGCCGGAAATCGTGGTGGTGGATTCGGTGCAGACGCTTCATTCTCAGTTGATTGAAAGCTCGCCGGGGAGTGTGTCGCAAATCCGGCAGTGCGCGGCGGAGCTGATCCAGTTTGCCAAGGAGACGGAAACGCCCGTGTTTTTGATCGGCCACATCACCAAGGAGGGCCACATCGCGGGGCCGAAGATTTTGGAACATATGGTGGACACGGTGCTGCAGTTTGAGGGCGACCGCCACCATATTTATAGGTTGCTGCGGGCGCACAAAAACCGTTTTGGCAGTACGGCGGAATTGGGGATTTACGAAATGCTCGGCGAGGGTTTGCGGCAAGTGGCGAACCCCAGCGAAATTTTGATTTCACGCAAAGACGAAGACCTGAGCGGCAATGCCGTGGCGGCCACGGTGGAGGGCATCCGGCCGATGTTGATTGAAATTCAGGCGCTGGTGAGCACGGCCGTCTATGGCACGCCGCAGCGCAGCACCACGGGTTTTGACGTGCGACGGCTGAATATGTTGCTGGCGGTTTTGGAAAAACGCTGCGGCTTCCGCTTGGCGAGCAAGGACGTTTTCCTGAACATCACCGGCGGCATCCGCGTGGACGACCCCGCGATTGACTTGGCGGTGGTGGCGGCCATTTTGTCGTCGAGCGAGGATATTTCGCTGCCGCTGAAAACGTGCTTTGCAGCGGAGGTGGGACTGAGCGGCGAAATCCGGCCGGTGGCGCGGGTGGGGCAGCGCATTTCGGAGGCGGAGAAGATGGGATTTGAGGAGATTTATATTTCTGCTCATAATAAGATGGAAAGCGGGAAATACGGCATCAAGGTGGTGCAGTGCGGGAAAATGGAGGAGGTTTTTGGGCGGTTGTTTGGGTGAGGGATGAATAGAACACAGATGACACGGATTGGACGGATTTTCACGGATTTTGATTTGGTTTTCTATTTTGATTTTTATATAATGCGAAAATTATGCGGACACTGCTATTATTTTTTATCGGCTTTCTTTCTTCAAGCGCCTTGCTTTTGGGCCAGCGCACGGACTTTCAATGGGCGAAACAGTTTGAGGGCTATTCGGGTAGCCATCCCAGAGACGTGGCAGTGGACGGCCAGTCCAATATCATTACCGTGGGTTTTTTCTATGATACGGTGGACTTTGACCCGGGGCCGGCCGTGGCCCAACGGGTTTCCCAAGGCCTCCTCGATATTTTTATCGCCAAGCTGGACCCTGCCGGAAATTTGCTGTGGGTCAAAACCATCGGTGGGGCAATGGGCGCGGTGGCCAACGCGGTGGGGACGGACTCTTCGGGGAATATTTATGTAACAGGTTCTTATCAAGATTCCGTCAATTTTGGCAGCGCGGCCAACCCGCATATTTTGCCGAATGCCAGCAAAACGGAGTCGCAGATTTTCATCGCCAAATTTTCCCCCAGTGGCAGTCTGGTTTGGGCGCACAGCTTTGGCGGAGTCAAATCCGATTTTGGCGAAGACATTTTCGTGGCCGAAGAGGGTACGTTTCACATCACTGGCGGATTTCAAAATACGGTGGATTTTGATCCCAACGCTGGGGTAGTCAATATTATTGCAGGTTCGTCTAATATTCGCGAATCGTTTGTGGCCAAATTTGACAAGGATGGAAACCTGAGTTGGGCAAAAGCACTCGGCGGAATACTGGAAAGCTATGGAACCGCGATTACCGTCTCGCCCCAATCGGGCCGCATCGGGGTGGTGGGCCACGCGGGATTAGGCGCTTATATCATCGCGTTGGAATCCAATGGAAACCAAGAATGGCGGGCGAATTTCTCCGCCGACCTCTTTTGGGGAGCTGGCGACGTTGCCATTGACCTTTCGGATAACTTTTACGCCACGGGCTCTTTCGATGCCCAAACGGATTTTGACCCTTCTGGGCAGCTTTATTATTTATATCCAAATAGTGATGATGCTTTCCTTTTGAAACTCGACTCTACCGGAAATTTCGTGTGGGCGCATAACGTGGGTGGTTCGGGCAGGGACATTGGCTCTTCACTGGCCACGGACGATTGCAACCATATTTACTTGGCGGGCACGTTTCAGGATACCGTGGATTTTGACCCGCACCCCGGCAAAACTGCGTTCGTGGATCAAGGTTGGGGCAGCAATGCCATCTTGAAATTCGATTCCAACGGCACGTTCCGCACCGTCAACCTTTTCAAAAATGCTGTGACAACAAACTTTGGCGGCCCCACCATCGCGCTCACTGATGCCAATGAAATCGTGACGGTTGGCTCCTATTTCGGCACGGCGGATTTCGACCCCGATTCTTCCGCCACTTTTTTGATGACGTCCAAGGATACCACGTATCAATTTTTTCAAGCGGGGGACGTCTTCATCCAAAAAATGGCGCAGTGCATCGCCACGCCTGACACGCAAGTTGTGGCCTGCAATGATTTTTTCATCGCTGGGCAAACCTTTCTGCAAAGTGGGAACTACACCATCAAGCAATTAGATGACAAAGGTTGCGATACAATTACGCATTTGGACTTGACGGTGCACCCGCTCGATACCACCGTGTTCAAGCTGGGGCGGCTGCTGACTTCCAATGCCAGCAATGCCGCTTCGTATCAATGGGTAGATTGTTTCAAGGATTACAAAATCTTGCCGGGCGATACCCAGCAGGTGTTCAGCGCGCCTTACAATGGCAATTTTGCCGTGATCGTGGACAATGGGTTTTGCTCGGACACCTCGCAATGCGTTACCGTAACGGCCATTTCGCAAGACGAATTTTGGGCTTCGCAAATCGAAGTTTTCCCTAACCCCGCCCGCGACCGCTTGCAGGTTTCTTTCCCCGCATCGCTTTCTGGGATGACCTTGAAAATTAGAGATGTGGCGGGCGGTACGCTATTGGAAATGCGCTTAAATAAATCCACGGTCGTCCCCATTGGCCATTTGGCCACGGGCGTTTATCTTTTGGAATTGCAGCGCAAGGGGGAAATTTTCCGGCAGAAAATCGTGAAAAAATAAAGAAAAAAGGGGTTGAAAATCCTAAATAACACGGATCAAAAAAGCCCGTGCAATTCTCCATCTACGTTGGAAATAATCTTTCCCAAATCCTCCGGTTCATTGGCGAATTTATTGTCATCCACGTTGATAATCATTAAGTTACCTTTATCATAAGATGAAATCCACGCTTCATAGCGCTCGTTCAAGCGGCTCAAATAATCGATGCTGATGGCGCTTTCATAATCGCGGCCACGCTTTTGGATTTGCTCCACCAAAGTAGAAATGCTGGCGCGCAGATAAATGAGCAAATCCGGCGGTTGGATGAAACTTTCCATCAATTGGAACAGCGCCTGATAATTGTCGAAATCCCGCGTGGGCATCAGTCCCATCGCGTGCAGGTTGGGCGCAAAAATGTGCGCGTCCTCATAAATCGTGCGGTCTTGGATTACGTCTTTTCCGCCTTCGCGAATTTCCTTGACACCCTTAAAACGCTCCTTCAAAAAGAAAATCTGCAAGTTGAACGACCACCGTTGCATCTCGCGGTAAAAATCGTCCAAATACGGGTTTTCGTCCACCGTTTCAAATTCGGGTTGCCATTTGTAATGTTTGGCCAAAAGCCCCGTCAGCGTGGTTTTGCCCGAGCCGATGTTGCCGGAAATCGCGATGTGCATAAGTCGTCTGTTTTGATTCAATCCCGTGGCAAGGCACGCGGATACGTCGTAAAAGGGGCGCGAAATTAAGGTTTTGCCGCTGCTTTTTCTTTATAGATTTTCAGTTTTTCACCATCAAAAAGATAGAGCCGCCCGCCCGCCTTGCAAACACTTTTCAGTCCGCTTTCGCTAAAAATTTCGGGCAACATTTTTCCCGATTGCAAATTGTAAATCAAAACCCTGCCCTCTTTTATCAAAAAAATCGTGGTTTTTTGTATAAAAAAATCATCCACATTTTTGATGGGAATTTTTCTTAGAAAAGCCCCCACCGCATCGAACACCAAAATGCCCTCCGTCGGCAGATTCAGATATACTTTGTCGATAGTGCTTTGCAGGCCGCGCGGTTCGTTTTCGCTGCCGCTCAGTTGGGTAATGTTTAAGCTTTGGTTCGTGATTTTTTGCGTTTCGATGTTGAAGCGGAATAGTTTGTCCTGCGCTTGGTCGTACAGCCAAACGTTTTGCTGGTCGGTGAACGAAAGAAGTTGGACGTCCAAAAAACCGAAGTCCGTGAGATTGAGCAACTGGCTTTCGTTCAATCGGTTGTCAATCACCGCCAGTTGGTTTACATCTTTGAAAAAAACGTAGGGATTCAGCGGGTTCAACACGTCCACGCTTTCGATTTCCCCCAAGAGCGGGTTGCTGTACGACAAGATTTTTTGGCCTCGTTCATTGAATTTCAAAAGTTCGTTTCCCGAAATGGCGTACAGGTTTTGAAATTGGTCAACGGTGATTTTGTCGGTTTTTTTTAGTGGGATTTCTTTTTCAAAAGAATAGCCGGATTGGGCGTATATATTTATAGAAAAAATGAACAGAAAAATGGTAGATATTTTAATAAATTTCATTATTAATTTTTAATATAAACTGTGTCGCCCCTATGGGGCTTTTTGGAATTTCATCGTCCATCGACTACGCCGCCCTTACAGGCGGCGCTACAGATATGACGCTCCTACGGAGCTTTGCGGCAGCAAAACCAAGGCAATATTTTTCTTAAAAAATGAAGCCCCAGCGGGGCGAAATGTTTGTAGCGCCGCCTGTAAGGGCGGCGAAAAGAGGTGCGACACTTCACTCCACACAAACTTCAAACCCCAAACCTCAAACCCAAAACAACTTCTTCAAGCCGCTTCCATCGAATTCATCTCCAACAATTCCTCCAAATGCTTCCGATTATTCGCGAGGCGCGGAACTTTGTGCTGCCCGCCTAACTTGCCCTTGCTTTTCATCCAATCGTAAAACAGTTTTTCGCGCGCGATATTAAACTTCGGCGGTTGCAGCACCATATTTTTATGGCGCTTGGCTTCGTAGTCGCTGTTCAGTTCCTTTAGTTTTTGGTCTAATTTCTCAACGAAAACGTGCTGGTTTTCAGGTGGTTTTGAAAATTCCACCAACCACTCGTGGGCACCGCTTTCTTGATTTTCCAAATAAACCGGCGCGGCGGTATAATCCTCAATTTGCGCATCTGTTTCGGCGCACGCAAATTTCAGCGCGGCCTCCGCATTTTCCACGATAAGTTCTTCGCCAAAGGCATTGATAAAACTTTTGGTGCGGCCGGAAACCTGCACCCGATAAGGATTTACTGAAGTAAACCGCACCGTGTCGCCGATGATGTAGCGCCACAATCCGGCGTTGGTGGAAATCACCACGGCGTAGTTTTTTCCCACTTCCACATCTTCCAAATCAATGGCTTCGGAATCTTCCCCGTCAAACTTTTCCATCGGGATAAATTCATAAAAAATCCCATAATCGAGCATCAGCAAAAGCTCGTTTTTGTCCTTTTGGTCTTGGATTCCAAAAAAGCCCTCCGACGCATTGTAGGTTTCCATAAAACTGAAAATGGAATCTGGCAGAAGTTCTTGAAATTGAGCGCGGTACGGTTCAAAGCTAACGCCGCCGTGCATATACAATTCCAAGTTGGGCCACACTTCGTGAAGGTTTTGCTTGCCCGTTTTCTCCAAGATTTTCCGCGCCAAAACCAGCATCCAGCTGGGCACGCCGGCGAGGCTGCTCACGTCTTCGCGGATGGTGGTGTTCGCGATTGCCTCGATTTTTTCCTCCCACTCGGTCATCAAACTGATGCGGTGGTTGGGCGTGCTGCGCATCTCCACCCAAAAGGGCAGATTTTCGATGATGATCGCCGAAAGGTCGCCGTAAAAACTTTGGTTGCTGATATTATTAACGTAAGTGCTGCCGCCCAGCCGCAGCCCCATTCCGCTGAATACTTGGGTTTCCGGCTTGTTGTGGCAGTAAATGCTGAGCAAATCCTTGCCGCCTTTAAAATGGCATTCCTCGATGGCCTCGCCGCTCACGGGGATAAATTTGCTTTTAGCGGCGGTGGTTCCGCTGGATTTGGCGAACCACTTGATTTCCGTGGGCCACATCAGGTTTTGCTCGCCTTGCCGCAGCCGCTCGATTTCAGGCTCCACCGTTTCATAAAAATGCAGCGGCACTCGGTTTTTAAATTCTTGATAATCAGTAATTTCTGAAAAACCGTACTTCTTTCCCCATTCTGTATTTTTGGCAAAATCCAGCAAATTGAAAAGCAGTTCGCGCTGCGTTTCGCACGGATATTTCATAAAGAATTCAATCTGGTTGAACCTTTTTTTCATCCGCCAACTGATGAAGCTGTTTACGAGACTTAATTTCATTCTGAATAAGTTGGTTGCGCAAAAAAAGCGAAATAAAATTACAAATCTTTGATATGGAATTTCAATCCACCCTTTCCAAAATGCCCGCTTTCCTCGATGGAAAAGTAAAGTATCTTTTCAAAACCGATGACGACTTCTTGAAAATGAACGACTTAGTCGGCCGTTCGCTGTCGCTGAAATTTCTCAACGAAAAATATTGCGCCAGTTGCGGCGGCAAATTTGACGAGCTGTATCGGATGGGATTCTGCAAAAATTGCTTTTTCACCGCGCCGGAAGCGGGCGAAAGCATCATCCGGCCGGAACTTTCGCGGGCTCATCTCGGCGAGGCCGACCGCGATTTGGCCTATGAAAAATCCTACCAATTGATGCCGCACGTCGTGTATCTGGCCAACAGCGGCGGCCTAAAAGTGGGCGTGACCCGCCAGCGAAACCTCCCCACCCGCTGGATCGACCAAGGTGCCTCGGAGGCGATAATCTTCGCCGAAACCAGCAACCGCTATGAGGCCGGCCAGTTGGAAGTGGCGCTAAAAAACCACCTTTCCGACAAAACCGCGTGGCAGCGGATGCTGAAAAACGAAGATCCCGAGATGGACTTGGCGGCAGAAAAGAAAAAAGTAATCCCCGAACTTTCGGAGGAACTGCAAAAGTTTGTAAGTCAAGATAATACGATTCAAAAACTGGAATATCCCATTCAAAATATCCCGACCAAAGTGAAAGCGTTGAACTTGGATAAAAACCCTGAATTTTCGGCCGTTCTGCAAGGGATTCGCGGGCAATATTTGATTTTTGAAGGTGGGGTTGTTTTTAATGTGCGGGGCAATACGGGTTATCGGGTGGCGGTTTCGGTATGATTGTTTTTAGTGCTATATTAATATAAGATGCCCGTCCACTTTTCATTATTTGTCGATTCGCTTTCCCTTTTTGCTGGTGCGCGCTTACCACATTTTGGCATAAAAAAAAACCTCGCCGGCCAAGACCTGCGAGGTTACTGCGGAGAGAGAGGGATTCGAACCCTCGGTACGGTCTCCCGCACACACGCTTTCCAAGCGTGCTCCTTAAGCCACTCGGACACCTCTCCGTTTTTTAAGGCCTGCAAAAGTAAAAATTTTCGGCGCGCCGCCGCGTATTTTTTAAATCCAAAAGCAACCCTTTGTTTTTTTTCGATACTAATACGCCGACCCCTCTTTGCCACCCTGAAAAAACTTTCCCAAAAAATCTTCACAAAACTTTTAGCTTTGCCGCCAGTTTTTATACTTTCGGCGCAAAATTCTAATCAATCATAAAGTAATGAAAAGAGTACTTTCAATCTTGGCGGTTTTCGCGATAATCGCCTTCGGAACATTCCAAACGGTGGCGCAAGGCGACCAAACTGATACGGCCGCTGCTGACACGGCCACGCCCGCTACCATTGATGCCAGCGAGGCGGTAGACGAAAACGAGGCCGCCGACGTGGACCCGGCCATTGGCAGCGATGAGGACGATATCATCGAAGAAGACCAGTCCTTCCACCAAGTGTTGAAAGAAAAATTCATTGAGGGCGGCCCGTCTTTTATGGGCATTGTATTGTTGGCTTTGATTCTCGGTCTGGCCATCTGCATCGAGCGGATCATCTACTTGAATATGGCCACTACCAACAATCAAAAACTGCTGGACGAAATAGAAAGCGCCCTGCAAACCGGCGGCGTGGAAGAGGCCAAAGAAGTATGCCGCAACACCAAAGGCCCAGTGGCTTCCATCTTTTACCAAGGTCTCGACCGGATGGACGAAGGCATCGACGTGGTGGAAAAATCGGTGGTTTCCTACGGTTCTGTACAAATGGGACTTTTAGAAAGAAATATTTCGTGGATTTCGCTTTTTATCGCACTGGCGCCGATGCTCGGGTTTATGGGAACGGTAATCGGTATGATTGGCGCGTTTGACGCCATCGAAGCGGCGGGCGACATTTCACCATCACTGGTGGCGGGCGGTATCAAAATCGCCCTTTTGACCACGGTTTTCGGTCTTATCGTGGCGATTATCCTGCAGATTTTTTACAATTATATCGTGGCCAAAGTGGATTCCATCGTGAATAAAATGGAGGACGCTTCCATCTCGTTTATCGATTTGTTGATTCGCCACGATGCCACGCGCCGCCCTACATTATAATTCCTAATCCATTAATTTCTACTAAAAATGGACACGAACACATTAGTAAATATCGGGCTTTATGTTTCCTACGCGCTCATCGCGGTGTGCGTTTTGGGAATCATCATTTTCGCGGTTACGAGGCTGGCCAAAGACCCCAAATCTGCCAAGAGCTTTTTGATTGGACTTTTGGCACTGGGTGTTTTGGTAGCGATTTCATATTTCGCGGCCAATGGTTCTGACGCCAACACTACTTACGCCAAACTGGAAGTGAGCGAACAGGCTTCCAAATCGGTGGGAATGGGACTCATCCTTTTCTATATTTTGATGGGAGTGGCCGTGATTGCGATACTCTTTTCCGAGGTCGCCCGTTTGTTCAAAAGATAAAAAAACTATGGCACGCAACAAGAGAGGCATACCCGAAATCAACGCAGGCTCGATGGCGGACATCGCCTTCTTGCTGCTTATTTTCTTTTTGGTGACCACCACGATGGACGTGGACAGCGGGATTTCCACGAAACTGCCGCCGTGGCAGCCGGACGAGCAGGAGCCGCCGCCTCCTATCAAACAGAAAAACCTTTTCACCGTGTTGGTAAACCGCAATGACCAACTCTTGGTAGAAGACAATTACGCGGACATCCGCGACCTGCGGACGCTGGCCAAGGAGTTTTTGGACAACAACGGCGACGGGACCTGCGAATATTGCCAAGGCCGCCGCGACCCTGCTTCGTCCGACAATCCCAGCAAGGCCATCATTTCGTTGCAAAACGATCGGCAGACGTCGTACGACATTTACATTGCCGTGCAGAACGAGTTGGTGGCCGCCATCAATGAATTGCGAAACGAACTGGCGGAGCGGCAATATGGAAAAAGTTATGATGAGTTGGGCCCTGAACAATCCAAACAAGTTTCCGATGCCTACCCGCAAAAAATCTCGGAAGCGGAACCTTTAGATTTATAAAGATGAGCAAATTCAGAAAAAAATCCGGCGGCGGCACTCCCGCCATTTCCACGGCCTCGCTGCCCGACATCGTGTTTATGTTGCTCTTTTTCTTTATGGTGACCACGGTGATGCGCGAAGTGACGCTATTGGTGGAAAATACCAAGCCGAACGCCACGGAAGTGAAAAAACTGGAAAAGAAAAGCTTGGTGACCTACATTTATGTGGGCAAGCCCAAGCCCAAACTGGTGGCCGCCGTAGGTAGCGAGCCACGCATCCAGCTCAACGATGCCTTTGCGCGCGTCAGCGAAGTGCAGGCGTACGTTATTGAAGAGCGCGAAGCCATCAACGAGGCCGAGCGTCCGCTGATGACCGTTTCCATCAAGGCGGATGAAGCCGTAAAAATGGGCTTGATTTCCGACGTGAAACAGGAATTGCGGAAAGCCGAGGCGCTGAAAATCAATTACTCTACGCGAACAGGGG
The DNA here is from genome assembly GCA_965214115.1 of Owenweeksia sp. Classification (GTDB taxonomy): domain Bacteria; phylum Bacteroidota; class Bacteroidia; order Flavobacteriales; family Schleiferiaceae; genus Owenweeksia. The sequence continues at coordinate 247,653 of CBDCAU010000003.1, forward strand.
AGGTGTTTGGGGAGAACTGATCGAATCTGCGATTTTCTCGATTTTTGATTTGCGATGGAGTGTGGCGCTGAGTCCGTGGACTTTCATCTGTGGCTTTTTTTGATTCCGAACAAAATCCTTATTTTGGCGGTGTTTTTAGTAACTGATTGCCAGTAATATGCAAGTCTCCAAGAAAAATAGCGAAAAGGAATTTATCAATTGGATGGCCGAAAGTTTCCAGCCCTCCAACAATTTGGCGCGGCTTTCTGAAAACAACAAGAATGCGCTTGTCGAAATGATTTCTTATCTCACCAAAATCAAGAATCAAGAGCTTATTACGCAAAAACAATTCTCGGATCTTTTGGCATTGGGCTGTGCCAATTATATTGAAAACGAGGTAGAACTGCGCATCACAAAATCGCTGGATCAGCGGTTTTTCTCTCTTTTAGAAAATTTGGGACGATGAAAGAGGGAAATGATGATTTTGGGAAAAAGGATTTCCAAAAAGCCGATACCGATAAAGACGAAAAAAGTGATTCGGAAACCAAATCTCCTGAAGCCGAAATCTTAGAAGATCTGCCACCGGAAATTCGCGAAATAGTCCGCACGGGTATTTCAATGCAACGAATTTCTGGGCCACTCCCCAATCCGCTCTTATCCAAAATCAATGAAAAACACATTGACAAAATTTTGGAACTGGCTGAAAATGAAGACAGGAATTCTTATAAAGACGCGCAATCTTCCAAAAAATACGGGCTTTTTTACTTCTTGATAATTATAGGATTATTTATATTTATCACCCTTTATTTGGCCAAAGAAGACAAAGCATTGTTTACTGATATTATCAAAATTGTGGTTTCTTTGGCTGGAGGCTTTGGCGGTGGATATGGTTATAAGGCTTATTTGGACAGCAAAAAAAGGAATTAACAATTTTCGACCGCCTCGGAAAATTGTTTTTACAATAATCTTTCAAAACCGATTCTATAAAAAGGGTCGGTTTTTTTGTGAGAACCAAGTTCCTAAAATTTGAAACAACTCCCATTTTGGCTTTTCACGGCGGCGGTTTTCACGCTCTTGATTCTGCCCGCCTTGCTGCAAGACGGTATGTTTATGGACGGCCAGCAATACGCCATCGTGGCGCGCAACTTGGCGGAGGGGCGCGGCACGTTTTGGCATCCCGTCCTCAGCGATAGCTGGCTACGCGACGGCGGGTGGTATTTTTTGGAACACCCGCCGTTGGTGTACGCGCTGCAAGCCCCCTTCTTTGAAATCTTGGGGGAAAGCCGTTTTACCGAACGGATTTACAGCTTGCTGACCGCCCTGTTCACCGCTTTTCTTATTGTAAAAATATGGCGGCTGGCCGTGCCAAAATGGGCGTCAACCCGCGCGCTGGGCTGGCTGCCGGTTTTATTTTGGATTATTGTGCCCACCTGTTTTTGGTCGTTCCAAAACAATATGTTGGAAAACACGATGGGCATTTTTATTCTCCTCGCCGCGTATTTTGGTGGGAAGGCGGTTTATTTTCAAACCCATTTTTACCGCAACCTTTTTCTCGCGGGGCTGGCGGTTTTTCTCGCCACGCTTTCCAAGGGCGTTCCAGGGCTTTTTCCCATCGTTTTGGTCGGGATTCATTGGCTGGTTTTCCGTTCGTTTCCTTGGCGGAAGATGGTTTTTGGGACGCTCGTTTTGATGGCCGTGCCCGCTGCTTGCTACGCGCTTTTGATGCTGTGGCCACCCGCCAGCGACAGTCTCACCTTCGTTTTTGCCCGCCGCCTTTTCGGCCGCATCACCGATGAACCCATCGTGGGCAATCACTTTTACATCTTGGGACGCTTGGTCGCTGAGTTGGCCGTGCCGCTGCTCCTCGCGGGGCTTTTGTTATTAATTTGTAAACGAAAAAATACCACCGCGCCACCCTCCTTTTCCCATAAAAAACACACGCTCTTTTTCGCCTTGTTGGGATTGGCGGGTTCGCTGCCGGTGATGCTCACGCCCGTGCAAAAAACGTTTTACATCACCGCCGCCTTTCCGTTTTTTGCCTTGGCAATTGCTTTTTGGGTAGGCCCTGTTCTACAAATCGCGATGAATCGCTTAGAAATTCAAGGCCGCACATTCCAAATTTTCAAAGCGGTGAGTGCCGCGCTTTTGGTGGCCGCACTAATTTTTTCATTTTGGATGAAAGACCAGCCCGGCCGTGATGCCCAAAAACTGGAAGACGTTTACGCTTTGGGCAAAATTATTCCTGAAAAAGCTACCGTGGCGGCCGAACAGAACGTTTATTTTGACTGGGCTTTCCAGTTTTATTTGCTGAGGTATTTCCATATTGAAATGGACGGCGCAGATAGTGGTCGCAAGTTTTATTTAAAGAAAAAAGGGGGAAGGGGCGAAAAAAAGGGCTATGAAAAAGTGCCGCTGGATTTGAATGGATTTGAACTTTGGGAGCAGCGGAATTAGGTTATCCGCTTTTGATAAAAAACCGCACTTTATTTTTGGTTAGTTTTGAAAGAAAAATACGGCTTAAGAAAACGGGTCGATAACGCGCAATATATTTAGCGAATCACATCCCACCAACTTCCAATTTCCCCTCGCAAAAACCCATTTCATTTTCATCAAAATTACTCCCGATAATCAGCGTTCGATTTTCGATTTCTTCCTCTATCAAAGTTTGATACCATTTTACCCCGGCCGGATCAAGATTGGAGGTAGGCTCATCCAATAGAACAACTTCCGCTTCTGCAAACAACGCCAAGCCCAGCCGCAGCCGTTGTTTCATCCCCGAGCTAAAGTTTTGGATGAGCTTGTCCGCGGCGTTTTCCAACAGGCATTTTTCTAAGATTTCGTGGGTCGAAATACCCTTTCTAAACTTCCTGAATTTCCCAAAAAAAGTTAGAAATTCGTTCGCCGATAATTCCTCGATCAATTCCAAATAAGGCCCCGCCAAAGTGATTTGAAAAGGAAGTTTTTCCTTCGCTACAATTTCATCCTTTTTTTTATAAAAAACCACACCGGAAGTGGGAGAAAGCGCGCCAAGAATAATCTTTAAAAGCGTGGATTTTCCGCTACCGTTTCCGCCAAGGATTGCGCAGCTTTTTCCCTCCTTAAAATGATGGTTGAGGTGGGAAAACACGATTTGTTTCCCAAACGTCCGCCCAAGATTTTCGAGGATGATTTCCATTAAAACCCGACTTTAATTGTGTAAAATTCCCAAGACTTAATTGGAAAAACAAAATTTCAACGCAATCTACTTGCGCTCCGTCACCCCTCTCTGAAGGAGAGGGGACGGGCCTGTCCCGCCTATGCGGGAGGTGAGGTTTATTCCAACCGAAACCCTTTCATAATCCCGCGCTGCGAGCCACGGATGAATTGCAGAATCTCGTCGCGCTCAGAGGTGGCGGGCATTTCCGCTTCAATCACGTCCAGCGCTTGGCTGGTGTTAAAATTCTTTTGAAAAAGGATGCGGTAAATTTCTTGGATTTCGTTGATCTTGCCGTTTTCGATGCCGCGCCGACGCAGCCCCACGGAATTAATTCCCGCATAACCCACCGGTTCGCGTGCCGCTTTTACATAAGGCGGAACGTCTTTTCGCAACAGTGAACCCCCGCCCACAAAGGCGTGCGTTCCGATTTTGGAAAATTGTTGCACCGCGCAAAGTCCACCTAAAATCGCCCAGTCGCCCATTTCCACGTGGCCGGCCATCAGGCAGCCGTTCACTATAATGCAACTTTGGCCGATTGTGCAGTCGTGCGCGATGTGCGCCGTGGCCATTATCAAAGTGCCTTTCCCGATGGTGGTTTTTCCCAGCGCCTTGGTGCCGCGGTTGATGGTCACGCATTCCCGGATTGTAACGTTGTCCTCGATGACGGCCAAACTATCCTCACCTTCAAATTTCAAATCCTGCGGAATGGCGGAAATAACAGCCCCCGGAAAAATCCTACAATTCTTGCCAATCCGCGCGCCTTCCATTATAGTCACGTTGCTGCCTATCCAAGTGCCCTCGCCGATTTCTACGTTTTTAGAAATCGTGGCAAACGGCTCAATCACCACAGAATCAGGTACTTTGGCCGATGGATGGATAAATGCTAACGGTTGGTTCATTTGTTTTTTTCTTTTACGATTTGCGCCAGCATATCGGCTTCGCTGGCCAGTTCCCCGCGCACGTAGGTTTCGCCTTTCATATGCACCAAGCCGCGCCGGATCGGCTCAATCAACGTCATCCTAAAAATCAAAGTATCGCCGGGCACCACTTTTTTCTTGAATTTCACCCCGTCCATTTTCAAAAAATAAGTGAGGTAATTTTCGGGATCGGACACGGAGCTGAGCGCCAAAATGCCACCGACTTGAGCCATCGCCTCCACCTGCAAAACGCCGGGCATCACCGGGGCGCCGGGAAAGTGGCCGTCAAAAAATCCTTCGTTAATCGTCACGCTTTTCGTTCCAACAACGTGATTTTCAGATAATTCAAAAATTTTATCGACCAACAAAAACGGCGGGCGGTGCGGTAGCAATCGCATAATTCCGTTCACGTCGTGCAGCGGCTCGCTGTTCAGATCAATGTTCGGGACGTTCGGTTTTTTGGCCTGCTCTTTTATTTTTTTGGATAGGAGTTTGGCAAATTCCACATTGGAAGCGTGGCCCGGTTTGATGGCAAAAATTCGGCCTTTGATCGGCTTGCCGGCCAACGCCAAATCGCCCACCACATCTAACAATTTATGGCGCGCCGCCTCATTGGGATAGTGCAAATCGAGGTTGTCCAAAATGCCATTTTCCTTCACCGACACCTCATCTTTGTGGAAGGCTTTTTTCAATTTTTCCACCGTGTCCGGTGAAACGTCTTTATCCACATACACGATGGCGTTGTTCAAATCGCCACCTTTGATGAGGCCGTGGTCCAAAAGCGGTTCCAGTTCGTGCAAAAAACTGAACGTCCGCGCATCGGCAATTTCATTTTTGAAATCACTAACTTTCTCCAAATGAGCATTTTGACTGCCCAAAACTTTGGTATCGTAATCCACCATCACGTCGATTTGATACGCATCGGACGGGACGGCCATCAACTCCACGCCGCCACCATTTTTATAAATGATGGGTTCTTCCACCACAAACCAATCGCGTGCAACGTTCTGATTTTCAGTACCGCTTTCGCTCAAAATTTTCACGAACGGCTGCGCGCTGCCATCTAAAATGGGAACCTCTGGCCCATCGATCTCCAAAATGCAGTTGTCGATGTCCATCCCCACCAAGGCCGCCAAGACGTGTTCCACGGTGTTTACGATGGCCTCGCCTTTTCCGATTGTTGTCCCGCGCGCGGTGTTCACCACGTTTTCCGCTTTCGCGGGAATGCTCGGATGTCCTTCTAAATCAATGCGTTGGAATACAAAACCCGTGTTGGGTTCGGCGGGCTTGAAGGTGAGCGTAACGGCCGCGCCGGTGTGCAGCCCCGTTCCTTTAATGCTCGTTTCCTTCTGAATCGTTCGTTGGTTTTCGCTCATTTTTTGAGTTCAGCAATTTCTTTTTTGAGGTCGGAAATGTCCTTAGCTATTTGGGTCAGATTTCGGAAACCGACGTAGGCGCGCTTGTACTCGCCAATCGGAAAGGCGGGTGAGCCTTGCACTATTTCATTGTCTTTCAGGTCGTTGCCGATGCCACTTTGCGCGGCGATTTTTACGCCGTCGCCAATTTTCAGATGACCGACAATTCCCACTTGGCCACCTATCATACAGTTTTTGCCAATTTTGGTTGAACCGGCGATTCCGGTCTGCGCGGCAATCACGGTGCTTTCGCCAATTTCCACGTTGTGCGCCACTTGGATGAGATTGTCCAACTTCACGCCGCGCCTTATAATAGTGTGTCCCAAAGTCGCGCGGTCGATGGTGGTGTTCGCGCCCACTTCCACGCCATCTTCCAAAATCACGTTACCGATTTGCGGAACTTTCTGATAATCACCGCTTTTCGGGACAAATCCAAAACCGTCGCCCCCGATGATAACGCCACTGTGTAAAGTGATTTCATTACCGATTTCACAATTGGCATAAATCCGCGCGCCGCTGAAAATCAAACAGTTGTTGCCGATTTTCACATTATCACCGATAAAACAGCCGGGATAAATTTTGGTATTTTTTCCGATGGTGGAATTTTCGCCCACAAAAGTCAGCGCGCCGATGTAAGCGTCCTCGCCAATTTGCGCGGAATCTGATACAACCGACTGAGAATCAACGCCCTTTTTGTCGTGCTGGATTTGGTCATACATTTCCAAGAGCTTGGAAAATGCTTCGTGCGCATTTTCCACCCGCAGCAAAGTGGACTTTACGTTTTGTGCGGGTTTAAAATCTTTGGGGATGATGACGATGCTGGCCTCGGTGGAATATAAATGCGGCTCGTAGTGCAAATTTCCCAGAAAACTGAGGCTGCCTGGCGTGCCTTCTTCGATTTTGGAGAGTGTGTTTACGGTAGCATCGGGATTGCCATCTACCTCACCGTCAAGAAGTTCGGCTATTTGTCGGGCGGAAAAATCCATTCGTGCGAATGTAGAAATTATTTGGGATTGCAAAAGGTTTAAATCAAGGCCTTTGGCATAAAGACGAAATGTTTTTCCACAGGTTGGGCAAGCGCCGAAAAATAGGGATGATCAGCCGCCGTATTCAAATTTGAAATTTGACCACTTTTATCCAATAATTTGATTTGTTGGGTTTGCGATTGATAGGCGTTATTCGTTAAGGTTTTTTGAAACACAAAATAGTGCGATTCTTCTTCGGAAATATCAAATTTTTTTGCAATTTTTTCTCGATAATTTTTCATCTTATTTTTTGGCATTTTTATATCTAATATTTTAACTCCCAGTAATTTACGATTCAGAAGCATTTGACAAAGTCGTTTTAAAATCGGTTCGGAATCGCGACTCCATTCTTTAATGGCCGACATCACATCATAATCATCCAAAAGCGCGTATTTTTCTAAAATTACTTTATCATCTAATAGATGATTTCCGGAAAGGAAAAACTGCAAAGCGCTGGGAATTCTCATCTTAGTATGAAAAACCTCTTTGGCACGCTTCAATATATGTAGCAACAAAAACTCGGCGCTTAACACTGTTTTATGTAGATAAACTTGCCAATACATCAGCCGCCTTGCTACCAAGAATTTTTCCACCGAATAAATGCCCTTTCCATCGACCACCAATTCATCATCGGCCACGTTCAGCATCGTAATCAGCCGCTCGGTATTGACTTGTCCTTCGCTCACCCCCGTATAAAAGCTATCGCGGCGGAGGTAGTCCAGCCTGTCCATATCCAATTGACTACTAATCAGTTGGTATAGAAATTTCTTGGAATATTTATTTTCAAAAATTTGAATGGCGAGGCTCAGTTTGCCATTGAATTCTTCATTCAATGCTTTCATAAATTCCAGCGAAAGCCGTTCGTGGGAAACGTTTACGATAGAGTTTTCCAAGGCGTGGCTGAACGGGCCGTGACCAATATCGTGCAATAAAATTGCTACCAAAACGGCCTCTCTTTCTTCATCCGAAATGATATGCTTTTTAGACGTTAAAATGCGCAATGCATTTGTCATCAAATGCATAGCCCCGAGGGCGTGGTGAAAGCGCGTATGATAGGCGCCCGGATAAACCAAATAGGTGAGCCCAAGCTGGGAAATCCGTCTAAGTCTTTGAAAATAAGGATGTTCGATTAAATCGAAAATAAACTCGGAGGGGATGGTAATGAAACCGTAAATCGGGTCGTTGAGTATCTTCAACTTGTTGGCGGCGCGCAAAACCTTTTTGGAAATAATTGTTTGATAAAAAAATAGACTTCAAAAGTATGGACAATATTCAAATTCTGTGGGTGGATGATGAGATTGATTTGCTGAAACCGCACGTGATGTTTTTGGAAGAAAAAAATTACAAAGTTGATACCATCAACAATGGCGACGAGGCGCTGGAAATGGTGGACGAAAAACGCTACGATCTTATCTTCCTCGATGAAAATATGCCGGGGATGGACGGGCTGGAAACCCTGAAAAACATTAAAGAAAAACACAGTGGCATCCCCGTGGTGATGATTACCAAAAATGAGGAAGAGTCGATAATGGACGATGCCATCGGCTCGCAGATTTCCGACTATCTGCTCAAGCCGGTGAACCCGAAACAGATTTTGCTTTCCATCAAAAAAAACTTGGATACCCGCCGTTTGGTCACCGAAAAAACCACCAGCAATTACCAGCAAGAATTCCGCAAAATCGGGATGGATATGGCGATGGTAAACGATTGGGAAGGGTGGGACGAACTCTATAAGCGGTTGATTTATTGGGAGTTGGAACTCGATAAATTGGATGACGACGGTTTGAACGAGATTTTGCTTTCGCAGAAAAAAGAAGCGAATTCACAGTTTTTCAAATTCGTGGAGCGGAATTATGAAGACTGGCTGCACGATGGGGAAGATGCCCCGATGATGTCGCATAAAGTGTTTAAAGATTGGGTGAATCCATCTTTAAAAAATGGTGAGAAAGTACTGTTATTGGTAATTGACAATTTGAGGTATGACCAATGGAAGGTAATCGAACCTATCTTAGCACCTTATTTTAGTGTAGAAAAAGAGCAAAGTTTTTATAGCATTTTACCCACCGCCACGCAGTACGCCCGCAACGCGCTTTTTGCGGGATTGATGCCTTCGGAAATCGAAAAACGCCATCCCGATAAATGGATTCACGACAATGAGGAAGAGGGGAAAAACAATTTTGAAAAAGACTTTTTGGAAGACCAGTTGCAGCGGCTCGGCCATCGTGAAATGAAATTTACCTATCATAAAATCACCAACCACAATGCGGGAAAAAAACTGGTGGACTATCTTTCGCAACATCTTGCAAATCCTTTGACAACAGTCGTTTACAATTTTGTGGATATGTTGAGCCACGCCAAAACGGATATGAAAGTCATCAAAGAACTGGCGGACAACGACAAGGCGTACCGCTCGCTGACGTTGAGCTGGTTTCAAAATTCTCCGCTCTTGGAAATGCTGAAAATTGCACAGGAAAAAGGCGTGAAGGTGATACTGACCACCGACCACGGCACCATCAATGTGGCGAACCCGACCAAGCTGGTGGGGCCGCGCGATATCAGTACCAATTTGAGGTATAAAACGGGCCGCAATATGAGCTATGAAAACAAGGATGTGTACGCGGTTAAAAATCCGGAGGATATTTTCCTGCCAAAACAGAGCATAAACGGTGAATTTGTCTTTGCCAAAGAAGACCTGTTTTTTGCCTATCCCAACAATTACAATCATTATGTGAAATATTACACGAATACCTACCAGCATGGCGGGCTTTCGCTGGAGGAGATGATTGTGCCGTTTGTGGTGTTAGAGGCGCGGTGATTTATGATTGATTGGTTCGACGATTGCGGATTTGGGATGGTAGAATCGCACGGCCGTGCGATTTTACTACCACCGCCTCGCGATTCTACATTTGCAAAATGAATCCATCCAAAGCAAAGAAATCCAAAGAGGCAAAAGAAATTTCAAAGTCTTTCACCTACCGTATCATCCGTTTTTTCTATAAATTTTTTACCAATTTTAGTCGGAGATTAAACAAAGCTGCGATTGAATTGAATTATCTTTTATATCAGATGCAATTCGGTGAAAGGGAGGATGATATTTATGTGGTTACGTTCCCAAAATCGGGCACCACAAAAATGCAGATGATTTTATATCAAATGACTACGGATGGCTCGATGGATTTTCGGCATATTGATGATGTGGCGCCGTGGCTGAAAAACGACGCTTTTGAAAGGCGGGGCGTGAAGAAGCTGAAATCGCCGCGCATCATCAAATCGCACGATGCCTATTTTAATTTTGATAAAGAAACTAAGGGGCGCTTTATTTATGTGTTTCGTGACGGCAAAGACGTGGCAGTTTCCAAATATCATCAGGACAAAAATTACCTAAATGAGAACTTAAAGTTTGGTGATTTTATGAAAGATTTTTTTAAAGAGAAAAAGTACAACTATTTTGTTTTTAATAAATTATGGTTTGAAAACAAGAATAATCTACCGATATTATATATTTCATATGAAGAAATGAAAAGTAATATGGATGGGGTAGTGGAAAAAATTATTAAATTTTGTAAATTTTCAGAAGATAAAGTCAATCGCCAAAGGGTAAAGGAGCGAAGTAGTTTTGATTTTATGAAAAAGTACCAAGAAAAGTTTGGAGTAGTGCCCCCCGAAAAAAAGGTGTATAATGAGTTTATCAGGAAGGGAAAATCGGGAGGGTGGAAAGAATACTTTACAGAGCAGCACAAGGCAGAATTCGATAAGCAATTTCAAAAATATCTTGCCCCTGTTTTCAAAAAATGACTTGTCTAACTATGGAGGTGAAAGTTCTAAAAAGCATAAAAAGAAGCGAACTAACATTTAAAGAAAATTAGGAATATTCAAATTTTAGTTTAGTTTTGACGCGAATTTTTAAATCCAATCTAAGATGAACACTAAAAGAACGTTGCGGAAAACCGGCAACATCCTGCTTGGCGCTTTAGGGTTGTCAAGTTTGCTGGTGGGCTGCAATAAGGAGAAAGACTGCGATTGCACTCTAACGGCGACATACTCTTATACATACTATGGTCAAACCTTTGAGCAAGAGCTTGAAACGGAAATTGAAATGACTACAAAAGGAAGTTGCGAGGATGCTGAGTTTGAGGCGGCAGGTGATTACGAAGATCTTGACGACTTTGAAGTAGATTGCGAGGAATAAACAAAACAATACACAATGAAAACAAGGAAAATTTACCTAAAGGTTATTGGCGTGTTAATGGGTTTAGCAGGAATTTCAACTACCACTTCTTGTATCAAGGAAAGAACTTGTGAATGCACTTATGATGGTGATGATATTTTTGAAGTTACCATTAGGGACAAGTGCGAGGAAATAGATTTCGACAATAATGGTGACGACATTGAATGCGAGGAAAAATAGTCCTTTGCTACCGAAAAAAATTATAACCCGAAGTTTCCCTTCGGGTTTTTTTATGGAGAATTATGATGGAATAATACAAGGGTCAGTTCGCAACAGGCTTACCGAAAAGAAAATACAGCATCCAATTTAGTGAGAAAAAGATAAACGAATTTGTCAAACATTATGGGGATATGCAGCTGGGCCAACTCAGTAAGATTCTAAGAAAAGGAAATTTCAATTTTTAGGAAAAGGGAATTTTAAACATTGGATTAAATTGATTGGTCGTATGTTATGTTTTTTTCGTTTAGATTTGATGTCTCAATTTTAAATTAGCTTCAAAATGAATTCCAAAAGAATCTTTCGAAAATTAGGCTCTATCGTGGTAGGTACTTTGGGTATATCGAGCCTCTTGGTGGGTTGCAAAAAGGAGACGACCTGTCTATGCGATGTTTCCGGAACCTATGTGTACACCTTCACCTATATGTATGATGGTGTAACTTACACCTATGATCTAGAAATCCCGTTCGACAGGAAAGACGCCATTGAAATGACGACTGAGGGGGATTGCGAGGAAGTGGATTTTGATGAGGCCGAAGAGGATTGGGACGTGGACTGCGACGAGAAGTAATTTTTTGATTTCAAAATCATACGGCGCGTCCACAAGGGTTAGAAATTATTGAAAAAGTAAAAATTTAACATCAAGAAAATTAGGCTATCTCAGAAATTAGTTTAGTTTTGACGCGAATTTTAAAACCCCAACTAAATGAATTCAAGAAGGTTGTTCCGAAAAACAGGCGGCATTGTGTTAAGCGCCTTGGGCTTGTCCGCTGTATTGACAGCTTGTGGCAAAGAAAAAACTTGCACCTGTGGCTACACCTATTCCTATGACGGCCAAACTTACTCTTATCAAAACGCCTTCGAGGTGACCACAAAAGCTAAGTGTGAAGATTTAGAGTTTGATACGGATAGTGATTTTGCCGATGGCCCAGTTGACGTGAAATGTGAAGAAAAATAATTCAAAACAAAAAATTTCTCAAAAAATGAAAAATAAAAGACTGTTTCTGAAAACATTCGGAGTTTTGGCTAGCGTTTTTGGAATTTCATTGTTTTCAACTTCCTGCGCAAAAGAGCGTACCTGTGAATGCTCCTATACTTATGGGCCATTTAGCATTGAAGTTTTTGAAGTAACCGCAAAGGATAAGTGTGAAGACTTGGAGTTTGCGGATGGAGAAAATGATGATGTTGATTTTGATGGCGAGGATATAGAATGTGAGGAAAAATAGCGTTGAAATCTTTCGAAAAAACTAAACCCGAAGGCTCACTTCGGGTTTTTTTTATGAAATGAAGTCTAAGAAAATATCCACCCAACTCTCTGATTTGCATCAAATTGTCGATTGGATTCTATTGAAATCAAATTTTCCGATTATTCTTTTCGATGGCGAAATGGGCGCGGGAAAAACCACGCTCATCCAAAAAATCTGCGAAGTTTTAAAAGTGGAGGACACCGTTTCCAGCCCCACTTTTTCGTTGGTGAACGAGTATTTTTCACCGGAAAAGGGGGCGGTTTATCATTTTGACTTTTACCGGATTGACAGCGAGGAGGAGGCGCTGGACATCGGTCTGTACGATTATTTGGATTCGGGAAATTGGTGTTTTATCGAATGGCCGGAAAAAATCGCTAATTTGTTGCCCGAAGAATGTGTGCGCATTTCGATTGAACTAAACGGCGGCGCACGCATTTTTACAATGCAACAACCCGACAAATGAGCAAGCCCAGTTTTTTGACGTTTTCCGAGGCGGAGCTGATGCCGCAGGAGGAAGTTTTGGAGGTAAAGACCTCACAGTCAGAACTTACCATCGGCATCCCCAACGAAATTTCGATGCAGGAAAAGCGCATTCCGCTGACGCCGGACGGGGTGGCGCTGCTGGTGAACAACGGCCACCAAATCGTGATGGAAAGCGGTGCGGGCGAGAGCGCCAGCTATTCGGACGATGATTATTCGGAGGTGGGCGCGCGCATCGCGTATTCGGCGGAGGAGGTGTACAAGGCGGACATCATCCTGAAAGTGGAGCCGCCGCTGAAAAAGGAAATCGAGATGATGAAGCCGCGCCAGACCTTGATTTCGGCGCTGCAACTGCCCTCGCGCAAAAAGGGATATTTTCAAAGTTTGATGGACAAAAAAATCACAGCGATTTCGTTTGAAAATATTGAAGATGAAGATGGCGTGGTGCCGGCCGTCCGCAGTATGAGCGAGATTGCGGGCAATACTTCCATTTTGATTGCCGCCGAATATCTGAGCAATGCTAACGATGGAAAGGGGTTTTTGCTGGGCGGCGTTTCGGGCGTTCCACCCACGGAAGTGTTGATCATCGGCGCGGGGACGGTCGGGGCTTTCGCCGCGCGCACCGCGCTGGGACTGGGCGCGCGGGTGAAAGTTTTCGATACGTCCATTTCCAAATTGCGCCGTTTGCAAGCGATGCTGAACAATATTCCGATTTATACTTGCGTCATCCAGCCGAAGATTTTGGAGAAGGCGCTGATGCGGTGTGACGTGGCGATTGGCGCGGTTCGCAGCGAAAAAGGCCGCACCGCCACGGTGGTGACGGAGGATATGGTGAGCAAGATGAAGGCGGGCAGCGTGATCGTGGACGTGAGCATCGACCAAGGCGGATGCTTCGAGACTTCCGAACTGACCAACCACGAAAAACCGGTGTTCCAGAAATACGATGTCATTCATTATTGCGTGCCGAACATTGCGTCGAGGGTGAGCCGAACGGCCTCATTTTCACTGAGTAACATCCTCGCACCCTTGCTTTTGGAAATCGGCGACAGTGGTGGGGTGGACGAAATTTTGGCGAAAAACGAAGGGGTGCGTCAAGGGCTTTACATATATAAAGGCGCGCTGGTGAACCGCCCGATTGGGGAGTGGTTTGATTTGGGATATACGGAGGCGGGGCTGTTGTTTGAGTGAAGCCCCCAATCCCCCAAAGGGGGTTTAGACAACTGAATATATTGTGTTGAAAAGCGGCGGGTTAGCAACTTTAATTCAACTAAAAAATTCTATTTCTATTTTCCATCGCAGCAACCCCCTTTGGGGGAATGGGGGCTTTCAAAAGCTTTCTTTCTGAAAATTTTATATTCTTCCTCAAATTTTTGACGGGTTTTTGTGCCGATTTTGCCGTACTTAAAATCGAGGGTCGTCTCAATTTGTGAATCTATTTTTCATAATAAAGTGTTTTTAAACCTCCCCTGCCTTTGCCGGCAGGCAGGCACGTCTTCCCCAACGACCGACGGTTTTAACCGTTGGAATGAATGCCTAATAAAACCCGCGTACTATCACAATTCCCCCACTCCGCTGAAATGTCCCGTTTCGTTTCCGTCTGATAATCAACCCAATACGATTTGCAGGGCTTCCGTTCGGTTTTACTTTTTTTGAAATTCACGTCGCCGTTCAGCAACATCATTTCCAAATCATTTATTTCAATATTTTTATATTCCATTTCTCGCCACATTTCTTCGGAAATTATGGCTTCTTTTTTTCGCAAATCATACAACACTCTATCGTTCGGAAAATAGCTGCATTGAATGTCCCTGTCTCCAAACATAAAAATGACAGCGAAAATACCAAGAGTTACACCGAAAAGATAGAAGAGAAGTTTTTTGAAAAATGGCATTTTTTTATAGTTATTAGGTTAATAAGTTATTGGTTATTTAGGCAGAATGTGAAAGCGTCGTAAGATAAATTTCCGTCCAAAATAAACCGTTGATTTTTAAAATTTAGACTAAATAACCATTAACCAAATAACTCAATAACTTGCCCTCAGTCAATCCCCCTCCTCCGCATTTCCTTTTCAATCAAAATCAGTTCACGATTTGTCTGTCCAGCGGCGGAGGTATTTTCTTCGGCGCGGCGAATGAGATAGGGCAAAGTTTCTTTCACCGGCCCGAAGGGAAGATATTTGACTACCTGATAACCTTCCTTCGCTAAATTGAAAGAAAGATTGTCACTCATTCCGTATAACTGACTGAACCAAATACGTTTATCGTTTTTGGAAATGTTGTTCTCCTTCATCATTTGGGCGAGTTTTTGGGCGCTTTCTTCATTGTGGCTGCCGGCTACCAATGAGATTCTGTCCAAATGTTGCAGCACGAACTCGATGGCCAAATCATAGTCGCGGTCGGTGGCGGCTTTGTTGGGTTGGATGGGGTCGAGGTAGCCCATTTCTTCGGCGCGTTCCCGCTCTTTTTCCATATAGGCACCGCGCACCAATTTCACACCGCCGTATAAATTTTCTTCTATCAAAACATCGTATAGATTTTTGAGGTAATTTAGGCGGTCGTGGCGATACATTTGCATTGTGTTAAAAACAATCGCCTCTTTTTTGTTGAATTCTCGCATCATTTCGCGCGCCAATTCATCTATCGCATTTTGTATCCAACTTTCTTCCGCATCCACTAAAATTCCAATACCCGTTTCAGCACCTTTTTCACATATTTTTTCTACACGATTTTTAGCTCGAATAAATTCTTCATTTTCCTCTTTTGTTAAGACTTTTCCTGAGCTAATTTTTTCTAAAAGACCAAAGCGCGCCAAGCCTGTTACTTTGAAAACGGCAAACGGAACACCGCCGTTTTTCGCGCCGAAATCAATGGTTTCCAGCGTTTTATGAAAACAGCTTTCAAAAGCCGCCTCGGTTTTTTTGCCTTCCACGGAATAATCCAAAATCGCGGAAACACCGTGCTCGCGCAGTTCGGCAATAGTTTTTTCGCATTCGCTAATCGTCTCACCACCAACGAATTGGTCGTACACGGTTTTCTTCACCACGCCACGAATCGGCAGCCCCAGTGTCATCGCCAAGTTGGACATTTTTTTGCCGACCGAGACCAACTTTTGGCTGGCCACCAGCTTGAACATCCAGTAGGCTTTTTTCAGTTGGGAGTTGGATTTTCCGGCAAAAGCCGTTTCGGTGTCCTCAAAATTTATCATCGGGAAATGGGGAAAAAATCCGACGCTCGTTTCCTCGGTCGTGATTTACTTAATTTGCCAAAGATATTTTAGAAATCCCCAATGAAAAACCCCAAAAATTTTGCTTTTGGAACAGAAGCGCTGGAACGGTTGGATGAATTTTTAGGCCAGCAAAACCCATCAAAAATTTTCTTTTTGGTGGATGAAAACACGCACGGGAAATGCCTCACGAAATTGATTCCCGAACTTTCCAATCTTATTGAAAATGAGATAATTGAGTTGAATGCTCACGAGAACAGTAAGTCGCCGCACGTGCTGTTTCAGTTGTGGAAAGTTTTGGCGGATTCACAAGCCGACCGTCAGACGCTTATTATAAATCTCGGCGGCGGCGTGGTCACCGATTTGGGCGGTTTTTTGGCGGGGACATACCTGCGCGGGTTGCGATTTGTGAACGTTCCCACCTCGCTTTTGGCGATGGTGGATGCCTCTTCGGGCGGGAAAAATGGTATCAATCTCGACCATTTGAAAAACCGCGTCGGACTTTTTTTGGAGCCGGATTTCGTTTGCGTTTGGCCGGAGTTTTTGGAAACGCTTCCTAAAAAGGAATTGCGCAGCGGCTTTGCGGAAATGCTGAAACACGGACTGATTGCGGATGAAAACTATTTGGAAAAACTGTTCGATTTCGATATTCGAAATGATATTCCCGATGGCGATTTGATTTTGAAATCCATTGAAATCAAAAAGCAAATCGTGGATGCCGATTTCCGCGAAAGCGGCGAGCGGAAAAAGTTGAATTTTGGCCACACCATCGGCCACGCCATTGAAAGTGCGGCGATGGAAGAGGGCAATCCGATTCTACACGGCGAGGCGGTGGCGCTGGGAATGATGGCGGAAATTTTGTTGTCGGAAAAATGCGTGGGATTGCCCAATAAATCGGTGAATTATCTGATGGAAAATATTGATGCTAATTTTTATGATGTAAAATGGGATTTTGATGAAAATTTGATGATGGATAAAATGTATTCCGATAAGAAAAATGTGCAAAATTCCTTGCGATTTTCTTTACTAAAATCCATTGGAAATTGCGAAGTGAATGTGAAAGTTTCGGAAGGTGACGTGCGTGAAATTTTAAAAGAAATGACCAAGCGGTGAACGTCCTGAAACTTTCGCATCCCACCAAAAAAATCATTGGGAAAATTTCCATTTCTGGTAGCAAAAGCGAGAGCAATCGGCTGCTGCTTTTGAAGCATCTTTATTTCCCGAATTTAGAATTGTCGGGGCTTTCCGACAGCCGCGATACGGCGGCGATGCAAAAGGCTTTGCAAAATAAATCCCAAAAAATAGATGCTGGCGAAGCGGGAACGGTGATGCGATTTATGACGGCATTTTTAGCCGTTCAGGAAAACCGAGAAACCGAAATTTTTGGCACGGAACGGATGCACGAAAGACCAATCGGGATTTTGGTAGAATCTTTACAGAAATTAGGTGCGGAAATTTTCTATCAAAAAAAAGAAGGATTTCCACCTTTAAAAATTATAGGGAAAAAACTTACTGATTCTAAAATTTCCATCGACGGTTCGGTGAGTAGCCAATTCATCAGCGCGCTGATGATGATTGGGCCGAAAGTGCAGGGCGGCTTGACGCTGAAAATGCGCGGGCTGTCCGTTTCCACGCCATATATTTATCTGACGGCCAACCTGATGCGCCGGCTCGGCTTCGTGGTTTTGGTGCGCGGCGATGAAATCCGCGTTGAGCCGAAAATCCCAAAATCGCCGGAAACATTTGCCGTGGAACCGGATTGGAGCGCGGCTTCGTATTGGTTTTTGATGGTGCTGCTGGCGGAAAAAGCGGAAATTTACTTGCCCAGTTTCCGCCAATATTCTTTGCAGGGCGATTCGTTTGTCAGCCAGTTATTTGTTCCGCTCGGCGTAGAATCGCATTTTATCGGCGCGGGTTTTCGGTTGAAAAAAGGAAAAACTACGCAGAATGAGTTCAAAATCAACTTGATACACAATCCCGACTTGGCGCAAACGATGGCGGTGGCGTTTGCCGCGAAAAATTTCAAGGCGACCATCACCGGACTTTCCACTTTGCGCATCAAAGAAACTGACCGGCTGGCCGCGCTGCAATCCGAACTGTCCAAAACTGGCGCCGAAATCGATATCGGCAATGATTTTCTAAAAATCAAAAAAGGGATTCAATACCTTGAAAACGTGCGCTTTGAAACCTATGACGATCACCGGATGGCGATGGCGCTCGCGCCGCTTTCGTTGCTCGCGCCCATCGAAATCGAAAACCCCGAAGTGGTAGGGAAAAGTTATCGGGGATTTTGGCGGGATTTGGAGAGGGTGGGAACGGAAATTAGATAGTAAGATAAGCGCAGATTAGAATTTCGGCGCGCTTATATCAATTTGCGGTAGTATTTATTACTTATAAAATATTCACTGATAGGAAGTGATTTATCAAAACTTGCCAAAGTTGCAAGTTTTGACAATTTAAAAATGTCAATCGGAAAGGTTGCTCACTTTTCCGTTCCCGCTTCTTCGATGCCCAACACCGTTTTTGCATTCAGCGGGCTTATCACTTTTTTGCCCGTTTTAGATTCCAATTCTTGACGCGCCACTTTGGCTACGTTGCCGCCTTGCCGCGCTATTTTTTTGCTCTCGCCATAATCTTTGGGCCGCGTGGCCGCCGAAATGTCTTTGGTAGAAGCTTCCGCCAACATATTCAAAATCAATTCGGTATTGGTCATATTGTCCCGAAGGTTTTCCTTTTTCAAGCCTTTCAAAATCTTGTAGTCTTTGGTGGTTTTGCCTGCCCACGCTTTGGTGATAATGTCGGTCAAGGTGGCAAACTGCCGCCCTTCTTTCAGGCCCCTTTTCTTCCATTCATCGGTCAGTTCCTTGCGGATTTCAATGCTCTTCAGCCGTTGGTTTATCCAGCTTTCCGAATACCCCAATTTTAAATACTGCTCCAATGCCCTGTCAATGCTCAGTTCGGGGTCTTGCATTTCGTCCAAGCGCTCGCGGGCCACCTGCGCCAGCCATAGTTTGAACGGCTCGGCCTTGGGCGAGGGGATGGATTGGATGAGCCGGAACAACTGCTCGGCATCGGCCACGTCGGTCATCCGCATTTTGCCGTCTTCGGCTGTCATTTTCAACTGTCCGATATTTTCGGACAGTTGACTTCCTTCCTTTTTAAGCTTAGCTTTTAGGTCACTCCAATACTTTCGTGGCCTGTCAGTACCCGTCAAAATTTCAATGACATCAATAATAGAGAAATACCACTCCTCCAGTTCATCATCCCAAGCGGTGCGGACTTTTTGGTTTTCAAAGATTTGGATGGCTTCTTTTTTACTCATTTGATTTGGTTTTTTTTCTGATTCATCTTTTGGGCGTAGTCTGTTCTCTATGAAAGCGATTTCAGCTTGTGTAAAACCGTACTTCGGAAAGTTCGCGCTGAAATTCGATGCGGTTTGTTTTGGTGCTGAGTTTTTTGAAAAAAAAATTTAACCAGCAAATTGGATGCGCCAAATTAGCATTTTTCCGATATAATTTTCTGGGGTAAGGTGGATTTTTTTGCCAGAAAATCCCGATATGGTAGGGAAAAGTTATCGCGAGTTTTGAGGTTTATAGAGAGGGTGGAGGTGCGCTGATGTCTTGAATATAAAGCAGCAGCTTACCGCAAAGCGTTCTATCCTTAAAGTCGATTTATATCAAAACCACAATTCTTGCTGCTTATCAATCATTTCGTCTGCAACTTCTTCAAATTCAGATTTCTGCAACAGGCTATATTTCTCATTTAATTCAATCACTTTGCAATTGAAATCTTCGCCATAAGTCTCTGTCAACCCCAAAATCATCTGTGAACCTTCAGGCTGATTATGATTTATAAAACCCATTATTTTGTCAATATGCTCAATATCTTGATCTTGTTGATTAGGCGAGTCAATTAATAATGGACAGTAAGTTGAAGAGGAGTATTTCTTCATTAGGTGAAAGAATGAAAAATAATATGCAATCAACGCACGAGGTCTTGAACTGCCTGTTTCTTTGGACTCAATTTTAGTAGCTATTGCTTTATAATCATCAGGCGTAAGTGAATGGACGTCAAGTTTCTTTAGAAAAGAGGTCATTCTGGAAGTATAAAAATCTAAGATTGCAGACTTCCTATCCTTATTTTCAAAAGCCTTGAGTTTTTTATCTAATTTTTCCTTTTCTCGAGCATTCGTAATTAAGATGTCATTAAGTTCGGAATGTCTATCAGAAAATATTGATCTAACCTGATTTTTACCTGCGTTGTCAATTATATCTTTAAGCTTTAAGTCACCCTTTTTTTTCTCTAAAATTTCATTAATCCTTGATACTTCTGCTGTAACAGTTGATAAAGATTCTTTTTCCTTTTGAATTTGGGATTCTACTGCCTGCACATCCTTTATTAATTCAAGTAATAAATCTTTGCTCCTTCTTTCATCTCTTGCTATTTCAAATCTTTCAGCAAATGAATTTTCATATTCAGCACCACACGTGGGGCAACCAACTACTTCTGGAAGATCATTTGAAGCAAATTTCAAGTCCTTGTTACTCTCCAATATTGCTTGTTTTACAATATTTATTTGAGCCTTAAAAGAAGCTTGTAAATGATATAAATCGTGTAATTTGTTTTTTAGTTTTTCTTCCTTAGTTAGCAGATTTTGAGATTCAGTTAGCAATTCCACAATTTCCGCCTTAAACGAGTCGACATCTATGTTGAAATTGGTCTGAGCCAATTTCTCTTTGACTTCTGATAGGATCTTAGCGGTAAGCTGTTGTTCTTTATCGGTCTCTTCTATTATTTGAATAAATTCTTGAATTTCCTTTTTAGTAGAGAAATATTCATTTGGTCTTATTCCTGAATGGTAATAGATACATTGATTTCTGTAATCCTTTATCTGTTGAAGCTGCTTAAACGAATCCCAACTTTTGCTCCAACTTGAATCTTGGTCGATATAATAAGGAAGAAATAAGAAGGCTGGGGGTGGAATAATAAACTCAAATTTTTGATTTTGAAACTGAGGCTGAAAATTAAAAAGCTTTCCGAGATATGGGCCTAACTCATTGGTCACCGATTTAAACTTTTTGATAAGTTCGTCACTTTGGTTGTATAGTCCGAACATCTTGCCGTCGCGCAGAATAGAGTACTTGATATTATCAATCTCAAATTTTAAAAGAGCAGAAACATTAGTGTTTTTGAACTTTTGATTGAATAGCGGTTCTGCACCAAGCGCCCAGTAAATACTCTTAATTAAAGACGACTTCCCAGTATGATTTTTACCGTGAATTAGTGTTCTTTTCAAGTCGAATTGAACCTTTTTTGCTTTCTTTTCTTTTTGAGAAAGCAATTGAATTTCCGATATGTATAAGTTCCTCATTCTCCTTTTTTCTAAGATTTCTTACTAGGTTCTTTAAACTTCCTTTACGATTCATTTAGCCTGTTTATAATTAGACATTTTATGAAATATTCATCATAGGTTTTGTTGGATGTTAAATCATATATGTGATTTACGATTTCAAGAAGATTAAGCGTTCCAATACTGGTAGCTTCGGTTCTTAGAATGTCATCGATATTATTCTTTAAATTTCTTAAAGGGATACTACCGGAATTTGCAACTAATCTAGCATTCATTTCTCTCCATCCCTTTTTAAATTTATTAACCAATTCCAAATGATTTACCCCACCAATTTCAAGACTTCCTTTGACTTCACCCCATTCTTCTTCCACACTCTTATATAATCCCGCCTTTTTTAATATCTCAATAAATTCAGCCTTTGTGAGACCTTTAATTCTAAATAATTCTGAAGTATGATTGAAGGATTTATCACCAACAGATTCGTTTGTTTTTCTGGTAATTTCTCTAAAAACTTGCTCATAGGCGAGTTGCGAATTAATCTTATTGTCAGGATTTATTGAATTAATTAGGGCGGCCAAAGCACCTACACAATGTGTTGAACTTTCAAAATTGCTCAACCTTGTTACCTTGAATTTCCCCAGTTTTTTAAATTCACTTTTTGAAATAGAATGCTCTGAAGAGATTGCCTTCTCGCATCTGTCGTTGTCTTCACCGATTAGGTCTTGAGCAAGTATCTCGGTTAAACCCTTCGAGTCTTTTCCATTCTTGAGTTTTTTAAAACTGTACGTTCCGTTAGAAATAAAACTTAAGGATTTTACAGAATCCTCAAATACGATTCTGTTTTGGTAAAGCTTTCCTATAATTGAGTTCTGTCCATTTGTGCGCTTGGTTAAATCATTTATTGTCCAATTTCCTTTGTCTTTAGATTTAATTTGAATGCACTCTAAATCTTCGAGGGTATTTGCTGAATTTGAAATAATCAAATCTTCGTGAAAATCGAAAAGAAATAGATAGTCTTCCCTTTTCAAGTGTTCATTTAAAAGGATATAGAGGGACAAGTCCTTTTGGAATTGATATTTTCTAGAAGTTTTAGATCCTGATTCTTCCCTCGGTTTTGTGCTTAATATTTTCGATTCTATTGTCATCAGCTATATTAGATGGATTTGTTGCTCAAGAAACCATTTGAGCAACATCGTAAATTTAATTTTTGGTAATCTTATAATCATACCGAATAGATGCTTGTTTGTCGCAATAATTTTTCTTTCGACAGATTTTTGGATATAGGCTGGACAAATCTAAACCAACATTTTTAACATTTAAAAAAAGATGCCAACCCGATTTTGAACATTTCTTTCAATTTCCATAATACATCCCAACCCTCCCCCATTATCTTTGACCCCTCCTCAAAAACCATCCACTAAATTTTAGATTGTCAAAAAACCTCCCCCATAAAACCGTCATCAAACCCTCTATCGCCGAGGTAAACCAAACCCACTGGCAATCAGTAGTGCAAAACCGCAACATCTACCTCTCCCTCCCGTATTTGCAAAGTTTGGAAAAAGGCGTGCGCGGCGCGATTGAAATGCTGTACGTTTTGGTGTACGATGCGCAAAAGCGCCCAGTGGTGGCGGGGGTTTTTCAGTTGGTCACGTTTGGGTTCAAACAGAAAAGCAAGCCGAATCCCTTGCTGAAACATCTGCTGGATGAGCGGGATGATAACGGCCATTTTTCGCTCAAGATGCTCATCTGCGGCAACGCTTTTGCCACGGGCGAAAACGGGTTTTTGTGGAGCGATGACATCCCCCGCGAAACGGCTTTTAAAGCGATGGCCAAGGCCGCCCAACAGATTAAAAAAGACGAACGCCTTGGCCAAAAAATGTCGGTGATTTTGTTCAAGGAATTTTGGCCGGAATCCTTGAAATACAGCGACACGCTGAAAAACCACAAGTTCAAAGATTTTCGGCTGGACGTGAATATGGTGCTGGCCATCCGCCCCGAATGGAAATCGCTGGACGACTACCTGCAAAGCCTGAAAACAAAGTACCGCACCAAAGCCAAGCGCGCGTATGACAAATCTAAGTCCTTGGTTTTGAAATCGTTGTCGGCGGATGAAATCGAGCAACACCAGACGCGGATTGACGAACTTTTCCATAACGTAATCGACCGTTCAGACTATAATTTCCCGTCGGATTATTCACGGGCGTTTCCTTTTTTAAAAAAAGAACTGGGTGCGGCTTTTTCGCTTTGCGCGGTTTTTAAAGAGGAGAAACTCATCGGATTCAGCACCGCCATTTTAAACGGTAAAACAATGGAAGCCAATTATGTAGGAATGGATTACGACTACAATTTTGAGTATGCGGTGTACGAGCGCCTGCTGTACGATTATGTGGAGCAAGCCATTGCCAAAGGTGCGAGCGAACTGCATTTGGGCCGCACCAGCGAGTTGATAAAAAGTGCCTTGGGCGCGGTGCCAGTGGAAATGAAATTGTACGCCAAACACAAAGCGCCGCTCACTAACTTATTCCTATCCAAGGTGTTGGGTTGCATTTCGCCCAGCCCGTTTGAATTGCGCAAGCCGTTCAAGGTTGATTTTCCGGCCGCCAGCCTTGCCAGTTAGGAACCCAGCGCGGCACGTTTTCGCAATATTCGCGGTATTCATCGCCGAATTTTTCCTGCAGTTTCGGCTCTTCACTCATTATAAAGTAAAGGGTGTTGATTATGAAAAACACCGCCGCCCAAATCAAAATCACCATCGACTGAAACACCAAGCTTTCCGCTATCAAGATCAACAGAACGCCCGAAATCATCGGATTCCGAGTGTGGCGGTATAAACTTTTGACAACCAGTTTTTTAGTGGGATTCCACGGCGCGAGCGTGCCGTTGCCAATTTTAATAAAAAGGACAACGGATTGGATGAATATGGAAATTCCGATGAGAAAAAGGGCAAGGCCAGCTATCTGAAATAAGATTGGTGAAGACGGAAAAAGATTCCATTCGATTTTCACAAAATGAAAAAGACAAAGCGGGACAATCACCATTGCCATAAAAGGGAGCAGGAAAAGGGCTTTGAAATGTTGGAATGCAGAAGGTGATTTCAAATGGCAATGCGATGTTGGAACAACGTCCAAATATAGAGCGCGGCGCGCAAATTTTCTTAGCAATCAATTCCTGTGAGAACGTTCCAAATAGTGGAACATATTAATATAGAGATATTAAATAATGTAGGTTTCCCTTACAAAAATATATGCAAAATATGGGTTGCGCTTTACGGGTTTTTCGGGTCAAGATGGGTTTTTCTCCCATAAATCAAAAATTTTTGTAACTGATAATCAGTAGGTTAGTAATATTATCCGAATTTTTTAGAGCAATGGCGAACTAATCGCAACCTGCGCTCGTAGTTAGGGAAGTATAATTCTTACACTTTTTTAAATTTAAATCTGCATTCTTATGAGAAGCAAAAAACTACGCTGTAGTTTAATGGGCAAAACATTCGCGGGGCTTTTAGCCGGCGCGGGTTTTTTGTTTATGAGCTACACCGCCGTGGCATCGAGCCACCGCGAGGCACCGCTAATTGCCTATGATCCATTAGCTGACAACACGGACGTGTACGCGTTCCGCAGTCCTGCAAACCCCAACAATGTAATCTTGATAGCCAACTACATCCCGGCAGAATTGCCGCACGGTGGGCCGAATTATTACACTTTTGGCGAGGACGTGCGCTATGAAATCCATATCGACAATAATATCAATACCCAAGGGGATGACATTATTTATCGGTTCACTTTCAGCCGCACCAACGAAGACCCTAACACGTTTTTCAACATCCGTTTGGGTCAAAATCTCAAGACCACTTATACAATGGAAAAAAGCACCGACGGCGGCGCTTCCTTTTCTACCGTGGTGAGCAATGGGATGGTGCCGCCGAACAACATCGGAGAGCGTTCCATCGAAGGTTCGCCCGCAGGATTGGGTACCACTTATGAGCAGTTGATGCAAGATGCCATCACCAACGTTTCCGGCGGTGGCGGCGAGCGCGTTTTCTGCGGTCCCGTGGATGATCCGTTTTTCGTTGACTTAGGCGGTATTTTCGATTTGGGCGATGCGCCACGTCAGAACAACAACAACATCGTTCGCGACGGCCTTTCTCAATACAACACTCACACTATCGCGATTCAAGTACCGATCAAAACTTTGCAGAAGGATGGCAAAATGGCCTTCCAGAGCAATGGTATTTTAGACGGTGATTTCGTGATTGGCGTATGGGCTTCGGCCAGCCGCCAAGCTACCAAAACGCTGGCTGACAGCGGTGGTACTTCCACCAACTCAGATAACTGGGTGCAGGTGAGCCGCTTGGGAATGCCACTGACCAACGAGGTTATTATTCCCATTGGTGAAAAAGACCGCTGGAATGCGCGCTCTCCTTATGGTGACAGCGTTTTCTACCAATATTTCAACAACCCCGAATTGGCGCTCTATATGGATGAAGATTTCTTCGCCAGCGCGGTGCCCGCATTTGAACCCTTGCGCATCCAGCGCAATTCGTTGCAGATGTTTGATTTCGGCAATACCCAAGACGGCCTGTTTCCTTTGAAAGGATCGGATGCCGTAGAAGGTACTGCTTTGGATGATGCCGCTTTTGGCGATTTGCTGCTGCCTGGCCCGGGGATGCCCCGCTCGGTGGACTTGCTGCCAATCTTCCACACGGGTGTTCCCAACTTGGCGCCTTATCAATTGGCGACTGGCAAAAGTGGAAACCCATTGGCCGATGGCAAGCCGTTCATCAACAACTTTTTGCCCAACGGTGGCGATATGTTGCGCTTGAATATGGCCGTGCCGGTTACCAAAAGAAACGATCCCAATTTCAGTTCAGAGGGTCTAATTCAGGCCGCCGTGCTTGGATTGACTGACCCCACTTACGCGAACACTAATGTGCAGTTCATCCCTAATATGGATGGTTTCCCCAACGGACGCCGCTTGGAGGATGATGTAACGCGCATCGAGTTGCAAACCGTTTCCGGTGCCGTTTTGGCCGCCGTTGGTTTGTGGTATGACGATTTTTTCCCGAATACGGATTCCAGCCCGGTTACCAATCAGTTGGTGAACGTGTTGCAGTATTCCACTGGAGTGGAAGAAAACGATACTACGTTCAAGGACAAGTTCCCTTTTGTGCAGACGCCTTGGAGAGGAACGGCCGTAGCTGAAAAAGGAGACGAACAACAATAATTCTAACCCTAAAATTTTGTACAATACAATGAATTACAAGAACATACATACAAAACTGAGCCTCTTCTTGGCTGCTATCTTTACGATGGCCAGCTTTGGATTGCAGGCTTCCAGCCACCGGGAAGCGCCCCTTATCGCGTTTGACCCGCTGGCCGACAACACTGACGTTTACGCTTTCCGTAGCCCGGACGATACCAATACGGTAACTATCATCGCGAATTACATCCCGATGCAGTTGCCCCACGGTGGCCCGAATTACTACGCTTTTGGCGAGAACATCCGCTACGAGATTCACATCGACAACGATGCGACGACCACTGGCGATGATATCATCTACCGTTTTACTTTTGATAGAACGAATGAGGATACCACCACTTTCTTTTACGCTCGCCTTGGCTTGCAGAATCAGAAGAATACCTTTACGATGGAAAAAAGTACCGATGGCGGTGCCAGTTTCACCACCGTGCTGAGCAATGGTTACGTGCCTCCTTATAATGTAGGTGACCGTACTATTTCTAGCCCAGTAGGTCTGAACGCGGCCGATTACGAATCGCTGTTCAACCAAGCCATTCAAACGGCAAACTCTGGTGAGACCGTTTTTTGCGGCCACACCGATGACCCGTTTTTCGTGGACTTGGGCGGCATCTTCGACTTGGGCGATGCGCCCCGTCAGAACAACCCGCCCCCCCGCGACGGATTGGCTTGCTTCAACGTAAGCACCATCGCCATCAAAGTGCCGATTTCTGATTTGCAGAAAGACGGCAATGGTGTGGGTTCTGCGTCCAACATTTTGGATCCCGATTTTGTGATTGGCGTTTGGGCTTCGGCCAGCCGTCCCAAGATTACTACGCTGAATGGCGACGGAACGGTTTCTACTTCTGGCGACTGGGTGCAGGTTTCCCGTTTGGGAATGCCTTTGACCAATGAGGTGGTGATTCCAATCGTGGACAAAGACCTTTGGAACAGCAGCAGCCCTTATAACGATGCACAGTTTTACGATTATTTCTATAATCCAGAACTGGCTCTTTATATGGACACTTCTTTCTTCGCGGCTTTGGTGCCAGCGTTTGATGATTTGCGTGTACAGCGCGAAACCGATCCTTTGGATTTGGATTTCGGTAACACCAACGATGGTCTGTTTGCTTTGAAAGGCAGTTCCGCATTGGATAGCACGGTGTTCTGCGCCGGATGTCCTTTCGAGGATTTCTTGCTGCCTAAAGCTGGTGCGCCCCGCTCGGTGGATATCAACCCTATCTTCCACACGGGTGTGCCTAACGGCCGTCCGTATCAATTGGCCACTGGCAAAGGTGGCAACCCCGTTGCCGCTGGTAAGCCATTCATCCACAACTTTTTGCCCAATGGTGGCGATATGTTGCGCCTGAATATGGCAACGCCCGTAACGGCTCGCAACGATTCTGATTTCAGCTCGCTGGGATTGATTCAAGCCGCCGCTTTGGGTCTTACCGATTCACGATTCAACGGCGATGCTTCTTTGCAGAACATTCCCAATATGGATGGTTTCCCCAACGGACGCCGCCTGGAGGATGATGTGACGCGCATTGAGTTGCAAGCGGTTTCAGGTATTGCTTTGGCAGCGATTGGCTTGGGTTATGACGACCCGAACCGTCTGTTCCAAGTGCTGGGATATACTACTGGAGTGGAAGAAAATGACACTACCTTCCGTAGCAGCTTCCCTTACGTACAGTTGCCTTGGAGCGGAAAGAGCAAATGCAGCGGAATGCCGATTGTGTACAATCAGCCCGATGTTCTTGAGCCTTCGGATACTCCTTGTACTCGCGTAATTGCTACCGATGGTTCTTGGATGAAAAGTACCGTGGTACAGCAATCTACCCTTCAGGGAGAATCGTTCTGGATGGGCGTAGATGGTTCATTGCCTGATGCTTCTACTTTTACTGACACTGCGATGGTAGGCCAGCCTTATGGTTTCCCCAGCATCGTACCTGTGGAAGGTAGCCAAGTGATCAAAACGGGCCGCGACATCACTTTCTTCCGGAAGGAGTTTACCCTTAACGGATCTGAGAATCTGGATGCTCGCTTCCGCGCTACTGCGGACGACCAAGCGGAGATTTATGTGAACGGAAAGCGCATTGCCCTGATGGGAATGTTCAATCCTTCCAACCGCAAGGCACCCGCCCACGACGTGAAATATTTCGACGGAATGAATCCCCAAAATGGTTTTATGGGTGGCGAAGCTTTCAGCGTAGTGACCACTACCGATCTTGATTCTGTATTCCAAGAAGGTACCAACGTAGTTGTGGTAGCCGTGCGCAACCTTTCCAAAGCCAGCGACAAAGGAGGTTTCTCCTTCCGTTTGGATGTGGACAGTTGCGACAATGCGCCCACGCAACCCGCTTGTAACTTTGAAATAGGCAGCGATGCTTCCTTTATGGAAAGCTCTACCGTAACTCCTTCCAGCCTTAGCGGCCGATGGGATGGTGTAATGGGCAATTTGCCGGACAGTAGCACTTACACGATGAGCGCTACTTTGGGTCATCCTTATGGATTCCCCACCATTGATTCGATTGATGGCACCCGCGTAATCGAGGCTGGCAACAACATCCGCTACTTCCGTAAAACGTTCGTTTTGAGCCGCACGGAAGATTTGGATGCACGTTTCCAAACCACGGTGGACGACCAAGTGGAAATTTACCTGAACGGAGAACGGATCTTACTCATCAACAGCTTTGGTAAGATGAATTTCAACGATCCCGTCCACGATGTTCAGTTTACTGCAGGCCAGAATCCGCAAAACGGATTTATGGGCGGCGATAGTTACAACTTCGTTACCAGCACCGATTTGGACAGCTTGTTCCAGCAAGGCAACAACGAATTGGTATTCGTAGTACGAAACTTGTCGCGCGCCAACGACCGTGGTGGCTTGTCCTTCAAGCTGACCATCGACAGTTGCTCCGCTCCGATGACTACCTCTACAGTAGCCAACAAGACGGCCGCAGCCTATGGCGATTACGACGGACTGAATATGCCGGATATGATGCTGAACGCATACCCGAACCCTTTCAAAACTTCAATGACCGTGGCCTATACGCTGCGCAGCCAAAAGGAGATTGCCATTGTGGCAACCGACTTGAGCGGCAAGCAAGTGGCCGTGATTGAAGAAGGCGTTCGCGAAGCCGGACAATACAAAGCCGAATGGACAAACGCAGATTTGCCCGCCGGTACGTATTTCATCAACTTCATTGAGAAGAACGACGGGCGCAAGCGCGTGGTGCAATCAATGCAGATGAACAAACTTTAAAATAGAAGTTTAAATTTGAGGCCAGAAGACCTTCGGGTTTTCTGGCCTTTTTTTATATCAAAATTTTATAAATAAATCAACAATGAAACTCAACAGCATTTTTAAAACAATGACCCTCGCCGGACTGCTGGCGACTTCCGTGGCGTGCCAAAACTCCGGTTCATCCGAAAAAACCAGCGATTCGAAAGCGGAAACCAGTACAAGCGCTTCTATTGAAATTCCCGAACTTTTGGGGCGCAGCGGAAACGTGGGCAACTTGCAGGAAGTCAACAAGATGAGCGAGACATACGACCGTATCAAACTGCAAATCGAGCGCAATCCCCAAGATTATCAATCGCGTTTGAAAATGGCGGATTTATATATCGTGGAAGCGCGCGCCACGGGTAATTACGGCTATTATTATCCCGCCGCATTGCAGATGATTGACGGCGTTTTGGAAGAAAATCCTTCCAGCAAAGACGACCAATTTCGGGCGCTTACTTCCAAAGCGGTGATTCTGCTTTCCTATCACAAATTTGAAGAAGCCAAGGAAATGGGCGAAAAAGCTTTGGCGGTAAATCCCTACAATTCAAGGGTGTATGGAATTTTGACCGATGCCAATGTGGAATTGGGCAATTATGAAAAAGCAGTGGAAATGGCCGACTCGATGAATGCCATCCGCCCCGATTTGCGCTCGTATTCACGCGTTTCCTATTTGCGCGAAATTTACGGCGATCACGAAGGCGCGGCCAAAGCGATGGAACTCGCCATCCAAGCGGGCTACCCCGGCCACGAAGAAACTTCTTGGTCGCGCACCACCTTGGGCAATTTATATGAAGAGTATGGCCAACTGGACAAAGCCAAGGAACAGTATGATTTGGCACTGGCCAGCCGTGAAAACTACCCCTTTGCCACGGCCGGTCTCGCCTCGGTGGCTTGGAAAAAAGGCGATTTGAAACAGGCCGAAAAACTGTACAAAAAAGCCATCGACACCCGCGAAGAAGCAGCTTTTTATGAAGATTTGGCCCTGCTGTATGCAGATATGGAAGGCAAGGAAGCCGAGCGCAAAAAGGCGCGCGACCAAGCCTTTGCCCTATTAAAAGGGCTGGCGGGCGAGCACGGCCACTCTCACGGGGGCCATTCCCACGATGGCGATAAAGAACACTCCCACGAAAACGACCACGGCCATAGCCACGAGGTCGGCCTCGAAATGGCGCAGCTCTATATGAAACTGGACGGCAACTACGACGAAGCGCTGCATCACGCCCTGCACGAATACGCCGAACGGCCGGACAACATTGAGGTGAACCAAGCACTGGCGGAGATTTACCTGATGCAAGGCAAGCTGAAACAGGCCGAGGAACATTACCTGAAAGCCACCGCCACCAACTCTAAAAACCCGCGCCTGATGCTGATTGGCGGGATGATTCAAAAAAAGGGTGGCGATGCGCAACTGGGGAAAGAGATGATGGCCAAAGCGATGAAAACCAACCCGCACATCAAAGGGGAACTGGCGAAAAAAGCGCAAGCCTGACCCCCATTTTTATAAAGATTGAGAGAAAGCCCGAATGGAAACGTTCGGGTTTTTTTGTGGAATATTTTACAATTCTTTCAAAACCTCACCCTTGCCATTACTTTTACCTCACTGATTTTACTCCCCTCAATCGTCTGATTGCCGCTGGAAATTTCTTCTCGGTCAGAAAATGCGGTTTGCGCAAAGCGAACTTGCAAAGTGAAATTCCTTGAAAAATCATAATCGGCCAAAAGATAAAAACGGGTACTTTTTCCAAAATAAGGCGGGATGCTGAAAGCGTACAAGACATCGTTTTCGTAGGCGTAAATTCTTGCATCATAATCCGATACATCAATCAATGCCAATCGAGAAGTCAAAGTCAGCGGGATTTTTTTAATGCGATATCGAACATCTTGAAAAGCCATAAAACCGCGCTCGTTTTCATTTTCTTGATGATAAAAAGCGTATTCAATCCGCGATTGAAATCGGACATTGCTTGAAACGGAATAAGTGGTGTGAAAGCGCAAAGTGCTGCGCGTCCGTTCCGCCAAAAGCGGGAAGCGGGTTTCTTGATTTGAATTGGTTTCGTTCTTTTCGTCTTTGAAACGGATGTAACCGGAAAAGCGGCGGTTGAAATAGGTTTCCAACTGTGCCAAAAAATCACGGCCTTCGGAGGGCGCATCCGTTCTAAAGCGCAGCCAATCAAAGCGATACACGTCCACATAACTTTTTAAAACGAAGACGGGGCTGAGGTTCCATTGGAAGCCGAAATACGTCCCGCTTTCGCCGTTGCTGCCGCTTTCGGCAAAGGGTGCGTTGTACAAAGCGCGGTATTTTTTATCCAAGTGGCGGTGCAAAACCGTCAAATAAAATCCACTTACTGGATTGCTTTGAAAGCCAATTGTTCCCGCCAAATTCAACGAATCATCCGCCGCAATTTCCCCGAATAAATTGATGCTTTTAAAGATATAATTCGCATCCAAAGAAAAATTGGATAATTCTTTACCGGAAAAGCGAAATTTTTGATACGGACGATTGCTAATTTCCAAGGGTGTTTCCAGTTGGTAATTTACGGCTGTAAATCCGGTCGAAAATCGATTGCCTTTGTAGTTGATATTTCCGCCGAAAGTTTGCAAAGCATTGGAATTTTTATCTTCCAACTCATTCAAAGTGCGGTGCAATCCCGTGGCTTGTAAAGAACTTACAAAGTTGAACGTTTGCAGCGAATCGTCGGTGATGATGCGGTTGCCGTCGATGTTGTTTTTGGAATAAAAAGCGCTGACATCCAGCGCGTCAAAAAATCGGTAAGTGGCCGCCGCGCCGCGCAGAAAGCGGTTTTCCTCCGCTCCGGTGAAAGGGCGAAAACCACGCGCATAGCGCTTCACGTCAGTAGCTTGCGCAGATTTCCCAAAGGCCAAACCCGTCCACAGCGCCAGCCCCTGACCAAATTCCGCCTGAAAATCGCCGACGATGAAATTCCGTATATCCCCATAATTCTGTAAAGCGATATGGCCGGAAAGGTGGTCAAAAAACGTGTTTTGAAACTCGCCGCCCAGCGGTTCGCCGGCGTCTTGCTGCGCCAAAATTCCCACGGAAAGCAAATCGCGGTACGTCCCGCGATAGCGGATATAGAGATTTTGCGGACTGCCCAAATAGCCGCCATCATCGGGCGGTCGTTCAAAACCGCGCCGCTCTTGCAAAATTTGTTGCCCCCTGAACATCAGGTTATGGCGGGAATATTTGAGGACGTTTTTCGCTTTGATTTCCGGCGTGGACGTTTCCGTGGCAAAATCCAGATACGGCAAAATTTTCTCGATGGTTTCGCGGTCAAAACCTTTCACGGCCTGCAATTCATAAGGCGTGTAAATCGTCCCCGTCAGGTCGCGGTAGTTCAGCAAATTCGCGATTTGAAAAATGTTGAGCTGGGGGATTTTTTGAAAATCTTCCAGTTCCGCAAAGTTGATTTGCACCGGATTTTGTTGCAGAATTTGCAGACTTTCAGCGAGTTGCGTCAGGTCGGTTTCGTTTTCCTCATTGCCCTCGGCGATGGATTCGATTTCCATTTCGAGTTCGCCGGTGGGGGTTTGGGCGAATCCGTTAAAAGAAAAAATGAGCGCCGCAATCAAAAATGTAAATGATTTTATAAAAACGCTATTGGATATTCCAATTTCGGGCTGAAATAGGGTGCCGTGCCTTTGGCACTCCTTTGAACCGTGATTTCCGCCAATCCCCGCACTTGCGTGCGGGGCTACCAAGATGCCGTGCCGTTGGCACTTTTCCTTCCTTAGAAGTCCCGAAGGGACGCCATCTTGGTAGCCCCAATCGTAAGATTGGGGTTTAAAGGCGGAGGGACGGACGGAGTGCCAAAGGCACGGCACTAATGAAAACCGCAACTCAATTTTCACAACATTTAGAATGACCTTTTTTAGATAATTCTTCAAAAACCCAAATGTGAAAAACCACTCCATCACAAATAATATTGCAAACTCAAAACCCCGTTACTTCCCAACGTCTGCGCGTATTCATAACTCAAATCCACCTCAAATTTTTCCAATTTCAAACCCAGCCCAAAATGGTTGGAAAGCGGTTGAATCCCAACGCCGGTTCGGAAAACCAAAACCTCAATAAATTGATATTCAACACCTAACGAATAGCGTTCAGCCAATTCTTGTTGCTTTTTCGCTTCTGCTGTCAGGAAAAATTCATCGGAAAATTGGTATTTGAAACCCAGCCGCCCGATGTAGGGCAGCCGCTCTTCGGCGTCGGAATTCTTGAAGGCTTGCGAAGGGTTAAAAACGTGGAAACCGATGTTCAGTTTGTCGGTCGGTTTGGCCAAAATGCCCGTTTCAAAAGTGAGCGCGCCATTGTTGCCCGTGCCTTCTTCCACATAATAATTTTGATAATTCAATTGCAATCCCACCGAAAAGTAATCGCCGAAAGCGCGGGAATAACTCAGTCCGTATTTGGATTCATTGTAAAGTTCAAAACCGAAAGAGGAAGCGACCAAACCAAAAGTTCCAATTTTGTCAAAATGGTAAGCTCCGGCAATTTGCACCACCTTTAACTCATTGATAAAGAAGCGGTTTTCTACGCTACCGCCAATTCCGGATTCGTCTAAAAAACCCAGCGCCGCCTGATTATGATGCGCCGCCCACACATCGGAAATGGCGACGGAACTGTGCGCCAGCCCCGCCGAGCGCGCGCCGGCAAACTGGCTGAAATTCTGCGCGAAGCCGCAAATCGGGAGCATTAGAAAGACGGTGAAAAGTCGGTTCATAATCGAAAGTGCTAACTTCCGTTTTATTTCGCAATTTTCGGCACTTTTGGCGATTGTTAAATCACAAATTTTTCTCTTGCGCGCGTTTCCCTTTCTTTTCTTCTTTCTAATCTTGAAGGTTTATATTATTGAAGCCCAGCAATTCGACTTTCAAAAAATCGGCTTGGAACAAGGCATTCCATCCGCGCGCGTCAATGATTTTTTGGAAGATTCGCGCGGGTTTTTCTGGCTGGCCACCGAAGGCGCGGGCTTGGTGCGTTATGATGGTTTTGAATTTCAGACCATTCCATTTGAAGATGAAAATTTGCAGCCGATTGTTATCAAGTTGGAGGAAGATTCTGAAGGCAATATTTGGTTGTTGAGTGGAGATTTTTTATTAAAGTATGATGGAACAAAATTTATTACCAAAAAATCGCCGATAGAATTTATAGAAAAAGAGGGTGAATTTAGATTGAAAGATGACACTATTATAAAAGGTAATTCGCATCAAATTTCTTCGCAGAACGGCCTTCCGAGAGAAGATTGGAACGGCATCTATCAAGACCGCGCCGGCGTGATTTGGCTCTATTCTAATAACGGATTGACCAAACTGGAAACGACCGCCATTCAATTTTTCGGCGAAACATCGGATTTAGATACGGAAATCAACACGATTTCACCAACCGAGAATGGCTTTGTAGCGGGTACGAATCGCGGCTTGGCCATTTCAAACAATGGAAAAACCAAAAAAGAAATGGGCGCAGACTTTCCGTTTGGTGTGGTGCTGGCGGCGGAAAAGTTCGCTGGTTTCCAGTGGTTTGGAACGGAAAAAGGTTTGATACGCTTTAATGGGAATTCCTTTAAAACGATTCCCTTGGCCAGCACGGGCGATTTTATTTTTTCTTTAAAAAAATCCGAAAACGCGCTGTGGATTGGCACGGGCGGTGGCATTTGGAAATACCAAAATGGCCGCGCTGAAAATGTATCGGAAAATGAAAATTTGCCGCTCGCCACGGTCTATCAAATTTCCGAAGCGGCGGACGGCAGTTTGTGGTTTGGAACTTATGTAAACGGGTTTTTCCGTAAGGATGAAAACGATTTTCGAAATTTGAAAAACTTGGGCGAAATGCGGCTGGACAGTCTGAGGTTCAATGCGTTTGCCGCTGTTTCTAAAAGTGAAATCTGGGCGAGTTCGCTTTCGGAAGGTTTGTTTCTGATTTCGGAAAAGGGTGCGGAAAATATTGCGCCCGCGCGTTTGGGTTTTGCAGAAATCCGCTCGCTGGCGATGGACGAAAACGGGAACTTGTGGGCGGGTACCAATCAAAATCTTTTAAAAATAAAAAAGACTAAAAATAACTTTCTGATTGAGACAGTTTTTGAATTAGGAAAATTCGCTGAAAATGGTGCGGCCCCCAATGCGATTTCCATCGAAGATAATGAACTTTATTTAGGAACATCCAATGGCGTTTTACATATAAATTTAAATGAATATTTAAAACCAAAACCTGAACCCAAATTGGCCATCACAAATGCTGAACTTTTTTTCGGTGAAAGTGAAGAAAAATTATCGGATTTTTCGGAAGAAAAAATGGCGTTCAGTAGAATTCCCCAAAATCTAAAACTGCCGCACGACCAAAATTTTCTCAGTTTCACGCTTTCCGGTTTGACGGGATTTCGGCCGGAAAAATTGGAATACCGTTATAAAATCAAGGACTCAGATGCGGATTGGACGTATGCGGGAAACCGTCGTGAAGCGGTTTTTTCTAACTTAAAATCAGGCAGTTACAACTTTCAGGCGCAAGTTTCGCGGCCGGATGGCGAATGGGTTTCCACGGTTTCGTACCCGTTTGAAATTCGCTTTCCGCTGTGGCAGCGGTGGTGGTTCATCGCGCTTTTTGCACTCTTTATAATAGGCGTCACTTTTTGGATTGTCCGCGACCGCGTGAACCGCGCCAACCAGCGGCTCCGCTTGGAAAACTCGCTGATGGAAATGGAGCGGAAGGCGCTGCGATTGCAGATGAACCCGCACTTTATTTTCAACGCGCTGGACAGTATCAGCTCGTTCATTTTCAAAAACGACCCCAAGCAAGCGGTGCGCTATCTGAACAATTTCGCAAAATTGATGAGAGGCACACTTGAATCATCAATGGAACACCTTCATCCCGTGGAGACCGAAGTGAGCATTCTCAGGAATTATCTTGAACTCGAAAAATTGCGGTTTCAAGGGAAGTTTGATTTCCAAATCGTTGTGGATGAGGAGATTGACTACGATGTGGGAATCCCGCCGATGCTGATTCAGCCGCACGTGGAAAACGCGATTTTACACGGGCTGAAACCCAAGAAAACGGGTGGCGAATTGAGTATTCGGTTTACCTTGGCCGGCGATTTTTTGATTTGCGAAATCGAGGACAATGGCATTGGGAGGAAGGCTTCCAAGGCGCTGCCCAAACGGCAAGACCACCGCAGTATGGCCACACAAATCAATCGCGACCGCCTGCGGCTTTTGAGACTTTCAATGAACGAACACATTGATATTCAAATTATTGACAAAGAAAACCCGACCGGAACTAAGGTGGTTTTAAAACTGCCGGCGGAAGGAATTTGAAAAATTTTAAAAACAAATTAAATCGAGAAACAATGTTAAAAGTTGCGATAATTGACGACGAGGAAAATTCACGGGACGCGCTGAAAGGCAAGCTGGATTTGTTTTGCCCCGAAGTGGAAGTTTGCGCAGAGGCCGAAACGGTAAAAGAAGGAATCGAGGCCATCACCGACCATAAACCAGACGCGGTTTTTTTGGATATAAAACTGGCTGGGGAAAGCGGTTTTGACATTTTGGAGGAAATCAAACAGTTGGAAGATGTCCATCCCGAAATCATTTTCATCACCGCCCACGATGAATTTGCCATCAAGGCCATCAAGTTCAGCGCGCTGGATTATCTGATGAAACCCATTGATCCAGAGGAACTTGTGAAAGCCGTGCGCAAAGCGGAGGAGGAAAAAGGCTTGCCGAAAAAATCGGGGAATTTCAACGTATTGGTAGAAAACATCCGCCAAGCCAGCGACTCGCCGAAAAAAATCGTCATCCCCACTTCCGAGGGAATGCACGTGATCAAGCTGAGTAGCATTATTCGACTGGAAAGTAGTAGTAATTATACTACGTTTCATCTCAGTGACAACAAATCGCTATTGGCTTCCAAGACGTTGAAAGAATTTGATGGGATGCTGACGGACTACAATTTTCACCGCGTGCACAAATCGCATTTGGTGAATATGAATTATCTGAAACGCTATGTGCAGACGGATGGTGGGTATTTGGTGCTGGAAGACGGTTCAAAAATTCCGGTGGCGAATCGGAAGAAGGAGCATTTGATTAGTACGTTGAAGAATTTGTAGGCTGAATTTCCCAAATAGGTAAAAAGAATTTTTAGTATCCGACGGGGTAGGGTTTTTCCTATATTTTATAAGTGAACGGGGTGGTTTTGGATTTGTCGTGATTAGAAAATCAAGCTGGTCACAACCAAAATTCCCACACAAAAAATGGGTACGCCCTCCAACCAAAAACTGGTATAAAATTCATTGCGTTTTTCATTCAAAAAATAAATCAGAACCGCGCCGATTTCTACGCCGATTAACATAGCAATCATCGGTATCAAATCAAAGTCAAAAAAGGTAAATCTTGCGATAAGCCAAACCTGATACACCATCAAACAAAAAACGGCTAAGTTTTTAGCGTTTTTTATCCCTAAAACTTGTGGAATGGTTCTCATCTTTTTATCGTCCAAATGGTGGTCGCGAATGTCGAAAGGGATGGTCAATCCCAAAATCAAGAAACCGCGCAGGGCAAATTCCAGAAGGGAGTGCGTGTCCAACCTTCCCGCCAAGGAAACAGGGATGATGACGGTAACAAAACTCCACACTCCGGAAATCAAAAATATCTTGAGGCCGGGGATTTTGCGCAAAGAAGTGAACCCGCTGTGGGGGTTTTCAAATCCCAAAGGATAAACGAGGGAAATCAAACCTGGCAGGGTGAGCAAAGCGAGTAATTTCCAAGTAAAGATTTCTCTAAAAAAAAGAAACGAAAGCGTGGCAAAAAAAGCGGCAAATCCCACTACGATTACGGGATGTTCGGAAAGCCAATTTTTGTATTGAATTTGGGTATTTTTTCGTAAGCTTCTGATTTGCACAAATCGCATATAATTGTAGAAAGCGGCGGTGGCGCTTCCCGCGAAAATCAGGTAGTAGTAATTGAGCGCGCCGAAATTTTCCATCGACAAAAAAACGAGAGCGGCCACAGCGCAACCTGCCCAAAGGTTGGAATAGACGAGGATTTTGAGGATTGCTTTCAAAAATTTGCCGCGAGGTTTTTTGCCAGGAAGGCACAAAGACACGAAGTATTTGCTTAACCCTCTCCTGCCTTTGCCGGCAGGCAGGCTCGCCTCGTGCCTCGGCACCCCACTTCGACAAGCTCAGTACAAGCTCTCCACGGAGGGGGACAGGGCCGCCGCCTTGTGCCACGGATTGGAATTTTGCCAATTTACCGTGAAGTCGGGGCGAGCGCTGTC
The DNA here is from genome assembly GCA_965214115.1 of Owenweeksia sp. Lineage (GTDB taxonomy): Bacteria > Bacteroidota > Bacteroidia > Flavobacteriales > Schleiferiaceae > Owenweeksia. The sequence goes on from CBDCAU010000003.1 coordinate 286,741, forward strand.
CCCCTTTGGAGGTGGACAGATTAGAAATTTTTCCTAAAAAAATTTCTAATCAGGGGGAGGAAAAACTTTGTGCCTAAACGCCTTTGTGGTATTAAAAACGAAACACCAAACATCCCTTGCCACCCCGTGTTTGCGGAGTAATTTTGCACCCATTGTAAAATCGGACGGCCGTCCGATTCAAGACTATACATTATGAAAATGACCACCGATTCTTTTGCCTACCGCCACATCGGGCCGCGCGAGGAAGATCTCAAAACAATGCTGGCTGCCGTGGGCGCGGATTCCATCGACGATTTGATGAATCAGACCGTGCCGAAACACATCCGCCTCAAAAAGGATTTACAGATGGACGGTGCGCTTTCGGAGTACGAATTTTTGGCGAAAGTCCGCGACATCGGGCGGAAGAACCAAGTATTCAAAACCTACATCGGGATGGGCTACCACCCCACGGTTTTGCCGGGCGTGATTCAGCGCAATATTCTGGAAAACCCCGGCTGGTATACGGCCTACACGCCCTACCAAGCGGAAATCGCGCAAGGTCGTTTGGAGGCACTTTTGAATTTCCAGACGATGGTGAGCGACCTGACGGGATTGCCCATCGCCAACGCCAGCCTGCTGGACGAAGCCACCGCCGCCGCCGAGGCGATGGGGATGTTTTTTGCCAACCGCAGCCGCGACCAAAAGAAGGCCGAGGCCACCCAGTTTTTCGTGTCGATGCACTGCTTGCCGCAAAACATCGAACTGCTGAAAACCCGCGCAGAACCTTTGGGAATAGACTTGGTGGTGGGCGACCACCGCGATTACGAACCTTCCGAAAATTGCTTCGGCGCGCTGCTGCAATATCCGGCGGCGGAGGGCGAGGTTTTCGATTATTCAGATTTTGTGAAAAAAGCGAAAGACCGTGAAATGCAGATTGCCGTGGCGGCCGATATTATGAGCTTGGTAATGCTGAAACCGCCCGGCGAATGGGGCGCGGACGCGGTGGTGGGGACGACGCAGCGCTTTGGGATTCCGTTGGGATTTGGCGGGCCGCACGCCGCTTTTTTTGCTTGCAAAGAAGATTATAAAAGAGCCATCCCCGGCCGTATCATCGGCGCAACGATTGACGCCGATGGAAATTATGCTTTACGAATGGCGTTGCAAACCCGCGAGCAACATATCAAAAGGGAACGCGCCACTTCCAACATCTGCACGGCGCAGGTTCTCCTTGCGGTGATGGCCGGAATGTACGCCGTTTACCACGGCCCAAAAGGCTTGAAAAACATCGCCGAAAAAATTCATTTCCTGACGGTGACGCTCGCGGAGGCTTTGCGCAAAATGGGCTTTTCGCAAAAAAATGAATCGTTTTTTGACACCTTATATATAGGGACGGAAAAAATTTCCGCTGAGGCGGTGAAAAAAATCGCGCTGGAAAAAGGCGTGAATTTCAATTACATCGGCAACCGCGAGATTGGGATTTCATTGAACGAAACCGCCAATTTGAATTCTGTGAAAGAAATCGTGGAAATTTTTGCGAAAGCGGCCGAACAAGAATCGGAAGAGATTTCCAAACTTTTGGAAGTGAACGCGATTCCCGAAAATCTTCAACGGGATTCGGAATTTTTGGAACACGAAATTTTCAACAAATACCACAGCGAAACGGAAATGATGCGGTATTTGAAAAAACTGGAACGCAAGGATTTGTCGCTCAACCATTCGATGATTCCGCTGGGAAGCTGCACGATGAAACTGAACGCGGCCACGGAAATGCTGCCGCTCAGTTGGCCGCTTTTCGCGAATATCCACCCCTTTGCGCCGGCCGAACAATGCGGGGGGTATTTGGAAATGTGCGAAGATTTGGAGCGCGACTTGGCGGAAATCACGGGATTTCATTCGGTGAGTTTGCAGCCCAATTCTGGCGCGCAGGGCGAGTTTGCGGGATTGATGGTCATTCGCGCCTACCACCGTTCGCGCGGCGAAAATCATCGTAACGTGGCTTTGATTCCCAGCTCGGCACACGGCACCAACCCCGCGAGCGCGGTAATGGCGGGGATGAAAGTGGTGGTGGTGAAATGCGATGAAAACGGCAACATCGACGTGGACGACCTCCGCGCCAAAGCGGAAAAACATCGCGACGAACTTTCCGCGCTGATGCTGACCTACCCCAGCACCCACGGCGTTTTTGAAGAGGCGGTGATGGACGTCACCAAAATCATCCACGCAAATGGCGGGCAAGTATATATGGACGGCGCGAATATGAACGCGCAAGTGGGATTGACGAGTCCGGGCAACATCGGCGCGGACGTCTGCCATTTGAATTTGCACAAAACGTTCGCCATCCCACACGGCGGTGGCGGCCCGGGGATGGGTCCGATTGGCGTGGCGGAACACCTTGCGCCTTATTTGCCAAGTCATCCCGTGGTTGCCACCGGCGGCAAAAGTGGGATTTCGCCCATTTCCGCCGCACCTTTTGGCAGCGGGCTTATCTTATTGATAAGTTACGGCTACATCAAAATGCTGGGTGCCAATGGTTTGAAACAATCCACGGAGGCGGCGATTTTGAACGCCAATTATCTGAAGAAGCGGTTGGAAGGAAAATTCGATATTCTTTATACCAATGAAAAAGGCCGCGTGGCGCACGAAATGATTTTGGATTGCCGCCCTTTCAAAAAGTCGGGCATCGAAGTGACGGACATCGCTAAGCGGCTGATGGACTACGGCTTTCACGCGCCCACCGTTTCTTTCCCCGTGGCTGGGACGCTGATGGTGGAACCCACCGAAAGCGAAAGTCTGGAAGAACTCGACCGCTTTTGCGAGGCGATGCTCTCCATCAAAAACGAGATCGAAAAAGTGGAAAGCGGCGAATTTGAAAAAGAAAACAACCCGCTGGGCAATGCGCCTCACACTTTGAATCTGCTGACGGCGGATGATTGGAAATTGCCTTATTCGCGGCAAACCGCAGCCTTTCCACTTTCGTATGTCTCCGATAACAAATTTTGGCCGGCCGTGCGCCGCGTGGACGATGCCCACGGCGACCGCAACCTGATCTGCACCTGTGAACCAATGGACGCCTATGCCGTTTCCTGATTCAATACCAACGTTTTCCTAAATTTTAACGTAAGAATGTTTGAACGTCAAGCGAATGACGTTCATCGCTGTTAATTCTTCGTTAATTTTGCAACTTTAATATTGTTTCTTTAAAAAACACACCTTTGATTATGAAAAGAATTCTACTAACATTAACAGCTGTTGCCACCGCTTTCGCGGGATACGCACAGTCTCAAAATGGTGAGCGCATTCCCCAAGCTCGGGTTTCCGATGACGGGATGATGCCCCAAAAACGTTCTGGTTACGTAACCAAGACCAACGGGAAAGAGGCCGTCCTTTACACGGAAGATTTTTCCGGTGGCATTCCCACGGGATGGACAAACCAAGGTTTCTTGGTGGATAGGGTTACGGGCGGTCAAACACCCAGTGCCCTTTGCGGTTGGGAATATCGCGGCCCCAATACTACGCCCAGCAATGCACAAGGCTCGCGCGGTGCTTTTGGCGGCGCGGCTCCCTTGGCATCTCCCACCGCCTCCAATGGTTTTATGATTTTTGATTCCGACTTTTTGGATAATGGTGGAGTAGCATCAGGTCCAGGTACGGGTACTTGCCCAGCACCGCACATTGGTGTATTGACTACGGATACTATTGACTTGACTGGTTCAGGTACGGTAGAGTTGGTTATATCTTCCTCCGCCCGTCAATATTCAAGTTTTTTCACTGTGGCGGTAAGCGCTGATGGGGGCACGACATTCCCCGATAGCGTGCAGTTTCACACGGACTTGGCCTTAAATGCCGGTTCGGACAATGCGGAAATGCAGTTTGCCAAGTTGCCATCTTACGTCAATGGTGAAAATGATGTGGTCTTGGCTTTCGTTTTTGATGGTACGCCGGAAGTTCAAACCGTGAATGGTGCAGCGCATGCGTATTATTACTGGATGTTTGATGATATGATGATTCAAGATGTGCCAAGTAATACTTTGGTGTTTACCGATTTTCGTGGCGCTCCTCCCCAAGATATTCTTTACAATGACGGAGGTGACGGCTGGGGCGGACGCTACGGTCATTTCCCCGTGCAGCAGGCCGTGCCGATTTCTTTTGATGGGAATTTTTTCAACTACGGTACTGTGGATCAAACCAATGTAGTTTATAACGTGGAGATTTTAGATGCCAATGGTACTACGGTGCAGACGCTTTCTTCCGCTACCATTCCTTTGGTGGCTATAAATGATACTGCTAATTTTGACACTTTGTCGGTTACGGGTTCTACTAAAACTACGGGTACTTGGACGCCTTCAGCGGCGGGTGATTACGACATTGTTTTCTCCGCAACATCGGACAGCATTCCTTCCTCTACCAGTTCGCGTGCGCCTTCGGACACGGTCACCATCCGGATTACCGACCAAATGCACCGCAATGAAATTTATTCTTTGGATTGGGGTACACGTTCTAATACAGTGGGTACCAATACCGCTACTAATGGAATTTTGGCCTTTGGGGTACAGTTGAATTTTCCTCAGCCCAATAAGGACACGACTGGGGTTGTGTTTTTGGAAGGTTTAGAAGTATTCTTTAGCACGGCTAGTGACAGTACTGCTTCTTTGTCGGTTCAGGTTTTTGATACGACTGGTTTTACCCTTGCTGGAGGTTTTACAAGTAATCCCCTTTTCAATCGCAGTTATCAATTGACGGCTGCCGATTTAGCGGCGAATCCTGCTTCTAAATTTATGGAGATGACCACTCAAATGCAAGGCGTTCCAGAACCGTGTCCATTGTCTTTGAATGCAAATGCGGGTTATTATGTGGTGATGAATATGACACCGAATGACCCAAATGGTGAGGTGCGGATTATTAATGATGCCACGTTCCCTCAGCAAGGTGGCAGTTCCATTATGTTTATTGGCAACTCACCTCCCCGTTGGTTTTCAGGATTTACGAACAGTAGTGCTTTTGAAGCGCCATTGATGCGTACACATATTGCTTCTACTGAAAGTGGATCTTGCCCTATTTCATTGGCTGAAAATGAATTGGGAGCTTTGAATGTATTCCCAAACCCTACTTCTGGTAAGATTAAAATTGAGGTAGAAGAAGGTGGCAACTATCAACTGATCATCTACACTACTGATGGAAAAGTATTGGTGTCAGAAGAGGTGGTTAGTTCCGGCAACGAAACCATCGAAAGGAACTATGGAAACTTGCCCAAAGGAAACTATATGATTCTTTTGGAAAACGAAGAGCGCGGCTGGATCAACAAATTGTCCATCCGATAATTGTTTAGCCCTCTTTAAAAAACAACCCGCTGGTTTTTCCAGCGGGTTTTTTTGTGCTTTTCTTCCTGTAAAAAAAATAAGAACGTGCCTAAAAAACTTAGCTAATTTGCCCTTTAATCTTCTTGAAAAGTTCTGACGAATACACAAAGTCATTGATCGCTTCATTATCCGTGGTCAGGATTTCTTCGTTGCTGCCTTCCCATTCCTTGATGCCGTAGCGGATATAGATAATGTTATCGCCGATTTCCATCACCGAGTTCATATCGTGGGTGTTGATTACCGTGGTGATGTTGAACTCCTGCGTGATTTCTTGGATGAGGTTGTCGATAACGATGGCCGTTTTTGGATCCAAGCCGGAGTTCGGCTCATCGCAAAAAAGGTATTTCGGCTTCATCACGATGGCGCGCGCCAAGGCCACCCGCTTTTGCATCCCGCCGCTTACCTCCGCCGGAAATTTATGGTTGGTGTTTTCCAAATTCACGCGCTTCAAAACAAAATTCGCGCGTTCCAATTTTTCCTCTTCCGAAATATCGCGAAACATATTCAAGGGAAAAATCACGTTTTCCTCAATGGAGATGGAATCAAAAAGCGCGTTGCCTTGGAACACCATCCCCATTTCGGTGCGCAGGGCGGTGCGTTCGTCATCGCCCATTTTGCCGAGCTGCCGGTCGTCGTAGTAAATTTCGCCCGCGTTGATTTCGTGCAATCCCACCAAACTCTTCAAAAAAACCGTTTTCCCCGATCCGGACTGGCCGATGATGAGATTGGTCTTTCCCTCGTAAAATTTGGTGGAAATCCCTTTGATGATTTCATCCTCACCAAAACTTTTGTGCAAATCTTTAACTTCAATCATCAGGCAAGCAGGAATTGAGTGAGCACATAATTGGCCACTATGATGGCGATGCTACTGGTCACCACCGCCTTGGTAGCGTTGATGCCCACTTCCACCGCGCCGCCTTTTACGTAAAAGCCGTAAAACGCGGAGATACTGCCAATCAGAAATGCAAACACGGCGGTTTTTATCAAGGCGTAGGTAACGTAAAACCCGCGGAAGTCCATCTGCAATCCGTGCAGGTATTCCACGGGCGACACCACGCCCATCAGCGAGCAGGCCAAGTAGCCGCCGATGATTCCTAAAAACATACTGATGGTAATCAAGATGGGGTTGAAAAAAACCAGCGACACGATTTTGGGCATTATCAGGTAGCCGGCGGGGTTCACGCCCATCACTTCCAGTGCGTCTATTTGTTCAGATACGCGCATACTTCCCAGCGTGGACGCGATGTTCGATCCCACTTTGCCGGCCAAAATCAGAGAAATCATCGTGGGCGAAAATTCTAAAATAATGGATTCGCGCGTGGCCAAGCCCACGTAATAACCGGGGATGAGCGGCGAGCCATCAAGGTTGAAGGCCGTTTGGATGGCCACGATGGCGCCCACGAAAAGCGAGATAATCGAAACAATCCACAGCGAGTTGATCCCCAGCAATTCGAGGTCGCGCATAAACGCTTTGCGGTATTCGCGCCAGCTTTCGGGGCGGGAAAACGCACGGCCGAGAAGAATGAGGTAGAGGCCAAAATCGCGGATGGCGCTGGTGAGAAACATTTGGCGAAAATAAGAGTATTTTTGGCTTGCGAATGGAACTAAAACAAGGGTCGTGAAAATGTTTAAAATGAGCTTGAAAATCTTGCTGCTAACGCTTTCGCTGGTGGCTACAACTGCCTGTGGCACGCTGGAAAAATGCAACTGCCCCGGCAAAAAATCTGCGCAAAAGTTTTGACGAAAAAGCCGTCCGTCCTCCAAAAATATGTGCCGGAAAACAGTGTGGCAATGGCGATGGAACTGCTGCGCTCCGAAACGGTGGAACTGAAAATCACCCGCCCGCGCAAAACCAAGTTCGGCGATTACCGCTTTCCCAAAAAAGACAACCCCCGCCACCGCATTTCGGTGAACGGCAATCTCAACAAATTTGCGTTTCTCATCACGCTCATCCACGAGATGGCGCACCTGAAAGCCTTCAAAAATTTTGGCCGAAAAATAAAACCGCACGGCCGCGAATGGCAGCGCATTTTTATGGAATTGGCACAGCCTTTTTTAGATGCGAATATTTTCCCAAACGAACTTTCATTAAAATTAAAAAAGAGCTTGCGCAAAGGCGCGGCGAGCAGTTGCACGGATTTGGAACTTTTCCGCGAATTGCAAAAATTCAACCCCGACCACGAACAAAAAACCACCGTGGAGGATTTGGAAACGGGCGCGGTGTTCCGTTTGAACCAAAAAAAGATTTTCAAAAAAGGCCCAAAAGCGCGCACTCGTTTTCGCTGTTTGAATTTGGAAAACGGGCGGGAATATATGGTGCACGCCTTGGCGGAAGTCGAACAAATTGAACCCCATTCATTATGCGTCTGAGATTTTACGGTCAGAAAATGGTTTTTCCCTCGGTATTGAACCGCGGCTTTAGCCCGGTTATTTTAAAAAACCTTGCCCCCCCCTTGGCTTTAGCCGAAATTAGGATTGCGCTAAAGCGCGATGGGGTGGTGGCTTTAGGTGTCGCTGGGCTAAAGCCACGGCGCAATACATTAATGTACCGCAGTTTTAATATTAAAAGAATTTGAAAAGTGCCTGATAAAAAGAATATTTTTTCATCGGATTTTAAACTGGGAATCCTCGGCGGCGGCCAGTTGGGTAAAATGCTTCTGCACGAAACCCAGCGCTACGATATCCGCACCAAAGTGATGGACGCCAATCCCGAAGCGCCGGCCCGCATTGGCTGCGACGAGTTTGTGCAGGGCGAATTGACGGACGAAAACGCCGTTTTGAATTTTGGCGAAGATTGCGACGTGATTACCATCGAAATCGAAAACGTGAACGTGGCCGCGCTGGAAAAGCTGGAGGAAAAAGGCAAGACGGTTTATCCCAAACCGAAAACGCTGAAAATCATCCAAAATAAAATCCGCCAAAAGAAATTTTACCGCGACCACAAAATTCCAACCGCCACTTTTTTTTCGTTTGTAAGCGAGCGCGAAATGACGCTGAAATTGAAAAAGTGCGGGTTTGACGCGCCGTTTGTTTGGAAAGCGGCGGAGGGCGGCTACGACGGGCGCGGCGTGCAAATGGTGGAAACGCCCGAAGATTTGGAAATCATTCCCGATATGCCGGGACTGATTGAAGAAATGATTCCTTTTGAAAAAGAAATTTCGATCATCGTGGCGCGCAATCCGAGCGGCGAAATGAAAAGTTTTCCGGTGGTGGAAATGGAATTTCACCCTACGGCCAATTTGGTGGAATACGTGTTCTGCCCCGCCGACATTGAAGAAAAAGTCCAAAACGAAGCGGTGAAACTGGCCGAGCGCGTAGCGGAAGATTTGAACCACGTCGGTATTTTAGCGGTGGAAATGTTCCTCACTTTAGAAGGCGTTTTGCTGGTGAACGAATGTGCGCCGCGCGTCCACAACAGCGGCCATTTGACGATTGAAGGCAACGCCGTTTCGCAATTTGAACAGCACCTGCGCGCCATTTTGGATTTGCCGCTCGGCAACCCCAAAACGCTACACCCCGCCGTGATGATAAATCTGATTGGTGAAGAAAATCACTCAGGTTCAGTAGTTTACGAAGGGATGGAAGAGGTTTTGAAAACCCCGCGCGCCTACGTCCATTTGTATGGAAAAAAGGAAACGCGGCCGTTTCGGAAAATGGGCCACGTGACGGTAACGCACGAATTTATGAGCGACGCGCGCATTAACGCGCGGCATTTGAAAGATAAAATTTTGGTAAAATCCATCGAAAAATGAGCGCACAAATCGGAATCATAATGGGCAGTAAATCGGATTTGCCGATTATGAAAGAGGCCGCCGAAATCTTGGATGAGCTGGGCGTTTCCTACAAAATGGAAATCGTGAGCGCGCACCGCACGCCGGAAAAAATGTACGACTACGCGAAAACCGCGCACCAAAAAGGTTTGAAATGCATCATCGCTGGGGCGGGCGGCGCGGCGCATTTGCCAGGAATGACGGCCAGTTTGACGCCGCTCCCCGTTATTGGCGTTCCCATCAAATCAAGAAATTCCATCGACGGTTGGGATTCCGTCTTATCGATTTTGCAGATGCCGGGCGGCGTGCCCGTGGCCACGGTAGCGCTGGACGGCGCGAAAAACGCGGGGATTTTGGCCGCGCAGATTTTAGGGAGTTCGGATGAGAAAATTCGTCAGAATATTTTGGATTATAAAGAAGGATTGAAGAAAAAAGTGGAACAATCCAAGATTTGAGAAACCCAGCGCGCATCTACCCTATTCCGCTAAATCGGGTAGTTACCAGTTTGGCTGTGGACTGTCGACCGTTGACTGATGCCTGCCAACTGCCAACTGCCGCCTGCCGACTGCTGACTGAAATCTATCTTTGACCCAAATTCAAAATCCAGATGCAGTTCACCCAAGATTTTGCCACTGCCCAAGACCAGCAAGACCGGCTGGCGCATTTCCGAGACAAATTCCACATCCCTTTTCACAATGATCAGCCGGCGTTTTATTTCACGGGAAATTCGCTGGGACTGCAACCCAAAAACGCCCGGAAATTTATAGAAGAAGAACTGGAAGACTGGGCGCGCTACGGCGTGGACGGCCACTTGGAATCCCGCCGCCCGTGGAAAGATTACCACGAATTTTTTGCAAAGCCGCTCGCCAAAATCGTGGGCGCGAAACCCGATGAAGTAGTGGCGATGAACGGATTGACGACCAATCTGCATTTGTTGATGGTGAGTTTTTTCCGTCCCGATGGGAAAAAGACGAAAATTCTCTGTGAAGGAAAGGCCTTCCCCAGCGACCGCTACGCGCTGCGCAGCCAGTTGCGTTTCCACGGTCTGGATCCCGATGAACATTTGATTGAAATCGAACCCGATTCGGAAACGGAATTGATTGAAGATGAGCGTTTTGTCGAAGCCATTGAAAAACATAAAGACGAACTTGCCTTGGTAATGATTGGTGGCGTGAATTATTATACGGGGCAATTTTTTGATATTGAAAAAATCACCAAAAAAGCGCGGGAACATAATATTACCATCGGCTGGGACTTGGCGCACGGTGCGGGAAACGTGCCGCTGGAACTTCACAAATGGGGGGTGGATTTTGCGGCTTGGTGCGGCTATAAATATCTGAACGGAGGGCCGGGCGGCGTCAGTGGGGTTTTCATTCACGAAAAATATCACGGCAAAAAAGACCTGCCCAGATTTGAAGGTTGGTGGGGCCACGAAAAAAACTCGCGCTTCAAAATGCCGAAAGATTTCGTCCCTATAAATTCCGCGGAAGCGTGGCAACTGAGCAACGCGCCCGTCTTTTCGATGGCGCCGCTCTTGGCTAGTCTCGAAATTTTTGAAGAAGCCGGAATGTCCGCATTGCGCGAAAAATCCGAGAAATTGACGGCCTTTTTGGAATTCGTCTTGCACGAAATCAAAAATGAATTTTCCAACATTAAAATCCTGACACCCAGTAAAAAAGAGCGGCGTGGCTGCCAAATTTCGGTAGTGGTTCCGGGCTTGGGGAAATCCCTTTTCGACCAACTTACCGAACAAGGCGTGGTGGCCGATTGGCGCGAACCCGACGTGATTCGCCTCGCGCCGGTGCCTTTATACAATACGTTTTCCGATGTTTTTCATTTTGGAAAAATCCTTGAAAAAACTTTGCGCGAAAAATGAGCAAAATCAAAACCACCATCGTTGGCGCCGGCTTGGTCGGCTCGCTGTGGGCCAATTATTTGGCGCAGAAAGGCCATCAAGTAAAAGTATTTGAAAGGCGGCCCGATATGCGCAAAACCACCATCGATGGCGGGCGCAGCATCAACCTCGCGCTGAGCGACCGCGGCTGGAAAGCTTTGGAGGGCGTGGGATTGGCGGAGGCCGTGCGCCAAATGGCAATCCCGATGCGCCGCCGCACGATGCACGCCGAGGATGGCTCGCTGAGCTACCAACCCTACGGAAAAGACGGACAGGCGATTTACTCCGTTTCGCGCGGCGGATTGAATGCTTTGTTGATGGATGCGGCCGAAAAACACCCCGTCGTTTCTTTTCATTTTGATGAAAAATGTAGCAAGGTAAATTTTGATACACCTTCTGCTATTTTCAAAAGCTATTTGACGGGTGAAAAACAGGAGGTAAAATCCGACCTGATTTTTGGCACGGACGGGGCATTTTCTTCGGTAAGAAATTCGATGCTAAAAACCGAGCGTTTTTCCTATTCGCAAAATTTTATCGACCACGGTTACAAAGAACTGAGCATCCCCCCGAACGCAGACGGCAGCCACCGACTGGAGCGGGAGGCGCTGCATATATGGCCGCGCGGCAATTTTATGTTGATTGCCCTGCCCAACCCCGATGGGAGTTTTACTTTGACTTTATTTTTAGCCTATGAAGGCGAGTATTCTTTCGCTAATATTCCCGATGTAAAAAGCGCGCGAAAATTCTTTGAAAAACATTTCAAAGACGCGCTGGATTTAATCAAAGATTTTGACAAAGAATGGGACGAAAACCCAACTTCTTCTTTGGTCATAATTAGATGTTTTCCGTGGCAAAAAAACGGGAAAGTAATGTTGCTGGGCGATGCCAGCCACGCCATCGTCCCGTTTTACGGGCAGGGGATGAACAGCGGTTTTGAAGATTGCACGGTGTTCAATGAAATGATTGAAAATTTTGCGGGGAACTGGCAAGAAATCTTTGAAAAATTTGAACGCAAACGCAAACCCGATGCGGATGCCATTTCCGATTTGGCGATGCGCAACTTCGTGGAAATGCGCGATTTGACCGGCCAACCGGATTTCCTCCTCCGCAAAAAAATCGAGAACCGCTTTTCCGATAAATATCCCGAAAAGTGGACGCCGCTCTATTCAATGGTGACGTTCAGCCACTTGCCTTATTCCGAGGCACTTGCGGAAGGGAAACGGCAGGATGCGATAATGGCTGAAATAATGGCGATGGACGGAATCGAAGAAAAATGGGATTCAGAGGAGGTGGAAAATGCGATATTGAAAAGGATTTAATTCTTTAGCACTTTTTCGCTTTTTATCACCCTTCCATTTTCGCTCAGAATATTCAAAACATATAGTCCTTTTTGTAAATGTTCCGTGCGAAAAACAAAGGTGTTCTCACCTTCATAAGCATCTTGCACCAATAGCGTTTTTTTATCGAAATTCTTTCCGTCCACGTTCACCAATATAAACCGTAATTCTTGCGGTTTTTCCAGTTCAAATTGCACTTGAAAATAATGTAAAACGGGATTGGGGAAAATATCAAAATTCTTTTGTTTCTGGGAAATTTCCTCCACGCCAAAAGTGGGCGCGGTAGGCGATTTCAACAAGGCACAAAAAGTGTGGGAATTGCCCGAGCTATCGCTGCGGTAGCCGCTGGCCCAAAGGTGCCCGCGTAAATCGTAAATGGGTTGCGCGCCAGAATAATCGCCCCAACGCTCGTAAAAAACATCGCCGCCGCTGCCCGTAAGCCTGTCCACAAATCCTCCTCCTTTCACTACAATTTTTGGGTCGGAATAACGCGCGGAATCATCATAAAAGATGGCGGAAAAACCTGATGGGAAATTAGGCCCGCAATGATTGACGGTGATGATAGCTTCATTGGAAGACGAATTGGCGCCCGTCCAAGTAATATTGGGATAGCCAAAATCCAGCGAATCGTTTTCGATAATTTCCATCGAAACGGTATCCTTATTTTGGTTCAAATCATAAAGGCCGTGGTAGAAACTGCTGTGCCCCATCGAATTGACGGTGTTACCCACCATTTGGATTTTCCCGTTTTGCACAAAGCCGCCCTGAATGCGGCTGTCGTTGCAGTCAAAGCGGTGGTTCTGCATCTGCCGTGCATCGGGCGGCAAGCCGTAGGGCACGCTGCTATGCAAGGTTTTGATGGTCAATGCGGGCGGGTTCAACGTATCCAGCGGCTCGTTGATTTCCACCAAAAAAAGACTGTCGCTGATGGTATCCAAATTCCGGTTGGAAAAGAAATGGGCGGGGCCGGAATACGTACTGTCCCCCGCCTGCATCCCCGTAAAGTTGAACAGATTTTTGCCGCCCACCGCGAGGTTGGAATAATACACTTCACCCACGGGCAGGCTGTCGTAGGCGGCGTGTTTATCAATCATTCTAATAGTGGATTCTACATAACCACTATTGTTTGTGGAGCCGTTCAAAAAAGTGTTCACCGTAATGTAAAGCCCATCTTCGCCTACGGTGATATGCGGATAGTCGCTCCACGTATTGTTGTCCAGCGGATTGCCTTCCAAAATGTAAAAATTGAAACCGTCCATCGGGTCGGAAGTCTTTGAAAACGCTGCGATAATCTTGCTGCTCTGATAAGTGGTGCCGTGCATATAAAGTACGATGAACCGGTCTTCTTTAGGATCGTAAATCACGCGTGGATCATAGCGTTGGGTTTGCGATTTGATGGCATCGAAACTGAAAAACCGCAGGGTGGTTTGCAGTAAAATGCTGTCTTGATAGGTGTCATAAATAAATACGTCGGTATTTTTAACAGAAATAAGAATACCGTTCCGGTTGATGGCGAACGAATTGTCGTGGGGCGTGCCGGCGGTGAGGGTGTTGGTGTTGAAACCTTCCAGTAAAATAGGTTTGCGGGCGGTATCGGCGGCTGCTTTTTTTCGCAAAATAGGCAGCGGCCGGATGTTTTTCTTTAGCGCGCGCAGTTCGTTTTCGGAGACTTGCGTACCGGGCTTGGGGGCTTCTGCCTCGATAAGGCGCGGCCCAAACTCGCGCTCCACTTGGCTTGGCACATATTCGCCCACTGGGTTTTTAGCGGGCAACACCGTGGCGCGGTACGTTTGCGCGCTTCCCGTTTTTACCATAAAAAAGAAGAGGAGGGCAGGGGTCAAAAATCGTTTCATATTCGTAATTTCGTGAATTCACAAATATACTAAAAGCAACCCGCTGGCGGTTAAACGTCAGTACTTTCCCAAGGTCAATTTTCTCTCGTGAAACAACATTTAATTCCCTCTTTCAAAATTTTGCTGGCGCTCGCTTTCGCGGGATTTTTTGCGCTGCCCGCGCAGGGGCAATTCTATTATGGCTTGCGCCAAGATTTTGGCAAAAACCGCGTGCAGTACAACGATTTCGACTGGGTGTTTTACCGTTTCGATCGGTTTGACATTTATTTTTATAGAGGCAACGACGAGCTGGCCGCGCAGACCGCCCGCTTCACCGAAAAGGAACTCATCCGCATCGAAAACCTGCTGGATGCCCCGCTGGACGACCGTGTTCAAATACTGGTTTTCAACAACTTATCAGATTTGAAACAGAGCAACGTCAATTCCAACGATGATGAGGATTACCAAGCCAACGGCGTGACACGCATCAGCGGGCGGCGGCTTTTCGTGTATTTTGATGGGAGTTATAAAAACCTGAAAGAAAACCTGCGCAGCGGACTGGCCGAGGTGGTTTTGAGCAATTTGATCTACGGCAGTTTTACCGAATCCATCCGCAACTCCGCGCTGCTGAACCTGCCAGGATGGTACACCGAGGGGCTGATTTCGTACCTCGGGTCGCCGGGCCAAAATACCGAGATGGAAACTTGGGTGCGCGACGGATTCCTGAGCGGGAAATACAAAAACATCAACGTTTTGATGGAACAGGATGCGCGGTACGCGGGGCATTCTATATGGAATTATATCGCGGAAACTTATGGGCAAAAAGTGATAAAAAATGTGGTATATATGGCCATCGTAAATCGCAACATCGAAAGTGGCTTTTTATATATACTGGGGAATGACTTAGAAACGGTGATTGGGGGATGGAAAGATTGGCTTGCCAAAAAATACCGCGAAAACGACAATTTGCCGCCCTTGCCGGAAAAAGGATTGCTGAAAATACCGAAACGCCACCGCATCACTCAAACCGCCGCCAGCCCCGATGGACGCTATCTTTCGTATGTGGTGCAACGCTTCTCGCGCTACCGTGTTTACCTTTATGATTTTGAAAAAAACAAGCGAAAGAAAATCTTGACCGACGGCTACCGCATTGCCCAAAATTCCGACTATTCGTACCCCATTATGACGTGGCATCCCAACGGGGAAATTATGGCGATGATCACCGAAGAAAAGGGGTTTATTTATCTAAATTATTACAATTTAAAAGATAAAAATTGGGAGAAAAAACCGTTCTTTAAATTCGATAAAATTTTGTCGTTTTCGTATTCGGAAGATGGCAAGCGTTTTTTGATGAGCGCCGTGAAAGATGGGCAGTCGGATATTTTTATTTATACCATATTAAATACCAAAATCGAGCAGCTTACCAATGATTCGTATGACGACCTGCATCCCGCGTGGATAGAAGGCGGGCGGCGCGTGGCGTGGAGCAGCAACCGACCGAACAACGTTTTGAAAAATAACGAAGAGGCCACCGTTTTCCCAAAAAATGATTTGGATCTATTTGCGATGCCCGCCGCCGTGCCGGACGATACCGCCGAAATATGGCGGCTGACCCAAAGTCCCAACGTGGACGAAATCGCGCCGAAAGCCTACCAGCCGGGTTTCGTGACATTTTTGAGCGATCGCAGCGGCGTGCGAAACCGCCACTTGATCGAGATTGACAGCAGCATCGGCTATGTGGATACCACCACGCATTACGAGTATGATTTTACGGAATACCAATTGACGAATTCGCGGCGCAACATCTTGGCGCACAACTATTTTCCCGAAAGGGAAAAAATAACGGACGTCTTGTTTTTTGACCAGCGTTTCCGCGTGTATGAAACGCCGATGGAGCGCTTCGAGGATTTGAGTGCCGAGCGTATTTCCGGGTCCGCCCCGCCCACGCCGTCTGGAGAAAGCTCGGCGCAAACCCCCGCCCAATCCAGCCTACCGCAGAATTCCCCGCTTTATTACCCCGGCGTGGATTTCAATGATTTTGAGGTGAACATTTACGATTACCAATTCGACGACGACCAAGGCCGCAGCCGCCCCTCGCGCAATGAAAAGCCGCGCCCGCGCCCAGTAAAAATCCTGCCCGAACCGGGCAACGTGATGCAGCCGCAAAACGATACGCTGGAGATTCCGCCCAAGCGCAATTATTTCCTTTCTTTTTATGAAGACGATTTCAGCGTCAGTTTTGACAATATCTTCTTGAATCCACAGTACCAGCGTTTTACAGGATTCGTGAGCAGCGATTTGCTGAACGCGGGCTTCAATATGCAATTCAAGGCCGGCGTGATGGATTTGATGCACGACTACCGGATCATCGCGGGATTGCAGACGGGATTCCAGCCGTTGCCCGGCACTTCGCTGGCGCCCAACGCCAGTTTTTTCGTGGGCGTGGTGGATTACAAAAACCGCCTCGATAAAGAATACATCTACAACCGGCGCAGCGAACTGCTCATCCGCAGTTTTGTGGATTACCAGCGCATCATCACCCACGAGGCCACCAGCAAATTTACTTGGCCGTTCAACCCCGTTTCGTCCGTACGCGGCAGTTTGGGCTACCGGCTGGACCAAACCATCCAACTGAGCCGCGACCAAGCCTCTTACGAAACGCCCACTTTGTACCAAAACTACGGCATCGCCAAGCTGGCCTACGTTTACGACAATTCCCGAAAAATAGGCTTGAACCTTTACGCGGGCACGCGGATGAAAATCTTCACGGAATACTACCGCAATTTGCAGGAAACGCCGACGGGGCTGCACACGGCGGGCATCGATTTCAGGAATTACCAAATCCTCCATAAAAATTTGATCTGGGCCAACCGCTTTGCCAGCGGCACCTCCTTTGGGCCGGAAAAACTCATTTATATAATGGGTGGCGTGGACAATGCCTTCTCGCCGGAATTTGATCCCACCACGCCCATCGCCACGGAAAACAACTATATTTTCCAAACCTTGGTGACCAATATGCGCGGCTTTTTCCAAAACGTGCGCAACGGCAACAGTTTCGCGGTCATCAATTCGGAATTGCGCTGGCCCGTTTTCAGTTATTTATTGACAAAACCCATCCGCAGCGATTTTATCAAAAATTTCCAAGTCATTGGTTTTGGGGATGTTGGCACCGCTTGGAACGGGCTGAATCCCTACGACCGCGAAAACGCCATCAACACGCGGGTGGTGAATTTCGGCAGCACTTCCGGCAATTCGCGGGTGGTGCTGGACAGTCAAAAAGATCCCATCGTGATGAGCTATGGACTGGGGCTGCGCACGCGGCTTTTCGGTTATTTTTTACGGTTTGATTGGGCGTGGCCGGTGGAGGATGGGCTGGTGCTGGACCGTCAGTTTTGTTTTTCGATTGGGATGGATTTTTGAAAATTTTTGTCGAACCGCAGGGCATTTTTGTGAAACCGCACGGCCGTGCGGTTCTACGTTCCAAATGTTTTTTTCAACAACCCCTTCCGCCCAATCTTCTTTGAAATAGAATCCTTCTCCAAATCCCAGCCTCGTGCTGGCGAAAACTCGCGAGCGTAGTAGATAATCTGCAAATGCAGTTTGTTCCATTTCTCCTTCGGGAAAAGCCGCTTGGCGTCTTTTTCAGTTTGCACCACATTTTTCCCATTGCTTAATCCCCAACGAAACATCAGCCTATGAATGTGAGTGTCCACCGGAAAAGAAGGGACTCCGAAAGCTTGGCTCATCACCACGGATGCCGTTTTGTGGCCCACGGCGGGCAGGCTTTCCAAGGCGGCAAAATCGGCGGGGACTTTCCCGTCGTATTTTTCGATTAAAATGTGAGACAAGTTTTTGATGCCTTTGGATTTCATCGGCGTAAGTCCACACGGGCGGATAATGGCGGCGATTTCTTCTTGCGAAAGTTTCGCCATTTCATAAGGCGTGGAAGCGGCGGCAAAAAGGGCGGGCGTTATTTTATTGACCCGCGCGTCCGTGCACTGCGCCGATAGCAAAACCGCGATGAGCAAGGAATAATCATCAAAATGTACAAGGGGAATGGGCGGGTCGGGATAGCGTTTTTCCAGCTCCTGAATTACAAACTCGACCTTTTCTTTTTTTGTCAAAATGGCTTTTTTTTGTAGAAAAATGGAAAGCCAAATATCGGAATCCCTTGCAAAAACCGCTGCTTCTTTAGAATTGCACCGCCGCTTTAGCGCGGTGATTTATCAGCCAACCGAACTCCCCTCGGCTTTAGCCGAAATTTAGATTGCGCTGAAGCGCAGTGCGTGGGGGTGTAGCCTCTTCACAGCGCTAAAGCGGCTGTGCAATTCTGTAATGCGAACGGGTATTATTTATTCACTTTTTACTCTTCACTCCTCACTCCTCTCACGCCACCTTGTACTCCGCCAGCTTTTCGCCTATGCGGGCCAGCTCGTTGGGGTCCAGCGGTTTGATATAAAAATCCATTACGTTGCCGTAGTCTTGGCTACGCTCGGTATCGGCGGGGCTGGTGGAGGAAGTCAAGATTGCCACGGTGTGCCGCAGGTTTTTTTTCTGCATCGCGTCCAAAAACTCCCAGCCGCTCATTTCGGGCATATTCAAATCCAGGAAAATCAAATCCGGCGATTGGTCGTTCAAAGCCGCAAAAGCTTCTTCGGGGTTGGTGAATTCCAGCACCTCCACATCCGGGAGTTTCAGCCCGATAAATTTGCTCATTATCAAGTTTTGGACGGGTTGGTCATCTACCAGCATTACTTTTTTCATAGCCTTGTTTGTAGAGTTTAAGCCACGTTTCGAGCGGCGCGTTGTATCACTTTTTGCAGGGCCGCGTCCATTTCTTGCGCGGCGGTGGCCAGCATTGGTATCATCTCTTTTTGGCTTTCGGGGTCTTCGTGTTCCAACAGTTGGGTCAGGCCCAAAATCCGCGAAAGCGGCTCTCGGACGCTGTGGGCGTTAAACATCGAAATCTCGAAAAGCTCGTCGTTTTGCCGCCGCAGTTCGCGCGTTTGGCTCTCGATGGTTTTTTCTTGATTTTCCACGATGGCCTGTATTTCTTGGTTTTTTTCCCGGATGTTTTTGGCAGATTCTTGCAACTCGTGGTGTACCCGGCTCAGATCGTCGCGGAGCACTATCTCCGTCAGTTTGGAATCCAAGCTCTCTGCCAGCAGCCGCACCATTTCTATCTCTTTGGGCCCAATTTGATCCTCTTCGCCCACTGCGGCACATATCAGCAGCAGCTTGTTTGGCTGCGACACAAAGTTCCATCCCCAAATTTCTTTTACCGATTTATTGCACACCCCCAAAGCGTCCGCGGTCAGGTTCTTGGCCTCGCCTTTTTGCATCACTGGGCGTTTTTCTTTCCACAGTTCGCGCTCAAAAGGGAGTAAATCGGGCAGCTCCGTTTCTTTGATGTAAGAGGTGCTGCCCGAAATATTGAGAATGTTCCATTTGCCCTGAAAATAAAAGCACACCCGAAATGCCCGAACCTCTACAATGTATTTCAGGCGCTTGCACAAAAGTTCGAATACCTCTTGTGGCGTCTGGTTTTTGTGGAGACGGCTCAGAAACTGGGCAAATACCTCATATCCCAAATGTACGGATGGCTTATTCATCTTTTCGGTCGTTTAGAAAATTCAGGCGCGGGCAGAGGCCAGTTCGCCATCCAGTTGAATGCCGGAAATATCGGCCAGCGTGTTCAGCATATTCACCAAGTCGGCCTGCGCCATCAGTTCTTGGATTTCGCCGGCCGCAAAACCCGCGCTTGCCAGTTGTGCCACGTCCTCATCGCCGATCATCGCGTGGTTAAGCGCGGCCTTGGTCACCACTTTGATGGCCTCTTTGTAGCTGTTGGGCAGCTTGGGCGAATCCAGTTGGGTGGCTTTGTAATCGGCCTCGTCGGAGATGAGGTGGCTCATACTGTCGGCAAAAATCCCGTGGGCCTCGGCGCAGTAGCTGCAGCCGCGCTCCTGCGACACGTTATATATAATGAGTTGTTTCAGCACGTTGGGCACGTCGCCCAGCAAAAGGGTGGATTTCAGTTTTTCCCAGTTGCCGCGCAGCAGCGTGGGGTTGTTGCCCTGGCATTTGAACCAGTTCAGCACAAACGGCAATTGCAACATCTGCATCGTTTCGTCGTAGATTTCCTTCACCTCGGGGGTGGCGGAATCATAATCCACCAATTGGAACCGCGTGGCAGCGGGAGTTGTGATAGTTGTCATTTCAGTAGAAATTTTGAGTTTGAAAGGCGAAAGTAATATTTGTATTACAAAATACCAAAATAGTAGCTAAAGTTTTTTTATAGTAAATTTTGAAATATTTCAAATTAGTTTGTTAGTTTTCAATATTTTAAAAAAAATTAGACCGCATATTTTTATATAAAAAACCGTTTTTTTTTGATATATGGCATCTTTATTTTTATAAGTAAAAATAGCGATATAAATTTGATGATTTTCAATTCTTTAGGAATGTGGTTTCAACTTTTTGCACGTCTTCCCGTTGCCATTTTAAAATTCTTCAAATCTAAAAATCACCACAATGACCCATCTAAAAGAAGGCGACCCAGCCCCGGATTTTTCCGCTACCGACCACAACGGAAACGACCTGAAACTAAAAGATTTCCGTGGCAAGAAGGTGGTCTTATATTTTTATCCCAAAGACGACACGCCCGGCTGCACCAAAGAAGCCTGCAGCTTCCGCGACCATTATAAAAAACTGCAAGAAGCTGGCTATGAAATTATTGGCGTGAGCGCGGACGATGAAAAGAAGCACCAAAAATTTATCGACAAATACGATTTGCCGTTCCCGTTGATCCCTGACACCGAAAAGGCCATCATCGAAAAATATGGCGTGTGGGGGCAAAAGAAATTTATGGGCCGCGAATACGATGGCATCCACCGCGAAACGTTCGTGATTAACGAAAAAGGCAACATTGAGCGCGTCATCACCAAAGTGAAAAGCAAGGAGGCGGCGGAGCAAATTCTTGGCAATTAGACAGTTAGCCAATGAGACAATTAGTCAATGGGACAATTAGACAATGGGACAATTGGACAATGACCTGAGTTCGAATCTTATAATAATTTAGACAAACAAGCTAAGTCATTAGAAATCAATTTTTTGGCATAATGCCGAGATGCCGTAGGCATCACATATTTGTAGCATCACATTTAGGCCACACTATGACCCCTTCGGGGTCATACGTTTGCTCGGTGCGACCCCGCTGGGGTCGTTTTTCAGATTCTTGAAATGATACTACAAATATGGAAACCTGCCTACCGCAGGCAGGTCTGCCTGCGGTAAGGCAGGCCCTATGGGTTTCAGCATCTTTCACAAAATCTAAATTTTCAAAATATAAATCGAACTCAGGTCAATGGGACAATTTCTTAGAGGGTGATGTGCGTTTGACTCAATCGTGAATTTCCACAGTCCACAGTCCACAGTCCACAGTCCATAGTCCATAATCGCAAATCTAAAATCTAAAATCGTAAATCCTTAGCGTGCGGCAATTGACCCGCCACGCACGGCGGATGGCTGATAGCGGCTGCGCAATCGAAAGCGGTTTGGTGGCGTTGGGAAAAGTCCTACTTTCACGGTTCTTTTTGATTTAAAAATTCCTTGCGGAAATTCCTCCACATATTTTCGGCGCTGATTCTCTTTCCCGCTTTGCTGGGCGCGCAGTCTCGTTCTTTTATGGAAAACCAAGGCCAGTGGGAGGGCGATTTCGATTTCAAATGGAAATTTTCCAACGGTTCAGTTTTCTTGGATGGGAATTCTTTCACCGTCCATTTGAAGGACGCCGCCCCGCTGGCCGAGTGGCACGGCCATTTTCACCATCCCAATGAGAATGAAGAGGAAGACCATCCAAAAAGCAAAACGATACAGAACCACGCCTATCGGGTGGTTTTGGAAAACGCCAACCCCAATCCCGAAATCGAGACGTTTCAAAAACAGCCCGGCAAACATCATTTTATAAAAGGAAACCGGCCAGAAAACTGGCGCAGTAATATTTCCACTTTCGCGGAAATCATCTACAAAGAAGTATGGCAGGGCATAGACTTGCGCTATTATTTTTCGCCAGAAGGCAATTTCAAATACGATTTCATCCTGCATCCCAAAGCCAATCCCAAAAACATAAAACTCGTCTACGAAAAAACGGACGGACTGCAACTGGAAAACGGCGCGCTGATCATAAAAACTTCCGTGGAAAACGGTGTGGAAGCCGCACCGCTGGCCTATCAAGATTTTTCCGACGGCAGTCGCAAAGCCGTGCCCTGTGATTTTGGTTTGAACGAAAACGAAATTTCCTTCCAACTGGAAAATTACGACCGCCGCAAAACTTTGGTGATCGATCCCGAATTGGTGTTCAGCAGTTTTACCGGTTCGGGGCGCGACAACTGGGGGTTTACGGCCACCCCGGGCGCGGACGGCAGCGTTTACGGCGGGGGCATCGTTTTTTCGGCCGGCGGCAACTATCCGGTGTTGGGGGCTTTTCAAGATACCTTTCAGGGCGGCGATGTGGACGTGGCCATCAGCAAGTTTTCGCCCGATGGCAGCACTCTCATTTATAGTACTTATTTGGGCGGCGACTCCAGCGAAGTGCCCGCCAGCTTAATCGAAACCATCGATAAGGGTTTGGTCATTTTGGGAACGACGGGCTCGCGAAATTTCCCCGTTACGGCCAACGCATTTGACACCACTTTTGGCGGAGGCACTTCGCGCCGGCCATTTTCTACCATCAATTATGCGTACGGTTCCGATATTTACATCACCCATTTGGATTCCACGGGAGGGGCGCTGGCAGGTTCTACTTTTTTGGGCGGTTCTGCCAATGATGGTTTCAATGAATTGCTGTTCAATTACGGCGATTTGATTCGCGGCGAGGTCATCGCGGATTCTGTGGGACAGATTTTCATCGCCAGTTCCACCGCCAGCCGCGATATGCCCGTGACGGACAGCGCTTTCATTCCCGCTATGTCCGATTCGGTCAATGGTTTTGCGGCCTGTTTGTCCAACGATTTGTCAAATATGAATTGGGGCACTTATTTGGGAGGTTCGGGGGACGACAATGCCCTGAGCCTCAAGCTGTCGCCCGTCAATCAACATTTGTACGTTACCGGAACTACCAGCAGCGATTCGCTGGGATTTGATTCCACCGCCTACGCCCCTTCCAACGCGGGCGGCGCGGACGGCTACCTTATGGAATTGGATGCCAACACGGGCCAAAGGTTGGGCGGCACTTTTAACGGCACGTCCGCGCGCGACGCCAATTTTTTTGTGGAAGTGGATAATTTTGGCGATGTCTATATTTTCGGGCAGACCCGTGGCGCTTATCCCACCACTTCCGGAAAAGGTCTTTATGAAAACCCCGGCAGTTCCCAGTTTTTGCAGCAGTTCAAGCCCGATTTGCAAAGCGAGGTGCGCGCCACTGTGTTTGGCGACGGGCAACATTCCAAAAACAACATCGCGCCCACCGCCCTGATGGTGGACGATTGCGGAAACCTGTACCTGTCGGGGTGGGGCGGCGGCTCCAGCCAGTTGAGCAGCGCTTTTAATCAAGGCACCACCGATGGCCTGCCCGTCACCGACAACGCTTTTCAATCCACCACCGACGGCGAGGATTTCTATTTTTTCGTGTTGGATGCCAGTTGGAAAAAACTCAATTACGCCTCCTATTTCGGGCGCGACAACGACACCGTTCCCGGCGAGCACGTGGACGGCGGCACCAGCCGATTCGCCAAGGACGGTACCATTTACCAAGCCGTGTGCGCGGGTTGCGGCGGCAGCGATAATTTTCCCACCACGGCCGGCGCTTATTCCCAGCAAAACGGCGGGCCCAATTGCAACTTGGCGGTGGTCAAGTTCAACTTTGAGGCGTTCGACGTGGTGGCCCGATTCGAGCCGGACAAAGACAGCACCTGCGTTCCCTACACGGCGGTGCTTACCGATAAAAGTTTCAACGCGGATATTTACGTTTGGGAGTTTCCCGATGGCAGCCAAGACACCACCACGGTGAGCCAAGTAACTGTGACCCAGCCCGGCACGCAATCCTACCGCATCACTGGGATTGACACCACTTGCGGTTTTCGGGACACCACCACCTTTTCCCTGTTCGGTTTTAGAGATACCGTGGTGGCGCGTTTCGCTTTGGATTTTGATAGTTGTTCCAATGATTTCGAGGTGACCTTTCAGAATTTTGGTCAACCTTTCTATACATATTCGTGGGATTTTGGCGATGGCCAAACCTCCACGCTGATGAACCCGACGCACCTTTATTCCGAGGCGGATTCTTATGAAATAACGCTGGTGGCCGAAAACCCTTTTTGTGAAAGAAAAGATTCGCTCATTCAAAAAGTAAGTTTTGTGGAACGCATTTCCGATGCTGATTTTACAGTGGAATACGACCCTTGCCGACCGGATGAAGGCGCAACATTTGAAGCAAAAGGTACTGGTTTTCAGTTGTATGAATGGGATGTTGGGAGCGCTGGCACGGCGCGGGGCCGCCAGGTTACCCACCCCTTTTCGGAAGCGGGGATTTTCCCCGTGCGGCTCACCTTGACCGACACGCTTTGCTCGCGCTTTTTGCAGAAAGACACCGTGGTGGAATTTCACGCCTTGAACCAAGATTTTGAGATGCCCAATATTTTCACCCCCAACGGCGACGGGGTGAACGATTTTTTCGGTGCGCCGCTGGATTTTCCCAACGAGTTTTTGAAACGCTTCTCCCTGAAAGTGTACAACCGCTGGGGCGCGGAAGTCTTTGCCAGCGCCGACCCCAAGCTAAAATGGGACGGCCAAATCGAATCCAACTTGGCCAGCGAAGCCGTCTATTTTTACCTCCTCGATTTTGAAGATGCCTGTGGTTTTTCCCAAGATTTGAGGGGCTTCGTACATTTAGTGCGCGGCAAGTAGTGCGGTAGTGATTGTTTTTCAAATTTAAATCTTTTAGTTTCACATCACACATCACACATCACACATCACACATCACACATCACACATCACACATCACACATCACACATCACACATCACACATCACCCATCACCCATCACCCATCACCCATCACCTCTCCCCACACTACTTTTACCCCCTATGAAACCCGAGCAGACCATCGACTTCCATCTGAAAAAAACGTGGCAGGCCATCGCCAAAATGTACAATGAAGAGGCCGCCAAGTACGGCGCCACGATGGCCGAGGGCTACGTTTTGCTCAGCATCGACTTGGAAAAGGGCACGCCCTCCACCGCGCTGGGCCCCAAGATGGGGATGGAATCGACCAGCCTGTCGCGTATCGTGAAAAACTTGGAAGGCCGCGGCCTGATTGAGCGCCGGGCCAACCCCCAAGACCGGCGCAGTATGCTGGTGCACCTTACGCCATCGGGATTGGAAAAGCGCGCTGAGGCCAAGGCTGCTGTGATTGCTTTTAACGAGGCCATTTTTGAAGAGTTGCCCGATGAAAAATTGACCCATTTTTTCGATGTTATCCAAGCGATTGACCGCTTGGTGGCGCGCGGCCGGATTTTCAGGCAAACCGTTTGAAAATAACTCCTGTTTAAATCCTCGGTATTTAATCGCTAAAATTTTGTTATGCGCGCATAGCATTCTTTAAATTCGCGCTCTGGAAATCGTCTAACCCGAACAAATACCTACTTTTTTTATTAAAATACCCCCAATCAAAACCATCCCAAAAACTCTCAAAAAATCTTTAAGAAAATGACGAACCGAACAATCCGAAACGTGGCCGTGCTTGGCTCCGGCGTGATGGGCAGCCGCATCGCCTGCCATTTTGCGAACATTGGCGTGAAAGTGCTTTTGCTGGACATCGTGCCGAAAGAACTTTCCGATAAAGAAAAGCAGAAAGGACTTTCATTGGATGATAAAAAAGTCCGCAACCGCATCGTGGACGAAAGCCTGCAAAAAGCGGTGAAAAGCAACCCGTCGCCACTTTATGATAAGGACTTCGCAAGCCGCATCACCACAGGTAATTTCGATGATGATTTGGAAAAAATAAAGGACGTGGACTGGGTGCTGGAAGCCATCGTGGAGCGGCTGGACATCAAGCAGCAGATGTTTGAAAAGGTGGAAAAACACCGCAAAAAAGGCACGTTCATTTCCAGCAACACCAGCGGCATTCCCATCGAAAATATGTGCGAAGGCCGCAGCGACGATTTCAAGGATTTTTTCCTCGGCACGCACTTTTTCAACCCGCCACGCTATTTGGAATTGCTGGAAATCATCCCCTCCACGCACACCAAAAAAGAGGTGGTAGATTTTATGATGGACTACGGCGACCGCCATTTGGGCAAGACCACCGTGCTTGCCAAGGACACGCCCGCTTTCATCGCCAATCGCGTGGGCGTTTTCGGCCTGATGGATTTGTTCCATTCGATGAAAGATTTGGATTTGAGCATCGAGGACGTGGATAATTTGACGGGCAAATTGATTGGCCGGCCGAAGTCCGCGACCTTCCGCACCGCCGATGTGGTGGGATTGGACACTTTCATCCACGTTGCCGAAGGACTGAGCAAGCGCTTGGAAAAAGACGAGCGCAAGGAAGTTTTTGAGCTGCCGGATTTTTTGCAGACGATGAAAGAAAAGGAGTGGCTGGGCGAAAAATCGGGCAAAGGATTTTATGAAAAAGTAAAGGACGACGAAGGCAATTCCATCATCAAATCCTTGGATTTGGATACGATGGAATATTCCAAAAAAGATAAGTCCAAATTCGATGTTTTTGAGAAAGCCAAAAGCACGGATGACGTAGCAAAACGCTTTCCTATTTTGATAAAAGATGAGGGCAAAGTAGGCGACTTTTTCCGTAGCAGTTTTGGGAGTCTTTTCGCTTATGTTTCCAACCGGATTCCTGAAATTTCGGATGAACTTTTTCGTATTGATGATGCGATGCGCGGCGGCTTCGGCTGGCAGCACGGCCCGTTTGAAATTTGGGATGCGATTGGCGTGGAAAAAGGTATCGAACTCGCTGAAAACCAAAATCATAAAGTGGCTCACTGGGTACGCGAAATGTTGGACAGCGGCCAAAAATCCTTTTGCGAAATTAAAGACGGCATCCAACATTACTACTCCATTCCCGACAAGGAAATGAAGGAAGTGGAAGGCATCCGCGAGTTGATATTGTTAGACCATATTCGGGAGGATAAAACAGTGTGGAAAAATGAAGACTGTTCCGTGTTGGATTTGGGTGATGGCATTTTGTGTGTAGAATTTCATTCCAAAATGAACTCGCTGGGGCAAGGGGTTTTGCAGGGCATTAACAAAGGAATTGAGCTGGCCGAAAACGATGAAAAATACCGTGGCGTGGTCATCGGCAACGAAGGCGAAAACTTTACGGTGGGCGCCAATTTGGGGATGATTTTTATGCTGGCGGCCGAGCAAGAATGGGACGAGCTGAATTTTGCCGTCAAATATTTTCAGGATACGATGATGCGGATTCGCTATTCATCTGTGCCCGTGGTGGTTGCACCCCACCAGCGGACGTTGGGCGGCGGCTGCGAGGCTGTCCTCCACGCCGATGCGGTGCAAGCCTCCGCCGAAACCTATATGGGGATGGTGGAATTTGGCGTGGGCGTGATTCCGGGCGGCGGCGGCAGCAAAGAAATGACCAAACGCGCGAGCGATCGCTACGTGAAAGACGACGTGGAACTGAATGCCTACCGCGAAAATCTCATCAAAATCGCGCAGGCCAAAGTTTCCACTTCGGCGGTGGAGGCGTTCAATCTCGGCTACCTCGTGGAAGGCCGCGACGGCATCACGATGAACAAGCGCCGCCTGATTGCCGACGCGAAAGAACTGTGCATCGCCTTGGCGGAAACGGGCTACCAAATGCCCGTGAAAGAGCGCGACATCAAAGTGCTTGGCAAACAGGCACTTGGCGCATTTATCGTCGGCGCACACCAAATGGAAGAAGGCCACTACATTTCGGAATACGATAAGGAAATGGTGAAAAAATTGGGGAATGTGATGGCTGGTGGAGAATTGAGCGAGCCGGCGGAGGTTTCAGAACAATACCTTTTGGATTTGGAAAGAGAAACTTTTGTGAAATTATGTCAGCAGAAGAAAACTTTGGAGAGGATACAGCATATGTTGACGAAGGGGAAGCCTTTGCGGAATTGAGGAGAAAGACACAAGATTCAAGACACAAGAAGCAAGACAGGGTGGATAATCGGAAGTAGAAAAGAACTCAGAATGAGTGTTTTTAATTTTTAACTTAAATGTTTTTACAATGAATCATCACAATCCCAAAGATTTGAAAGTGTGGCAAAAAGCTATTGACTTCACCACCTTGCTATATGCCAAAACCAAAAATTTTCCAAACGATGAGCGTTTCGGATTGATTTCTCAAATGAGAAGGGCGGCGGTTTCGATTCCTTCCAATGTTTCAGAAGGAGCCGGACAAGGCGGCAAAAAGGAGTTTGCACATTTCTTGTCCATTGCACAAGGTTCTGCATTTGAATTGGAAACACAAATTATCGTGTCGAAAAACCTTGATTATTTGAATCAAGAAAGCAAAGATGAACTTTTGAAAAACCTTTCCGAAATTCAGCGAATGGTTTACGCATTGCGAAAAAGATTATTGGAAAAATAACCCAAACACCGAAGCAAGGCACTCGCGCCCCATCTTGCGTCTTGTGTCTTGCTTCTTGTTTCTAAATAAAAAACTATGGACGCATATATAATAGCAGCAAAAAGAACAGCAGTTGGAAAAGCCCCGCGCGGCAAATTCCGTTTCACCCGCCCCGATGACCTCGCCGCCGCCGTCATCAAAAACCTGATGGCCGAAATCCCCGAACTGGACAAAAACCAAATCGACGACGTAATCGTTGGCAATGCGATGCCGGAAGCCGAGCAAGGTTTGAACGTTGGTCGCCTCATTTCTTTGATGGGATTGGACACCGACAAAGTGCCGGGCGTGACGGTGAACCGCTACTGCGCCAGCGGTTTGGAAACGATTGCGATTGCGACAGCGAAGATCAAGGCGGGGATGGCGGACTGCATCATCGCGGGCGGGGCGGAGAGTATGAGCTACATCCCGATGGGCGGCTACAAGGTGGTGCCGAATTTTGAGACGGCGCAACACAATCCCGATTGGTACAACAATATGGGGCTGACCGCCGAGGCCGTGGCGCGCGACTACAACGTGAGCCGCGAGGATCAAGATGCGTTTGCGTACCGTTCGCACCAGCGGGCTTTGGCAGCCATTGATGCGGGAAAATTTGACGAGGAAATCGTGCCGATTGAAGTGGAGGAAACCTATCTGGACGAAAACGAAAAACGGCAAACCCGCACCTATACCGTGGACACGGACGAAGGCCCGCGCGCGGATACTTCCGAAGCAGCGCTGGCTAAATTGCGTCCCGTTTTTGATGCGAAAGGTAGCGTGACGGCGGGAAATTCTTCGCAAATGTCGGACGGGGCGGCCTTTACGATTGTGATGAGCGAGCGGCTGATGAAGGAACTGGGTTTGAAACCTATCGCCAAACTGGTTAGCTACGCCGCCGCCGGAGTGGAGCCACGCATTATGGGCATCGGCCCGATTGACGCCGTGCCAAAGGCGTTGAAACAGGCGGGGATGAAACTCGACCAAATGGATTTGATTGAACTGAACGAAGCGTTTGCCTCGCAATCGTTGGCCGTCATCCGCGAGCTGGGAATGGACGAAGAAAAAACCAACGTGAACGGCGGCGCCATTTCGATGGGCCACCCGCTGGGCTGCACCGGCGCCAAACTCACCACGCAAATCCTGCACGAACTGAAACGCCGCAACCAGAAATACGGCTTGGTGACGATGTGCGTGGGGACGGGGCAGGGGGCGGCTGGGGTCTTCGAAATGGTGAATTAGCCAGTCCTCGTGCTTCCCACGGGGCTGGGGTTTTTGAGATGGTGTAGATTCCAATTTTTTGCGGGCCCCACTCTTGCGCAAGCCCCCAATGCTCCCGCACGTGCGGGATTTAGACTCGTGAGCATATTGGGGATAAATAGAACTTTAAAAACTCGTGTTGAACAGCGTAATTTTCCAGTGCTAATTTCCACCGCAGCAACCCCCTTTGCCGTGCATCGTTGCCGATACGGCACACGGTGGGGGATTGGGGGCTTTCTGAAAAAGCGACTTTGGGTCGCTTTTTTCATTTCCCCACCCTGTCCTGTCACTTTCCCCAACATCGTCCCGTAGTAAGGGGTGAAGGATAATCTTCACAACCCTATAAATCCCTTTTACAATGAAAAAGTTAATACTCGGATGGATGAGCGCAGCGCTCTTCATCCCAACGGCGCAAGCCCAGCCTGTAAGCGGCACGTTCAGCGGCACCGTATTCGATTCGGCGCAAGTGCCCGTGGCGGGCGTGGCCGTTTTTTACTTCGGTCAGGATACTGATTTTAGTTCCAACGTCAGCTACACCAAGGAAGACTTCCGCAAAGTGACCTACACCGACAGCCTCGGAAATTACTACATCCCCTATTCGCATCCCAGCAACGATACGCTGGCCGTGGGCGTGATAGATTGCCAAGGCAATTTGACAGCACAGCAGTTGCAGGTTTACAACACCCCATTCGGGCGAAACCCCGTGATAAACCATTACCTTACTACCTGTGTGCCCCAACCCTGCGATGTTTTGCTGACCCGTGATTCCACTAATGTTTTCGGCGTGAACGATTATATGGTTTGGGAAGCGGTGGCGCTTATTGATGCCCAATTCATCGTCCCCAATCCGCTGTTAGGTCTTTTCGTTCGCAATTGGAGGTTCTCGGATGGCTACTTTACCCAGTCCGTATCAAGTGGACCTAATTATGATTCTATCATCCGCCCCATCGACAGCACACTGCCCGCCAACCTGTCCACCTGTTTCACCCGGTATCTGAACTGCGCAAATATTTGCGATACACTGGGAACTGGAACAAATAGTGCTTCGATAAGCGGCCACATTTTCGATGCCAACCAAACGGCCGTACCCGGTGTGGCTGTTTTTTTCTATGGCAGAGGAAATGGGATTTCCGTGCCTCTTGATAAATCGCAGTATCTACAGTACACCCATACGGACACGGCAGGCTACTACGATTTTCAGTACAATGTGTTCGCGGGAGATACTATCGGCGTCGGCGTGGTAGATTGCAATGGCAGTATCATTTTAGATTTCGCCGTCCCGCATCGCAACTCAAACTTCCAAGAGGTTGTAGATATCACGTACAATAGTTGCGTGCCCGGCCTTTGCGATGTGGTTTTGAAAAGAGAAACCGATACTTTTCAAAATCAGCCCAGGATGGTATGGACGGCGCTTTCCCTACGCGATACTTCCATTGGAGGGAGCGGGGCGCTGGGCGCATTGCTCCATCAATGGACTTTTTCGGATGGAAACCCCGGCGCGCCTTATGGCGGCGGCACCAATTTATCGGCCAACCTGCGCCCGCTGGACAGCACCCTGCCCGCCAATATTACCGCCTGTTACAAACGTTTCAGTGGCTGCGCCCTTACCTGCAACAGCGCCAGCAGTGTCCCACTTTCTTGTCAGGCCGATTTCTATGTGGACAGCGTAAACTCCCTCAACTTTCAAGGCCAAATCGTGATTTGGGAAAACAGCACCGCCGACACGGGCCACAACATCCTGAACTATGTGTGGGACTTCGGCGACGGCAATATGGCGCAGACGCAGTATCCCGTCCATACCTACCAAGACACGGGAATTTACCAAGTGTGCCTCACCATCACTACTGTTGACACTGCCATCGCCGATAGTTGCGTCAGCACCTACTGCGATTCCATCGGCTTTGACAGCAACGGCAATTTGGTGTACAAAAAATCCCAGCAGGGCTTTACCATCAATGTGATTGACCCTGCCACCGTTGGGCAGGAAGAAGTGGACTTGGCCGCGCGTTTCAACCTCTTCCCCAACCCGGTGAACGGTGAAGCGACCCTAAACTGGAATGCTGAAATAGGCGTGGAAAGCGTCCACATCATCAGCACCAGCGGACAAGTGGTGAAGGAAATTTCGCCCGAAAGCACTTCCTTGAAAATCAACGGATTGCCCAGCGGCGCCTACTTCCTGCGCATCCAGGGCGAGCGCGGCGTGGCGGTGAAGAAAATGATAGTGCAGTAGTTTTAAATTAGAGTTGAGGCAATCTTGCAATAGATTGCGACCCTTCCCTGAGCAAATCCTGCCCCCTTTACAGTTGGGGGGCAGGTATTTGTTTTATGATCTGGTATGGAAAGACGACTACAAAAAACCATCAAAAAATGTATCCAAAACGACCGCCAAGCGCAGTTCGATTTGTATCACCAATGTTTTGAATACCTGATGAAAACCTGCCGTCGCTACAAGAAAAACAGAGAGGATGCCGTGGCACTTTTGAATGATGGTTTTTTAAAGATTTTGTTGAATTTGAAATCGTATAAAAAAGAGAAAGAATTTATGCCGTGGGCTTCCACGATTATGGTGCGAACGGCCATTGATGATTATCGAAAGAATAGAAACTATAAAGAGGCCACCGATTTTAAGGATAATGATATGGATTTGGAATATTTAAGTTTGGGAAACGCGCATCAAAATGTGATTGAAAAATTGAGCGCGGCCGATGTGAAGGAAATGATTTTCGCGCTGCCGGAAAATGAGCGTTTGGTTTTCAACCTCTTTGAAAACGAAGGCTACCAGCACCGAGAAATCGCTGAGAGGCTGGACGTTACGGAACGGACGACCAAAAGATATTTGAAATCGGCCAAGACAAAACTGCGCAAGATGCTGGAAAAACGAAACGATTTGAAAAAAGTGGTGTGATGAAAAACCCTTGGAAAAATTTTATAAAAAAGCTGGACGGTACGCCCGCCGAAAAACCGCGCGATTCCGACTGGGAAAAGATGGCGGCGAAGATCGGCGCGCAGCCTGCCTTGAACACGCCCGCTCGCAAAACGGGCGCGTGGTTCGCTGCTGGCGCTGGATTGCTGGCGGTGGCGGTGGTAGTGTTTTGGCTGTGGCCAAAAAATGAATCGGTGGAAAATGTCGCCGAGCAAAATCAGTATGTGCCGAGGGAAAACGCCATTGGAAACAGTAAAAATTTTGAAAGTGAAAATTCCGAAGCTGATTTTTCCATTTCGGTAAAATCATTACAAAATAATGGAGATCAAAAAGTGACAAACGATTTTTCTGAAAATGAGAGTGAAATTTTAGCGAAAAACCAAACAGAAAACGACATTGTAAATCCCAAAGAAGCGATTGTTTCTCAGACTTTGGAAAGTAAAAGTTCTGTATCAAATCCTGCATATAGAGAAAATGGAAATCCCATTGCAGATTTGAACCGAATCGAGGAAATTTCATCCAATTCGATTGATGATTCCAAGGTTGAAAAATCCGATGAGGTTTTGGATGAAGATTTCAATAGTTCTGATACTAACAAAATGGAAACAGAATCTTCGCAAAAGGAAAGCAAAAATGAGGATGTGGCGGATTTGAACTTTCAAAGTTCAGATGAAGATTTACCGGCTTCTTTTTTGAAAGACGAAAACCCCGAAAATATGCTCGACGAAAACGAGGGAATTTCCAATGAAAATTCTTTGGAAAAAGAAATTTCAAGCGAAGAAAACACTTTGGCCAATGCTGACATTTTTGATGAAGATAGAGAGGAAAAAGCAGATGATTTGAAATCGGGCGACCCCTTTTTCCAAGAAGAAAAAACCGTCATCGCCGCGCGGGATTTGGAGGAAAGTTTGAAGGATTCTCCCATCGTAAATCTGGAGGGAACAGACGAGAAACTCGAAACCGAAAACCTGAAACTCCCTACTTCCGAAAGCGATGTAATCATCCTGCCCGGCAACGGTTTCCGCCTCAGCGGCCTCAATCTCGGCCTTGGCTATTCCACCGATTTTAGCCCTGATTTCCACGGCCTCGGCGGCGGCGCGGATTTGGATTTCCAGCGCGGGAATTTTATCATCAACGCGGGTTTCCATTTTTACCGATATGAAAATGTGGATACGCAGACGCAGATTTTTGAGCAGACCGACATCCGCAGCAGCACTTTCCAAGACACGCTGTCGCGCGAAATTACCCGCGTGGATTCCGCTTGGATTGTCACGGGCCCGTGGATGGGCGGCTATCGGTTTGATACCACGCGCACTTCGGCGGATTCCCTCTTTTCCGTTACCCAGTCCGACACCCATCAAATCAAAATCGCAACCCGCGAAACCCGCCGCGTCCGCCTATCGTACGCGGAAATGCCGATTTTGGCGGGCTGGCGGTTCGAGATGAACCGCTTTGCGCTGGATTTACAGGCCGGCGCGGTGCTGCATCAGTTGGTGGAAAGCGTAGGGGAGGGGCAGGCCATCGAGAAAAACTTTGGCGTGGACGCCGTGCTGCGGCCGGGGGTGCGGTATTATATGAATGACCGATTATCGGTTTTTGGCCGCGCGGGCCTGCGCTACGGGATTACGCCGAATGGGCCGCGCTCGCAGAAGTTTTACGGCAATTTTCAGTTGGGGGTGGGGTTTCAGTGGTAATCGCGAAGAATTCCCTCGAATGAATTTTGCAAAGTTTTAAATTTCGGAAAGCTAAAATTTATTAGGAACAAATCTCCCAACCTAAGTTCGATTCTCAAATAATCCATATAGATAATCTAAATCATTGGAGGTCAACCGTTTGTGAATGATGCCGAGATGCCGTAGGCATCACATATTTGTAGTAAAAAATTCAGACCGCGTTATGACCCCATCGGGGTCATATATTATCCTGATGCGACCCCGATGGGGTCATTCTCGTACGCTTGAAGCGGCATACAAATTCGGAAACCTGCCTTCCTCAGGTAGGCCTGCCTACGGTAGGTAGACCCTACGGGTTTCAGCGTCTTTTATGAAATCTAAATTTTTAAAATCTAAATCGGACTCAGGTTCCTAAGTTTTTCTTAATCTGTGAGCTTCCTTGGTTCGCCTTTCCATTCGATGGTGGTTTTGATTTCCTTAAAAATATCTGGCTCACCTCAAAGCAAAAACGCCGCCCTGAAAATTTCAGCGCGGCGCTCTCCAACCTTTTTTGGAATTCATTGGCAGGGGGTTTTTGGTTTTTCTAAGAAAAGCTCGGTTTCATTTGATTATCGTAACAGTTGAATTCATTTTTTACTTATTGACAAAACATATTATAATATCAGTTCCAGCCAAACTAAAGTCTTGTCAGCAATTTCGTTCCTATGAGTTTAAATACTTAAAAAAAAGCGTAATCAAGATGTTTTATCTGTAATAAATCTTTTACATTTGCGGCTTTAACAATTAAATTTATTTTTACAATGAGAATTAAACTTTCTTCAATCTTCGCAACTCTTTTCTTCGCAATTTCTGTTCTTCTAACGTCTTGTAGTAAGGAAAATGAAACCAACGATAATTTGGAAATAGTGAAGAAAACCACAACGGCTGATTTTCTTAACAATTCAAGTTATTCCTGCGCTTTTTTTAAAGTTTGGTATGGGCCTTCACCATGTCAATTAGGTCGCCCATCGGGATTCATTTGGGTGAACCCGAATGCTTATACTGTTACTCAATTGAGCGCCCCAGCTGGTAATTCCTTTTACTACGTCGAGTTTCGTAATGATGTAAATGAAATTTGTAGTACATCAACTCCAACCATAGTTCATTTCCCTTGCTATGGGAATCAAAATAGTGGAGGAGGTCAATTTGTTTGTGAGGATTCATCAAATCCCTGCGATGATTTCTTCTTATCAATAACTTCAAATAATCAAATAAAATTTATAAGCAATTAACTAGTAGTTAATTGAGTTGATAATTTTTAAGCTGTAGATAATTCTGCAGCTTTTTTTTTATCTGTATTATGATTTAAGGTATTGCCGCGAATACCTCAAGTCACTCAGTATTAAAAATTTTATTTAGATTCGCACCTTCGATAAAATAAACAAACGGTTACAATGAAAAAAAATCTATTCTTTACGTCCTTGTTCGCAGGACTCGGCCTTGCTGCCTTTGGTCAATTGCCAGTAAGTACCTCCCCCGAAAATAAAAATGTGGTACTCGAAGAGTTCACGGGAATTTATTGCACCTTCTGTCCTGATGGGCACTTGAGGGCTAATAATTTGGCTGCTGCCAATCCTGGCGACGTGGTGTTGATTAACATTCACGCAGGTAGTTTTGCAGCACCGCAGGGCAGCGACCCTGACTTCCGTATCCCATTCGGCGCGGCAATCGACAATCAAGCAGATGTGCCCGGTTATCCCGCTGGTTCGATCAACCGCCGTGTTTTCCCCAGTTATGTAATGAGCGGTTCCAATGCTTTTGCAATGAGCCGGGGAGATTGGGCCAATGCGGCCGACACTATCTTAAATGAGGGGTCTTATGTAAACGTAGCTTTAGAAGGCGATGTGGATTTGAGTACGAATACGCTTACTGTGGACGTGGAAATGTATTTCACCGGAAGCACAGCTCCTTCTTCGGTAAATCTTAATGTGGCACTTCTGCAAAACAACATCGCCGGACCGCAGACGGGCGCCTTCCGCTACCCAGCACAGATATTGCCTGACGGGCAATACAACCACCAACATATGTTGAGAGATCTTTTAACCGGTCAGTGGGGGGATGTTATAACTACCACAACAATGGGGTCAACTGTGCAAAAAACTTACACTTATACACTGCCTGCAAGCGTCAACGGAATTCCTCTAAGTCCTGGCGATTTGGAAATTGTCGTTTTTGTCGCAGAAGGCCAAACCAATATTATGACAGGCGCTTCGGGGCCTCTTACCTACACGCTTCCGTCTGGGGCAAGTTTTGCAGATTTAGGCGCAGCTGATGCAACTCCATTACCTGCGGATTTTTGTGCTACAATGGTTACCCCGGAGGTAGCTATTACCAATAATGAAAGCTATCCATTAGATAGTTTTGAGGTAAGTTATATAATTAATGGTGGTACTGCAGTTTCTCAATGGGTAACCACCAGTTTAGCTGCCGGTGCTACTACGAACATCACTTTTCCTGCTGTTAGTTTGGCAGTAGGAGAAAATAACTTGAGCTACCAAGTTTCCGTTGATGGTGTAACGAAGTATTTTGATTTGAACAGCAATAATAATAGTGGTGCATCTCCTACAATTTTTACAGTTCCAGCAGCGCCTTTTGCGACCTCTCACTATGAGAGCTTCGAAAATGAAGCTGTGTTTGCACCGGCTCCTCCAAATGCTATTGCACTCAATCCTAATGCTGTTCGTGCTTTTGTAGTTGATAACAGCATCAATTCTTCTGTTAATCAAGATATAGGAGCGTATGAAAATTCTTCCAAAAGTTTTCGTTGGAATTTTTTCAGCATCGAGTTAGGTGAACAGGCCAGTTTGGTTTATGAAAAAATTGATCTTTCGGCCAATACTGCCAACGAAATCGTTTTTGATTATGCTTACGCGCAATATCAAAATGAAGATGATCAGTTGGAAGTGCGGGTTTCTGATGATTGTGGAGCTACTTGGTCTACCATTTTTGACAAGAAAGGCTCAGATCTTTCTACCCGTGCTCCTTTCGGGTCGGGAAACTGGTATCCGGTAGCAGCTGATTGGAAAACAGAGAAGATTGGTATCAGTAATTTTGATGGCACACCAGAGTTATTAGTTGAGTTTAGAGGAACGTCTGGATTTGGAAACAACTTGTATGTTGACAATATCCAGTTTTTTAACAGCTCTTATGTAGGGCTGGATGAAGAAAAGTCTTTAACTGACAATATCTCTTTGTTCCCTAACCCTGCCACGAATCAATTTGTGGTGGATTTGAATTTGGCCGATTTTAGCGCATTAGATGTCGAGGTTGAAATCACCGACCTTTCGGGAAAAGTATTTTTTGGAAAAACATTCGCTAATACTTCTACTTCCCAACTGGAGATTGATGCACAGGAATTTTCCGCTGGTGTATATTTGGTGAAAGTTTCGTTAAACGGTAGCAGCCACATCGAACGATTGACCGTAAAATAATAGAGCAGCAAAACGATTTTGTTTCAAGTAATGCAAAACCCCGGAATTTATTCTGGGGTTTTTACTTTCATCAGGGCTATTTTGAAATTTCTATTAAAAAAATGGCAACTGCCAAAAATCCCACTAATTTTTGAACGAGCGAATTTACGCTAACGATAAATTTCGTATTTTTGGGGCTTGAAAATTTTGTATGATGAAAAACAATACTCTTTTAATTTTTATAATTCTGTTAGCTTGCGGGTATATTACTTCTGGCCAATCGCTCAGCATCACTGCGGCGGATACTACCGTTTTTGGAAACGCATCTTCAGACGGTGATATTTCAGGGGACATTACTGTTACTAACACTTCCAATTCGGCTGCTAAGTATATTGCCAAACGAATTGACAAGAACTATAATTCCCTTACGGATAGCAACGCTATTTGTTGGGGCATTTGCTACATTCCTTCGGTTTCGGTCGCTCCATCAGAGGAAATAAAAGCGAAAGAATCTTTTACCGGAAACTTTCACGTTTATCCGGATATGGATGGTAACCCTCAGCAAGGGCCGATTCGCTATGTAATTTACAATGAAGCCGATCCAACCGATTCGGTTTCCTTCACGATGAATTTCCAAGTAACAACCGATTTCAGCGTCAACGAAATTCCCGAGCGGCCCACGCTTACCGTTTTTCCTAATCCCGCCAAAGACCGCCTTTCGGTTTCGTATGATTTGAAGGGCGCTAACGATGGCTCGTTTGAACTGGTGAGCGTATTGGGCAAAAAAGTGTTTTCAAAAAACTTGCAGCAGGAAAATGGTGAGTTTGAACTGAACCTGCGCAACCTTTCGCGGGGCGTTTATTTCTACAATTTGAAAACCAGCGGCCAAACCGTCAGCACCCGCCGCCTAATTGTTCAATAGGCGATAGTTTTTAAGCGTTAAAAAATTGAAAACCAGTCCCATAAAAGTGGGGCTGGTTTTTTTGTTTGGCGCGGATATGAAATTTATATTTTTGCCGTTCTTAGTCGCAGCCCGGCGAAATCCCAAGGTATGATTGGGATCAAAAAGTCACGAAACACAATTCCGGCCCCCATAGCTTATGATCTATCATTTACACGGTAAACTCGTGGAACTGAACCCCGCTTTTGCAGTAGTGGAGTGCGGCGGGGTGGGCTACCAAGTCAATGTGAGCCTGAACAGTTATTCGGCCATCCAAGGCAAATCCGAAACAAAACTGTACACCCACACCACCCACGCAATGGACGGCGCGCAGACGCTTTTTGGTTTTGCCACGCCTGGCGAGCGCGATATGTTCGTGAAATTAATCGGCGTGAGCGGCGTGGGCGGCAACTCCGCGCGGCTGATATTGAGCGGCTTGCGGCCCAGTGAAGTAACTGAGGCATTGGAAACGGAGGACGTGGCCGTGTTCAAAGCCATCAAAGGCATCGGGGCCAAAACGGCGCAGCGCATCATCGTGGATCTGAAGGGTAAGACTTTGGGCCTGCCCTCTGCGGAGGGGGGCGCGGCAAATACCGGCGTGAAGGCCGAGGCGATGTCTGCACTGGAAGTGCTGGGCTACCCGCCACGGCAAACGGAGCGTGTGGTGGCCAAGGCGCTGGCGGAACATCCGGAAGCCACTTTGGAAGAAGCAATCAAAGAAGCATTGAAAAAACTGTAGATGGCGCGACGCACTTCTCTCATAAAACTCATTTTGGCGCTGGTCGGCACTTTCGTTTTGCTGGCGGCTTTTTCCCCCGCGCGGCCGGTGTCGTTTTCGCGGGATTTTGCGATGGAACAGCAGCCCGCCGACACCAACGATCCCGACACCGCCCTGCCTTATCCTTTCAACAATCAAGAAGGCGGGCTGTACGGCAACAATCCCAGCAATTTTAAGGAAGATGTAAAATACGATCCCGCGACGGGGCAATACCGCGTGGTGCGCACCGTGGGTGGCGAGGAAATCGGCAACCCCATTTATATGAGCCCCGAAGAATACGATGACTACGTGGGCGAGCAACAAACCGCCGAATACTGGGAAGCCAAGACGCAGAACGAGGAAGTGGCCAAGGCGCAGGGGCGCGACGAGGGCAATTCGCTCATCCCGCAAATTCAGGTGAACAGCGAGTTTTTCAGAAAAGTATTTGGCAGCAACACCATCGACATACGGCCGCAGGGCTACGCGGAACTGCGCTTTGGCGGCCGCCTCCAAAAAATAGACAACCCCCTGATCCCCGAAAGGAGCCGCAGCACTTTTACCTTCGATTTTGACCAGCGCATCCAACTGAACGTGACGGGCAAGATTGGCGAGAATATGGATTTAAAATTCAGCTACGACACGGAGGCCACTTTTGCCTTTGAAAATCAGCAAAAGCTGGAATACAACGGGGAGGAGGACGACATCGTCCAAAAAATAGAACTGGGCAACGTGAGCCTGCCGCTAAACAGCACGCTCATCAGCGGCGCGCAAAGCCTGTTCGGGGTGAAGGGGCAATTCCAGTTTGGCAAGCTGACCCTGACCAGCGTAGTGTCGCAGCAGCAAAGCCAAAGCAGCTCGGTGAACGTGCAGGGCGGCAGCACCACTACGGATTTTGAAATTTGGGGCGACCAGTATGAGGGCAACCGCCACTATTTCCTGTCCCAATATTTTAGGGATACCTACGAAAGTTCGTTGCAAAATATGCCGCTGATCACCAGCCCGGTGCGCATCACCAAAGTGGAAGTGTGGGTGACCAACACGCGTCAGGAAACGCAGAACAACCGCAACATTTTGGCTTTTATGGATTTGGGCGAACGCGAGCGCGGCGCTTATCGCAATGGCACGAACAACCTGCCCGGCCCCGATATTTTCGCGGGATTTTCGCCCGACCGTTTTCCCGATAACGAAAACAACGCGCTGGGCCCC
Organism: Owenweeksia sp.; assembly: GCA_965214115.1. Lineage (GTDB taxonomy): Bacteria > Bacteroidota > Bacteroidia > Flavobacteriales > Schleiferiaceae > Owenweeksia. Next base: position 327,722 of record CBDCAU010000003.1, read on the forward strand.
AACAGCCTGACGCAAACCTACGCCGGCGTGCGCAACTTGGGACAAGCCAACACCACGCTGAACGCCGCCGGCTTCGAGGAATCCACCGAATACACCGACCTGAGCAACGCGCGCAAACTTAACGCGCAGGAATTTGATTACCACGAGCAACTTGGCTACATTTCGCTGAACACCGCCCTGAACCAAGACGAGGTGTTGGCGGTAAGCTTTCAATTTACAGCGGGCGGGCGCACTTACCAAGTGGGCGAATTTGCGACCGACGGCGTGGAGCCGCCCAACGCGCTCATCGTGAAAATGCTGAAAAGCCCCATCTTGAACGTGCGCCTGCCGATGTGGGACTTGATGATGAAAAACGTGTACAGTTTAAATGCGTACCAGGTCAATCAGGAAGATTTCCAGCTTTTGGTTTTATACAGGGATGACGAAACGGGGACGCCCGTGCCTTTTTTGCCGGGCGACAATGATTTAGCGGACGAACTTTTGTTGCGGGTGGTGGAATTGGACCGCCTCAATTCCAACGGCGACCCGCAGCCCGATGGTTTTTTCGATTATGTGCCGGGCATCACCATCAAGCCGCAGAACGGGCGGATTTTCTTTCCCGTGCTGGAACCTTTTGGGGAAGATCTGGCGGAACGTTTTGATGATCCCGCCGAAGCGGAAGAATATGTTTTTCAAGAATTGTATGACAGCACGCGGTTTGTGGCGCAGAACCAGACCAACCTCAACAAATTTTTATTGCAGGGCCAATACAAATCCCAATCGTCCAGCGAGATTTCGTTGAACGCCTTCAACATCCCGCCCGGTTCGGTGGTGGTGACGGCCGGCGGGGTAAAGCTGATCGAGAACGTAGATTACAAAGTGGACTACAACTTGGGCCGCGTCACCATTTTAAATGAGGGGATTTTGCAAAGCCGGCAAGATGTGAAGGTGGATTTTGAGAACAACGCGCTTTTCAGCGTCCAGCGAAAATCTTTTATGGGATTGAACGCCGACTACCGCGTGAACGAAAACCTGAACATCGGCGGTACGGTGGTGCGCCTCGCGGAGCGGCCGCTGACGCAGAAAGTGAACATCGGCGACGAGCCCATCGCCAACACGATGGTGGGGCTGAACACTAATTTTTCCAAAGAGGCGCCTTATCTGACGCGCTTTACCGACGCCATCCCCTTCATTGATACCAAAGAATCTTCCAACATCCAAGTGCAGGGCGAGGTGGTGCGCTTTATCCCCGGCACGCCGCGCGGCATCAAAATCAACGATGAACCCACCACTTATTTGGATGATTTTGAAAGCAGCCAAACCAGTATCGACGTGAAAAGCCCCGCGCAATGGCGGCTGGCCAGCACCCCGGCGGGGCAGCCCACTCTTTTTCCCGAAACCGATCGCAACGACCTGAGCTACGGCTTCAACCGGGCGCGCTTGGCGTGGTACAATATCGACCCGCTTTTTCATAGGAACGACGGGCGCACACCGGACAACATTACCCAAAACAAGGATTTGCAAAGTCTGCCCTTCGTAAGGCAAGTGTTGGTGAACGAGATATTCCCGAACCTGCAATTGGATCAGTCGCAGCCTCGGAACATCGCCGTTTTTGATATGGCTTTTTATCCCGATGAACGCGGGCCTTATAATTATGATGTAGAACCGACGGACGTATCTGCGGGGATAGACGAAGAGGGCAAGCTGAACAGCCCCACCACGCGCTGGGCGGGGATAATGCGCGATATGACCACCACTAATTTCGAGGAACAAAACATCGAGTTCGTGCAGTTTTGGGTGATGGATCCCTATTTTGGAAACCCCGAGGCGCCAACGTCAGGGGGCGATTTTTATATGAACTTGGGCAGCGTGAGCGAGGATATTTTGAAAGATGGGCAGCAGGCGGTGGAAAATGGCATCCCCGCCGAGCCGCAAAACGTGGATCAACTGGATAGCACGCGCTGGGGCCTCGTCCCAAGGGTGCGGCCCGTGGTCACCACCTTTGACAACGACCCCGCCGTGCGCGACCGCCAAGATGTGGGCTACGATTTGCTGCCCGACGACCAAGAGCGGATTTATACCGATGGCGGCAATTATCTTTCCTATTTGAGCCGTGTGGAAACCGAGTACGGCCAAGGGTCGGGCGCTTATTCCCAAGCCAACGCCGACCCCGCCTCCGATAATTTTGGCTATTACCAAAGCGGCGATTTGGACCAAGCCAACGCTGGGATTTTGCAACGCTACAAGCGCTGGAACAATCCCGAAGGAAACAGCGACCCCACCCAGGTGAACGGGCTGTCCGCTTTTGCCACCAATATCCCCGACATAGAGGATATCAACCGCGACCAGACCCTGAGCAAGACCGAGACGTATTACCAATACCGCATCAGTATGCGGCCGCAGGACCTGCAGCAGGTGGGGCAGAATTACATCACCGATATCCAAGAGACGCAATCGCCGCAACAGCCCAACGGCGAGCGCTACCCCGTGCGGTGGATTCAATTTAAAGTGCCCGTGTTTTCGCCGGAGAGCAAAGTGGGCCCCATCGGCGATTTCCGCTCCATCCGTTTTATGCGTCTTTTTATGAAAAACTTTTCCGAAAGGATGGTGCTGCGCTTTGCCAAGATGGAACTGATCCGTGGCGAGTGGCGGCGCTATAATTTTAATTTGGATGCCTTTGGCGAAGAAATCAACACCGACCGCAGCGACGCCACGCTCTTCGAGGTAAACGCGGTGAGCATCGAGCAGAACGGCTCGCGCGATCCCATCCCGTACCAAGTGCCGCCGGGCATTGACCGCCAGCAGCTTTTTGGCACCACCTCCGTGCAGCAGCAAAACGAGCAGGCGCTCTCGATGCGGATTTGCGGGTTGAAAGACGGCGCGGCGCGGGCGGTTTTCAAAAACCTGAATTTTGATATGCGCCTGTACAACCGCCTGCGGATGTTTGCCCACGCCGAAGATGGCGACGCCGACAGCGATGGGCAGCCCGACAATCTACAGGATGGCGACCTGACGGTTTTCATCCGCTTGGGCAGCGATTACAACCAAAACTTTTACGAATACGAATTGCCGTTGGAAGTTTCCGATTTTGATGCCACTTCGCCGGAAGAGGTTTGGCCGGCCGCCAACAACATCGACTTTTCATTGGATGAATTGAAAAACGCCAAGTTGCAGCGCGACCGTGAATTCCGCGGCATCGGGCGTTCCATCACCGAGGCGTTTACCATCCCCAGCGGCAACGCCACCATCACCGTAAGGGGAGCGCCCAACTTGGGCAACGTGCGCACGATAATGATTGGCGTGCGCAACCCCAAAAAGCGCTTGGCCGATGATCCCAACGACGACGGGATGAGCAAATGCGCCGAAGTTTGGGTGAACGAGCTGCGGCTCACCGATTTTGACCAGCGCGGCGGCTGGGCGGCCAACGCCAGCGTGACGGCGCAACTGGCGGATTTTGCTAACGTGCAACTGAGCGGGCGGATGAGCACGGTGGGATTTGGGAGCTTGGACCAAAGCGTTTCCGAGCGGCAAAAGGAAAATATCTATGCCTATAATTTGCAGACCAGTTTTTCTTTGGGAAAATTTTTCAGCCGCGATTTTGGCCTGCGCATCCCAATGTTTTACAGCCTGAGCGAAGAATGGAAAACGCCCCAGTTCAGCCCGCTGGATCCCGACATCGAATTTGACAACGCCGTGGAAAACCTCGAAACCGAAGAGGAAAAAACCGAGCTGAAAAACATCGCGCAGGATTATGTAAAGCAGCGCTCGCTGAATTTTACCAACGTAAGAAAAGAGCGCAACACCAACCCGCCCGCTGGTGGCGGCCCGCCCAAATCGCCCAAGCCGTGGGATATTTCCAACTTCAGCGCCACCTACGCTTTCAACGAAACATTCCGGCGCAATATCAATACGGTGTACGACAGTTTGGTGCAATACCGGGGCATCCTGAACTATACCTACCGCACCAACCCCGTGCCGGTGGAGCCATTCAAGACGGTGGATTTTATGAAAGGCGATTATTGGAAATTCATCCGTGATTTCAATTTTAATTGGTACCCGCGCCAGTTTTCGGTTATCGGCACTTTAGACCGCAGCACCCACCGCGTGTTGCAGCGCAACGTGGCCAAGTTTGAAAATCCGGCCTTCGACTTTGAACTGCCACGCACCGAGAACAACAACTTTACCTTCAACCGTCAATATTCTTTGCTGTGGGATTTGGCCAGCACCCTCAAGTTTGATTTCAACGCGAATATGCGCACCCGCATCGACGAGCCGGTGGATTATATTGACAGCACGGGGCAGCAAATCACCTACACGCAGGAGGAGCGGCGCGATTCTATATGGGAAAATTTGAAAGATTTTGGGCGGCCCACCGCTTATCACCAAACCGCTACCCTCAACTGGCAAGTGCCGGTGAACAAGCTGCCCTTTTTAGAGTGGATAAACACCACCGCGCAGTACACCGCCGACTACGACTGGGCTGCCAACTCCTTGGCCACGCAACGCCGCCCCGGCCAAGGCGAAGTGCCCGATTCGCTGAACTTTGGCAACACCATCCAAAACAGCCGCCGCATCCAGTTGAACAATACTTTCAATTTGGTGGGATTATACAACCAAATCCCTTATTTGAAAAAAGTGAACAGCGGCGGGCAAAGGCGTCCGAACCGCCTTCGCGAGCGCGCCCCCGGACGTAGGTTGAACCCCGAACAGGAGGAGGAAAACAAAGAAGAGGAAGACGAGGAAACGGCTTTTGATAAGATTTTGGAAGGCGCCGCCCGCACCCTGATGATGCTGCGCAGTGCCTCGGCCAATTTTTCGCGCAACGAAGGCCAGCTGTTGCCGGGCTATTTGCCCAAGGCCAGCATCTTGGGGATGGACGACGGGGAGGGCTACGCGCCGGGCTTCGGCTTTATCGCCGGTAGCCAAGACACTACCATCCTGCCCCGCGCGGCGGACAATGGCTGGCTTACCACTTCCACTTTGCAGCCCAATCCCTACGTGCGCACGTTTACCCAGCAGATGAACTTCCGCGCCACGCTGGAACCACTGAACAACCTGCGAATCGTACTAACGGCGCAGCGCAACGAGAGCAGAAACCTTTCCGCTTTTTATAGATACGTGGACACGCTGGGCACTTGGGATTGGCAAAACCCGTTTGAGACGCAAACCTTTTCCACCAGCTACATCACTATCGGCACCGCCTTTGAAAACTTGAAAGCGCCCGATTATGAATCGGAGGCCTACCAAAAGTTCTTGGACAATCGCCAAACCATTTCGCGCCGTTTAGCGGAGCAGTACGACCGAGATAATCCCGGCATCGACTATTCGCCAGATTTGTTGGGCGACCCGGACACGGCCTATTACCGCTATTTCGATTTGGCGCAGCAGGATGTTTTGATTCCCGCTTTTTTGGCCGCTTATTCCGGTCGAGATAATCCCGAAACCATCGACTTGGATCCCAAACCCAAAATCCCACTGCCCAACTGGCAGATCACCTACGACGGTCTGACGAAGATGGGCTGGGCCAAAAAGCTGTTTGCCAGCGCCACTTTGAACCACGGCTACCGCAGTACCTACACCGTGAGCAACATCAGCACCAACCTGCTGCGGCAGCAGGCCCAGCAAGACTTTCCGGATAGCATCCCGCTGGGGCCCACCGGCAATTTGCTTCCACAAAACCAAATTGGCGCCGTGGTGATTTCCGAGCAGTTTGCGCCGCTTTTTGGTATCAATGTAAAGTTGAAAAACAGCGCCACCGTGCGCTTGGAATACAAGAAAGACCGCAACGTGGTGCTGGGCCTCACCAACTCGCAAATCACCGAGACCAAGGGCCAAGAATGGGTAGTGGGCGTGGGCTACATTATTAAAGATGTACGGCTGGAATTCGTAAAACTGGGGCCGCGCCGCGAAAGCCCGAAAAGCAACTTGGAATTGAAAGCTGATTTGGGCATCCGCGATAACATCACCATCATCCGCCGTATTGTGGAGCAGAGCGATCAAGTAACCGCTGGGCAAAAAATCATCACCGGAAAACTCTCCGCCGATTACCAAATCAGCAAGCGGGTGCAAGCCAAGCTATTTTACGATTTGAATTTGTCGCGCTTTAAGACGTCCAACGCGTTTCCGCTGACCACGCACCAGTTTGGGATTGCGGTGCGGTTGAATTTGGCGGGCTGATTTTAGCCCATTTTTCTTAGCTGAAAATCAGCGTCAGCACCAGCGCAAAAATCAGGAGGAGCGCGATTAAAATGACCCATTGGATGCGCCGCTGGCGGCGGTTGTATTTCCGCAACCGCGCGCGCACGGCCGCCAATTGTTCCGGCGTGGCTTTCTTATAATCAAAAATGCCTTTACGGCGCGAAATATCTTTGTAGAGGATTTTGGTTTTCAGGTACTTGCCGCTGCCATAACTGCGCGCCAGTTCGTTGTTTTTCAAACGAACGAGCATATCCATTACGTGGCCTGCGCCCCAAGACATTTCTATGGATTTTCGTGTAGGTATTCGGTGGCCCAGTCGATGAATTCCTTCGCGGGACCGGCTAAAAGTTTGATTGTCTCTTCTGTGATATTGGCCATCCCCGCATAATCGCCCCGTTGCCGCCAGGTAAAAAGGTCGTAGTGAACCTGTCCCAGTCGAAGGGGCAATTTGTTTTCTTTGACAAAATGAAGGGAAAGCATTCGTTTCACCCCTTGGTGGGTAGAGGAATTTATGTCAATACTTTCAAGAAGTGCCGAGGCCGCATAAAAACTGGCGTAATAAAGTCGATTGACCGCCGAGTTCCACCTTTCGTTGTCCGCTAAAATCATAGCATCTTCGTAAGCTTCGACAGCTCTTTTCAGGCGATACGTGATTTTATCGTTCATACCAAAACGCCCTGTTTTTCAACATTTTGGAACAAAGATGTAACCCCCATTTTCTCCCAGTTTTTCTTTAAAAAAACAAGGGGTGAAATGGCAATATCTAATTCCAGTTCAAGGGCGTACATAGCACGGTTCACTTTGGTTTGCATTCCTATTTCGTCTTGGTTATTCTCCGGTAGAATCACCAAAATATCCCAGTCCGAATCGGGTCGGAAATCTCCACGCGCCCTTGAACCGAAAAGCCTGATTTCGCTATCGGGTGCAATATCTAAAATAGCCTCCGAAATCTTCTCCAAAATTTGCTCACTTTTCATATCAAAATTTCAAGAATTATAATCCAGAAGCCCGTCCATTGTCTCGCGGCTCACGGCGTGGTAATTCGGTCGCGCTTTCGCGTAAATGTTCTTGGCCATTTCTTCTTTGCCGCTCTCTTTCAGTGCTTTGTAAGTCGGTGTCAAAAATTTGCGCCGTCCTACGGAAGTCAAAAATTCCTCCACGCGGGGATATACTTTTTCGTAATCATTACGGATGGTGGGCTGAAACCAAGCCGCCACTATCTCACTATTTCCGCTCTGCGTGAAATTATAATTTTTATCCAGTTTTGACAGTTTTTCTTTCGATACATTTTCGGGCAATTCATTGATAAAATGTAACCACTCGTGCGTTGTCCATTTTCCGGTCACTTCTTTATTCGGAAGATTGTCATTTTCGATAAAATCGTTTACCGCATTTTCTACCGTCAAAAATCTATCGGATTCTACTTCCGGTAAATTATCAGGAACCCCTCGCTCATAAATCCACTCATTTACCATCAATTTTTCCATCTGTTCATCGCTCAAAAGTTCGTCATTCAGAATGTCCACAAATTCTTCGGTGGTCATCACTGCAAATTTGTGTTCATCAAAATAATTTTTCAAAAACGCGTCGAACTTTTCGCGGCCCACTTCCTCTTCCACCAACCGCAGGAAAAAATAGCCTTTATTATAAGGAATGCTGGTAACGCCGTCATCGGGATTGCGGCCTTCCAAATCAAGCTTCAACTTGGTGTCGTCCGGCGCATCGTCCATCATACTTTCGGCTTCGTCTTTCAGCTCTTCACGCGTTAGCCCAGCCAGCATTTCGGAGTATTCTTTGCCATAGACTTCCTCCATAATCCGGTGCTCGAAATAGACGGTAAAACCTTCGTTGAGCCAAAAATCGTCCCAGGTGGCGTTGGTCACCAAATTGCCGCTCCAACTGTGGGCCAGCTCGTGCGCAACGAGTGCCACCAAGCTGCGGTCGCCCGCCAAAATTGTAGGCGTGGCAAAGGTCAGCCGAGGATTTTCCATCCCACCGAAAGGGAAGGAGGGAGGCAAAACGATAATGTCGTATTGCCCCCAAGCGTAAGGGCCGTAGAGATTTTCAGCGGCCACGATCATTTTTTCCAAATCGGCAAATTCATAGGCCGATTTTTTCAATAAACTTTTTTCCGCGTAAACACCGGCGCGGTCGCTAATCGCTTCAAATTCAACGTCTCCCACCGCCAGTGCCAACAAATACGACGGTATGGGCTGCGGCATTTTAAAGGAATATTCGCCGCTCTCGTTTTTCTCCTTGGGATTTTCGGCGCTCATTAAAGCGAGCAAGTCAGATGGCACTTTCACCTTCGCATCATAAGTAAAACGAATACCCGGACTGTCTTGCGTAGGAATCCAAGTACGCGCCAAAATGGCTTGGCTCTGCGTAAAAAGAAAGGGCTGCTTTTTGCCGGCAGTTTGCTCAGGGTCAAGGAATTGCAAAGCGCGGGCATCCTCGCCCGTTTCGTAAGTGATGCTCACTTTTTTCGTTTCAGGCGATATTTTTATGGAAAGCGGTTTTCCAAGATGTTCTTCAAAATCACCTAAATCGTATTCGGCGGGCTGCCCATCGGCGGTTACTTCCTTGATTTCCAATTCGTAAACATCAAAAATAATTTCATCCGCATTGTCCGAAGTTTCGATTTGCCATTCCGCTACGGCCGAAATTTTTTGGTTTTCAAAATCCACGTTCGCGTTCCAGTTCAGGTGTTTCACGCGCGCTTCGTCGGGCTGTGCATAAGTATGTACGTCTTTCACTTCTTCGGTTTTCTTGTTCGTATCTTCTTGTTTTTCAGCAGTTTGATTGTTGTTTTCGCTTGGATTGTTTTGGCAGGAGGTTACTGCGGCCAGCGCCATCGGGAACAAAATTGCTTTGAATTTCATTGGATTTGTTTCTTTGTAAATTCTTAAAAAATCAACGTATGAATTGGGTGCTAAAATTAGTGATTAACACTTTGGCGGTTTTCGCTACCGCTTGGTTGCTCGGCGATGCCGTCCTCATCCATAGTTTTTGGACGGCCATTTTGGTGGCATTGGTTTTAGCACTTCTCAATTTCACCATCAAGCCCATTTTAGTGCTATTTACTTTGCCTGCCACCATTTTCACTTTTGGCCTCTTTTTATTGGTCATCAATGCCTTCGTGATTATGATAGCAGATTGGCTCATCGGCGGCTTCGATGTCCGTAATTTTTGGTGGGCCCTTTTGTTCAGTTTGATGTTGTCTTTGATTAACAGTATTATGATGCGATTGGGGGAAAGGAGAGCGGCTTAAATAGTGAATAGTGAATAGTGAATAGTGAATAGTGAATAGTGAATAGTGAATAGTGAATAGTGAATAGTGAATAGTGAATAGTGAATAGTGAATAGTGAATAAAAAAAGTTGGTGAAAATACGGTGGTTTTGCTTCTTAAATACTTAATAGAAGTACGACCGAATTATCTACCAATTACCAATTACCAATTACCAATTATCTATTCACTATTACCTACTTCTCTCTCTTCCCCGTTTTCTCCAGCATTTCCGCTTTTTCCTCCAAAGTGGTTACGCCGCCGCTCACGGTGTATTTCATCAGGTCAGAAGCATTGACGTGCAACGGCTCGACGTAACGCTCTGGCACCAAAAATACGTTGCCCGAAATATTGTAACTGTGTGGAATGTAAACGGTTATCAAATCCCCCGCGTGGCGCAAGTTGCGGAAATTTTCATTGGTGATGTAGCCCAAACGGCGCACTTCGCTGTCTTCGGCAAACTTGACGCTTACTGGGCGCGTAAAGCTCTTTTTCTCGCCCACGAAGGCGTTCATCAAATCTTTTACGGAAGTGTAAATCAAACTGATGAGCGGCGCTTTCTTGAGCCATCTTTCGAAGATTTCTATCAGTTTGTTGGATATTAAATGCTCGGCAATCACGCCTACCACCACGATAAATATCAATATCAATAGCAGGCTCACACCGGGGATGGAAAAGGGCAGCAAGTTATCCAAATACTTAAACACTTTCCATAGTACCCACAATGTTGCTCCGATAGGCACTATATAAAGTAGCCCTTTTAAAAAATATTCTATAAATCTATTCTTCATAAAATTTGAGTTTTTCCTGTTTCTTTTTAGATAATTTTTTTGCTACCAAATCATAGGAATGATTTATCCATTCTTGGACATCTTTTCTCGATGCCGAACCATCCATTATCACCGTGTTCCAATGCTTTTTATTCATATGATATCCCGGCAGGACGTTCGGGAATTTTTCGCGCAGTTTTACCGCCTTTTCCGGGTCGCATTTAAGATTGACGCGCAGCGGGTTTTCGTCCAGCGCGGCGGTGGCAAACATTTTATCCATTACCTTGAAAACCAGCACGTTTTCCCCAAAAGGAAAACCCTCCGAAACACCGGATTTTGCCAAACAATACTCGCGGAATTCCTCGCTGTTCATTTTTTGGAAGTAGAATTTTCGAGCGCAAAGTTCCGTTTTTCTTCTTACTTTTAGGCTTATTTTTCAAAACCAAAAGAAATGAGCTGGATGGGAATTGATTTGGAAGAAGTGCTTGAAAACGAGAAAGTTAAAAGCAATCGCCGTGGCGAGGACGAAGTTTTGGCCGCCTTTAAAAAGCTATTGGAAAACGATAATGCCGCTGATGAGCGGGTTTTGCAAAACATTTTCGGCGGCGACGGCCGCATTTCAGAATTGGATATTTGGAAACTGGAGCCGGCCAAAATTTTTACGCTGTCGCAAATCCAAAAGCTATGCACCAATTATCGCCTCCGTTTTTTGGATGCTTCCCATTTTAATGGTGAAATCCCAAACGAAGCGATTTCTAAAATAAAGCGTCTGCAAAAATCTCAAAACCAAGAGATTACGGGCTTTAAAATGCTCGCGCCCGCTTCGATGTTTCATTTGGAACAGCGCGACAAAGACCCGTTGCTTTTCATCCCATTGGGCAATGACCGCTATTATTTTGTCCACAAATGGGGGCGCGATTTGCACCCGCTTCGCAAATTGCTGGTGTTTCCTTTTCGGAATTTTAAAACGCTGTTGTTCTGTGTGTTGGCACTCACTTTTGCCATCGCATTCAGTTTTCCCGATTCCGCATTTATGGCGCAGGGAAATCAAAGCGTGGGCGCATTGCGCGGCATCTTGTTTTTCTACGTTTTGTTTGCGGTTACCGGATTGACAGCCCTTTACGGATTCAGTCGCGTCAAAAATTTCAACGCGCAGCTCTGGGATAGTCGGTTTGTGGATTGAGCGTATTTGCGTCCCGATAAGTATCGGGATTCGATGGACGATTTCCAATAAATTTGGCATTGCCATAATTGCTAATTGCAAACTGCCGACTGAATCTTTCCGCCATTCGGCGAAATATTCCCGCCAAGTTTCGTATATTTGGGGAAATTTTTGAAATGAGTGCTGCCCTAAAATTCGACTATTCGCAAACCGACGACAACAGCGCGCTGCGCCTCGTGAAAACCGTGCGCGGCGGAATGCCTTATTCCGAGTTTGAAAAAATTGCCGCGCAACTTCCCTTCGCTTTCGCAGAGTGGCCGCGACTTTTGCACCTTTCCGACCGCTCGATGCAACGCTATAAAAAGGAGCAAAAAACCTTTGATTCCATCCAAACGGAGCGGATTATTTCCATCGTGATGTTGTATAATAAAGGGCTGGACGTGTTTGAAGAAAAAGCACGTTTTGATGTTTGGCTTTCCGCCAAAAACGTGGCGCTGGGCGGGATTGAGCCGAAATCTTTGTTGGATAGCACCTTTGGCATCGGCTATTTAAAAGACGAACTCGGCCGCATCGAGCACGGCATCTTGGCGTGAAAGTGTATCGGCTGACCAAGAAAAAATATAGCGGCGACCTGAGCGGAAAAGGGGCCGAAACCCACGGCGGCCGCTGGAACGAGAAAGGCGCGGCGATGGTTTATACTGGAAATTCGCGCGCCCTCTGTGCCTTGGAAATCGCGGTGCACACGCCACTTGGGACACTCCCCAAAAGTTACTTTCTGAACGTCATCGAAATTCCCGATGATATTTCTATTGAGGAAATTTCCGCAAAATCACTACTGAAAAATTGGCGCAGCCTGCCCCACGGCGATGCCACTCAAAAGTTGGGAAAAGCATTCATCAAAAATGAAAAAAACGCGGTGCTAAAAGTGCCGTCCGCCATTGTAGATGGAGAATATAATTTTTTGATAAATCCTTTGCACCAAGATTCACAAAAAATAAAACTGGTTTTGGAAGAAAAATTTTGGGTGGACGAGCGGCTTTTTAAATAATAAAAACACGATTTTTTATATCAAAAACCAAAGCGCAATCCGAGTGAAAAATCCAATCGATTCAGCCCTTCCAACTGGTTGTCGGGCAGTTTCACGCGGCGAATCGACGCACCGTCATCGAGGGTGACGCGGTCAAGGCCGGCCGCAATGTAGCTCATTTGAAAACCCAAAAATACATCGGGCGCTAAACGGTAATCGTAGCCCGCGCCGCCGTGTAGCGCCACCGTGCTTCCAGTAATGGTAACGGGATCCACCACTTTCGCGTTATTTTCATAAGTAATCCAGCCGAGGCCAAAATTGAAGATGAAAGCCCCCAAATGGTTGGCTGGGATGAGCCGCGCGACCCCTTCCGGCGCTACGTATCGGATGGTGATATCGTCCGAGAGCGGGCCAGTTCGCTTGGTGCCGTCGGGTTCTTCGATGGTGAGGCCAAACTCGGCCTTGTGTTCGGCGCGATAATAATTATACTGAAAACCAGCGCCAAAAACGGGATTGAAAAAATATTGTAAATGACCCGCCAGTTGCCAGCCATCGCGGGTTTGGCGGAGGTATTCATCCAAAGCCGTGCTGATATTTTCGGGCGGGCTGGCCGTGCGGAACCCGAGGCCGCCCTGCAGCGCAAAGCGAAATTGGTAGTCAATAGGGTTTGCAGGGCGGGGCGGCATTTGTTGAGGTCGGGGTTGGTTTTCCGCTCGGTAAAAATCTGGCTGGTAAAACGCCATTTCCGATTCGGGCAGGCGTTTCTTTTGAATCATCCCGTATTCCAAAATGAAATATTGAACGATGCCGTTTTTAATTTTTTTAATGTCCACGTTCAGGCTGTCGCCACTTTCGGTAACAATTAAATCTTGCGAAAAGAGCGGCGTGGTGACCAAAAGAAATCCAATAAATAATAGGTTTTTTATCATCCAAAATAGGGACTTAAATCACAAATATAAAAGTTCAAATTTTGTAGGAATGGATTTGTTGCAAAAGTGAATCAAGTGGCCAAGCGTTTTCAATGGAATAATCCCCAATTTTAGTGCGCCGCAATCCCGACAAAAAAGCACCGGATTCCAACGCCTTCCCAAAATCAAAAGCCAAGCTGCGGATGTACGTCCCTTTGCTGCATTTCACGCGGAAACCCACCTCCGGCATTTCAATTTTGGTGATTTCAAATTCCGAAATATGCACGGGCCGCGCATCCAATTTGAGGTCTTTTCCTTTGCGCGCTTCTTTATAAGCGGTTTTCCCGCCTTTTTTAATAGCGGAAAAAATGGGTGGGATTTGCTGGATTTCGCCGAGAAATTTCTGGGTAGTTTTCAACAGTACATCTTCCGAAATATGTTGGGTGGGAAAAGTGGCATCCACTGCGGTTTCCGCGTCATAACTGAGCGTGGTTTTCCCCAATGAAAAAGTGCCGGTGTATTCTTTTTCCAAGCCCATAAAACTTTCGATTTGCTTGGTGGCTTTTCCGGTGCAAATGATGAGGAGTCCCGTGGCCAGCGGATCCAAAGTGCCCGCGTGGCCTACTTTAATCTTTTTGATATGAAAGGATTTGCGCAAGGAATAGCGCAATTTATTCACCACGTCGAAGGACGTCCAGCCCAGCGGCTTGTCCACCAGCAGCACCTTCCCGCCAAGGAAATCGTCAGACTTCAAGGGCGTATTCAAAGAAACCGGAGGCGTATAGAATCGCCATCCCGCCGATGAGGAAACAGTAGAGCGCAAAGTAGTTGAGGCTGGCGCGCTTCACAATGTCCAGCATCCAAGCACAAGCCCAAAGGCCAGTGACAAAAGCGCCGCCGAAGCCCAGCAAGAGATGCATCGGCTGGATAAAATCCACGGCAAAAGCACCGTCGATGATGTCTTTCGCCATTTTCCCAAAAATCAAAGGCACCACCATCAAAAAGGAAAAACGGGCGGCGCGCTCCTTGTCCATCCTCAGCAAAATACTGGTGGAAATGGTGGCGCCGCTGCGGCTGATGCCGGGCAGGATGGCGATGGCCTGCGCGATCCCAACAATAAAAGCGCGCTTGTAGGTAATCTGCTCGTCGCCGGACTTGGTGTTGTTGGCAAAAATCAGTAAGACGCCGGTGACCAAGAGCATCGAGCCGACCAGCAAAATCTGGCCGCTGAAGAGGGATTCGATGAGGTCGTCAAAGACCACCCCCACAATGGCGGCGGGGATCATCGAGATGATGATGGCCACGCTGTATTTGGTTTTTTCCTTGTTGCCCTGGAACAGCCCGCCGATGATGTGGCCCACCTCGTGGCGAAAAATCACCAAGGTGGCCAAGGCGGTGGCAAAGTGCAGCACCACCGTAAAAAGCAGGCTCTCGCTGGGCACGCTTTCGTCGCCGAAAATGGCCTTGGCCAGTTCCAAGTGGCCGCTGCTGCTAACGGGCAAAAACTCGGTGAGCCCTTGAATGATGCCGAGAACGAGCGCTTCAAGCCTCCCCATTCGCCTCAGGGTTTTTGGTCATTATGGCAAAAAGTTCCATCAGCAGGCCCGCCAAAACGAGCAGCGGGGCGATGATGATGCGGCGGGCCGAGAAAATCTCTGGGTTGAATACTTCGGGGTCGTCGCTGCCACCGCCGGCCATCAGCAAATATCCGATGGCGATGAGCGCGATGCCCGCCAACATCAGGATGTAATTTTTGCGTCCAAAAACGAATGTCTGTTTTTTCATTTCAATAGTACAATTGGTCTGTGGTGAGTTTCAAATATTTCTTGAGTGCAAAAAAAGTACACGCCATCGAAATGGCAATGCCTGTCAAAACCAACCCGCCCAGCAGCGCGGCCAGCATCTTAATATTTTGATAACCAGCCAAGCCGGGGATTTGCCGCGCAATCAAAACCAGCACGCCGGCCAAAAAAACGCTGGCCAGCAAGGCGCCGAAAACGCCGTGGCGGAAACTGCGCCAAATAAAAGGGCGGCGGATGAAACTTTTGGTGGCACCCACCAACTGCATCGTTTTGATTAAAAACCGGCGCGAGTAAATGGAGAGCCGTATCGAACTGTTGATCAAGCCGATGGCGATGAGCGCGAGCAAAACCGTGCCCGCCATCAAAAAAATGCCGATGCGCTCGATGTTTTTGTTCATCATTTGGATGAGCGGTTCGTCGTACACGACTTCGTTCACAAAACTGTTTTTGGAAAATTCGCCTTCCAGTTCCGAGATTCTTTCTTCGGTCACAAATTCCGCTTTCAGGCGCAGTTCCAGCGCGTCCAGCAAGGGATTGCCGCCCGCGAATTCTATAAAATCTTCGCCCAAATCACTTTGCAGTTCGGCGGCCGCTTCTTCTTTGGAGATGTATTCCAAATCTTTGGTGAACGGTTCCAGTTGCAGGCTTTTCTGGAATTGGCGCACTTCCGTTTCGGGCGCGTCGTCGTTTAGCAGTACCAAAATCGTAAAATCTTCGCGCACTTGGTTGGCGATGGAATTGGCGTTAAGCACCAAAAGCCCGAAAATGCCCAGCACGAAAAGCACCAGCGCGATGCTGACCACCACTGAAAAGTAGGAGGAGCGCAGGCGGCGGCGGGTATATTTTTCGGGGAGCTGGCTCAATGGAATTATTAAAAGAGCGGGCTAAAGTATAAAAAATGCCTTCCCAAAACGTGAACGCTCCGTTAAAATTTTAACAGTTTCCAAAATCTATTTCGTAAAAAATATTCTGATAATCAAAAATTTACGTTATCTCTTTTTCATTTTTAAAATTTTTAGCGCGCTTTTGTTAGATGAAAAATCCTTTATGAAAAAGGAATGTGCGCACACTATATATATAGGAGTGGTTTTTTAGATTTTGGAATTGGGATGTGCGTCCTTCCGACTGGCACATTTTCTTTTTCTTTGTGAATTCGCAAATGCATAAAAAATGGCGCGGACAAAATTGACCCCGATACAAAAAAATACCCTCCTGACGTTGCTCGCCCTGGGCATCCTCTTTTTCTTGGCGGCCTGTGGCGACTTAGAAAATCCCTTTGCGGGGGATGATTCGGCCATCGACACCACCGGAAACACCGTGACCGAAAATGCGGAGGAGGAGTATGAAAACGAAACCGACTCTATTGATTACAAAGAAGATAACTTAATGGAGACGCAGCCGGAAGAACCCGTGGAAATGCCGGATGAAAATTCCTCGAATCCCGATGAAACGGAAACGGCCACGAACTTGCCGAAGCCGCCTTCCGATGGCGATGCGCCACGCGGCGGGCGGATGTTCCGCGTGATCTTGGCCAGCGTGTCCGAATCGCGCGCCCAAAAAACCATCGAACAATTGAATGACCCGCAAGCCGAAATCGTGTTTATCGAACCGCTGAACACCTACCGCGTGGTGTACCGCAGTTTTGAAAATTTAAGGGACGCCCAAAATGCCGCGCAGGCGATGGAGGGAAAATATCCGGGGACTTGGATTGATTATTTTTAGGGGGAAAAGTTGTCGGATGTCGGGTGTCGGTTGTCAGTCTGTGCGGAAAATGGGAGTCAGTAATTAATTGAGTTGGCGTTTTGTCAAGATTTTAATTTATCGCCAAGCGGCGTTCCCAAAATGCTCGGTTTATTGTTTCAGGATTTTTCTATACAAAACGCCTTCTGAAGTTTCGATTTTCAAAATATAAAACCCTGCTTTCAGATGATGGGTTTTCCAAGGGGTTTCAGGATTGGATTGGGATAAAATCAACTGGCCCGATTCATCGGTGATTTGGCTGGAAATTATTTCGAGCCTCCCAAGGTTTTCAATGTGCAATTCATCCGAAAAGGGATTCGGGAAAATTTGGATTTTATCTGGCAGGTTTTCTTCTTCCAAAGTAACCAGCCGGCCCTCCACGCCCAAGTCGTCAATCAATAGGTAACTTCCTTGGGCGGAGGTGTCGAAATCATCAAAAAAGAAGGTAATTGTTAAAGTATCGGCTGGGTAAAGAGTATCAACATTGGACATAAAAGGAATTGCAAAGCGCCAATATACACCATAAGAAAAAAAAGACTCAAAGCCCACGGCGTTGGATATAAAACCTCCGAAATGACATTTTTGGTCCCTTAAAGTTACCACCGCGTGAGCTTTTCTGTTATTATCTGCGGTTGAAACATATTTGTACCAACCCGTGATTACAGAAGGCATATAAGGCACGGAATCTCCGTGACATTGGTAATTAGTCCAATACCCATTCGTATCCAAGTTCATCTGACCTAAGGTAATTGCCGCAGATTTAAATGTCGATTTTAAAGGGGTGATTTTCAAGGCATAATCACCTGACCGGGCATCGGTACTTTTCGAAATGCCGAAACCTTCGATGGTGTCTTGGGTCTTGTTGTTGGATTCCCAAAAATCGGGATCCTCTTGGCCTCCTGTGTTTGGGACAACGTGCCAATTCTCGAAGCCCGCGTTTTTTATGAGTTGGCCAAAACTCAAGAGCGGTATTTGGATTAAAAGAAAAACGAAAAGTTTCATATCTATCTATTATAATTGATGATAGGGAGAATCACTTTGTAAGAAACCTTCCTCTCGCCGCTCGACTGACAACCAACAACTAATAGCCGACAACTTAACCCCCCCCCTTCTTCAACAACTTCTTAATCCGATTACTCAACTCCTTGGGACTGAACGGTTTGGTCATATAATCGTCCGCGCCCAGCTCGAACGCCTTCAAAACGGCGTTTTCGGAATTTAAAGAAGTAAGGAGCAAAACGGGGGCTTGGGTGCCGCGGTCTTTCAAGATTTTCAGCAGCTCGAAACCGCTGATGAAAGGCATCATCACGTCGGAAATCACAATGTCAAATTCCTCCTCGTCCAGTTTTACGATGGCTTTTTCACCGTCCTCGGCGGTCTCCACTTGGTATCCTTCTTTAGTGAGCTTGAAGGCCAAGGCATCGCGGATGAGCGGTTCATCGTCCACGATTAGTATTTTTACTTTTTCGCTCATTGTTTCGAGTTGGCGTTGCGTTGAGTACGGCTTGAAAAGTGGCTCAAAGTTAGAACTCAATCTTGAAAACCTTGTCTTTCCATTGCGATAATTTCAAAAAAAGCGTAAATTTTTTATAAAATTTTCTACAAAAATGAAAACAGAATTTTCAAAAGTGTCTGATATCCAAATGGATAATGTAAAACGAATTGTGGTGCTGAGCGGCGCGGGCGTGAGTGCCGAAAGTGGCCTGCAAACGTTCCGCGACAGCGGCGGCCTGTGGGAAAACCACAGCATTTACGATGTGGCAACCCCCGAGGCGTGGGCGCGCGACCCCGAAACCGTGCAGCGATTTTACAACGAAAGGCGCAAACAACTCTTGGACGTAAAACCCAACGCCGCCCACCTCGCCTTGGCCGAATTGGAAGACAAGTTTGACGTGCAGATCATTACCCAAAATGTGGATGATCTGCACGAGCGGGCGGGTTCCAAAAACGTGTTGCACTTGCACGGCGAGCTGCGAAAGTCCCGCAGTTCGGTGGACGCCAACTTGTGCTATGATATTAATGGATGGGAAATAAGGATGGGCGAAAAGTGTGAAAAAGGTTCGCAACTGCGGCCGCACGTGGTGTGGTTTGGCGAGCCCGTGCCGATGATTGAGCGCGCCGCCCATTACGTTTCCCGCGCGGATTTGGTCATCGTGGTGGGCACTTCTATGGAAGTGTATCCCGCGGCGGGGCTGGTGCACTCGGCGGGGGAGGGGGTGCCGATTATCGTGATCGACCCCGCAGAATCGCACGGCCGTGCGATTTTACCGATGCCGCGCGCCATTCATATCAAAGAAAAAGCGGGGGCGGGGATGAAAAAATTGTTGGGGGTTTTTCTGTAAAATTGCACGGCCTGTTGTAGAATCGCACGGCCGTGCGATTCTACAGGCAGCGCGATTCTACAGGCCGCGCGATTTTACCATTCCTCCGCCGGCGGAATTTCATCGAAAACCTCCGCGAGCTCCACTTTCAATTTTGGGAAATTTTGGGGCGCAACAACATCCCCTTCGCGATTGACTTTTAGTTTTTCATAAATGCCATCTTTCAAAATATGCCGCTGAATCGTGCGCATTTTGGGGTTTACTATCCAATATTCCGGCACTTGAAATTCTTCATAAAGATTGTGTTTATAAACCAAATCCCTCTTAGAATTATGGGGCGAAAGAATTTCCAACATAAAATCGGGCACCCCCGCATAGCCTTTGAATATTTTCTTCGATGGATTGCAGGCGATGCAGATATCCGGTACCACCACCACATTTCCATCCTCCAGCTCCTTACTCTTTTCTACCAAAAAAACGTCGGTGGGCGCTACATAAATTCGGCAACCTTTTTTCCGATAAATTCTAAAATTTTCACTGAGAACAATGGTGAGATTGTAGGATATTTCTTGATGCCAAATATTGGGCGAGGGCGACATCCTGAAAATTTTGCCCCGAATCAATTCCACCAAATCGTCAAACTTCCATTGCAGGTAATCGCCGATGGTGTAGCGGCGCGAAAAATCCAAATCATCGATGCTGATAATTTCTCGGGAAGGGGACAAGGATTCTGTTGTGTTCATTTTGTAAAAATAGAAAAACTTGTAGAATCGCTCGGCTGTGCGATTCCATAATCTAACCACACGATTTTCCAAAAGTAAAACGGAAATTAAATCATCCCAAACCACGCCAACGTGTGGTTCTACAAATCACCGTTTTGGGTTATAAATAATTGTATATTTGCCGCCTCAAAAAAGAGGGGGCGCGTGTCCCCTCTTTTAGTAGGTGTAGGCAATGGATTTTGACAAAGCAAAAGGCGCGGTAGAAAAGGCGCTGGACGAACAAGGCGGTTTTTTGGTGGAATTTGACCTGAAAGCGGGCAACCGCATCACGGTCTTGGCCGACCATCCCGAAGGTATTTCGCTGGGAAAACTGGGACAAATCAGCCGCGCGGTGGAGCAGGAATTTGACCGCGACAGGGAGGATTTTGAAATCGAAGTGTCGTCGCCTGGCGTGGGCAGCCCGTTGCAAGTTCCTTTACAATATCAAATGAACATTGGCCGCACCGTAAAAGTGCAATTGGTTTCGGGCAAAGAAATCAAAGCAAAATTAGAAGATTTTGATGGCGAAAATCTTATCCTGAAATGGAAAGAAAGAGTACCCAAAGAAATTGGCAAAGGCAAGCGTACGGTGGAGATGGAAAAAACCATCCCGCTGAGTGACACAAAAAGTACCAAAGTAGAAGTAAGTTTTTAAGGAATTTTTGATTAGATGGAAAATCAAGCCATTATAGAAAGTTTTTCGGATTTCAAGGATGAAAAAAACATCGACCGCACCACGTTGATGGCCATCTTGGAAGAGGCGTTGCGGGCGCAGCTCATCAAGAAATACGGGGAAGACGACAACTTTGACATCATCGTGAACCCCGACAAGGGCGACCTTGAAATTTGGCGCAACCGCGAGATTGTGGCCGATGGCGAAGTGGAAGATGAAAACAAAGAAATCGCACTATCGGAAGCATTGAAAATAGAGCCGGATTTTGAAGTGGGAGAGGAGGCTTCCGAAGAGCTTAAATTGATAGATCAGGGCCGTCGTTTTATCTTGGCTTTTCGCCAAAATTTGGTGCAAAAAGTACAGGAACACGACAACGCGATTATCTTTAAAAAATATAAAGATTTAGAGGGCGAAATCATTACCGGCGAAGTGCACCACGTGCGCCCGCGCGCCATCATTATTTATGATGATGATTCCAACGAATTGGTGCTGCCGCGCGACCAACAAATCCCCGGCGATTTTTATAGAAAAGGGGATACGCTGCGCGCCGTGGTAGATGAGGTGGATTTACGCGGCACCAAACCCGTCATTATTTTATCGAGAACCAGCCCACGCTTTTTGGAAAAACTGTTCGAGCAAGAAATCCCCGAAGTTTTTGATGGTGTAATTACCGTAAAAGACGTGGTGCGCGAGCCGGGCGAAAAAGCCAAGGTGGCGGTGGAAAGTTACGACGACCGCATCGACCCGGTGGGCGCTTGCGTAGGGATGAAAGGCAGCCGCATCCACGGCATCGTGCGCGAGTTGGGCAACGAAAATATTGACGTGATCAATTTCACGAACAACCAGCAGCTTTACATTCAACGTGCGTTGAGCCCGGCGAAAATCACTTCGATGGTCATCAATGAAGAAATAAATCAAGTGGACGTGTTCTTGCGTCCGGACCAAGTTTCATTGGCGATTGGAAAACGCGGGATGAACATCAAACTGGCGGGCGCGCTAACGGGTTTTGAAATCGACGTATACCGCGATGTGGACGAAGAGGACGAAGACGTGGAACTGACGGAATTTTCAGATGAAATTGAAGGTTGGATTATTGAAGAATTGAAAGCCAAAGGCTGCGACACGGCTAAGAGCGTACTGGATTTGACCACCGAAGAATTGGTGTCGCGCACTGATTTGGAGGAAGAAACGGTGGAAGAGGTGCGCAGCATCTTGCAAGCGGAATTTGAAGCGGAATAAGCAATTAGAAACAAGAATAGATGTCAGGAAAGTCTTTGAGGCTTAGTCATTTAGCAAAAGAGTGCAATACGGGGGTCAGTACCCTCATCGATTTTTTGGAGGCCAATGGCTTGCAGGGAAGGCTGCGCCCGAACACGAAAGTAGAGTCGGATTTCATCCAAAAGGCTTACGAGAAATTTGCGCCCGATATGGCGCGCAAACAGGCCTCGGAAGCGGTGAAAAGCCAGAAGCAGGAGGAGCGTGAAATGATGTTTGGAAAAGAGGAGGAGGCGCCGAAACCGGAGGAGAAAAAAGAAGAGGAAGTCATAAAGGCGAAGGCGGAGGTGAGTGGCACCAAGGTGTTGGGCAAAATTGATTTGGACAAAAAGCCGGCGCCGAAACCCAAACCGAAAGAAGAGGAACCCGAAGAAAAAGCAGCACCTGAACCCCAAGCGAAAGAGGCCAAAACGACCGAGGACGAAAAACCGGCGGAAACGGAATCTCAAAAGAAGGAAGAAGCGCCTGCGGATGAAGTAGAACGGCCGACGCTGCGCGGCACGAAAGTTTTGGGCCAAATTGATTTGGACAAAAAGCCCGCCGCCAAATCTCCTGAAAAGGAAGAAAAACCATCTGAGAAAACAGCGGAAAAAGCCGAGGAAACCAAGGCGGAGGAAACTCCTAAATCTTCTGAAAAAGAAGCAGCCGAGGGAAAAACCGAAGAAAAACAAGCCGAGGGCAGCAACGTCAAAAAGACGGAATACGCCAAACTGGACGGCCCGAAATTCACGGGCGAAAAGGTGGATCTATCCAAATTTGCCAAGCCGAAAAAGAAAAAAGTAGCCAGCAGCACGGATCGCAAAGCTGGAGGTGGCCGTCGTCAGCGCCGCCGTATCAGCACGGGCGGCGGACCCGGCGGGGGCGGTGGCAACGAGGCCGCACGGCGCGGCGGAAATCGCTCGCGTGGCGGACGCCGGAACGAGCCGAAAAAAGAATTGACGGAGGAGGACATCCAAAAGCAAATCAAAGAAACGCTGGAAAAACTGACCGGCGGAAGCAAGAAAAAAAGTTCTAAACTGCGCCGCGAACGTCGCCAAGAGCGCCGCGAGCAGGAGGAAATGCGCGACGAACAGCGTCAGGAAGCGGAAAACAGAATTATCCAAGTGACGGAATTCGTGACCGTGAGCGAACTCGCCAATATGATGGGCGCGCCGGTCACGGAAATTATTTCCGCCTGTATGAGCTTGGGAATGATGGTGACGATGAACCAGCGATTGGACGGCGAAACGCTGACCATCGTGGCCGAGGAATTTGGCTACGAAGTGGAATTCGTGAGCGCGGACGTTACGGAAGCCATTGAGATAGAGCAAGATGCGGAGGAGGATTTGAAACCTCGCGCACCAATCGTAACTGTGATGGGCCACGTTGACCACGGTAAAACTTCTTTGTTGGATTACATCCGTGAGGCGAACGTGATAGCGGGCGAATCGGGCGGCATCACGCAGCACATTGGCGCGTATAACGTGGAACTCGATGGCGGCAAGCACATCACCTTTTTGGATACCCCTGGCCACGAAGCCTTTACGGCGATGCGGGCGCGCGGCGCAAAAGTGACCGACGTGGCGATTATCGTGATTTCGGCGGACGACAACGTGATGCCGCAAACCAAGGAAGCCATCAGCCACGCGCAGGCGGCGGGCGTTCCCATCGTGTTTGCCATCAATAAAATTGACCGCGACGGCGCTGACCCTGAGCGGATTAAAGAAGGCTTGGCGCAGATGAACCTGCTGGTGGAAGACTGGGGCGGCAAAATCCAGAGCCACGATATTTCAGCCAAAAAAGGGACGGGCGTAAAAGAATTGTTGGAAAAAGTAGGCTTGGAAGCCGAACTGTTGGATCTGAAAGCCAATCCCGACCGCAACGCCAGCGGCACCGTGGTGGAGGCTTCGCTCGACAAAGGGCGCGGTTATCTCGCCACGATTTTGGTGCAAAATGGCACCTTGAAAATTGGCGATTACGTACTGGCCGGGAAATACAGCGGCAAGATAAAAGCGATGCTGGACGAACGCGGCCACCGCGTGAAAGAAGCGGGCCCAGCGCAGCCTGTCAGCGTGTTGGGATTGGACGGCGCGCCCACGGCGGGCGACACTTTTGTGGTGATGGAAGACGAGCGCGAGGCCAAGGCCATCGCCACCAAACGGATGCAATTGCAACGCGAGCAGAGCGCCCGCAGCCAAAAGAATTTGACCTTGGAAGAAATCGGCCGCCGACTGGCCATTGGCGATTTCCAAGAATTGAACATCATTGTAAAAGGCGACGTGGACGGCTCCATCGAGGCGCTTTCCGATTCCTTGCAAAAATTATCGACGGACGAAATCCAAGTAAATATCATCCATAAAGCAGTGGGGCAAATCAGTGAAAGCGACATTTTGCTGGCCACCGCCTCAGATGCGATTATCGTGGGATTCCAAGTGCGGCCCAGCGCGAACGCTCGCAAACTGGCCGAAAAAGAGCAGGTGGATATCCGATTGTACTCCATTATATATGACGCCATCAACGAAATCCGCGATGCGATGGAGGGAATGCTGTCGCCCGACGTGAAGGAAGAAATCGTGTGCAACCTCGAGGTGCGCGAAACCTTCAAGATTTCCAAAGTAGGCACCATCGCGGGTTGCTACGTCTTGGACGGCACGATAACTCGGAACACGGACGTCCGCCTGATTCGCGACGGCGTGGTGATTTACACTGGAAAACTCGGCTCGCTGAAACGCTTTAAAGACGATGTGAAAGAAGTTTCCAAAGGCTACGAATGCGGCCTGAACATCGAGAATTTCAACGACATCAAAGTGGGGGACAATATTGAAGGATTCAAGGAGGTGGAGGTGAAGAAGACCTTGGCCGGGTAGGATGCAAGTATTCCTTTGAAACTTTTTTTTAAAAATGACAAAACCCAGTTCTGTGGAGAGCTGGGTTTTTTTTTGTGGAAAGGGTTTTAAAAATTCGAGACAAAAATCCTCGGGTCTTTATATGGGAGGAGATTTTGAATTTGGCATCGTGCCAAGCCCGCACTAATTATCTTTGCACCCGATGAAAAAATTCTTTTTCACAGCATTTTTCTTCGTAGTTTCCTTGGCGGGAAAAGCGCAGTGCGCGATGTGCAAGGCCGTGGCCGAAAGTGGCGACGGGGGCGTGGCGGACGGGCTGAACGAGGGCATCGTTTATCTGATGGCGTTCCCGTATTTGCTGCTGGGCGCGGTAGGTTACGCGATTTACCGCCATAAAAAGCGCACGGCTGAGTCGTGATTTTTTCGGTTTCCCAAATTCTTAATTTACTTTTTTATTGAGAAATAAGATTCAAGCCGCACTGGTTTGACCAAAAATTTTCTCGTTTCTGAATGGCTGCCCTATCCACCCTGTTTTCACGCCGAGACTGAATAACCGGCAACTCAATAACCAAATAACTCCTACATTATCTTTGCTGAGGTTTTTCAAAAACTTCAACCCTTCAAATGTCTCTTTTTCAAAAGATTATAGGATTTCTTTTTTTTGCGCTTTTCGCGAATTCTATAGTAGCACAAAGTGAAAACCCGCGCGGCACTTGGACGCTGCCCGAATGTGTGGAATATGCTTTGGATAACAATATTCAGATTCAACAGGCGAAAATCGACCAGAAAATCGCGCTGAATTCCAAGCAAAATTCCTTCGCGGATTTTTTTCCGAGCGTGGATGCGAACGCCCGTTATTTTTGGAATTCAGGTTTGAATATCGACCCCGTTACCAACGCTCCCACGCGCAACACCATCCGCACTTTCAACGCCGGATTGAATGGCAGTTGGATTCTTTTTGACGGTGGCCGGAATTGGAACAGCCTGAATCAGAATAATTTACAATATCTGTCCAGCTTGTATTCTACCGAGGACATTGAAAATGATACCAAGCTGAGCGTGGCGAGTTTGTTTTTGCAGATTTTGCTGAACCGTGAAATTTTGCAGGTGGCGCAGGAGCAAAAGCGCGTCACGGATTTGCAGGTCAATCGCACCCAAAAACTAGTGGATGCCGGCAGCCGGCCGCTGGGCGATGTTCTCCAATTGAAATCCCAATTGGCACGGGATGAACAGGCGGAAATTGCCGCGCAGAATTCTTTGACCTTGAGCAAGTTGCAACTTGCCAACATAATGCAATTGCCCAATCCCAATGACTTTGAAATCACCGCGCCGAACATCGAACTGCCCGATGCAGAAACTTTGGCGCGCTCGCCCGAGGGCATTTTTAACACCGCCTTGGAAAACCAGCCCGACATCAAAAGCGCCGCCGCCAACGTGGAAGGTTCCGAGGAAGGCGTGGACGCGACGCGGGGCAGTTTTTTCCCCACTTTGAGTTTGCAAGGGGGCGTGGGCACCAATTATTCCAGTCAAATCCAGCAGTTTTTTCCCGAACAAGATTTTGGAACTCAGTTAGATGACAACCTCAATCAATACGTGGGTTTCGGGCTGAACGTCCCCATTTTCACAAGGTTGCAAAACCGCACGTTGTACCAAAATTCAAAGCTGAATTTGCAGCGCGCGCAGCTCAATCTGGAACTGGTAAAAAACAATTTGCGGCAGACGATTTACCAAGCCCACGCGGATGCGAAAGCTTCTTACAATTCGTATTTGGCGGCGGAAAAAGCGGTGGAAAGTTCCGAGGAAAGTTTCAAATATGCCGACCAGCGTTTTCAGGTGGGCGCGCTCAACCAATTTGATTATGAAAACGCTAAAAACAGCTTGGCCATCGCAAAATCGGAAATGCTGCGCGCCAAATACGATTACATTTTTAAGATAAAAGTGCTGGAATTTTATTTAACGAATCAAGTAACTCTTTGATATAAAAAAATGCTCAACAAATTGGATAGAAAAGGGTCAAAATTGAGAGAATAATTATGATTTGAAATTTTGAATAATGGAACAAGAGCCCACGCCATTAATAGAGTTAATTCAGCTAACTCTATTTTTAGGTTCAATAACGTTTCTAATTGGTGCTTCTTTCCAAACATATATACTTTGGAAAAACAAAAAGTCAGTTTTGATAAGCGCGGTTGTCATTTTTTTGACGAGAATATTGACAATAATAAGTTCCTTTTTTATTTGGGGTTTTTGGGGTTTACCGATCGACACTATGTTTTTATTGTTCTTCTTGCCAGCAGTTTTGTCAGAACTAATATTAAGCCCTTTGATCTTGAAACTATTTGGGAATGAGATATTTAAAAGAAAAGGTCAAGATTTTACATTTTTAGTGAAAAAACAATGAGCAAACGAACCCGTAATATTCTGATTATCATTGGGGTACTTTTGATAGTCTTTTTGATAGTCGCCAAAAAGCAAGGCTGGATTGGCCAAGAAGAAGGCATCGAAGTGGAAACCGTTGAGGTGACGGAAATGATCCTTGAAGAGACCGTGATTGCCACCGGAAAAATCCAGCCGGAAGTGGAGGTGAACATCAGCTCCGAGGTGAGCGGCGAAATCGTGGAGTTGAACATCGAAGACGGCGACTCGGTGCAAAAGGGCGACTTGCTCTTGCGCATCAATCCCGACATTTATCAAGCGGCGGTGAACCGTGCGCGGGCATCATTAAGTAGCTCGCGGGCTGGGGTTTCCACGGCGCAGGCGCAGTTCAAAGAAGCGGAGTCCAATTACAATCGCAACAAAAAACTGGCGGAGCAAAACGTCATCAGCCAAGCCGAATTCGATGCCATCCAGCGGGCTTATGATGTGGCGAAACTGGGCGTGGAAAGCGCTGAATTTCAGTTGCAAAGCGCGCAGGCTTCTTACAATGAAGCCTCCGATAATTTAAAACGGACGACGATTTACGCGCCGCAATCCGGCACGGTGAGTATGCTGAACGTGGAGCTGGGCGAGCGCGTCCTTGGCACGGCGCAGATGACGGGGACGGAAATCGCGCGCATCGCCAACTTGGACAATTTGGAGGTGCTGGTGGAGGTGAACGAAAACGACATCATCCGCGTGGGCAAAGGCGACACGGCGATTATCGAGGTGGACGCTTATTTAGATAAAGAATTTAAAGGCGTGGTGACACAAATCGCCAACTCCGCGCAAACGCAAGGGCAAAGCGTGGACCAAGTCACCAATTTTGAGGTGAAAGTGCGGATGCTGAAATCATCCTATGCGGACTTGCTGGAAGACGGCCAAAATTCACCGTTCCGGCCCGGAATGACGGCGTCAGTGGAAATCAAGACCGACCGCCGCAGCGGGATTTTGGCCGTGCCGATTGAGGCGGTAACCGTGCGCAGTGACACTAGCAAGGAGGCCAAATCCTACCAAAACCGCCGCAAAAAAGAGGACGGCGAAGAGGAAAAGGAATACGAAGTCGTCTTTTTATATGATGATGGAAAAGCCCATTTGACGGTGGTGGAAACAGGCATCCAAGACGATGAAAACATCGAAATCAAAAGCGGATTGGAAGCTGGGCAGACTGTGATTACAGGGCCTTATTCACTGGTTAGCAAAAAGTTAGTGAACGGCGATGAAGTAGAAATCAAGTCGGGTGATTCCGATGACGATGAGGAGGAAACCAACGAATGAAACCGCTGATTCTCAGTATAGAAACTTCTACCAAAAACTGTTCGGTCTGCGTGTCGGAAGGCACGGATATTTTGGCTTTAATAGAGGAACATTCGGACAAATACATCCATTCCGAAAAGCTCCACATCTTTATTGAAAAGGCAATGGCGGAAGCGGGCCTGCCTGCCGGAAAGGCACGGAAATCCTTCGCGGATTTGGACGCAGTCGCTGTTGGAAAAGGCCCCGGCTCCTACACCGGTTTGCGGATTGGCGTTTCGGCCGCCAAGGGATTTTGCTTTGCGCTGAATATTCCGCTGATTGCCGAAAACGGTTTGGAAATTCTTGTGAACCAGTTTCTTAGCGAGAATGAAATTCCCAAAAGCCAATTTTTGCTGCCGATGATTGACGCGCGGCGGATGGAAGTTTATACGGCGGTGTTTGATTTTGAAGGGAAGCGGGTTTCGGAGATTGAGGCGAAGATTGTGGATGAAGAAACCTCCCCCGCCTCGTTCCTCGGCACCCCCTCAAGAGGGGGACAGGCCTCCGAACCAAATTCAGCTTCCAAACTGCAATTTCACTTTTTCGGTGATGGGGCGGAAAAATGCCGTGAAATTTTAGATGAAAACCGCTTTATTTTTAGCGAAATAAAATATCCTTCCGCAAAAAATTTGGCGCAGATTTCTTTGCAAAAATTTGAGAAAAATGAGTTTGAAAATGTGGCGTATTTCGAGCCTTTTTATTTGAAGAATTTTGTGGCGGGGAAGAAGAAAAAATCGATTTGAATTAGGATTTCAAAGAATGTGGCAACATCTTTAAGAACGGCAAGCATTTATCATAATTCAGTTCATAATAATTCACACCCAAACCAATATTTTGATAGTAATCCTGTAAATGTTCTTTGTAATATTTTTCAGATTTTAGTTTCCAAGCACGACTGTTGATTTTTTCCGAGATAAACCACTTTTCCAATAGTCGGGCGGCGCTGCCGTTGCCATCCCAAAAAGGATGAATGTGTACAAAAATGAGATGAATCAATGAAGCGAAATAGAAAACCTCTTCTATATTCATTTTCATCTTTTTCAATATCTCCAAATCATCAAAAAATTCATTCATCTTTTCCTGCACAAATTCAGGTTCGATAGCCAAATAAACCAAACCGCTTTCGCCGAAAACTCCCATCTGGTCGGTGCGGTATTTTCCTCTTTTGCTTTTTATCAAAAAAGTATTGGAAAGTTGTTGGTGCGCTTTTAAAAAGTTTGGCTGAGAAAGTTCATTTTTTTGGGCAAATTTATAAGCCTCTACCAAGTCTTTTATTTCTTGAACTTCTTTGTCTTTTTTGAAATTCTTTGCCGCTGTCAAAGAATTCATAAAAGAACTGATGTCCAATGAGTTACCTTCGATATTTGAAGAATGGACCGCTGAGGTTTTGGTGTTGTAATCCAATGAGATTTTATCATCCGAAAACTCATATTCTTCAAACCAGTTTTTAATGTGACCACCAAAGTTGTCCTTGTAAATTCTCAAATATTTATTTTCTGTAATTCTCATTTTAAAATTCCTATTCCAAGTCTGAATTCCGAAAACACCTTATTTCGTGGTCGTTCACCAAGCCCGCCGCCTGCAAATGCGCGTAAATCGTGGTGCTGCCCACGAATTTGAAGCCGCGCTTTTTCAAGTCTTTTGCAATACGGTCGGAAAGCTCCGTTTTAGCGGGCGCATCTTTAAAAGTTTTCCATTCATTTTGAATCGGTTTTCCATCCACAAAATCCCATAAATAACTGCAAAAACTACCCAATTCTTTTTGTACTTCTTGATAGCAGTTCGCATTATTTACAGCAGCCTTTATTTTTTGACGGTTTCGGATGATGCCCGCATTGTTCATTAATTCTTCGATTTTAGACTCATCATATTTCGCGATTTTTTGATAATTAAAATTGTCAAAAGCTTCCCTAAAATTTCCACGCTTTTTTAATATCGTAATCCAGCTCAATCCCGCCTGAAATGTTTCCAACAAAAGAAACTCGAACATCTTCGCATCATCACGCACGGGAACACCCCATTCTTCATCGTGGTATTTTATATAAATCGGCTCGGTGCCGACCCAGCCGCAACGGTGTTTTTCGGTCATTTTTGTCCTATTCGGTGAAGCAAAATTTCCAATCGTTTTGGGTTTTGATGAGCTTCCCAAAAGAGAACTACTTCAATGCCCGTGCGATTTCCCTGTAAAAAATTTGGTATGACCGCACCAATCCATATCGAATTTCTTCTATTTCAGATTTATGTTCTGTAGTGGGGTATATTAAGAGAAAATTAGTGGCCTCCACTACTTCTTTTCGCAGCTTTTTTGGGTAAAGGTTCGAGCCATTTCTCTCCCGCCAATATCGCAGCGTTTCTTTGAACTGACATTCCGCAAAGTCCGTCCAATCTACTTTTCGAGCCATTCGTCAATTTCTTTCATCATCTCATCTTGTGGACGGGTACGGCCTTCGTGTGAATCGCGGAGCGACACTTCCAGCGCCCGCTTTTGCAGTTCTGAAAAACGATGAAAATTTTCACTTTTATTAACCAAACTTTTGATAAAATCCTCCGCTTTTTGAAGCTGGTTTTCATCCAGTTTTTCCAGTTCTTTTGTCAATTCTGCCACGCTCATTTTTCAAAAATTTTTATAAAAATAATCAAAATCATTTTTTCTTTTTCCGCACCGCCACTTCATACCCTTTTTCCGCCCATTTTTTCAGTTCCGTACGGTCTTCCAAAACTTCCACCGGCACTTGCCAATACGGCATCGTCCCCTTCATTTTGGGCTTGTCCATCGTCAAAGGTTTCATCCCGTGCTTTTCAAAATCTCTCTTGGTTTTTTCATCCGCTTTTAGGCGAAAAACGCCGCTGGAATCTATCATCCCGAACATTATTTTATCACGCGAAAAACCCGCCCCGCCGAACATTTTCCGCGCGGTAAAATCACCAAATCCCGATAACTGGTCTTTCACAAATTCCAAATCTTTGTCGTTGATGGCCATACTTTCAGAGGTAAAAAAAATTGTTCCCCAAGGTAAAATTTAATTCCGATAAATAGGCTTCCAGTTTTTGCCGTTCTTTCTTGGGTGGATACACGGCTACTAAAAGTTGTGCATTTCTAAAATCCTCTAATTCTTTGTAATTCAAAATCTTGCGTCCGAAAATCTCATCTCCAATTTTTTCGGGAATGATTTCCATCCAATGAAAATCCACTTGGTTTTCGATTAAAAGTTGGGCGGTAAATTTTCCTTTTCGCCCCGTTCCCCACAAAACCAAATCGCCATTTTGGTAATCCAATTCATAAAAGCGCTTCACTTTCAGTTGAAAGAATTTTTGCTGGGAATAATTATCGGAATTGCGGGAAATGCGGTCGGGGTGCTCGCGCCATAAGAGGGTAGTTTCGGGAATCGTTTTGATTTGAAAACCAGTTTGATACCATCGAAAAACCAAATCGTAATCTTCGGGATATTCCAAATTTTTAAATCCGCAGATTGCTCGCAATTCATCCGTCCGCATTATCCAATTGGGCGAGGCTACCACGCATTCTCGATAAATATCCTTCCAAAACCTTTCATTTTTAGCGACATTATTTAGCCAATTTTGGTAATTTTTATAACCTTCAGAAATTTCATTTACAGAGAAATATTCAACCAATCCGGTTGCTATGGTTTTGGGTTTTTGATGGGATAAAAAATCCACCATTTTTTCCAATCGAAAGGGAGGCATTTTATCATCGGCATCCATTCGGGTTACGAAATTTCCCCTCACATTTTTCAGCGCGGTTTCCAATGCGGAAATAATTCCATTTCCTTCGTTTTGAAAAACTTGAATCCGTGAATCTTTTTTAGCGGCTTTTTTAAAAATTTCTAAGAGGCTGTCTAGAAATGATTATTTCATATACCAGTGTTGAGAAAAAACAAGGAAGGCCGCCGCTGGGCCCTTCCTGCATGCCGAAAATTGTGATTCACCAAAATCATAATCATGACGGCTTACCCGAGCGACCTGAGCGACGGCCAGTGGGCAATATTATCAAAATTCTTCGACACCCGCCGCAGGCGCAAGCACGGCCTGCGCGAGGTGGTCAACGCGGTTATGTACCTTGTGGAGAGCGGCTGCCAGTGGCGGATGCTTCCCTCGGACTTCCCCGGCTGGAAGCTGGTCTATTACTATTACGCCGCCTGGCGGGACAGCGGCCTGTGGGAGGCGGTGAACGCATCTCTGGTGGAGGCGCGCCGAGCAGAGGCCGGGCGCGGCCCGCAGCCCACGGCGGGCTCGGTGGACTCCCAGTCCGTCAAGAACACCCTGGTGGCAGGGCAGCCGGCGGGCTACGACGCGGGCAAGAAGGTCAAGGGGGTGAAGCGGCACATCGCCGTGGACACCCAGGGCCACCTGCTGGCCGTGGAGGTCGGCCCGGCCTCGGTGCAGGACAGGGACGGCGCGGCCGGGCTGCTGGACGGGATGGCGGGGGACTGGCGGTGCCTGCGCAAGCTCTGGGCCGACGGCGGCTACGCGGGCAAACTGGTGGAGAAGGCCAAAAAAGACCATGGCATCGACTTGGAGATAATCAAGAAGCCCGAGGGGGGCGGCTTCCAGGTGCTGCCCCGGCGCTGGGTGGTCGAGCGCACCTTCGCCTGGCTGGACACCTGCCGCAGGAACTCAAAGAACTACGAGAGGCTGAAGAGCTCATCGGAGGCGATGGTGCTTTTAGCCTCCATAAAAATTATGTTGAAACGTTTTTAGACAGCTTCTAAAGAATCATCATCGGAAAAATCATTGACTGCAATCCACTCCCAATGGGTAAAGCTTTGATTTTGAACGGACTGGATGCTATCGGAAAGAAAGGGCGCGGCGTTTTTGAAAGGGGTGAGGATGGAAATCAAAATAATAATTCAACTTCCGTAGGTGTAAATTATGGACTGGCGTAGTCTTACAATTTCTTCATCCAAAAGTTGGCCGAGCTTGCCGCCAATTCGACTTTTGTCCACCCCACGCATTTGGTCAATTGCGGCAAAACTTTGCTTGCCTTTGATGGAAACTTTGGTTCGAAATGGAAAGTTGTGAACCGCAGTGGTCAAAGGAACAACGGTAACTGTCCGTAAAACGCGGTTCATCTGATTAGGTGAAACAATGATGCACGGCCGTGTTTTTTTCATTTCCGCTCCGACTGTCGGGTCTAAGCTCACCCAATAAACTTGATACTGTTTCATTCTTCTTCGTCCCAAGTCCAGTCGCTAAAATCTTCATCTTCAAATACATCGGGAAAAAGTAGTTCCGGTTGGCCGTGTTTTTCCACTTCTTTGCGAATTTGCTCTTCCCACCCTTCGCGTGGATTTTCCTTGGTTCCCCACCCTAATTCATTTTCATCAATCATTCGGTCATCGCCGTTCCGCCGCATTTCTTCAAAGCTTCGGTCCCAGCTTTCACGAGGGTTTTTGCTGGAAAAAAGACGTTCCACCAATAGGTCAGGAATGGTTACTTTTTTGCCGCTTTCTAAATTGTATTTTTCAACCAAATCTTTTTCCAAAGACAGGTATTTTTTGCCTTCTATTTCAACAATTGAAGAGTTCATCTTTTTTTTGTAAAATTACTAAAATTTACTCTCAATCCTTCACGCGATTAAATCGCAACGCCTTCAACATCCAGTTCGGCAGCGGTTTTTCAGGTGCGCGATTTTTGATGTTCAGATACCAATTCCATTTTTCCATCACCGGCACTTTGTGGGTTTCCACAAATTCGATGAGCGCGCCGTCGGGGTCTTCGATGTAGGTGAAGCGGCCGGCGGCTTGGCCCATATCAAAACTGTTGTCGCTGTCGATGACGAAGGGGAAGCCTTTCTCGGCGCATTCCTTTTTTAACGCTTCGATATTTCGTACGTCAAAACACAAATGGATGTAGCCCAAATCGCCCCAAAAACGGTCTTTGAAAATTTTTCTTCTCGTTCCGTCTAGTAGTTGAATCAATTCTATTTGACTGTTTCCCAATAATTTACCGAATGCTCCCTTTCTCGGTTTGAAATTTTGCAGCAAAACTCGCCGAAATTTTTTATCGCCGTTCGGCAAATGTTTCAAATCATCAAAAACGCCCTTTTCATCATACAAAATTTGGTCGTGTTCCAAAATATCTTGGTACAGTTTCAGGCTTTTATCAATGTCAGAAACGCCCAAAACCGCCCCGAAAACACCGCCCGTTTTGGCATCGGTTTTTCCGAACCACGAATCGCCTTCAACTACTTCAAAGATGTTCCCGTCCGGGTCTTTCAAATAAAAATGCGGTTTGCCGTTTGGGTCGTCCGAAAGTTCGCCCAACATTTCCACTCCCTTATTTTTCAAGAATTTATAAGCGGCTTTCACATCACGGGATTTCATCTTGGTGATGTAAATTCCGAAGTCGCCGAGTTGCACGTCGAATTTGGCCGATTGAGCTTCGCGACTGGTGAACTGCCAAATCTCAAAACCGCCGCCGCCTTGCATATTGATGGCCAGCGCCGCGTTCCGCGCGTGGACTTCGCCGCCGGTGTAATCGGTCATTAAAGGCGCTTCCGCGGCTTCTTCAAAAATGCCGATGTCCATCCCAAAATGCTCGCGGTACCATTTCCAGAGCGGGTGCACGCCGCGGTTGCCGATGCCAATTTGTTGGATGCCGGAGATCACTTTTTTATTCATAAAATTTTGTTGAGACTGCGCAGCTTTTTGATGTATTGCACCGCCGCTTTAGCGAGGCGCAAATTTATTCACTCAGCGTCGCTTTAGCGGAAAATTAAATTCGGCTAAAGCCGAGTGGAGGGTAAGATGCCAAAATTAACCGTGCTAAAGCAACGGTTCAATACATTTTGCCTACCGTTTTTTGACAAAGACCTTCAAATTTATTATGGTTTCCTCTGTTCCAATTTTTTATAAAAAACCGAAGGTAAAAGTGCCTGCACTTTCACCGATATTTTCTCCATAAATCCACCAATCAAAACTTCATATTTTTCCTTCTGAATCGCATCTATCATTTCTGCCACACATTTCCCAACGGGAATACCACTCTTTTGCAAATTACTTTCTTGACCAAAAGCGGAGCCATCGCCTTGCAGTGCGTTTTTGGAAATATCGGTTTGCACACCTCCCGGACAAAGCATCGTCACTTTCATATTGACATCCTGTTCTTCCAATCGCAAGGTTTCAAAAAAACCGTGCAGCGCGTGTTTGCTGGCGGCGTATGCGGAGCGTTTGTAAAAACCGAATTTCCCCGCCAAACTGCTGGTCACGGCGATGTGGCTTTCGGTTTGTTTTTTTAAAAAAGGTAAAATCTTTTTTGTCAAAAAAACCTGCCCAAAGTAATTGACTTCCATCAATTTACGGTCAACTTCTACATCCGTTTCCGCCGCATCGGAACGTTGGCTGATGCCCGCGTTCAAAAAAAGCAAGTCCACTTTCCCGTATTTTTTGATGACAGTTTTTACCTTGGCGGGAAACTCATTTTGCCGTTCCATATCCAATGGCAAAACCAAATGATTTTCAGAATTTAAAAGTTGGGATCTTAAGTTTTCCAACTCGTTTTCCCGCCGCGCGGAAAGAATAATTTTCGCGCCCTTTTCCGAAAGTTGCCGCGACATTTCTCTGCCAATGCCCGAACTGGCACCAGTAATCCAGACGATTTTCCCATCAAAATTTTTCACGATTCAAAAATAGAAATTCGAAAGATTTGATTATCAGAACAATGAGGATTTTCACGAAAAATTATCAAAATCTTTAAGCGAAAATTTAAGAAATCAAAAATTTTCTTTTTACAGAATTTTCAAATAAAAAAAAGCGACCCGAAGGCCGCTTTTGGTTGTATCAAACAAAAAATGTTTTTTTGCTCAAAGTCCGGTTGCTTAGTAGCGATCACGTCCGCCGCCACCGCCGTAGCCGCCTCCGCCGCCACGATTGTAGCCACCGCCTCCGCCGCCACGGCGATCGCCGCCGCCGCCGCCGCGATTGAATCCACCACCACCACCGCCACGGCGCTCGCCTTGGGGTTTGGGTTTAGATTCGTTCACCACAATACTGCGACCTTGCACCTCCGAATCGTTCAATTCTTCGATAGCCTTGTTCGCTTCGTCATCGTTGGGCATTTCCACAAAACCGAAGCCTCTGCTGCGTCCTGTAAACTTGTCCGTTACCACCTTGGCGGAATCTACCGCGCCATAGGCTTCAAAAATCTCGCGCAAATCATCTTCCTCTGTTGCCCAGGGAAGGCTGCCCACAAAAATATTCATCTGAAAAAAATTAAAAAATTAAGCCGCGAAGGTAGTAGTAATTATATTCACTTCTACAAATCGCGGCTTTTTTGCTTTAAAAATCAATAAGTTAAGCCAAAGTTAATTTACTTGGCCTTCTTCATCCCATCCTCAATCATCCCAAAAAACTGGTCGAGCTTGGGCAATACGATGATGCGGGTGCGGCGGTTGGCGGCGCGGCCTTCAGCGGAATCGTTGCCGGAAACGGGCACATAATAACTGCGTCCTGCGGCGGTCATCCGTTTGGGGTCAATGCTGAAATCCTCCTGCAAAATGCGCACGACGCTGGTGGCGCGCTTGGTGCTCAAGTCCCAGTTGTCCACCATATTAGGGCGCGAAACGGGCTTGTCATCCGTGTGGCCTTCCACCATAATTTCGATTTCGGGCTTGGCTTTCACCACTTTCGCCACTTTGCCCAATACATCGCGGGCCCGACTGGATACGGTGTAGCTGCCACTTTCAAAAAGCAATTTGTCAGAAATCGAAACGTACACCACACCTTTTTCCACGTTGATTTGGATGTCCTCATCATTGAGATTTCCGAGCGCACCTTTTAAAGATGTCACCAAAGCGAGCGTCACGCTGTCTTTTTTGTTGATGGCGTCGCGCATAGTCTTGATTTGCATATCCTTTTCCTTGATGGATTCCAGCGAGCGCTCCAAGTTTTCCGCCTCCTTTTTGGAAAGAGTGGCGAGGCTGCTCGTATTCTCAAGTAGCTGATAATTAGTGGTTTTCAGGTACTCGATTTCTTTGGACTGTGCATCTCTTTTAGAAAGGCAATCGGCCAGTTCTACCTTGGCCGTACTCAGTTTGTCGCTACACTCGTTGTAATTTTCCTCCATCGCCGCGTACTTTTTTTTGCTTACGCAGGAAGCGGTGGCCAGTGCCATCCCGATCGTCAAAATGCTTAATCGTTTCATACAGTTATATTGTGTTTTTGGATTTTTTGTAAAGGATTTCGCGCTATCAAATGTTCGGCCAAAGGAAGGGCGTTTTTTGGAAATCAGCGGTTTTGGGTGGGATTTTTTATGAACAATGGAGTTAAGATGCGATTCATTTTATCAATTCCCTCGCCTGCCAAACTTCCTCCACAGGCAACTGGCAAACCTTATTTTGACACACATAAATCATCGTAGTTTTTGGAACAAATCGGTTCTCTAAAAGCGGCAAATCGCTTTCATTTTTCGATAATATAAAAAGCGCATTTGGATAATAATTTTCTTGAAATTCTGCATATTTTTTTTGGGATGATTTCCCTGAAATGGCCACTTCATAAAACGGATGCGTCAACCACATCAAAAGTTGCCCCCAATTGCTAAAATTATCGCCGTATTGCAGCAATCTTTCTTTATTGATTTGATTGAGCATTTTTTCGGCTTGCGCCAAATATTCGGGCTTGTCCAAATAATGGCTCAGTAAAAACAAATTCTTCGCCATCGCAGAATTGGAGGCGGGAATTACGTTGTCCGTCGTTTCTAAACTCTTCGCAATCAGTTGTTTGCTTTTTAAATTTCTCGTGTAAAAAAGTTTACTATTTTCATCTTCAAAATTTTCTTTCAAAAAATCCGTCCATTTTTCCGCTTGGCGCAGATAGTTTTCCTCGCCCGTGGCTTCAAATAGTTTGATAAAAGCCTGAATGGAAAATGTATAATCTTCTAACAAACCTTCAATGGTACTTTTTCCGTCTTTATAAGAATGATATAAAGAGTTGTCTTTTTTTAGTTGGTTTTTGAGTATCCAATCGGCTATTTTTTTGGCTCTTTTTAGATAAGGATTTTCTTTTGAACCTCCCCCGCCTCCTTCGTCGGCACCCCCTCGAGAGGGGGACAGGGCCGCACCTCCACCCGACGAATTGGAAGACTGCGAGTTATCTGTTTCTGACCCACCACGTGGCGAAGATGTTTCGGACTTCCGGTCAGGCGGCGCGAGCTTGTCCCCCTCCTTGGAGGGGGTGTCCCGCACGTGCGGGACGGGGGAGGGTTTCATATTCCCAAAAGCATTCGACGCATCCACCAACCCCGTAATCATCAACCCATTCCAGCTCGTCAGCGCCTTGTCATCTAAGCCGGGCCGCTCCCGTTCCGCTCTTTTTTCCAGTAAAATCCGATTCCAGTTTTTTACTTTTTCCTTGGGAATTTCACTCGCTTTTTCCGAATCTTTTCTTAGCAAAATAATATGCTCGCCTTCCCATTTTCCATTTTTCAAATCATAATATTCCGAAAATTCATCCCACTCATTTTCAGGGATTTGTTCGCGCAGTTCGGCCTCCGACCAAACGTAAAATTTCCCTTCTTCCCCTTCCGAATCGGCATCCAGAGCGGAATAAAACTCGCCGTTTTCCCCGCTCATTTCCCGTTCCAAGAAATCATAAGTTTCTTCAATAATTTCCGCGTAAAGCGGGTCTTTGAATTTTTGGTAGGCTTTCGCGTAAAGCGACAACAATTGCGCATTATCGTAAAGCATTTTTTCAAAGTGCGGCGCTTTCCAAATCGCATCGGTGGAATAGCGCGCAAAGCCGCCGCCCACTTGGTCGTAAATCCCACCGAACGCCATTTTTCGCAAAGTCAGTTTCACCTGTTCCAGCGCCTCTTCATTCTCCGTCAAATGCCCGAATTGCAACAGAAATTCATAGTTATTGGGAAGCGGAAATTTCGGTGCGCGGTCAGGCCCACCTTCCTCTGTATCAAAACGTTGCGACCAATTTTGAAAAATAGTTTCTGCGTCGTTTTCCGTAAAATCTGGTTCATTTTCATTGATTTGCACCAACTCGCTTTGCCGTACGCCTTCCGTCAGTTTTTCAGCGTATTCCAACACTTTTTCGGGATCATTTTTATAAACCTCTGAAATGCTTTTCAGCGCCTGCATCCAGTTTTCCTTTGGGAAATAAGTGCCGCCCCAAAGCGGCCGACCGTCCGGCAAAGCCACCACATTGAGCGGCCAGCCGCCGCTGCCGGTCATCAATTGCACGGCGGTCATATAAATTTGGTCCACGTCCGGTCGTTCCTCGCGGTCCACCTTCACGGAAACGAAATGTTCGTTCATCAATTCCGCCACGGCAGTATCCTCAAAACTCTCGCGCTCCATCACGTGGCACCAGTGGCAAGCGGAATAACCGATGCTTATAACCACCAATTTATTTTGCTCGGCGGCTTCCACAAAAGCGGCCTCGCCCCACGGCTGCCAATTTACCGGATTGTGCTGATGTTGAAGGAGATACGGGCTGGTTTCATCGGCCAGTGCATTGGTATGTTCGTGTTTCATATCGGATTTTTTTTGGGCTTGGCAGGAAAACATTTGGCCAATCAAAACCAAAGGAAGTAGCTTGCCGCCCCATTTGTCAAAGTGCATTTTCGAAGATTTTCCTTAACGGTGGGATAACAATTAAAGGCCACTTTTGCAGCCTTGTTCACGCAACAACACTGAATGGACAGCTACCAAATTCTCGTCATTGCATTACTCATTCTCGCCATTGGCGATTTGGTGGTGGGCGTCAGCAACGATGCGGTGAATTTCCTCGTTTCGGCCATCGGTTCGCGCGTCGCTTCGATGCGTACCATCCTGATCATCGCGGCTTTAGGTGTTTTTGCGGGGGCCGCGTTCAGTAGCGGGATGATGGAGGTGGCGCGCAAGGGCATCTTCAATCCGGAGTTCTTTTCCTTCGCCGATGTGATGGTCATTTTTATGGCCGTGATGATTACCGATATTTTACTTTTGGATTTGTTTAACTCGCTGGGATTGCCCACCAGTACTACGGTTTCCATTGTTTTTGAATTGTTGGGCGCCTCAATGATGACCGGCTTTTTGATGCTCCGTTCGCGCGACAGCGAGGCCGAATCGCTCGTCGAATTGATAAATGACGACAAGGCCATCGAAATTATCAGCGGGATTTTCCTGTCCATTGCCGTGGCTTTCACGGTGGGCGCGGTGGTGATGTGGCTTTCGCGCCTGTGGTTCACTTTCGATCTGCAAAAAAGGATGCCCAAGTACGGCGCGATTTTCGGCGGCGTGGCGATGACTCTGGTCATTTATTTTCTTTTGATAAAAGGCATCAAGGGCGCGGTGTTCGCCACGGATGAAGCCACGGCCATCATCCAAAATTCAACTTGGCTCATTATTTTGGGGGCATTGGTTATCAGCACCTTAGTTCTTTTTCTTCTACAAAAATTGGCTAATATCAATCCGTTGAAGATCGTGGTTTTGGCCGGTACTTTCGCCTTGGCGATGGCCTTTGCAGGCAATGATTTGGTGAACTTCGTCGGCGTGCCGATAGCCGGATTTCAGTCTTTCCAATTGTGGCAAGAATCCGGTATGGCAGCCGATGCCTTTATGATGGATTCGCTGGCATCCAAAGTGCCTGCGCCCACTTTGCTGTTGTTCGCGTCGGGCGCGATTATGGTCATCACCTTGTGGCTTTCGGCCAAGGCGCGAAGAGTAACCGCTACTTCCATCAATCTCAGTAGCCAAAGTTCTGTTGATGAGCGGTTTAAGCCGAATTTGGTATCGCGCGGTATCGTCTCGGCGGGTACGGCTTTCGCCAATTTTTTCAGCTACATTTTGCCAGAGAATACTATTAAAAGTATAAACCGCCGCTTCACTTTTCAACACCTTTCCGAAGAAGACAAACCCGCTTTCGACTTAATTCGTGCGGCGGTTAATTTGATGGTTGCCAGTATTTTAATTGCGTTTGCCTCTTCTTTGAAATTGCCGCTTTCCACAACTTATGTCACTTTTATGGTAGCGATGGGCACCTCCCTCGCGGACCGCGCTTGGGGAGCGGGCAGTGCGCCCTACCGTGTGGCGGGCGTGGTCAACGTCATCGGCGGCTGGTTTTTGACGGCGCTCGGCGCTTTCACCGCCGCGGCTATAGTAGCCTTGCTTATTTTCTATGGTGGGAATTGGGTGGCGATTGGGCTTTTTGTGGTGGCGGTGGCGGTGCTGGTGAGGAGCAATTGGCCGAGGAGGGGGAAGGGTGTTGAGTGAGGGGTGATGAATGGATCAGG
Source organism: Owenweeksia sp. (assembly GCA_965214115.1). Classification (GTDB taxonomy): domain Bacteria; phylum Bacteroidota; class Bacteroidia; order Flavobacteriales; family Schleiferiaceae; genus Owenweeksia. Next base: position 369,403 of record CBDCAU010000003.1, read on the forward strand.
CAAAAATCTCAGCGAAAGCGCTTGCCAAATTTTTCCCATTCTATCCGGTATTCCTCCACTCTTTTGATGCCGGCTTTCGTCATTTTGGGTGTTTTCTCCAATAATTTTTCCCAGTCTTTGCCGGTCATTTCTTCGCCTGGGTGTTTTGGTTGTTTAGCCATTGGTTATCTTTTTAAAAACCCATTAATTTAAAGCCGTTGATACCATCATAATGCTTGACGTCAATCGCTATGGAATCCGCCATTTTCCAAAATCATTGTGTACCTCTTCAATGATGGCAATTTCCTCATCCGAAATTTGTGGAAAATTCAATAAGACTTCCCTTAATTCAGGGTTGCCTTTTTCTTCAATTTTCATTTCTTTCTTCGGTATTTTTTCTAATTCTTTCTTCAACTTTTTTACCTGAAAAGGAGGCAAAGTTCTCACATACTCCAAAAGCTGTTGAAAAGATAATTTTGGTGCTTCCGCTGTCATTTTTTGGTAATTTTAAATTCCTAAAAATCCAACAATTTCAATCCATCAATTCTATCAAAATGGCTACGGTTAAAAGTGGCCAAAAAAATATCATTGCTTAAAGCAACTGCGGCGATTAAAATGTCCGGCTCTGGGATAAGCAAGCTTCTCTTTTTCAGGTTATTATAAACCTCAGAAGCGCTAAAAGCCGCGTTTTTTTCAAAATCCAAAATCGCCAATTTTCTTTGAGTTCGATCCCATAAATCGGCTTGAAATGGTAAAATGCCACGTTCCACCTCATAAAAACTGACGGAACTCATCGCCACATTTTCATATTGCTTATTTATCTTGACAAAGCTGGTTTTTGATTTATTGAGTTTCCGGAAATATTCAATCAAAATTCCGGAATCCAAAAGAACTAACTCCTCCATCGGCTTAGGTCTTCTCTGGCTTTTTCTATTTCTGCGATTTGCTCTTCACTTAATGTAAGTCCTTCATTTTCAATCCAGTGAAGCCATTCCTCTCTCGATTCGGTTTTTTCCGAAATCTGGTTTTCTTTCAGAACTTCTTTAACCTTTTCTTTCTTTTTCTTTGATAGGGTCTTCAAATACTCTAAAACTTGTTCGAAGTTTAACCTTGGTGCTTCCGCTGTCATTTCTCAAAAAATTTTCAATTCCAAAAATAGCCCTTTTCAAAATAAAAAGACCGCAGCGTTCGCAGAGAGCCGCAGCGATTTTAGAATGTAACGCCGCGCCTCTCCGCGCCCTCTGCGGTTGGGGAAAAACCGGGGTCATTTCTTCACCCCCGCAAAATGCTTATAAAACAGCGGAATCGTCTCAATCCCCTTATAAAAATTCCACAGCCCAAAATGCTCGTTCGGCGAGTGAATCGCATCCGAATCCAAACCAAATCCCAGCAAAATCGACTTCAGCCCAAGCTCCTTTTCAAACAACGCCACAATCGGGATGCTGCCGCCACTACGCACGGGCACGGGTTTTTGGCCAAAGCTTTCCTCCATCGCCGCGCTCGCCGCTCGGTAACCGTCGCCGTCGGTGGGCGAAACGTAAGGATGGCCGCCGTGGTGCGGTGTCACTTCCACGCGCACGGCATCTGGCGCTATTTTCTCAAAATGCTCCTTAAATAACTGCGTGATTTTTTCGGGATCTTGATTTGGCACCAGCCGCATCGAAATCTTGGCGAACGCCTCGCTGGCAATCACCGTTTTCGCGCCTTCGCCAGTGTAGCCGCCCCAAATGCCGTTCACGTCCAAAGTGGGCCGGATGCTGTTGCGCTCCATCGTCCGGTAGCCCGCCTCGCCATACACATCTTTCAGTTTCAGCGCATCCTTGTATTTTTCCAAATCAAAAGGCGCTTTCGCCATTTCCGCGCGCTCTCCCTCGCTTAGTTCCTCCACATCATCATAAAAATTCGGAATCGTAATGTGCTGGTTTTCATCGTGCAAGCTCGCAATCATTTTACATAAAATATTGATGGGATTGCCCACCGCGCCGCCGTACAACCCGCTGTGCAAATCGCGGTTGGGGCCGGTCACTTTCACCTCCACATAGCTGAGGCCGCGCAGCCCCGTGGTGATGCTCGGCGTATCTTTGCTCAGCATCCCCGTGTCGGAAATCAGGATGACGTCCGCCGCCAGTTTTTCCTTGTTGCGCTCCACAAACCAGCCGAGATTTTCGCTGCCCACTTCCTCCTCGCCCTCAATCATAAATTTCACATTACAAGCCAGCGAATCCGTCTGGTTCATCACCTCCAGCGCCTTCACGTGCATAAACATTTGGCCTTTGTCATCGCAGGCCCCGCGCGCAAAAATTGCCCCCTCGGGATGGATGTCCGTCTTGCGGACGACCGGCTCAAACGGCTTGGAATCCCACAAATCCAGCGGGTCGGGCGGCTGCACGTCGTAATGGCCGTACACCAAAACGGTGGGCAGATTTTCATCGATGGTTTTTTCGCCGTACACAATCGGGAAGCCCGGTGTGGGCAGCACTTCCGCTTTATCGACCCCCGCTTTGCGCAAACTTTCAGCCACGGTTTCGGCGGTTTTCATCACGTCGTTTTTGTATTGGGAATCCGCAGAAATACTGGGAATCCGCAGCAAATCCTTCAACTCCTCTACGAACCGTTCCTTGTTTTTTTCGATGTATTTTTTCTGGGCTTTCATTTTGATATGATTTGAAATGCTAAAAATTTTGAACCACCAATGAACGGGCGGCGGCACGGCTTGTTTGCAATGGTATGAAAACCACGGAAACCGAAATCACCACCGACATCGTGCTGCGGCGCGGCGAAAAAGTGCTGTTGATAAAGCGCAAAAACGACCCCTTTGCGGGAAAATGGGCGCTGCCCGGCGGCTTCGTGGAAACCGACGAAAAAGTCATCACCGCCGCCGCCTGCGAGTTGAAAGAAGAAACCGGCGTAGAAATCCCCGAATCGGATTTACACTTCATCGGCTTTTTCGACGACCCCGACCGCGACCCGCGCGGGCGGATTGTCAGTTTTGCGTTTTCGGTTGAAATTCAGGACGATGTGGAAGTGAAAGCGGGCGATGACGCGGGCGAGGCACGGTGGTTTTTACTGGAGGATTTACCGGAGTTGGGGTTTGACCACGCGGAGATTTTAAAGAAAATTTAAACTCTGAAACCCATTAGAATGATGGGAATTTTAAACTATCGAAATGACACCGCCGCACCCTGAAGGGGTGCAACTGAAAAACTTGGGGCAACGCCCCAAGCTCACCCCTCAAACCCCGCCCCCTTATGGCTCCCATCACAAAACGGCTTGTTCCCCGAAGCGCCGCAGCGGCAAAAAGCCGTCACTTTTTCCCGCTCCACGGTTTCCCCGTCCGCGTTTTTGATTTCCACTTTTCCGTAGGCCATCAGCGGGCCGTTGGGTATCAGTTCCAGTTTCATTTTTTCGTCGGTATTTGTGAATTCGTCTTCGTTTTGATTGTAAAAATAGCGCAGCGCGCCACTTGGGCAGGCCGCCACTTGCTCGGCAATTTCCTCGGTATCAGCATTTTCCACTTGTATCCATGGCTTTTCTTTCGGTTTGAAAACTTCCGGCAAACCGTGCGTACAGATTTTGGAATGGTGGCAAACATCCGGCTGCCAAAGCACGGTGATTTCGCCGTTGGAATATTCCTTGGTCTTGGGATTTTTCATAAAATAAAAAGGCGGGCGATGGCAAAAGGTTTGATTTTCAGAAGGAAACGGTTTGTCAATGTCGCCCGCTAAACCTTTGTTTCTCAGCTTTTATACTTTATTTGTCTCAAAATTTTTTGGATATGAAATTTCTTTTTCTCGCATTCGCCGCCTATTTTTCCATAAGCGTTTTCGCCCAACATTCCACTTGGAATTCGCTTTTGCAAAAACACGTAAACAGCGAAAATCGCGTCGATTATCAAGGCTTTCAAAACGATGCGGCCACGCTCGATAAATATTTGGAAAGCCTGGCCAAATCCGACCCTGCGGGGATGGGCGAAAAAGCCGCCAAAGCCCTGTGGCTCAACGCTTACAATGCCTATACGGTAAAATTGATTCTCGAAAATTACCCCCTAAAAAGCATCCGTGACATTGAAAAAAACGGCAAGGATGCTTGGGACATTCCCTTTGCGGAAGTGGGCGGAAAAAACTACACCCTCGACCAAATCGAGCACGAAATTTTATTGGAAAAATACCCCGACTACCGCATCCACGCGGGGGTGAATTGCGCCTCGATTTCCTGTCCGCCGCTAATCCGCGAGGCGTTCACCGCCGAAAATGTGGACGCGCTTTTCGAAAAATCGTTCAAGGATTTTGTCAATGATTCCCAACGGAATAAAATCTCACAAAATGAATTGAAATTGTCCAAAGTTTTTGATTGGTTTAAAGATGATTTTGAAAGCGCAGGTGGAGTTTTGAAAGTAATCCAAAAATATTCTAAAAAACCAATTCCTAATAATCCTAAAATCAGCTATTTAGAATACGATTGGAATCTTAATTCCCAATAAAAATTGATTTTCTTTTCTTTAGAAATATTGCCCTAATCCTAACACAAAACCGCGTGAATTATTCGTGGGAGTCAGTCCAATTCCATAGTCGATTCTAAAGGTGGCGTTATATACTTTTTTCAGTATAAAACGCAGCCCGCCGCCGGAGTGGAGGTAAACGTTTTCTTTTTCCACAAAATCGTCCAGCCCACCGGCAGGCTCCCGCCAAGAGCCGTAGTCCACGAAAGCCACGCCTTGAAAGGCCGCCCAGTCATTTTCCCAAAGGGTGTAGCGGTATTCGGTGTTCAAGGTAATCACGCCGCTGCCCCTGTCCACGCGGTCGCCCACTCCACGAATATTCATTTGATTATCTACCACAAAAGCCGAAAATGGTGTATTATTATTGGTAGAAATCCCTAATCGCAATCGTGTGGCAAAATTTGCTTTTTGATGCCATCTTTTATAGATGATAAAGTCGTTGAAAGCGATATTAAAAATGGGGTTTTCTTCCCCCTCGGTTAATACGGTTTGAATGTTCGCCGTATTTATCATTCCATCCAAATACTGAAAATATTGATTGACGCGGTAATATTGATGGGTAACTTTTAACAGCCATTTGTTTTGTGAAATCAAATCGGGCCGAGCATCTACATTTTCTGCGCCTCTCAAATACGTGTATTGTTCCTTGAAAAAAGAGCCGCCGAATTCCAACCGATTGTGAAAATCCCATTGGAACAAACCCAGCAATTCCAGCGCACGGTTTTTATATTCATAAATGCCCACATTATTATTCTCAAAATAGACGGGTTCATCCGAAGTGAAATCATTGAAACTGGCCGCCAATCCCCAGCGTTTTCCGAACAAAAAAGGCGCGCGGAAATTCACGCCATACGAGTGTTTGCCATTGTTTCGATAAAAAGCACCCACGAAAATATTGCGCCCCAAAAGGTTGTATTCACCCGCTCCCACGCGCCACCAAATTTGGTCGCCGCGCGTATAAATGTTGAGGTCGGGCAGCAGGGTGAAATTCTCCTCAATATTATAAATAACGCGGTAAAAATTGTCGTGCGATTGGAACACCTGAAAATAAGCGTGCGCCACCGAGGGCAGCCGGATAAGCATCTGCACGTCCTCCTCCAGCCGCGCCGAATCCAGGATTTCACCCGCTTCCACACCGATGATTTTTTCTAAAAAAGAACGTTTGGTTTTTTCTAAGCCCTTGAATTCCAGCGAGTAAATACGCGGCACACTATCCGAAGGCGGCAACGGATTTTCGGCGGCCGGCGTAATTTGACCCGTTAAAAAAGTAGAAAAAAGAAGAGCGCCCCAAAGCGCCAAACGGCTCGTCCGCATTCGAGTTGTAGTTTTCAAAAGACCGCCCGCAGCCCCAAATTTATCGTTTCGCCCAAGCCGGTGTCGCGGCCGCTTACAAAATTAGTGTACGAAACTTCCAAATTCAGGACGGGATTCAGTTGGAATTTCATCCCGCTGCCGATTTGATTGAATTCTTGGCTAAATTCATTGCCCAAATCAATCAAAAAATAGCGCTGCCCATTTATATAAATGGTAAACCAATCAACCGGAAAATAACTAAAAAATAAACTTACCGGAACGCCCAAACTATTATTGGCAAATCCTTCCCCAGCTTCTCCAAAAAAGTAAATCAAATCTGTCTCTGCAAATATTTGAAATTGTTTATTTAACAAAGACTTATCAAAAAATAATCGCGTTTCCCATTGATAGGAATTTCGGGCGAGAAATACGCCATTTTTTGATTCCTCCTTTAATAAAGGAAACAGCACCGAGGTTTGCACGGAAAAATTGGAGATTTTATTAAATGGGACAAAGCGAATACTGGGCCCTGCCGAACCCAATCCGGCGCGGCTAATCCCCGCTTCATTCTGAAATCCGATGGGCGAAAAGAAGCCTTTGGAAACGGTATCGTTGCTCCGTGTGGTCGAATTGAGATTGACCAAAGCGCCGATATTAAATCGCGCATTTTTAGAAATTCCGTAAAAAGCCGCAAAGCTGGAAGTGAAGAAATTTTCGCGCGCTTTGTCAGATTCCGTCCCGTTGAATTTGGCCTTGGTTTCACTGTAAAAATTATTGAAAACCTTTAAATCCCACTGGCCTTTTTGTAATAATTTGGAAGGTGTCAAATTTTGAATTACCGAGCCATTTTGCTGATTGGCATTGGAAGAAGACGTGTTTTCCAAATTAGAAATCCCGTTCAAAGTCCAGTCGTATTCATAAAACGTTTGTTTGTAATCGGCAGGAATTTTTTCATCCAAATATTGATTGACAAATTTCAGTTTGGTCATCCCGTCTCTTGTAAAATCTTCACCATACCAATCAAAAATCCGCGAAAATTGTACTTCTTCCTTTTCGGGGTTTACCCGTAAAAATTCAGGGTCGTTGATCGCTTTTCGGGTTTGTTGTTCCAGTTGTTTTTCCAGTTCGTCGGGCGTGTACGCAAAATTTACAATCGGAGGGCAGCTTACCGCGCCGCACACCAAAACAAAATGAAAACGTGGCTCGTCAAATTCCGCCCGCAATTTCTTGTTTTCTATATTATTCAGCGTTACTTTTTCACCCGCAATTTGATATTTTTTTCTATCAAAAAAACCTGAAACTTCTTGTGGCGATTGTAGCGGATAATTATCCACAATCCCCTTTATTACTGAAATATTATAAGCATTTATCCAAAAAGCCTGATATTCTTTTGGGGAATTTACATCAATCTCAACTTCATCCATCAATTGATAAAGCTCATTTAGCTTTTCGGGATTTTCAGCTATTTCCTGATAAGCCACTTTTCCCTGCGAAACGTATTCGCCAAAAAACACATTTGATTTTTCAAAAAAATCTGTGATGCTTTCTGTCTGTGCAATGACACCGAAATACGCAAAAAATGCAATGAAAAGAAAAGTCTTTTTCATAACTCAATTGAAATATTGATTAGCTTGGCCGCAAACTAACGCAAAGCGCTCGTCCTCAAATGTAAGTCAGGCTACAAAGAGCCAATGCGCGCGCTGTTATTTTTACGCCTTCAAACTTTTATCAAATGGAGCACGTCGTTATCATCGGCAACGGCATTTCAGGCATCACCGCCGCACGGCATATCCGAAAGCTGAGCGACAAAAAAATCACCATCATCTCCGCCGAAAGCGAGTATTTCTTCTCGCGCACCGCTCTGATGTACATTTATATGGGGCATATGAAATTTGAGCACACCCAGCCGTATGAGAATGATTTTTGGCAAAAAAATGACCTAAATTTAGTATTTGATTTGGTTACTAAAATTGACACGAAAAATCAAACTCTTTCTTTACAAAATAGTGATGATATTTTATATGATAAATTGATATTGGCCACGGGTTCCCACCCCAACAAATTTGGCTGGCCCGGCCAAGATTTAGACGGTGTGCAGGGTCTAATCTCCAAACAGGATTTAGAACTTTTGGAAGAAAACGGCCAAATGACCCAACACGCCGTAATCGTAGGTGGGGGGCTGATTGGCATCGAACTAGCTGAGATGCTGATGACGCGAAATATTCCCGTTACAATACTCATTCGCGAAAAGCATTTTTGGAACGGTGTTTTGCCCAAAGAAGAGGCGCAGATGGTTGACCGCCATATTTTGGAACATCATATCGACTTGCGGCGAGAAACGGAGCTCGAAGAAATTTTGCCCGATGAAAACGGCCGCGTCAAAGCGGTGAAAACGAAAAACGGCGGGCTAATCGACTGTCAATTAGTGGGTTTGACGGTGGGAGTCCACCCGAATTTGGAACTGGTAAAGGATTCTGAAATCGAGACGGACAAAGGGATTTTGGTCAATCGAAAATTGGAAACCAATATCGCAAATATCTATGCCATAGGCGATTGCGCACAGCAACGCGAACCCATTGGCGCGCGGAAATCTGTGGAGGCCGTATGGTACACCGGTCGGATGATGGGCGAGGCCGTCGCGCAGACTATCTGCGGAAATCCCACCGAATACGAGCCTAAAGTTTGGTTCAATTCCGCCAAGTTTTTGGACATCGAATACCAAACCTACGGCTGGGTGTGGCCCGAACGCAAAGAGCACGAAGCCGATTTTTATTGGGAACACAAGTCGGGGAGAAAATGCTTGCGTTTCGTTTTTGACAAAGAAAATGGTGGCTTGTTGGGTATAAATGCATTGGGCATTCGGTTGCGCCACGAAATATGTGACCGATGGATAACGGAAAATACACCGATTGAAACGGTAATTAAAGAATTGAAAACGGCCAATTTTGACCCCGAATTTCATAAAAGTTATGAGAAGGAAATCCGCCGAAAATTTAACGAAACGGTAATAGCATAATTCCAAAGAAAATGGACAAAAAATATGTAAGCATTTCATTGTCGAAACCCGACACCCGCGAGTTGGATGCCATTCAAAAAGGCGCGATTGCGGTCGGCTTAATCGGTGTCGCCATCCTTTTGGTGGCGTGGGGCGGCTACACTTTTTCTAATAATGCCGTGATGCTGAGCGCGTCGCTGGGCGCGATTTTCACCGGTACCATTGCCTTTACTTGGCGCACCTATATGACGCAGCCAGCGGGTATCAAAAACAACGGCGTTTATTTCAAATCCCTGACCAGCCGTGGCGCGCTGGGCTGGTCGCTCGGTATTTTGCTCACGCTTTTTTATGTAATTATTTATTGGTTTCCTGAGTACTTGGGGTTCGGAAAAGGGGATGCCGCCAATACCGGAATGGTCGCTCTATTTGACCCCCTGAGCCAGTTGCTGAAAAATGAACCCGCCAGCCAATGGTTTCTCTACGGCACGATTTACACCACCGCCATTCTCTTCTTTGGTTTTAAATTTTTGCTGAAATATCGACACAATAGGTATCAGGTTTTTCGCACCATTTCGGTGATGTTTTTTCAATTGGGATTTGCGTTTTTATTGCCCGAATTTTTGTTGCGGTTAAATTATCCCTACAATGATTTTAAAAATATGTGGCCGTTGAATTACAGTTTCTTTTACGATTATAATATAAATGGCTTTTTAAATAGTGGAAATTTGGGACTTTTTATGCTGCTTTTTGGCATCGCGATGATTCTGATTATTTCACCGATTCTCACCTACTTTTATGGAAAAAGATGGTATTGCAGTTGGGTCTGCGGCTGCGGTGGCTTGGCCGAAACCGCCGGCGATCCCTTCCGCCAGTTGTCCAGCAAAAAAGTTTCGGCGTGGAAATTCGAGCGGATTTGCATTCATTTGGTAACCGTTTTTGCCATTTTAATGACGGTCGGAGTTATCAATTCTTACCTCACCAACAATGCCGAAAAAAGTTTGATAACCCGCGCTCAGTTCAATTTGGGGATCGTTGGGATAATGTTAATTGTAGGAATTTTCGTGGCATTTTTCCGTCGGAAACATTTCAATAAACAAACACGCGCCATCTTCTTATCGGTGGCGGCGATAATGGCGGGGGCGGTGCTTATCAATTATTTTTCAACTCCAAACGAAGTGCTTTTCATTGAAAGTGGAAATTTGCGTTCCACTTATGGATTCCTGATTGGCGCTGCGTTTAGCGGCGTTATCGGCGTAGGCTTTTATCCCCTTATGGGCAGCCGCGTATGGTGCCGATTCGGTTGCCCGATGGCGGCCATCCTCGGTTTTCAGCAGCGGATTTTTTCCAAATTCAGAATTACCACCAACGGCGGGCAGTGCATTTCCTGTGGGAATTGTTCTACATACTGTGAAATGGGAATCGACGTGCGGGCTTATGCGCAAAGTGGGCAAAATATCGTACGTTCTTCCTGCGTGGGTTGCGGAATTTGCTCTGCGGTTTGCCCGCGCGGCGTGTTGAAATTGGAGAACGGAAAACACGACGACCGAATGAAAGAAAATCCTGCCTTTATTGGAAGGGCAGATAATCTAATGGAATACATCAATAAATGAGCGGATTTCCACCTCGAATAGTGGTAATAATCCCTGCCTTCAATGAGCAAGATTCTATCGTGAAAGTAATAGAGGATATACCGAAAAAATGGGTGGAAGAAGTGGTAGTAGTAAACAACAATTCTTCGGATATGACCGCGGACGTGGCGGAAAAGGCGGGCGTAACCGTGCTGAACGAATCACGAAAAGGTTACGGATATGCCTGTCTAAAAGGATTGGATTACATTGATAAAAAAAGGGAGAAACCGAATATCATTGTTTTTATAGATGCCGACTATTCCGATTTCCCCGAAAAAATGCCAAAATTAATAGAACCTATTTTGAACGAAAATAGAGACTTGGTAATTGGGGCACGGGTCAAAGAACTGCGCGAAAAAGGCTCGATGACCCTCCCACAGATTTTTGGAAATGCCTTGGCTACTTTTTTAATGCGAAAAATGTACAATGCACATTTCACGGATTTGGGCCCATTTCGGGCGATTAAATACCAAAAACTGCTGAATTTAAATATGCAGGATAAAACCTTTGGCTGGACGGTGGAAATGCAGCTTAAAGCCATTCAAAAGAACCTAAACTATGCGGAAGTTCCTGTACCCTACCGAAAGCGAATTGGAGTGTCCAAAATTTCGGGAACGGTAAAAGGAACTTTGATGGCAGGATACAAAATTTTATCATTGATTTTTAAGTATCGTAAATAGTGGCTATTTCAATAATTTTAGTAGTTCTTTATTCGCTCTTCCTGTTGGTGATTTTGCTGTACAGTTTTGTGCAGCTTAATCTTTTGATAAATTATTTAAAATCTAAAAGAAAAGCAGAGAGCGTTGAATACAATTTAGACACATTGGAAGATTTACCTTTTGTAACCGTGCAATTACCCGTTTACAATGAATATTATGTAATGGAAAGGCTCTTGGAATGTGTTGCCAAATTGAACTATCCCAATGCTAAATTGGAAATACAAGTTCTGGACGATTCTACCGATGAATCTTTTGAGCTGGCTCGCGATAAAATCGAAGAATTGAAGGCGGCGGGTTTGGACATCAAACATATCCACCGTGCCGACCGGAAAGGTTTCAAGGCGGGCGCGCTGAAGGCCGGAATGGAAACCGCAAAAGGCGAATTTCTCGCCATTTTCGATGCGGATTTTATGCCGTATCCCGATTTTTTATTGCAGACAGTTCCTCACTTTCAAGACCCAAATATCGGGGTGGTGCAAACCCGTTGGGGTCATTTGAACCGTGATTTTTCGTTGCTCACCAAAGTGCAGGCGTTTGGTTTGGACACCCATTTTACCATCGAACAGGTGGGCCGTAATTCCGGCAACCATTTCATCAACTTCAATGGTACTGCGGGGGTTTGGCGCAAGGTCTGCATCCTTGACGCGGGCAATTGGCAGAGCGACACCATTACCGAAGACCTCGATTTGAGTTACCGTTCGCAACTGAGAGGGTGGAAATTCAAATATTTGGAAAATGTGGAAACGCCGGCCGAGCTTCCGATAATAATGAGTGCCGCGCGCTCCCAGCAATTTCGGTGGAACAAAGGCGCCGCCGAAAATTTCCAAAAAATGAAAAAGCACATTTTTTCTCGAAAAACGGCCTCGTTCAAAACCCGCCTTCACGCCTTTTTCCACCTGCTGAACAGTACGATGTTCCTCATCATTTTTCTCATCGCTGCCCTAAGCATTCCGATGCTTTATATAAAAGCACTTCAACCTGAATTTGCATTATTTTTTAAAATTTCAAGCGGAGTTTTTGTCAGCACTTTCATCTTTTTTGTAGTGTATTGGGTGGCTTATCAAAAAATGCACGGAAAAAGTTTCAGAAATTTCATTATTTATATCAAAGACTTTGTATTGTTTTTTTCCATAGCAATGGGATTTTCACTCCACAATTCTGTGGCGGTTTTGGAAGGACATTTGGGTAAAAAAAGCGGCTTCGTCCGCACCCCAAAATTTAACGTTTCCGATCGCAAGGAAACGTGGCAGAAAAACCGCTATCTTCAAACCCAGCTTTCGGCGGTAAATTGGGTGGAAGGCTTGATGACTGTTTACTTTCTTTTTGGCATCGTCAGCGCGTTTTTTTTAAAAGATTATGGCTTGTTGTTTTTTCACCTAATGTTGTTCTTTGGTTTTGGCTACGTTTTTTATAAATCCGTAACGTGCACGGCGTAGGCAAAGCCCCGCTATGGCAGGTGCTGGCGATGATGTCGCTGGTGGTTTTCTGCTATGTAAACTTGGCGTATTTCGTGCCCCGCGAAAATTTTATGGAAGTGCTGATGCACTATTCCGTTTTGTTCGCGGGTTTTTATTTTTTTCTGAATCGCGCCAATTTCAGTTTTGCCTTCCTCGCTTTTTTGGCACTGGCTTTCCGGCTGGTTTTTTTGATGGCCAGCCCCGCGCTTTCCAATGATTTTTACCGTTTTATATGGGATGGCCGCCTCCTTTTTGAAGGGTTGAATCCTTATCTGAGTTTCCCAAATGAATTTTTGGAAAGTGCACACGCGGGAATTGTTTACAATGGCGAAGCGCTGGCGGCCGGAATGGGAAATCTGAATGCCAGTCATTACACGGTTTACCCGCCCATCAACCAGTTTTGTTTTTGGCTGGCCGCCCTTTTCGGTGCAAAAAACCTGATGGTCAGCACTTTAGTGTTGCGCATCATCATCATCTTGGCCGACATCGGTATTTGGTTTTTCGGACGAAGATTGCTGCGACATTTAAAACTGGACGAGAAAAATATCTTTCTCTACATCCTCAATCCCTTTGTGGTACTGGAGTTTACGGGTAACCTCCACTTTGAGAGCGTGATGATTTTCTTCTTGATTTGGACGGTTTATTTATTACTGACCCAAAGGTGGGTGCCTTCTGCGGTGGTGCTGGCCTTTTCGATTTGCACTAAGCTTATTCCACTTATTTTTTTACCCATTTTTTTTAAAAAATTGGGATGGAAAAAAGCTGTGATTTATTATTTGACTACAGGAACAACTTGTTTATTAATTTTTACTCCGTTTTTAAATCAAGATATAGTTCAAAATTTGACTGATAGTCTCGCCCTTTATTTTCAAAATTTTGAATTTAATGCCAGTATTTATTACATTATCCGAACTATCGGTTTTGAAGTTACGGGCTATAATATTATTGCGACCGCGGGAAAAATTTTGCCTGTTATCACCTTCATTGCAATTTTGACTTTGGCGTTTTTGAGAAAAAACAATCGGAGCCAAACTTTATTAAAATCAATGCTTTTCAGCGTTTGCATATATTATTTACTTTCCACCACCGTGCATCCTTGGTATGTGGCCGTGCCGCTGGGGCTGGCCATTTTTACGCCGTTTCGGTTTCCCGTGGTGTGGAGTTTTATGGTCATTTTGAGTTATGCGGCTTATGGCAATCGGGTTTATCAAGAAAACCTCGTTTTAATAGCATTGGAATATATCATTGTGGTAGTTTATTTTATTTACGAATACCGAATCATTTCGCGCGTCCAAAACTATAATTTCAAACCCGAAAAAAGTTATGCGTAATCCTATCATTTTTTTGCTCAGTATTTTGTTTACCGGAATAGGTTGTTCGTGCCAACCGGACGAAAAAACGGATATGCAAAACGAGCCGAGTTATCCGCAAATAAAATTCAAGGGCGCGAGCTTAGTCAGCCCATCGGGGGAAGTTTCAGGTTCGCTGTTCGAGCCTATCGCGGCGGTGAACGCGAATTGGACGGCCATCATCCCGTTCGGTTTCATTGCGCCCAGCGAGGCCACCGTGCAATACAACCTGCCGTGGCAATGGTGGGGCGAGCGGGATGAGGGCGTGGCAAAACTCACAAAATTTGCCCACGACCGAGACATTGAAGTAATGCTGAAACCGCAAGTTTGGCTGCGCGACGGCGCTTATACTGGCGATTATGAACCCAGCAGCGAGACGGGTTGGAAAGAGCTGGAAAATTCTTATCAAAATTTCATTTTGCATTTTGCCAAACTCGCGGATTCACTGGACTGCGGCGCGTTTTGCATCGGCACGGAATGGAAAAAATTCCATCAAAAACGACCCTCTTTTTGGTCTAATCTGATTGATTCAGTGCGCGCCCATTTCTCCGGCATCATCACCTACGCGAGCAACTGGGATTCCTATCAAACTTTTGCACATTGGGAGAAATTGGATTTTATCGGAATCGACGCCTATTTCCCGCTTTCGGAGGCGAAAACGCCCACGGTGGCACAGTGCAAAGCCGGCTGGCAGCCCATTTTGGAAACCATCGAAGCGCACCAAAAATCCGTCGGCAAGCCTGTAATTTTCACGGAGTTCGGCTACCGCAGCGCCGATTATTGCGCCAAGCGGCCGTGGGAAGAGAAGCCGCAGGACGTGGTAAATATGCAGTCTCAGACAAATGCCTACCAAGCACTCTACGAAGTTTTTTGGGAAAAACCTTGGTTTTCAGGCGGTTTTTTTTGGAAATGGTTTCCCGAGCACGCTGCGGCGGGTGGCACAAATCACGAACGCTTTACGCCACAGAATAAACCTGCTGAAGATGTTATACGAGAGTGGTATGAGAAGTAGCGATTTTTTTAAGATTCGACATCAAAAATTAGTGCTTATTTTTTTGACAATGGGTAAATAATTTGTTTGCCGAAATTTTTGGGAAAGTCTTCATCTTTTTCAAAACCCAGTTCAATATCACGGCCGTTTTTTGGAATATAAGCCGTGCCAAAAAGATAATCCCAAATACTTAAACTCAGCCCGAAATTCATTCCGTATTTGTGTCCTTTAAATATCTTTTTAGAATGATGCCAAATATGCATTTTGGGATTGTTTAAAATATAACCAAAAACGCCATAATTCCAGCCTAAATTGGCGTGGTTCAAATGACCAATCAGAACGGCGATAATATGAATGATAAAAAAATCATCAATTCCAAAGCCCAACATTGCCAACGGAATGTATTGGATAGTTTTATAAATAATGCTTTCCATCCAATGAAAACGGAACTGCGCGGCAAAACCCATCTGCTTTACGGAATGATGCACTTTGTGAAATTCCCACATCCACGGGACGCGGTGCAGCATCCGGTGGATGTTCCATTGGATAAAATCGGCCACTACGAACATTGTCAGAAACTGTGTCCAAACGGGCCAAGAACTTATCTCCCAAGCCACAATATTATTTATCCCAAAAAGACCTAAGAAATCATTAAAAAATTCTACCCCAACATTGGATAATCCGTTGTACAAAATGAGCGAAAAAAGGAAGAAATTAAAGAACATATACAATCCATCCAACCAAAAATCCTGACGAATGATAGGCTGTTTTTCACGCCAAGGAACGATAATTTCCATTAACCAAACGAGAAGCGACAAACCAATCAGCCAATAAAAATAATTGTGAAATGTCGGATTTAAAATTTCATTAGAAAGATAATTCCAATAATCTGAATAAGAATTAACAAAAATGTCAATGTATTTATTCATCGCAAAATGAATCTTGCAAAGTATTTCAGATTAAGCACTTATACATAAGCAAAAAGTACCAATCCCAAAATACCCCCGATGATTAAAAACCGATATAAATGATTGAGCCATACATAATGATTTTTTTGATTTGCTTTCGCCAAAAATAATAATGAAAAAAGTACGCCCGCAGCGCCGATAAAAATGTAATAGCTGATGCCTGAAAAATTGGTTTTGTAAAAAATCAAACCCGCCGGAATAGCACCGACAAATGCAAAAAAAGCGATGAGCCATTTCGTTTTTGGAATGCCCAATTTAACGGGCAAAGTGGGGTAACCCACAATCACATCGCCTTTCAAGGCCTCCAAATCTTTGATGATTTCGCGGATGAAAATGGCCAATAAAATGAAGCTGACGTAAGTGATAATCAACAGATTTTCAAGACGATAGTAAATGAAAAGGGCGAAGAAGGGCGTAACCGCCAAAAGTGCCGCCATCACGTTTCCGAGGAAGGTGATTTTTTTCAATTTATGGGAATAAAACCACAGCAAGAAGATAAAGGCGCTCATAAAAATAAAAACCCGCCAAGAGGCGAGCGCGCCCAAAAGTGCCCCGACCACGTTGAACAAAAAATACAACCGCAGCGCGGTACTTTGTTTTACGATTTTTTCATACACCGTTTTGTTAGGTCGGTTTATCAGGTCTTTTTCTACATCGTAAAAGTTATTGATAATGTAACCACCGGCCACACAGAAAAGTGACGCAAAAACGATAAAATGTAGTTCGGGGTTTACTAAAGTTTCCTGCCAATTTGTATAATTATTCAATACAAAAATCGCGGCGAGATATTGCGAAAGCGTGAGGAAGAAAATATTGTACCACCGCACCATCGAGAGCAAAGCCCCGACCTTAAAAATCAGTAGCTTTTGGCTGCGGCTCAGTGCCATATTTAGAAACGGTGAATCAGTTCGGGCTGGTGGTCTTTCAGCAGGTGGCTGGCCTTTTCATAGTCGCGGGTGAAGCCGAGCACGAAGCCGCCACCGCCTGAGCCACAGAGTTTTAAATAATAGTCATTGGTTTCAATCCCCTTCTTCCATTGCTCCCTCAAGCTGGACGGAATCATCGGGGCAAAGTATTTAAAAACCAAGCGGCTCAACTTTTTCAGATTGCCGAAAAGCGGTGCGGAATCTCCTTTCAAAAAGGCTTGGATGCAAGCGTCGTTGTATTTGGTAAACTGCTCTTTCATCACTTTTCGAAAGCCTTGGTTTTTCATTTTTTCCATAAAAATGTTTACCATCGGTTGTGTTTCCCCCGGCTGCCCACTGTTTAACAAGAAAATTGCGCCTTTTCCTTCGCCTGATTTTGGTAGGTTTACCGTTCCTAAATCATTTTGGGATTGTATCAAAAGCGGCAATTTTAAATAACAAATCAAGGGGTCAAGCCCGCTACTTTTTCCGTGGAAATACGATTCCATTTGCCCAAAAATTTTCTTCAATTTCAGAATGGAATCTTTGTCAATATTTTCTTCGGGGTTGATACGGTTTTTGGCATAGCGTTCATAAATCGCAGCTACGAGCGCACCGCTGCTACCCACGCCGTAGCCTTCGGGAATGCTGCTGTCAAAATAATAACCTTCGTCAATATCCTTTTGAAAAGCATCCAAATCCAAATCTACCAAAAGCTCTTTATCTTTTTGTAAATCAGAAAGATGCGACTGAAAACGCTGCAAGCTGGCGTTGGATTTTTGCGCTTTTTCGTCCAAGCGTCCGCCGATTTTAAATGCGCCCCTATAATAATTGTAGGGGATGGAAAGCCCCTTTGAATCGTTGATGATGCCGTATTCCCCGAAGAGGAGAATCTTGGCATAATACAATGGATTTGAGGTCATTAAGATAGTTTTTCAGGGCCGCTGCCAACTTGGTCGCAAATATACTTCCCGTTTTGCAAATGCGGTATCAAAGAATTGTTAACGAACTCTTTTACAGAAAGTTCCACCTTTTTTGGAAAGAGCAAATGCACATTGGCGCCAGCATCCAAAGTGAAGAAAGCGGGAAGTTTCGTCTCTTTTCGGAATTCCCAAATTTTCTCCAAAATAGATACGGTATTAGGCTTCATCAAGATGAAGTAGGGGTTGGAGGTCATCATCATCGCGTGGAGGGTAAGTGCCTCGCTCTCAACGATTTTCCCGAATTTGTGGAGGTCGCCGCTTTCAATTGTTTTTAATAATTCCGCGAGATTTTCGTGCGCTTGCAAAAAGCGTTTTTCTGCGAAGGGATGGTTTTTCATCAAACCGTGGCCAGTGGTGCTGCTCACTTTTTTTGAGCCGGTTTCCACCAATAACACATAATCCTGAAAATCCATAAAAACCTCGTTTACAGCACCTTGATACGGCACGGCAAATTCATCTGAACTTTCGGCGATTCCCTCAAATTTCCCCCATTCCACCAAACCGCCGTAAATGGAACGGCACGCGCTACCCGAACCCGACCGCGCCCATTCGCTGGCTTTTTTATAAAAATCGGTAGTGTTTTTTCCTTCGATCTTTTCTTTTAAACCTAAAACACAAAGCGCCAAAGCACACATTCCCGATGCACTACTGGCAATGCCACTACTGTGCGGAAAACTATTGTACGTTTTTATCTCAATTCGATGGTTTTTTAGAAAATCAGCTTCACTAGTAATTTGGCGAAAGAAATTTTCAGTTTTTGGCTTAAACCCATCTACTCTTTTATCATCTAAAAAGATGGAAAAGTCAAAATCTACTTTTGATTTTTTTTCGGAAAGAAAAACCTCGGTTTCCGTATAACAATTCTGCAACGTAAAACTGATACTCGGATTGGCGGGGATTTGATTGGGGAATTTACCCCAGTATTTTACCAATGCAATGTTGCTGGGACTGCGCCATTTTACAGAATGCTGCAAATTTTAAGAATGGGTTTTAGAAATTTTGGAATGTAGAAATGCGCTCAAACCTCTGCCGAACGCGCCTCTGCTTCACGGTCAATTTTCTTGACCAAACCTTGCAAAACTTTGCCCGGCCCCACTTCGATAAATTCCGTCGCGCCGTCCTTTATCATCTGTTGCACACTTTGCGTCCAGCGAACCGGCGCGGTCAATTGGGCAATCAAATTTTTTTGAATCTCAACGGGATTTGAAATTGCAGAGGCCGTAACATTTTGATATACAGGACAAACCGGATTTGAAAAATGCGTGGCTTCAATGGCGGCCCGCAGTTTTTCCTCGGCGGGTTTCATCAATGGCGAGTGAAAAGCGCCGCCCACGGGCAACACCAGCGCCCGTTTTGCGCCGGACTTTTTCATCTGTTCACAAGCCAAATTTATCGCGCCGGTGCTGCCGGAAATCACCAACTGGCCGGGGCAATTATAATTGGCGGGGACAACGATTCCGTCGATGTCGGCGCACACTTGCTCCACCACTTGGTCTTCCAGTCCGAGGACGGCGGCCATCGTGCTGGGCTCTTGTTCGCAGGCGTATTGCATCGCTTCGGCGCGCTGGCTCACGAGTTTAAGGCCATCTTCAAAAGTCAATGCCCCATTGGCCACCAGCGCTGAAAACTCGCCCAAAGAATGCCCCGCCACCATATCGGGACGGAAATCTTGTAAGGTTTTTGCCAAAATCACCGAGTGTAAAAAAACCGCCGGTTGTGTCACGCGGGTTTGCTTCAAATCTTCCGCAGAACCTTGAAACATTATATCGGTAATTTTAAAACCAAGAATGTCATCCGCTTTATCAAAGAGTTCTTTTGCTTTTGGGTCGTTTTCGTATAAATCCTTTCCCATTCCGGAAAACTGTGCGCCTTGACCGGGGAAAATGTATGCTTTCATAAAGAAAAAATTGTTTGAAGTTTGTGGTTTGTGGTTTGAAGTTTTTGTTCTGAGTTCCGTGTTCTGAGTTCCGCGTTTTGGCCGTGGTCTGGGGACTGTCGGCTGTGGACATCTTCAACCAAAATATTCCACCGCATTGTTCTCCGTTTCTTCCAATCTTATTTTATGCAATTCGCAGTCGTGCTTTTGGATTTCGGGAGCAAGGATGTTCCAGACTTCGGTGGCAAAAACCTCGGTGCTGGTCAGTTTTCCTTGCATAAAATCCACATCACGGTTCAAGTTGTGGTGGTCCACTTTGTCGATGACCAAAGTTTTGATAATGCGTTTGAGGTCGGCAAGGTTCATCACAAATCCCGTGTCGGGGTGGATTTTGCCCTTCACCGTAACGTACAAAACATAGTTGTGGCCGTGAAAATTCGGATTGGCGCACTTGCCGAAAACTTCGTGGTTTTTGGCGTCGCTCCAGTCGGGATTCCATAGCTGGTGGGCGGCGGCGAATTGCTCGCGGCGTTCAATGAAAATCATTGGGCAAAGTTAGGGCGCGGGATTTTTTAAATCTTCCCAAGAGGTTAGGAGTGGAATAACAATTTTGGAATATTTAAGGCTCGTATGATTTGATTGCGAAGATCATTCTATTGATATTGAGAAAGGTTTTTACAATTATTCTAAAATGGAACTTTTCACAAAACCTTCACATCTCAGATTTCCAATGCCTCAAAAGTATTCTTCCAAATTTTTCCAGCCCTTTTCTAAATCGGCTGGCGGATAATTATAGTTGATGAACACAAAATTGGGCGACTCCCCGAAAGCGTCTTCCGCTGCTCCAGCCGAATACCTCACCTTGCCTTCAAAAAAGCGCCATTGTTCATTCTCCAAAATCACCAGCCCACCTATAAAATCGCCACCCTCTTCGTTCAGTTGGTGGATTTTTTTGGTCAAGGTCGGAGAGCAGGGTGGGGAGTTCAGTCGTTCAGGTCAGTAGCCTTTCTTTCTTCTACCCACTCGCGTATACGAGCAATGAGTTCTTCAAAGGAAATCTCACCCACGTCATCGGGATCCAAAAGATTCTCTCGGAGCACTTTGTCATAAAAGCCAATGAATTCAAGAAAATCGGTAAAGACAAGTTTGTAGGATTCGTTTTCTACCAAGTTTAACCGCCGAAGCCAATCGTACACGGCTTTCACAATTTTTTCGGATTGGTTTCCGTGGGCGGCAATGTCATAGCCCGCCAAATCGGAAATGGCCGCCTGATAGCGCCATTTTTCTTTTTCCAAAATGAGGATGCTGCGCGCATCCAAATCTTCTTTGGCTATCCGGTAACCAAACACTATCCCGCATTCGAAAGGCATATTGAACCTGGGCACTTTGTTTTCTCTGGACAGTTCCATCCTCGACAAATCGTGGATGGAATACCAAGAGTCTGCAATGAAATTTTGGATTTTGCCTAGTCGGGCCGTGCCGGAATCGGATGTCTCTGAGATGAGCGGCTCCATCTCGAAATAAACTAAGCTGAAAAGTAGTGCTTTGAGCAAATCGAAGTATTCGTTGTCAAAAGGACAATTGATAAATACCTGCCGATTTTCCATCTTTTATTTTGACAGGGGAATATGCTTGGAGATTCTGCCGTCCGCGCGATGGACTACGATGTTCTTGACGTAAGCCAATCGTTTGGCTTGGGCAATCGCTTCGCTTTGAAGCCTGCAAACCACGGTAGCCCTTTGGCTGCCCTCCCTTTTTACCGACCATCCATCGGAGGTTTTTAGGATATGTACGGCATCCCGATTGACTCTCCCAGCTTCTTTGAATTTCGCCGAAAGATTGCTGAGGTTTTTTTTGGGAGTTCGCTTGCTATAACTCCTTTTTCTACTTGTACTGGTAACTATCATCAGTTTTACGCTTGTGAGGTATCCTAATAAGTTTTTTAATCGGAGAGTTGCCATCTATTTACTATGTGTCATTGAGACAAAAACCCTTGGCAAATGTTGCCTCTAGAATTTCCCAAAAGTAGGGAAGCCAAAAGAAAAATGAAACCTTTTGGGAAAACATTCTTATAATGACGACAACAATTTTTAACAACGGCAAGGCTGTGCAACGTGAATCTCCGATACAAATTTCCGTATATCAGAAATCACCCAGATAGACAAACTACCGACTGAGAACCAAAAACTGACAACTGACCACTATTTTCCCTACTTTCGCGCGCTCAAAATAATCCCCGCACCGCGCGTTGCAAAATTCTTATAACAGTATTCTTGAAACCATTGGAAACACGCCGCTGGTGCGGCTTCGCGGGATTTCAGGAGAATTGAAAACTAATGTTTTTGCCAAGTTGGAAGGTTGCAATCCGGGCCACTCGGCGAAGGACAGGCTGGCGAAATTCGTCATTGAGGCGGCGGAAAAGAACGGCGAACTGCAAAAAGGGGGGACGATTATCGAAACCACCAGCGGAAATACGGGCCGCAGTTTGGCGATGATTGCAAATTTGAAAGGGTATGAATGCAGCCTTTTCACCAACGAAAAAATCTCGGAAGAAAAAAAGAGCGTGCTGGAAGCGCTGGGCGCTGAGGTAGTGGTTTGTCCAACGGACGTGGCCGCCGACCATCCCGATTCTTATTACGAGCAAGCCAAAACGCGCCACTCGGAAACGCCGAATTCCATTTATATCAATCAATATTACAACCAAGCCAACGTAGAAGCACATTATAAAATGACCGGCCCCGAAATCTGGGAGCAGACCGAAGGAAAAATCACGCACTTCGTTTGCTGCGTGGGCACGGGCGGCACCATTTCTGGCACGGCGAAATTCCTGAAAGAAAAAAATCCCGACATTATTATAATAGGTGTCGATGCGGTCGGCTCGGTCTTGACCAAGTTTCACCGCGAAGGCATTTTGGACGAAACCGAAATCAAACCGTACCAACTGGAAGGGGTGGGTAAAAACATCATTCCCAGCACGGTGCACTTTGATTTGATCGACGAAATGGTGCAGGTGGAGGACGCGCCGAGTTTACGGCGCGCGCTGGATTTGGCGCGGAACGAAAGCATTTTGGCGGGGCCGAGCGGCGGGGCGGCCATCCAAGGTTTGTTTGAAACCGAGACCCCTTTTAGCGAAAGCGACCTAATAGTAACGCTACTGCCCGACCACGGCGTGGCCTACCTCAGCAAGCTGTACAACAAGGCGTGGCGGCGCGCGAACGGTTTTGCGGAAATCGCGACATCTTATTAACCAAGCGGCTTATTTCTTAACATTGGCGAAACCATTGTCCTAATTTTCATATCATTACAGAATATTATCAGATGAAAAACGGAACTAAAATCAACGGAATGGAGGCACAACAACTGGAGGTGCGCAGCAACGATTTGTTTGACAAAATAAAAGACGCTGGGCCACTGGGCCGCTACGGCGATGATGCCGAGGGCTATTACATTTTCCCGAAACTGACGGGCAAAATCGGTAACCGGATGCAGTTTCACGGCCGCGAGGTGATTTGCTGGAGCGTGAACAATTATCTCGGTTTGGCCGAGCATCCCGAGGTGCGCGAGGCTGACGCTACCGCATCGGCGCAGTGGGGATTGGCGTATCCGATGGGCAGCCGGATGATGAGCGGCAACAGCGACCTACACGACCGCTTGGAAAACGAGTTGGCGGATTTTGTGCAAAAGGAGAAAGCTGTTTTGGTAAACTTTGGATATCAAGGGATTATGAGTGCGATTGACGCTCTTCTTGATAGAAATGACGTGGTGGTGTATGATGCCGAAAGCCACGCTTGCATCGTGGACGGCGTGCGGATGCACTTGGGCCGTCGCTTGGCTTTTTCGCACAATGATGTGGAAAGTTTGGAAAAAAACTTGAAGCGCGCCCAGAAAATGGTGGCGGGTACTGACGGTGGGATTTTGGTGATTTCCGAAGGCGTGTTCGGGATGCGCGGCGACCAAGGAAAGTTGAAAGAAATCGTCGCTCTGAAAGAAAAATACAACTTCCGCCTGATGGTGGACGACGCGCACGGTTTTGGCACTTTGGGCGAAACTGGCGCTGGGGCGGGAGAGGAGCAGGGGGTTCAACAAGACATTGATATTTACTTCGCCACTTTCGCCAAATCAATGGCGAGCATCGGCGCGTTCTTGGCCGGCAGCCACAATTTGATTCAATTTCTGAAATACAAAATGCGTTCGCAGATTTTTGCGAAATCATTGCCGATGCCGCTGGTGGTGGGCAATTTAAAACGCCTCGAACTTTTGCGCACCCGCCCCGAATTGAAAGAAAAACTGTGGCACAACGTGCGCCTTCTGCAAAATGGCTTAACCGAAGCGGGCTTCGATATCGGCATCACCGACAGTTGCGTGACCCCCGTTTATATGAAAGGCGAGGTGGTGGAAGCCACTCATATGGTGATGGATTTGCGCGAGAACCACGGCATTTTTTGTTCGATTGTAGTGTATCCGGTGATTCCAAAAGGGATGATTTTGTTGCGTTTGATCCCGACCACGGTGCATACGGAGCAAGACGTTCGCGAGACGGTGCGCGCTTTTCAGGCGGTGAAATCGAAACTGGAAAACGGTGAATATCAGAAAGATAAAATGGTGAATCCGGTGAAAGCGTGATCGGCAAATAGTGAATAAGTAATTCTAAAAACCCGTATCTTTTAAATGGTGCGGGTTTTTCTATTTTTGGAAAAAGACTAAAAAATGACAGTTGTACTAAATTGTCATCCTCCGAAGGGGAAATTAATGAAGCTACTTTGAGAGTCTCAAAAAAGGGGATTTAAATCTCATAATTCAAAGGAAAAATAGATTGGGGAAAGGGGGGCTTTGAAATTACAAAAAAAGTTGTGGAGCAAATTAGTATCCCGGCCTAATTTCGGAAAATTATTTATTTGACAGAAAATGCTAAAGTTAAATCTAAAAAAACCGAGTATAAAGGAAATAGAGGAATACCAGTAAATTTAACCAAAAGTGGTAATCAAAAAAAAAATCCATCAGCTTACTGAAAGAACTTTTGTTTCGTGGATTATTCTCAGTATGGTTATTATTCTTCATAGATTTCTTAAAGTATGAATAGCTTTGATTTGGCGGTGTAAACTTTTGGAGTTTGTTTTTCCACCCAGCCTAAATAACCCAATAACCCAATAACCCAATAACCCAATAACCCAATAACCCAATAACCCCTTAATCCAATAACCAATAACTAACTGACGACCAACAACTGAAAACTATTTATCCATCCAACTCTCCCAATAATCCCCCGTCTGCAATTTCACGGCTTCTTCCGTTACCATCAGTGGTTTGAAGGTGTCCACCATCACGGCCAGTTCGCCCGTTTTTTCTTTACCGATGCTGGCTTCGTAGGCGCCGGGGTGCGGCCCGTGCGGGATGCCGGCGGGATGCAAACTGATAAAACCTTTCTCCACGTGGGCGCGGCTCATAAAATCGCCATCGACATAATAGAGAACCTCGTCGCTGTCGATATTGCTGTGGTTGTAGGGCGCGGGGATGGAATCGGGGTGGTAATCGTACAATCTTGGCACGAAGGAGCAAATCACAAAAGCGTCCGTCTCAAAAGTTTGATGGACGGGCGGCGGCTGGTGTACGCGGCCAGTAATCGGCTCGAAATCCTTGATACTGAAGGCATAAGGATAATTGTAGCCGTCCCAGCCCACCACGTCGAAGGGGTGGCTGGCGTAGGTGAGGTGGTGCAGGTGGTTGTCTTTTTTGATTTTGATGAGGAACTCGCCCTTTTCGGAATGCGTTTCCAAATCGCTGGGCCGACGGATGTCGCGCTCGCAAAACGGCGAATGTTCCAAAAGCTGCCCGAACCAATTCCGGTAGCGTTTCGGCGTATAAACCGGCCGGAAACTTTCGATGATAAAATGGCGGTTGTCCTCGCTTTCAAAGTCCATTTGGTAAATCATCCCGCGCGGAATCACGAGATAATCGCCGTAGCCGAATTCGATGTTTCCTAAAAATGTCCGAAGCGTTCCGTTTCCCTTGTGGATGAAAATCACCTCGTCGGCTTGGGTGTTTTTATAAAAATAATCCCGTAGGCTTTTTTTGGGCGCGGCCACGCTGAGGTGAACATCCGAGTTGACCAAAACTCGCTTTCTGGCTTCCAGCAAATCGTCGGTGGCGGGCGCTTTCCAGCCTTCCAGCATCCGGCTGGTGATGTTGTTTTTCGCGGCGATTTTCGGCGTCAGGTCGATGGCCTCGCCGATTTCCTTCACCATCGTGGGGCGCTCCAAATGATAGAGCAGGCTCGACATCCCATCAAAACCGATGGTGCCGAAAAGCTGCTCGTAGTGCAGGCCGCCGCCTTCTTTTTTAAAAACCGTGTGCCGCTTGTGCGGGATTTTTCCGAGGGTGTGGTAGATGGGCATTATTCTTCAATTTCTTTTTGGATAACGGCTTTGAGGGAAGGCAGTTCAAACTGGATAACATCCAAAAGTTCCTCATATCTCACATTTTGATATTCGTGTACCAAAACATTATGTAAATCTGTAATTTATCTCAACGGAATTTCAGCGTATTTCTCTTTAAGAGTTGAAGACAACTTTTTTGAATACTCACCGATGGCAATTAACTCAAGAACTATTTAGCGACTGATATATTCGTCATCAAAAGGTTTTTTGCTCAACGGATAAGCTGCCTTTTCTATAAATAAAATAGAAGCCCAAATATGTTCAATCCAATAGGCGTCATTCCGTGCCATAAATGAGTTTTAAATCATTGCCAATATATTTCCAAAAACTTTTCTTGATGGAATCGTAATTCAGCAAGTCCACTTTGCGATTGAGGATTTCACTCAGTTCGTCGCGCATTTTCCACCTTCCAAAAAGCCCGACTTCGCGCGGGAAATCGCCGATAATATCCACATCTGAATCCTCGTTCTCATCCCCCCGCGCGTAGCTCCCAAAAAGGTAAACCCGCTTCACGGGTTTGTCCTTAAAAAACTCGCGGACGGATTCTTCGATATTTTGACTGGTCTGAACCATTGTTTAAAATGATACTATTTTCCTTTAAAAGTGTTATGCAAATAAGGAATGTCCTCTTCGATTGTTTGGTAGAGGATATTGATATTAATATCAAAATACTTATGTACAAAATGATTGCGCATTCCTTTAATCTTACGCCATTGAATATGTGGATATCTTGCCTTCAATTCTTCCGAAAAATGATTAGCTGCTTCGCCAATTATTTCAACGTTCTTGACCATAGCCCAATAAAGATTCTTGTCATTTTCCAAGAAATGAATCGGTTTGTTTTCCATCTCGTTTTGAATATACTCAATGGCCTCAAGCATACTTTCCATCCAAAATTTATCCTTATCAACTTTTTTCATAAATAATTCTCAAGTCATCTTTGATGTATTTCAGAAAATTGGCCTTTATGCCGCCGTGAGAAATTAAATCCACCTTTCTTCCCAAAATATCAGACAAATCCTGCTCCATACCAATTTTCATAAGAAGTCCGAAAGGCTCAGTATATTCAAATAACAAATCAACATCTGAATTTTCATTCTCCTCCCCCCGCGCATAGCTTCCAAAAAGATAAACTCTTTTCACAGGTTTGTCTCTAAAAAATTCGCGCACCGTTTCTTCGATATTGTCAGTAGTAGGTATCATTCTTTTTCAAAAGTACGAAAGCAAATATCTTCCAAAAACAAAAGCGGGATTCCCTTTTAAAAAAAGAAATCCCGCCTTTACGGCAAACCGAGGGCGTTTGCTATCTCAAAATTTTGAAAGACTGCCCCGAACTGGGCGCTACCAAAAAGTAAATCCCACCGGAAAAATTGGACAAAGAAATTTCAGCTTGGCCGTGGCCGGATACTTCAATTTCTCCCAATTTTTGCCCCGAGGCCGAATACAATTCCACGGGATGGGATTTTGCGGATTCATTGCGGACAAACCATTTGCCTTCCGGATTTAAAAATACTTTCAGGTTGTTTTCAGAAAAATGCTCCCGCAGGCTCACCGTGCGCGGCGGCTGGTTTTCAGACAAGTTTTTCAGCCGCGAAAGTTTGTCTTTCAGTTGGAAATAGCCGCCGTTCGCCGCCGAAGTGGCGCTATCGGCGCGGTTCCAAACGAAGGCCGTCTTGAAATCAATGCTTTGGCCGATGTTCAAGGTGAACGGTCTCGCGTTGATCATCGAGCGGTGGTCGCCGGAGGCCTGCGGATTTTCAAACCAGTTCAAGGGCGTGGAGGGAAGCACTGCCCCGCTGATGTCTATGCTCGCGCCTGGATATACGAAGGAAAGTGGCGTGCCTACTGCGCCGCAACTCAAAAAGGGGTTTCCTGCATCGCGCACGGAAGTACCCATTTTCGACTCGTAAAAAGATCCGTTTTTGCAAAGCCCTTGCTGCAGTTGGTAGGCTTCCAGCGGAACTTGTGGGCCGATAAAAAGGGGATTGAGGGTGGTGGCGGGACTTTCAAAATAATTGGAGGAACTCATCGCCCATTTTTCGCGGATGCCTTGGCTGGGGTCTTCCGCAATGCACATCCCGCTGCTGTTCCGCACGCCGTCCACGCAGCCGTCGCGGTCGTTGTCTTCCCCATCGAAATAATCGGCCGGCGGGCCTTCCAGCAAGGCGATGCCCGCCGAGGCCTGCGAAAAACCGAAAGGGGTGGTGGCTGAAGTGGCTGGACTTGCGTCATAGGAAAAGACCGCATTGCTGGGAATGTCCGTCCCCACCAAGTCGTTCAAAGAGTTGCCGATGTCAAAATCCGCGAAAAGGGAAAGATAAACATCGGTGTAGGCCAGTCCCGAACGGTTGAATATTTTATAGTCGGTAAAGAACACACTGTCTTCAAAACCGCCCGTGTTATAAGCGTAAGCCATCCCGTGGATTTCCACGCCCATCGCCGGGCCGGCCTGCTGGCGATTGGCCGTATCGTTGAAAATGAAGAACAGCGCCTCGTCCCCCTTTATGTCGGGATAGTCGCCTTTCGTAGGGTCGTAATTGCCGTCATTGTCCACATCCACAAAAGGGGCCAAGTCGGCCGCTTCGCCCATCGACACATCGCCGTGAGCCGGCCAGTCGGCTATCTCCGGCGGTATGGTGCTCAGGTTTCCGTTCACAAAATCCGTCAAGGTGGAGAGTTGTACCCGCCACACTTTGTTGTATTTGGTGGTGGCGTTCGGGTCGTTGGAAACAGGCCCCGGCGAGTAGCTGATTTCTCCCTGCCGGTAAGTTTGTGACGAAACGTGTAACTTGTTTTGGATGTCCATCCCGCCCTTCCACAGAACCTGGGTGAATAAAAGCGAGGCAACGGTAGAATCCGGCGCGAAGCCGACATTCTCGATTGAACCATCGGCCAACGCTGTCACGTTCAGCGTGTTGATGCTCAGGGTATCTTTTTGCAATTGGGAAAATGCTGAAAAACAAAATGTGGAAAGAGCGAGGAAAAGTAGTTTTTTTCGAGTCATATTTAGGATCAATTATGGGTGTGAGTTTTATGCATTGTCAGACTGAAACGGCCGGAACCGTTGCCTTGAAAATGGGAAAATTATCAGATGGATGCTCGCAACTTCCCCCGATTAAACCTTTTCTTCCCCTTTTTTCCCTTGCGTAACTCCGCCTGTTTTTCGTAGGGAAGTTGGATGAACTCCAAACATTCATCCGAACAAGTATCTCTCATTTTTTCGCCGCAATTTTCACATTGGATAAACAAGAGATTGCAATCCAAATTCGCACAATTTATATGTCGGTTGGAAAGCTCGCCGCATTGATGACATTTAGATATGATTTCTTCCGAAACCTGTTCCCCCAAACGCTCATCAAAAACGAAATTTTTTCCCTTGAATTTGTTATCTAAATTTTCGGATTTTATTTGCCTTGCGTAGTCGATAATTCCGCCGTGCAATTGATTCACATCTTTAAAACCGTGATGTTTCAAAAAAGCACTGGTTTTTTCGCAACGGATGCCGCCCGTGCAATACAACAAAACCTTATCGTTTTCTTTGCCTTTCAATAGTTCCAAAACTTCGGGTAATTCATCGCGAAAAGTTTCGGCTTCTGGCAGCACGGCATTTTCAAAATGGCCGATTTCACTTTCGTAATGATTTCGGATGTCCACCACGATGGCTTTCCCGCTTTCCATTGCGGCGTTCCATTCTTTGGCGGTGAGGTGTTTGCCCACGTTGGTCACATCAAAAAAATCATCAGCCAAACCGTCCGCCACAATTTTCTCGCGCACTTTTACGGTCAGTTTCAGGAAGGATTTCCCGTCGTCTTCCACCGCGATTTTAAACGGAACATCTTTAAATTCAGGATGTTGATAGAGTTTTTCCGCGAAAGCCGCCCAGTTCGGTTCAGGTACGCTCATCTGCGCGTTGATGCCTTCTTTAGCCAAATAAATCCGGCCGAGGCAATTCAGTTCGTCCCATTCCGCATAAAGCAAATCCCGCATTTCCGCCGGATTTTCAATCTTCACATATTTATAAAAGGAAACCGTGCGGCGGGTGAAATTTTCAGCTTCCAGTTTTTTCAGAAGTTCGGCGCGGCCGAGTTTGTTGTACAAAAGTTTTTCGGACAAAGTGCAACTAATTTTTGCAAATTTAAAGTGAATAATTTCAATGCAAACCCAACAGCTTTTCCGCAAAAGCGTTTACTTTGAAAATTCGATAATCTTAAAACTAAAAACAATGAAAAATTACGTTTTTGCCATTTTGGCTTTGTGGGGGGCGCAACTTTTTGCTCAGCAAAATTATCTTCAAATCAGCGCGGGTTATGGCCTCGGCTACCCCGGCGAAGAGGGGAGCTCTTTTGATTTGGGCTTTGCTTCGGCCACTGCCCAAACCGAGCACATTCCTTTGGGCGGCGGCATTTCAGCGGCCGTGGCTTATGGCGTGCCGCTGTCTGCCCACCTCGATGTAGAGTTTGGCTTGGCCTACCAAAATAATCTTGGTCAAGAAATTTCCAATGTGCTCACGCCCTTCCCAGCGGCTGGTGCTGCTGGGTTCGCATTCGGCGATGTTACCGTCAAAAGTTCCTCCTTGCAATTCCGTCCTTTATTTCGGATGGATAATGGAAACGACGGTGCATTCACTCCATTTATGAAAATTGGACCCACACTGAACTATGCGATGATGAAAACCGAGGAAGAATCAGTGGATTTATTTGGAGGATTTTTCGGTGGCGATGACAGCACCACCTTGCAGACGGTGGAATACAGAGGCGCATTAGGGTTTGGTTTTTTGGCCGCATTGGGTGTGGAACTGCCTCTTTCTGACTAAATTATGTTGAGCGCGCAGGTCACGGGACACTTGATGGGCTACGCACCACGCAAAGCCGAGGTAACGGAATTTTCGGCGGAAGGCGAAGACCGCTCGAGCGAGTTGGAGACCTTCGAAAAAGAGTTCATCTTTGAAAAAGAAGTAGAGTTTGACACTGGCTTCGGGCCCGACCCCGACGAGGATGATCCCACTGAAACTTTGCGTCAAACGCTGGATTTCAGTAGTGTTGGCTTCCATCTCGGCATCAGAATCATCTTAGACTGATTTTTTAAAATTGAAGAAGCATAGGTTGCCGATTTATATTGAACTTCGCTGCCTTTAAAGTTCAATAATTCTGAAACAAAATGAAGAACATATCATTCGTAATGGCTTTTTTTACGGTGTTGGGATTATCCGCCCAAAACCTCAGCATTCAGATTGGCTACGGGCTTGGTTACCCTGGGGATGATATTTTTTTGATAGAAAGCAAAAATGGAGAATTCAACGCCAAGATAAAACGCCTGGGTTTGGCTGGGGGGCTCAATCTAAACCTTGCTTATGGAATTGCTTTGGGGGATCACATAGATTTGAATTTGGGGTTGAATTATCATAATAACCTAAGCAAAACCTTTGAAAGCCCAGATGAAGTGGAGATAAATTCTATGACAATAGAAATCTCAGATGTAGATGTTTACCAAAGCTCTTCCTTTCGGTTTTCTCCAACTTTTAAGTTTCATACGGGCGGCCGGAGGGGTGATATAAAACCTTATGCTCGTATCGGCCCTGGCATTTGGCTTATCTCGCAGCAGAATGAATTTCGTTTTGAATCAGTCCGCAGTTCGGAAATTGTGGAGACAGAACGTGTAATGGAGTTCTCGCAGGAATTGTCGTTTGGCGTGGTGGGAGGAATCGGTTGCGATATTCCGGTCGGCCGCAGTTTGGTCATCTTTGGGGAGCTCTCATTTTCGGGTGCGCAATATGTTCCGAAAAGTGCGAAACTTACCAAGTTCAAAAGAGATGGTGTGGATTTATTGGATGATTTGCCTGTGAGCTCTAAAGAATTTGAATACGTGAAAGAACTGAGTTCCGGACCAGTTCCAGATGATGATAAACCTTCGGAAAGGTTTGCTATAACCTCTGATTTTAGCGCTATCCAAATAGGAACGGGTTTACGCATCATCTTCTAAGCGCTTGGCTATATTTGCGCCGCTTTCCATCTAAAATAGGAGCCGCAAACAATGTCCGACAAAATTCTCATCCTCGGCGCTTCCGGCCAAATCGGCACGGACTTGACCGAGACCCTCCGCAAAAAACACGGCGGCGAAAACGTCATCGCCTCCGATTTAAAAAAGCCTTCGGGCGCGCTGTTGGAATCCGGCCCCTTTGAGCAAATCGACGCCACCGACCGCGACCGCATCGAGGAAGTGGTTGAAGAACATCAAGTTACCCAAGTGTATCATTTGGTGGCAATGCTTTCCGCCACGGCGGAAAAATTCCCGATGAAGGGCTGGGACTTGAATATGCAGACGCTTTTCCACACTTTGGAAATGGCGCGCGAAGGGAAAATCCAGCGCTTGTTTTGGCCCAGCAGCATCGCCGCTTTTGGACCTACCACGCCCAAAGAAAACACGCCGCAGCAAATCATAATGGACCCCACCACGGTATATGGAATAAGTAAAAGGGCGGGTGAACTGTGGTGTCAATATTATTTTGAGAAATACGGTGTGGACGTGCGCTCGCTCCGCTATCCGGGATTGATTTCATACAAGGCCGCGCCCGGCGGCGGCACTACCGATTACGCGGTTGATATTTTTCACAAAGCTTTGGAAACCAAGAGCTATGAATGTTTCGTGGGCCCAAAAACTGCGCTGCCGATGATGTATATGCCCGATGCCATCAAAGCTACGATTGGTATAATGGAAGCCCCCGCGGGACAGGTTAAAATTCGTACCTCTTATAATGTGGCGGCCTTCAGTTTCGATCCCGAAACTTTGGCGGAAGCCATTCAAAAAAAAATCCCTGATTTTACGATTTCCTATAATCCCGATGATCGGGACAAAATCGCGCAAGGCTGGCCGCAAAGTATCGATGATGAAAATGCGCGCGAAGATTGGGGCTGGCAACCCGATTTTTCGTTGGAAAAAATGGTGAAGGATATGTTGGAGAATTTGCGATAAAGAGCACCCTGAAAGGGTGCGACTGCAAAACTTGGGGCATCGCCCCAAGTATTCACCCCTTCCTCAACTCCAAAACCGTAATTTCCGGCCATATCCCCACCCGGCCCGGAAACGCCAAAAAACCGAACCCTCGATTTACATACAATTTCCGGCCTAAATCTTCATACAATCCCGCCCATTTGGGGTAGCGGTATTTTACGGGGCTCCATTTTATCCAGCCGGGGATTTCGATGCCGAACTGCATCCCGTGGGTGTGGCCGCTCAAGGTCAGGTGGATGAATTTTTGGAAGTTTTTCACTACCGCATCAAAGTGGGAGGGGTCGTGGCTGAGCAGGATTTTAAAAGATTTTTCATCGAGATTCTGAGCAGCTTTTTCCAAATCCCCGTGCTTGGCAAAACCGCCGGCTCCCCAGTTTTCCACACCGATCAAATCCACTTCCGAATTTCCCTTTCGGATTTTAACGTTCTCGTTTTTAAGGAGTTGGAAGCCCAATTCCTTATGAATTTCAAAAAGGCGCTCCATATTTTCCCGTTTTGCTTGCGCGGAATTCCAATCCACATAATCGCCATAATCGTGGTTGCCGAGGATGGAAAATTTGCCGAGCGGCGCATCTAATTTTGCAAAAGACTCCACCCACGGTTTCATTTCATCAGCGCGATTATTTACCAAATCGCCAGTGAAAAAAATCACATCCGATTGTTGTTTGTTGATGAGGTCAATCCCGTATTCGATTTTGGATTTGTTATCAAAACTGCCCGAATGAATATCGGAAATTTGGGTAATTTTAAAACCATCAAAATCATCGGGCAAATCTTTAAAAAATACCGTGTTTTTTGTCACGCGATAATTGTAACGTCCGCGCCAAACGCCGTGCAAAATCCCCAAAAAAGGAATTGCGGCCAATCCCAATCCGATTTGACTCACAAACTTTCTTCTATCGGGCAAAAAATTGCCTTCGGAATTTCCCGAAACTTTGGTAAAAATTCCCAATAAAAACCGGACAATATCTTCAAAAAATAAAATTAGAATAATCACCAATTTGGGTACCAAAGAAAGTATCACCAACGCCATTATATATTGAAAGCGCAAACTGGGCCCTTCGGAGCGGTTAAAAGCGAAAAATAAATAGATGATTCCCGCATACACCAATCCCGAAAAAATCCAGTACATCCATCGCGCAACATTTCCGCGAAAAGCGGTTTTGATGGCTTGAAAAGCGTACCAATCAATGAAGGCGAGGAGGAAAACAAAAATGGCGAGGCGAAACAAAATTGTGGCGTTCATATTTGGCAAAAGTACCTTCCATTTTGCCACCTCAATTTCAAACAAGACCTTTATCCCAAACAAATTTCACGATGGCTGATTCTGAGAAAAAACTGTTTTTGCTCGATGCCTACGCATTGATTTACCGCGCTTATTTTGTCTTTATCAATAATCCAAGAATTACCTCTAAAGGGTTGGATACCAGCGCTGTATTCGGTTTTACTACCACGCTTTTAGAAACGCTGGAAAAGCACCAACCCACGCATATTGCGGTGGTTTACGATACGGACAAACCCACTTTCCGCCACGAGGAATACAAGGAATACAAAGCGCAGCGCGACGAGACGCCTGAAGGAATTAAAATCGCGATTCCGTACATCCGCAAGTTATTGGAAGCGTTCAATATTCCATTTTTAGGTGTCGATGGTTTCGAGGCGGATGACGTAATCGGCACTCTCGCTTGCCAAGCGGAAAAGGAAGGTTTTCAGGTGTTTATGATGACGCCCGACAAGGATTTTGCGCAGCTCGTTACCGAAAATATCCGGATGTACCGCCCCGGCCGGATGGGCAACCCGCCGGAGATTTGGGACATTAAAAAGGTGAAGGAAAAATTCGGCATTCAGCGCAAGGAGCAGGTGGTGGATTATTTGGGGATGATGGGCGATGCGTCGGATAATATTCCGGGGTTTCCGGGGGTGGGGCCGAAAACTGCCTCGAAACTTTTGGCGCAATACGATTCGATGGAAAATATGCTCGACCACGCCGATGAAATCAAAGGCAAATTGGGCGAGAAAATTCGTGACAATGCCGAGCAAGGCCGAATGTCAAAAATGTTGGCCAAAATCATTACCGATGTTCCGATAGAATTTGATGCGAAAGCATTTGAAAAAGAAAAGGTAAATGAGGAGAAAATTGCGGAGCTTTTTTCGGAATTGGAATTTCGCACTTTGCTGCGGAGAGTTACGGGTGAAGAAATGCAAAAACCATCGGCCGCGCCGCAATCTTCGGGTGGCCAAACCGACCTTTTTTCGCAGGTGCAAGAAACAGCCGAGGAAGCCCCCGCCAGCGGTTTTCACGATTTGGAAAACAGCGACCATTTTTATCAATTGATAACCCACGAAAAAGAGCGTAAGTTGTTGATTGAAAATATGTTGAAACAAAAGGAAGTTTGTTTCGATACGGAAACCACCTCGGTGGATGAGTTGGATGCGGAAGTGCTGGGATTGGCGATTTCTTACGCGCCGAAAAAAGCCTACTACGTGCATTGCCCCGAAGAAGAAGCGCAAAAGATTTTGGATGAATTCAAGCCTTTTTTTGAAAGTGAATCAATTGTAAAAATTGCGCAAAATTTAAAATACGATGCTTCGGTTTTGAAGAATTATAATATCGAAATAAAACTGCCCTTTTTTGACACAATGTTGGCGCATTATTTAATCAATCCCGATATGCGTCATAATATGAATATTTTGGCAGAAACTTATCTCAATTATCAGCCGCAAAAAATAGAAGAACTGATTGGCAAAAAAGGAAAGAATCAAGGCAATATGCGTGACGTGGAACCAGCCAAAATTGCTGAATATGCTGGTGAAGATGCCGACATCACCTTTCGATTGAAACAAGTTTTTGCGCCGATGCTCAAAAAATCGGAAACCGAAAAGGTGTTTGAAGAAATCGAACTGCCACTGGTGGAAGTGCTTTCGGAGATGGAAAGGGAAGGTATTCGGCTGGATTCCAAATCGTTGGCCAAACTTTCCAAAGAACTGGAAACCGATATTTCTGCGGTCGAAAAGGAAATCAAAGACATCGCTGGCGAGGATTTCAACATCGGTTCGCCGAAGCAACTGGGCGAAATTCTATTTGGAAAAATGAAGCTGGTGGAAAAGCCCAAAAAGACCAAAACGGGGCAATTTTCCACCTCGGAAGATATTTTGTTGGACTTGGCGAATGACCACGAAATCGCTTCTAAAGTTATCGATTACAGGCAGTTACTAAAATTGAAAAACACTTATGTGGACGCGCTCCCTGAAATGGTGAATGAAAAGACGGGGCGGATTCACACTTCCTTCAACCAAGCGGTGGCCGCCACTGGCCGACTAAGTTCCAACAATCCGAACTTGCAAAACATTCCCATCCGCACCGAACGCGGGCAGGAAGTGCGCAAAGCCTTCATTCCCAGAGACAAAGACCATTTGATTTTAGCGGCGGATTATTCGCAAATTGAGCTGCGCTTGATTGCCGAATTCAGCGGTGAAAAAACGATGATTGAGGCGTTTCAAAACAATGAAGATATTCACGCCACCACGGCGGCCAAGGTTTTTGGTGTTGATATTGAGGAAGTTACGCGCGAACAACGGAGTAATGCCAAAACGGTGAATTTTGGGATTATCTACGGCGTTTCCGCTTTTGGATTGGCGCAGCAAACCAGCCTCAGCCGTGCCGAAGCGGGCGATATTATCAAAAGCTATTTTCAAACCTACCCCGGCATCCGCGATTACATTGAAAAGCAAAAAGAATTCGCACGGAAAAATGGATTTGTTGCGACAATTTCCGGCCGCAAGCGCTATTTAAAAGACATCAATTCCCGCAACCAAAACGTGCGCGGCCACGCTGAGCGAAATGCGGTGAATGCCCCCATTCAAGGTAGCGCGGCAGATATTATAAAAATGGCAATGATTGATATCCACAAACTATTGGAAGAGAAAAAGTATCAAACTAAAATGCTTTTGCAGGTACACGATGAATTGGTTTTTGATGCTAAAAAAGATGAAATAGATGAACTAAAACCATTGATAAAAAATGCAATGGAAAATGCGTACAAAACCACCGTGCCCTTGGAGGTAGAAATTGGGGTGGGGGAGAATTGGCTAGAGGCGCATTGAGAAAATTCAAAAGTGAAATAAGAATGGAACTTGGTAAATACATAGAAACAAATCCTGCCGTAATGCTCGGTAAACCAGTTATTAAAGGTACACGAATCACCGTGGAAATTCTTAACAAGAAGTTAGGTGAAGGTGCTTCGGATGAGGATATTATGGAGATGTATCCGCATATTAAAAAAGTGGAAATCCAAGCTGCAAAGGAATATGCGAGGGCATATCTCGAAATTAAAAAATGGGTAATGATTGACCGAGAAATGGTGTCAGGAACCCCGTGTATTTCGAGGTTCAAGAGTTCCGATTAAAAATCTTTTCGATTATTTAGTTGGAAACGATGATTTTAAAGCATTCTTGGAAGATTTTCCGACCGT
Organism: Owenweeksia sp.; assembly: GCA_965214115.1. GTDB lineage: Bacteria > Bacteroidota > Bacteroidia > Flavobacteriales > Schleiferiaceae > Owenweeksia. The sequence continues at coordinate 406,958 of CBDCAU010000003.1, forward strand.
GGAGGCTGAACAAGCAACGGAAGTTTTAATCTATTCTCTGAAAAAATTAACATTAGCTTTTTATGAAGAAGAAGATTTTGATTTTTATCGAAAAAATCAACCTTAATTTTATTTATACTTTCTAACATTTAGACCTCCCCAAACCGCGCCCGCACCAACTCCCGAAACCGCTCCTCAAATTCTTCTTTTTCCGCCCAATCGTAATCCGGTTTCACCATTTCATCGATGAATTTTTCGGCCTCGTTCAAATTTTCAAAAGTGTTGATTTGTGAAATCACACGGTTCAAATCCTCTTGATTTCCCTCGAAAAGTTGGGAGGTGAAGGCGATGCGGTCGTTCAATCCCAAAGAAATCGGCTTGGCACTATATCGCTCATTTACAGAAGATTGCGGCGGAAGTGATGCGGCTTCCATCTGAGGTTTTTCCCGCTTTTCCTGTTCGGCAGGCCTGTCTGCCGCGGCAGGCGTTTCGTCTTTCACCATTTTTTTGATAGAAATTGGGCTTTCGGTCGGCCGCTTTTCCACTCTCAGTTCGGATTTTTTAGGTTCCTCTTTTTCAATATCTGCCAATGCCTTTTCCTTCGCTTCTTCAGATGACGAGCTTGCCTTTTTTTGTTTTAAATAATTGATAACCAGTAATTTTTCATATAAAAGCTGCACGCTGGTCAAGTGGTTTTCTACGTCCAAATTATCTTCGTCGTTGATGATGCGGTCGCAGAGTTCCAGCAATTCGCGCCTGACGTCTTCCTCCATTGTTGCTTAGTTTTACGGCTTCAATTTCCGCAAGGTAAGCCCGAAAAATGTTTCTCGAAAACCCCGTTGACCATCAAAAAAACGCTGGCTGGATTGAGGTGATTTGCGGCTCGATGTTCAGCGGCAAAACTGAGGAACTCATCCGCCGAATGAAGCGCGCGCAGTTTGCCAAACAGAGCGTGGAAATCTTCAAACCCCTTGTGGATCAGCGCTATAGCGAAGAAGATGTAGTGAGCCACGACCAAAACGCCATCCGCTGCACACCAGTGGAAAGTAGTAGTAATTTGCTCATTTTTGGCGATGGCGTGGACGTGGTCGGCATCGACGAGGCGCAGTTTTTTGACGATGGAATTGTGGAGGTTTGCAATGAATTGGCGAACCGTGGTTCGCGCGTCATCGTCGCGGGTTTGGATATGGATTTTCAGGGCAAGCCGTTCGGGCCGATGCCGAATCTGATGGCGACAGCCGAATATGTGACAAAAGTCCACGCGGTCTGTGTGAAAACCGGAAATCTTGCCAACTATTCGCATCGAAAAACGGCTGACAATCAGCAAATTGTACTAGGCGAGCGCGACGAATACGAACCGCTGAGCCGCGCGGCCTTCCATAAAATAATGCGCAAAAAATGACGCGCACCCTTTCCCAAATCGCCGAACTTGCGGGTGCAGAATTGCATCTTTATGATAAAAAAGATGTAGAAATTGATGAAATTCTGTACGATTCGCGGCGATTGCGTTCGGTGGAAAAAACCTTATTTATTGCCATTCGTGGAGATAGAAATAATGGTCACGATTATTTGCAAATACTTTTTGATACAGGCATTCGCAATTTTTTGGTGGAAAAAATCCCTGAAAATTTAGCAAGAAAAGCTAATTTTCTGGTAAATAAAAATTCGCTACGGGCTTTCCAAAATATGGCGCAGGCCATTCGAGAAAATTCATCTGCGAAAATCATTGGAATTACGGGGAGCAACGGAAAAACCATTGTGAAGGAATGGCTTTCACAATTGCTGAAATCCGAGTTTCAAATCACTAAAAACCCGAAAAGTTACAACAGTCAAGTCGGCGTGCCACTGTCGGTCTGGAATTTAAAAGAGGAAGACGATTTTGGAATTTTTGAAGCGGGAATCAGTCGGCCTAATGAAATGGCAAAACTGGAAAAAATCCTGCAGCCGGACATTGGGATTTTCACCAGCCTCGGAACGGCGCACCAAGAGAATTTTGAATCCTTCAAACAAAAGTGGAAAGAAAAATTTCAGCTTTTCAAAAATTGTAAGAGGCTGGTTTTTAGAAAAGAACAAAGCTGGGTAAATGATTTTTTTGATGAAAGTCAGTTCTCTTTTGAAGCGATTTCTTGGTCTTTGGAAGATGAGACGGCCACCGTTTTTATTCAGAAAAAATCGGCAAATTATCATTTTCAATGGGATGAAAAGTCTTTCGATTTTATATTACCGCAGACTGATTTTGCCAATGAAGAAAATGCGCTCCACGCTGCTGTTACATCTGCCGTTTCTGGGCTTTCGCCGGAAAAATTGAAAGAAAAAAGCCCAAAACTCCAACCTGTTTCGATGCGGTTGGAAATGAAAGCGGGCCGCCTCAATACTTTACTTATCAACGACAGCTATAATTCCGATTTGGAATCGCTGAAAATTGGTTTAGAATACTTCTTGCAGCAGGCACAAAACCGTCCTAAAACTTTAGTTTTAAGCGATATTTTACAATCGGGAATTTCAGTTAAAAATTTATATAAAAAGATTGCAGAAATTCTAAAATCTTATGATTTAAAATCGGTTATTTCGATTGGAAACGAGATTCAAACTTTATCTGAATTTTATCATATTCAAAATCATTTTGCGGATACCGAATTGTTTTTAAAAAATGTAAATTTTGAAGATTTCCAAAATCAAGCCATTTTATTAAAAGGCGCGCGCGATTTTCAATTTGAAAAAATCGAAAAACGGCTGGAGGAAAAAACACACGAAACGGTCTTGGAAGTCCATCTTTCCCGCATTGTGGACAATCTGAATTACTATCGCAGCCAACTGAAATCGGGCGTAAAAACTATGGCGATGGTCAAAGCATTCAGTTATGGATCAGGCAGTTACGAGATTGCTTCACTGCTGCAATTTCACAAAGTGGATTATTTGGCCGTAGCCTATGCGGACGAAGGCGTGGCACTCCGCCAAGCTGGAATTGCAATGCCGATTTTGGTGCTGAACACGGAAATTTCCGCCATCGAAGAAATGATGGAGTACCGACTGGAGCCGGAGGTGTATAGTTTTAAAGTACTGAATGCATTGTTGGAGAAAGTAAAAATTTCAACATCCGAAGAAAAATTCCCGATTCATTTAAAATTAGAAACAGGAATGCACCGCCTTGGTTTTGAGGAAGATAAATTGGACAAGCTCATTGAAATTCTCCAAAACCAAAATGTCTTAGAAGTTCGCACGGCATTTTCCCATTTGGTAGCTTCCGAAGACGGATATCAAGATGATTTCACCCAAAGGCAAATTTCACTTTTTGAAAAAATGAGTGAAAAATTGCAACAGAAACTGCCACCATTTGACCGTCATATTTTGAATTCTTCTGGTATTTCACGGTTTAAAAAGGCTCAATTTGAAATGGTGCGATTGGGCATTGGATTATACGGAATTTCATCAAATAAAAGTGACCGAAACTTTTTAAAATCCGTCAGTAATTTGAAGGCAACCATATCACAGATTAAGAAAATAAAGAAAGGAGATTCAGTAAGCTACGGACGAAGTTTTATTGCAAAGAATCCAATGAAAATTGCTACTATTTCTATCGGGTATGCAGACGGTTTTCGTAGAAGTTTGGGAGAAGGAATCGGGGAAGTTTTTATAAAAGGAAAACATCACAAAACCGTGGGCAAAATCTGTATGGATATGATGATGGTGGACATCACAAACTCAGAGCTGAACGAAGGCGATGAAGTCGAAATTTTTGGATTGAACATTTCCATCTATGAGCTGGCCGACAAAATGCAAACCATTCCGTATGAGGTGCTTACGGGAATATCGGAGCGGGTGAAGCGGGTATATTTTATGGAATAAAAATAATCAGCGTTTGATGCGCCATTTCCCGTCGCGCTGATGCAGCCGATGACCTTCGCTTCGCAAAAGAGATGCTTGGTTCTCATCGCTGCCTTCCCAAAAATTGCACATTCCTCCGTCATCTTTGATTATCCGCCACCAAGGTGTATTATCGGCTTGGTTTTTTTGTTCCGTTTCTGCCACGTGTTTTAAACCTATAACGGTGGCCAAAGTATTTACATATTGAATGTTTTTTTCGCCACACAACAGTTCTTCAAAATCACTTAATTTCAATACTGTTCCTTTGGGGATTTCATTAACTTTTTGTTGTACCAAAGTAGGGGTTACGATTAGCACCGTTTCGCCCTCTATGCGTTCCGCCCAAGCGCTATCGCCTGGCTTGCCCCCGGGGTGGTTCAGGATTTGCTCGATTTCTTTGCTGGAATAGTTGGACATTTTGATAAAACCGCGAAATTACGCTTTGCGAGAAGACTGCGGCAGGGGGGGCATTTCGATTTCAAACTTGTGCCGACCAAGGTTTTCCCTTTACATTTGCCTCACCAAAAAAAATTTCAAGACAGCAATGAATTTCCCTAAAGATTTGAAATACACCAAAGACCACGAATGGGTAAAAATTGATGGCGACACCGCCACGGTGGGCGTCACCGATTTTGCGCAAAGCGAACTGGGCGACATCGTGTTCGTGGAAATAGAAACCGTGGGCGAGGAAATGGACATCGAAGAAGTTTTTGGCTCGGTGGAAGCGGTGAAAACCGTATCCGATTTGTTTATGCCGATCAGTGGCGAAATTTTGGAAATGAACGATCAAATTGAGACCAAGCCGGAGGTGGTGAACGAAGATCCTTATGGAGAGGGTTGGATGATCAAAATTAAAATAAAGGACGAAAGCGAACTGGAACATTTGCTGGACGCCGATGCCTATCAAGAAGCCATTGGCGCTTAATTCCATCCGTTCTTTTTTACAGAAATTTTACTGGCTGCCCGTGCTGCTATGGGCGGGCTGTATCGCCTATTTCAGCTTGCTTTCGCAAAATAGCCTGCCAGATTCACTACGCAATCTGGATGATAAATTCCTGCATCTTTCCATCTATTTTATTTTGGGCGCACTGCTTTTTTTGGCGATGCTGCGCTTTTCGTTCCGCATGGAATTCACGTCGTGGCAGATATCGCAACTGGTCGTCCTTTGCGTGGCTTTTGGCGGGCTGATTGAGATTCTGCAAGAATTCTGGGCCACCAACCGCACGGGCGATTGGCTTGATTTTGCCGCCAATGCCGCCGGCGCCGCGCTGGGCGTGGCGGTGATGGCGCGGGTGGCGCAGCGTTTCCGCCGATAATTGAGATTTTTATTGGACAGAAAGATTGGGTTGGACACTTAACTTTCCCTTCCCCCGTTTTTGCAGGAGTGCCAAAATTTTTTTCCAAAAGGAAAAAACCAAGGCAATTGGTTCAACTTTAAAATCCCGAAAAACGATGGAAACGAAAAAAAATCCCCACGCGGATATAGAGAGCAAACGTACGCTGTTCTTTTTGGTAGGAATGGCAATCGCGCTTTTGGCCGCCATTTTGGTTTTGCAATACCGAACTCCGGTGAAGACGGCGAAAACCACAGGTTGCCCAACGCAGACCATTTCTTATGATTCTGAAATCCCCCGCACGGTGCGGCAGGAGGCCAAACTCGAAAAGCCGAAAACCGAGGAGAAAAATTTCAACGAAAACTTGCCGCCGGAGGAAGTTCCCGACCCCACAAAATTGGATTTGGGAGATTTTATTGAACCGAATAAAAACCGCGGTGAGAATCCCATCGAAATCGACATTGAACCCGAAGCTCCGGAAATCATCGACATTGCCGTGATTTCCAAAATTGCCCGTCCATTGGATTGCGAATCCGCGGCCAACGGCGATTTGCAGCGCGAATGTTTCAGCCGATGGATGCAGAATTTTGTGAACCAAAACGCCCGTTATCCCAAAGCGGCCAGCCAAATGAAGTTGCAGGACAAAGTTTATGTAACGATGGTTTTTGATGAATTTGGCCACTTGGAAAGCGCCGAAATCGCCAGGGGCAAGTATCCCATTTTAAACGAAGAGGCGCTGCGCGTGGTGAACAGCCTGCCGCAGTTGCTGCCCGCCTCGCAAAACGGGAAGAAAGCGCGGATGCGAATGACCGTACCGGTGAACTTTAGGTTGAATTAGAGTTAAGGAGTTCCCAGTTGTTGGTTGTCGGTTGCCAGTCTTGCCGACTGTGGACTGCCGACTGTGGACTGTGGACTATTTTATATATTTGAACCCTCCCGAAACATCAACAAAATGAAACCCAAGAAAAACCCCCAAGCGGATTTAGAAAACTACAAAGGTTTGTTTTTCCAAGCGGGGCTGGTGCTGGCGCTGATTATCAGCATCGTGGCCATCGAATGGAAATCCTACGACGACAGCGTGTCCGACCTCGGCGAGCTGGAAGTGGAGATTGACGACGAGATTATCCCGATTACGGAGAGGCAACAAGTGAAACCGCCGCCCCCGCCACCTCCGCCGCCGCCCGAAATCATTGAAGTAGTGGAAGACGATGTGGAGCTGGACGAGGAACTGGAAATCGCCAGCACCGAAACCGATGAAACGGAAGAAGTAGAAATCATTGAAATGGACGAAGAAGTCTCGGACGAAATTTTGAATTTCGCCGTGGTGGAATCGGTGCCGGTTTTTCCCGGTTGTGAAAATGAATCGACCAACGAAGCTAAGAAAGCCTGTTTTCAGCAGCAGCTTTTGAAATACGTTTCCCGCAATTTTAACTTTCCAGAAATGGCCAAGCAAATGGGTATCCAAGGCCGCGTGTATGTCAATTTTGTGATTGAGAAAAACGGCGGCATCAGCAATGCCGAAGTGGTGCGCGGCGTGGATCCGCTGCTGGACGATGAGGCATTGCGCGTGGTGAAAAACCTCCCCAAAATGACGCCTGCCAAGCAGCGCGGCAAACCAGTGCGGATGAGTTTTACGCTCCCCATCAACGCCAAACTTCAGTAAACGAAAAGAATTTTTTCCACCTTGGCAAAAACCCCCGACCTTTGGCGCGGGGGTTTTTTATTGGGAACTTCCGCCTTGCCAAGTTTTGGAGGCCTCCCCCTGATTTTAAATTTTTTCATGAAAAATTTAAAATCTGTCCCCCTCAAAGAGGGGGATAGTGCTCCGAATCAGCGGGTCGGAAGACGATGAGTTTTTTAGATCATCAAAGTTTTAACTCTGGTTTTCCCGAGACGTTTGTTCGGAGTTTCGGCCCTGTCCCCCTCTTGAGGGGATGGCGAGGTACGAGCCGGGGGGGGGATCAATCGTAAATCGTAAATCGAATAAATCGAAATTAAAAATGGACAAAACCGATTTGAAAGTATTGTTGGAAGACGCGATTGGCGCCAGCATCGCTGCGGGCAAGGAAATTATGGAGGTGTACGAAGGCCATTTTGAAGTGGAATATAAAAACGACGATTCCCCGCTGACCATTGCCGATGAGCGCGCGCATTCCGAAATTGTGAAAATTTTGAAAAAAACGGGCGTTCCGATTTTGAGCGAGGAGGGGCGCGAAATCCCTTTTTCCGAAAGGGAATTGTGGAGCACGCTCTGGATAGTGGATCCGCTGGATGGCACCAAGGAATTCGTAAAACGCAACGGCGAGTTTACGGTGAACATCGCTTTGGTGGAAAAAGGCGTTCCCGTGTTGGGCGTGATTTATGTGCCCGTGGACGAAACGCTGTACTTCGCTGCCCAAGGAATGGGCGCGTGGCGCTTGGAAAAGGCCGACCACAAAGGATATGACGAGTTGAGCGATTATTTTGAGAATTCAACCAAACTCCCCGAAAAACAAGACCGCGAATTCACGATGGTGGGCAGCCGCAGCCATATGAGCGATGAAACGGTGAAATATTTCGAAGGCATCCGCGACGAATATCCCGATGCGGAAATCATCAGCAAAGGAAGTAGTTTAAAAATTTGTATGGTTGCGGAGGGCAGCGCCGATGTCTATCCCCGCTTTGCCCCCACGATGGAATGGGACACTTGCGCCGGCCACGCCATCGCCAAGGAAGCGGGCTTAGAAATCGTGCGGCCCGACGATAACCAGCCGCTGGATTATAATAAGGAAGATTTGCTGAACCCGTGGTTTATTGTGAAGAAGAAGTAATTTGTAATTGGGTAATTCAGTAATTGGTAATTTGCTGTAATTGGGTAATTTGAATGTAATTAGGTAATCTGTAATTCAGTTGTGAATGGTGGTTGTCGCAGTTTGCTGCTCATTTTTTTAACCTAATATTTTTCTTAAAATGAAACTTGAAGAATTGAACGTTTACAACGATGCGATGGCCATTGGCGACGAAGTTTGGAACATTGTGGAGAAATGGGATTATTTTGCCAAGAATACCGTTGGCCAACAGTTGGTTAGAGCCATTGACTCGGTGGCCGCCAACCTGAGCGAAGGGTTTGGGAGGTATCATTTCAAAGAAAAACTAAAATTCAGCTACTATTCGCGCGGCTCGCTGTACGAATCCAAAACTTGGATACAAAAAGCCTCCAACCGAAATCTGATTTCAGCAGAGGATGCGTCGCATTTCCTGAATTTTATAGAGGACTTGGGAAAACGCCTGAACAACTACATCCGAGCCACCGCAGCCCAGTTGCCAACCAAAAAATAGCCGGAAATTACCCAATTACCCAATTACCCAATTACCCAATTACCCAATTACCCAATTACAATCCTCTTCATCATCAAAAAATCCCTCCCCGTCCTCACCCTCATCCTGCTCGCCATCATCTGGGGCAGTTCCTTCATTTTGATGAAAAAAGCGCTGCCTTATTTTTCAGGCATCCAAATCGGTTTGTTGCGGGTCGGTTTTGCGTTTTGGTTCACGGCACTGATTGCGTTTCCGCGCTTCAAGCGGCTGAAAAAGAGCGACATCCTCCCGCTGGCTTATGTGGGATTGTTGGGGAATTTGCTGCCCTACATTTTATTTCCGCTGGCCATTACGAAATTGGACAGCGGCCTCGTTGGCATCCTCAATTCGCTCGTCCCGCTTTTTACTTTGATTTTCGGGGTTTTCTTTTTCGGCGCCAAGGTGGGCTGGCGCGGCATCCTCGGTGTTTTTGTGGGATTGGTCGGCGCCATTTGGCTGTTGGTGCCGCGCCTCGATTCCACTCTCCAAAACATCCTTTTCGGGATTTTCCCCATCATCGCCACGGTGTTTTACGCGCTGTCCATCAACATCTTAAAAAACAAACTTGCGCATTTGGAAGCCCTCACCATCACTTTACTCAGCCTGTTTTTCGTGGGGCCGCTGGCCACGGGCCTTTTGTTTTTGGGCGATTTTTTTCAAATAATGAAAACCGAAGAAGGCGCTTGGCTCGGCCTCGGTTTCGTGGCCATTTTAGGGGTGGTCGGCACCAGCTTGGCGGTCATCGCCTTCAACTGGCTCATCAAGGAGACCACCTCGCTTTTCGCGGCCTCCGTTACTTACGCCATCCCAGCGGTGGCGCTGCTGTGGGGCGTTTTTGATGGCGAGGATTTGGGCTGGCCCCACGTCATCGGGATGGGGGCAATTTTGGTGGGGATTTGGCTGGTGAATTGGCGGATGCGGCGGAAAGCGCGGGAGGGGGTGGAGTAAGGTATCAAATCACCTGATTTCCACCCAACTAAAAAACCCCGACGATTTTCACCGCCGAGGTTCTCGGTTTTCGTATCGCCACGGTTGAAACCGTGGCTTTGGAAAGCGCTCCCATTCCCAACCGACGGTTTCAACCGTCGGTTACGCTATTATTTAAACTCTGAAACCTTCACTCCCGAATTCACTTTTACCTCCGTCACGTTCATTTTAATGACTTGCGGGCCAGCCTTTTGCACAATTTTATAAGGAAACATCACGCCTTTCACTTCGCGGTAATCCGAATAATTGGCGCTTACGGAAACCGGTCCTTGCGGGGTTTCTTCACTTTGTTCCACCTTCACTTTCAGGCCGCTTTCCAAATCGTAGTATTCCGTGGATTTTTTGCCTGCGGGGTTGGTAACGTCCATTGCCACAGCCTTTTGGCCGTCCACCATTGCCACCTTGGTCAATATTACATTGTAGCCTTCGTCCATATAATTCCTTTCGGGAAATGGGTTAGCTTCTAATTTCATTGACTCCAATTCGTCTTCTTCCGCAGTTTGTTCTTGCCCCATCATAGAGGTTTTTCCTATTTTACCATCGTAAATTTCCGACTGCATCACGCCGCGTCCTGGCATTTCCACCATAGTTTTGTGCATATTTGGAAGTTTGTAAATTTCCGTAGCGGTTATCCCTGGTGGCATTCCAGCCATTTCCATATTCAATTTTATCGTTACGTCCTTCACCTTTTTCAAATTTTCTTCCCCGCCAATCATCTTGATGTAACGGTTCACTACCTTCTCCGCGCTCAACGTATCCGGAATCGGCATTGACGGTTTTCCAGCAGCATTCGCCTCTTCATCGTAATATGATACCTTGCCAAACCGCTCCATTTTCTCGTCAAAATCGCTGGCTTTTCCCACCAAAACAATGTGCATCGCATCGGTGGTGATGTATTTTTGGGCGGCATCCATCACGTCTTGCGCGGTCAGGTCGCCCAGTTTTTTCAGATAATCTTCATAGTAATCGTCATCCAGATCGTAACGCTCGATGTTCAAGGCAAAGTTCGCCACCGTTTGCGGCTGTTCCAGTGAACGGCCAAAGCTGCCGATGATAAAATTTTTCGCCCCTTGCAGCTCTTTTTCCTCCACCGGCTCGCTGCGCATACGTTGGAATTCATTGATGAACTCCTGCACCGCCGAGTCCGTCACTTCGTTGCGCACGCTGGCGTTGGCGCTGAATTCGCCCACCAAGCGGTCTTCATCATAAGACGAATACGCGCCGTAAGTATAGGCTTTGTCTTCACGGATATTTTGGAACAAGCGGCCCAAGCTGCCCACGCCTAAAATTTGGTTGGCCAAGCGTAATTTGATAATGTCTTCGTCGCCGGGTTTTAGGTCGATGGTGTTGCCGATGTTAATGACAGTCTGTACGCTCGCGTCGCGGTTCACGATGGCTACGGGCGTTCCGTTCGCTTTCTTGGGCTGCTCGAAAATGTTGCGGGGAACGTTTTTTTGTTCCCATTTGCCAAAATATTTCTTGGCCATTTTCTTCATCTTCTTCGTGCTGAAATCGCCCACCACCGCGAGGTACGCAATGTTCGGCATCCAGTAATTATTATAATACGTCTTGGCATCGTCGATGTCCACTTCTTCTACCGTTTCCACGGTCATCATTTCCCCGTAGGGATGTTCTTTGCCGTAAATCAGCGCGTCATATACCTGCCCGCCAATTACCGAGGCATCTTCCTTATTGCTCTCAATCCCAGAGATTTGCTGCTTTTTCAGCTTGGCAAATTCGGCCGTGTCCCAACGGGGGTTTCGCGCCACGTCGGCAATTATTTTCAGCAATTCCTCGGTGGATTTGCTCAAGCCGCTGGCAAAAATGCTGGTGCTGCCCGTAAAAAGTTGCGCGCCCATTTGATCCACCTTTTCGTCCAGCGTGGCCTTGTCCATCGTGGTGGTTCCCTGCCGCAGCATTTCGCCCGCCAGTGAAACGTAGCCCGCTTTTTCGCCCTCGAAAATGGGGTCGCGGTCAATGATCAGATTCATCGAGATGCGCGGTAACTTGTGGTCTTCCACGCAAATCAGTTTCAGCCCGTTTTTCAGTTCGATAACATCGTAATCACCAAATTCCAACTCTGGCGCCGGCCCAGCCTCGGGGCGTTGGCTGCGATCCAGTTGCGCCATAGCGCCCATCGAAAAAATGGCTGCAAAAGCAAAAGTGAATATCTTTTTCATTGTCAAAATATTTTTGTAAAAAATTGGTTGTCAGATTATTGTTGGCCTTTCGGCAGATAGTAAAGCACCACGCGGTTGTCGTCCGTCAAGTATTTCTGCGCCACCCTTTGGATGTCGTCCGGCGTCACTTTACGATACTTGTCCACTTCCGTGTTGATGAGGTCGGCATCGCCAAAATACACGTGGTAATTCGCCAAGCTTTCCGCAATGCCCGCCATCGTGGAATTGCTTTGGATAAACTGGCTTTCCACTTGGTTTTGCACTTTCATATATTCCTTTTCGGAAATTTTTTCGTTGCGCGCCTTTTGGATTTCGCGGTCGATGCCCGCTTTCAAATCGCTCAGTTCCACGCCCATATTGGCAATTCCCAAAGTGATGAAAAGTCCGCCATTTTCTAATGTAAATGGGAATGCCTGCACGGCCACGCCCAGTTGCTCGCCGTCCACGAGGGTTTTATAAAAGCGCGAACTCTGGCCGCCGCTCAGCAAAGTCGTCAGCATTTCCAGGGCGTAGGCATCTTCCGTTCCCTGCGCGGGCATCCGGTAGCCGAGAAAAAGGCCCGGCAGTTGGATGTTGTCATAAACGGTATCCACGATTTCTTTGCCCAGCATCGAAAATGCAGGGTCGGGCCGCGGGATTTCATTCGTCCCTTTGGGAATGTCGCCAAAATATTTCTCAATCCACTCCTTGGTTTGCGAAATGTCAATGTCGCCCGCGATGCTCAAAGTAGCGTTGTTCGGCACATAAAAAGTTTTGTAAAAATCCTCAAAATCAGAGATTTGCGCGGCGTTCAAATCTTCCATCGTTCCTATCGGCGTAATTTCGTAAGGATGGTTTTCGTAGGCCGCGCCGAAGATTTTTTCCTGAAAACTCATATAAGGGCGGTTGTCGATGCGGAGGCGTTTTTCCTCCTTCACCACTTCGCGCTGGGTTTCCACGCCGGTCAAGTCCACCGTGGCTTGCAGCATCCGTTCGGCTTCCAGCCAAATGCCGAGTTCCGTTTGGTTGCTGGGTAAAATCTCATAATAAAATGTGCGGTCGAAAGAAGTGTTGGCATTTAACGCCCCACCGTTGGTCTGCACGATTTTCATATACTCGCCCCGCTCGATGTTGGGCGACCCCTCAAACATCAAATGCTCGAAAAAGTGGGCAAAACCGCTGCGGCCAGGCTTCTCGTTTTTCGATCCGACGTGGTACAAAACACTCACCGCCGCAATTGGCGTGGATTTATCTTGGTGCAGAATGACGTGGAGGCCGTTGTCCAAATCGTACTCTTCAAATTCGATGTTGGTCTGGCCGCTTGCCGAAAAGACAAAACCGAGCGCCAAACCGGCAAGGATGAGTTTTTTCATTTTATAATCTGTTGGTTTTCTATGCAGAAATTTTAAAATCGGCGCGAAATTAACAATTTGCGCCCGCTATTTTTAGAGAAATTGGGAGAGATTAACAAATGATTGGGAAAGAGCAAGAGGAACACCTTATATATAGGGGTGGTTTTGTGGGGCGATTTAGAGAAATTTTGCAGGCCTTCTTTTTTGAAAAATACCGCCTATCAAACTTGAAATGGATGAAACCGTATAGAAAACTGCGCACCCTGAAAGGGTGCGACAACATAGTTTGGGGCAACGCCCCAATTTTTCCATAATCAATCTTTCCAAACAAGTTTGCCGAGCCAAACATTTTCATACCTTTGCGCCCCTCAAAAAAATCCCTTGCGATGTACGCAATAGTAGAAATAGGCGGGCACCAATATAAAGTGCAAAAAGACCAGCGGCTTTACGTAAACCGCGTGGCGGGCGAGGCGGGCGATTCCGTTTCGTTTGACAAAATTTTGCTCACCGACGATGGCGGTTCCATCGATGTGGGCGCGCCCCTTTTGGACGGCCTGTCCATCGACGCCACCGTCGTGGAACACCTGAAAGCCGACAAAGTGCTGGTTTTCAAAAAGAAACGCCGTAAAGGTTACCAAAAACTGAACGGCCACCGCCAGCAGGTTTCCCTGATTGAAATTACCGGCATCGGCAAAAACGGCGCGAAAAAAGCCGCTCCAAAAAAGGAAGCCGCTCCTAAAAATGTAGAAGCCAAAAAAGAAGCTCCCAAGACGGAAGCGAAAAAAGAAGTCGCTCCCACCACGGCGGACAAGTCGAAAGAAGCCAAGAAAGATGATTTGAAAAAAATCGAGGGCATTGGCCCAAAGGCGGCGGAAGCTTTGACCAACGCGGGCATCGATACTTTTGCCAAAATGGCGAAATCCAAGCCCGAAAAGCTTAGTGAAATTTTGTCAGAAGCATCTTCCAGTTTTGGGCTTTTAAAGACTGAAACTTGGCCCAAACAAGCCCAAATGGCTGCCGATGGCCAATGGGACGAACTGGGTAAATACCAAAAAGAACTGGACGGCGGCGTTGAAAAATCATAATCCGCTTTTTATAAATTTTTAAAATCCTAAAAAAATGGCTCACAAAAAAGGAGTAGGCAGTTCCAAAAACGGACGCGAATCAGAAAGTAAACGACTGGGCGTGAAGATTTTCGGCGGGCAGCACGCCACGGCCGGTAATATCATCGTGCGCCAGCGCGGCACCAAGCACAACCCCAGCACCAACGTGGGAATGGGCAAAGACCACACGCTTTTCGCCTTGGTGGACGGTAAAGTGGTGTTCCGCAAGAAAAGAGACAATAAAAGCTACGTATCGGTGCAGCCCAACGAGGCGTAGTTTTTTTTAGATAATTTTTATAAAAATTGCCCTCGAATAGTTTTTACTTTTCGGGGGTTTTTTGGTTTAAGAATACACCACGATTTGTATAAGAATTTAGGCCACAAAGGCACTAAGGGCACAAAGTTTTTGAAATTAGTATTCTTCGTGACCTTTGTGTCTTAGTGGCAAAAAAAAACATCGCAGTAAAAAAATGCTCCAAGTAAACCATCTCCGCGAAAACAAGTCCAACGCGATTTCCGCCTTTAAAAAGAGGAAAATCGACGCTACGGAAACCATCGATAACATCCTAAGATGGGATGACAAACGCAAGGCCAACCAAATTCAATTGGACGACACTTTGCGCATTTCCAACGAAAAAAATACTGAGATTGGGAATCTTTACAAAAGCGGCAAAGCACAGGAAGCCAACGACTTAAAAACCGAAACCGCCGCGCTGAAAGAAACCTCCAAGCAACTGCAAATCCAGCAAGGCGAAATTGAACAGCGGCTGCACGATTTGTTGGTGACGCTCCCCAACATTCCCCACGAAAAAGTGGCGGAAGGCGCGGGCGAAAACGAAAACGAAGGAATCAAAACGTGGGGCGAAAAACCTGATTTACAGGAAGATGCGAAGCCACACTGGGAACTCACCGAGCAATTTGACTTGATAAGTTTTGAGCTGGGCGTAAAAATCACTGGCGCGGGATTTCCAGTTTACAAAGGAAAAGGCGCGCGGCTGCAGCGGGCGCTTATCAATTTCTTTTTGGAAGAAAACCAAAAGGCGGGCTACCAAGAATACATTCCGCCGCTTTTCGTGAATGAAGATTCAGGTTTCGGCACGGGCCAACTACCTGATAAAGAGGGACAAATGTATCACATCCAGGACGATGATTTGTACGC
Source organism: Owenweeksia sp. (assembly GCA_965214115.1). Taxonomy (GTDB): domain Bacteria; phylum Bacteroidota; class Bacteroidia; order Flavobacteriales; family Schleiferiaceae; genus Owenweeksia. Next base: position 422,231 of record CBDCAU010000003.1, read on the forward strand.
CATCCCCACCGCCGAGGTGCCCATCACCAATTTGTTTCGCGATGAAATTTTGGACGAAAAAGATTTGCCGATAAAATGCACCGCTTACACCCCTTGCTTTCGGCGCGAGGCGGGCAGCTACGGCAAGGACGTGCGCGGCCTGAACCGCCTCCACCAATTCGACAAAGTGGAAGTGGTAACGATTTCAAAACCAGTAGATTCCTATTCTATTTTGGATAAGATGGTGTCGCACGTCGGCGGGCTTTTGGAAAAACTGGGATTGCCCTATCGCATCCTCCGCCTGTGCGGCGGCGATATGGGTTTCACCGCCGCGATGACCTACGATTTTGAAGTGTGGAGCGCCGCCCAGAAACGCTGGCTGGAAGTGAGTTCCGTTTCCAATTTCGAGAGTTTTCAGGCGAATCGTTTGAAGTTGCGTTTCCGCGATGCGAATAACAAAAAACAATTGTGCCACACGTTGAACGGCAGCGCCTTGGCCTTGCCGCGTGTTTTGGCCGCTCTTTTAGAAAATAATCAGACCGAAAACGGAATCAAAATCCCCGAAATTTTAGTTCCTTTTTGTGGATTTAATGAGATAAAATAATGCGGAATTTTCTTTTCTTTTGGTGTTTTTTCAGTATGATTTCTTGTAATAATGAAAGTGCATTTCAAGAAGAAATTCAAACTGTGGATTCTTTGCAAACCGTTGTAAAATTATACGACCAAAGTTTGGATAGTATTGATTATCAAAATTTGGTAAAAATTTCCAATGAAGTGGATAGCAAATTTGAATACGTTGCTGCGAATTATGTAGATTCGGCCGATCTGCGCGGCTATGTAAATTCGATGGGCATCTTTAGCCGTCTGCACAAAGGATTGAATCGCTACGAAGAAATGCAGCCGGACGTAAAAATGGAAACTGAATACACTCGAAATCAACTTAAAGACCTGAAGAACAGTTTGGAAGACGAAAAACTGAGCAAAGAGGAAGCGGAGAAATACTTGGAAGATGAAGTCCGCGCCGTGCGGCAACTTTCGTTTCAGTTCGGGAGAATCTATCCCGAAGCCAAAAACTCGCTCTATCTTTGGGACACGCTCGGCCCGCGCTACGATTCGATTTATCGCTACGCCAAGGGTTTGGAATAATTGTGGCGGCTTTCCGTTGGGTAGTTCCGATTCCCACTATCATTATGAAACATTTTTTCCTTAAGTTTTTTGTTGTATTCTTTTTGTCATTTTTCAGCATAAATAGTGAGGCGCAAAATGACGTGAAAGAATCATTGGATTTGGCGCGTGAATATTATCAAAATGAAGAATATGAAAAAGCGCTTTCCTATCTTGAAAAACTACAGAAAAAGCATAAAATAAAACTCGTTTACGAGCTTTCGTTGAAAAGCTATATGTCATTGGAAAAATATGATGATGCGGAAGATTTAATTCTGGATTTTTTAAAACGCTATAAGAATAATTCCGAATATTCGGCAGATTTAATTTTCGTTTACAAAGAACAAGGCAAAGACATCAAAGCCGAAAATGCCGTAGCGGAAATTTTGGAAGCCATCGACCAAAACCCAAGTTTGGCCTATGGTTTTGCCAATGCTTTTCAGCAGCGCGGCTATCCCAAAATCGCTTTGAAGATCTACGAACGCGCAGAACTTCAACAGCGCGGCCAGAATTTCGACTATCAAAAGGCATTACTATATGGCGAGTTGGGCGACATTGAAAAAATGTATTCCGCTTATGTGGAAATGATTGAACGACAGCCTTCTTTTTTGAACACCGTGAAACAACTTTTGGGACGCGATTTTCAGAATGGTTATTCGCCTGAAGACATCGAAAAATTGAAAAAATTGCTTATCAAAAAAATACAGAATGGCGGCCCTGAAACCTTGAATGAATTATTAATTTATATTTATATAAAAGAGAAAAATTTCCGCGGCGCTTTTACGCAATTAAAAGCGCTGGATAAGCGAATGAATGGCAATAAATCGGATTTGTTTCAATTGGGGATGACAGCATTGAACAACGACGAATTTTTGACCGCCCGCCAAATCTTTGAATATGTGATAAAAGCCGGATCGGATTTTCCTTTTTACGAATCTGCAAAGTTGTATCATCTAAAAGCGGGCAAGCAAAGATTGCTGGCGCAAAGCAGTCCGAGCCAAGAAGACTGGCAAGCGCTGGCCACCGATTATGAAGAGGTGCGCGATGAATTGAAAGGCCAACCGGAGGTCGGCGAAATCACCATTGAATTGGCTGATATTCAAGCGTTTCAATTGGATAATCCAAATATAGCCGGAACGCTTTTAAAAGATTTGATTTCCACCGGATTTGTTTCCAAAGAAGACCAAGCACGCGCCAAAGTGAAACTGGGCGATGTGCTTTTGTATCAAGGCAACCGCTGGGATGCCATCATTTATTACGGCCAAGCCGAGAAGGCTTTCGAACGTTCGCCGATTGGTCAAGAGGCGAAATTTAAGCGTGCGAAAGCCGCCTATTATGTGGGTGATTTTGATTGGGCGCAGGGTATATTCGATGTATTAAAAGCAAGTACATCCAAATTGATAGCGAATGATGCACTTTATTATTCACTGTTGATAACCGATAATGTGGCATTGGATACCAATACCGATGCAATGACTGCCTTTGCAAAAGCCGACCTAATGAATTATCAAAATAAAAGCGATTCTGCTTTGCGATTATTGGAAATAATGGACATTGCTTTTCCCGACCACGGCATACAAGATGAGGTGTTATTTTTAAAGGCGAAAATTTATATAAAAAGACAAGATTTTCAGTCCGCCGCGGATGCGTTGAACGTTCTTTTGGAAAATCACAATGAAGATATTTTAGCGGATGATGCGCTTTATCTTTTGGCGCAATTGTATGAAAATGAACTGAATAGAACCGCCGAGGCGCAAGAATTGTATCAGAAAATCTTCATTGACCATCCCGATAGTTTTTTTGTGAGCGAGGCGCGGAAACGGTATCGCGAACTGCGCGGGGATGTGCTGAATTAAGAAATTTTTATCTTTAGGGAAAATTTTGAGTTATGACAATTGAAGAAGTAGATGATAAACTGGTGATTGAGGTTTCCAAAGAAAAATATTCTAAGGAAGAAATTGAGGCTACTTTCAAAAGAATGGAGCTTGACAGAATTTTCGTAAATTCCCCTGTCTTAAGCGAAGAAGAAATTGAAGATTTCTTTAGAAAAGTGAATGAGGACAGGGGAAGAATTATGAGGGAGAAATTTGCTGAATTTTTATGAAAATTATTGTCGATACGAATATAATATTTAGTGCAATTATTTCTTACCCCTCTCGGCTCTCCAATTTTCTGTTAAATCCAAGTCCACATTCGTTATTTTCACCCTCCTATTTGATGGAGGAATTGAAGGACAAAATTCCGCTTCTTGCTGAGATTAAAGAAGTATCTGAAAAAGAAATCAAAAGAGCTATACAAATATTTACATCGCGCATCGAAATTATTTCAGATGCAACCATCCCGCTACACACATTTTTAAAAGCACTGGATTTTGTGAAAGGAGTGGATTCTTTGGATGTGAATTTCGTGGCCTTGGCCTTGGAGATGCCTGAAACGGTGATTTTGATGCGGGATAAACCTTTGTATGAAGTCTTAACTTTGAGAGGTTTTAATCGGGTGATTTCAACCCAAGAATTATTCAAAAAATAGAAATGTACATCTACAACGTTACCATAAATATCGAAGATTCTGTGCATCAAGAATGGCTAAAATGGATGAAGGAAACCCATATCCCCGATGTGATGGAAACGGGAATGTTTATGCGCAACAAAATTATGCAAGTGATGATAGAAGAAGAAAGCGGCACAACTTATTCCATTCAATATGAAGTCAAGGACTTGGAAACCATAAAATTATACCAACAAATGTATGCACCGAAATTGCAAGAAGAGCATACCGAAAAATTCAAGAATAAGTTTGTTGCTTTTCGCACGATTTTAAGAGTGGAACACGAATATGATCCCAACACCTGATTCGAAAAAAATTTATGATTTACAAGAAGCCCGAGAGAAAATACGGGCTTTTTGCGTTTACCGCGAGCGCAGCCAGCGAGAGGTTCGCGATAAATTGTATTCATACGGATTGAAAACCGAAACGGTGAACTTGCTTTTATCGGAATTGATTCAGGACAATTATCTCAATGAGGAACGATTTGCTTGTGCTTTTGTGAGAGGGAAATTCAATATCAAAAAATGGGGCAGAAATAAAATCAAAAATGAACTTTTCCGACATTATCTTTCGGATTATATTTTAAAAAAAGCATTTGCAGAGATTGATGAAGAAAAGTATTTGGAAACTCTGGCATTGGTTATTGAAAAAAAATGGAATTTGACTAAAATTTCAAATGCGTTTCAGAAAAAAGGAAAAGTGGCGAATTATATTATTTCAAGAGGTTTTGAACCGGATTTGGTTTGGTCTATTTTAAAAGAAAAATATTGATATAAATTCTTTCATTTTGAAACTGAGAATCGAAAGCTGAAAATTTCATCATTAAGTTTCAATTTCCCAATAAATAGTCCTTCAGGAAATTTGCTGACAGGAATTTGAATTTTACCATCTTTTTCACTTAGGAAAATATTATCTAATAGCAATTTTCCGCTGGCCGAAAAGATTTGAATCCGTGCCGATTTTCCCTGTGAAAATTGGGGAATTTCAATAGAAAGTGTTTTGGGAACAGGATTGGGAAAAACCGTAATTTCCTGATAATCAATTTCTTTTAAGCTTACATCGCCCAAACAGGCCAAGTTTTCCACGGCCGTGCGAATGGCTGGCACTAACAAATACAAACTGTCGCCTGGACAGATGGTTGCGGAGCAATGATGGGGCGCAGTAGAAGCATTCCCATCCAAATGAGCGGAAATGTTGAATAGGTTCAACTGACTGGAAACGTGGTAACTACTCCCCGCTGGGTCAATGTTTTCGCGGCAAGAAATCCACGCCAGAAGTTGCTGCAAAGACTGGATGGAAGTGTCGGTCGGGAAGGTGTCCACGTAATTTCCAATGATGCAGATGCCAACGGTTTCCTCGTTCATACAGCTGAAATGCGCGCCCTGCCTGCGTTCGCCGCGACCTTCGTAAATCACGCCGTTCGGGTCGATGAGCCAGTTGTAGCCGATGTCGTCCCAGCCGTTGGTGTTGGTATGAAAATCGTAATACGATTGTACCAGCGCGGGAAAGTTAGTAATGCTGTTCCCGCCCGCTGAATGGTGGATGATGAGATGGGTGGGAACGGTTGGGGTGGGAGTGGAATCGGTGGGACAATTACCGGAAGGACACCAGCAAAGCCGCTGGCAAACAGTCGGTTGCGGGCAGGAGCAATTGGCCGAGTCAGTAGATGTGCCAAGGCTTGCTATCTGGTAATCGCTCTTTGATAGGTTGTGGTTTTTTTCGTGCGGGCTTTTTTTTTCCGCGCCGCCAAAAAAGAGGCGGAAAGTGAAAGGTTCGGCTTCCGATTTTGCCGATTTGAACTGGATTTTATCGAAGGTTTCATTTATAGGTTCAGCCTGAAAAGTGGTGCGGCCATTCGTCATTCCTTCGTGGAATTTTTCTAATGTTTTCCATTCTGACCATTCTTCATTTTTAGAATAACGAAATGACATTTCAGATTCCACATTTTCTTTTAAAATATAGGCGGAAATTGTAACAAAATCCCAATTGGAAAAATCGGTAATTTCATAAGATTCGCTTTCTAAACTTTCAGAGGAAAAATTGACTTGGAATTCTTGGGTGTTTTGAGCATTTAAAAAAATCCCCAATGCGATAAAAAACAGGCTGTAAAATGTTTTCATTCTAATAAATTTTTTGTCGGACGGAATCTTTCTTAATTACTGTTATCCGTGATTCAAATTGCATTCCTTCTTTTAAGAATTTCAGGAATATTTCGGCTGGTTCACCCAATTCAAATTCGCGCAATCGAAAATAAACTACGCCACCCCTTGGCCTTTCCGTATCTCGAAAAATTAACGTTCCAAAATCTCTATCGTGGGTTAAAATTGTTCGGTTTTCGGCATTTGCCAGATGCACGATACTGATATCTAAAATCTGTGGAAAAAGTTCTGTGATAGAGAGTACATCGTGTCCCTCTTTGCGAAGCAAGGTGGTGCTTTCGCTGTCAAAATTTTCGTCGGTGAGCAGAAGCATCACCCAACATTTTGATGCGGCGCTACCATCAACCCGTCTTTCACACAGTCGTTCAGATAAGAATAGATTGCGCGGAAATCATTGGGCTTCAATCTCGGATACCCTTTCATAATTTTATCTTCGGACCAGCCGCTGGCCAGCCGTTCTAAAATAAATTCCACGGAAAGCCTTGTGTTTTTTATAATAGGTTTTCCGGCCAAAATTCCCTCATTTGATACAATTCGTTCTTGCCAATTCATACCTAAAATTTTCTTAAATTTCTTTCAAAACTCTACCCACTTTTTCAATCTCCTCAAAACCCACATCCAAATGCGTTACAAATCGCAATTTTCCCTGCCCCATTCCCACCAAAAGTACGCCTTTTTCTTCTAAAGTTTTGGTGAATTCTTTTGCATCGCGCTTTTCGTTCAGATAAAAAATCACGATGTTAGTTTCAACGGGTTCAACTGATTTTATCCAACCGCAATCATTCAAAGCATCTTTCAAAGCCTGCGCTTTTTCGTGGTCTTCCGCCAATCTTTCGATGTGGTTTTGCAGCGCGTAAATTCCGGCGGCGGCCAAGTAACCCGCCTGCCGCATCCCCCCGCCAAATTTCTTGCGGACACGCCGCGCTTCTTTTATAAAGAATTGATTGCCAAGCAAAAGCGAGCCAACTGGACAACCCAAACCTTTCGACAAACAAATGGAAATCGAATCGAAAATCTGACCGAAATCTTTTGGTTTTTGATGTTTGGCGACCAGTGCATTCCATAGTCGAGCACCGTCCAAATGGAATTTCAAACCGTGCTTTTTCGCCACTTTTTGAATAGCCTGCAAATCTTCCAAATCATAGCAACTTCCGCCGCCTTTATTGGAAGTGTTTTCGGCGCAAATCAGCGAAGTCCGCGCGGCGTGCACATCGTCGGGATTGATGACGGCTTCTACTTCTTCGGCCTTCATCAAACCGCGCGCGCCTTCCACAAAACGGATTTGGCAGCCGCTGTTGAACGCCACGCCGCCGCCTTCATAATTGTAAATGTGCGAATACGGATGGCAGATGATTTCGTCGCCCGCGCGGGTGTGGACGTTGATGGCGATTTGGTTGGTCATCGTGCCGCTGGGGCAGAAGAGCGCGGCGTCCATCCCGAACATTTGGGTGGCCATTTTTTCGAGGCGGTTGATGGACGGGTCTTCGCCGAAAACGTCATCGCCGACGGGGGCGGCGAACATTGCTTCCAGCATTTTTGGGGTGGGGCGGGTGAGGGTGTCGGAGCGGAGGTCAATCAAGATGTTGTAATTGGGTAATTATGTAATTCGATGGTAATTCAATTATAATTGGGTCGTTGTAGAATCGCACGGCCGTGCGATTTTACAGGTTCAGACAAGCGATTTTATGGTTTTTTAATATCAATGTTTTTCAAATCTAAAATCAAATCGAGAACGTCATTTTTAATAATATCCCAAACTGTTTCATAATCAATTCCAAAATATTGATGTGCCACTTTGTTGCGAAAGGCTTTTATTTCGCGCCATTCGATATGATTGTTTTTAGACTTAAATTCATCGCTCATTTGCCTCGTGGCTTCACCGATAATTTCAAAATTTCGAATGACGGCATCCTTGGTTTTTTCATCATTTATAAAATCATCGAAATCTAAATCCCTTGTATAATCCAAAATTTTATATCAGGAATCTTGAATATCTTGAACCAATAATTTGTCATCTCTTTTAGACATAAACCAAATCATCTTTTATCACCTCAAAATACCTCGGTTTTACGCCTCTTTTAGATACCAAATCCACCTTCATATTTAACATATCTTCTAATTGAAACGCTAATCGAATAAAACCCATCCCAATTCTCCCATTAAAATCCACCAAAATATCCACATCACTTCGCTCATTTTCTTCGCCACGGGCGTAAGAGCCGAAAATGGCCATTGAAGAAATGGGGTATTTAGATTGCAAATCGGGCTTCGCCTTTGCTAAAATGTCTTTGATTAGTTGGAGATTCATTTTGATAGAAATAGGAAAATCTTGATAAGAAATTTAAAATTACCTCCTAAAGGATGGATTGACATTTTTTATAAAAAATACATGCCAGCAAATCCTCTTTTTCCAAATCAGGATAATCTTCCAAAATCTCTTCGAAAGACATCCCAGAGGTTATCAAATCCAGCATAATTTCTACGGGGTAGCGCATATTTCGGATGGTCGGTTTACCGAAGCTGACGTTCGGGTTCATCGTGATGCGCTGAAGCAAATTTTCTTGAGATTCCATTTTGTAAAATTATGAAATCGAAACGGAGGGGACTGTAGAATCGCACGGCCGTGCGATTTTACCGAAAATCCGCCACGTCAAATTTCAGCGAAAAAATGTTGCTGTAAAGCGCATCGGAGGCGTTGCCGATGTCGGTGAGCGCATAGTCAATCGAAATCCCGCGGAACTGGAAACCCAAGCCGAGGTTGGGCTGGACAGTATAGTAGCGGCTGCCGTCGAAGTTTTGGGCGCGGGTAACGTTGCCTACGCCGCCACGCAAAAACACGAAATCGCGGTAGCCCAGTTCAAAACCAAAACTGGGGTCGATGTTCCCAAAATTACTGGAAACCAAAGTGTTGCGACGGCCGTCAAAAGTTACGTCCGCGTCAATTTCGGTGCGGAGGCTGTAGTTTTCACCGATTTCAAAACGGCGGCCGAATCCAAACAAAAGCCGCGGAATAGTCAGTTCGAGATTTTCGTCGGGCAGGTCGTTGCCGGTTTCTTCAAAGACGTCTTTCAGTTTGTCATTATTGTAACTCCACGAATTGAAAGTCGATGTAACGTCGCGGACGGTGGCGCCGATTTGCCATTTTCCGAGCTGGTACTGCGCGCCCACATCGAAGCCAAAACCGATGGCGCTGGCAAAATCGCCGATGTCGCGGTAGATGATTTTGACGTTGCCGCCGTAGCGGAAATTCGGGATTTTTTTGGAGATGCGCGCGTAGCTGCCAATCAGCGCGTAGTCGGCGGCGGAAAAGCGGTTGATGCGGTCGTAGTCCACGTTGCCGTCTTGGTCGATGAGCTCGGTGGTGTCTAAAATATCGTCCACGCCAAAGCGGATGAGCGAAACGCCGACGGTGCTGACCGCGTCGATGGGTGTGGCAAAACTCAGGTAATCGTACTGCGCGATGCTGGCGAAATATTCGGCGTGCATCGCGCCCGCTTTCCACCCGTCGCGGATGCCGGCCAAACCCGCTGGGTTCCAGTAGCCTGCGCCCGCATCATTAATATGAGCGACCACCGATTTGCTCATCGCCAAGGCGCGCGCGTCCACGCCGATGTTCAGAAATTCGTTGCTGTATTTGCGGCCCTGCGCCAACATCAGCGCGGGAAAAAGAAGGGTGGGAAGGAGGAATTTTTTCAAATCCGGAACGGGAATTTTTGCAAAAATGCGGGATTGTGGGGAGAAAACAGAATTGGTGGGTGAATATTGTAGTTTGAGGAGAAAAGTCCACGGCCGACAGACGACAGTCCACAGCCTGAGCGGATTTGCCTTGTGGAAAATTGTGGGGTAAGTAGAATTGTGTTCGAGTTAAATTATTAGCACATTGTCCCATTGTCCCATTGTCCCATTGTCCCATTGTCCCATTGTCCCATTGGCAAATTGACTCATTTTTCTTCTTCCCAACCGTGAAATTCCGTCAGCCAATCTTGGTGACCGAAAGTTTTCCATTTCACGGATGACAAATCCACGGTTTCATCCGTCAGCGGCTTGGAGCGGCGACCGTTTATATATTTATAAGTGCGGGCGTAAACGGCCACATCTTGGCCTTTTTCGGCAAATTCTTTTTTTAGTATTTGTGCGAATTGCCAAATCATATCGGGGTTGGTGGCTACGCGGCGTTCTTGTTTTGAACTCAAATAATCTGAATTTCGAATGCGCTGGGTCTGGCCGGTTTCTTTGTTTTTTACGGTAAAAATGGCGTAGCCGCCTCGGCTGGACAGCATCATCCGCCAACTGAGGCGGTGGCCTTCTTCCGTCCAAAAAACATTGTCTGAAATAAGATGGTGACGTAGCGGCAAAAGGAGGTTAATAATTAAAAAGAAGGAAATCGAAAAAACGAGAAATTTTGAATATTTTGGAATTATAATTTGGGTTAAAGAAAAAACAGGTTTTTTCGGTAAAAACCGTTTGCGAATCGTTTCAGGATTATAAAAGAAAACGATGAGCGCCAAGGCCAAATAAGGGAATATCCCAATCTGAAAAACAAACGAATTGAAAAGATGAAAAAATATCGAAAGAAAAAGAGCAAAGTTCCGCGTTCTTTTCATCAATAAAAGTGGCACAATCAACAAATCAAAAAAGAAACCGCCGTAGCTGACAAACAATTGAAAATCAGGGTTTTCAAAAATACTGACCAAATGTTCGCTTTCATATCTTCCATTGAAAGATTGCGCGGCAAATCGGCCGCTCCACCAGTCGGGGTACAATTTGGCGATGGCCGCGTAGGTATAAACAATCGCCATCTGCGCGATGAAAATCCAGCGGCACCACGCGGGCATCGACAGTTTTTTTAAAGAGGGTTTTCGGCGAACATCCAATGAAAAATAGCGGTGCGCGGGCAAAATGGCCATCAAAAACGACAGCAACATCAACAGATAATAATGATTGTTGTAGGAGGATTTTTGCATCAGATAGACGCCCGCCCACAAAATGGCCCAGCCCCACGCCGAAGCGCGGTAGAAAAACCCGAACATCATCCCTAACCCAAAAATCGCCATCAAGCTGAACCACAGGTACATCCAATTGTCGGGCAGCGGTTGCAGCCATTCAAATCCCATAAACGGGAAGGTGAATTTGGGTTCGATAAACGTGCGCTCCACCCAGCCGAGGGCCATTGCGCCAGCCGCTTCCATAAAGCACAAAAACCCAAAGGCCACGCGGAAAATGACGAGGGGGGAATTGTCTATTTGTTTGAAGAAGATGGTTTTCATTTCAGTTGGCAGTTTACAGTCAGCAATTGGCAAAATTGCATCCGGCCAAATTAACGGATTCGCGAATCAACGATTTTACAAAAATCTCCTATTTTTGAACTATGACTATAAAAATTAATTTTACAGACGCGCAACTTCGACAATTGGTGCGCCAGCTAAATCCCGAGAAGAGAAAAATATTGGAGCGAGAGTTGGCGCTTCAAGATTTTTTGGATGCTTCCGAAGGAGTAGATGTAGATATTTCCGAAGAAGAGATTCAGGAAATCGTGAATGAAGTGCGGAAGGAAAGGGGCAGGCAAAGGGCACGGAAATCGGTACAACAATGAAGTTGGTCTTGGATACCAACATCTTTATTTCATTTCTTCTGATGAAAAAAGACCGCTATTTCTTTAGAAAATTTAATGAAAAAGGGGCTGATTTGTTCTATTCGGAGGAGCTTATTTCTGAGATAATTCATACATCAAAATATCGGCGAATTGCCAAGCGCGTGGAATCTTTTCAGGTAGAAAAACTCATCAAAACTTTAAAAACGTTTGGAACTTTTCTCAATCCACGACAACTCATCACTTTTGAACCAGACCCAAATGATGAGTTCATTCTGGATTTATGTCTTGAAAGTGGCGCGGACTATCTGGTAACCGGCGACGGCGACCTTCTGGAATTAGGCAAAATCAGCCGCACGAAAATCATCACCTTTGCGGCTTTGAAAGAAATGCTCGATTCTTGAAAGCAACCATTCCCAATATTCTAACGCTGGCCAATCTCGCCGCTGGCCTCCTCGCCATCATTTCCATATTTAACGGCGATTACGCATTGGCCGCGTGGCTCATCGCCAGTTCGCTCGTCTTCGATTTTTTAGACGGTTTTTCCGCACGTTTATTAAAGGTGCATTCCGAACTGGGCAAACAACTGGACAGCCTCGCCGACGTGGTTTCCTTCGGCGTGGTGCCCGGTTTCTTGGTTTTTAAATTATTCAAGATGAGCGCGTTGAGCGGCGAACCCGTGCCGGATTTTCTGCCGTACATCGCGCTTTTGATTCCGCTGTTTTCGGCTTTGCGGTTGGCCAAATTTAATATCGACACCCGCCAAGCCGAATATTTCATTGGGATGCCGACGCCCGCTAACGCCATTTTTTGGTTTGCCTTGGGTTTGTGGGCGATTTTTACGGACAATCCCACCACACAAAACGTTTTGCTCCACCCGTTTTTTCTCACCGCGCTCACCGTGGCTACCTCTTTTTTACTGGTCGCCGAACTGCCGCTGATGTCGCTGAAAATTAAATCATTGAAATGGAACGAAAACAAAGGTCGCGTTTTTTTGATAGTGGGAATCGTGGTTTTGATGGCCGTGCTGCGCTATCGCGGGCTGGCCTTTGTCATACCTTTGTACATCCTATTAAGCTACATTTTTAAACCGAATAGAAAATGACATTCACCGCCGAAATTGACATAATGCCGCACAAGGCGCTTTTGGACCCACAGGGCAAGGCTGTTTCGCAAAGTATGCCCAACATCGGGCTGCCGGAAATCCAAAATGTGCGCATCGGCAAGCACGTTTCGCTGCAAGTAGAGGCCGAAAACGAGGCCGCCGCCATCCAAAAAGTGGAGGCCGCCTGCCGCAAACTACTTGTAAATCAGATTACTGAAAGTTTTCAAATAAAAATAGTTGATAACTGAAAATTCTTTCTATCTTTGGAGGGAGGATTGAGGTTTTTTAATCGGAACTGTAGTCCCCGTTTTTCGGAAAGAAGAGCGGGGACTTTTTCATTTGAATTCCCTCTGCACTTTTTGGTAAGCCAACTCGACCACCGCCGGATTTAAATGGAAGTTTAATTCCAGTTGCAGCCTTTCGCAGCTTTCTCGGTAACTGCAGATGCTAAGTTGGATTTCCATCTTCGCCAAAATGTAAAGCACCCCATTATGCGCCCATTGATGAGTCTTGGCGTATTTCCGTGCCGCATTGTCATCTAATAATAAGTGATAATTGAAATCTAAATATTGGTTTTGCGCAAAAACTTCCGCTTCCCCTTCGTGGATTTTTTCTTCTTTCATATAAATCCCTACAATTCCACTGTCATAAAAGGGGCATTTTTTGAACCAACTTTGATGGTCTTTATAAAATTGAGTGAGAAAGAAAAGTCGCTTGGAACGCTCTATCGGGTCAGGGTTTTTGTTCAAAAATTCATCTTCCACTTTCTCCGGAATCAAAACCTCTTCATAAAAAAATTGAAGAGGGCGGACAAGATTCAGATGGTAAAGCGCGATGAAAACGCTGGTATCAGCAATCGCTTTCCTCAAGCCGACTGAAGGTTTTTATAAAGTGCTCTTCCCAACAATCCTAAACCAATAGCCAATATGGAGTACCCAAAAATATCTTCACCTTTATTCTTGGGTTGATTTGAGGGGAAACTCTGATGCAAGAAATGGATAATCTGTTCCAAGGCATTGGGAATGCTGTACTGTTCCAATTTTATCCATTGCACCAATTTATGGTTGTTATAAAATTCCGTTTGAAAATCTGGCGCACCAACTATTACCACCGGTTTGCTTTTCAGTAAAGCATAATCCACCTCTGCCTTCATCCACTGCGGGTCATTTCCGGTATTGAAAACCAAAAGATATTTTGATTTTTCAATGCGATGACGGGTTTCCATCGAGATTTCCTGCGCGGCGGGAAACAATCGGCTCGGCAAATTCACTTTCATATCATAAAGTGTGGCAATGGTTTGGAGGCGCATTGCCGAGCTTTCGCCGATTTGATAAGGGTCGCGAGGATTGTACGTCACATAAATTTCAGTCGCCATTGTACCAGTTTTATTTTTCGTAAAATTACGCATTCTCCCAAAAATCCTCGATGAATTTCCTCGCTCACCTCACGCTTTCCGACAATGATGAAGACCTGATGCTGGGCAATTTCATCGCCGACCGCACCCGAAAATCGGACTGGAAAAAAATGAAGCCGCGCGTGGTGGAGGGGATCGAGCTGCACCTGAAAATCGACTTTTTCACCGACCATCATTTCCTTACTGAAAAAGCCAAAGAAAAACTCCGCCCCACCCAGCGGAAATATTCGCCCGTGGTTTTGGATATTTTGTACGACCATTTTTTGGCTAAAAATTTTACAGAATATTATGATGAAAATTTAGAAGATTTTGCGAAAAAATGCTATCAAATCTTCCGAAAAAGATGGACGGAAATCCCGAAAAATATGTACCGTATGATTGATTTTATGGAACACCAAAACTGGCTGGTAAGCTATGCGGATTTGGACGGGCTGAACCGCGCGCTCAGCGGAATGTCGCGGCGGGCTAATTTTCAAAATCAAATGAATTCGGCCGTTTTGGAAGTGCGGAAGAATTATGATTTTTATGAGAAAAATTTTAGGGAGTTTTATCCGTTATTGCAGGATTTTGTAGATAGAGAAATTTTGGAAATTATATGAAGAATGTGTCGCCCCGCTGGGGCTTTTCTAATGTGGGGGAATCAAACGAAGACCGCCGCCCTTACAGGTGGCGTTACAAACATTTCGCCCCGCTGGGGCTTCATTTCCCCAAAGTCGACAGACCGCCGCCACTTGGCAAAGCTCCGTAGGAGCGCCATATTTGTAGCACCGCCTGTAAGGGCGGTGTTAAAATTAAAACCCGCGCTGCACAAGCCCCAGTGGGGCGACACCAAAACACACGGCAACCTCATTCGTTATCTAAATAAATCACCTATCACCCACCCCAATTACCCAATTACAAATTACTTCCCAAAAATATGCAAACCCAAGATTTGAAAATAGAACTCCGCAACATCCAAGAGGCGGATTACGAAGATTTGAAAACGGTGATGGTGGAAAGCTACACGGGCTACGAGGATGAGCCGTGGCGCTTGAAAGACATTAAAACCTTGTTGGACAAATTCCCCGAAGGGCAGCTTTGCATCGTAGCCAACGGACAAGTGGTGGGCTGCGCGCTTTCCCTCATTATCGACTATAAAAAATACGGCGATAAGCATACCTATGAGCAAATTGTGGACGATTATAAATTCAACACCCACAACCCCGATGGCAATGTCTTGTACGGCATCGAAGTCTTTATCCATCCCGATTTCCGTGGGATGCGCTTGGCGCGAAGGCTGTACGACGCGCGCAAAGAATTGTGTGAAAACCTGAATTTGGAGAGCATCATTTTTGGCGGGCGGATGAGCCGCTACGGCGAACACGCCGACGAGCTGACCCCCAAGCAGTACATCGAAAAAGTGAAGGAAAACGAAATCCACGACAAGGTGCTGAGCTTCCAGTTATCGAATGATTTCCACGTCAAGAAAGTCATCCGAAACTACCTGCAAAATGACAGCGCCAGTCAGGACTACGCGGCGCTGATGGAGTGGAACAACATTTATTACGAAGAAAAAGACCGTACTATAAACGCACCCAAAAGCGTAGTGCGCATCGGCCTTGTGCAATGGCAAATGCGGGAGTTGAAAAACTTTGAACAGTTGGTAGAATACGTGGATTATTTTATCGACGCAGTGAGCGATTACCAGTCGGATTTCGCGCTCTTCCCCGAACTGTTCAATGCGCCGCTGATGCAGGCCTACAACCATTTGGGCGAGAGCCAAGCCATCCGCGAACTGGCGGGTTTCACTGAAAAACTGCGCGATGTCTTTATCGAAAAAGCGGTCAGTTACAATATTAATATCATCACCGGAAGTATGCCCATCCAAAAGGAGGACGGCCTATATAATATAGTGTACCTCTGCCGCCGCGACGGATCGTGGGATTATTACGAAAAAGTGCACATCACGCCTTCCGAAAAGGAAAGCTGGGGGATGCGCGGTGGCGACCGCGTAAAGATTTTTGATACTGACGCGGGCAAAATCGGGGTGCTGGTCTGCTACGACGTGGAGTTCCCCGAACTGTCGCGATTGTACGCCGACCAAGGGATGCAGATACTTTTCGTCCCATTTCTCACCGACACCCAAAACGGTTATATGCGCGTCCGAAACTGTGCAATGGCGCGCGCCATTGAGAACGAATGTTACGTGGCCATCGCCGGCAGCGTCGGTAACTTGCCCAAGGTCAGCAATATGGACATTCAATACGCACAATCGGCGGTTTTTACGCCGAGCGATTTTGCCTTCCCGACCAACTGCATCAAGGCGGAAGCCACGGCCAACACGGAAATGACGATTGTGGCGGATGTGGATTTGGATTTATTGAAAGAACTTCACAGCTACGGCAGCGTGCGGACTTTGACGGATAGGAGGGGGGATTTGTATAAGGTTGAGATTGTAAAAAACGGACGGTAATTGAGCTGAGTTTCGCCCTCCCCCGCCTCCTGCGTCAGCACCCCCTCCAAGTGGGGGACAACGCTCCGAGCCAGCTTTTTGTAAAACGAGAGGTCTGTTTCTCTGAACCAAGGTTTGGCATTGGATTTTCCAAAGTGGGAGTCGGTGGCGACGGCTCTATCCCCTCTCACCGCAGAGGTGCCGAGGAACGAGTCGGGGGTGGTTTTCTTTTATAGCAAAATCAAATTTCTCCGACCAAAAGCCCCCAATTTCCGTTTCTTGTTTTATGAAAAAATTAGCCCCTCTTTTCATACTCTTTTTTCTCGCCGGCTGCGGCAGCAACCCCCTCCAAATTTTCGATAAAAAATCTCCGTGGGAAAAATACCGCGACCAGCTTTCGCAGGCCGAACTGGACAAATCCGTGGCCGGCGAAAAATGGCTGGCGGCCTCGCAAAAAGCTTTCAATCAACCCGTTTCGATGGAAATTCCTTTTGCGGTAAAAGGTGTTTTCCGTGCCAATCCCGTGCGCGC
Source organism: Owenweeksia sp. (assembly GCA_965214115.1). GTDB lineage: Bacteria > Bacteroidota > Bacteroidia > Flavobacteriales > Schleiferiaceae > Owenweeksia. Next base: position 439,151 of record CBDCAU010000003.1, read on the forward strand.
GCTTTCGTGGGCATTTGAAGCGCAGCGCGGGGCCACGGTTCAGGTTTTTTTAGATTGGCAAGCGGTGGCTTCCGCCAAAGTTTTTTTGGATATTTTTAAGGATAATAATTTTGATGACCCGCTGGAATCCTTTGCGGGAAGCGACACCTTGGAATTTGAAATCAAGAAAAGCGGCACATTTTTGATTCGGCTGCAGCCGGAAATCTTGGGCGAGGGCGCGTTTGATTTGACGGTGAAAACCGCGCGGACTTATGCGGTTTTTCCAGTGTATGGAAAAGACCGCGCGGCCATCCAAAGTTTTTGGGGCGCGACGCGGGATGGCGGTGCGCGGCGGCACGAGGGCGTGGACATCTTCGCCGCGCGCGGAACGCCGGTGGTTTCGCCCGTCAAGGGGGTGGTCAGTTCGGTGCGCAATGGCGGCCTCGGCGGAAAATCCGTGTGGGTGCGCGACGGGAAGCGCGGCCATAATTTGTACTTCGCGCATTTGGACAGTCAGGCGGTTTCGTTTGGAAGCCAAGTGAAATTGGGCGACACGCTGGGATTTGTGGGAAATACTGGAAACGCCCGCTACACCGCGCCGCACCTACATTTCGGGATTTACAGCGGCGGCGCTTTCGACCCGCTGCCGATGGTGGAGACGCGGCATCCCAATCCTGAAAAATCCAATTTGGAAACCGATGAATTTTTTATGGAAATAAGTGGGGCTTCTGCGAATTTTCGGAAAGGGCCGTCCACCAAATTTGAAATCATCGAACCGCTTTCGCGGAAAACGCCCGCCTTGCTTTTGGGCGCGGTGGAAGATTGGTACCAAATTGAAACTTTGGATGGGAGGCGCGGCTTTGTCCACCAATCTTTGGTAAAAGATCCCGAAAGAAAATCTTTGCAAAACGATTCGATAAACGTTTTCTTTGAACCTTCTGAAAATCAGGTTTCCATAAATTTGAAGCGTCAAGATTTGCAGATTTTGGGAGAGGAAAATAACTTTCAAGTTGTGATAGACTCCAACTATAATTTTTATTATACAAAAAATTAAATCGATTTGACTCAAAACGACTACTCTTTTTCATTTTCAAAAAATCGCTTTAAAAAGCATTTTTCTTTTACAATAAAAAAGAAGGTGTTTTCTTTAATTTCAAAGGGCTTGGCGCTTTTCATTTTAGCGGGCTGCGCCGTTTACGAACCTACCTACAGTTTGGACGCTTTGAAATGGGAAGAAGATTACCAACTTCCCAATGACACGCTGGTTTATACTTTCTTTTTGGTGGGCGACGCTGGCAAGCCGGAATCCTCAACGGGCCAAAATACGATGGCGCTTCTCGAAAAAAAACTGGCGGAAACCGAAGGAAAACAGGGGGTAGTTTTTTTGGGCGATAATGTATATCCCAGCGGCATTCCAGACTCTTCAAGTTTTTATTATGAAACCGCCGTTTCGCGATTAAAAGGGCAACTAAAACCTTTAGAAGGATATGAAGGAGAAGTGGTCTTTTTACCGGGAAACCACGATTGGAGAAACGGCCGATTATCTTTAAAAAGACAAGATGATATCGTGGAAGAAACCTTAGGCGAAAAGAAACTTTTTCTGCCAGATTGGGGCTGCGGCGGCCCCGAAGACAAAGATTTGACGGACGAAATCGTGCTGCTGGCCATTGATTCGCAATGGTGGATGGAAGATTGGGACGGCCGCGAAAATTTCAACAAGGGTTGCGCGGTGTCCAGCCGCTCGGCGTTCATCGTATCGCTGAAAGACGAGCTGGGCGGGCTGAAAGACAAGACGGTGATTTTGGCGATGCACCACCCGATGCGCTCGGTGGGGCCGCACGGCGGACAGTATTCTTTGAAAAGAGAATTTTTCCCCGCCACGGATTTGCGTGAATGGCTGTACATCCCGATGCCGCTGTTTGGCGGTTTGTTGCGCCGCAACTTGGGGGTGAGCCAAGACTTGACGAACCCGCGCTACGCAAGGTTTGTGGAGGAATTGAAACTGGCCACGGAAGGTTTTGACAACATCATTTTTGCGGCCGGCCACGAGCATACTTTGCAACATATCGAGGACGATCAGCATCCTTATATAATAAGCGGGGCGGGCGCGAAACAAAATCCTGCGCGGGCGGGCGGGCAAGCGAAATACGCCAGCGGGCAGGGCGGTTTGGCCGAGTTGAAATTCTATAAAAACGGCGCCATTTGGGTGCAGTATTGGAACGGGCAAACCGGTGAACTGGATTATGCCAAAGAAATTTTTAAACGCGAGCCCAAAGAGTTCAACGATTTTGAGATTTACGAGCGCGGGCAAGATTCCATCCGGCTTTCTATTTATGAAAAAGAGCGCTATCCCGGCTGGTTTCACCGCGCGATTTGGGGCAAGTTCAACCGTGAAATGTATTACGATAGCGTAACCGTTCCGGTTTTCGATTTTGAAAAAATGCCCGGCAATTTGCGGACGGTAAAAAAAGGTGGCGGCAACCAAACCAATTCATTGCGGCTGGAAAACGACGAGGGCGAGCAGTACGTTTTGCGCTCCGTGCGAAAAGACGGGAATCGCATACTGGGTGGGGTGTTTCAAGGTACTTTCATTGTGGATCTATTGGAAGATATTTTTACTTATACCCACCCATTCGCGGCATTTACCTTGCCCGATTTGGCGGAGGCCTCGGATATTTACCACACCAATCCCAAATTGTATTATTTGCCAAAACAGCCCAAACTGGGCGATTACAATGACAAATTTGGCAACGATTTTTACCTGTTTGAAGAGCGGCCCGACGACGACCGCAGCGACGTGGCCAGCTTTGGAAATTCCAAGAACATCATTAGCACGGACGACCTGATGGAAGAGCTGATGAAATCTTGGAAAAACAACGTGGACGAAGACGCGATGATGCGCGCGCGGATGTTCGATTTTATGATTGGCGACTGGGACCGCCACCAAGACAACTGGCGCTGGGCGGGCTTTCCCGACGATACCACGGGCGGCGAATTTTACCGCCCCATCCCGCGCGACCGCGACCAAGTATATGCCAATTTTGATGGGTTTATGATAAAAATCCTGAACCAAACCGGCCCGCAACTGCGCCAATTCCATTCCTATAAAAAGGGAATCCGCAACATAAAATGGTACGGCGAATACCCGAAATTTTACGACCGCCGCTTTATCGCGCCCGTGCCGTGGGAAGTGTGGGAAGAGCAAGCGCGCATCGTTCAAAAAAACACAAGCGACTCATTGATAGAGGCTTCCATCCGGAAAATGCCGCCCGAGGCCTTTGCGCGCGGCGGCGAGAAAATCGTGGAAACGATGAAATACCGCCGCGATAATTTGGTGGAAATCGTGCGGGAATATTACGAGCTTTTGGCGAAAGACGTGGAAATTGTCGGTACGGAAGACGAAGACGTTTTTGAAATCGAACGGCTGAGCAAAGACAGCACGCGGATTACGCAGTGGGTGGTGAAAGACGATGAACGGCACCAGCGTTACCGCCGCGTTTTTTTGACCGATGAAACCCAAGAAGTTCGGCTGTATGGAATGGAAGGCGACGACACATTTGAGTTGACGGGCGAGGTGAAAGATGGGATAAAAATTCGAGCCATCGGCGGCTATGGCGATGATTTTTTGAAGGATGAATCGCGGGTGCGCGGCTGGGGCCGGAAGACGAAAATGTACGATTTTCCCGGCGGGATGAGCTTCCAAAAAAGCAAAGAAACGGACAACGATATTTCCGAGCGCTACGACATCAACAATTATGAATTCAAGGATTATGGCCGGAATTACGGCATCTTTCTGCCCACCGCTTCTTATGGGCCAGATTTTGGTTTCGCCTTGGGAATCAGCTATTTATACTTCGGCCAGGAGGGTTTTAAAAAGCGTCCTTTCAATAATAAACAGACCTTTAAAATCGACTATGCTTTTGGCAACGAAAGTTTTCAGGCCGCTTACGAAGGCATTTTTTATAATGTATTTGGCACTTGGGCCTTGGCGCCCGAAGCGAGTTATCGCGCCCCGCGTTTTACCTTCAACTATTTTGGGATCGGCAACGAAACCGTGCGCAATCAAAATTTGCCGCGCACTTTCAACCAAGTTCGCCAGCAGGGTCTGAACTTCGGGATTGGTTTTCGCAAACCCTTCAAAAGCGAGGCGGGCTATTTTGAGGTCAAGCCTTTTTATCAAAATCTAAAAATCGAAAACACGGCCGGCCGTTTTATCGAGGATTTGAACGCCGACCCGGACCGCGTCAATTACCTTTTTGAAACCATACAACTGACGGGCGCGGACATCAGTTTTGTGTATGATTCGCGGGATTTTGAACCCGAACCGCGCCGTGGGATGCTGGTGGATTTTGGCGCGAAATACACCAATGATTTTGAACGGAACCAAGGCGTGACCAACCTTACTGGGGCGCTCACATTTTACCAACGGCTGGACGCGAGCGGCTCGATTATCTGGGCCACACAAGTGGGCACGGAACACGTTTTTGGCGATGACTATCTGATTTTTCAAAGCGCCACCATTGGCGGGCTAAATTCCTTGCGCGGCTTTCGCCAAGGCCGCTTTCGCGGAGAAACGTCCTTCCGGCACGTCAACGATATCCGGGCGAATTTTGGGCGGGTGCGAAATCCGTTTTTGCCTTTTAAAGTTGGCGTTTTCGGCAGTTTTGACCACGGTCGGGTGTGGGCCGAAGAAGCGCCCAGCAGAAAGTGGCATTACACCTACGGCGGCGGACTTTTCGTAAATGTGATGGAGCGTTTCGTAGCTTCGCTGGGTTATCACCGTGGCGACGTGGACGGGCAGTTTCTCGGTGGGATTGGGTTTAATTTTTAATCAGAGCAAATGCGTAACTTTTTGATTTTGATATTGTTGGGGGCGTTTGCTTTATCGGCTTCTGCCCAAGTGGAAGCCCCTGATGATTTGGACGACAAGATTTTGGATCCTGTGCCGGAAGATTTGCTGCGCACCCGCCCCAAGTTTATGCAGGGCATTTACCAATATTCCTTTCCTTATGGTATTGAATCCGATTTTCCCGATGAAACAGACGGCCAAATCGATAGCGAGCGGCGCTGGACTTTCAAGTATAAGATTCCCTTGTTTTTGGGCGATCGTTTCAATTTGTTGGCGGGTCATACTTACCGCTCCACTCGCTTTCATTTCAGTGAGAATTTCGACGCGGACAATTTGCTGCCCCAGCTCAGCGGGCGGCGGTTGCGCTCCAATCGGTTTTCGGTGTACGGCCGCTACGAGATCAAGCCCAACAAGCAATTGCTGACCGTGGTTAGTTCCATCGCTTTTAATGGAGATTACGAAAAAGCCTTTGGTTTTTCGCCGCGCTACCGCATTTGGCGCTTCATCGCCACCTACACTTTTCAGACCAGCCTGAACGATGATTTTACCATCGGACTCTATTATAAGGAGGGCTTTAGAAATCGTACCTTTTTGCCCTTTGCGGTGTGGAACAAAGCCTTCAATGAAAAGTGGGGTTTGGAAGCCATCCTCATCACCCGCGCTTATTTGCGCCATAATGCTACCAAAGATGACATTTTCCTTTTTGGATACGATTATTCATCGCAGGATTTTTCGGCCGATGTGATGTATGAAGGCAACGAAGATATTTTAAAATTCAAATGGCCAAAACTGGTGACCAGCGCCGTGTGGCAGCATCGTTTTTTGCCCTTTTTGTGGACGGAGTTGGAGGCGGGTTTTCAGTACAATTTTCGCCCAAAAACCGAATTGGAATTTGGGGCCGTTCCCGAAAAATATTTTGAGATGGATTCACACAACGCGATGATCAATGTTTCGCTGTTTTTGAGCCCGCCCGACAAATTTTTGAGAGGAAGAAGATAATTTTTCAATAGGGATAGGGCGCCGCGAAGAAAATTTGCGCCACCACAAATGCAATCACGGAAATCACGAATCCGAACATAAACACGGTGTAGCAAATCCGCAGCAAGCGGTATTTTTCGTGCAGCACCACGCCGAGGTAGAAAATATCCCGCGTCAGCGAACCGTAGAGATAGTCGGCATCTTCGCGCATTTGGCTCACGCCCCATTCATAGTCCTCCACTTTCATTTTATAAAAATTCCCAAAAAACAACAGGTTTCCCTTCTTTTTGAGGATGTCTTCTTTCTCCACGCGGCCTTTGGTCACATTGGGCCGAGTGGCCAAAACCGCCAAGACGATCGTGGCCAAAGCCACCACGGTGAGCAAAATGGCGGGGATGGTCATATGCGGGTACTCCTCCAGTTTCCGAATCAAAAGCGACAGCACCACCGAAAGGATAATCGCATTAATAGAAATCATAATATTGGCCTTGCTGTCGGCCATCGCGCTCAGTTCGATGTGGTTTTTTGACGTCAATCGGAACATCGTTTCGATGCCACGGGACGGTTTCCCGCGCTTGGCTTTTTCCACTTTGCGCTCCAGTTTCGCCACTTTTTTGCGCAGCTTTTTCTTCTTTTTCGATTTGTCTTTCCCTTTAATGTCCTCCTTTAGATGGCGGTAATTTTCCGTGACGGCCGGCCCGTACTTTTCGATGGCATAATCGGTATAAAACTGGTGGTTCTTAAGAAAGCCTAAATTGGATTTCAACCATTTTTTCTCGCTGATTTTCTCCTCGGAATCTTCGTCCATTTCTTGGCGAAGATGGTTGCTGCGGTGGCGGTAATCCGCGCCGGCCAAGTGGATCATATCCGCGTCACACAGCACTTCTTGCATCCGGTTGGCGGGCGAGGTGGGCACTTTGGTCGCCGCGATGCAGCTTTTCACTTTATCCGTTTTTTCGATGGGATAGCCGTTTTCTTCCAAAAATTTTTCGGCCATTTTGGCACTGTGGAGTTCGTGGTTCTTGCGGCTTTCCAGATAGCCCAAATCGTGGAACCACGCGGCCAAAAGCACGATTTCCCTTTCTTCGGCCGTCAGCCGCGTATGCTTGCCGATTTCGTCGGCGGCGGCCACCACGGCTTGGGTATGTTTTAGGTTGTGATAATGCAATTTGGTGACGTCGCGGTTTTTGAATGCATCAAAAACAAAAGATTTGGCTTTGTCCACCATCGTAGCAGTATTGTCCATATTTTTGGGGCAAATGAGTAGGGCTAAACTTACAATAAAATCCTTATCCACCGCGGCCGCTTGCGCGGGATTTGTTTCGCTGTTGTTTCTCGCGTTGGCAAGCGCGCAAAGTTGCGATTATTTGCGCCCGCAAACGTTGGTGGCCGACAGTTTGTTTTTGGTCACCGAGAACAGCGATCTGGTTTACGATCTCAAAAAACCGGACGACAAAATTTTCCTGCCCTACGTCCTTACGGAAATTTCAGGGTTGAGTTTTTCGGGCGAGGCTTCTATTTTGATGGTGGAAGATGAAACCGGAAAAGTGTATGATTTCTCCTTGCGCAAAAAGAAAATCGTCGGCAGTTGGGAGTTCAAAAGTTCGGGCGATTTTGAAGGCATCGAGCGGGTGGGCGAGGATATTTTCGTGGTAAAAAGCAACGGCGACATTTATAAATTTCCAGCGGGCGCCTACGGAAAAGTGGAGGCCAGCGACAACAACACCCTGCTCTCTGGCAAAAACGACGTGGAAGGCTTGGGCTACGACCCCGAAAAAAACCTTTTGCTCTTGGCTTTAAAAGGCGACGAAGACATTGAGGAAAACAAGGCGAAAGGCAAGGCGGTGTATGGTTTTTCAATTCAACAAAACCAGCTTTTGGAGAAGGAATTGCTGGAAATCACTTACGACGATCTCGATGATTTTTACGAAAAAAGCAAGGGCTGGAAATACGATAAGGACAAGCTGAAATTCAAGCCGAGCGGGATTGCGTTTCATCCCATCGAAAAGCGCTATTATATAATAGCGTCGGTGGGAAAGTTGCTTTTGGTGGTGGAGCCAAATGGCGAAATCGTGGCGAGTTACCCCATTTTTCCGCGGGTTTTGAGCCAGCCCGAAGGCATTTGTTTTGCGCCCAACGGCGATATGTTCATCAGCAGCGAGGGCGAGGGCGACCGTGGATATATCGTGGTTTTTAGGCCGCGCAGCAATCGACAAACAAGGCAAGATTAAGCGCGCCGCACTCCGTACAATTTTAGTTGTTCCTCTTTTCCCCGTAACGGAAAACTGCCTTTTTCCACCACCTTGAAACGTTTGAAAAATGCTTCTCTCACGATATTTTCAGAGACCAAGAAATCCTCATCCAAATCGTGGCATTTTCCCAAAATCCTCGCGGTGGTGTTGATGGCGTCGCCGTGAAAGGCAATTTGGGTTTTGATGTAACCTACCGTGGCTCCGATGGCGGGCCCCACGTGCATCCCAGCTTTGAAGGTGGGGACCACGCCGTACTTTTTCAAATAGATGGATTGTTTTCTCAGCAAGAGCGCGCGGTAGTGGAAGAACAGTTTGAAGCATCGTTCCGCACGGAAGCCTGATTTTTTGCGCCAAGTAAAAACCACTTCGTCGCCCACAAACTGGTAATTCTGGGCACGGAATTCAAAGGCCACGCCCGACAAGTCATTGAAACATTCTTGCAGGAGCCGGCTGTATTTTTTGTGCCCCAATTTTTCGGCGTGGGTAGTGGAATCGTTTAAATCTATAAAAAGGAAAATGCGCTCCTCTTCGCGAGCTTCGTTATAGCGGCCCAGCGCAAAATCTAAGAAATTCAATGGTCCCACAATCCGGTACAATTGGCGGTACAAACTCGTAAACAACACAATACCAGCGAGATTGAGCAATATCGGAAACTGCAATCCCCGTTGAGAAATGTTGCGGAGGGGGTCGAGCGTACCATCCAAAGTGCCGCGCTCCATCCAGCCTTCTATGGCCAAAATCCCAATGAAAATGGCGGAAAGCGAAACGATGTAAAAAACGATTTTAAATAGAAAAATGGAGGGGTTGGAAAGACCGCGCAGCTTTTCGCGGAAGAAGGTCACTTCCAAAAACTCCGACAAAACCCCAAATAAAAAAGAGGTGATGAGCACCGCCACAATAGGGTAATCTTGGTACGCCAAATCGAACCGCAATTCGGAAAGACCGAACCCGTCTTGCTTCCAGTAGCGGATGAGGAAAAACGCCACCGTGGCCACCAGCCATATAAAGCCGCTAATGAGGATGAGGTAGGCGGAGCTGCGGAGTTTTTTAAACACGGGTTTTTTTGGAAATGTATTCCTATTTATAAGGAGTGCAAATAGCCGTCGAAGATAAGGCGTGTATTTTTTGTGGGGGGATTCTTTCAGGACGTAGGCTGTTGAAAAAATTACCTGCAACACTTGGTTGGTAAAGCGCAAGATTCTTACCTTGTTCGTTTGTCTAAATAATTCATAAAAATTGCTTTAAAAAGCAATCCTATTTTTATAAAAAATGGTGCAGAAAAAAGTAAAATTTATCGACCTTTTTGCAGGTTTGGGGGGCATTCGTTTGGGTTTTGAAAGCGCATTTCAAAATGCGGGTTTTAAAACCGAATGTGTGATGACTTCCGAAGTCAAAAAATACGCAGTTAAAACTTTAGAGAAAAATTTTGGTCAGGAAAATTTGGTAGGCGATATTTTTAAAGTAAGGAATGAGGATATTCCAAATTTTGACTTTTTGCTGGCTGGGTTTCCTTGCCAACCTTTTAGTTCGAGTGGAAAAAGGCAAGGTTTTTTAGATACGCGCGGCACCTTGTTTTTTGAAATCGAACGAATTTTAAATGCTAAAAAACCGTATGGTTTTATTTTAGAAAATGTGGAGGGTTTGGTAAAACACGATTTAGCCGAAAAAGGCGATGAAATCGGTCAGACGCTTACCACCATTTTAAAAAAATTAAGAGAGGAGTTAGATTACGAAGTTAGTTGGAAAGTTCTTGATTCCATTGACTTTGGCTTGCCGCAATCGCGGAAACGGGTTTTTATTATTGGCACAAAAAAGCAAAGCATAAATTTAGATTTTGAGGCACAGGATTTTTCTATTTTGAAGGATTTTTTAGAGAAAGGGTTACCTTCAATTCAATCCAAATTTACAGATAAATTATTATCAAAATTTGACATTAAAGATTTATACGGAAAATCTATTAAAGATAAAAGAGGTGGTGACAATAATATTCACAGTTGGGATATTGGCATAAAAGGCGAAATTTCCAAAGAACAAAGCCTTTTATTAAATCAACTTTTTAAACAAAGAAGAAAGAAACAATGGGCAGTAGAAATTGGCATTGATTGGATGGATGGAATGCCATTAACTTTAAAACAAATCCAAACTTTTTATAAAGGAAAGGAAAATAAATTGCACCTAATTCTTGATGATTTAGTAGCCAAAGGTTATTTAAAATTGGAGCATCCTAAAAAGTTAGTAAAAGAGCCGCAATTGTACGGCACAAAAACATATCGAACTTATGATTATTCTAAGCCAAAAGGATACAATATCGTAACCGGAAAATTGAGTTTTGAAGTCAATAAAATCTTAAATCCCAACGACATCGCACCGACTTTGGTGGCCACGGATGTTTTGCGCCTCGCCGTCCCTGATGGAAAAGGTTTGCGGCGCTTGACCATCCGTGAAGGATTGCGATTGTTTGGTTATCCCGAATGGTATGAGATTCCGGTAAAAAAAGCGGAAGCTTTTGATTTACTGGGAAATACGGTGGCCGTTCCGGTGGTGGAAAGTATCGCCAATCGGATGGCAGAGGAATTTTCTAAAACCGCTCAGGTCGATTCGATTTCCAAGCGCGTACCGGAATACTCTTCATAGTTGTCCAAAACTTTCCGCAGCCAATGCGCATTTTAGTGATGCGTTTTGGGATATTGGTAGCGGGTTTCATTTAAAGCGGACAGGAATTTTTCTTTAGATTCAAAAGGTTTGAAAGTGGAATGTTCAGAATACCAAACACTTGGCCTTAAATTGTAAATCACGTTTTTCTTTTCCTGCACTTTGATTGGGTAAGTGCCACTCGGACAGGCCAATTCCCAAATTTTCTTCAACCAAACATTTCCAATGGTCATTTTGCTGCCTTCCATTCGATACCCAAATATCAAATAATCCGAATCCAAACGATAGGAACTTTCTAACAAAGAATTGCAATAAGAATCGAAATTGGCAAGGTCAAATCCGGGGCCTCTTTTTAAATCAAAAGATTTTACTTCTAAAAGTCCTTTTCTTGGATTTTTGATATTGAGATTGAAGTCGGGAAACGTTTGAGTATTAAGTGATTCGGCGAATTCTATTTTGTTTTGGACCATCCAACTTTTCAGCCATTCCTGCAATAAGTTCCCAACGGAATCTTTGGTTTCGACAGAAATTTTTAGCCCTTTTAATGTGAAATTTATGACACCCGTTTCGCCAATGATTTTATAATCATCTACGAGTTTTTTATACAATTCAATTGCGCTTAGTTTCATTCAGAAAATTGAGCCTCAAAGAAAGGAAACGAAAGTGAAATAAAAGATAGAATAAATTCTTAAAGACGCTTCGGCACTACTCAGCTTGGCGGCGGTTTTGTGGGAAAACGGGAAGTTTGTCATAGTAGACGGAGTCGAAGTGCAACGCAAAAAACTGACAACTAACAACCAAGCACCAAGAACTATCCTCGTTTTTCCTCCTGCCCCTCTTTATACCCAATCATTTTGTGGGCCAGCTTCTTGGGCAGCATATTCAGCGTGATCCAGTAGCCCACGAAAAGGCCGAGAAAAAGGAGCATTGAAAAGCCCATCAAGAAAATGAAGAGAAATATGAAAAAACCGAGAATTTTGGTAAACATTTTCGCTGAATTTTAAAGGGGCAAAGGTAATCACAAATACATTTGCGCCAAGCTGGAAAAGTACGGAATGTACCGCAAAATCAAGACGTTTATCTTTATCATTTCGCTGTGTTGCGGCGGGCTTTTGATGGCGGTCTCGTGGCCGCTCGCCCAGCGGAAAATCGCGATGAACAAAGCCTACGGCGTGCGTTTCGATGAAAGCTATTTGAGCGACGCGCATTGGTACGCCACAAACGAATACGGCGGGTGGGCGTTGATTTGGGCGAGCGTGGCGATGATTTTGGCGAACGTAATTTTGTTCCTTTTTAGGAAACGCGTTTCGCCGATGGTTTACACCCTGATTTTTATGGGAATAATGATGGTGGCACTGTTTACCGCCTCCTATTTCTCAGCAGCTTTTGCGGAAAATTTGGCCCTCTAAATCCCAAGGCCCCCAATCCTCCCGTACGTACGGGATTGCTGGACGGAAAACTGGGCGTGATAATATTGCCCAAATTACTTGCGAGCGAAAAGTCCCCCTTTGCCGTGCATCGTTGCCGATACGGCACACGGTGGGGGATTTAGGGGGCCGAAGAATGTAGAGATATTTTAAAGAATTAAATTTCAATGAATTACAGAATCGAAAAAGACACGATGGGCGAGGTGAAAGTGCCCGCCGAAAAACTGTGGGGCGCGCAGACCGAGCGCAGCCGCAACAATTTCAAAATCGGCCCCGAAGCCAGTATGCCGCTGGAAGTGGTGTATGGTTTTGCCTATCTGAAAAAAGCCGCCGCTCACACCAATTGCGAATTGGGCGTACTTTCGGAAGAAAAACGCGACCTTATTTCTCAAGTTTGTGATGAGATTTTAGAAGGAAAACACGACGCGCAATTTCCATTGGTGATCTGGCAAACCGGCAGCGGCACGCAATCGAATATGAATACCAACGAGGTGATTGCCAACCGCGCGCACCAACTGAAAGGCAATGAGTTAGGAGAAGGCGAGCGATTCATCCATCCTAATGATGACGTGAACAAAAGCCAAAGCAGCAACGACACCTTCCCGACGGGGATGCACATTGCCATCTATAAAATGGTGACCGAAAACACCCTGCCCAGCGTGGAAAAACTGCGCGACACTTTGGCCCAAAAAAGCAAAGATTTGATGGACGTGGTGAAAATCGGGCGGACGCATTTGATGGACGCCACGCCGCTGACTTTGGGGCAGGAATTTTCGGCTTATGCGGCGCAATTGACGTACGGTATTAAAGCCGTGAAAAATACTTTGGAGCATTTGTCGGAAATCGCGCTCGGCGGCACGGCCGTGGGCACGGGGATCAACACGCCGGACGGTTATTCGGAATTGGTGGCCGAGAAAATCGCGGAATTTACCGGGCTTCCCTTTAAAAGTGCCGAGAATAAATTCGAGGCACTGGCCGCCCACGATGCGCTGGTGGAAACCCACGGCGCGCTGAAACAACTGGCCGTTTCGCTGATGAAAATTGCCAACGATATTCGTTTGCTCGCTTCCGGCCCGCGCTCCGGCATCGGCGAAATTACCATCCCGGCCAACGAACCCGGCTCTTCCATTATGCCGGGAAAAGTGAACCCCACGCAATGCGAAGCGATGACGATGGTGTGCGCCCAAGTGATGGGGAACGACACAACGGTTTCAGTATCAGGAAGTAATGGGCAATTTCAACTGAATGTTTTCAAACCCGTGATGGCCAGTGCGCTTTTGCAATCCGCGCGCTTGATTGGCGATGCTTGCGTCAGTTTTGACGAACATTGCGCGCAAGGCATCGAAGCGAACAAAGAAGTGATTAAAAAACACCTCGATAATTCGCTAATGTTGGTGACCGCTTTAAATACAAAAATTGGTTATGAAAAAGCGGCGAAAATTGCCAAAACGGCGCACGAAAACGGTACAACTTTAAAAGAAGAAGCGGTGAACTTGGGGTTTTTAACGGAAGGGGAATTTGACGAGTGGGTGAAACCGGAAGAAATGGTGGGGCGTAAGTAAAAATGGATGGTGGCAAAAAAGCATTTTCCGGTTTTGATGTTTGTGCTGATGGTCGGCTTGGCGCAAGGCCAATGGCGCGAGCTGCCCCGCTATTCGGTCGGCCTCAGCTATTTTCCGTCCACCGTGCTCCGCCACCGTGAAAATCTCAGCCAACTTCCCTCTTACCGCGCCCATTCTCTTTATCTGGATTTGGCGTTGCAGACTGACACCAACGCCGGCTGGGCCAAAGCGCAGGGCTACCCAAATTTTGGCCTGTCTTTCATTGGCAACCGCTACGCGGCCGAACCCCTGGGCGCCACCTTTGGCATTGTGCCTTATCTGGAAAAATCCCTGCCACTCTTCGGCGGCCCGCTGGGTTTTAGTTACCACATTGGTTGGGGCTTGGGCTATGCCAGCCGCGTTTTCGATTCCATCCAAAACCCGCTCAACGAGGCATTGAGCACCCGTCTCAACACGGTTTTCGATTTCAGGGCGGGACTTTATTGGAGAGCCGCGCCGCGCCTGCGGATTGCCGTGCAGGGCGGGTTGCTGCATTATTCCAATGCGGCCACCCGCCTGCCCAATTATGGGATCAACATTGCCCAGTTGGGGGCCGGCCTGCGCTATGATTTTGGCCAAAATGTGTATGCCGGCCCGAAGAGCAAGGTTCGCGAAAAATCTGAATTTTTGGTGCTGATCACGGCCGGCCTCCGGCAAACCTTGCCCGCTTTTCAGCGCTATCCCGTGTACGCGCTGGCGGTGGAATACAACTTTCTGAAAACCAAGGGCCACACCTTGGGCATCGGCGCGGCGGTGATGAACGAGGCCGTCTTGCAAGAATATTACGACTGGGCCGAATTTTGGGGCGATGGCAGCCACCAGCGGTATTCGCCGTGGCAAACCTTGAACGCCGGCCCCTACCTGAACTACGAAATGGTCTTGGCTCAACTTTCGGTTTTTGTGCAGGCCGGCGGGTATCTCGCCCAGCCTTTCCGGCCCTTTCAGAGCAAGATCGACTATGGCATCGGGGAGGGATTCTATTACCATCATATCCAATACACGCGCTCTTATGTTTTCAATAAAGTGGGGCTGCGATATCGATTTAGAAAGAACTTCCTGCTCCACGCCGCCTTGAAAACCCACCTCTTCACTGCCCAGTATCTGGAATTTGGCGGTGGCGTTTATTTTTAAAATTATGAAAAAACTTATCGTACTGGTTTTGGCGCTTGGTTCGATTTCCTGCAAGGATCACATCGAGGCCGACCTGATTGTGTACAATGCGAAAATCTATCCGATGGATACCGCTTTTTCGCTGGAAGAAGCGATGGCCGTGCGCGATGGGCGGGTGCTTTCGCTGGGCAGTTCGGATTATATCCGGAGGACGTACCGCGCCAAAAAAAGCATCGATTTGGACGGCCAATTTGTGTACCCCGGTTTTAACGATGCCCATTCGCATTTTTTGGGATATGCTTTGGGGTTGAATCAAGTGAATTTAGTGGGTACAAAATCATACGAAGAAGTGTTGCAAAAAACGCGGAATTTTCAAGACAAAAATCCCCAAAAATTTATACAAGGAAGGGGCTGGGACCAAAACGACTGGCGCGACAAGCGTTTTCCCACCAAGGAACGGCTGGACGCGCTTTTCCCAAAAACTCCCGTAATGCTGAAACGCATCGACGGCCACGCGGCCCTGGTCAATCAAGCCGCTTTGGATTTTGCCCAAATTACTGATTCTACCAAAGTTGAGGGCGGAATTCTGCAAAAACGCAACGGCAAATTGACGGGGATTTTGATAGACAACGCAGTGGATTTGGTGGAATTTCCGAAACCTTCGGCTGCGGAAATTTTAGAAGCTGCGCTAAAAGCGCAAGATTCTCTATTTGTGAAAGGTTTAACAACGATAACTGATGCCGGATTGAAAAAGCACGAACTGCATATCTTGGACAGTCTTTATGAAAATAAAGATTTGAAAATCAGGCTGTTCGCGATGGTTTCGGACGATTCGGCTTCGGTGGGTTATTATCTAAAAAACGACCCGATTCGCCGGGACAATTTCAACGTGGGCGCGGTAAAATTGTATGTGGATGGCGCGCTCGGCTCGCGGGGCGCGCTGCTTTTGCAGGCGTATTCCGATAGCAAAGATGAGACGGGCCTGCTTTTGAATTCCGTTTCCCATTTTAAAAATAGAATGGAGGAAGCCAAAGCCGCTGGCTGGCAGATTGCCGCCCACGCCATCGGTGATTCGGCGAACCGGTTGGTGCTGCAACTTTTTGAAGAAGCCGTACTGGAAGATGACCACCGCTGGCGCATCGAACACGCGCAAATTGTTCATCAACAGGATGTTGCGAGATTTGGTGCGCTGGGCGTGATTCCTTCAGTCCAGCCCACCCACGCCACCAGCGATATGTACTGGGCCGAAAAACGCCTCGGCAAATCGCGGATGGGGCGCGCCTATCCGTATGAAGATTTGCGCGAAAGCGCGGTGTACTTGCCGCTCGGCACCGATTTTCCGGTGGAAGACATCGACCCGCTGAAAACCTTTGCGGCAGCGGTTTTCCGGCAGGATGCCAAGGGTTTTCCCGAAGGTGGTTTCACTCCCGACCAAGTGATTTCCCGCGAGGATGCCCTGCGCGGGATGACGGTTTGGCCGGCCTACGCCAGTTTTGAGGATGAAGAAAAAGGTAGCCTTTTAGCGGGAATGCTTGCGGATTTTGTGGTATTGAACGTGGATTTGATGAGCGCCGGAAGAGAGGAGATTCAAGAAGCGGAGGTGATACGGGTGTTTTTGGGTGGGAAGGAAGTTTTAACAGCAAATTGAAACAATTTTGCCGCAAAGCTATTCTCCCGCTAATTGAATCAGATATTCCAACAATTCGTTGCGCATTGGGAGTATTGCGCCGCGGCTTTAGCCCGGCGAATAGGGAAACCACCTCGGCTCGGCTTTAGCCGAAAATTAGGTTGTGCTGAAGCGCAAGAGGGCGGGGGAGTCCACCGTTTCACAGCGCTAAAGCGGCTGTGCAATTCTATAATGCACAACGGGTGTTCCACCTTAATCAATGAAATAAGGGGTGTAGTATTGCTTACGGCTTTAGGCATTTTCAACGTCGCTGTCTAATTCGCTGGGATTTTGATGGCCAAAATAAGAAACCTGAAATCTGGCCAATTCGTCCAAAAACTCCAAGCGTGACATATTCAGGGACTGTGCCGCGATGCCAGAAGAAATTCTACCCAATTCGTACAATTTGACCAAAGCACTGATTTTCATTTTTTTGGGAAATTCCTCTCAGCTCATTTTTAGTGAAGAGGCAACTGTATCGGGAAATTCTACAGATATCGTGTTTGTCATATCCACGAATTTACTCTAAAATTAGGGAGGAAGTCTTGAAAGAAAATCACCAAAACTTAAATTTTCACTCCCTCACACTCGTAATAAACGCCCGGTATTTCAACAGCGCCACAAAAACCACCCCGCCAATGGCGTTGCCTACCAATGCCAAAGCGAGAAATTGGAGATAGTCCAAAAACGAAATCTCCGACGACGAAATCAGCCCTGCAAAAACTTCCACATTTCCCACAATGCTGTGGTGCAGCCCCGCAAATCCAATCACCGCCGTTATAATGTAGGTCAACAGAATATTTCCTACCGTTTCTTTGCTGCTGGTGATCAGCCACGAAAGCAAACCCATCAGCCAGCCCGCCAATACAGCGCTGGTAAGCAGTATGAGCGGGTCGGGTTCCAACACGTGGAGGGCTATTTTTTCCACAGCTTCGGGCTTGAACATTTTCATCTGGGGGCCTACCCAAACCAAGAGGCCAGCCATCAACATACCGCCCAGCAGGTTTCCGAGAATGACCAGACCCCAAAGCCGCAACAGATCCAGTATCTTCTGTGAACCACTAAAGACAGGCAGTGCCAAAAGGGAAGTTTTTTCCGTGAAAAGAATAGACTGCCCGAGCACGATAAAAATAAAGCCCACCGGATATACAAAACTCATCAGTTTATACACCGTTTCAGGCTGAGACGCCGGATAAAAGTAGCCATATAGCGAGCAGAGCAAGAGGTAGCTGAACGAAATTTCCAGCCCCGCCGTCAATGAACTCAACAGGATGCTCAGCGTGCTTTTATCATAGGTGCGCTGCCCCTCGCTTATTTGGTCGCGCAATATTTCGTGGGAATATTTGGGGCGATCCGTGGGGGAATCGGCTTCCTGTTCCCCTTTCGATTTTTGTTGATCTGACATTTCAATGAATAAGCTGGCCCGCCACCTTTTACGGCTTCGGCAATTAGGGAGGTAGCAAAACTATGAAGTGGCAAGTGAGTGGAATTTAAAAAGGTTCGACCAATGCTGAATTTTGAATTGGCCTTTTTCAACATTCATTGGGTCGTAAGGTTATGACTTGTCTTTTTTTCCATTGATATGAAATCTTATATATTAATATTAATCATATTGGGTGCGGCGGGTATCGCCTTGCCTTGGCTTACCCGTTTATCTAAATTCACGCTGATCAATGTTCCTATCGTATCGGTTTTATTAGGGATGCTGCTTTATAGTCTTCCTTTAAACCTCCCCAATCCTGATCCCCTTACACACGAAAAGATTTTGCTCAAGCTCAGCGAACTCGCGGTAATTATCAGCCTGATGGGGGCGGGCCTAAAACTGTCGCGCAAAATCAGTTTCAAGGCTTATAAAATTCCATTGCTGTTGGTTTTCATCACGATGATTGGTTGCATCGCGGCTACGGCTGGCCTCAGTTGGTTGTTGGGGTTTGCCCCAGCGGTAGCACTATTGCTGGGGGCGGTTTTTGCGCCTACTGATCCCGTCATCGCCGAAGATGTGCAGGTAGAAGTCACTGAGGATGCCGACGAGGAACACCCGGTCCAATTCAGCCTCACGGCCGAGGCTGGAATGAACGATGGCCTTGCCTTCCCCTTTACTTGGCTGGCCGTGTGGATGGCGATGAAGGGCTGGGACGGGGGCTCGTGGTTGAGTTCGTGGTTTTTGATGGACTTCTGCTTTCGGATTGTTTGCGGTGTGGTAGTGGGGGCGGCGCTCGGTTTCAGCATTGCTTGGCTGCATTTCTCGCTGCCGTCACGCCTCGGTTTCAAGCCCCATCGCTTGGGTTTTTTGGCCATTGCGAGTACTTTTTTAGTGTATGGCATCGCCGAGGCGGTGAGCGGCTATGGTTTTATCGCCGTCTTCGTGGCCGCCGTCGCGCTTCGGCGGTATGAAAAACAACACGATTTCCATAAAGAAATGCACGATGTGATCACCCAGATGGAACACTTTTTCATAATGGCGCTGCTAATTTTGCTGGGTGGCTATTTTGTGCGGGATTGGCTGTCCGATTTAAGGTGGCCCTCCGTCGTTTTGAGTTTGGTTTTCCTGTTTTTCATCCGGCCCATTTTTGGTCTTTTGCCCACCATCGGCAGTGGCTGGAAATGGAAAGACCGGCTGATTGTCGCCTTTATGGGTATCAAAGGGATTGGTTCGGTATTCTATCTGTCTTTCGCCCTCCACGAGGCTGCATTTGTAAAAACCAATCAACTATGGGCTACGGTTGCCTTTCTCATATTGGTTTCGCTGGCGGTACACGGGGTGGCGGGCTATTTTATCCGTCCATATCTTGATGCTAAAAAGAAAAACGGGACGTAAATTATAGTGGATGGTAAAGAGGTGGATATAAGCCTGTTCTAAAAAAATCCTTTCCAATTAGGGTTATCTAATCGCTTAAATCGATTACGTAGTGCGCTCGCGGCAAATCGCAGGATTTCCTTGGGGGTTCTAAATTTTTGGATGGACAGGTTTGATAGGATCGGCAAACTTCTTTCTGTCCTATAAAGATCACCTAACTTTCTTTAAAACTTTTGTAAAAATGTATAATCTCAAAGAGGAGAACAATGATCCACCAATTCTGATGCAACAGGATTCTACTTATTCTCCGTTCCCACCAAACTATGCCGTGGGTTCAAATCAAAACTATTAAAATTAGCCTGTTACCCATTTTTCCTAAATTCCCACCCTCAAAAAAATCTTCAGAAAAATATGCCCCAGCACCCTACCCGTCTCTTCGATTTCCCGCTTTACCAACTGGAAAACAAGCCGTTGGACAATGCCCTCGTCAATAAAATCAACGGGAAATGGACGCCCGTTTCCACGCAGGAATACGTGGACAAATCCCAGCAGTTTGGCCGCGCGCTGATTGAAAACGGCATTCAAGCCGGCGACAAAATCGCCATCGTTTCCACTACCAACCGCTGGGAATGGAACATCTGCGACATCGGCACAATGATGGCCGGCGCGGTGGACGTGCCCGTGTATCCCACCATCGGCGAAGAGGATTACGAATATATTTTCAACCACGCCGAGGTGAAAATGTGTTTTGTTTCCGATAAAGAATTGTACGAAAAAGTGGATGCCATTATTGATAAAGTAGATTCATTGGAAAAAATCTACATTTTTGATGAAGAAAAAGGCATCGAAAACTGGCAGGAATTTCTAAAAAAAGGCGATGATAAAAAACATCAAGACGAACTGCAAAAGCGGATGGACGCGGCGCAAACGGAAGATTTGGCCACCATCATTTACACTTCGGGAACAACGGGCAAACCGAAAGGTGTGATGCTCTCGCACCGCAACATCGCCAGCAATTCGCTGGATTCACAAGACCGCATCCCCACTTTTAAAGGCGCGAAAGCACTGAGTTTTCTCCCGCTCTGCCACGTTTACGAGCGGATGCTGATTTATTTATATCAATACAATTCCATCCCCATTTTTTATGCGGAAAGTATTGATACGATTGGTGATAATTTAAGAGAAGTAAAACCCGAAATTTTTACCGCCGTTCCGCGTCTATTGGAGAAAGTTTTTGATAAAATAATCGCCAAGGGAAAAGACCTTTCGGGCATCAAAAAAGGCTTGTTTTTTTGGGCGGTGGGTTTGGCGGAAGATTATAAATTGGAAGGCCGCTCGGCGTGGTACGATTTCAAACTGAAAATCGCGCGCAAGCTGATTTTCAGCAAATGGCAGGAGGCGCTGGGCGGCGAAGTGCAGGCGGTCTGTTCTGGTTCGGCGGCGCTCAACCCGCGGATTGCGCGCATCTTTTTGGCGGCGGGCATCAACGTGCAGGAAGGCTACGGTCTGACCGAAACTTCCCCCGTCATTTCCGTGAACGGCCCCTCGGACGAAGGCAAGAAAATCGGCGCGGTGGGCCGGCCCATCAACAATGTGGAAGTGAAAATCGACGAGGACGGCGAAATTCTTTGCAAGGGGCCGAACGTGATGCTGGGCTACTACAAGGACGAGGGACAAACCAAGGAGGTAATTGACGACGACGGCTGGTTGCACACGGGCGACATCGGCGAAATCGACGGCGACGGTTTCCTGAAAATCACCGACCGGAAAAAGGAAATTTTTAAAACCTCGGGCGGCAAATACATCGCGCCCACGCCGATGGAAACCAAGTTCAAAGAGTCCTCTTTCATCGAACAGATTATGGTCATCGGCGAGGGCGAAAAACATCCGGCGGCGTTCATCCAACCCGATTTTGAATTTTTGAAATCGTGGGCGGAAAAGAAAGGGATTTCGTATTCGGATAAAAAAGAACTGGTTCAAAATGAGAAAGTTGTAGAGCGTTTTCAGGAAGAGGTGGACGAACACAACAAATCATTTGGCCAATGGGAAAAAATCAAAAAGTTTGAACTGGTGCCCAAAGAATGGACGGTGGACGATGAAGAACTGACCCCTACGATGAAGCTAAAACGGCGGGTGGTTTTGGAAAAAAATATGGATTTGTACGCGAAAATTTATGGGCATAAAAAAGGGGAATGAAAATCAAAGTTTTCAAAATCCGCTTGGACGATGAATTTCTGAACACCGACCAAAACGCGGTGAACGATTTTTTAGAAAACGTCCAAATGAAAAAATCTTCGACGGCTTTGGTACAGGAAAAAGAACCATTCTGGTCGGTCATTTTTCATTATGAAGATTTGGACGAAAAGAAGGTCGAACTCATTCCAAAAGTTGACGAAAAACTCAAAGCGGAGAATAAAATCTCCGAAGCGGATTTATCGGAAAATGAGCAAGTTAGGGCGGGTTATCTGAAACAATGGCGCACGGAAATGGCGCGTAGCGAAGGTCTGCCCGCCTATAGAATTTTGTGGAATCAAGAAATCTATGATTTGGCTAGAGCCAATCCATCTGATTTAGATGAACTTCTCAAAGTGAAAGGCTTCGGCGAAATCAAAGTAGAGAAATATGGCGATGATTTGATTTCGCTTTTGAACGCGGTTTGAGAAAAGCAGTTGTCGGTTATTTGTTGTCAGTTTCTGGTCGGAGAGCAACCCATCACTCATCACCCTCCAACCCATCACTCTTTTCTATCATCAACAAAAACGCATATTCCATCGCCGTTTCACGGTACGCCTCGTAGCGCCCCGCCGCGCCGCCGTGGCCGGTTTCCATATTGATATATAAGTAAAGCGGGTTTTCGTCCGTCTTCAGTTCGCGCAATTTCGCCACCCATTTGGCGGGCTCCCAATATTGCACCTGACTGTCGTGCAGGCCGGTGGTAACGAGCATCGCCGGATACTTCTGCGCTTTCACATTATCATAAGGCGAATAGCTTTTGATGGTGTCATAAAATTCCTTCAAATTGGGATTGCCCCACTCATCGTATTCGCCCGTGGTTAATGGGATGGAATCGTCCAACATCGTAGTTAAAGCATCCACAAACGGCACGGCCGCGATGATGCCTTTGAATAAATTCGGGCGCAGATTCACCACCGCGCCCATCAGCAAACCGCCCGCGCTGCCGCCCATTGCGTAGAGCTGGTTTTGCGTTGTTAATCCCTTGTCAATCAGCGTTTCCGCGCAAGCGATAAAATCCGTGAAGGTGTTCATCTTGTGTTCCATCCGGCCGGTTTCGTACCATTCGCGACCGAGATACTCGCCGCCGCGGACGTGCGCAATCGCGAACACAAAACCTCGGTCGAGCAGGCTCAATCGCACCGAGGAAAAGCCCGCATCCACCGTAATTCCGTAAGCGCCGTACCCGTACAAAAGCAAGGGATTTCCTTCATCTTTTTTCAATGATTTTTTATAGACCAATGATATGGGTATCGCGGTTGGTAGATTCGCACGGCCGTGCGATTCCCCGTTGTCCTGTAAAATCGCACGGCCGTGCGATTCTGCGTTGTCCTGTAAAATCGCACGGCCGTGCGATCCTACGTTCAAACCGCCATCCGGTTTTACCGTCGCCCAAACCCGTTCCGATTGGTATTCCTCAGGGTCGTGGCCGCCCACCACTTCCAACTGTTTCATCACCGTTTTGGCGCGGCTTTCCATATTGTAATCGATGACGGACGGCGGCACCGTCAGCGACGAATAGCCGTAGCGCAAAACGGTGGTATCAAATTCGGGATTGTTGCCAATGCCCGCCGTGTACGTCTCTTCCGCGAAAGCGAGAAAATGCTCGCCGCCGCCGTCCCACCGCTGGATGCGGATCTTGGTCAGGCCGTTTTCGCGCTCTTCCGTCACCAAATATTTTTTGAAAATTTCCACGTTTTCGAGATACACCTTTTCGCGGTGCGGCATCACCGTTTCCCAGTTTTCCTTGGCGGGATTTTGCAGCGGCGCGCGCATCAGTTTGAAGTTGGTGGCGCCGTCCGTGTTGGTCAAAATGTACCAATGCTTTTCAAAATGCGCCGCCGAATATTCCAAAAAGCGCTCCCGTTTTTGAATGATTTGAAATTCTCCATCGGGTTGATTGGCAGGCAGATAGCGGTATTCGTTGCTCACCGTGCTGCTGCTGGCAATCATCAAAAATTCCTGCGATTTGCTTTTGTAAGCGCCGCAGGTGAAGGTTTCGTCCGCCTCGTGGAAAATTTCCACGTCGGCGGTGGGCGCATTTCCCAAAACGTGCTTGAACACCTTGAACGGCCGCAGCGAGGCATCTTTCACCGTATAAAAAAGCGTGCGGTTGTCCGCCGCCCAAGCCGCGCTGCCCGTGGTATTTTCGATTTTATCATCGAGAAACTCGTTGGTTTCCAAGTTCTTAAAACGAATCGTATAAATCCGCCGGCTAACCGTATCCTCGCCAAACGCCAAAATCTTATTGTCGCGGCTCACGCTCAGCGCGTTCACTTTATAATAGGAATGATTGGCCGCCAACTCATTGATATTCAACAAGATTTCCTCCTGCGCCTCCAAAGTTTGCGGCTTGCGACAGTAAATTGGGTGTTCCTCGCCCTTCTCAAACCGCACGTAATACCAATAGCCGTTTTTGAAGTACGGCACGCTTTGGTCGTCCTCTTTGATACGCCCCTTAATCTCCTGAAACAGCGTCTCTTGCAGCTCTTCTGTGTGCCGCATTTCGCTTTCGCGGAAGGCGTTTTCGGCGTTCAGATAATCAATGGTTTGGGCATTTTCCCGCTCGCGCAGCCAGTAGTAATCGTCGGTACGGGTGTGGCCGTGGGCGGTCAGTTTTTTGGGGATTTTTGGGGCGCGGGGTGGGGTGGGTTTATTTTTCAATAGGATTTTTTTAGAATTAGTTTAACCAGAATTTTATTTTAAAATTTTTCAAAAGCAATTTATGAAAAACGCTTGAGAAAGTTACTGATTTGACAATATAAATGCGGTTTGATTCCAATAGTAAAAACCGGACTTATCAGACAATTTTTTCAAACGGTTTAGAAAGTTCCATTCAACTTCATAGTTATCAACTGTTGCTATATTTTTAATGTCATAAAAATGTATTGGGGTTAAGTCATCTTTGAGAATTTTTGCCGCCAAATAAGCGACCCGTCCCGCAGCAGAAATGGCTTCATCTATCCGAAAATGGCCGCTCATCAAATACCCCGTCCCAAAGGCTCGTATACCTTTTTGCAGTTCGTCAAACTTCTGTTTTTCGTCTTCGTTGCCTTTGCCCCGTTTGGCGATGATTTTACAGGTAGAAATTACATCTTTTAAAACCGTTTCAGGAGTCATTTTTCTGTCTGTAATTTGATTACCTCGATAGGCAATTTCTTTGTTTACAAAGGCATAAAAACTTTGGGTAACTATTTTCACATCTTTCAAATACTCAAAAATACGACCTAAATCGAAGAGTTGTTTGCATATTTCCATAGTGGCGGACTGTCCATTTTTTATGTAGGGGATACCCACGGTATTGGGTGCAAAGGCAGTCAGCTTATCTCCAAAAATAGCATCCACCGAGGGAAGCCTTATTTGGATTTTTTCATCGGTTTCAATCCATTTGGTTTGGATACTCTTCTCGATAACTTCAGGGTAAGTCGCGTCCTCCATCAACACATCCAGCAGTATTTTCCCTGTATATTTTGAGCTAAGGGAGGAGTTGAACGAAAAAGCGAAATGTGCTTTTGGAATCCCAGACTGATAGCTTCTGCGTTCATCCAGTTCAAATTTTGTGAAGCGTGAATTTTCAACCACTTTCTGCAAAACTGAATTTAATTCTGAGCGCGTGGCGCTGCAGATAATATCAATATCGATAGAAAAACGATTGAATTCTTTTACTAAAAGTACTATGCTTGTACCGCCTTTGAAGATAAAATCGAGCTTGTTCTTGCTTAAATTTTCAACTAAATGCAAAGCATAAATCATTTTTTCCAAAATGATTTTGTCTATACGTTTATGTTCAGGCTGTAGCTTAAAAGAATTCAGCCATTCCTCGGTAAAGCAAGTATCTTTAATCATTTCATATTTTCTTTTATTAAATGACCCAAATTTGCTGTCAAAAATTTCTTTATATTTTCTTTTTGTCCTCTGCGGTTGGCATAATTAAATAAGGTGGAATAATTGATGGAATAATTTTTAAAAAAATTTTCATAAATATTTAACAGTTCCTTGCCTTGAAAAAGATAAAACAGCCTCTGATCTGTAAAAACATCAACTAAAATCTTTTCTACATTGGGGACATTGATTTTTATTCCATTTTCTTCTTTGAATGTAATTGGGGAGCGGGTTGTCAGTTTTTTTAGAATGGCGGGTTTGGAGCTTTCGGCAACGTAGAAGTTTATAATTTTTTCGTCAGGATTTAAAAATATATCCAATGAGAAATAATCTTTTAATTTATAGAATATAGTTTCAATCAATTCTTTTTCTACTTCAATTAGTATCCAGTTTTTTTGAGTTTGATGAACTGTGAATTCATTCAACCAATGAGTCTCCCATAAGCAGTATGCTACATCTTTAAATTCAGTAGCTATAAATTCCCCCATTTTTGAAGCATTCTTGGAAAAATTGGGTTGGTGTTTTGGTTTGTCTGAAATGGTATAATGACCATTTCCAATGGCATTGATAATATTCTTGTTTTTTAAATTGAAAATGCGCCAACCGAAAGTATTCTCGTTTAGATCAGGTTCAAACTGTTTATAAAAATGCCACAAGTCTTTTCTTGAAAAACTGTCTTTTTCCTGAAAATTTTCCCGCAATTTTTTTTCGATAATCTTGGTCAATGCATTTCAAATTTTGCCAAAAATAGAGATTATAGGTGAAATTTTGAAATCAAAAATGAGCCAGTAAAATGGGAAACTGGTAAAATTTTGTTGTAGGTCAATTTTGAAATGCCCGAATATGAAAACAATAGCAGCTCCCTAAAAAGGCAAACACTACTTTTAAAACCTCGTTTAAAAAATAGAAATCCCGTCAAAATTACATTATGAAAAACTACCAAAAACCAATGCTCCGCGAGGACGCTCTAAAAGGAAAAGTCATCGCCATCACGGGCGGCGGCACGGGGCTGGGCCGAGCGATGGGCGAGTATTTTTTGCAGCTCGGTGCGAACATCGCCATCTGCGGCCGCCGCCAAGAAAAGCTGGAAACCGCCGCCGAAGAAATGACAAAAGCACACGGTGGAGAAGTCTTCACAAAATCCTGCGATGTGCGGCATTACGAGCAAGTAGAAGAATTTCTAAAGGGCATTTTGGAAAAATTCGGCCAAGTAGATGTGCTGCTGAATAACGCCGCCGGCAACTTCGTCAGCCCCACGGAAATGCTGTCGCCCAACGCCTTCGATGCGGTGATTGACATCGTTTTGAAAGGCACGAAAAATTGCACTTTGACCTTTGGCAAACATTGGATTCAAAACGGTCAGCGCGATAAAACCGTCCTGAATATCACCACCACTTATGCGGAAACCGGCTCGGCTTTCGTAGTCCCCTCGGCGATGGCCAAGGCGGGCGTTTCCGCAATGACCAAATCGCTGGCGGTGGAGTGGGCCAAGTACGGCATCCGTTTCAACGCGATTGCGCCGGGGCCGTTTCCCACCAAGGGCGCGTGGAGCCGCATTCTGCCCGGCGATATTGCCGAAAAAATGGATTTGGAAAAAGAAATCCCATTGAAAAGGGTAGGGGAGAAGCAGGAGTTGGCCAATCTCGCCGCGTATTTGGTTTCCGATTTTGGCGCGTATTTGAACGGCGAAATCATCACCATTGATGGTGGCGAATGGCTGCAAGGCGCGGGGCAAATGAATTTCTTATTGGAATTATCCCAAAACGACTGGAAAAAGATAGCCGAATTGAGCAAAAAATCGAAAGAATAATGTTGCGAAATTCACTACTCTTTTTATTATTTTGGATGCTTATTTCTTGTTCTAAAAATGAACGGCCTGAAATAGATTGGCAAGGCCACCGAGGCGCGCGCGGCGCAATGCCGGAAAATACCGTCCCCGCTTTTTTGTACGCCTTGCAAAACGGGATGAACACGCTGGAAATGGACGTGGTGATTTCTAAAGATTCGCAAATCGTGGTTTCCCACGAGCCGTTTTTCAATGAAGAAATTTGCGATTTTCAAGGTGACATCAACAATCTTTACAAATTAGAATATTCTGACATCCAAAGTGTTGACTGCGGTTCAAAAGGAAACCCGCGTTTTCCGAAGCAAAAAAAGCAGCCCATCCGAAAGCCGACATTGGCCCGCGTGGTGGATGTGGCAAAATCTTTCGCAAAAACCAAGGACGATTGGACGATTTTCTACAACGTCGAAATCAAAAGCCGCCCCAAATGGGACGCGGAATTTCACCCGCCCGTGAACGAATACTGTGAATTGGTAGTAAAAGAAATCCAAGAATTGAAAATAAGTGAGCGTACCACGATACAAAGTTTTGATACACGCGCATTGCAATTTTTGCATCAAAATTATCCTGATATAAGATTGGCCCTTTTGGTGGATGAAAAAGAAGATTTTAGAACCAAACTAAAAACACTCGGATTTTTGCCACAAATTTTAAGTCCAAATTATAAACTTGTAAATGAAGAAATGATGACGTTTTGTAGAGAAAAGGATATGAAGGTAATTCCGTGGACAGTGAATGATGCAAACACCGCAGAAAAGTTAGTCAATGTTATGGGCGTGAACGGTATTATTACTGATTACCCATCCATCAAAAAAGAAGTGAAAATAAAGTAAACTATTTCGACAGGTTTTCGGCTTTTTCTTTTTTTCCCATTTTGATATAAATTTCTTTCAAAAGAGTTTGCACCTTTTCGTTTTGCTTTTCATCAAAATAATGCAACGTCCAATAATTCAAGAGTGATTCCGCGCCGTCCAAACGCGCATCTACTTCATTTTCAGCGTTTTTGACCAAACTTTCAGCTTGCATCAAAACGGCTTCGCCGCGTACAGCTTCGGGCATTTTGCGCAGCGTCTCGTAAAAATTTCGGCTGGCCGCCTCGTCCCAATCCGTGCGTAGATGCAGTGTTTTTCCCATCCGTTTTAGCGGTTGATGATACCGTTTACCCGTGATAAAGCCTTCTGCGAGGGAGTGTGCATTGGCAAGATTTCCAACGCTTTACGGTAATCTTTGCGAGCGTTCAAAACATCACCCAGCATTTCTTGCGCGTATCCGCGTCCGTAGTAAGACTTGAAGGCACGCTCTGGTTCTACCGCGATGGCCCTGGAGAAATAGTCTCGTGCCGTGGCAAATTGTCGAATATTAAGGTGCATAAATCCCATATTATAATAACTGTCCACATCTTTGGGATTTAATTGTACCGCTTTTGTATAATTTTCCAAGGCACGGTTAAACTTGTTTTGTTGCATATAAAACACGCCCAATTTGAAATACGTTAGTGCATCATTGGGATTCATTTCCAGCAATCTTTGATAGTAAAATTTCGCCAAAGTATCACCGCGCTGTGCCAACGTAACGGCCACTAAATCAATAGCTTCTACATAATCCTGCTTAATGTCAATGGCATTTTGGAAATATTGAAGCGCCAATCCGGTATCGTTTTTCAAATCCCTGACAATGATGCCTTTCATAAAATAAGCCTGCGCATTATTGTTGTCGATTTCTATCAAAGTATTGGTCAGTTCCAAGGCGCGTTCATAATCGGTAATGGCGATGGAAAGTTCGGCTAAATTGGATAAGCATTTTTTGTTTTTCGGGTCTATTTTTAAACAAATTTCCCATTCGTTTTTGGCATAGCGGCCTTGATTTAAAAGATAATGCAGTTCGCCCTTAGCCGCGCGCAATTCTGCCAAACCCGTGTCCAAAGCCATTCCTTGATTGATGAATTTTTGGGCTTGTTTTATGTTTTGGCGATATAGCTGTTCGTGCGCTTTTTCGGCAAAATATTCAGCGGTTTGGTTGGAGTTTATAGGGGATGAAGTTTGGTTATCCTTAGAAACATTTTCATTCTCTTTTTCAGCATTGGATTGGCATCCAAAAAGAAGAGAAACCAAAAGGAAAAATGCTAAATAATCTTTCATAAAAATATACTTTAAAAAAAAGACCTTTCGGGAGAAGGACACCCGAAAGGTCAAGTTCGTTTTTGCGCCCAAACTTACAACCCAGAACTAACGCTAACGGCTACTTTCCGGCAATCGCGTCCTTGATTTTACCCTCAATTTCCTCGGCCAGCTCCATATTATCTTCCAAAAGTAACCGGACGGCATCGCGGCCTTGCCCCAATTTGGTGTCGCCGTAGCTGAACCAAGACCCCGCTTTTTTCACGATTTCTTTGTCCACGCCCAGGTCGATCAATTCACCGGTTTTGCTGATGCCGCTGCCGAACATTATGTCAAATTCCGCTTGGCGGAAGGGCGGTGCCACTTTGTTTTTAATAACTTTCACCCGCGCGCGGTTGCCCACTGCGCCTTCGGCATCCTTGATTTGCGAGCTGCGGCGGATGTCCAATCGCACAGACGCATAAAACTTCAAAGCGTTGCCGCCGGTGGTGGTTTCGGGGTTGCCGAAAACGACGCCGATTTTTTCGCGGAGCTGGTTGATGAAGATGCAGCAGCACTTGGTTTTACTGATGGTGCCGGTCAATTTCCGCAGCGCTTGGCTCATCAATCTGGCGTGCAGTCCCATTTTGCTGTCGCCCATTTCGCCTTCGATTTCGGCTTTTGGCGTCAGCGCGGCCACGGAGTCAATTACGATCAAATCGATGGCTCCGGAGCGGATGAGGTTGTCGGCGATTTCAAGCGCCTGCTCGCCGTTGTCGGGCTGCGAAATAATCAGTTCTTCGGTGTCGATGCCGAGGTTTTCGGCGTAGGTTCGGTCAAAGGCGTGCTCCGCGTCGATGAAGGCCGCGATGCCGCCCAGCTTCTGCACTTCGGCAATGGCGTGGAGGGTCAGAGTCGTTTTTCCCGACGATTCCGGCCCATAGATTTCCACCACCCGCCCGCGCGGGTAGCCGCCTATTCCCAATGCGATGTCCAGCCCCAGTGAACCAGTGGGGATGCACTCCACGGATTCCACCGGACTGTCCCCCATCCGCATCACGGCGCCCTTGCCGTAGGTCTTGTCCAGCTTGTCCATCGTCAGTTGCAGTGCCTTCTTTTTGGCGTCTTTTTCGTCGCTCATTTTCAATATTTTAAAGGATTATTTTGGAATTTTTTGGCGAAGCGCAAATATAGCGTTTCCCCTTAGCGGGAAAGGCGCGGCGCGGAAATGTAATCCACAATAAATGAACATTGCAAAATGGCGGGAGCGTACCTTTGCATTCCTTATGAAAATCCCTGAAAAATTCCATAATTCGCTGACCGAACAGCCTTTTGCCAACTGCATTTTGTGTGATAAAAACCTGCTGGACGGCGCGGAATATTTGATTGAAAAAGTGTACCGCCGCTTCCCCGAAAATGGGGGTGAGGAATTGATCCACGAAATCGCCGTATGCACCGATTGTGCTGGAAATATGCGCGGCGAACTGTCGGAAGAATCTAAGCAAAAGATGGAAATTTTTATGTGGCAAAAGCAAATGGAGCAGCTCCAGCGTGGCCGCCCCAATCCCGATACGCTATTGGAAAAGTGTTTTTTTACCGAAAAGGAAATCACGGAAACCGATGGCTACCACGTTTTTGCGCATTGCCGAGGCGCGGAACTCACAAGTGATTTTACTTATTTTACGCTGAGCCAAGATATTATCGAAGAAATGCAGGACTTGCTGTCGCAAAAAACGAAGGACGAACTGCGGCGATTCACCGAGGAAAATACGGGCTTGCCGCCGGAACTCGCGGATTTATTTCAGCGCGGCGGGCCGGTTCTCGTCTAAAATTTATACGAAAACCCATTCCCCCAATTCACCGTAAGGTTCGGGATGTCAGGCAAAGCTACCGGAAACGCGTCGTAGGCCAAACTGACGGTGCTGGTAAAGGAAAGTTTTCGGAACACTTGAAACGAAAGTTGCGATTGCAGCGTGGCGCGGAAATCTTCAAACTTGTTCACGCGCGGCTGGTAGTAAGCGATGCTGCTCCATTGCCAGCTTTCTTTTTTCAAAAAGACCGCGGATAAATAGGTGCTCAACCGCACATCTTCATTCAAAATATCCGTGCTGAATTCCTCGTCGTATTCATACATTATAAGCGTGCCCAAATACAATTTCGATTTTTCCTTATCGATAAACGAAAAACGCGGCCCGCCGCCCGCCAGTAAGCGGTTGTTGATTTTCAGTGGGATATTTTTTTGGTATTGGGAAAACACTTCCCACGTCAAAAAGTCGTCCTGCTCAAAGTTGTAGCGAAGGTGCAGCATCCCGTTTTGTTCCAGCGCGTCGTTGTCGGACAACGAAATTTCTATGTTGTTGAAAAACAACCACAAATGACGGTTTTGGCGCAGTTGCAAATTGAGGTTTTGGGAGATGCGCCACAGCTCGCGGGTGTTCTTGGTGTAGCTGGCGCTGAGGTTTTCTCGGCCGTAAAAACCGTTGGAATCCGCATCGCTGCGCAGTGCTTCCACGTTCACGATTTGGGCTGGCAAGGTTTTAGCGAAAAGCGCGACCGTGCAAAAAAGAAGAATCCTTTTCTTAAAAATCATCAAGACGAAAAAACTTTTGGAAACGAAACGGGATATTCTGAAAACTAAAAAGCCCCACCGGGCGGTGGGGCTTAATAAACCTAAAAGGTCAAGTCATGAAACATTTGAAAACTCTACTCTGCCTCAAATGTAAAGCATTAAACCTTTAACAACCAAATATTTTTTACAACTGACTGTCAATAACTTAGAAAACACTTGAATGAAAAAGTTAGAATTTTTTACTATGAACTTTTCCCAAACTGCAATCCGCGCCGTATTTTTATTCGTAATGGGCGTTTTTTCTATTGGAAATTCGAGCGCGCAATCGGCCGAACTGAAACAAAAAGTGGCGGCCTTCAAAACTGATTTTGAAGAAAACTATGAAATGAACTACCTCAATATTTCCGACCGTGATTTGGGGTACATCGAGGAAACCGACCCCGCTTACAAAGAAGAATTTCAACTGAAAGCCAAGGAAAAAACCGAGAACAACATTGGCAACCGCAGCAAGGCCAAGTTTTACTTTTCCGTTTTCGCCTACGAAACTCTGGACGACCGCCAGTGGGCGCTGAAAGATTGGATGGAAGATTTCATTGAAGGAAAAACGCTACGAAAAGGCCGTACGGTGCGCACTTATGAATACGCCACGCCCACCATCATCCTAATCAACGACTTGGAAATCATCGTGGTAAATTACGATTGCAAAGATTATTCGGAGGATAATTTTGAAAAATGGAACGATGAACTGCTGCGCTATTTTGGCAATGAAAACACGATGGTGATTGAAATCCTCTGCGACGGCCCGCTGGAATGGACGAAGAATGCGCCAGACCCGAAGGATAGGGCGAAGTTGTTTTGAATCATTAAGTTAAGTAGCCTTTTCTTTTTGCTTATCAATGCTATAGTAGAACTGCTTGAAGATGTGGTTATTTTTTCTCAAAAATTCTTTTCTAATCTCATCTTGTTCTTTTATTCCAGACTCTAATTTTTCATACATCTTTAACGTGTCTTCCAAAACTATCAACTCTTTCTTCGATTTGACATTCTCAATGAATGAAGAAAAGTTTTTTAGATTTTGCTTCAGATGCTTTTCAGATACAATCGTTAGCGAGTTATTAACTCCAGAGAGAAACAGTTTTATCTTTGATAAAGAACTAACGTTTTCCAAATTAAAAATGACATCGGCCATATGACTCAAGGAATCAAATGAGGTAGTCCCTTGTAGAACTTGCTCCTCTTGTAGATTTTTTATAGGAACATCAAAAAGATATTTAGCGTGGTCTAAAATTAATTGACTACTATCTTCAAGGATTGAGTTCATCATTTTTGTTCCTTGTTCAGATTTAAAATAACCTTCAACAAATTTTTTAGCCTTGTTTTTGGCTATTTTACCAACAATTTGCTCATATCTCAAAACAATAAGACCCGCTAATAATGTAAGAAGCGTAAGCAAAATCGTTACCAGCCAAATCATAGTTGTTCTTGAATCTTCAACTAAATTTTGATAATATTCGATTAAAGTGGCCTCAGACAAATCTTGAACTGGAACTTGAATCGTGTCATAGACAATCACCGTGCTGTCAACAATGCTTAGAATAGTGTTCATTTTAATAAATTTTTATTCTCACCCCATCCACCCCTCCCTGTCCAAACTCCGATAGGTAATCGCCTCCGCCAAGTGCTCGGTTTCGATCGCCGCGCTGCCCTCCAAGTCCGCGATGGTGCGGGACATTTTCAAAATACGGTCGTAAGCGCGGCCGCTCATATTCAGTTTGTCGATGGCGTGGCGCAGCAGTTCCGCGCCTTCTTTGCCAATTTCGCAAACCTCTCGCAATTGCTTGGTGCTCATCTGCGCGTTGCAATACACGCCTTCGTTTTCCGCAAACCGTTGGGATTGGATTTCCCGCGCGCTCACTACCCGTTTGCGTATTTCCGCGCTCTTTTCCTCCGGCCGTTTGGATGACATTTCATCGAACGAAACCGGCGTCACTTCCACGTGCAAATCAATCCGGTCGAGCAGCGGCCCGCTGATGCGGTTCAAATATTTCTGCACCACGCCGGGCGAGCATACACAGTCTTTGGTGGGATGGTTGAAATACCCGCACGGGCAAGGGTTCATCGACGAAATCAACATAAACGAACTGGGATAATCCACCGCAAAGCGCGCGCGGCTGATGGTCACTTTGCGGTCTTCCATCGGCTGGCGCATCACTTCGAGGACGGTACGCTGGAACTCCGGCAATTCATCCAAAAACAAGATGCCGTGGTGCGCCAGCGAAATTTCGCCCGGCTGCGGAAAACTGCCGCCGCCCACCAAGGCCGCGTTCGATATGGAATGGTGCGGGCTGCGGAACGGCCGCTGGGCGATCAAACTGCTGCCGCTGCCCAGCTTGCCCGCCACACTGTGGATTTTGGTGGTTTCCAATGCCTCGTTCAAAGTCATCGGCGGGAGGATGCTCGGCATCCGCTTGGCCAGCATCGTTTTTCCCGCGCCAGGCGGGCCGATGAGAATCACGTTGTGGCCGCCCGCCGCCGCGATTTCCAGCGCGCGCTTGATGTTTTCCTGGCCTTTCACTTGGTCAAAATCAAATTCGGGATTGTCCAAATGTTGGGCAAATTCTTCGCGGGTATTCACCGTCACGCGCTCCATCTTTCCGTTGCCGGACAGGAAATCCACCACATCCATCAAATTTTCCGCGCCGTACACTTCTAAATCGTTGACGATGGCGGCTTCCCGCGCATTTTCCTTGGGAAGGATAAATCCTTTAAAACCTTCCTTGCGCGCTTGGATGGCGATGGGCAGCGCGCCTTTGATCGGCGCCAGCCCGCCATCCAGCGAGAGTTCGCTCATTATGATATAGCGATCCACCTCCGGCATTTCCACTTGGCCGGAAGCGGACAAAATTCCCAACGCAATGGGTAAGTCGTAAGCCGAGCCTTCCTTGCGGATGTCGGCCGGCGCCATATTGATGGTGATTTTGCGGCCCGGCCAGCCCAGCCCGTTGTTTTTCAGCGCGGCGGTGATGCGGTGCTGGCTTTCTTTCACGGCCGCGTCTGGCAGTCCCACCAAAAAGAAGTTGATGCCCACGTCCATATTCACCTCGATGGTGATGGTGGTGGCATCCACGCCAAACACCGCGCTGCCGTAGGTTTTGATGAGCATTGGTTAGATTTTTTATAAAAGAAAATGAGGGGGCAAAGTATCAAAATTTTAGATGGGTCTGCTCATTTCTTTCTTCGGATGAAAATTAAAGAGAATGCTCGTTGAGCAAACTCGATACATATTAAACCAAAAGCTTTTTCAAAGAGAAAACAAATTTCAGATACCTCTACTGACTTTGTTAAATTTGTAAAAATTCCCAAATATGACAGATTCGGAGATTGAAAAGCTGCTTGTCAAGCTGGAGCAGTTTAGGAAAGAATTGGAAAACAGTCCCTCAAAGGCTAAAAAATTTCTGGTGGATGCGGGCATCATCACCAAAAATGGTAACCTGAGAAACCGTTATAAAAATTTATGTACACCTCAAGAGTAGGCCTCACACTCGGTTTTCACGGCACGGATGAAAAAATTGTCGAAGCCGTTCTAACCGGGCAAAAGGACTTGAAACCAAGCGCCAATTCCTATGACTGGCTCGGAAACGGAATTTATTTTTGGGACAACAGCCCCAGCCGCGCCTTGGCTTGGGCCACCGAATTGAAAAAACAAAAAGAAAGCTCTATAGAAAAACCCGCCGTGATAGGCGCCATCTTGGATTTGGGCTATTGCTTGGATTTGCTGGACTACAAAAATCTCGCACTTTTAAAAATGGGACACGATCTTCTTAAGACTTCCTTCAGGGAATCCCTATCTCGTTTGCCCTCTAACAGCGGAGCTTCTGAAGATTTGCCGCAAAGGGATTTAGATTGCGCGGTCATCGAAACCTTGCACGAATCATTGGAAAAATCTGGAAACGAGCCGTTTGATTCAACCCGCGGCGTCTTTTGGGAAGGCAAGACGCTTTTTCCAAAAGCGGGTTTCCGCGAAAAAAATCACATCCAAATTTGTATCCGAAACTTAAATTGCATCAAGGGCTATTTCTTGCCGCTGGAAAGGATGGTAAATTAGGTGACGGTTTTGAAGATTTGTCATTTTTTTTCTCTTCAATTTTTTTGTCCGATTTAAAAACCTGACCACCTGCCTCCCAACTGCTTCCGCCAAATTCACCGGCACGGCATTCTCGGTCTGGGTGTGTTGTTGCGAAACCGACCCTGCAAATTCCCAATTATCTGGAAACGTTTGAATGCGCGCATATTCGCGCAAGGTGAAGGGTCGAGTCTCATCGAGGCGGCAGCGTTCGGTCTGTTTTTTGGGGATTACACAAGTCAGGGTCAGGCTGGGTTTGGCCCAGCTCATCCGGCGTGCCATCCCCGTTTTGCCGCCGCCCAAGTAGTAGCTTTTCATCATATATTCTTTTTGGATTTTTTCCGGCAAGTCGCGCCAGTAACCCCTCGGCGACACCCATTGCAGGATCTCCTTTTTTCGCTATGGGTGCGTTCAGCCTGGCGAATCTGGCACATCGTTTTTATAAAGTATTCCTTTCTATAAAGCGTCATTTAGGTTATAGATTTTTTGTGAGGTTTGGGATGTTCAAAATTCACTTCGATGTCGTTGTGGATTCTTTAAACCATCAGTCATTCGCTTGTTACAGTAAAAGAAGTTTTCAACTATGGCAGAATCCTATTCCGAAGAACCCATTCCTGTCCCGCGCTTTGCCGAATCGAAAGGATTTTACACCACCCAAAAGCGCTCGGAACAGATGGCCAAAATCCGGGCAAAGAATACCAAGCCGGAGCTGATTTTCAGAAAAATGCTTTTTGCGGAAGGCGTCCGCTTTCGCGTGAACGTGAAAGCGCTGCCG
Source organism: Owenweeksia sp. (assembly GCA_965214115.1). GTDB lineage: Bacteria > Bacteroidota > Bacteroidia > Flavobacteriales > Schleiferiaceae > Owenweeksia. Next base: position 475,982 of record CBDCAU010000003.1, read on the forward strand.
GGCACGCCGGACGTGGCCATCAAAAAATACAAAATCGCCATTTTTATAGACGGCGAATTTTGGCACGGGAAAAATTGGGAAAAGAAGAAGGAGAAAATCAAAAGCAACCGCGATTTTTGGATTCCCAAAATTGAGCGCAACATCCAGCGCGACCGGGTGAACAACCGCCAGCTGGTGGAAATGGGCTACGAGGTATTCCGCTTTTGGGACACCGATATCAAAAAACACCCCGGCCCGGCAGTGCAAGAAATCGTGGATTACATCGCGGCGGTGCGCCATTCCCTCCGTTAAAAATGGCGGGGCTGGATTCCCACCGAAAGCGAAAGGAAGGCGTTAGCAATTTGAAAAACAGGCGGTTGCGATATTTTTTAAAAAGAAGTTTGCGAAGTGGAAATTTGAATTAAATTTGCCGTCCCAAAAATGAAGGGCGCTTAGCTCAGTTGGTTCAGAGCATCTCGTTTACACCGAGAGGGTCGGGGGTTCGAATCCCTCAGCGCCCACTTTTTTATCGAAAGCCTCGTCTCGCAAGAGCCGGGGCTTTTTCAGTTTGCAATCGGCAGTCGGCAGTTTGCAATCAGCAGTTTGCAATCGGAAAACGCAGCACCACAAGCACGGAACCCGAAACAAAACCTTGAACTTTCAACTTTAAACCTTGAACTTCAAACATTGAACAATTTCTCACTATGTACGAATACAAAGGAAAACTTGACCGCGTGGTGGACGGCGACACCATCGACGTTATCATCGACCTCGGCTTTAAAATGACCACCGAACAGCGCATCCGGCTGCGCGGGGTAAACACGCCCGAAACCTATTCCGTCAAAAAAGACTCGCCCGAATATTTGAAAGGGAAAGCCGCCACGGACTACGTCATCCAGCGGATGAAGGAAAACAATAATAAATTCATCATCCAGACGGATAAATATACCGGCAAATACGGGCGGTATTTGGGGACGATCATTTTTGGGGAAGATCCATCAGCGGAAACGCTGAACCAAGAGTTGATCCGGCTGGGGCACGCGGTGGAATATATGGTGTGAATCTGTACTTTTGCCCCACCCGAGACATTAGCTCAGCTGGTTCAGAGCGCTGCCTTGACAGGGCAGAGGTCACTGGTTCGAACCCAGTATGTCTCACAAAAAAAATCCCGCCGTGAAGCGGGATTTTTTTCGTCGGGCTGAGTGATTTCAATTTTCCGCAGAAAATTGAAATTGGATCGAAGCCTTAGTCGTCCGCTTTCAGCAACATTTCCGAGCCATCGCCAGCGATAAGTCGCATCTTGCTGTCGCTCAACTCTTTCACGTTAAAATTCTCAGAATTGGCCGCGCCCTCGAAAACCAAGCTCAGCTGGTCGCCCGTATGTTTCCAAGTGCCGCTCATCGTGTTCTCGTCGCTCTGCATCGAGAATTTCCCGTTGGCGTAAAACGTCATTTCCTCGTCGCGGTCGGCCTTGTCGATGCGGTCGCCGTTTTCACGCTTGGCCTCCCACGTTTTGCTGTTCTCGCCCGCAATCATTTGCTTGGGCGTTTTTTCTTCGTTTTTGCAGCCCGTAAAAATTATACTGGCGGCAAAAATCATCGTAAAAAATCGCATTGTCATTTTCATATTTATGTTGGTTTTTTAGGCTTTGTTGCCTGATTTAAAGAAAGATTGGCCACTGTCTGGTTTTTTGGTATCCGTGCGGTTGTTAGAAACTTGGCTGTTGATTTCTTCGCGCGGAATCACGATTTCTTGGCCCGGAAAAATTTTGTCGGGGTCTTTTATCGTGTCTTTGTTCGCCTCGTAAATTTTGCGCCAGTCGCCGGCTTTGCCCAGTTTTTCTTGAGCTATTTTAGAGAGGGAGTCGCCACTTTTAATCGTGTATTTTTCCACTTGTGGTTTGGGCGGTGGCGTGTTTTTCAAATCCGCCCGCGCCGTCTCCTTTTTCTCGACGGGTTTTTCCTCGCCTTTTTTCATAAAATCGAATAGTCCCATTTTGATTTGTGTTATATTAATGGCGGGGTAACTTTTTGACAGGCAAAAAGTTCGGCCTTTTATAAAATGTCCATCGAAAAATTTAAATTTAATTATAGCAGGAATTCTCATCATTTTATAGAAATAAATCCCACACTATGCTTTTCAGGAATATATGGCCTAAAGCATAATTTCCATTGGATTTTTTAGCAGAATTCTGATAAAGGTTGAAAACCTGTCAACTTGCGCGCGAATCAAAAAAAAAAGCGAAACAATTCCTGAAGACCCCACTTTTTTTCACCTCTAAAAAAACCGCCCCGCGCGGCCTTTCCCTTTTTACTTTTGCGCGGAATTTCTGAAACCGCCAACAAAATGAAAGAATTGCTCAAAATCTATGAAAACAAGCCGCCCCGCATTGTTTTTCATTGGCACGACAGCGAGACGATTGCCGAGGGCTGGGTGGTGATTAATTCGCTGCGCGGCGGCGCGGCGGGCGGCGGCACACGGATGCGCGAAGGGCTGAACCAACACGAAGTCTTGAGCCTCGCCAAGACGATGGAAATCAAATTTACCGTGGCCGGCCCACCGATTGGCGGCGCCAAAAGCGGCATCAATTTCAACCCCAACGACCCGCGCAAAAGTGGCGTTTTGGAACGGTGGTACAAAGCCGTAACCCCTTTGTTGAAAACCTATTACGGCACGGGCGGCGACCTGAACGTGGACGAAATCCACGAGGTAATTCCCATTACCCAAGAAATGGGGATCGAGCATCCGCAAGAAGGTGTTTTGGTGGGCCATCACAATCCCGATGAGAAAAGCAAAAAGCGGAAAATCAAGCAGTTGCAAGAGGGCGTACTTTTTCCGATAACGGAAGAGAAACTGACCCCCGGTGAACCCGATCAATACACCGTGGCCGATATGATAACTGGCTGGGGCACAGCGGAATCGGTGCGGCATTTTTATGAAATTTATGGTGGTGAATTGGCCGGAAAACGCGCCATTATCCAAGGGTGGGGAAATGTGGCGGCGGCGGCGGCTTTTTACTTGGCGCAAAATGGCGTGAAAATCGTCGGCATCATCGACCGCGTGGGTGGCTTGTTAAACGAAGATGGATTTCCGTACGAAGAAATCAAGGAGCTTTTCAATGCGAAAACCGGGAATTATTTGGTGAGCGACAAACTGATGAAATTCGCCGACATCGAAAAGAAAATTTGGAAGGTGGGCGCGGAGATTTTTATTCCGGCGGCGGCATCGCGATTGGTGGACAAAAGCCATTTGGACAAGATGATAAAAAACGGCTTGGAAGTGATATCCAGCGGGGCCAACGTACCCTTCGCCGACAAAGAGATTTTCTACGGTCCCATCTCCGAATACGCGGACAAAAAAGTGGCTTGTATCCCAGATTTCATCAGCAACTGCGGGATGGCGCGCGTCTTCGGTTATTTAATGGAAGATGATGCGAGAATCTCCGACACCGCCATTTTTCAGGATACATCCGACACCATTAAAAGGGCGTTGGAAAATTGCCACCAAAAACGCCAAAAGAAGGATTTATTGACCCAGACCGCCTACGAAATTGCTTTGGAACAACTGACGTAAAATTCTGAAAAACAATCTACTATGTATTTATTGATGGTCGTGATTTTTGTGCTGGGCTATGCCGCCATTGCGCTAGAACACCAAATCCACATTGACAAGGCCGCCTCGGCGCTGGTTACTGGCGTTTTGTGCTGGACGGTGTACGTCCTCGGCGCGCACGGCATTGTCGATTTTGATGCGATTCCGCATTATCTGATGGAGGTTTTCCACGGCGACACGGGCACGGTGGAAGGTCGCTATGAGATTGTCACTCATTATGTTACGCATTTTCAAATGCTGGAACACCTCGGCGAAATCGCGTCTATTTTATTCTTTCTGCTTGGCGCGATGACTATCGTGGAACTCGTCGATGCCCACGAAGGATTCGCCGTCATCACCGACCGCATCCGCACCACTGACAAGCGGAAATTGCTGTGGATTATCTGCATCCTCACCTTCTTTTTCAGCGCTGCGCTGGACAACCTCACCACTTCCATCGTAATGATTTCGCTATTGCGAAAATTGATTGACACCAAGGAAAACCGCTGGCTCTTTGCGGGAATGGTCATTGTCTCTGCCAATGCTGGCGGGGCGTGGTCGCCCATTGGCGATGTCACTACCACAATGCTTTGGATTGGCGGGCAAATCACCACCGTGGCCGTTGTCACCAAATTGATCATCCCTAGTTTGGTGTGTATGCTCGTGCCGCTGGTCGTGCTTTCTTTTATGATGAAAGGCAATGTGCAACGTCCGCTAAGGGCTGAAGGATTAGAACATTATACAAATCCCACCACGCCTACCGAACGGAATTTGGTTTTTGTGGCGGGGGTTCTCGGTTTGCTTTTCGTGCCCGTTTTCAAAACGTACACCCACCTCCCGCCTTTTATGGGTATGATGCTGAGCCTCGGCGTTTTATGGGTTTTGACGGAAATTTTGCACCGCAGCAAGAACGTGGAGGAAAAATCGCAACTGAGCGTCATCGGCGTTTTGCGGAAAGTGGATACCGCCACCATCCTGTTTTTCCTTGGGATTTTATTGGCCGTGGCGAGCCTGCAAAGTGCGGGGCAACTCAACGAAATGGCGGGTTTTCTGGACGCTAGCTTTGGTACTTCCGAACCCAAAGGTATTTATATAATAAGTATGATTATCGGCCTGCTGAGCGCCATCGTGGACAACGTGCCGCTGGTGGCCGCCGCGATGGGAATGTACGATATCAACCCTGCCGATTTGGGATTTTTCTCGCAAGACGGGCTGTTCTGGGAATTCCTTGCTTACTGCGCGGGCACGGGCGGCAGCGCGCTCATCATCGGCTCGGCGGCCGGCGTGGCCGTGATGGGGCTGGAAAATATGAGCTTCGGCTGGTACCTGAAAAAGATTTCGCTGTTGGCGCTGATTGGATATTTTGCGGGGGCGTTTACTTATATCTTGCAGGAGAGTTTGATTTGATTCAATGGAGCAAAGAAAAAAGCTCAGTAGGTTTTCTGTTGAACAACTGAAAAAAATAGACTCTTTTTTAAAATTTTTAAGAGAGAAAAATTTAGAATTTGATTTTTTACAAGACTTCACTTTTGAGATTAAGATAACCCATACAGAACATCCAGAGTATTGGCTTAAAGCCCATATCTTCAAGCGGTCTTCAAATGATATAGCATTCACCTGCTCGGCGAATTCGGTCGGTAGCGGTATTCTATCAGTCGGGGATAGATTTTCGACTTTTAAAGCAAGTAATAAAAATCTCGCTATACCGAGTAAATTCATTAACGATTATATTCTTTATTGGATTTCCTTGGTGAATGATAAGGAATTCTTGTTATCAAGTATTCTTGAACCCAATTTCCATTTTTATTTTAAAGAGGCATTTGATGAGTTTCAGCTTCAAGATGAAGATGCGCATACCCAACCATTTCCCTTTGAAAAACAAGTGCTGATAGATGATTTTTCAGAGAAAACCATTGAAATCATTCTTCGCCATCAAAAGAATTCAGAAGCCCCAGAAGAATTTGATAAAATTGAAATTGAAATTAAGGACTTGAAGAAAAAGCTTCCAGTTCTGACCAAACAACAGGTTGTAAATCGTCTCGCAAAAATTTGGGCTTATATGAGAAAGTTGGGAATCGATTTTACAAAGGAACTTAAATCCGAAGCTTTCAAAGATTTGGCCGAAGGAATCTGGGGCGGTTTGAAAGGTTTGCTCAATTAATTTTCTATTCGGTTGAGATTCGTGATTTATTTACATTTGTAGAAGAACTGAAATTTCATTCCTTGAAGAATACTAAAAAATCTGAGCAGCAGGTAAAGGAAATTCAAAAGCGTCTCGCGCGGCGGATTTACGAAATGGATGACGTGAATGAGGTTTTGAGGTTTGAAAAAAAACTCATAGAAATTTTGAAAGAACCGGAGTAATTGCCTTCTCGCCTTAGAGTTTTCATCAAAAAATCACAACCCAATGAGCGAAACGTTAGAAAAAAGAAAACGAAAATTGTGGCGGCAAATCCAGCAAGTGGACGACCCCGCCGAGCTGACCCGTATCGAGAAATCTATCAAAAGAGAAAAAGCGGCGGACTGGCGTGAGGCGGCTACCGTTCTGGAGGACAAGACGTTGGAGGAGATTATTGAAGAGCAAAATTACAAGCCCATATCGTGGGAGGAATTTAAGGAACTGGCCGATAAAGTCGATATTCAAGAACCATTAGACCAGCTTTTGGCGCAGCTTTCCAAATGAGACTTTTATTGGACACCAACATCGCGCTGACTATGGCGCGACGGAATGTAGTCGCGAACAACCTTGAGCAAGAATTCAGGTTTTTTACCGACCCGAACACGCTCTTGATTTCCGCGGTCACGCTGGGCGAATTGGAATCTATTGTGTTGCAAAATAGTTGGGGTGCGAGAAAACGGCACGACTTAGATTACCTTCTTTCGAAATTTGTGACGCTCGCCATCCGTCGGCCAAAAATTATAAAAGCCTACGCCAAAATAGATGCCTTCTCCCAAGGCAAACCCAAACCTGAAAACCCACAATTCTCCTCCCGAAATATGGGTAAAAACGACCTTTGGATTGCGGCCACTGCCAATGTTTACGACCTCCACGTTTTCACTACCAATGGGGATTTCGACCATTTGGCAGCTGCGTTTGTCAATTTGACCAAAGTGGATTTGAGCAAGTTTGTTTAGATTTCCCGTCGGACTTTTTGCCGAGAATTGCCACATTTTTTTTCTTGAAAAAGCTATTTCTGTTGATGGTAAAAAATTAAAGAGGCAATGAGCGAAACTTTAGAGAAAAGAAAACGGAAATTATGGCGGCAAATCCAACAAGTGGACGACCCCGCCGAACTGATCCGCATCGAAAAATCTATCAAAAGAGAAAAAGCGGCGGACTGGCGTGAGGCTGTTACTGTGCTGGAGGACAAGACGTTGGAAGAAATTATTGAAGAGCAAAACTATCAACCGCCCAAGCGCGAAGAATTTAAAAAAGCCATTTCAGGTTTCGAGATAAAACAATCGCTTGACGAAATGCTGGCACAGATTAGAAAATGACTTTTCTTTTTGACACCAACATTATCCTGACCTACGTCCGTCGACCGGAATGGGAAGAAAAATTTGAGGAGCGTTATCGAATTTCTGAATCAGGCGCAAATTTGGCGGTTTCCGTGGTGACCGTCGGCGAACTCAAATCCTTCGCCAAGCAAAATCAATGGGGCGGACGCAAACTGTCAAAACTGTGGAATCTTTTGGATAATTATCTGATTTTGGATATTAACCGCCCCAAAATCCTCAACGCCTACGCCAAAATCGACGCCTTCTCCCAAGGCAAACCCAAGCCTGAAAACCCAAAATTCTCCTCCCGAAATATGGGCAAAAACGACCTTTGGATTGCGGCGACCGCAAATGTTTATGACCTCCGCCTCTTCACCACCAATGGTGATTTCGACCACTTGGCGGAGGATTTTGTCAATTTGACCAAAGTGGATTTGAGCGAGTTCGTTTGAAACACAGAGACGCAGAGGCACGGAGAGAAGGAAGGTCGCCAAAGATTAGGGTGAATTCAAATCGCCGTTTATGATTCGGCGGATGCCGTTTTTCAAAAGCGTTTCGTGAAAATTGATGAGCAAGCCCAGCTTTTTATGAGACAAACGGAGATAGGTCAGCGTTTTAACCTGAAACACTTTGGGCATATTTTCCACCGCTTTCAGTTCCAAAACCAAGGCGTTTTCCACCAAAATATCGATGCTAAACCGCTTGCCCAGCCGCTTGCCTTTATATTCCACTTCAACTGGCACTTCCATATCCGCTTGCAGTCCTGCTTCTCTCAATTCCTGTAAAAGACAAATTTGATAAACGCTTTCAATCAGGCCCGGCCCCAGCTCGCGGTGCACCTCAATGGCGCAGGCTATCACGATGGATGTCAATCGGTTCCAGTCGGCTTCGGTTTTTAGAGTCATTGTTTTTATTTTTAAACACGGAGACACAGGGGAACAGAGAAAGCAATTTTATGAAAATATATTGTAAGATTCAAAAAGAAAAACCTCCGTGCCTCTGCGTCTCGGTGTTTTCTTTAAAGAAAAGCAAATCCAACCCAAAACTCCGTGCCTCTGCGCCTCCGTGTTTAATTATCAGGAAGCACGACCCAAAAACTCCCTATCTCTTTGTTTAAACATTCCCCCGTTCATTTCTCGCACCAAATAACAATTCCCGCCCCTCCCCCCGCGTTACCTTTGGCAGTCAATAATTTGACCTCATTTTATGCACATCCCTTTTTTGCAGATTGAAATGCCGGACACCGCGCTGACGGGCGGCGAAATGCCGGAGGAAAAGACACTTTCCATCTTGGAATTGATTACCAGCGGCGGCGTTGGCGGCATTATTATTATGAGCGTTTTGTTCATCCTGAGCATCATCGCCATCTATATTTTTATCGAAAGATGGAACGCGATAAAACGCGCCAATAAAGTGGACGCGAATTTCATCAATCACATTAAAGACCACGTGGCCAACGGCAAGCTGGAATCGGCGCAAGCCCTTTGCCAGAGCCAAGATACGCCTGTGGCGCGGATGATTGGCAAGGGGATTTCACGCATTGGCAAACCGCTGAAAGACATCAGTTCCGCCATCGAAAACACCGGCAAACTGGAAGTGACTCGGATGGAAAAAAACTTGGCCGCCCTCGCCACCATCGCCGGCGCCGCGCCGATGATTGGTTTCCTCGGCACCGTTATCGGGATGATTCTCGCCTTCCACGAAATGGCGGCGGCGGGCGGTCAAATCGACATCGAGCTTTTAGCGGAAGGAATTTATACGGCGATGACAACCACAGTAGCAGGTTTGGCGGTAGGAATTATCGCTTATATTGGTTACAATACCTTGGTAGCCCGCGTAGATAAAGTAGTGTATAAAATGGAGGCGAATTCAGTAGAATTTTTAGACCTTTTAAATGAACCCGCCCGCTGATGGATTTGAAACGAAGAAATCGCGTCAGCGCCGAGTTCAGTATGAGCAGTATGACGGACATCGTTTTTCTGTTGCTCATCTTTTTTATGCTGGCTTCCACTTTGGTTACGAGTTCCGCGCTGGACTTGGTTTTACCAAAAAGCAAAGCGCAATCCGTTAAACGGCAGGATGTTACGGTAAATATTTCGCCCGATTTGCGTTTTTCGGTGGGAAGTAAAATCGTGAGCGAGGCCGAGCTGGAAGGCGAAGTTTTGAAACAAGTGCAAGGCCAAGAAGAGGCGGTATTAATACTGCGCGCCGACCAAAGCGTACCTTACGAAAAGGTAGTAAAGGTGATGGATTTGGCTTATAGAAATAAGTTAAAAATGATAGCTGCCACCGACCCTAAATAATGGAAAATCCCGAACAAAAAAAAGATCGCCAAAAGGCACTCATTGGCACCGTGATTTTTCACACGGCTTTGCTGTTGGCGTTCATTTTTTTGGGATTATCCTATTACGAACCGAAACCGGAAGACGGCATCGTCATCAATTTTGGCAACAGCCAAACGGGACTGGGCGACCAAGCCGATGGCGCGCAAACCTCTGAAACACAGCCCACTCCGAGCGAACCCGTTCCTGAAGATGTTCCCGTCGATAATGTTTCGGAAAACGACGTGGCCACGCAGGACGTGGTGGACGCGCCCACCATCGAAAAGAAACCCTCCAAACCAAAAACTACCGAAAAACCCAAGCCAAAAGAACCGGAAAAACCCAAGCCTTCCGACGCTTTGCAAGATTTGTTGAAGGCCACCGAAAATTCCAAAACGGGCGGGGAAGGCGACGCGGGCGGCAGCGGCGACCAAGGCGACCCCAGCGGCGACCCGAACAGTCCAAGTAGAACGGGCGGGGCCACGGGCGGCGGCGGGGCGGGCGGTTCTGGGAATTATTTATTGGGCGGGCGCGCGGCCACTTCGCGACCCAAGCCGGATTATCCGTGCGAGGCGCAGGGGCGGGTGGTCGTGAAAATTTATGTGGATAGAAACGGCCGCGTAACGCAAGCGATTGCGGGCGAAAAAATCCCGAACGGCGCGGCCAGCACCACCGCCGACGGCTGCCTTTACAGCCAAGCCGAAAAAGCCGCGCGCGCCACCACTTGGTCGCCCGACGGCGACGCGCCCGCCACGCAAATCGGCTACATCATCTACAATTTCCGCAAAAATTGAAATTGGATTACCAAGAAACTTTGGATTGGCTGTTTGCGCAATTGCCAATGTTTCAACGGGTTGGCGCGATGGCTTTCAAAAAAGATTTGGGGAACACCGAAAAATTGATGGAATTGCTCGGCCATCCGGAACGCGGTTTCAAATCCATCCACATCGCAGGGACGAACGGCAAAGGCTCGGTGGCTTCGATGCTGGCGGCGGTGTTTCAAACGGCGGGTTATAAAACCGGACTTTATACTTCGCCTCACCTTAAAGATTTTCGTGAAAGGATTCGCATCAACGGCGATATGATTCCCGAAAAAAACGTCATTTCTTTTGTAAAGAAATCTAAAGAAGATTTTATTAAGATTGGTTTGTCATTTTTTGAGATGACGGTGGGAATGGCGTTCGATTATTTTGATAAAGAAAATGTCGATATCGCCATCGTGGAAACGGGGATGGGCGGGCGATTGGACAGCACCAACGTTTTGCAGCCGGAGCTTTCCATCATCACCAATATCAGTCTTGACCACACCCAGTTTTTGGGCGGAACTGTGGAAGAAATTGCGATAGAAAAAGCGGGAATTATCAAAGAAAAAACACCTATTTTGATAGGTGAAAGACGTATGGAAACCCAGCCTGTTTTTGAACAAATTTCTAAGGAAAAAAATGCGCCTATTTTTTATGCCGATGAATTTAAAATGGAAGGGCTGCGGACGGATTTGGAAGGACTGTACCAGCGGGAAAATTTGCGGACGGCGGTGGCGGCGATCTCACTTTTAGACCCCGTTTCTCTTCTCAATGCAAAATTGACAACCGACAACTGGCAGCTGAGAACTCATCTAAAAGAAGGCTTACTCAACGTAAAAAAACTAACCGGACTGCGCGGCCGCTGGGAAATTTTAGGCCAAAATCCGCTCATCATTGCGGACACCGCCCACAACATCGCCGGCGTGGAAGAAGTGCTGACGCAAATCAAAAAACTGTCGTTCAGGCAGTTGCACATCGTTTGGGGAATGGTTTCCGACAAAAACATTTCCGCCATTTTGCGGATGCTGCCCAAAAGCGCTTTCTATTATTTCTGCAAACCGGACTTGCCGCGCGGCAAAGAAGCCGAGGAATTGAAACGCGAGGCCGTACAGTTTGGCCTTTCGGGAAAATCGTATTCTTCTGTAAACAAAGCGTTTGAAGAGGTTAAATCGCACACGCTTTCGGATGATTTGATTTTTGTGGGTGGGAGCACGTTTGTGGTGGCGGAGGTATTGTGAAATTTCACGTTGAGGCAGAAAGGTTTTGGAATGTTTGAGTCGTAATAGATTCCCAAAACTGATAGGTTTATACTCTAAGAAGTCTCGCCATTCAAAATGAACATCTTTGCGATTTTTAGTGGTAAAATATCCCACTCGAATGATTCCCTCGGGCCCCGGTCGCGGCTGCCAAAACATTCACTTCCCCGCGCATTTTTAAAACTCCCATAAAAGCAAAAATCAACGCTTCTTTATAATTAATAATTTTAGCATCGGGTTTTATAATTTCACAATCTGTTTTCGCTTGAATTCTTTCCATCAAAAAACCGTTGAAAGCGCCACCGCCCGTGGCAAGGCACGTCTTTAAGTCATTGGAATTTAAAACGTTAGAAATTTGATTGGCCGAATGTTCGGCGAAAGTGTTCAGCAAATTGGCAATCGACAAATCATTCTTTTTTAGTAATGGAAAAATGTGTTCCGCGACCCATTCCGCACCCAAACTTTTGGGTGGTTTTTTTTGATAAAAATCCAATGAATTCAATTCATTTGACAGGGCGGGAATCAACTCTCCCTGTCGGGCAATTTCGCCATTTTTATCGTATTCTTTTCCCAGTTTTTGGGATAAGAAATTCATCACAAAATTGATGGGACAAATATCAAAGGCCAGCCGTTTTTGGTCTTTTTCAAAAGAAATGTTGGCAAAGCCACCCAAGTTCAGACAAGCGTCATAATCCGAAAAAAGCAGCGAGTCGCCAATGGGAACCAGCGGCGCGCCCTGCCCGCCCAGCGCCACATCTTGCCGCCGAAAATCGGTGACGGTTGGGTTTTTGGTTTTGGCGAAAATCTGCGGCCCGCCGCCCAACTGAAACGTGAAACCTTTTTCGGGACGGTGGAAAAACGTGTGGCCGTGGCTGGAAATGCAATCCAAGTGGGAAGCGTCAATATTTTGGTTTTCAATGAATTGCAAAACCAAATCCGCCAGTAATTTTCCGTAATCAGCATCCAGTTGCAGCAATTCTTCCCCGCTGATGTTTTCATCAAAAATTAACCGCTCCGCCCATTTTTTTTCATACGGAAAAGTATCCGCCGCCAAGATTTCAAACCGCCATTTTCCATTATTAAAATGAAAATCCGCGAGACAAAAATCCACGCCGTCCAAGGAAGTCCCGCTCATTATCCCAATGGCCCGCCATTTTTGTTTTAACATTTTCAAAGTTCAAACATTACATTTGTCGTCCTTCCAAAAACCGCCGCCAAACTAATCCATTCAAAAACAATAAAAGAGAATATCCTATGAAATTTCAGTTGTCTGAAGAACACGAAATGATCCGCCAAACGGCGCGCGACTTTGCTCAGAATGAATTGCTCCCCGGCGTCATCGAGCGCGACGACGAACAGCGTTTTCCCACCGAGCAAATCAAAAAGATGGGCGAGATGGGTTTTATGGGGATGATGGTGGCGGAAGAGTGGGGCGGCGCGGGGCTGGACACGGTTTCCTACGTTTTGGCGATGGAAGAGATTTCCAAGATCGACGCCTCGGCCTCGGTGGTGATGAGCGTCAATAACAGCTTGGTCTGCTGGGGGTTGGAGAAATTTGGGACGGACGAACAGAAAGAAAAATATTTGAAACCCTTGGCGAGCGGCGAAAAAATCGGTGCTTTTTGCCTCAGCGAACCCGAAGCTGGCAGCGATGCTACTTCGCAAAAAACCACTGCCATCGACAAGGGCGACCACTACCTTTTGAACGGCAACAAAAACTGGATCACGAACGGAAATTCGGCCAGCGTTTATTTGGTAATGGCGCAAACCGACGCCGACAAAAAACACCACGGCATCAACTGCCTCATCGTGGAAAAAGGAATGGACGGTTTTGTGGTTGGCAAAAAGGAAGACAAGCTGGGCATCCGCGGCAGCGACACGCATTCATTGATGTTTCAAGATGTAAAAGTGCCCAAGGAAAACCGCATCGGCGAGGAGGGTTTCGGCTTCAAATTCGCGATGAAAGTGTTGAGCGGCGGCCGGATCGGCATCGCTTCGCAAGCGCTGGGAATTGCCAGCGGCGCGTATGAATTGGCGTTGAAATACGCCAAAGAGCGCAAGACGTTCGGCAAGGAAATCGGCCACCACCAAGCCATCGGTTTCAAGCTGGCGGATATGGCCACGGAGATAGACGCGGCGCGGCTTCTCTGCCTGCGCGCGGCGTGGCTGAAAGACAACAAAATGAACTTTGACCGCGAGAGCGCGCAAGCCAAATTATTTGCCTCTTCGGTGGCGATGAAAACCACCGTGGAAGCGGTGCAGGTGCACGGCGGCTACGGCTACGTCAAGGAATATCACGTGGAGCGGCTGATGCGCGACGCAAAAATTACCCAAATTTACGAGGGCACTTCGGAGATTCAGAAGATTGTGATTTCACGCGATATTTTGCGGGATTGACATTGCATTGATAAATTTCAAGAATTGACTGAAAAATGAAAAACTGTTTTTTTGCGTGTTTAATTTTGATGATTAGTGGTGCATCCTGTACCTCGATAGAACAAATTGGTAAGTTGAATATGCTATCGAATCGCAATGTTGATTCAAGCTTGGATTATGATAGGATGACAACTTATTCAGGAAGCGGAAAAAAGGAATTAAAGAAATCAAGAGCCACCACCATTGAGCAAGCAGTTGACGAGACGGTTCGTAAAGTTCCGAACGGCGAATTTTTGATGAATGTCAAAATTTACTCGATTAAAAATAAATATTATGCAGTGGAAGGGGATGTATGGGGTATAAAAGAAAATAATGTTTCTTTTCGGGGTTTTTCGATTGGAGATAAGGTAATTTGGAAAAACACAATATTCAGTCGAATCGGCGAAGCTGGGGAACAATATTTGACTGGGACAATCAAAGTGTTGAAAGATGACCAAAATTGCTTAGTTACCATTGATGATGATGAAAGCAAAACGGTTGAAGTTTCCTACGAAGAAATCAGCAAATTGAAATAATATCTTAGGGAATATTAGAGATTTGTTAGATGAGCCATCTTAAAAACTTCTACAGAACGGCGATAACCGACTCCAACTTCATCCCCCGACTGCCTTTCAGTAAAATCGCCTTCCCCTTCGGCGGGTTTTTTTCCAAGAACTGACTGAGGTTTTCGGTGGTTTCAAAAACCTCGTCGGCGGGGTTGTCATAAAAGTGTCGCCCCGTTAAAATCACTTTTTCAAAGTTTTTGGTGGCGGCCAGCATTGCAATTTCGTGGTGCTCCACTTCGGTGGATTCTCCAAGCTCAAACATATCGCCAAGGATGGCCCACTTGGGTTTATCGGTGGGAAACTGCGCAAAATTTTCCAGCGCGGCTTTCATACTGCTGGGATTTGCATTGTACGTATCTAAAATCAGCAGGTTGTTTTCCGTTTTTTGGATTTGGCTGCGCTGGTTTTTGGGATGGTAATTTTCAATCGCGCCCTTAATTTTTTCGTTGGGGATTTCAAAATATTGTCCGATGGAAATGGCGGCGGCGAGGTTGGAAAAATTATAGTTTCCGGTTAGGTTAGAATGTATTTCAATTCCGTCGAATTCTACCGAAAGGGTTTCTTTCTGATTTTCAATAATTTTTATAGAAACATCGGCACTTTTTTCATTGCCAAAAGTGAAATTTTCAATGCCTCTCGATTTGTCGATTTGAATCGCATCATTTTTATTCAAAAAAACCTTTCCATCATTTTTTCTTAAAAAATCATACAATTCCGATTTGCCTTTTATCACGCCTTCCAATCCGCCAAAACCTTCCAAGTGTGCCTTCCCAAAATTGGTGATATACCCAAAATCCGGTCGGCAAATCCCACATAAAAATTCGATTTCTTTTTGATGGTTCGCGCCCATTTCCACCACCGCCATTTTGTGTTCTGGCTTGATTTTCAATAAGGTGAGCGGCACGCCGATGTGGTTGTTGAGGTTGCCTTCGGTGGAAGCCGTTTTGAATTTTGCCGAAAGCACCGCCGCCATTAATTCCTTGGTGGTGGTTTTGCCGTTGCTGCCCGTCAATCCGATGATGGGGATTTCCAATTTTTCACGATGAAAACGCGCCAAATCTTGCAACGTTTTCAATACATTTTCTACCAAAAAAGTGTCCTCGTTTTGATAATCGGAATGATCAATCACCGCCAAGGAAGCCCCTTTTTCCAAAGCTTGTTCGGTAAATTTATTCCCATCAAAATTCTCCCCCGAAAGGGCAAAATAAATTTGTCCTTTTTCAATCTTTCGCGTGTCAGTGGACACACCGGAAGATTTCAAAAAATGCTGGTATAATTTCTCAGTTTTCATATAAAAACAAACCCCGACAAAATGCCGGGGTTCATCATTTTAACTTAAATAATCCACAATGCTGATTAGTTGTATTTGTAGCGCTTGAACTTGTCGCGTTTTGGGGCGTCCGTTTCCTTGTCGCGCTTGCTGTCTTTGTTTTGGAAGCCCAGCTTGTCCATCGCGCAGCGGAAGCCGATGTAGTCCGTGGCTTGGTCTTGCTCCAAATAGCGGCGTGTGCCAGGACTCAGCCAATATACGCCGTCCTTCCAGCTTCCGCCTTTATACACGCGGGAGGTGTTGCCGATCAAGGTGCTTTCCGCGTAGTCATACATCATCGCTTGGCCCTCCTCAACGGGTTCATCATAATAGATGGACGATTCCTTGTCGCCGTCGTTATAGTCGCGGTAGTCGGACTTTTTGTAGTTCCGGCGGTTCAGGTTTTCTTCTTCCGTTACAGGCCGTGTGGGCAGCTCGCCGGGCAGGTTGGCAATGGTGCTATCGCTGTTGTACTGTGGTTCTTGCAGCACTTCCAGTGCGCCCAAGTCTTGATAATTTTCATCGAAGGTGGTGAATTGGTTGCCTCGGTAGGGGTTGAGCCCCCGCACGTCTTCCGGCGAAAGCGGGCGGTAAACGTCCATCACCCATTCTGCCACGTTGCCCGCCATATCGTACAGTCCGTAGTCGTTGGGCGGGTAAAATTTCACTTGCATCGTATAAAAAGCTTGGTCGTTCAACCAGCCACCAGCGCCGCCGTAGTCGCCACGGCCGCGTTTGAAGTTGGCCAGCATATCACCGCGTTCGCCCTTTTCGGGATTGCGCGAAGAGCCGCCGCTCCAAGTAAATTTATTGCCTTCCACCGTGCGGTTGTAGATGCGGTTGCCTTGGTTGGCGTAAGCCGCATATTCCCATTCGGCCTCGGTAGGGAGGCGGTACTTGGGCAGCAAAATGCCGTCTTCGCGCCTCACGGGGCGGCCTTCCTTGCCATAAGGGCTGTTGGGGTTGTTGTCTTTTAGGCCTTTTTTGTTCTGTTGGGTGTAGTCGCCAGGGCGGTACAGATATACTTCGGAGTTGAAGTGGTCGGCGTCGATTTGGTCGGGGAATTCATTGAAAACGCCCTCGTTGATCAGGATTTGCTCGTTTACGCGGTCGGTTCGCCAAGAGCAGTATTTCATCGACTGCAACCAGTTTACGCCCACCACGGGGTAAAAATTATAAGCGGGGTAGCGGAAGTAGTTTTCCACCATCGTCTCGTTGTAAGAAAGTTCGTCGCGCCATACCAAAGTATCGGGCAGCGCGCCGTCGTAAATTTCGGGGTAGTAGTCGTAATCAAACACGCGGCGCAGCCAATAAAGGTATTCGCGGTAGTCCACGTTGGTCACCTCGTTTTCATCAATATAAAAAGACTGCACGGTAACTTGGCGCGGGACGTTGTTCCAATCCTTGTAAAAATCTTCTTCCACACGGCCCATCGTAAAAGTGCCGCCTTCCACGAACACGAGACCCGGCCCAGTTTCCTGCCCTTTAAAATTAGGGATGCTAAAACCGCCATTGTCGGAATCATTATAAGACCAGCCGGTGGTATTGCTTTTTTCTTTGCAGGCGCCAAGGCTGAGTACCAGCGCCAAAAGCATCAGCGGGCCGCCGTATTTCAATGCTGTGATTTTCATAGTAAAAAAGAGGAATTAATAAAAAGTAGGGTTTCAGAACTAAAATTTAGGACATTTTATTGCTTGGTTCCGCTTGCGCTTGGTGCGGCAAGGAAACTGGTAGGCCAGCGAAAGTTCGTGCGCGCCGCCCAGTTCGCTGGCATTGGTGGAGACGGTAATATCGTAGCTGTAGCCAATTTTCCAAGCGCCCTCGGTGGGAGCGTAGCCCAGCAAAACCACCAACGCATCGGGGTTTTTGGTGCTGGTACGGAAGCCCAGTCCGCCACTAATTGCCCCGCGGCTAAAGGAAATATTGGTGGTCAGTTGGTCATACGGCCCTTGAATTTGATAGACGATGTTGGGAATTAAATAATTCTGCAATTCGCGGTAGAGCCGCTGCCGCCCCAAGGGGATGGTGAACCCCGCGTGACCAGTGATTTTCATCGGCAATCGGGAAGTAGTGTAAAATGCCTCGTTGGGCTGCGTGAGATGGTGGAAAACCGCGCCGATGTAAAACTTTTCGGTGTAGCCCAGCAGCCCAGCACTCACATCCAAGTGGGTGTTCACGTTGTTGCCCGGAGCCACCTCGCTGGATTCTTTTACGAAACCGAAAAACGGGTCGATTTGGTCGGGAAAAGTAAAACCGGTAAAATCCAAGGCGCGCTGGCGGAAAGTGGCCTGCAAGCCGGCCTGCAAGGTGAATTTCCGCGAAACTTCCAAATGGTAGGAATAAATGCCGCTGACCTCGGTGGCGGTAAGCGCACCGTTGCCCGCCTCATCGCGCATCACCAAAAAGCCCAGACCGCCGTTCATCCCGTCGATATATTGATCGTAAGAGGCGGAAAACGTTTGGTAAACGCCGATAACTGGGTATTGGTTGCGGTAGTTGATATTGACCTCGGGACATTTTTTAGTACCCGCAAACGCAGGATTCAAATAAAGCGGATTGGCGTAATATTGGCTGAAATGCGGGTCTTGGGCCGAGACCGTGGCCGCGAGTCCAACCAAGATTAGCAGGGATAACGTAAGTTTTTTCATCGATGGGAAACTTTCAAAACAGGCGACAATAATACGAAAATCGAATTATCTGTCTTTTTAGTATAAATTGGCTTTTGAGACAGCAAATATGTAGGAAAATTTAGACATTTCCAAATTGGCTCAATCAAAATCACCGAAAAAACCGCATCTTGCACCGTTCCCTAATTACGAATAATACCTTTGCACCCCGTGCGTTTCACTGCCCACCAGCATTCTACTATGATAAATTTTCGCCCCGCGCTCCTCTGTTTTATTTTTTTGATTTTCAATTCGTTACGTCCCGTTGCGGCGCAGCAAACCTTCTCCGGCGCACCCGATTGGGAAGATTCTCCCGCCGAGGCCGCTTATAAAGGCGTGCCCATCTTTGACGAAGCCACCTTCGACGTTGGCTCGCCCGTCCCCAAAATTTGTGGCCGCCAGCCCTTGCAAATTGCCACGGCGGAAAATTATGCCGCCTCTTTCAAAACCATTTCTTATAAAAATGTGGAGAGTGCTGCCCGCCAAACTTTGTTCGGTGAAAACCTGCCCGCCCAGCCGCAAATCACCACTTATATAAGTTATGAAAAAGGCCAACCGTTCCTGTCGTTTTGCTTCGTGCCTTTTGTGAGCCAAAATGGGCAAATCAAAAAAGTGGTCGCTTATGAAATAGCGGTGGTGCCAAACGGCGGCGCGCCCGAAAGCGTCCGTCGCAAATCGGGCGCGGTGGTGGCCAGTTCCGTTTTGAGCAGCGGCGAGTGGTACAAAATCTCCGTGAAGGAAACGGGTATTTTCAAAATTACGCCCAGTTTTTTGAGCAGCAACGGCATTTCTTCTGGCACGGTTTCCATCAGCGATTTGCGGCTGGTGGGCAACGGCATTGGGATGCTCCCCGAAAAAAACAGCGACCCCCGCCCCGACGGACTGCTGGACGTGCCGTTGAAAATTTTTGACCAAAACAACAACGGCCAGTTCGACGGCAGCGACTATGCCGCCTTTTACGCGCGCGGCCCCCACCAGTGGGATTTCCAGAGCGGATCGGGCAAATTTATCCACCGCACCAATATTTACCGCGACAGGAATTACTATTTTCTTTCCGTGAACAGCGGGCCGGCCAAATCCGTGGGCAGTGCCGCCCCCGCCGGCGCGCCTACCGTGCAGGTTTCTTCGTTTGATGATTTTGCCTTTGTGGAAGATGAAGACGTGAACTTGGTGGGCACCGGCCGCGAGTGGTACGGCGATTTGTTTGATTTCACCCTCCAATACAGTTACGGGTTTTCCTTCCCCGATTTGGATCGCAGCCAGCCCGCGCGTTTTAAAATAAGGGCGGCGGGGCGCGCTTCGTCCAGCAACACTTTGCTGAAAGTTTCGGTGGATGGAAATATTATTGTTTCCAAAAACTTTAACAGCTTGCCCACGGGCGACAAGCCTGATTTTGCGAGGTCGCTGAGCGAGGAGGTTACTTTTACCCCGGCGGGCAATTCCTTTACCGCGCTGGTGGCCTACGACAATTCGGCCAACCCAGCGGGCGTGGCTTGGATGGATTATATAGAAGTGCAGGCGCGGCGCAACTTGGTGTTCCGCAACGGGGCTTTGCTTTTTCGCGATGCGCAATCGGTGAGTGGCGGCGCGGTGGCGGAATTTCAGATTGGCCAAGCCAACGCGGCCCTGCAAGTGTGGGACGTTACCGATCACAACGACATTAAGGAAATGCCAGTTTCCGTGCAAAACGGAACGGCCACTTTCGCTGCCGATGCTTCCTCTTTAAAGGAATACGCCGCCTTTTCGGGATCCAACTTGCCGGAGCCTTCTTTTGACAAAAAAACCGCCAACCAAGACCTGCACGGAATGGCGGCCACCGAAATGCTGATCGTGGCGCACCCCAACTTCTTGTCGGCGGCGCAGCGGCTGGCGGATTTCCACATCCGCAACGATGAAATCCCCACGGAGGTGGTGACGACTACCCAAGTGTTCAACGAGTTTGGCAGCGGCGGGCAAGACATTGCGGCCATCCGCGACTTTGCCAAGCTGATGTATGAAAAAGGCCAAGCCGCCAACCGCCCGCTCAATTATTTGCTCCTTTTCGGGGATGCTTCTTATGATTACAAAGACCGTATTGCCAACAATGACAATTTTGTGCCTATCTGGGAATCTGAATATTCGTTGAACCTGAACGGCTCTTTCGTTACGGATGATTTTTATGGATTGCTGGACGCGGATGAAGGCGGCAACGGCAACATCCGCAGTTTGATAGGTCAAAGCTTAGATGTCTCGGTGGGTCGTATCCCTTGTAAAAATTCTAATGAAGCGGGCAACTATGTAGATAAGGTCATTCATTATGTAACGGGGAAAAACCGTTTTGGCGATTGGCGCAATCAAATTATCTTGATGGCGGACGACGTGGATGATAACTGGGAAACGACTTTTGCGAGAAGTTCGGAAGAATTTACAAATATCATTGAAGAAGCTTCTGGCGCGTTCAATGTAGATAAAATCTATACCGATGCCTACCAACAAGTAAGTACCACGGGCGGCGAGAGCTACCCCGAAGCCAGCGGCGATATGTTTCGCAAAGTGCAGCAGGGGGCGCTGATTACCAATTACATCGGGCACGGCGGTGAAATTGGCTTGTCCTCCGAAAAGCTGCTGAAACTTTCGGATGTGAACGGCTGGACAAATTTCGATGCTCTTTCTTTTTTCTTGACGATTACCTGCGAGTTTACCCGCGTGGACGATCCCAAGCGTGTTTCCGGCGGCGAGCAACTGCTGCTAAACCCCAACGGGGGCGCAATCGCACTTATTTCCACCACCCGCGTGGTAGGAGGGGCCGAGGCGATTGGATTGAACCGTAGCGTTTTCAGGACTGCCTTTGAACGGCCGGGTAATTTGCCCAAAACGTTCGGCCAAATCGTGACGGACGGAAAAAACCAAAATAACAATGGCGACGTCCACCTCAAATTTTCCCTCTTCGGCGACCCCGCCGTGCGCTTGGCCACGCCTTATTATAATATGAACATCACGGAAGTAAACCAAAAGCCGCTGAGCCAAGGGGTGAGCGACACTTTGAAAGCCCTTTCCAAAGTGAAGATGCGCGGCGAGGTGCGGGATTTTTCCAACCGGAAGATGGGCAGTTTCAGCGGTATTGCGGATGTGACTGTGTATGACAAAGCCACGCAAAAAGAAACTTTGCAAAACGACAACCAAGGGCCTCCCATCAAATTCGACTTGCGCAACAATCTCATTTACAGAGGTAAAGTGGAGGTGAAAAGCGGCGAGTTTGCTTTTGAATTTTTGGTGCCCAAGGATATTTCGTACCAGTTCGGCAATGGTAAAATCAGTTTGTATTCCAACAATGGCGGCAGTTTTGACGCGGCCGGTTTTATGGATACGATTATCGTGGGCGGCTTCAATCCCAATCCGCCCAAAGATGACGCCGGGCCGACCGTGCAGCTTTTTATGAACGATGAAACTTTCGTACGCGGCGGCATCACCGACCAAGACCCCGAGCTGTACGCGGTTTTGGCGGATTCGTCCGGCATCAATACCGTGGGCAGCAGCATCGGCCACGATCTGGTGGCGATTCTCGATGATGATCCCAACAAAACTTTCGTGGTAAACGAATATTACGAAGCCGAACTGAATTCCTATCAAACAGGAAAAGTGCGCTACCCATTTTACGATTTGGAAGAAGGTCAGCATACTTTGAAGATGAAAGTATTTGACGTACACAACAATTTCTCGCAAGCCGAAACCGAGTTTATCGTGGCGGAAAGTGCCGAACTGGCGCTGGAGCGGGTGCTGAATTATCCCAACCCGTTCACCAATTACACCGAGTTCCACTTTGAACACAACCGCGCGGGGCAGCCGCTGGACGTGCAGGTGCAGGTGTTCACCGTGTCGGGCAAATTGGTGAAAACCATCAACCGCACGGTGGTAAGTTCGGGCAACCGCGTGAATGACATTACCTGGAACGGGCTGGATGACTACGGCGATAAAATCGGCAAGGGCGTTTACGTGTACCGCGTCAAAGTGCGCGCGCAACTGGACAATTCGCAGGCCGACAAATAC
Organism: Owenweeksia sp.; assembly: GCA_965214115.1. Lineage (GTDB taxonomy): Bacteria > Bacteroidota > Bacteroidia > Flavobacteriales > Schleiferiaceae > Owenweeksia. The sequence goes on from CBDCAU010000003.1 coordinate 498,412, forward strand.
GAGAAGCTGGTCATCTTGCGTTAAGCCCGTCTTGCTACCATATAAAAACTAATTTTGCACCCCAATTCAAGTTCACGGATGAAAAAATTACTCGGCCTCGCTACGTTTTCTTTGGCCTTTTCAGGAATGGCTTTCGGACAAAACAACGTAATCCGTCCCGACAGTCCCATTTACGATGATTACGTGGGCGATTTGCGCCCCATCACCACGGCGGTTCCCATTATTTCCGTTTCGCCAGATTCCCGCGCGGGCGGTATGGGCGACGTGGGCGTGGCCTCCGACCCTGACGGCGCTTCCCTCTATTGGAACCCCGCCAAGCTGGCCTTTCTCGATCGTGGCAGCTCCCTCTCGCTTTCCTACACGCCGTGGCTCAACAAATTGGTGAACGACATCAATCTGGCCTACGTTTCCTACACTTTCAAACCGGCCGAAAACCAAGGCGGCGGCATCGCGATGCGCTATTTTTCGCTGGGCGAAATCAACTTCCGCGACGAGGGCAACCAAGACCAGGGGACGGGTCAGCCCTACGAACTGGCCGTGAATGGAGCCTACGCTCTGAAACTGAACGAGCAAATGTCTTTGGCGGTGGGCTTGCGCTGGATTTTCAGTGATTTGCTGAACGGCATCGGGCAAACCAATTCGGGGATTGACGGCACGCCGGGCCAGTCCTTTGCCGCCGACGTGGGCTATTATTTTGAAAGCCGCGAGTTCAATATGTCCGAAGGCCGCAAACAGTCTTTCGCCTTGGGCGCAAATATTTCCAACGTGGGCGCCAAGATCACCTATGGCAACGAGGCCGATGACGATTTTATCCCTACCAATTTGCGGTTGGGCGGCGCTTATAAATTGCGTTTTGACGAGTTCAACCGCTTGGCATTTATGTTGGATTTCAACAAGTTGCTGGTGCCCACCCCGCCCGTGCGCGAGGGCGAACCAAACTTTCCCCAAGACCAAAACGGCAATGGCGTGAATGATGAAATCCTCTTTGGGCAGGATGACGATGTGAACGCTTTTCAGGGCATCTTCCAAAGTTTTGGCGACGCGCCCGGTGGTGCCAGCGAGGAATTGGAAGAAGTGGTCATCAACGCTGGCGCGGAATTTTGGTACGACGAGCGATTTGCGGTGCGCGGCGGCTATCAATATGAAGACAACCAGAAAGGCGGGCGGCAGTATTTTACCTTGGGATTGGGCGTCAAGTTCAATGTTTTCGGGTTGGATTTCGCCTATTTGATTCCAGCCTCCGCCACGGTGCGCAGCCCTTTGGAAAACACCTTGCGCTTCACGCTGCACTTTGATTTTCAGAATTTTGCCGAGCAAGATCAATAAAGCTGTTCGCATTTAAAAAGCCCCCTAAATCCCCTACCGTGTGCTGTATCGGCAACGATGCACGGCAAAGGGGGACTTGAGCTACACGAACTGCTAATTACATACGCTATTCACGAGTCTAAACCCCCTTTAGGGGATTGGGGGCTTAAAAAACTTCCAATGCAAAAAATCTCCCGCCCCACCGAACTCTTCCATCTCGATTTTTCAGAACTTTCATCTGAATATTTAAAACTTTCCGAAAAAGCGCGCGAAGCCCTTTCCCAATCTTATTCGCCCTACAGCCAATTCCCCGTGGGGGCGGCCTTGCTTTTTGAGGATGGTGAGATTTTGTTGGGGAGCAATCAAGAAAACGCCGCCTACCCCAGTGGCCTCTGCGCTGAGCGGACGGTACTTTTCTACGCCGGCAGCAATTTTCCCGATAAAAAAATAAAGGCCATCGCCGTGGCGGTGGGCAAAGCGTCGGACAATTTTCCCTTTCCCTGCGGCGGTTGCTTGCAGGCGCTTTCCGAATACGAGCACAAACAAACTTCGCCGATGGACGTTTTGCTCGTGCATCCCACTAAAGATGAAATATTGCAGAGCGCGGGGCTGAAAAATTTGCTGCCGTTTGCTTTTGACAAGAGCCAGTTGGGGATGTAGCGCGAAGAAGCAGTTTGGAAAATAGATTACAAAAATTTGTCTCGCTGCTTTCAGATTAACGATGCCAGAGGCATCGCATATTTGTAGGAAAACCAAACGCTCTGTAATGCGACCCCGAAGGGGTCGAACCACCGCGCCCCGTGTTTTCTACAAATATTTGAACCCTATGGGTTCAGAATAATCGCTTTTTGGGTTTGAAATGCGTGAAGAAAATTTCTTTGATTTTAACTAAAATGAAAAATTCCTATATCGGTTTGATAATGTTGGCTATGCTTACCACAATGTCATCTTGTAAAAAAGACGATGAATCAACTATTTTTCATTGGGATGAGACGATGTGTGCCGACCCTTGGATTCAAGATAGTGCCGACACCGAAGAAAAAAGAAAAGAATCGATAGAGGATTATTTAGCCGAACAAAAGGTGGATGTTGAGGATATTGAGTTTGAATTTGACGCATCGAAAGAAGAATTCTGCGAGGCCTGCAATTGCAAGACTGGAAGGGTTATCATCGTGGATGTACCAAAGTCGGATAGGCGAAAAATGCAAAGGCTAAATTTTTATCAAAAATAAAAACCTATCTGAAAAAACATTTTCTGAGACGTTATTTCTTTAGCCAAGCCAGTTTTGCATTATTACATTTGCTCCTCTTTTTATAAAAAAACATTGATGGCCAAAAAGAAAAAAATCACCAAGGCAGTTTATCTGAAATGGTACGAGGATATGCTGTTTTGGCGCAAGTTTGAAGACAAGGCATCGGCACTTTACATCCAACAAAAAATCCGTGGCTTCCTGCATTTATATAATGGTCAGGAGGCCGTTTTGGCGGGGTCGCTTTTCGCGATGGAAGAGGGCGACAAGATGATAACCGCCTACCGAAACCACGTGCAGCCCATCGGCCTCGGCGTGGACGCCAAGAAAATTATGGCCGAGCTGTTCGGCAAAAAAACCGGCACCAGCAACGGCAAGGGCGGCTCGATGCATATGTTTTCTAAAGAGCACAATTTCTTCGGCGGGCACGGCATCGTGGGTGGGCAGATTCCGCTGGGGGCGGGCATCGCTTTCGCCGACCGGTACAACGAAAAACCGCACGTCACGCTTTGCTATATGGGAGACGGCGCGGTGCGGCAAGGCGCGTTCCACGAGACGATGAACTTGGCGATGCTGTGGAAATTACCGGTGGTTTTTGTGATAGAAAACAACGGCTACGCGATGGGCACTTCCGTGAAACGGACGGCCAACCACGAAGATATTTGGAAGCTCGGCCTCGGCTACGAAATGCCCTGCGCGCCCGTGGAGGGGATGGATCCGACCACGGTTTACAACGCGATGCACGAGGCGGTGGAACGCGCCCGCAGCGGCGACGGCCCAACTCTTCTGGAGGTGCGCACCTACCGCTACAAAGGCCACTCGATGAGCGACGCCCAGCACTACCGCACCAAAGACGAGGTGAAGCAATACCAAGAGCGCGATCCGATTACGCTGGTGGAAAACATCATCAAAGAAAAAAAATACGCCAGCGAAGACGAGCTGGAGGAAATCAAGGAGCGCGTGAAGGAACAGGTGCAGGAATGCGTGGATTTTGCCGAGGAATCGGACTTTCCCGAAGCGGAAGATTTGTACAAAAATGTTTATAAGGAGGAGTATCCTTTTATTGAGAAAACTTCATAGTGCTTTTTGCATTATAGGTATTGCGCCGTCGCTTTAGCGCGGCGATTTGAAGGACCGAACCTCTACTTTTGGGCGCTTTAGCGCAAATAAAATTAGGCTAAAGCCAATGATGTGAACTTAAATAAAGCAACCGAGCTAAAGCTGCGGTTCAATACCAAAAGCACGATTTTCTGAAAGACATTCAGACCGCATAAAATCTCCCAATAATCTCATAAACAACATTTTACAAAATGGCCGAAGTAGTAAAAATGCCCCGCCTGAGCGACACGATGGAAGAAGGCACCGTGGCGAAATGGCACAAAAAGAAAGGCGATAAAGTAGAGGAAGGCGACCTGCTCGCGGAAATCGAGACCGACAAGGCGACGATGGATTTCGAGGCGTTCCAAGAAGGGACGCTATTATATATAGGCGTGGACGAGGGCGAAACGGCGGCGGTGGAATCGGTGCTTTGCATCTTGGGCGAGGAAGGGGAGGATATTGAGGATTTGAAATCAGGAGACAGTGGGCAGGAGTCAGAAGGCAGTGAGGAGGAGGAGTCGGGAGATGAGGATTCGGATGAGGAGGATTCTTCTGACGAGAAAAAGGAGAAGGGTGATGAAGATGATGATTCCGATGAAGAAGATTCGGACGAAAAGAAATCCAAAAAGAAAAAGGACGAGGACGAAGACGAGGATTCGGATGAAGAAGAATCCGGTGAGAAAAAATCGAAAAAGAAAAAGGAGGAGGGAGACGAGGAAACGGGTGATGAAGATTCTGATGATTCGGAAGAGGATGAAGATTCCGAGGAGGATTCAAAAAAGAAAAAAGAAAAAGAAGAACGGCGGAAACAGGCAGGGGAGGAGGATGACGAAAAATCCGTTTCCGATTCCGACTCCCGCATAAAAGCCTCCCCACTCGCCAAAAAACTGGCGAAGGAAAAAGGCATCGACATCAAAGACGTGGACGGCAGCGGCGACGGCGGCCGCATCGTAAAAGAGGACATCGAAAATTACAAGCCGAAGAAAAAAGCTGCGAAATCTGCCGGCGCTCTCGAGGAGGATTACGAGGATATGAACGTCTCGCAGATGCGGAAAACCATCGCGAAACGGCTGGCGGAATCGAAATACAACGCGCCGCATTTTTACCTGACCATCGAGATTGATATGGATGCCGCATTCGCGGCACGGAAGCAAATCAATGAAATCGCGGCCTCGAAAATCAGTTTCAACGACATTGTGATAAAAGCCTGCGCCGCCGCGCTGAAACAGCACCCGCAGGTGAATAGCGAGTGGAAAGGCGACAAAATCCGCAAGCACAATTTGGTGCACATCGGCGTGGCCGTGGCGGTGGACGAGGGTTTGCTGGTGCCGGTCATTAAAAACGCCGACCGGAAAGGCTTGGCGCAAATCAACGCCGAGGTGAAGGAGGCCGCCGAAAAAGCCCGCTCCAAAAAGTTGCAGCCCGACGAAATGGAAGGCGGCACTTTTGCCGTCAGCAATCTGGGGATGTTCGGCATCGAGGAATTTACGGCCATCATCAACCCGCCCAACAGTTGCATAATGGCGGTGGGCGCGATGACGGAAAAAGCCGTGGTGAAAGACGGCCAAATAGTGGCCGGCAAGCGGATGAAAGTAACGATGAGCTGCGACCACCGCACCGTGGACGGCGCGACCGGCGCGAAGTTTTTGCAGACGTTTAAAATGATGATGGAAAATCCGCTGGGGATGGTGTTGTGAAAGCCCTGAAAGGGCGAAATACCTTAGCACGGGGCAACGCCCCGTGAAAAAATAACCCGTGTGATTTTGCGCCCTGAAAGGGCAGAAGCATAAATTCCTCCCCCGCCTCGTGCCTCGGCACCCCCTCAAAGAGGGGGACAGGGCCGCCGCCTTGAATGTAAGTTATTGGAAGATTTCACCTTGAAACTCCGATTGAAACAACTGCTGCGCTGATCGCCAAAAAGTTGGTTCGGAGCGTTGTCCCCCTCCTTGGAGGGGGTGTCCCGCACGAGCGGGACGGGGGAGGGGCTTTAATATATCTTAAACTTTTCCAAAGTTTCAAACTTTGGAAAAGATTACCATCAAAACATTTAGATGAAAAACGTAATCATCACCGGCGCCTCCCAAGGCATCGGCCGTGCGCTTTCATTGGCTTTTGCCGAAAAGGGGCATTCCGTTCTGACGCTTTCGCGGAATTTAAAAAAACTGCAATCCTTACAAAAAGAAGCCGAAAATTTGGACGGCAAGATTTCCATTCTAAAAATGGACATCGCTAAAGATTTAAGCTTAGAAAAAATCACCGCCGTTTTCCCAAAAATTGACATCTTAATAAATAACGCCGGAAAACTGGTGAACAAACCCTTCGAGGAAATTTCTGTAACCGAGCTGCGCGAAGTGTATGAGACGAATGTTTTTGCGCCTTATGTAATGGTGCAAAAGCTGTTGCCGCATTTTTCTGAAAACGCACACCTTATTAATATAGGCAGCGTGGGCGGCGTTACGGGCACGCAGAAATTCGCGGGGCTTTCGGCCTACAGTTCCAGCAAGGCGGCCTTTGGCACCTTGGCGGAATGTTGGCAGGCCGAGTTGGGCGGGCGGGGATTGGCCTTCAACACCTTGGCCCTCGGCGCGGTGCAGACGGAAATGTTGGAACAGGCTTTCCCCGATTACCAAGCGCCCGTTTCGCCGGAAGAGATGGCGGAATTTATTATGGAATTTGCGCTGAACGGGCATAAAACGGTGAGGGGGCAGGTGGTGAACGTGGCGCGGAGTAATCCGTAGATTTTTTGGCCCCCATTCCCCCAAAGGGGGTTGCTGCGGTGGAAAACGTTGTGTGAGAACCTCATATAGACAAGTTGTGGTTTTTCAAGTTCTCATTTTTTGAATAGCCTTTATCCACAATATGCCCAGTAGTCTAAACCCCCTTTGGGGGATTGGGGGCTAATAAAAGGTATCGCAAATTGCGATACCTTAGGATTATCTTCCGCTTTCGAAATTTACTGAATTGAAAACCAGTAACATATAAATCAAATCCCGCTAAAGCGGGAAGCATTCCAAGCGTGGGTTGGAACTTTCGGCTGAAGCCGATTATCGGACGGAAAATTCATAGTCGCCGCGCTAAAGCGACGGCGCTATTTTCAGGCTCTTTGTGGGGGCATTTTCGGTAGGGAAATTTGGTTTTGGAGGTTAGCTTTGTGGGATGGTTGGGTTTGTTTGAAGGCGTTTGGTAGGCTTGGAATTCGTGAAGTTGAAAATGCTCTGCATATAGGCTTTCATTATAATTGGCTGATTTGAAATTTATTAATCGGGAAAATATAGTGATACTAAACGCAATAGCGCTTGGTCAGACATTGTGCTTCACACCTAAATTGACATTTGAAAATTCGAAAGGAGATAATTAATTGCTATGGCAAAAAAGAATTACGAAATAGGAAAGAAATATCAGCCACGGCAGCTAATGGAACTGGCTGTTCAACTGATGTATGATTCAATTGACGAACATACAGACAGAGCGGATCCGAAGGTGGGAGCTGTCCTTGCGAAGGAAGATGGCACTTTGGTTAATACGGCTTACAGAGGTGAATTAAGACAGGGCGACCACGCGGAATTTACAGTTTTGGAACGAAAACATAGAACGGATAAATTGGATGGATATGTAATCTACGCAACATTAGAACCGTGTGCTCCAGGGGCAAGAAGCATAACTAAACTTGGCTGTGCCGAAAGAATCGTAAACGCAGGAATAAAAAGAGCTTTTGTAGGAATTGAAGACCCAGACCCAAAAGTAAAAGGGAATGGAATTGCCTTCTTGAAAAATGAGAAAATTGAGATCGACTTTTTTGATAAGGACTTACAGCAGGAGATACTTGAGGCCAATACTCAATTTTTGGCTGAGGCAGCAGAGAGGGCAAAACTTGCGGAGTTGGAAGATATTGAACCCGAGTATACCGATTTGGATAAATTACTGGACAACTACGAATTGAAAGACTTTTCATCTGATAGTCTGGAAAAGTTTAGAGAGAAATTACAAATCAGTTATCCATTAGACTCAAAGGATTTTCGAAGTGTACTTCATAAATGGAATTTCTTGCGAATTGATAAGAATACCAAAACGCCACATCCCACGGGTCTGGGTATTTTACTATTTGGAAAAAATCCGCAGGTCAGATATCCTCAGTCTTTAGTGAAGTTTACAATTAAAACTCAAAATGAAAACCAACTAAAAATTCTTGATTTTGAGGGCCCTTTGGTATTGATGCCTGAAAAAATTGAATCCTTTTTGGAAATCAACTTTCCGAAAGCTATTGACCGTTCTTCTTTTGCTCGTAAAGAAACAAATGAGGCCTATTTTGAGGTTCTTCGAGAGGTTATTGTCAACGCTATAGTTCATCGTGATTACTCAATCGAACAAGCTAATATAAATGTGAAAATTGATGATGATAAGATTGTGGTAGAAAGTCCGGGCAAACCTCTGGTCGCGTTGGAAAAATTGCAAAATTTCACAGCTCCAACTTTTAGCGTAAATCCTAAAATTGCCAATGTGTTTTATCAAATGAAGTTCATTGAGAAACGGAATATCGGAATGGAAGAGTTGCACAAATTTTCTGACTTAATGGGGGTAAATAAGCCTACGATAGAATTTAATGAACCTTATTTGCAAGTTGTTCTGTGGAGGAAATCGGAAACTAAATTGGAACCAACACGTGATGATATTATTGAGTTTGTAAGCACAAAGGGTAGGATTGCCTCCGGTGATTATGCTTCCAAGTTCGGGGGTTCTACAAAAACGGCTTCACGACAACTCAACTTGCTTGTAAATGAAGGTGTGCTCGTAAGAGAAGGGGAAAAGAAAGGAACTAGGTATTTCTTGAAAGAATAACGGACAAGAGATAAACCAAGTCCGTTATCAGCTAATAAAGTTACTGTGAGAATTACATTTATCGGACATTATAACGGACACGTCCGATAATATGGCGATAACGGAACTGAAAGAGTAGAAAGAAAAAATGAAAACAGTCATAAAAGAGTTAAAAGATAAAAAAGCGCGAAAGCACAACAAACGCCATAAAACATACCCTTTGGAACACGTTTCATAGCGAGGCCGTCATCCATAATCAAAGAAAACCAAAAAGTATCCACCTTTCGAAATTGCGTATAAGACCAGAGCGCGGCACCGTACTGACCTTTGTCCCAACAAAATAAAGACAGAGATGAGTACAACACAATTTGGAAAACAAGGGTGGACACCCGATAGAATCGGGTCTCTTAAAGGCAAGACGTTCGTTATAACTGGCACCACCAGCGGTACTGGGTTTGAAGCGGCACGCATTCTATTATCCAAAGATGCCAAGGTGGTGATGCTGAACCGCAACCCCAAAAAATCGGCAGATACCATTGCGACATTAAAACAAGAGCTGGGCAATACTATAGATGTTGTAAATATTCAAATGGACTTAGCCTCACAGGCTTCTGTGAAAAAAGCGGCCGAAGAAGTTTTGGAGAAAGTGCCCCGCATAGATGCCTTGATGTGCAACGCTGCCATTGCCCAAGTACCCCAACAAACCCTTACCGTGGATGGCTTTGAAAGCCAGTTGGGCGTAAACCACTACGGCAATTTCTTACTGCAAGCATTGCTTTATCCGCGCATAGAAGAATCGAAAGGACGCATCGTAGTGGTAGGAAGTATGGGGTATAATTTGGGTATCAAAACCATCCAATTTGACGATATGAACTGGGACAAGAACTACAGTCCTAATCCTGTATATAGTCAAAGCAAATTAGCGCAGATTATGTGCGTGTATGAATTGCAGGACCGGTTAAAAGAAGCGGGCAAAACAGAGGTGAAAGCTTATGCTTGCCATCCGGGCGCCTCCTCCACTTCTCTTATCAAAACCAGCGGTAGTTTGATGACAAGATTTGTATGGCAAATAATGAAGTTGACCCCAATGGTGCAATCGGCGGAAAAGGGTGCTTACCCACAACTGATGTGTGCCACAGAGCCAGACCTTGACCAAAAAGGTTTTTATGGCCCCACAGGCAGAAATAATTGGACAGGCCCGGTAGGCGAACACAAATTAGAGCCGCACGCAAAAGATAAAGCTGTAGCGGGGCGATTGTGGGAAGTGTCAGAAAAGGCAACGAATGTGAAATGGAACTTTTAAATTAGCCAAAATGCAGCATTTCAAAACGTTATCGGCCTACTTGGATTATTTGGGACTTCCGCGCCCTGAGCACCCAATGTTGAGTGTTTTTTCTGCAAAGGGCGATGGTTTTTTGCCGTGCCCGAAAGAAAGTTCGCCGCCCATCACCAACGATTGCTATTCCATCAGTTTGAAGAAGATTGTGAATGGCGAGGTAAACTACGGACGAACCCACTATGATTTTACCAATGGTGCGTTGATATTTATCGCACCGAGGCAAGTTTTGCAATGGGATGAGAGCGTGGTGTATGACCAAAAGGGCTTTTCCATCAACTTCCACGAAGATTTTCTGAAAGGGACGGAACTGGCGCATCAGATTAAGAAATACGGTTTCTTTTCCTATTCGGCCAACGAGGCGCTGCACCTTTCGCCGAAGGAAGAAAGACAAATCGAATCGATTATGGAAAGTATTGCTATGGAATACCAGAACAATCAGGATGAATTCAGCAAAGACATTATTATTTCGCAGCTCACCACACTTTTCAAATATGCCAACCGCTTTTACGAAAGGCAGTTTTTAAATCGAAAAGTGCTGTCGAATGACTTGCTGGAGCAGTTTAATCAGCAATTATCGGAATATTTTGATTCGGGGCAATTGGAGGAAAATGGGATTCCCAGCATCGAGCAAATGGCGGACAAACTATCGGTTTCGCAGCGCTACCTGAGCGATACCCTCAAGAAAGAAACAGGCAAAACTTCCACCGAACATTTGCAACTGTATTTGATAGACGAGGCCAAAGATATTCTGTTGAACCCCAACAAAACCATCTCGGAAGTGGCTTATGAACTGGGCTTTGAATACCCGCCCTATTTTTCGCGCTTATTCAAAAAGAAAGAAGGCATCAGCCCCACGGAGTACCGAGAAAAATGTCAAATAAACTGAATTATGGAAATAGTAAAATTAGCCACCGAATGGGCCAAAGCCGAAGTGTTCTCCACACGGTTCTTCATCCTTTTTGCGATTTTGTTTTTAATGGCCAGCATCGGGTTTTGGCAGTTGGGAAAAACGGATATTGCAAGGGCTTATATCATTCCCACTTTGGTAGCTGGTTTGTTGCTTATGACCATCGGACTGGGGTTGTTTTATACGAATAAATTCAGAATCACACAGTTTGAAGCGGCCTATACTAAAGATGCTTCGGCTTTTGTGAAATCTGAATTTGTCCGTATCGAAAAAGCGCTGAACGAATACCGAACCATCGTTTTCAAAATCATTCCTTTCATCATCGTGGCCGCTGCGCTGTTGATTGTTTTTGTGGACAAGCCTGTTTGGCGCGCGTCTGCCATCACCACCATTGCGATGTTGGTGGTTATTTTGTTGGTGGACGGCACGGCCAAAGGACGAATTGAAGAATATCGAAAGCAATTGGAATTGGTGGGTGAATAGGGAGGTGATGGTTTAGATTGATATTTAAAAAAGGGGCAAAGTTTTCCCAGCGTCCGAGTGCCAGCGGCATCGTACTCGGCTACAATTTTTTCATCCTGTGAATCCCGCTAAAGCGGGCAGCGTTCCAAGCGCGCGTTGGAATTTTCGGCTGAAGCCGATTGGGTGGCTGGGCTTCCGTTATCGCCGCGCTAAAGCGGCGGCGCTATTTTAAGCCCCCATTCCCCCAAAGAGCTTGTACTGGGCCTGTCGAAGTGGAATTTAGACTACTGAACGTATTGCGGATAAAGATTCCATTGCTAAAATGAAAATTTGGCAAACCACATTTTTGGAATTCATAGTCTCACACCAGATTTTCCACACCAGCAATCCCGCACTTGCGGGAGATTGGGGGCTGATAAAAGGCATCACAATTAGCGACACCTCATCATTCCACCCCAATCCAAAAATTTATCAAACTGAAAACCAATTCACTACAAAATATCTCGAAAAAATTTCACCACTTGCATTGCCAGTTCCCCAAACCATATTACTTTTGCCGCCCCTTACGAAAGAGGTGAGGGCAGTTCCTTACAAATAAGAGAGAAGGCAAAGGCCGCGAAAGCGCGGGGAGGCTTCAAAAGATTGTTGAAAATTTTCGCCCGAAAGTTTTCTCAGTATTAAATGCCGCCATATATTTGCCCTCCTTTTTCAGAAAGGAAAAAACACCCACCGAAAATTTTTTTTCAAAGAGTGTTGCGCGAAAGAAAATTTATATTACTTTTGCGCCCGCTTTCGGGAGACCGTCAGCGAGAAGAAAAAAGTTCTTTACAATATTAGAGAAGAGAAGGTAAGAAAAACAACCTCGTCCTTTGAGAAAAGGTCTTGAACTTTCCAACAATTTTTACAATGGAGAGTTTGATCCTGGCTCAGGATGAACGCTAGCGGCAGGCCTAACACATGCAAGTCGAACGGTAACAGTTCCTTCGGGAAGCTGACGAGTGGCGCACGGGTGCGTAACGCGTATACAATCTGCCCCTGTCTGGAGGATAGCCCGGAGAAATCCGGATTAACCCTCCATAACATCCCGCGACGGCATCGTCTGCGGGATTAAAACTCCGGTGGACAGGGATGAGTATGCGTCCCATTAGCTTGTTGGTGAGGTAACGGCTCACCAAGGCTGCGATGGGTAGGGGGTCTGAGAGGATGATCCCCCACACTGGTACTGAGACACGGACCAGACTCCTACGGGAGGCAGCAGTGAGGAATATTGGACAATGGGCGAAAGCCTGATCCAGCCATGCCGCGTGCAGGATGACAGCCCTACGGGTTGTAAACTGCTTTTATACGGGAATAAACCCCTCCACGTGTGGAGGGCTGAAGGTACCGTAAGAATAAGGACCGGCTAACTCCGTGCCAGCAGCCGCGGTAATACGGAGGGTCCAAGCGTTATCCGGATTTATTGGGTTTAAAGGGTCCGCAGGCGGGATATTAAGTCAGTGGTGAAAGCCTACCGCTTAACGGTAGAACTGCCATTGATACTGGTATTCTTGAGTGTAGTTGAGGTGGGCGGAATGTGTCATGTAGCGGTGAAATGCATAGATATGACACAGAACACCGATTGCGAAGGCAGCTCACTAAACTATTACTGACGCTGAGGGACGAAAGCGTGGGGAGCGAACAGGATTAGATACCCTGGTAGTCCACGCCGTAAACGATGATCACTCGCTGTTGGCAACATACCGTCAGCGGCCAAGCGAAAGCATTAAGTGATCCACCTGGGGAGTACGATCGCAAGATTGAAACTCAAAGGAATTGACGGGGGCCCGCACAAGCGGTGGAGCATGTGGTTTAATTCGATGATACGCGAGGAACCTTACCTGGGCTTAAATGCAGAACGACAGGTCTTGAAAGAGACCCTTCTTCGGACGTTTTGCAAGGTGCTGCATGGTCGTCGTCAGCTCGTGCCGTGAGGTGTCGGGTTAAGTCCCATAACGAGCGCAACCCCTATTCTTAGTTGCCAGCGGATAATGCCGGGGACTCTAGGAAAACTGCCCGCGCAAGCGGTGAGGAAGGTGGGGATGACGTCAGATCATCACGGCCCTTACGTCCAGGGCTACACACGTGCTACAATGGTGCAGACAGAGGGCAGCTACATCGCGAGATGATGCTAATCCCTAAACTGTATCTCAGTTCGGATCGGAGTCTGCAACTCGACTCCGTGAAGCTGGAATCGCTAGTAATCGGATATCAGCCATGATCCGGTGAATACGTTCCCGGGCCTTGTACACACCGCCCGTCAAGCCATGGAAGCTGGGGGTGCCTGAAGTCGGTAACCGCAAGGAGCTGCCTAGGGTAAAACCAGTAACTGGGGCTAAGTCGTAACAAGGTAGCCGTACCGGAAGGTGCGGCTGGAACATCTCCTTTTAGAGCAAATATCAAGTTCCTTTTTTCAACTATGGGGACAGGTTGCTTTCCCCTTCTCTTCTTTTTTTAAAATATATCCTTTTTTTAAAAAAGGGTCCCCCGACCAACGGGTAAGTACGGACAGTCCCGTAGCTCAGCTGGTTAGAGCGCTACACTGATAATGTAGAGGTCCGCGGTTCAAGTCCGCGCGGGACTACTGAATATGAAAAGGCTGGAAAGTGTACTTTGTAAGATGTATTAAGTGGTACGACAATGTCTTGATACTTCATACAAACGACTTAATACAACTCCAAAACTGTTCTTTTACAATTACTGAGGGATTTTTAGAAGTTGAGTGAGTTCAACATTCGTTTAATCGTGCTTCAACATTCTGGAAATCGACAACGGGGGATTAGCTCAGCTGGCTAGAGCGCTTGATTTGCATTCAAGAGGTCATCGGTTCGACTCCGATATTCTCCACCATTCAGTTGGTCAATTTGCCAAGGGGGCAATGAGACAATTGAATTTTGTTCTTTTAAAATATTTTGGAAATTAGCTCAATAAGAAGAGCGCTCCCGTTTTTTATATAAATGATGGGAAAGGCACCGGTTCAAATCCGGTATTTCATCCAAGTGGAATCAAAACCACCCACACAATTCTGTGGCTCTGGTTTCCCACGTTCTCAAAATTGGCACATTGAATGATTGTCTAATTGACACATTATCCAATTGCCCATTGAGAAAAGTTCTTTGACATATTGAGAAGTGAATACATAAAATTTCTGACGAATCATTAAGAAAGTAAGTAAGGGCGCACGGTGGATGCCTTGGCTTTCAGAGGCGATGAAGGACGCGACAAGCTGCGATAAGCTCCGGGGAGGTGCACATAACCTTCGATCCGGAGATTTCCGAATGGGGCAACCCGGCCAGTTGAAGACTGGTCACCCGAGAGGGGGCAAACTTGGGGAACTGAAACATCTAAGTACCCAAAGGAAGAGAAAACAATAGTGATTCCCCTAGTAGCGGCGAGCGAACGGGGAACAGCCCAAACCAGTGTTGTTTCGGCAACGCTGGGGTTGTAGGACTGTGCCGTGGAATGTGCAACGAAGTGGAACCTTCTGGAAAGTAGGGCCATAGCGGGTGATAGCCCCGTACACGAAAGTTCGCATTATTTCTAACAGTATCCTGAGTAGCGCGGGACACGTGAAATCCTGTGTGAAACTGCCGGAACCATCCGGTAAGGCTAAATACTCCTGAAAGACCGATAGCGAACCAGTACCGTGAGGGAAAGGTGAAAAGTACCCTGAATAAGGGAGTGAAATAGTTCCTGAAACCGTGCGCTTACAAGCGGTCGGAGTCCTGTATTTATACGGGATGACGGCGTGCCTTTTGCATAATGAGCCTACGAGTTGCTCGTCACTAGCGAGGTTAAGCCCTGAAGGGGCGCAGCCGAAGCGAAAGCAAGTCTGAACAGGGCGTTCAGTTAGTGGCGGCAGACGCGAAACCCGGTGATCTACCCATGGCCAGGTTGAAGCTTTGGTAACACAAAGTGGAGGACCGAACCAGTTGACGTTGAAAAGTCTTTGGATGAGCTGTGGGTAGGGGTGAAAGGCTAATCAAACTGGGAAATAGCTCGTTCTCCCCGAAATGCATTTAGGTGCAGCGTTGGTCGTTGTTTAGTAGAGGTAGAGCTACTGGTTGGATGCGGGGGCTTCACCGCCTACCAAATCTTGTCAAACTCCGAATGCTATCTAAATAAGACCAGCAGTGAGGGCATGGGTGCTAAGGTCCGTGTCCGAGAGGGAAAGAACCCAGACCATCTGCTAAGGCCCCCAAGTGTATGCTAAGTTGACCAAACGTGGTCTGATTGCTTTGACAGCTAGGATGTTGGCTTGGAAGCAGCCATTCATTTAAAGAGTGCGTAACAGCTCACTAGTCGAGCGATCGGGCGTGGATAATAATCGGGCATAAGCATACCGCCGAAGCAATGGATTCTCCCGCATAGGCCGGAGAGTGGTAGGGGAGCATTCCAACAGCGCCGAAGGTGTACCGCGAGGTATGCTGGAGCGGTTGGAAACGAAAATGTAGGCATAAGTAACGATAAAGCAGGCGAGAAACCTGCTCACCGAAAGACTAAGGTTTCCTGAACAACGCTAATCGGTTCAGGGTCAGTCGGGACCTAACGCGAACCCGAAAGGGGTAGTGGATGGACAACAGGTCAACATTCCTGTACTTGTATTTGCTGCGATGGGGTGACGGAGTAGTGAAAGTCCTGCGCACTGACGGAATAGTGCGTTAAAGCCAGTAGGTATAGGTTCTGTAGGCAAATCCGCAGAACCTGCCGAAGGTGATAGTACCCGGACTCTTCGGAGGAAGGGATATGGACCTAATCAGACTTCCAAGAAAAACCCCTAAGCTTCAGGCAAATACAACCCGTACCGTAAACCGACACAGGTAGTCGAGGAGAGAATCCTAAGGTGCTCGAGTGATTCATAGCTAAGGAACTAGGCAAAATAGCCTCGTAACTTCGGGAGAAGAGGCGCCAAGCTTCGGCTTGGCCGCAGTGAAAAGGCCCAAGCGACTGTTTATCAAAAACACAGGACTCTGCAAAATCGAAAGATGAAGTATAGGGTCTGACACCTGCCCGGTGCTGGAAGGTTAAGAGGAGATGTTATCTTCGGAGAAGCATTGAATCGAAGCCCCAGTAAACGGCGGCCGTAACTATAACGGTCCTAAGGTAGCGAAATTCCTTGTCGGGTAAGTTCCGACCTGCACGAATGGTGTAACGATTTGGGCACTGTCTCAGCTATGAGCTCGGTGAAATTGTAGTTCCGGTGAAGATGCCGGATACCCGCAATGGGACGAAAAGACCCCGTGAACCTTCACTACAGCTTAGTATTGACTTCGGACAAACAATGTGTAGGATAGGTGGGAGGCTTTGAAGCGGCATCGCCAGGTGTCGTGGAGCCAACCTTGAAATACCACCCTTTGTTTGTTTGAAGCCTAATCCCGTACACACGGGAGACAGTGCTTGGTGGGTAGTTTGACTGGGGTGGTCGCCTCCAAAAGAGTAACGGAGGCTTCTAAAGGTTCCCTCAGCACGCTTGGTAACCGTGCGTAGAGTGCAATGGCACAAGGGAGCTTGACTGTGAGGCCTACAAGCCGAGCAGGTGCGAAAGCAGAGCATAGTGATCCGGTGGTTCCGTATGGAAGGGCCATCGCTCAAAGGATAAAAGGTACTCCGGGGATAACAGGCTGATCTCCCCCAAGAGCTCACATCGACGGGGGGGTTTGGCACCTCGATGTCGGCTCGTCACATCCTGGGGCTGGAGAAGGTCCCAAGGGTTGGGCTGTTCGCCCATTAAAGTGGCACGCGAGCTGGGTTCAGAACGTCGCGAGACAGTTCGGTCTCTATCTATTGCGGGCGTTAGAAATTTGAGGGGGGCTGACCTTAGTACGAGAGGACCGGGTCGGACACACCTCTAGTGCACCTGTTGTGGCGCCAGCTGCATCGCAGGGTAGCTACGTGTGGAAGAGATAAGCACTGAAAGCATATAAGTGCGAAACTCGCCTCAAGATGAGATTTCTTTTAAGGGCCGTTCGAGATGAGGACGTTGATAGGCTGTAGGTGTAAAGGCGGTAACGTCATAGCCGAGCAGTACTAATTGCCCGTTAGCTTTCTAATGGATCAGGTTTTATGTATTTCACTTTCTCTCTATGTTATTTTTAAAATATTGGTAGTCAGGCTTCAGGAGTCAGAAGACAGTTTGTCAAAACTTGTGTCTTGCTTTTTGTGTCCGAAAAATCTACCTAAAGACTTATGGTGACTATTGCGGCGGGGATCACCTTTTCCCATCCCGAACAGAGTAGTTAAGCCCGCCAGCGCAGATGGTACTGGAGTAACATCCGGGAGAGTATGTCGTCGCCACCTTTTCTTAAAGTCCCTTTGACTTCGGTCGGAGGGGCTTTTTTTTGTGGTGCTGCTTATTCTTTTTATGGGCTCTACGGGTCAGATTGGGTGTTCCGTTAAAAATGGTTCAAGCTAAGGCTTCCAATAGTACTTCAGGTCTCTCCAAGCTTAAAAAATGCCCACATTCTTCCACGATGCGCAAATCAGTTCCGGTTTCTTTTGCCGTAGATTTTAAGTAATCCAAACGAACCAGCGGGTCTTGCCGGCCGTGCAGAATATGCTTGGGGATGTTCAACGATTGCAAAATGGAAACCTCATCTTCCAAATCATCGGCCAGCGAGGCCGCCACGGATGGACGAACTAGCGCATCCGTGTTGCGAAAATCGCTTTGTACTCGGGCCGCCCTTTCTTTTTGCCACATTGCCGTTTCGGTCAGTTGCCCGATTTCGGCATCGGAAACTTCTTTCTGAAAAAAGAAGGGCAGCACCTCGTTGTCCGTAAATGCCTCCTGAAGATTGGAAGAGCCGCGCAGCGGTGGCGCGCCAAAAAGCACCAATCCCTGCAGCTGGGGCAGGTGTGGCGCTATCTCCATTGCAATGTGGCCGCCCAAAGAGTGGCCCACTAAAATGATTTCATTTTCTATGTTTTGGAGGATGGTTTCCAAAACAGTTTTCTTAAAATTCCCGAACCCATAGTTGGCCGTTTTTTCCGAACGGTGAGATTTGCCGTGGCCCGGCAGGTCAATGGCCAAAAGGTCAGCTTTTATATTCTCGTTTGCAAAAAGCGCGTCGTAGGTGCGGGATGAAGAAGAGTTGCCGTGCAGCAAAACCAAGGTACGCACGGCGTTTTGGTCTTTCTTTCGGAAGTAGATAGACGGGGCGGTCATCGGGTTTACAAATTACATTAGAAAAAATTTCTACGGGGGTCGAAAATAGAGGATTTTTCAGCATTTATCTCATTGGGCTTAAATGAATGTTCGAATTTTCACAAAAAAAATGTACTATTGTCTTTCCATTTCTGCAACAGCCAATGAACACCGCTCCGCTTACCGAAAAGGAACAACTCCGGCGCAATCAAATTCAGATGAGCCGCTTGGCTGCAACGTGCCGCGAGGATTTCGCGCTTTTCCGCCAAGTTTCGGAGGTACTGCCTTTTGTGATAAACCTCAACCGCCGAAAGGATTTGGCCACCCATTACTGCAACGGCGTGTTGGAGGACTATATGCAAATGCCAGAGAATCAAATCCGCGAAAAAGGTTTCGAGCGCATCATCGAAATCTCCGACCCCAAAGTGTTGAGCCTGACCTTGCAGCGCATTGACCAGTTTGAAGAGACGGCTAATATGGGCGATGCCGCCACCTTTTTGCAACGGCTCATCTTCCGTGGCCGCTGGACGTGGTACCACAGCCACAAACTGAAGCTGGACGCGGAGAACTACCTCAATCTCGGCTTTCCGCTGGCGATGCTGGGCGCGCCCGGTCGCCACCTCGAAAACGTGTTCGGCCAGTCGCCCATTTCAGATGAAGACTGGCAAAGGTTTCACAGCCTGACGCGGCGCGAGCGGCAAATCCTATACTGGGTGGCCGAAGGTCTCACTTCCCGCCAAATCGGCGAGCAGTTCTTCGTATCCGAAATGACGGTGAAAACCCACCGCCGCAACCTGATGCAGAAAATCGGCGCCAAAAATTTGGCTCAGGCGCTGCGTTTTGAGCAGGCCGTGCGGTTGCTGGGGTTGTGAAAACAACCTTCTAGGTTTTCTTAAACCTGCGAGGTTTCGCTCTTTATAAAAAAACCCTGGTTCTATCTCGTCAAGACCTCGCAGGTTTTTTTGAAACCTGCAAGGTCGTCCCGCGCGGAGAATCTTGCAGGTCTTCTTCGACCTGCGAGGTTTTGTTCTTTTTAAGAAAAGCACTTTTTCTGCCTTATCAAGACTTGCGAGGTTTTAATACATTTGAAAAAAAAATCGCCCGATGGCCCCCTACCTGCCGAACCACACCTACCACATCTTCAACCGCGCCAATGGCGACGAACGACTGTTCCGCGAGCCGGAGAACTATCGCTTTTTTATGAAAAAGTATGGTCAGTATTTAAACCCTGTCGCGGACACTTTTGCCTACTGCCTGATGCCCAACCACTTTCACCTTTTGCTCCGGTTCCAATCCAGCGAAAAACTGGCGCGGCTCAACACCCAAGACAAAGAAACCTCCCAGTTTTTGGCGCACACCGTTTCCAATTTCCTCAACTCCTACTGCAAATCTTTCAATAAACTCTACCATCGCAGGGGCAGTTTGCTGATGCGCCACTCCAAACGCCAACCTGTTTCGGACGAATCCTATTTTCTAAAGCTCATCCACTATATCCATTGTAACCCTGTGGCCGGCGGCTTGGCCGAGCGGCCGGCAGATTGGCGCTTCAGTTCGTATCCGGCGCTGGTCGGCGCAAAGCCCACTTCGCTCCTCCGCGAAGAAGTGCTGGAGCGTTTTGGCGGGCTGGAAAATTTTAAATACTGCCATTTGGCGCCGCCCAAGATTTCGGGGGTGGAGTGAGGTGTCGTCAACCTTGCAGGTTTTCCTAAACCTGCGAGGTTTTCTTTTCAACGCTTTCCCTCCGGCAAAACCTGCGAGGTTTTGTTCTTTTTTAAAAAAGCTCTTTCTCAGACTTACCAAGACCTCGCAGGTTTTTTTTGAAACCTGCAAGGTCGCCCCGCGCCGACAACCTTGCAGGTCTTCTTCGACCTGCGAGGTTTTGTTTCCCGAAAAACCACCAAAAATTACCCCCCAGTAGGTATTTCACAGACCCGCCGCCCCTCTTTCCTTTGCCTCGGCTTTCAAAAATTTGGCAGCGTAGCGGATTTACCCTGAAGGCGATAGCGGATTTTTCCTGTATTTTTTTCAGGGTTTCTCCTCTTGCCACGGCCCGCGCCGCGCCGGACTTTTGACCCCTCACAAAAACCCAAAATTTCTAACATCCAAAAACAGACACACAATGAAAAATTTCACTTTTACCCTCGTAGCGATTTTCGCTTTGGCTTTTGCCGCGCAAGCTCGCATCATCACCGTTAACAACCTTGGCGGTGCGGAATATGACCGATTGGATTCGGCACGAGCCGCTGCAAACTCTGGCGATACCCTTTACCTTGAACCTACTAATTTGAGATATGAATTTGGCTTTACAGCTGCCAATCCATTGAATAAAACTTTGACAATTGTCGGGGTTGGATTCAATCCCAATACCTCAGAGGGATTTAAGACAATACTGAACGACTTGTATCTCGATACGGGTGCGAGTGGTTCACGCTTTTATGGCTTGACTTGGTTTTCATCTGATGTGTCTATTGCAACTGCGTCTGGCAAAATCTCAGACATATATTTTCAGAATTGCAGCTTCTTTGTGGTGAAGCTCTCTCAACAACCAGTTAATCAATCCGTTTTTAGAAATTGCGTATTTACTGCAGGCCGTTTTAATTCGGCCAATCTCGAATTATTTCCTGCATCCGATACTTCTGAAAGCTCAACAATTACCGTCGAGAATTGCGTTTTCCATAATGGCATTGAACAAAAGGGAAATTCGGGTTTCAATAATTTGTTCATCAATCATTGCATTTTTGTAGATGGCAATGCTCTTCATCTTAACGGGATAAAAAATGCACTTATCACGAACTCCATCTTTTCCGGCAGTTCCACTATAGGGGCAAGTAGCACTGGGAACATTTTTGCGAATAACATTTTCCCAAATAGAGGTTCTTTGTCGACAGGTAATGCTGGTTCAGGAAACCTGTTTTTAACAAATCCGCAATTTGTAAATTATAGTCTAAACAGTAGTTTTAATCCAGCAAGTAATCCTTCTGACCAAAACAAAGACCTCGCCCTCCTCCCCACCTCCCCCGGCGTAGGCGCCGCCACCGACGGTACCGACATCGGCATCCACGGCGGCAATAATTTTTTCAGCGAAACGGGCGAAACCCTGTGGCTGCCCATCGTCCGCTCCGTGGACTTCTTGGGCGCGGCCGTGCCCCAAGTGCAGCCGGGCGACACCCTCCAAGTGCAAATCAACGCCACCCGCCCCGCGCTGGACTGAGCCGGAATTATTCACATTAAAAATAATTCCGCAATGAAAAAGATAACCTTCATAACAGCCCTGCTGTGGCTATGCGGTTTTTCGCCGCACCGTGCTGCAGCGCAAGACAGCGTGAGCTACCAAGTGGATGCGCTCCACTACTTTTTTGACCAAGACCCCGGCTTTGGCGTGGCGGGCAATGGCGCAGTGATTCCCGTGTCGCCCGCCGATAGTGTTTCCCAACTGCTGAACGTGGTGGTGCCGTCCAATTTTAGCGACGGCGTTCACCATTTGATAGTCCGCGCCCGCGACACCAGCGGACATTGGAGCTTGGTGCAGCGTCGCGCCCTTTACGTTTCCAGCGGCGGCAGCGTGCCCGCTCCCGCTTTGGCGGGCAACCTCCAAGCGGTGCAGTATTTTTTTGACCAAGATCTCGGCTTTGGCGTGGCGGGCAACGGCGCGGTCATCCCCGTGCCGCCCGACGATTCCATCGCGCCCATTTTCAATATCATCGTCCCCGCCAGCCTCGGCGACGGCGTACACCAGTTGGTGGTGCGCGTGCAAGATGTGAACGGCGAGTGGAGTTTGGTGCAGCGCAAGGCGTTTTACATTTCGCGGGGCGGCAGCGTTGCGCCGCCGGATTTGGCAGGCAACATCGTGGCGGTGCAGTATTTCTATAATAATGACCCCGGTTTTGGAATGGCCGGCAATGGCGCGGTGCTTCCGGTTTCCCCATCGGATTCTGTTTTGCAAAATCTGTCCATCGTTTTGCCGCCCAGTTTACCGTTGGGTGTCAATCACTTGATTGTAAGGGTGCAAGACCAGTTTGGTAATTGGTCGCTGATTGACCGCCGCGCGTTTTATCTTAGTGACGGAAATGTGTTGGGCCCGCCCGAAGTGAGCGGCCCGCTTACCGCGCTGGAATATTTTTACGACATCGACCCCGGCGTGGGAATGGCCAACCGCATTGACATCCCCGCTACGGACACGGCGGCGGGCTTGTATTCTATCCAAACGCCGTGTTTGGTTTCGGGGCAGCACGTTCTCTACGTCCGCGCCCGCAATGCCGATGGCGATTGGAGCTTGGTGGCGCAGGACACGCTGGACGTTCTGAGCGGCACGAATATCCAAACTGCTATCGCCGCAGCGGATACGACCGCGATTTGTCCGGGCGATTCCGTGAAATTGCTTTTTGCCGAAGTGGCTGGCGCGAGCTATCAATGGCTGCGGGACGGTGCGCCCATCGCGGGGGCCGACACGTGTTGCTACTTTGCCAGCCAGCCTGGAGATTACCAAGTGCGCACCACTTGCAACGGCGCGTTCACCATTTCGGATACGATTGCGGTGAACTTCCTTCCCATCACAAAATATTTTGCCGACAAAGATGGCGACGGCTTCGGCGACCCCAACGATACGTTGAGCGATTGCAGCCCGCCGGCCGGTTTTGTTTTGGATAGCTTGGATTGCGATGATTCGGATTCCACCATCCATCCCAATGCGGCGGAAATTTGCGACGGCATCGACAATAATTGCGATGGTCAAATCGACGAAAACCTTTTTCAGACGGGGATTTCCAGCCCTGTGATTTGCCAAGGCGACAGCGTTTTCGCAGAGGGGGATTTTCAGTTTCAGAGCGGCACTTTCATCGACACCTTGGTAAAATCCAATGCCTGCGACAGCATCATCGTAACGAACTTGACCGTCAACCCTTCCGACACCACCTTCCAAACCCAAACCACCGCCGACAGCACAATGGCCGGCGTGGTCGATTCGCTGTTCACCAACCAGTTCGGTTGCGACAGCCTGCTGCGCACCACGGTGATTTTTGATGCCGGCCCGTGCCCCACCATCGACACGACGGTTTCCACCGTGGCTACTTGCGACCCGAATGCATCCACGGGTGTCACTTTCATCACCCTCACGGGCAGCGATGGCTGCGACAGCGTATTGCAGCAAATCACTTTTTTCGTGCCGCCCACCGTCATCGGCATCGGCAGCCATACGATTTGCCAAGGCGACAGTTTGCTGATTTTCGGCGCATTCCGCTCCGTTTCGGGCGTGTTTGCCGACAGCCTGCAAAACCGCTTCGGCTGCGACAGCGTGGTGCTGCGCACTTTGACGGTGGCGCCCGTTTTCAATGATTCGACCACGGTGCAGATTTGCGCGGGCGATTCCGCTTTGATTTTCGGAAATTTTGAAACCACCGCCGGATTTTTCACCGATTCCAACCAAACGGCGGCGGGCTGCGACAGCCTTTCTACCATCGAACTACAAGTGGTGCCGAGCATTTCCAGCAAAGACACGCTCACGATTTGCCAAGGCGATTCCGTTTCGGTTTTCGGGAATTTTGAAACCGCGGCGGGGGTTTTCAACGACACTTCCGTTTCGGCGGGCGGCTGCGACAGCATCGCCACCATCTGTTTGGTGGTGAATAATGTAGATACCAATTTCATCACCACTGCCACTTGCGATTCCGCTGCGGCGGGAAGTTTCACCAGCATTTTCACGGATGCCAACGGCTGCGACAGCCTCGTCATCACCACCGTGGTTTTGCAGCCGAGTTTCAACGACACGCTTTTTGCGGTTGAAATCTGCGACGGCGATTCCACTTTGATTTTCGGGAATTTTGAAACGGCCGCCGGATTCTTCACCGATTCCAATCAAACGGCGGCAGGCTGCGACAGTATTTCCATAAGGGAACTGAAAGTGAAGCCCGTTTTCAACGATTCCAACGTGGCGCAGATTTGCCAAGGCGATTCGGTTTTGATTTTTGGGATTTTCCGCAAAACGGCTGGTTTTATCACCGATTTTGGATTGTCTTCCAGCGGCTGCGATAGCAACGTCGCTTTTGAAATTGTGGTGGTGCCGCGCATCATTACCCAAGATACCTTGACGATTTGCCAAGGCGATTCGGTTTCCATTTTTGGAAATATTGAAACGGCGGCCGGCACTTTCGTGGACACATCGGTTTCCAGCGGCAATTGCGACAGCATCGCCACCATCCAATTGGTGGTAAACGACACCGACTTCGTGTCCGTGGTGGATTCGATTTGCAGCGGCGACAGCCTTTTCCTTGGCGGGAATTTCCAAACGGCGGCGGGCATTTATACGGATGTTTTTCAAAACCAAAACGGCTGCGACAGTACTGTGACTACCGTACTTACGGTACGCACCGATTCGGCTTGTTTAGACACCGTTCCGCGCGGCGACGGCTGCAATACAGTGGTAGTTTCGGACAATCTTTTTAAAGAAAGCAACGTAGTGGGCGCCACCAACAATTCGGGGAATTGGAACGGCGTGAACGGCAACTTGCCGCCCACCGCCAGCTATGGGATGCAAGCCACCGAAGGCCAGCCCTACAATTTTAACAGCATCGGGGCGATTGATTCCGCCCAAGTGCTGAAAGCGGGCAACGCCATCCGTTTTTTCCGCAAGGAATTCATTTTGGAAAATTCCACCGATGTGGAGGCGCGGGTGCGCATCAATATGGACGACCAAGCGGAGATTTATGTCAATGGCATTTTGCTAGCGGCCGATTACAGCTTCGGTAGCAGCACTTGGAAAAACCCGCCGCTGGACGCCCAGTTCCGCGCCGATGGGACGGTGGAAAATCCCAGTAATGGTGGCGAAATGTTCGACTTTGCCACGGCAATGGATTTGGACAATATTTTCCAAACGGGGAGCAACGAAGTAGTGGTGGTCGTGCGCAATCTGGCGAAAGCCAGCGACCGCGGCGGCTTCACCTTCCGGATGGACGTGCGCTGCGCGGATTCGGCGGTGGCAACGTTTGCGGACAGTTGCGTGGCCGACACTTCGTGGCGCAAAAGCACCGTCATCACCCCAACGGGGAACAGCGGTACTTGGAGCGGCACCAAAGGCCTGCCGGATGATAGCACCTTCACGCTGCCGGTGGAAATCGGCCAGCCGTACTCCTTCGCCAGCATTGAGGCGGTGGACGGTTCGCAGGTCATCAAATCGGAAAACAACATCCGCTATTTCCGCAAAACGTTCGAGCTTTCGGAAAACCAAGATGTAAGGGCGCGCTTCCGCAGCACCTTTGACGACCAAGTGGAAATTTATGTGAACGGTACAAAATTGCTACGTGAAAACAGCATCGGCCGCGCCAATTGGAAACTGCCGCCGCACGACATCCTCTTTATGGAAAACGGCACGGCGGCCAATGGCAACGCGGGTGGGCAGATGTTCGACTTTGTGGGCGCAACGGATTTGGACACCGTTTTCCGCAGAGGCCAAAACACGTTGACCGTGGCGCTGCGCAACTTTGGCAAAAGCACCGACCGTGGTGGGTTTAGCTTCCGTTTGGATGTTTCCAAGGGTGGCAGTTCCGTATTGCTGCGAAAAGAATCGCAGGCCGCCGCCGCTTTCGCGGAAAGGGACGCACTCACCATCGAAGTGTTCCCAAATCCCACCAATGGTAAGCTGACTCTGTTGCTGCCCCTTTTATCGGAGGCCGAATCGGCGATGCTCATCCTGACGGACTTGAACGGCCGCGCCCTCCACAAAATACGGCGCACCGCCGGCGATGTGCCGATTTTGGAACTGGACTTGGCCGCGCAGGCGGATGGGATTTACTTCCTTCGTTATAGGCACAGTGGCGAAATGGTGGTGAAGAAAATTGTGAAGAGATAAACCGCTTTACCTAATTTTTGACTCGAAAACCCGCTCGGTTGCTTTGTGTAGCTGGGTGGGTTTTTTGTGAAATACAGTCCTCTAATGGCGACTACCTTTGGCGCAGATTTTGACCCTCCACCCTTTATGAAAATTCGCTGGCCGCGCGCCGTTTTTTCCCTTCTTTTTTGCTGCTCGGCGGCGGCGCTTTCCGCGCAATTCGCGCCCGAAAACCTCACCTCCAAAGAACCCGTTTTTTCCCACCAATACACCTTCCTCGGCGACCCCAATTATTATTTCATCGACACCACTTTCGACAACCTCCATTGGTACAACCAGTGGAACCAATCGCATAGCGATTTATTCGGATATGCCCGTCCCACCAATATGGGTGGTCGGCTCAACCCGCTGACTTTCAGGGAAAAAACCAACCTTTGGGACTACTTTCACCTTGGCGCTTTCCAGGAATATTTCAAAGAAGAAAAGGAGATTGCCTTCTATCAAGTGCGCTCGCCGCTCACCGAGGCCAACTATTGGATGGGCTACAACCGTGGCCACAGTTTCAACATTTACCACACCCAGAACATCAACAAATATTGGAATTTCAAAATCAACTTCAAGCGGCTGAACGCGCGGGGGCAGTACACCGGCAACGCTGACCGCAACCGCAACCAAGGCAGCAGTTTTTTGGCCAACACCCGCTACCACAATCCCAAAAATGGCTACTCGGCGGCGGCCTATTTTTTGAATGAAAAAATGACAATCGACGAATCTGGCGGGTTGCAAAACGTGCAGCAATTTTTGGATAACGTGCAAATCGATCCTGCGCTGTATCTCTTGAATTTGGATTCTGACCGGCGCACCCAGCACCACCGTGAGTTTTTCATTGACCAGAGTTTGGCCTTGAACAAAATTTCCTTCAAACGACAAAAAGATTCGGTAGTCGTTGTGCAAGATTCTTTAGATTTTCCCAATGATTCTCTTGGTTTTGAGGATGATAAAGTTTATGAAATACCGCCTCCACGCAAAAATGAGGAAGAAGCGGCCACTCCACCGACCGAAGAGAATGAAACCACCAATTCGCTTTCCATCGGCCATTCCTTTAAATTACAGCGGCGTTACCAAGCGTATTCCGGCTCGGCTACCGATAATTTTTATGATAACTATTTCATCAATTCCGATGGTGATTACCGCGACAGCGTGGGGTACAAATCGTTCCAAAACACCTTTTACGTTCAAGGGAAAATCGGCCAAAAAACCGCGCTGGACGTCAAGGCCGGCGTTCGGAATCTTATTACCCAATACGGTGATTCCACCTACAATTTCAGCGGCAGCAACTGGGGGCTGGCGGGCGAACTGCGCGGCAATCTTTCCGACCGATTTTCATTGCAAGGCCGCGCCGACTACATTTTGACCGGCCCGCTCAACGGTTCGCTGGACTTGGGCGGCGAGGCCGAATTGCGGATTTTCAAAAAACTCACCGCTTTCGGCAGCTACAATTTCCAACTGAAAAACCCCGATTTTTACCAGCAATTTTACCGTTCCAACAATTTCATTTGGCAAAATAATTTTGAAAAACAAGGCCGCAACTTATTGCGCTTCGGTGCGGAATGGACTTCAAATCACCGACTGGAAATCAGCAACTTGAGCCTGTTCCAATATGTGTATTACGATGAAAATGCGCAGCCTGCGCAAAGTGACGATGCGATAAATATTTTCAGAATCAAGACCACCCAAAACTTTGAATTTTTCAATTTTTTGCATCTCGATAATTCGATAATCTATCAAACGGTGGGCGGCAATTCGGCCGTTTTGCCCCTACCGGAAATCTTGACGCGCAACGCGCTCTATTTTGAATTTCGCCTCTTCAAACGTGCCCTGAAAGTGTTGGCCGGCGGCGATGTGGAATTTTTCACGGCCTACAATTCGCCCTCTTACAATCCTGCCCTCGGGGATTTTTTCGTGGCGCGCGAACGCGAAATCGGCAACTATCCCTACACCAGCATTTTCGCCAATTTCGAAATCCGCAAGGCGCGCATTTTTGTGAAATGGGAACATATCAATATGGGATTGGCGGGCTATGATTTCTTCGCCGCGCCCAATTATCCGATGCCCTCGCGGGCGCTGCGGGTGGGGATTACTTGGCGGTTTTTTAATTGAGCGTTTATCCTAAGGGCGCTCGGAGACGGTAGAAGTTTCCACATTTTTTCCCGTGGCTAATCATCCAAAAAGCTTAAAAAAATCTGAGTTATGGAACAGCAAGTCCTTTTGAGCGTGAAGAAAAAACGCCTTCGGTTTTTTATGGAATTGGGACAAAGTCTTGATTTTGTGCAAGTTGAGAAAGAGGATGTTGATTCCGCCGAAGAAATCAGGGCCAACCTGACCCAAACTTTCAAAGACCTCAGGCGCTACAAAAAAGGCCGCTTGGACATTACCCCCGCCCAAGATTTTTTGGATGAGCTATAAGGTCGAGCTTTTTGACCAATTTAAAAAAGAGGCCAAGCGGCTTTCTAAAAAATATCCCTCCTAAGAGGCTGATTAGGAATGACAAACTTCTTTGACAGGTGATGTTTCACGCCCGAATGGGCAAAATATCTTAGCCCGCCGTGTGCCGTAGCCGGAGGGTGCACGGCAGGGCAACGCCTTGGGTGGACGGAATCATTCACCCCCGCATCGCCCCTCCCGATGGCCATCGGGAGGCACGGTACGCTTTCCATTCAAATTCCTCATCGCAACCTACCCTTCTTTTTTGATATTTAGGATGGCCTTGTCAAAATCGCTCGGCAGCGCATCGGCTTCCTGCAACCGTTTTTGATGAAATTTTTCATAGTTCCCAACCGCCAGTTGGTCTGCGATTTCCTTGGTGATTTTTCCTTTGTCTTGCAAAATGGCCTGACCGTTGAATTGCAAAAAGGCGTTCAGCTTTTCCCGCCAGTCTTTCATAAACATCTGCCGCTGGTTTTGCGCCTGAAATTCGGCATAATCCAAATACATCGTCACGATGCGGTTCAGCGTTTCCAGTTCGTCTTTTTGCAGGTAGTTTTTGGAAATGGTGACATCTTTTCTCCGCACTTGATCGCCTCCCCAAGAAGTCAGCCCCGCGTTGTTTTGGGCGGCATCGCTGCGTTGGGCAATCACCTCGGCGGCGGTGTTTCCCGTGGCGGCAAAGATGAGTTTGTTCTGCACGATTTTAAAAAACTCGCGGGTTTCCTCGGCTTTGGGATTGTAATCGATGGCCAAGGCGTAGATGTCCGTAATCTTGCGGTAAAAGCGTTTTTCGCTGGAGCGGATGTCGCGGATTTGCGCCAGCAGTTCGTCAAAATAATCTGTCCCAAAAGGATTGTCAGGGTTCTTCAATTTTTGATGATCCAAAACAAAACCTTTGATAATCAACTCCTTGAGCTGCTTCGTGGCCCAAATCCTGAAATGCGTCCCTCGGATGGAATTCACGCGGTAGCCCACCGAGATGATCATATCCAAATTGTAGAAATCAAGAACCCGGTTTACCTGTCTTCCCCCTTCGTTTTGAACTGTTGCAATTTTTGCAACAGTTGCCTGCTCTTCCAATTCCCCCGTCTCCAAAACATTTTTAACGTGCCGCGAAATCCCGCTTTTGTCAATCCCGAAAAGCTCGGCCATTTGGTTGAGGGTCAGCCAAATGGTTTCGTCTTTCAGCAGCACGTCCACTTTTACTTCGCCGCTGCGGTTGGTGTAGAGCAAGAAATTATGGGCGGGCGATAGTTCTTTTTTCATCGGGAGTTTTGGGATGGGAAGGTAAGAAAAAAGTGTTTTTGGAAGAGACAAATGGTTTTAAAATAACTTCTCGAAAAAAAGGATTTCATTCTCCTTTGTCTATCTCCACTCTCAAAACAAACACCCGAAACACTTGTGAAACATAAGGCGCCTCATCTACCTTTAAACCCGTGGGAGCCGCGCTAATTTCACCCTCCCCTTCCGGTAACTATCGGAGGCCTGCGAGGAAGCTCGAGAAATGGAATAAATGCAAATTTCAGGGTTTTCCGAGGACTCGGTTTAGCGCGGCGGCCTCAGCTCCCTTCCTTTTTAAGGAGGCCCGCGTTTGCGGGGGTGGTTTCGACTTCAACTTTTCCAAAGTTTCAAACTTTGGAAAAGTTACAGATGGCGTGAGTCTTTCCCTCACCTGCTTTGAGATTTCCCAATTTTCCCTACTATTGTTTCACCAACAAATCCCAATAACCCACCCCAAAACCCTCAAAACCAATGGACAGTTTCTCCACCATTTTTCTTGCGGTGGCCCTGATAATCATAATGTTAGGGATGGGTCTCAGTTTGGTGCCCGATGATTTCCGGCGCGTGTTTCTCTATCCCAAAGCCATTTTGGTGGGATTGGCGAACCAATTGTTTTTGCTGCCTTTGATGGGTTTTGCCATCGCCATCGGGCTGGGTTTGAACGCGGAAATCGCCATCGGCATTCTCATTTTAGCGGCTTGTCCGGGGGGCGCCACCAGCAACTTGATTTCCCATTTGGCGAAAGCCGACGTGGCGCTTTCCGTTTCGCTCACCGCCGTGTCCAGCCTCGTAACGATTATCACCATTCCGTTCATCGTCAATTTGGCGCTGTTGCAATTTCTGAACGAAGGCCAAATGATTCAGCTCGGCGTGCTGGAAACTATTGGCAAAATCTTGGTCATCATTGTGATTCCCGTGGCGGTGGGGATGTTGGTGCGGCGGTTTCGTCCTAATTTCGCATTTAAGATGGCGAAGCCCGTGCGGCTTGCTTCGGCCGCTTTGTTGGCGCTTATTATTGTGGGGATTATCATTAAAGAAAGAGCCAACTTTATCAGCTATTTTCAAGAGGCGGGGATCGCGGCTTTTCTTTTGAATATTTTGACGATGGCCATCGGGTTTGGCAGCGCGCGACTTTTTAAGATTGAACGGAAACAGGCACTTTCCATCGCCATCGAATCCGGGATTCAGAACGGGACTTTGGCGATTATGATTGCCACGGTCATTTTGGAAAATAGTGGGTATGCCATTGCGCCGGCCGTGTATAGTTTGCTGATGTTTTTCACCGGCGGCGCGCTTATTTACTGGGGTTCGCGCCAAGCAGCCGCAAAAAACCCGCCGACCGTTTCCTGATTTTTACATAAAACCCAACCGATGTTTTCAACACAGCGCTTTCTTACTTTTTTCATTTTGGTGATGATGGGATTTGCGCCAGTTTTCGCCCAGCGCTCCATTGACTTGCTCACCCTTTCGGGGCAAATCGGACCGAACAATTCCTACGAAAACCACCAAGGCTCGGCCGATGAAATCACGGGCTTGGCGAGCCTGAAAATCCCCATCGTTTTCAACCAAGAGCGCAGTATTTGGTACAGCCAGTTGGTGTATATGTATTCGGGCGTGAATTCCACGGCCACTTTTGGCGACAGTATTGCCGCGCCGATAAACTTGCACGGCATCATCGTGCAGACGGGCTGGGTGCAGAAACTCGGCGACGGGCGCGCCCTCCAGCTTCTTTTTGCGCCGCGTTTTATGATGGACGGAAAGGGTTTCGGCGAGCGCACTTTTCAGCTTGGCGGCGTGGCGCTTTTTGAAAAAGAATATAGTCCCCGCCTTTTGATGCGCTACGGTGCGATGTTCAATCAGGATTTGTTCGGGCCGATGTTAATTCCGTTAGTGTATTTGGATTGGAATATCGCTGGTTCTCAATGGAATGTGAAAGGATTGCTGCCCATCAATCTGAAAATCGGCTACCGCTTCAACGACCGCTTTTCGGCGGGATTGAGCCATTTTGGTCTGGTCACTTCTTACCCGCTGCAAGGGGCAGATTACCAAGGCGATTATATGGAGCGCAAGAGCATTGACCTCACGCTTTTTGGTCGCTACCGTTTGTTCGGCAATTTTTATTTGGAAGGCCGCGCCGGCTATGCCCTTGCTCGCGATTATGCACAATATGATGGCGATGATAAACTGGATTTTCGCGTGGCTATTTTGGAATTCGGCGAAGAGCGGCAGCGCAAGAATTTCAGCTTTGAGGATGGGTTTATCGGGACGGTGCGGGTGGTTTATAATTTGGCGGTGGAGTGAATGGCAGGCCCCCTAAATCCCCCTCCCGATAGCTATCGGGAGGGGGACTTTGGGCCGATGGAAGAAAGAGACTTTTGGGTTTTTCCACAATGTGGGTTTGAAACGGCGGCCCAGCTCCCCTCCTTTTTTAAAGGAGGAGCCTGTCCCGTCTCTACGGGAGTGCTTTTCCGCGCGAGCGGAAAAGACGGGGTGGTTCATTTAGTAATGAAGAAAATCCCGCAGGGATTGAACACGAATAACCCCGCGTAAAACGCGGGGTCGCCAATGATGACCGCGCAAAAACCCTGAAAGGGTTTAATGAAAATTTGATGAAAAATAGGGGTTGCGCTATTAAACCCCTGTGGGGTTTTCCAAAGCTGGATGGGCTTGATGCCCCGCATTTCATACGGGGTTATTAATATTAAATCCCGTTGGGATTTTCAGTAGGAAAAAATCACTCCCGTAGAGACGGGACAAGCTCCTCCTCACGAGTGAGGAGGGGAGCTGGGGCCGTCGTTAATCCCCAGCTTTCGGGACTTTTTGAAAATGCAGTTATTGACAATGCCAACGGCACGTCATATTGATAGCCCCAATCCCGCGCGTGCGGAATTGGGGAGGAAAAACGCGAGCCAAGCTAACCGAGTTCCGAAGGAACGGCACAGAACCCTCTCAAAATTTTAAAAGCGATTTTCATCGTACAAACCTCTCCAAAAACCCATCCTTAAACGCCCGCCCCATCGGAACTTCATTCCCATCAAACAGATAAATTTGATTCCCCGCAATCTTCTCAATTTTAGAAGTATTAATCAGATAAGATTTGTGAACGCGTGCAAATCCAGCGGTGGATAATTTTTCCTCCCAACGCGCCAAAGTTTCCGGCGACAAATGTTTTTTATCCGCCAGATGCAGCTCCGTATAATCCATATCGGAATGGATGAAAAGTACGTCGCGGCTGTTGATTTTGATGTGCTCGTGGCCGGATTTTAGATAAAATTCTTCATTCGTTACCGCTGTGTT
Source organism: Owenweeksia sp. (assembly GCA_965214115.1). Taxonomy (GTDB): domain Bacteria; phylum Bacteroidota; class Bacteroidia; order Flavobacteriales; family Schleiferiaceae; genus Owenweeksia. The sequence goes on from CBDCAU010000003.1 coordinate 531,649, forward strand.
TTCGGTTTGACGCGGCGGCGCGGCGGGCTGCACTTTGGACACCGCCTTCACAAATCGCTCAAACGAAAACGGCTTGACCAAATAATCCACCACATTGAGTTCGTAGCTTTCCACGGCATAATCCGTGAAGGCGGTGGTGAGGATGACAGCGGGCGGGTTCGACAAAGTTTTCAAAAAATCGATACCGGAAATTTTGGGCAAGTGGATGTCCAAAAAAATCAAATCGACGGGCTGGGTTTTCAACAAATCGAGGGCTTTGAGGGCGTCCGAAAAAGTGGCCTGCAAAGTGAGGCTGCCCCTGTCCTCGATGAATTTTTTCAGCACGCGCTGCGCCGGCGCTTGGTCTTCGATGATGATGCAGTTCATCGGCCGTTGGATTTTTGCAGTTGCAACGAAAGTTTCACGGCGTATGTTTTCCCGTCTTCGTCTATCCGCAAAGTATGGGAATTCGGGTACAAAAGTTCCAGCCGTTTTTTTACGTTTTCCAAGCCGATTCCCTTGGAAAGGTCGCCGATGTTGCTTTGCGTCAAAAAGTTGTTGGTGCATTCAAAATGCAGAATGCCGCGCTCATCCAACTTTAGTGAAATGTCGATGCGGATGTTTTCGCTGAGGCTGGACGCGCTGTGTTTGAAGGCATTTTCCACAAAAACGGGCAAAATCAACGGCGCGATTTCATAAGCGGCTCGGATGTTTTCCTCTTCAAAATGCACCTCGCCGCGCCCTTCGATTTGCAACTGGCTCAGATTTACGAAGTTTTGCAGATGCTCCACTTCCTTGGTCAGCGGCACAAATTGGGCGGAAGCCTCGTACAACATATAACGCAGCACGCCGCTCAGTTCCAGAATCAACTGCGGCGTTTTGTCAGAATTTTCGATGGCGTGTGCGTAAAGGTTGTTGAGATTATTAAAAAGAAAATGCGGGTTGATTTGCGTTTTTAGAAACTGTAACTCGCTCTCTTTCACGGCGCTTTGCAGTTGTTCCACTTGACGCTGTTTCGTCAGCGCGTCCCACGCAAATTTGAATCCGGCGAGGATGGTGATGATGGGCAAAACGCTGAGCAAATTGAAAAACATATTGGAAAAGCGCGTGCCCCGTGTGTCGGGGAAATAGATTTTTTCGAGGATGCCCTCCTCAACAAAAATCGCCACGGTAATCACCACCAAGACAAAAATGCCGAAGCGTGCGTATTTTTTTTGATATAAAAAACGCGGCAGCAAAAGATAGTTGATGATGAAAGCGGCCACGGCGTAATTCAAGAAAAACGCCACCTCGTAGGCTTCCACGGCGGGATTGCGGCGGTCGTGCGAATAGAAAATGAAGACCACCACCAACAGCAAGGCTTGGAAAAAGAATTCCCAAACGGCGAGTTTCGCGGATGACGCATTTTTATTCATAGAAGCAAAACTACGCGCAAGCCCCGCGCCGCCGAAAACAAACCCGCGAACGACGGAATGGGCGGGGCGAACGGCGGCCTACGTTTTAACACCACCCCGAAAATTCCGACGACTTAAGAAAGTCGGAATTTTCACCCCTCCTCACTTCGTAAGGAGGGGAGCGGGGGTCGAAACTCCGATTTCGCGTTTGAGAATTTTGGTTGGTTCAAAAGAAGGAACTACTGGTGTACCAATTCGTGAATTCAGGGCGACGGCCCAGCTCCCCTCCTTGCAAAGGAGGGGTGGATTTCGAGCCTTTGGCGAGAAAGACGGGGTGGTAATGCGCGCAGCTTTTTATGATTTTAAAAAAATATTGAGAATTGAAAAACACACCACCCCGATTTTTTCGGCGGCTTAAGAAAGCCGAAAAAACCACTCCTCCTCATAAAAATGAGGAGGGGAGCTGGGCCGCACCTTCCTGCACGGCTTTTTTAAATTCCATTTGCCAACGGTTTCAAAATCTCTAAAAAAAACCAATTGCCGTTCACCCGTCCCATTCCGCCGTTCGCGGCAAAAGATTTTTCAAGGCCAACGGATGTCCCGTCCTTTGCACTCCTTTTTGATAAAGATAAAGTCCAACGACACTATGAACCACATTTTCCATAAAATCACTTTTTCAATCCTTTTCGTTTCCGCTGCAGCGGGAGTGTGGGCGCAACCGCAGTCCGTGGAAATCCGTGGCACCGTAGTGGAAAGCGGCAGCGGCCAGCCCGTGCCTTATGCCACGGTGGTGGCGATTGATGCCAAATCCGAAGAAAATATAGACGGCACTACGACGGGCAATGACGGCAGTTTTAGCTTCCGCGTGCCGCCGAGTGATTTTTACATCGAAGTGAGTTTCATCGGGTTTGAAACGAAAACGTTGCGGGATTTCAACATTCAAAATGGCCGACTGAATTTAGGCCGCATTTTACTGGAAGAATCCACCGAGGCGCTGGACGAGGTGCAGGTGCGCGCGGAAAAATCCACGGTAGAATTCAAGTTGGACAAGCGGGTGTTCAACGTGGGGCAAGACATCAGTAGCACGGGGATGGGCGCGCTGGAGGTGCTGAACAACGTGCCGTCGGTGAACGTGAACATCGAGGGCGAAATCAGCCTGCGCGGCAATGAGGGCGTGCAAATCCTCATCAATGGGAAACCCAGTGTGCTGGCCGACGAACAGAGCAACGCGCTGGGCACGCTCACCGCCGATATGATTGAGAGTATCGAGGTCATCACCAACCCCTCGGCCAAATACGAGGCGGAAGGCACGGCGGGCATCATCAACATCATTCTCAAAAAAGAAGAAAAAAAGGGGCTGAACGGTTCTATCTCGGCGAACACGGGCATTCCCGACAATCACAGCCTCGGCCTGAGCCTGAATCTGCGCACGGAAAATTTCAATTTTTTTACCCAAATGGGCGCCGGTTACCGCTCGCTGCCGCGCTTCAACGAGGCCATCAACGAGAACAAAATCACCGGCACCACCATCCGCAGCGAGGGCGTGGATTTCCGCAACGAGCGATTTTACAACATCACCCTCGGCACGGATTATCACATCAACGATTGGAACGTGCTGACCCTGTCGGGGAATTTTGCCTACGAAATCGAAGACCAGCCTTCGGAGACGGATTTTACGCGGCTTGACGAAAACGACGACCTCATTTCCCAGTGGCGGCGCGAGGAAACCACCGAGGCCACCAATCCCAAATACCAGTACGATTTGCAGTATCAAAAACAGTTTAAAGACCACGAAGACCACGTTTTGCAAATCAGCACTTTGGGCAGTTTTTTTGGAAAAGAGTTGTCGTCCGATTTTATAAATACTACGATTTCTGGCGAAGATGCCGACGCCGTTCAGCAAACCGAATCCGATTTTCAACAGGCGGATTACATTTTTAAATTGGATTACACCGACCCGCTTTCGGACAAGTGGACGATTGAGGCAGGCAGCCAATTTGAGATAAACGACGTGGGGAACGACTACGCGGTTTTTGACATCGTGGACGGCGCGCAGGTGCCGGATTTGGACTTGACCAACAATTTTGAATACGACCAAAAAGTGCTGGGCGTGTATGGCACGGGCGCCTACGAAGGTGAAAAATGGGGCGTGAAACTGGGCCTGCGCGCCGAGCATACCGACCTGCAAACTTTGCTGACCAACACCGGCGAGGAAAATTTTCAGAATTACACCAACCTCTTTCCCAGCGCGCATATTTCCTATAAAATTTCGCAGCCGTTTTCGTTGCAATTGGGCTACAGCCGCCGCATTGACCGGCCGCGCTTGTGGGATTTGAACCCGTTTTTCAACATCGGCAACAATTTCAATATCCGCCGTGGCAACCCTGATTTGCAGCCCGAATTCTCTGATTCTTACGAACTTATGGGAATTTTTATTTTCGAAAAAGTCACGCTCAACGCGGGGCTTTTCCATCTTTACACGACTGACGTAACGGAGCGGGTTTCCATTTTTGAAGACAATGTGAACATCACCACCCCGATGAACATCGGCACCAACCGCACCACCGGACTGGAGCTGAACGGCAAGTACAGCCCCGCCAAATGGGTGACACTGAACGGCGATTTCAACTACGGGTTTTTTATGCGGGAGGGCACTTTCGAGAGTCAAGATTTCGATTTCAACGGCGACCGCTGGAATACGCGCCTCACCACGAAATTCAAGCTGCCCGCTGGCTTTGATGTGGAATTGGCCGGCAATTACCGTTCGCGTTTCCCCACCGTACAGGGCGAGGTGTCTGGCTTTGCCTTTGCCAATGCGGGCGTTCGCAAAAAACTGTGGAAGGGAAAGGCCATCATCAACCTTTCGGTGAGCGACATTTTTGCCTCTCGCATCCGTGAAAACGAAATCGACCAACCCACGTTTTATCTATACAATTTTAGCCAGCGCGGCCGCTTCATCACGCTGGGGCTGAGCTATGGTTTTGGGAAGGGGGAGGCGATGACGTATTCGGGGCGGCGGCGGTAGAATCGCGGCGGGTTTTGTAGAATCGCACGGCCGTGCGATTTTACCAAAACAGCTGTACGGTTTTACGGGAACGGTCGGTATTTCCAAAAAAGAAAACCCCGCAGGGATTGAACACGAATAACCCCGCGTGCAACGCGGGTCCGCTAACGATGCACCGCGCAAAAACCCTGAAAGGGTTTAACGGAAATTTTGATGAGAAATAGGGCTTGTGCTATAAAGCCCCTGCGGGGTTTTCCAAAGGGGGTCGGGTTGATGCCCCGCATTTCATACGGGGTTATTGATATTGAATCCCGTTGGGATTTTTGGTAGGAAACAAACCGCCCCCGCAAAGGCGGGGCAGGCCCGATTTTGCATTTAAGAAATTCGGTCGGTTAAAAAGAAGGAACTACTGGTGTACCAATTCGTGAATTCAGGGCGATGGCCCAGCTCCCCTCCTTGCAAAGGAGGGGTGGCTTTCGAGCCTTGGCGAGAAAGAAGGGCCTGCCCCGCGCGATGCGGGGGTGGTAATGCGCACAGTTTTCAAAGAGGACACCACCCCGATTTTCGCGACGACTCCCGCATAAGCGGGACAGGTGAGAACAGTCGCGAAAATCACTCCCGTAAAGACGGGACAGGCTCCTCCTCACTTCGTAAGGAGGGGAGCTGGGCCGCCGCTCCGAACTTACATTTCAAAAGTCCGTCGGATTCTTGGGTGGAAGGAGTGAGCCGTGAAAAACAATTACAATCCGTGAAAAACAGTTATAAACCGACTGGTTTTCAGAAAAACGATTATCAAAAATAATTTCAGGCGCAATCCGAGAAAAATGGGCGCAAAACGCATTTTCGTATGAAATATGGGCGCGCTTTTCATTCAATTCCCGCTGAAGCGGGAGGCTTTCTCAGCGCACCTTGGAATTTTCGGCTAAAGCCGGATGCAGCGCGGGGCGTTCTGAAATCACCGCTCCCGCACTTGCGGGAGCGGTGCTATTTTGGAATCCACGAGCGAAATTCCCCAAGAAATTCCACCGCAGCAATCCCGCACGTGCGGGAGGATTGGGGGCCAATCGAAAATCGAATCAATCGAATCAATCGAAAATCGTCAATCCTCAGGTTCTTAGCTTTTCTTCCCCGGCTAATCTCGGTTAGATTCGCCCTACTTTTTCCTCAATATAAAAACATCCTGAAAATCAATGGAATCGCCTGCCTCTGCGGCCCAGTTGCCATAAAATTTTTGCTGCACCGCCAAGCCGGCATCGTTAAAAAGTTTCACTAAATAATCCTCGCGATACGCCACGTTCGCGCCCTTCACTTTTTCGCTCATCAGGGAATAATCGCCAAAACTGTATGGGAAACTAAACCCGTTGGGATTATCGATCAAGAGGCTCGCGCGGGCTGGAGTACGGACAAAGAAAGTGGCGTATAAAACCCCGCCTTCTTTCAGCACTCGGCCGGATTCGTGGATATACTGGCGGGTTTCGTCGAGCGTCAGGTGGGTGAAAAGCGAATTGGCCACCGCCACATCAAATTGGCCGTCTGGATACGGAAAACGAAAGCCGGACGCCCGCTGGCCCGAAGAAGTGTACAAATCATTGTGAAGCGGCTGGTGCAAAAAATGAAAATGCGGAAACTTGTCGGCAATGTGTTTTTGGCAATAGTCGATGCCACTTTTCACGATGTCAAACCCAAAATATTCACCCTTTTTCAGCACATCGGTCAAGGGAATGGCGATGCGCCCCAAACCGGATCCTATGTCCAAAATCGTGGAATCGCTTTTCAGGCCGCCGTATTTTTTGAGATGCGCCACGCTTTGTTTCCCCGATTCCAAAAAGTCGCCGCGCCCCGTAAATATTTCGGCGGTCTTGGGGATGCGGATGCCATTGTGGTAGCGGGTCTTTTCGGGTTTCAGCCCGAAGTAGGCCTTTCGCAAGATATACCGAAGCGGCACGGGGAGGGCATAGTACAATTTCCGCAAGGGATCCATAGTCTTTTGGAATGGTGAGGCGTGCAAACGTAAACAATTCCTCCGCTGAAAACCCGAAGGCTTTTTGCGGAAAGAGGCAAAAGAAAAAAGTGATGGATACTCAGAATCCGAGGCAGGATTGGTTTTGAAAATCGGTCAGATTTTGCGATAAATGGATTGAGCGAAGTAGTGCTTTTCGTTACGGTCCATTACTTATTCACTATTCTAAAATGCCGTACCGACCTCCCTCAAAATCCCTAAATTGCGCCGCTTTTTATAGAAAAAAAACTATGGACTATCTGGATTTTGAGCAGCCCATCCAAGAACTGGAGGAGCAACTGGTGAAAACCAAGGAGTTGGAAGCCGAGACGGACGTGAAGATGGGCAAGACCATCAAGGAAATCGAGAAGAAAATCGAAAAAAAGAAGAGGGAAATCTACGGCCAACTGACGCCTTGGCAAAAGGTGCAGGTGAGCCGCCACCCGCAGCGGCCCTACACATTGGCCTACATCGAGGGGATGACAAATGACAATTTCCTTGAACTGCACGGCGACCGCGGCGTGAAGGACGACAAAGCGATGGTGGGCGGCTGGGGCACGCTGGACGGCCAGCCCGTGATGTTCGTGGGCCAGCAAAAAGGCATCAACACCAAGATGCGCCAGTACCGCAACTTTGGGATGCCCAACCCCGAAGGCTACCGTAAAGCGCTGCGGCTGATGAAGATGGCGGAAAAATTCAACCGCCCAGTAGTTTGTCTTATCGATACGCCGGGCGCCTTCCCCGGACTGGAAGCGGAGGAGCGCGGCCAAGGCGAGGCGATTGCCCGCAACCTCTATGAAATGTCGATGCTGGAAGTACCGATCGTGTGCGTGATTATTGGGGAGGGGGCCAGCGGCGGCGCGCTGGGCATCGGCGTGGGCGACCGTGTGCTGATGCTGGAAAACACTTGGTATTCGGTGATCTCGCCGGAAAGTTGTTCGTCTATTTTGTGGCGCTCGTGGGATTATAAAGAACAGGCCGCCGAGGCCCTGAAACTGACCGCCAGCGATATGCTCAAAAACAAGCTCATCGATGGCATCATCCAAGAACCGCTGGGCGGCGCGCACCGCGATCACGAAGGAACTTTCGAGATGGTGAAGAAAGAAATTCTGGAAAATTTGAAGGAGCTGAAAGGGATTCCGACCGAAGAGCTGATTGACCAGCGGGTGGCGAAATTTGGGGAGATGGGGGTGGTGAAATAGTTATTAAGTTATTGGTTGATAGTTGTTTGGTCGCGCTTTTAGCCCCCAATCCCCCAAAGGGGGTTTAGACTCGTGAGAAGATTGGGAATAAATTGCCTTGGAGAAATTTAGGCCGGTAATCATTCACTCCTAATTTCCACTCCAACACCCCCCTTTGCCGTGCATCGTTGCCGATACGGCACACGGTGGGGGATTGGGGGCTATTAATTCGGCGAAGCCGAAATTCAATTTTTAACCCACTTCTTCAAAACCACTTCCCCGTTTTCCCCCACAATTTCCATCAAATAAAAACCTTTTGGAAAACGATTTATGTCCATTTTTTCGTTTTCCATTTTTAATAAAAACTCCTCTCCCGAACTATTCCAAACCCGCACCTTTTCTATATCAAAATCCGCCGAAATCGTAATGAAATTATCCGCCGGATTCGGGTACACCGAAACATTGAAAATCCACCGTTCTTCCAGCCCAATTCCCGTCCCGCTGCGGATGGTAACAACTTGTCGGGATGAATTGGGGACATCTGTATCGTATTCAAAATCAGCGTTGTAATTTACATTTCCGTTGAATGAAATTTCTAAAACTTCCACTTGCTGCGGAGCGATGGTGATGGAATTTGGCGTTCCACTTTTCAGATACAAACTGGTATCCGAAAATGTAAAATTGGAAATGGTTACATCTTTATTTCCATTGTTGTAAAAAACGGCATTGTAAAAATGCCGCCCTGAAACATCGGCCAATTGGATGGTATCATCCGCGAAATACAAATCGTAATTATCGGGGAAAGAACTGTTGTTTACCAATGATGGAATCCGCTCGGAAAATTGTGGGTAATCGACAAAAGGATTGCGATTGTTTTGTAAACTAAAAATGTCATCATTTCGCGTTTTTTCGGATGCGTTTGGTGGATAATTTTGATGCCAATTCTTTAAAATAGTTTCCTGTCCGGCAAAGAAATTCGTATAATCTTGATAGCGCAAAACAAAGTACATCATCGCGCGGGCGGTGGCGCCTTTTTGAATATCGCGCGGCTCGAAGGTGGCGTTGTTGGATTTGCTGCCGCCCTGCGTCCAAGCGGCGTTGGAAACCGTGCCGAAAGGTTTGTTGCCGCGCTCGCTATTCGCCTGAACGTCAGTCGGGAAAAGATGGTGAATGTCGCTTTTCATCGGGCTGGCGGAGTTGAATTTCCCCTGTGGAAAAGTATGCTCGCAGTTGAATTGGTTGGAATTCGCGCCGCTGCGGGTGGTGAAATTCGCGGTGCGTCCGGTGTACACGCATTCCACCGAGCCGCCGCTATTGTCGATGGAGGCGTACATACTGTCGCGCGCCACGTTGTAGCTCAGCGAGTTATAGTTTTGGGAAATCCGGTTGGAAAGCGCGGTTTTCAATGCGCTGCCGCTTTTGTTCTCGGTGGTGGAATAATAGGATTTGGAATATTCGCCTTGTCCTTCTAAATAGACGATTTGATGTCCGAAACCGCTGGCAGTTTCGACGATACACGGTAGGTTATTTTTAATGTTATGCTCAGGTTGGAAGAGAATCGGAACTTTTAATGTATCGAAAGGTTGCACAAAAAACTGCCCTTTGCTTAAGGAATAAGGAAAATTTCCGTAGATCTTAAAAGAGCTAATGTTAGAAATCTCTAAAACATAAGGGCCGGGATTGTAAAGCTCTATAAATTCAATGTTTATCGTCAGTTCGTCCGTTTTCGGAAATGAAAGCGTATCGGTCAGGATTTCAATGTTTTGCGCTTTTCCAAAAAAGGAAAGGGCGAGGAAGAGGAGGGTGAGTTTTTTCATTTATATCAATGCATTTTAAAAGGTTTTCCAAATAGTCCCTGTGCCGTGCCTTTGGCACTCGTCGAGTGTTCGCGTAAACCAACCCCATACTAACGTCTGGGGCTATCGAGATGTCGTGCCGTTGGCACTTCTTCAATCCGCACATTACAACCTCATTTCTGTACTTTACAGTCCCAAAGGGACGCCATATTGGTAGCCCCAATCGTAAGGGTTTTAAGGCGTCAGGGCGGCGGGAGTGCCAAAGGCACGGCACAAAATCGCAATTTTACAAATCATTTTCGGCTGGCCTGCTACAAATACATCCCACGAAAAAACAAACTCACTCATTTATTATGAACCACTTCAATATCCCACGGCTGACCGCTGAGGGAAATCAAATGTTGGGGGCTTGTTCCGAGTGGGCCGGATTTTACGGAAAAATTATCCGTAAAAAATACGACTTGATTGACTTCATCATACGCGATGTCGCGAGCAAAAAAGGGTTCGGAAACGGCTGGATTGGCGGCAAAATTGGGATTGAACTGATACACTTTTTTAGAAGTGGAAACCAACGCTTTATTGGAATTGATGACCAATAGAGCAAAAGGATTTTCATTAGGAATTTCAAATAATTTGGTAGCCAAGTTGCTGCGAAAATCATAGGAAAAAACTTCGGTGTTTTGATTTTTTTCAACGGAAACCAAAAGTTCATCATCGGAAAACCAATCGATGGCGACGGGTTTTCCCAACAGCGGGACTTGTTTCAATACCGCGCCGTTTTCAGGATTGAGAATAAAAAGTTGATGATTCGGCGTACCGATTTGTTCGCCACCCACCGCCAGTCTTTCGTTTTGAAAAGAAGCCGCCCTCGCCAAAAATCCGGTGGGCAACTGAAAATTCCGCACGGCATTTCCGTCTTTATCGTACGCCAAAACGCGGCCATCGCCATTGAAAGAAAACGCATATTTTTCAGACTGCGCCAAAAACGTATAAGTTTGATTTCCATTGACTTGGGGCGCGGGAATCTGATATTTATACAAAAGGGAATCCGGCGAAAGGCCCGTAATTTTCCAAGCATCGTAAGGCAAAGCCACCAGCCGCTCTTGGCGCGCATTGTAAATAAGGTGTTCAAAATCGCCCAGCAAGGAAGTTTCGCGGAAATTTCCATCGGCAGCCAAAAAAGAAACCGCCGCGTCCGTTGCGCCGCGCCGGTCTAAAATGGCCAATCCCAAAAATTCTCTTTCCAATCCCGACAAACCGATTTTCACAAAATCACTCCCCTTTTCCTCCCCGTTAAAAGCCGTCAGCTTTAAAGTGTAACTTCCATTCGGCAAACTTGGGTTGTTGAAATACAGTTCATAACGAACCTCTTCACCATTTTTGCTAATAAACTGCGAACCAAATTGCACTTGCTGGTCGCCATCCAACACGGAAATCACACCGTTTCCCTCTGCATCTTGCAGGCGGGCAAGCACTTGGATGGTATCGCCAAATTGAAAAGATTGCCCTTTGGCCGGTTCCAAAATTTCCACCTGCGGGGTGGCTTTTTTTTCTTTTTTACACGAAAAAACTGAGAGGCAAAGGATTGGCAAAAAAATCGCCCAGCGTGGAAAACTATGTTGGTTTTTGTCCATCATCGCGGAGCGAAAATACTAAATTCGCTTCCCTTTTTTGGGAATTCTAAAACGTACCGCATTCTATGGAAATCGCTAAAAATCAAAACTTTAACCCGCAAAAAAAACAACAGCGCAAGGTGGTGGAACTGGAAAAAGGCCGCGTGCCGCCACAAGCCACCGAACTGGAGGCGGCGGTGCTGGGCGCGATGCTCATCGACAACGATGCCATCAACCAGACCATCGACATCCTGAAGCCGGAGAGTTTTTACAGAACCGAGAACCAACTGATTTTCAAGACGGTAAAACAGCTTTTTGGCGACAGCCAGCCGGTGGACATCTTGACCGTGGCCAACCAACTGCGCCAAAACGGCGAACTGGACGAGGTGGGCGGCGAGTATTATCTGATCAGCCTCAGCCAAAAAGTGTCGTCGGCGGCGCACTCGGAATTTCACGCGCGCGTCATCGTGCAAAAGCACATCCAGCGGGAGATGATCCGCGTGGCCAGCGGCATCATCGAAAAGGCGTTCGACGAACAGACGGACGTTTTTGAACTCTTGGACGAGGCCGAGCAAGACCTGTTTGAAGTGGCGCACGGCAACATCAGCAAGGGCCACGACGAGGCGAAGGATTTGATTACCGAGGCCATCGAAAAAATTCAGGAAATCGCCAAAAAGGACGGCGGGCTGAGCGGCATCCCCAGCGGGTTCACCGGCATCGACCGTGTTACGTCCGGCTGGCAACCCTCTGATTTGGTGATTATTGCGGCGCGGCCCGGTATGGGAAAAACGGCCTTCGTGCTGTCGATGGCGCGCAACATCAGCATCGACCACAAAATGCCCGTGGCGGTTTTTTCGTTGGAAATGGCTTCCGTCCAGTTGATTACGCGCTTGATTTCGAGCGAAACGGGGCTGAGTTCCGAAAAACTGCGCAAGGGAAACCTAAGCGACGTGGAATGGCAGCAACTTCTCACCAAGGTGAAAAACTTGGAGCGCGCCAAATTGTACATCGACGATACGCCGGCGCTCAGCGTGTTCGACCTGCGCGCCAAATGCCGCCGATTGGTGGCGCAGCACGGTGTCAAGCTCATCGTAATCGATTATTTACAGTTGATGACGGTGGGCGGCCAAGGCAAAAACGCCGGCAACCGCGAACAGGAAATCAGCACCATTTCGCGCTCGCTGAAAAGCATCGCCAAGGAGCTGAACGTGCCGGTGATTGCCCTCTCGCAACTAAGCCGCGCCGTGGAAACCCGCGGCGGCGACAAGCGGCCCTTGCTGTCGGATTTGCGCGAATCGGGCGCCATCGAACAGGACGCGGACATCGTTTCGTTCATCTACCGGCCTGAGTATTACCAGATTACGGAATGGCCCGACCAAAGCCCCACGGACGGCCAAGGCGAATTCATCATCGCCAAGCACCGCAACGGCGCGCTGGAAGACGTGCGGCTGCGCTTCCAAAACCAACTGGCCAAATTCTCCGATCTGGACACCTACCCCAGCGGCGACGGCGCCGAGCCCGTCATCTTGGAATCGAAAATGAACACCGGCGGGTTTTTGGGCGAAGGCGACGAGGGGGAGGATGATTTTGATAATGCGCCGCCGTTTTGATTCCCGATGGAATTGGATTTTCGGAATGGCATCGCTATCGGGTCGCACAGCGGCGAGGGAATACCTTTTTCGTAATAAATTCGCCCATCCTAAAAAATGAATCCAATGAAAATCATTATTCCCGTTTTGCTTCTTTTGAGTTTGCTCTCTGGGCCGCTAAGGGCGCAGAAATATGAGCTGATTCCCTATCGGGTAAAAGATAAGTGGGGGTTTGTGGACAGCACCCAAAAAAGGGTAATAAAACCAAAATACGAGGATGCCGTACCTTTTATGTTTGGACGGGCGGCCTTTAAAAGAGACGGGAAATGGGGGCTTATAAATCTGCAGGACGAAGTGGTCTTGGCCCCAAAATTTGATTCTGTGCAGGGTGCTTTCTTCGACACTTGGGGTGAGCAAGCCTACCTGAATGTGTATTTTGACAATGAGTGGGAAGTGTGCGACACCAATGGCATCATTCACCCCGATGCACTGGTATTGGAGATGGAGATGGACGAAGGTTACTATGAGGATAGGACGCCGCGGATATTTCAAGAAAATGGGCTCTATGGCATTAAGGATTACAAGTCCAATGTTGTGATAGCGCCCACCAACCAAAAGATTGTAAAACCGAGTGAGTACGACACCTATTTTTATTTCAAAAAAAATGACAAATGGGGAATGATCAACTTTGAGATGAAAATTACCATAGAAAATAAATATGACTCGTTGATAGATACTTTTTCAGGGCATATTGCGCTATTAGACGGGAAAATGGGATTGATAAATGGCAAGGGTAAAACAATGCTGCCTATTGAACACCAGTCCGTTAGCAAAGCTGGGTATTCTGGTTTCTATTTCATTGATCAAGATGGTAAAATGGGTTATGCTGACCGAAACGGTAAAGTGCAGATAGAACCCAAACACCAAAATATCATCAAACACTATGAAGGATTGGCTTATTCGTTCATTGAGGATGGCAAATGGGGCTATAAGGACGAGGGCAACGGAATTTTTATAGCGCCGAAATACAAGCAGGTAAAAGAATTTCAACACGGTTACGCCGAAGTAAAAACACTGAAGGGCAAAAAAGGATATATCAATACCGAGGGCGTTGAATTCTTTAAGAAATAAACCTCTTGCGGCGCGGTTGCATAGAGTAAGCTAATTTCTCCCTAAATTAGTGTGCACGTGATGAAGTCGCGCGGCGGCGGCGAGATACAATCCTCTATTACATTCACAAAAATCCATAAGTAATGCAGCCCGCGAATAAGCTATTTATTGTTAGTTGTTTATTGCTCCTTGAGGCTACCGTTGCAGGACAAGACACCATAGCTAAATATCCATTTGGCTTTGACGGTTTCAAATCTCAGTCTAATGAAATTTCAATGTCTAAATCCCAGTTTTTTGATTGTCTTAAATACTACTTTGATATTGTTGAAGATTTCAGCGGAGATCGATACAAGCCCTCGTTATTTTATTTAGATAGTCTGTTGTTCATAGATGTTTTTGAAAATAAAAAGCAGGTTCTCAAAAACAGTCATCCATCAGAATCAGCATCAAATTTTTTCAAAGAAGGTTACGATAACTTATCTTCTTACGCTTGCAGATTGGATAATTGGGACAGTAAGCAGATATTCTATAATACGGGCTATCTTTCCCACGGTGCTGGGCAAGTGGATTGCTATTATGCCGTGAAAGATATTAAATTGGAGAGTGCTTTGAAATTCTGTCTAATGGAAGGTCTTATGCTCTTTCATAATCCAATAAAAAATGAAAACACATTAGTGAAAGTTATGGGCGTTAGCGATGAACGACTGCCCTATTTCTTTTATATGGATGGTGAGTCGATTCACCTGTATCAACCCGATTCTCATCCGCTTTATGACCCCGAGGTAAGCAACTTTCTTTTTAGAAGGAAGTATGTCATATCGAGTTCGGAAGACGGGATTGACATACAAAGTTTAACCACGCCTTAAAAAAAACCGAATTTGCGCACGCGACACAGTCGCGCTGCAGCGGCCGCCGTTTTAGAAATCACCGACCCCCCAAAACACAAAAAACCCCAGTTTCATCATCTCATTTCAGAGAGAGAGGAGTGACTGGGGACTGCGGTGCAAAAGTAAGACATTCCGCTAACTTCGCCCTGTGGAAAAAGCAGACAAAATCATCGAAGCCCTATCGGCGGAACGGTTTACGCCCTATCTGCGGCATTGTGGCGGCGATACCGCCAAAGCGCTGGAACTGTACCGGTGGAATATCGAAATCTCCCAATCTTTTTACGCCCCTTTGGCCCTACTTGAAATTACGCTGCGCAACAAAATTGACCAGATATTCCGAACCCATTTTGGCCATCGGGATTGGCTCACCCAAGACCTCCCGCCCAAACTTCTCAAACCCGTGGTGGAAATAGAGATAAAGCTGACGCGGGCCAAAAAAGACCCGACCAACAGCGCCGTGCTGGCCGAGCTGAATTTCGGTTTTTGGACTACTCTTTTCAATCGCCAATATGCCAAACTGTTTTGGAAACCGCTGCATAGGGCCTTCCGGCACTTGCCCTCCCACCAAAGGCGGCGGACGGAAGTATCTTCCCGATTGAACCACATCCGCACCTTCCGAAACCGGATTTACCACTACGAGCCGATATGCTGGAACGCCGAAGCCTTACGAAAGAAAGCGCGGGAGATTGAAGAACTGACGACTTGGCTCAATCCGGAAGTGGAAAGATGGGCAAAGCCGTTCCGTCAGTTTGAAAACACGATGAAACGGAAGCCTGTGTAGATGGGCGCTGCCGCGCGATTTTATAAGGAAGCCACGGCGAAAATTTTAACCCCGCAGGGGTTTCACACGAATAACCCCGCATAAAATGCGGGGCTGCAGACCGGAGCCCCGAATAAATCCTGAAAGGATTTAACGGAATTCTGGTTGTTGGGAAATCTTCATAGTGGGATTAAACCCCTGCGGGGTTTTCTTCATCGGGGCGGCGATGCCCCCGCATTTCATACGGGCTTATTCATATTAAATCCCGCTGGGATTTTTGGGCGGCAACTATCGAGAAGAAACGAGGGGAAATGCCGCAAAATAATTTTAACATAAAATGAAACATCAGACAACCGTTGAAAAAAACGAGGCCGTCATCATCGACCTTTTGCACCAAGTGCGGGAAACCAACAAAATGATTGATTTGCACCAAAAGAATTCCGGCGATGATTTTATGGTAAATCAATACGAAGCAATCCGCGAGCGTTTTCTCTCGAAATTGCGCAAGGTTCTTTCTGAGTTTGACTTGGGCGTTTTTGTGAAAAAACAGGAGGGGGTGATTTGAGATAGCTTTTGGGGCGTTTTGTAAAATTCAAAAAATCGCTACCGCTGCCCACACAGTCGCGTAACAGCGAAGGAAATATGCTAATCCTCCAAATAAATTTTAATCGCTGGAATATAATAGTAAGGAGCTCTGCCTGTTTCTAACCTGACTCCTTTATGATTAACGAATGGAAATCCAAGCCTTGAATAATAATATATAGGTTTTTCCGACTTTAACATCTTTAGCTTTGCTTCCTCCCCTTCAATAATAAACTCCAGCGCGAACACTACATCTTTGTCGGGAACTCTAACATTATAAGATTCTAAATCTATGCTAACTTTTTTCTTGTCTTTCGGAATATCGAAAAGCAAATTGTCGTGAAGCAAATTTTGATAATTTAACTTCATCGTATCTGAGACAGAAAGAAAGTGCAGTCTTACTCGAGAAAACCCTTCCAATGGTTTCGCTAAGAAGAATTCTACTTTTGCAACTTTGCGATGTGAATGGTTCTCATCAATTTCAAACCCATATATATCTCCGCTCTGAATTGTAATGTGACTTCCCCAAAATCTCAGATTTTCATTAATGACCACATCAGGGTTTTTTGTCGCAGAAACCTCTACTAAGTCCAATTTAATATAATTACTTGGTATTAAATAAATAGTGTCTTCAGAATCGTTGTTAAATATTTTCTTTGACTTATAATTTGGATGTATACAATATGCTGAATCCCAATTTACCCAACAAGCTTTCCCAAATGTGTCTGAATAAACTGCAATTTGGTTTATTGAAGACACCCTTACGCTCGGAACAACTTTTTGAGATAAAATATCCAAAAAAACTCTACAATTTGTTTGACCAAAAACGATGTTAGAAAATAGAAAAAAAGCACAAAAGGCCAAATAGCCTTTCGTGCCTTTAATGAATTCACAAGAGCGTCTCACGAGTTCTTGTTTAGCAGGGTCCTTGCTCACAGCTATGGACTCCAACAAGCCAGTGGTCTACGCAATTGTCAGCCTGTCCCCACAAACAAGGACCTTGAAATGGGTCGCCCCAAAAAACGTGACGAAGCCATTCACCAAAGGAGCGCTTGCCTGCAGCCTCCCAATTCAAAATCAAATCCTCCTCCCAGTCAGCAACGAATAAATCGGCTGGCACAGAGATAAACTCATTTATCTTTGTTGATACTTCAACTGATATTAAAGCATTTCCATCATATCGATGGAAAACATATCCGTACAATTCAGAATTTCCAGATGCATCAACACCATAGATGGTATCGATATAAGTGGTTGTATAATCCTCCAAATTGTTGGGGTTGACCTCATTCGGTAGTTCGAATGCAACATAAGTATTTATGCCACTTTTGAGTTCTACTGGTGAGGATTCCGGTTTTTCCTTGCTGCAAGAGAACAAGGCAATTGATGTGCTTAGAAGCACTAAACTAATTTTTCTCATTTTAAGAAAAAATTAAGATTTCCCTACTATGTGCGCTGTTCGGGTACTGCGGTTTTCTACTTTGAAAAACGCAGCAAATATTTGGCAAGAATAATCTCGTCCGACACGTTGTAATCTTTTTTTGACAGAATTTTCTTAAGTGGTTCAAAATCAAGATGAATAATTTCAATTTTAACATTTGTTCGCTTTCCAATCAAATTTATTGCTCGGTAATTCTTTGATTATTAGAGGTCTGTACAATTGACAACTTATGCGACATTGGCGAAAACACGCTTCCCATTAAATTTACGTTCTTGCAACTTCATATTTAGATTTTGAAATGAAAACTCAAAAATTCCGTTCAATTAAAACCCTCTTTCTCACCACCATCCTCCTCCTCTCCCTTTCCGGAAAAAGCAACTACCTCCTCATCCCGATGGACGAGGAAGGGCAAAAAGACCATTTGAAAGCCTACGGGATTGCCTTTCTGTCCTTGGAAAACGGGCTGGAAATCGAGTGGCTGCTGAACTACCGCGGCGGCAGTTTTTTGATTCCGTATGTGGAGGAATTGAAAAGCGAATGCCAAATCCGCAACGTGAGTTTTGAGACGGTCTCGGACGCGGCGGCGGCGCAAATCCGGCGCGAAATCAGCAGCCCCGCCGTGAATATGGAAACCGTGAAACTGGAAAAAGCGCCCAAAATCGCGGTGTATTCGCCCAAGAGCAAACAGCCGTGGGACGACGCGGTGACGCTGGTTTTGACCTACGCCGAAATTCCCTACGACATCATTTACGACCAAGAAGTGCTGGACGATTTACTGACGCAGTACGACTGGCTGCACCTCCACCACGAGGATTTTACGGGGCAGTACGGCAAGTTTTACGCGGCCTTCCGCAACGCGCCGTGGTACATCAACAACAAGCGCGAGGCCGAGGAAGCGGCACGCGAAATGGGTTTCGAGAAAGTGAGCGAGCAAAAACTGGCGGTGGCGCAAAAAATCAAGGAATACACGGCGGGCGGCGGTTTTCTGTTTGCAATGTGCTCGGCCACTGATAGTTATGATATCGGACTAAGCGCGGCGGGCGTGGACATCTGCGCGCCGATGTTTGACGGCGACCCCGCCGAGCCGAACCATCAAAACAAACTCGACTACGACAAAACGCTGGCCTTCAAGGATTACAAACTGTCGCAAAACCCGATGGAATACGAGTTCAGCAACATCGACGTGACACAGACGCGCAAGGTGAAAGCGGAAAGCGATTTTTTCACGTTGTTTGAATTTTCCGCCAAATGGGACGTGGTGCCAACGATGCTGTGCCAAAACCACACCCGCATCATCAAAGGTTTTATGGGGCAGACCACGGCTTTCCGCAAAAGCCTCATCAAATCGGACGTGCTGATAATGGGCGAGCTGAAATCGGCCGGCGAGGCGCGCTACATTCACGGCGAGCTGGGCAAAGGCACGTGGACCTTCTACGGTGGCCACGACCCCGAAGACTACCAACACCGCGTAGGCGACCCCAAAACGGAACTGGAACTCTATCCCAATTCCGCCGGCTATCGGTTGATTCTCAATAATATCCTTTTTCCGGCGGCGCGGAAGCAGAAGCAGAAAACGTAGGGCGATTGACGATTGATTCGATTTTTGATTTACGATTTGGTGGGGGCATTTGTAGATTTATGATTGATGCGATTTTCGATTTACGAGGGATGGTGACGGCGTTTTGGATTGAGGATTTTTTTGATTTTTGAGAGCGGCGTTTTGGATTGAGGATTCTATTTCAACTATGCAGAAGACGTGAAGATTATTCGGATTTTTCAAATTTTGGTCCTTGCAATGGCTGCCGTCAGCGTCATTCATATTGCGGTTGCCGGGATTTTGGAATTCACAAAAATCCGAGATGATAAAGCCGCCAATGCTATTTTGGATTTGCGGCCGCTTGCCAAAGGAATCCCGCTTCCGCCTTCGGTTTCCTTGGCCTTTCAACATCCTGATTCTCTGCACTCTCCTGATTTTTACGGAATGGCGGCGCGCTACGGTTTGATGCCCACTTTTATTGATAATGCCAAAAATCGGGACACCGTCCTGTTGTTTTCGGAAAGTGAAAATCGTGATTTCGCGGGTTTCAAATCCCTGTGGATTTCGGATAAAAAAGAATGGCAACTTTTAGTGGTTGAGAAATGACGCTTTTTGCAACCATTCTTTTGATATTAAGAATTGCCGGAACGATAGCGGCGGGTTTTCTAATTTGTCGCGTTTTTAGTTCTTCCAAAAAAAATTCATTTCATTAACATCTTTCCTCTTGGTTTAGCGCTGAATGGTTTGCTCTATTTTTGGATGATTCAATGGCGGGGAAACCTCATAATTTTTGATGTTGTTCAAATCATTTTCATTGGAATTTTTAGCGTTTTTATTTTACGAAAAAGGGTATCTTTTCAATTTCTTCCTCGCTTCAAAAAATATCAAAAATGGGTATTGGCAATGTCAATTTTATCTGTTGTTATTTTTCTGATTGCTTTCAATTTGAACGCCATTTTTGGCGGGTGGGATGCCTACGCTATATGGAATGTCAAAGGACAGCTATTGGCGAGTTTGCCGGAAATGGGCTATTCCAAATTCAAAAATTTGTTGGAATACCCCCATCCCGATTACCCGCTTTTTTGGCCTTGTTCGGTAGCGATTGTTTATCAAGTGGCTGGGATTTTCGGCGCCGAATGGTGGCCGATTTTTATGACGGTATTTTTTACGCTTGCCACTTCGCTTTTGTATTTTCAAAAAACTTGGCCTGCTGAAAAAGCCTTTGCCGCCTGCCTTTCTCTGTTGGTCACGTTCAATTTTGTAAAGCGGGGAAGCGCCCAATATTCGGATATTCCCTTGTCTTTTTTTGTAGTGCTTTCGATTGTTTTTTTATCGAATGCGGTTCGGGCCGAAAGCCGATGGCAAAACTGGGCGATGGCGGGATTAGTCATCGGCGTCGCCACTTGGGTAAAAAACGAGGGGATTTTTTACTGCGCCATTTTTTTCGTTTGCGCCATTTTTTATCTTTTAAAAGATAAGAAAATCATCCATAAATGGAGAAATTTTGCTTGGCTCGGATTGGGAAGTTTGCCATTTCTATTGACCACTTTTTATTTCAAAACAATAGTGAACCACGGTAATGATGTGGTAGGCCAAAATCTTTCACCAATTTTAGAAAGGCTTTTTGATTGGGATTGTTATGCGATTATTTTCAATAGTTTTGTCCAAGAATTGTTGAGTTTTTCCGGCTCTGCTTTCCAGCCGATTTTCATATTTATACTGTTTGTAATCTTGATTGGGTTTCAAAAAACGAAGTGGGAATTTCCAAATCTTTCAAAGCATTTTTTGATACCGTTTTTAATGGTGAGTTTTACTGGGTTTTTTATGATTTATATAATTACCCCACACGATTTGAAATGGCATTTAAATACTTCACTTTCGCGGATTTTGATGCAGATTTACCCCGTGTTTTTGTTGCTTTTTTTTGAGAACTTACCTAATCGGTATTTGCGTTGGGAAAAGTCATCTTTGCGAAAAGGCTGAATCTTCCAAAGAAATAGGAAACCTCCCAAACTTATTTGCTCCCCACGCGGCGCCGTTTCCGCAACCACACATCCACAAAAACCGTGGAAAGGATAATCGCCGCGCCCACGTAAAATCCCCATTCCATCTGCTCGCTTTCGCCAAAAATCCAGAGGGCAAGGAGGATGCCGTACACCGGCTCCAGATTGATGGCCAACAAAAAGGTGAAGGCGGACAGGCGGCGCATCACCGCCACACTTTCTATAAAGGCAAAGGCCGTGCAAACGCTGCCGAGGATGACGAGGAAAACCCAGTCGTTGCACGACAGCGCGAAAAGCTCCCAGCTCATTTTCCCCGTAAGGGAAAGAAAAATACCGATGGCCAAAAAGCCACCGAGCATTTCTAAAAAAGTGATGCGGAACGCGCTTTGGCTGCGCACCATTTTGGAATTCAACACCGAAAACAGGGCGCTCAAAAACGCGCTGATCAAAGCCACGACAATGCCCTCCCAATATCCGCCCTCAAAACGGAAGATGAAATAAAGCCCGACGATGACCGCCAAGCCGAGCAGCATTTCGCTGGCGCGCGGTTTTCTTTGGAAGACAATCGGCTCGATGAGCGAACCGAAAAACGCCCCCGTGGAAACGCAGGCCAAGGCCACCGACACGGTGCTGATTTTTATGGAATGAAAAAACGTGACCCAGTGCGCCGCGATTATCACGCCCGCCAGCAGCACTTTCCAAGGGTTTTTTATCAAGGAAAAATCCAATCTCTTCTTAAATAAAAGAAAGAAAAAAACGAAGGCGGCGGCCAGCCACATCCGGTGCCACACCAGCGGAACGGCCTCAATGCTAATCAGTTGGCCCAACGGCCCGGTAATCCCAAAAACCAAGACCGCGAGGTGGAGGCGGAGGTAATCGGAGGCGTTATTTTGGGGCAATGTAATAGAGGTAAGCGGCCACAAAACTAAAGAGGATGTTGGGCAGCCAAACGGCCAGCAGCGGCGACATACTGCCCACCGAGGCAAAGGTGGTGCTCATTTGCATAAAAAATATATAGACCACGCTGAGCAGCAGCCCGATGGCAATGTTTAGCCCCAGCCCGCCCCGCGTCTTTCGCGAGGAAACGCTGACCCCGATCAACACCAAAATAAAGGTGGCGGCAGGGTAGGAAACGCGCTTGTATTTTTCGATGAGGTAGAAATTCAGGTCTTCGCTGCCGCGGATTTTCTCGGTCTCGATGAATTCGTTCAGCTCTGGCGTGTCCATCATTTCGATGGTGTAGAGGCGCGGCACGATTTCGTCCGGCCCAAAGTTGAGGACGGTGTCCATTTTTTGCCCCGCGCGGATGCTTTCGTTGCCCTCAGCGTCGATGGTGCGGAGGTGCCAGTTTTGCAAGGCCCACTGCCCCGCGGTGGTGTCCAGTTCAATGAAATCCGATTTGAGTTTGGCCTTAAGGCTGTGATTCTCAAACACTTCGTACGAAAAGCGGTAGCCGCTGTTTTTTTCGGTATTGAAATTATCAAAATAAATAATGTGGCCCGGCTCGATTTGGCGGTGCACGTTCTTGAAACGGTCGGGGCCTTTACTGCTGATGTAGGTCGTTTCAAAATTGATGCGATACACATTGGTTTTGGGAATCACATAATTGCCCAGCAAAAAACTGATGACCGCGATGACGGTGGCCCCCACGAAAAACGGCCACATCATCCGCCGGAAGCTGACGCCGCCCGTTAAGATGGCCACGATTTCGGTGTTGCCCGCCATCCGGCTGGTGAAAAAAATCGTCGAAATAAACACCATCATCGAACTGAACAAATTGCCGTAATAGACAATGAAATTCAGGTAATAATCAAAGATGATTTCCTTGGCGGAAGCGCCTTCCTGTACGAAATTGTCAATTTTTTCGGAAATGTCGAATACCACCGCAATCGCCAGTATAAGCGTGATAATCAGGAAAAATGTCCCGAGGAATTTCTTTAAAATATAGCGGTCGATGATTTTCAGCACGGCTCAGAGGCGGGTTTCCAGTTTCGGCACTATCTCGTTTTTCCATTGTGAAAAAGTGCCGTCGGTGATTTTTTCGCGGGCGGTCTCGGTCAGCCAAAGGTAAAACCGCAGATTGTGCAGCGAGGCAATTTGCCTGCCAAGGTATTCGTTGGCCGCAAAAAGGTGGCGCAGGTAGGCTTTGGAGTAATCCGAATCCACGAAGCTGGTGCCATTCGCGTCCAGCGGCTCGTGGGCGTTTTCCCACTTTTTGTTTTTGATGTTGATGATGCCTTCGGAGGTAAAAAGCATCCCGTTGCGGCCGTTGCGGGTGGGCATCACGCAATCGAACATATCCACGCCTAAAGCAATGTTTTCCAAAATGTTGGCCGGCGTTCCCACGCCCATTAGGTAGCGCGGTTTTTCTTTTGGGAGATGATTGCAGCACAATTCCGCAAACTTGTACATTTCCTCAATCGGCTCGCCCACCGAGAGGCCGCCGATGGCATTTCCGCCCGCGTCAAAACTGGCGATTGTTTCCGCCGATTGTTTCCGCAAATCCTCAAATGTAGAACCCTGCACAATCGGGAAAAGCGACTGTTCAAATCCGTACAATTCTTCGTTTTGCGAAAGCCAATCCACGCAGCGCCGCAACCAGCGGTGCGTCATTTCCATACTGTTTTTAGCGTATTGATAATCAGAAGGGTAGGGCGGGCATTCGTCAAACGCCATTATAATGTCCGCCCCGATTTGCCGCTGGATTTCCATCGACTTTTCCGGCGAGAAAAAATGCCGTGACCCGTCGATGTGCGATTGGAACTTCACGCCTTCCTCGGAGATTTTTCGGCTGTTCGCCAGCGAATACACTTGGTATCCGCCGCTGTCGGTCAGGATGGGTTTTTCCCAGCCCATAAATTGGTGGAGGCCGCCGGCATTTTGCAACACCGAAGTACTCGGCCGCAAATACAAATGATAGGTATTTCCCAAAATAATCTGCGCCTGCACATCCTCGCGCAACTCGCGCTGGTGCACGGTTTTCACGGAGGCCACCGTTCCGACGGGCATAAAAATCGGGGTGCGGATTTCGCCGTGGGCGGTGGTGATTTTTCCCGCACGGGCGGCACTTTTGGGGTCGGTTTTTTGTAGAGAGAATTGCACGGCGCGAAGGTAGGGAGCAGTTGGCAGTCGGCAGTTTGCAGTCAGCAATCGGTGAGCCGCTATTTCTCGATTGTTTCAGCGAAAATCAGATGGAAACCCGAGGGCGATACACTGGCCTCGAACACTACTTATTCATTATTACCTATTCACTATTAAAAAACTTGCTGACGTCCACCTTCTTCAAATCCAAGAACTCCCCGTCCAAGTGGTCAAAATCATCATCTGTCGTGATGAGTGTCAAATCGTAAACGTGGGCGGTGGCCGCAATCCACAAGTCGTTCTTGCCCATATTTCTTGCCGAGAATTTTTCTTTCTGCGGGAGTTTTCCTTGGGAGAAGGCATCGATTCGGGCGTAGGCGTTGAGGACTTGAAAATCATTGATATCCAAAACTACCGACTTGTCAAGCAAATCTTTCAACCTTTTTTGGCGTCTTTCCCCCAATTGTTCTTTAAAACAAGAGATTTGAGTTCTCCAAGCGAAACCACAGAAAGGACACTTCCATCTTTGTCGGGGTCAAAGCCAATATGCTCCTCAATTTCAGCGGTCAGCTTTGGAAATCGAATTAATGTAACAAAAACACCTGTGTCAAAAAGGAAATCCATTTTAGATGTCCTTCAGAAGTTTTTCCAATGGCTCGGTCAGATTAAATCCCTTAAACGAATTTCGCCACTCCTGAGCTGTGGGTTTTTTGTAATTCTGCTCTTTCTTTATCTGCTCCAAAGTTTTGTGTGGAAATTTTTCTTCGATGAATTTGTCCAAAACGTCCGTTTCTTCCGCTTTTTTTGGTCTCTCAAAAGTGGCTTCCATTTTCAATAACTCTTTCAGGTTCTCGCTCTCCCAAATACGTTTGGTCAGCCGCTTTTTCGTCTGTTCTAAAATTTCGCTCATCTCGGTAATATTTGATTTCGATTCGGTTTAACAAAGATAATTTATGCTTCTCCAAAAAATCTCATTTTGCAATGAAACGTTCGACATCCACTTTTTTCAAATCCAAAAACTCGCCGTCCAGATGGTCAAAATCATCATCCGTCGTAATGAGAGTCAAATCGTAAACGTGGGCGGTGGCGGCAATCCACAGGTCATTTTTGCCCATATTGCGCGCTGAGAATTTTTCTTTTTGTGGGAGTTTGCCTTGGGAGAAGGCATCGATTCGGGCGTAGGCGCTTAAAATTTTGGGGCTGGAAATATCGGTAATCACGAATCGGGTAAGCAATTCGTTCAAGGCTAAAATCTTGCGGTTTCCCCAACCATTTTGCAAAACGATAGAACGGATTTCGCCCAGTGAAACTACCGATAGCACTGGCGGCTCTACATCCTCAAAGAAATGATAGTGCGCATCCAATTTTTGGGAGATTTCATTTTGGCGCGCCAATAGCAAGAGGATGTTCGTGTCCAAATGATTTCTCATCCTTTCAACTGTTCAAGCAGTAATTCAATGGGCTCTTGAATATCTATTTTTTTTGCCAAGCGGCTGAATTCTTCCCAGTCCATCGGCTTTACGTTTTGTTCCTCCGCCAGTTCATCCAGAGTTTTGTGTTTCAAAGAAGTTAGAATCACCTCGTTCAAATCCGCCTTTTCACCGCCATTTTCCAAAACCTCCGTCACGCGGCGCATTTCCGCCAAGCTGTCGATTTTCTGGATTCTGTGAATCGCGCGCCTTTTTTCTTTTTCTAAAATATCAGTCATAAAGTCTAAATTTTTTAAGATTCCCGCTTCCCAAGTTTCTTCTACAAAATTACGTCTTCATTTCAGTTCAGATTTTGCCTTACCCAACCGCCCAATTGAATTACTATCGAATTACTTATTGTATTACTACAGAATTACAATTGAATTACTTGTGTTCCCCTCAACCTTCCCCACTCCTTTATGTTAAGTTTGCCAAAATTTTCAAAAAAATGGAAACCGCCACCAAAACAAAAGTCCACAACTACTCCGCCGGCCCGTGCATCCTGCCGCAAGACGTGCTAAAACAAGCCTCCGAAGCCTGCCTCGAATTCGACGGCCTCGGCCTCTCCCTTTTGGAAATCAGCCACCGCAGCAAAAACTTCGTGGCCGTGATGGAAAAAGCGCAGAACTTAGTGCGCGAATTGATGGGCGTGCCCGACGGTTATTCCATCCTCTTTTTGCAGGGCGGCGCCAGTCTGGAATTTGTGATGACACCTTACAACCTGATGAAAAAAGACAACGGAAAAGCCGCTTATTTGGATACGGGAACGTGGAGCGCCAAAGCTATCAAAGAGGCGAAACGCCTTGGAAACGTGGACGTTGTGGCCAGTTCCAAGGATGCCAATTACAATTTCATCCCCAAAGGTTTCGACATTCCCTCCGATGCGGATTATTTCCATTGCACCAGCAACAACACCATTTTCGGGACGCAAATCAAAGAATTTCCCAAGACGGATACGCTGAACGTTTGCGATATGAGCTCGGATATTTTGAGCCGTAAAATCAATGTGTCTGATTTCGATTTGATATACGCTGGCGCGCAAAAAAATATGGGGCCGGCCGGTGCCACTTTGGTGATAGTGAAAGACGAAATTTTAGGCAAAAACGGCCGCGATATTCCGGCTTATTTGGATTATAAAATTCATATTGCCAAAGAGTCAATGTTCAATACTCCTCCAGTATTTTCCGTATATGTTTCGATGCTCACTTTGGAGTGGCTAAAATACAATGGCGGAGTGGAATGGATTGCCCAAAGAAACCAGCAAAAAGCGGATCTGATTTACAATGAAATCGACCGTAATCCACTATTCAAAGGCACGGCCCAAAAAGAAGACCGCAGCACGATGAACGCCTGTTTCCTTTTGGAGGACGAATCGCACCAAGAACGCTTCGACAAAATGTGGAAAGAAGCTAACATCAGCGGCATACCGGGCCACCGGAGCGTGGGCGGCTACCGCGCCAGTATGTACAATGCGCTGCCGCCGGAGAGTGTGGAGGTGCTGGTGGAGGTGATGAAGGAGTTGGAAAGGAAAGCGTAATATTGAATAGGTAATAATGAATAGGTAGTTTGTAAAAACTTCATTCAAAATCCCTGAACATTTCTGTTAAAAAAGTTATAAAAATTGGCACATTGTCCAATTGACTAATTAGCAAATTGATAAAAATGAAAATACTCGCCAACGACGGCATCAGCGAAAGCGGAAAAAAGAAACTGGAAGACGCCGGCCACGAAGTGGAAACTACAAAAGTGGCGCAGGAACAACTGGCCGATTACATCAATGAAAATAAAGTAGCCGCACTCTTCGTGCGCAGCGCCACCAAAGTGCGCAAAGACTTGATTGACAGCACGAACGGAACGTTAAAAGCCATCGGTCGCGGCGGCGTGGGAATGGACAACATCAACGTGGACTACGCCCGCGAAAAAGGCATCGCGGTCTTCAACACACCCGCCGCCAGTTCCCGCTCGGTGGCGGAATTGGTATTCGCGCATCTCTTTGGGATGGTGCGATTTCTTTTCGACAGCAACCAGCAAATGCCCCTTTCCGGCGACAGCAAATTCAAGGAGTTGAAAAAAAGCTACTCGGCCGGTATCGAACTGAAAGGCAAGACGTTGGGCATCATCGGCTTTGGCCGGATTGGCCAAGAAGTGGCGCGGATGGCCTACGGATTGGGAATGAACATCACCGCCGCCGACCGCAGCACCGACCAGAAAAAACTGGAAATCCCCTTCGCCGACGGCCAAAAAATCACCACCGAAATTGAGACCACTTCCATCGAAGAGGTTTTGAAAAAGTCGGATTTCGTAACCATCCACATTTCCGGCGCGGGCGAGGCTTTAATTGGCCAAAAAGAAATCGAATTGATGAAGGACAACGCCGGCATCGTGAACACGGCGCGCGGCGGCGTGGTGGACGAAGTGGCGCTGATGGAAGCCTTGGACAGCGGCAAACTCCGCTACGCCGCGCTGGATGTTTTCGTGAACGAACCCACCCCAGCAATGAAAATTTTGATGAGTCCTTACACTTCACTTTCGCCGCACATCGGCGCGGCTACGCTGGAAGCGCAAGACCGGATTGGCGAGGAATTGGCGGAACAGACGATTGCCGTTTTGAAGAATTGATGCCGCTGTTCCTCCCCTTTGGAAAGTCCCGATAATTATCGAGAAGGAGAAGCTTATGATTTTATGACCCGTGGCGAAAGCTGCGGGTTTTTTATTTTTACCTAAATTTTTCCCGAATGGAAACTTTACAATCCAAACGCTCCAACATTATCAATCGAATGAAAGAAATTTCTGAAATGGAAATTTTAACACAAATCGAGCATATTTTAAATAATAAAGAGTCAGAAATGTATATCACCTCCGATGCTCAAAAAGAGAGTATTTATGCAGGTTTGGATGACTTGAAAAATGGGCGCACCATTTCAGAAAAAGAAGCCGAAAAAGAAATCGATGAATTGAATTTGTCCACCTTTAATTCATAGAGTGGATTTTCCGAAGCTATCTTTTTTAAAAGCGCCTCTATAAAAATCGTAATTCGTAAATCGAATCAATCGTTAATCGACCAAACTCCACCACCCGCCGACCTTCCGCCCGCCGCCCGCCGAATTTCATTTTCCCCACCCTCGGTCGCCGTTTACTTTCGTGCCATCTTAAAAATTAAAAACCCAAAAAAATGGCAACGGAAATCAAAAAACAGCGCGGCAAAAAAGGAATCGTCTTAGGTTCGATATTAATCTTCGTCGGCTTGGTTTGGCTCTTGCGCAAGTCTGGAATTTACATCCCCGGCGTCTTTTTGGAGTGGTATTCCATTCTAATTTACATCGGGATTTTCATCGGCATCAGCAAGGGCTTCCGCAACGCCGCATCGTGGATTCTCATTGGCATCGGCAGCATTTTTCTCATCGGCGATTATGTGGATATTCCGTGGCATTTGCGCGATTATTTCCTGCCCGTCCTGATTATCGTCATCGGATTGATTGTCATCATCCGGCCACAGCGGCGCAAGTCCAAATTCCAAACTTTTGACGACGACGGCAATCCCATCGACCCCCGACTGGCGAGCAAAAACGACCGCATTGACATTGTCTCCATTTTCAACGGCGTCAAAAAAATGGTGCTCTCCAAAAATTTTCAGGGCGGCGACACCGTGTCCATTTTCGGCGGCAGCGAAATCAACCTAACGCAGGCTGATTTTCAGGGCGAAATCAACCTCGACAACGTGGTGATTTTCGGCGGATTGAAACTCATCGTGCCGCGCCATTGGAACATCGTGGAAGATGCCACCTGCATTTTTGGCGGCATCGAAGACAAGCGCGTCTCCGGCGTGGACGTGGTGCCCGACAGCAAAACCCTCGTCCTTACCGGCATCGTGCTCTTCGGCGGAGTGGACATTGTAAGTTATTGATTTTTAATCGGTTTTATCGAAGAATGCTTGACGCAACGTACTTCCGCCCAGCCACCCCTCTCCTTAAGGAGAGGGGACGGGCTTGTCCCGCTTATGCGGGAGGTGAGGTCTAAACTGCCAAAATATTATGCAACTTGCCACAACCCTAAAACCAAAAATGGTAACTACCACATTTCCTTCCAACCGAAATTCCATCGCATTCTCGCTCGGCCTCTTGGCCGCGGCGGGTTTGCAGGTTTTTTTGACCACCTGCGCCTTTGGTTTTTCCCTTAACCAAGCCGCCCTGGACGCCGCCGTTTCGTGGCTTTTGCTCGGTATTGTCATTTATCTGATTGTCAATACTTTGAGTTTTTTCCATCCTTCACGGGGAAAGTTTTTGGTGGTGATTTTGCCCCCCGCCGTGCTGGCCTACGTCTGGCTTTTTCTCACATCGATTATCGTCAGCAAAGTCAATGATAGCGTGGATTATTCCGAATTTTTGGATTATTCTGAATTTTATCGAATCTCGGTGGCTTTTTTGATTTTTGCGGGCGCTTCCTTGTTTGGCTTGCTCTCGTTTCGCTTGCGCGGGATGGAGGCCGAGCAAAACCGCAAGCTAGAAACCGAAAAAATCGCCCGCGAGGCCGAGCTGTTCAAGCTGCGCCAGCAATTGCAGCCGCATTTTTTGTTCAACAGTTTGAATTCGGTCAATTCGCTCATTGGCCGCCAACCGGAAAAGGCGCGACGAATGGTGCAGCAACTCTCTGATTTTCTGCGCGGTACGATGCGCCGCGAAGACCAAAAACTCATTTCTTTAAAAGAGGAAATGGAGTATTTAAAACTGTATTTGGAAATCGAGCAAGTGCGTTTTGGCCACCGTTTAAAAGTGGAAATGGATTGCGGAGAACATTTGCTTTCACAAAAATTGCCACTGCTGATTTTGCAACCTTTGTTGGAAAATGCCATCAAATTTGGGTTATATGGAATAACTGAAAATGTGTTGATAAAATTGGCGTGTAAATCCGGGGAAAATGCATTGCAAATCACTATCGAAAATCCTTACGATTCGGATGAAAACCCTAGCGCGGGAACGGGGTTTGGATTGACTTCCGTAAAACGCCGCTTGTATCTTTTATTTGGAAGAACCGATTTGATTGAGACCAAATCCATTGAAAATCAATTTATTGTCCGTCTAAAAATTCCCAACATCAATGATTAAAGTCGTGATTGTGGATGACGAACCGCTCGCTGCGGATTTGGTAGCAGAATATTTGGAAGACTTTCCACAAATTGAAATCGTGGCGCGCTGCATCAATGGTTTTCAAGGGGTAAAAGGGGTGCAAGAATTTCAACCGGATTTGTTGTTTTTAGATGTACAAATGCCTAAAATATCAGGCTTTGAAATGTTGGAACTTTTGGACGAACCGCCCACCGTTATTTTTACCACCGCTTTTGATGAATTTGCTATACAAGCTTTTGAAAATAATGCGATTGATTATTTGTTAAAACCTTTTTCTAAAGAACGCTTTGAAAAAGCGGTACAAAAATTCCTAACTAATTTCGATAAAAAGGCCATTCCAAAATCACCCTTCATCCAAAACCTGCGCCCGCAAAACCCCAACCGCATCGTCATCAAAGACGGTCACAAAATCCGCATCCTTCCTTTAAAAGAAATCACCCGTTTGGAGGCCGACGGCGATTATGTAAAAATCTTTTCTGAGCAAGGCAACTTCTTGAAAAAGAAAACCTTGACCTTTTACGAAGGCTCGCTTTCGCCGGAAGTTTTCGTGCGCGTCCATCGTTCCCATTTGTTGAATGTTCAGCAAATTACAAGCATAGATCCGTATGAGAAAAACAACCACATTGCGGTTTTAAAAAACGGTGAGAAAATTCCCGTGAGCCGGAGTGGTTTTCAGAAATTGAAGGAGGTTTTGAGCCTTTGATTCTTTAATTACTGACAATCAAAATATTGCACCGTCGCTTTAGCGCGGCGATAGTAAAAGTGTCCCCCCTCTTCGCGCTTTAGCGCAACTTGAAATTTCGGCTAAAGCCAAATTTGCAAGATTGGTCTAAAACAACCGCGCTAAAGCGACGGTTCAATACAGAATAATTTGTATATCAATCATCAAATAAAATTAAAAAAATGTTTGGAATTTTCAAAAAGAAAACCGAAAGGGAAAAGTTGCAAAAAGAATATCAAAAACTCTTGAAAAAATCGCACGAACTTTCGACAACAAATCGTGCGGAAAGTGATAAAATGGCGGCGCGCGCCGATGAAATCGCGAAGAAAATCGACGCTTTATGAAGCGCCCACCCAGCTTTTAAAAGTGGGGCTTTTATCTACGCTCACAATCGCTTCCTCCGGCGTGGCGGGGTCTGTTACAATTTTTAAACGCCCTTTGGAATAGGGAATCATCTCCGAAATCGCATCAATGGAAAGGATAAACTGGCGGTTGATTTGAAAGAATTTTTGAGGATCGAGTTGCTCGATGAGCTTGGAAAGCGGTTGGTCAAAAATATAATCTTTTCCCTCCAAAGTAAACACGAAGGAGTGCTTGCCCTGTGCAAAGAAAAATGCGACTTCATCCGCGTTCAGCGATTTGATTTTGTTTCCAGTACTGACCAAAAAACGGGTTTTGTATTCGGGTTTTAATTTTGCTACCAAGCTTTGCCAATCCACCGCTACGCCGCTGTCCGTGCGGTTTTCGAATTTTTGCAAGGCGCGCCGCAAGTCTTTTTTCGTAACCGGTTTCAGCAAATAATTAATGCTGTTCAACTCGAATGCCTTGAGCGCATATTGATCGTAAGCCGTGGTGAAAATCAACGGTTTTTCAAATGAAATTTCTTCAAAAATGGAAAAGGAAAGTCCGTCTGCCAAATGAATATCCACGAAAAGCAAATCCGCTTCCGAAGCGGGAATTTCCCGTTTTGCCTCCCGCACCGATTCAAGGGTTCCCAAACATTTCCAGTCGGGTTTTTCATCCGAAATGGCTTGCTGCAATCGCTCAGCGGCCAGCGGCTCGTCTTCTAAAATCAGGTATTTCACACTTTTTCAATTAGGGGAATCCAGGCTACAAAATGCCCGTTTTTCTGTTCAAAAGTGGGTTTTTGCTGGCTCAAAATTTCATAGCGCTGTTTCAAATTTTCTAATCCGACGCCCGTGGAGGTCACATTTTCCTGTCGCCTTTGGAGATTGTTTTTCACCTGAATTCCGCCGTTTTGACTTTGGATTCGGATATATAAAGGATGTTCTTTAGAAACTTCATTATGTTTAATCGCATTTCCCACCGTTTCTTGTAAACTGAGCGGTGCCACAAAATATTCTAAATATTGCTTATCAATTTCAGTAGAAATTTCCAAGGCAGAATCAAATCTTATTTGTTGCAATTTGGTGTGCGAATCAATAAATTCCAACTCTTTTTTTAATGGAACGACCATATCGTTTTTAGTTTCTAAAATATAGCGGTACACATTCGCAAATCTTTCTAAGAAAAATTCCGCTTTTTTAGGATTTTTATTTATCAAAACGCCGAGCACATTTAGGCTGTTGAACATAAAATGCGGGTCAAGTTGTGCTTTGAGATTTCCCAGTTGGCTGCGGAGGTTTTCCTTTTCCAATAGCTCCTTTTCCACTAAGCTTTGTTTCCACCGTCTAAAAAGATGGACGCCTTCAAAAATGCAGACCACAATCAAAGTGATCCCTGTTCCGAACAAAAAATTCTCAAAATAAAAGGCAAAAGTAAACTCCTGAATGATAAAAATAGGCGTGAAATAATAGAAGACAATTAGTATAATAAACTGCGCCACGGCGGCAAAACCAATAATTAAAATCACCTCACGCCAAATGCGTTGCCAAATGGATTTCTCCCACGGAAAATAATGATTCAAATATTGAAATATAAAAGTACATCCCAAATAAAGCGAAATAGTGGTGATAAACGAGTAAGTGGAATTCAATAGAATAATCGAAGTTCCAGTATGAAAATAACGTTCTGTGCCACCTACTAAATGACGGATATTTCCTAAGAGAATTGGAAAAAAGGCAATGCTCAAAATCACAATCCATTCTGTACTATGAAATGTATAGCGAAACTGATGGTTTTTGTTTTTCATCAAACGGTGTGGTTTGTGGGAAATTTTCAAAAAGTAATCCGATACAAAAACATCGGAAAAAGCCCCAACTGGTTGGTGATAATTTCTTCCTGATTTTCGGCATCGTATTCAATCCCAAACGGATTGTCGCGATTGATAACGTTCTGAATATCGATGGCAAATTCCTGCGTTACTCTCTTTCCGCTTTGCTTGTAGCCGATGCGGATGTCCGGCCGGAAATACGGTTTGAACTGCTCGCTATAAGGTTGGGAATTATCGTAAACCGCTTCGCCCTCCGCAATGGATTCCGGCAAATCCAGCGGCGTGTAGCGCTGCCCGCCCGCCAAGGTGGTTTTCAAATCCACGGTAATCGTATTGCGTTTTTTGCCGTCCAAATTGCCTTCCGAAAGGACAAATTCTTTGCCGCCCAATAAGTTGAAAACATAATTTCCGTTGAAGGCAGTGTTGCGCCAAACTCCGTCACTACCTTGATATTCAGACTGATACAACGAAAGCGTACTCAAAAGATAGAAGCCCTTTTCCATATATTTTTCAAAAGTCAAATCCAAACCGAAGTTGCGCCCCTCTCCGCCGTTGGTGATGGAATCCGGCGCGCCGGTCTCGAACCCGCCCGCGTTCAGATTGGAATAGGCGCTGGGTTTTTGTTGGACAATCGCATCGAAAATATACTGGAAATACGCCTCGGATTTGAAGTGATAACCGCTGCCGAAAAACAGGTCGTAGCCCAAAACGAGGTGGTGGCTCCGCACAAAATCCAAATCTTCGTTCGGCAAAATATAAGTGCCGTTGTCCAACCGGATTTGGTCGTATAAAATAGACGGGTTGGGAATTTGGCTGTGCAATCCGTAGCCAAAATTCAGGCTCTGATTTTCCCGCGAGGAATAGCTCGCGCCAAAACGCGGTTCGAGGCTAAAGTTCTGATTGGATTGCAGATACATCGAATGCAGGCCCAAGTTCAATTCCCATTTGTCGCTCGGACGGAGCTGCCAATTCACGTAGGGTTGGTAGAGCCAGTCAGTGGATTGCTGGTCGCGCAAAGTGCGGAAACCGATGGATTCGCCGGCAAAAGCGCTGTCCATTAAATCGTAATTTTTCATCGTAATATAAGTGCCGAATCGGATAACATTTTTGGCATTAAACTTTTTGTTCAAAAAACCGCTGAATTGTATATTATTTTGAATAAATTCTTGGCGGTATTGCGGCCCCGGCACCCGCTCATCATTCAGGCTGTCAGATTTGGTAAAATTGGCAATCGTATTCGCCGAAAACGTGATTTTGGAATACAAACTTTTATCGAAAAAATATTGATGGGATGCACCGATAACGCCCGTCCGCGCTTGGAAACGCAAATCTTCGTCATCGCTGTAAAAGCCACCGTCTTCCTCTTCTTCACTTTTACTGTCCAAAAAATCAATATTGCTGATGCCGCCCAGTCCGAATACTTCCACGATAGTTTTTTCGCCCAATGGCAAGTGCACTTTTAGGTTTAAATCCTGATAATAAGGAATGGCCGTTCCCGTGCCAAAATCAATGCCTAATGCGGAGAATACACCAAGCGTAGAATATCTATAATTTATGAGGTACGAAGAACGCTTTTCACGATTGATGGGCCCCTCCGCGCCCAGCTCAAAACCGTTGAAACCAATCTGCCCCAAAAATTCGTGGTTTTCGTAATTGCCATTGCGCATCTGCAAATCAAAAACCCCCGAAATCCCATCGCCATATTCCGATGGAAATGCGCTGGTCAAAAAATCGGAATTGGCCAAAACGTTGTTATTCAACATACTAACCGGCCCGCCCGTTGCTCCCAATCCGCCAAAGTGGTTGGGGTTGGGAATATCGACACCCTCCAAGCGCCAAATCAAACCGATGGGCGAATTGCCGCGAATAACGATGTCGTTCTGTGCATCATTGGCGCGCTGCACGCCGGCAAAGTTGCTCGCCATCCGAGACACATCCTGCACCGAGCCGGCAAAACGCTGCGTTTCTTCTATCGAAAAAGTGCGCGCCGAAACGTTCACCCGCTCGTTCTGCACCCGCGATTTTTCCTGCCGCCCCTGCACCACCACTTCATCCAACTCTTCCGTACTTTCCAGCATCGCCACGTTGAGAATCAGCTCTTTGGAACTGAGTAATTCGATGTTTTGCATCGTAACGGGTTTATATCCTATAAAGCTGAAAGCCAGATTGATACGACCCGTTGGGACATTGTTAATTTGAAAATACCCGTTGCCGTCCGTAACGCCGCCGTAGGTTTTTTCATCTTGCAAAACCACCACGTTCACGCCTAAAAGCGGCGTTTCGATTTGCTTGTCGATGACGCGCCCACGGACGGTCTGCGTATGCGATTGCGCTTTGGCGGAAAGGGAGAGAATGCCGAAAAAAAGAAGCAGTAAGATATTGATTTTCATCGCATTACGTTTTTTAAAATGAGGCCACAAAGCACCGTCAAAAATATTATCAATAAAAATAAAAGGGAGTGAATGGGGAAAAGAACGGAGTAGGCGGGAAAGTTGCTGAGATTACCCGAAACGAGTATCGAAATGAAACTCTTCAATCCCCAAAATTTCGACTTGCCCAAAATTCGGGTGTCGCGGATTTAATAGGATATTTTTCTCAAAGGAATTGACGGCACTCGGCACTTTCATTGCCAAAGTTTTTTTCGACTCCAGCCATTGCCGGCCAAGCTCCAAAGTATGTTCGGCATAATCAAGCCTTGTCCAATTTTTTGGCAAAGATTGAACTTCAATGGTTTGAAAATCAGAGTTTTCAGGAATATGTATTATGGTAATGGAATACGTCCAGCTCAACATTTTGCTATTGGAATGAGCGATTTTTTCCAGCAAGGCCAACGAAATATTCTCCGCCGTATAGAGAACAGGACTGCCGACGCGATTCCAGCGCCCACCTATTTTTTCGGCTCCCGCACCCGACAAATCTTCGGCATAGTGAGGCGGGCTGACCCGAAAAACCGTCATAATGGAATGCCGTATTCGATGCGTCCCAAAATCCGCCACATTTCTTTCATCCCCCGATAGGTATCCAAAAATTCGAGCGGCGGTTTGTAATCCGTGGCTTGGATGGTGTCTCGAAGCCACGCCGTGGTGTTCTTGGGGCCGCCCCCCAAAGCGCGCTCACCCGCTTCGTATAACTCATTCAATTTCAGTAACTTCTCGGTAACTTGAGATGGCAGATTTTCGCCATTCTGATACCGTTGTAGGGTGCGTACTGAAACGTTTAGAATGTACGCCAATTCTTGGTTGGTTAGCCCCGTTTCTTCCTGAAAATCTTGCAGCGATTCCACGGGCAACCCATTTCTAATCAACGAAATACGGTCAGGATAGTAAACCGTTTCTGGCTCGCTGACGTAGCCTGTCAGGATGTTGATTTTCTTTCCGTTGTAATAGGTGTCTTCGCTCATCACTCTGTCATTTGCCACAAATTTACGACAAATGTCTCGATTTTCAAAATCAAACCCCAACTTTCTCTCCCACAATAGGTTGCAAAATTCCCAGCGCCTCATCCACATTTTTCACATTGGGAAAAGAAAGCCGCAGTTTCCCGTTCCGTTCTTTCATTTGCGCTTTGGGATTTTCTTTTAGGAAGTTTAAAACCCTTTCAAAATCAGCACTTTGGAAGAAGGGCGAATCTTGGTCGGCGATGAAATAGCCGATGAGCCGCTCCTGTTTCAATACGATTTTTTCAAAGCCGATTTCTTTGCCGAGCCAGCGCAATTTTATCGAATTGAAAAGTTCCAAAACTTCATTGGGGATTTGACCGAAACGGTCTTTCAATTCTTGCTCAAATTCATACAGTTCTTTTTCGGTTTGAATACTATCCAAAGTTTGATATAATTTCAGGCGTTCATCCACTTTATTCACATACGAATCCGGTATCAAAATTTCCAAGTCGGTATCCAACAAAGTTTCTTTCACAAAATCTTTATCTTTTTCATCGGATTCGTATAAATCTTTGAACTCATTTTCTTTCAACTCATCAATAGCTTCGGCGAGGATTTTTTGATAGGTGTCAAAACCGACATCATTGATAAAACCGCTTTGGTCGGCGCCAAGCAAATCGCCCGACCCACGGATTTCCAAGTCGCGCATCGCGATGTGAAAACCGCTGCCCAAATCGCTGAATTGCTCAATGGCAGTCAGTCTTTTGCGGGCTTCTTCGGTCAAAGTGCTGAGCGGCGGCGCAATCAATTTGCAGAACGCTTTTTTGTTGCTCCGCCCCACACGGCCGCGCATTTGGTGCAAATCGCTCAGCCCGATATGGTGTGCGTTGTTTATCAAAATCGTATTCGCATTCGGAACATCCAATCCATTTTCGATGATAGAAGTTGCAATCAACACATCAAACTCGCCATTGATAAAATCAAGCATCAATTTTTCCAATTTTTTGCCCTCCATTTGACCGTGGCCGATGCCAATTTTTGCATCGGGAATCAACCGCTGAATCATACCGGAAACTTCTTTGATATTCTCCACTCGGTTATGCACAAAAAACACTTGGCCGCCACGGCTCATTTCATACATAATCGCATCGCGAATCATTTCTTCTGAAAAAGAAACCACTTGGGTTTCAATGGGATGTCGGTTCGGGGGCGGCGTGGTCATCACGCTCAAATCGCGGGCTTGCATCAAACTGAATTGCAAGGTTCGTGGAATAGGCGTGGCCGTCAATGTGAGCGTATCCACGTTCACTTTCAGGTTTTTTAATTTGTCTTTTACGCTCACGCCAAATTTCTGTTCTTCATCAATGATGAGCAATCCTAAATCTTTGAATTTCACATCTTTGCCCACCAAACGATGCGTCCCGATGATGATGTCCAGCTTCCCTTCCTCTAAGTTTTTCAGCGTCTCTTTTTGTTGTTTGGTGGTTTTAAAACGGTTGATATAATCCACCGAAACGGGCAAGTCTTTCAGCCGTTCCGAGAAAGTTTTGAAATGCTGAAACGCCAAAATCGTGGTGGGCACCAGCACCGCCACTTGCTTGCTGTCCGCCGCCGCTTTGAAGGCCGCGCGGATGGCGATTTCCGTTTTGCCGAAGCCCACGTCGCCGCAAATCAGCCGGTCCATCGGCACGGGATTTTGCATATCGGTCTTCACGTCGGCGGTGGCCTTTTCTTGGTCGGGCGTGTCTTCGTATATAAATGATGCTTCTAATTCGTGCTGCAAATAGCTGTCTTCGGAAAACTCAAAACCTTGTTTTGCCTTGCGCTGCGCGTACAATTTTATCAAATCAAAAGCGACTTGTTTCACGCGCGTTTTCGCCTTGGACTTAGTTTTGGCCCAAGTGCCGCTGCCCAGTTTGTGGGTGGTCGGGGTTGTGCCTTCCTTGCTGTTGTAGCGGGCGATTTTATGTAAAGAATGTATGCTTATATAAAGCACGTCGCCGCCATTGTAAATCAACTTTATGGCCTCCTGTTTTTTGCCGTTCACGTCGATTTTTTGCAGCCCGCCAAACTCGCCGATGCCGTGGTCGATGTGCGTAACATAATCGCCCGTTTGCAGGCTGGTCAGCTCTTTCAGCGTGATGGCCTGCTTTTTCGCGTGGCCGGTTTTCAGGCGGAAGCGTTGATAGCGTTCAAAAATTTGATGGTCGGTGTAAACCGCTTTTTTTCCATCGGAATCTACAAAGCCCTCGTGCAACTGACGCACAATCGGCTGAAAATCAACCGCTTTTCCGATGTCTTCAAAAATGGCGTAAAAGCGCTCCACCTGTTTGGAAGTGGCGCAGAGCAAATAATTTTTCCAACCTTTTTGGGTATTGATTTCAAAATCCTTGACCAACAAATCAAAGTTTTTGTTGAAGGCGGGCTGCGGTTTGGCGCTGAATTCCAGCACTTTGGAATTTTTGAAAAAAATGTCCGCCCATTCCACCGCCGCGAAGTTTTGCAAAGTAGCTTTCAAATTTTCGCCATTGATGAAAAGTTCGCTCGGTGCCGCGCGCGAAATGCCGCTGTCCAAGGTCTCAAAAGTTTCTTCCGCTTTCGCGAAAAGCTCGTCCAACCGCTTGCCCGCCGACGGCCCGTTTTTCAGCCACACCACGGTTTTCCCGTCGATGTAATTAAAAAAACTCTCGCGTTTTTCCAGCACCGTTTTGTTCTCCACGTTCGGCATCAGGCTCAGCTTTTTCACCAAGTCCACCGTGCGCTGGCTCTCGATGTCGAAGATGCGGATGCTCTCGATTTCGTCGCCGATAAACTCGATGCGGTAGGGCAAATCGTGCGCAAACGAAAACACATCCACAATACCGCCGCGCACCGAAAACTGGCCCGGCTCATAGACAAAATCCACCCGCTCAAATTCATATTCAAACAGCGTTTCGTTCAGAAAATCAATGCTCAAATCATCGCCCTCTCGAACGGTCAAGGTGTTGGCGCTCAATTCTTTGCGCGTTACCACTTTTTCAAAAAGCGCGTCGGGGTAGCTGACAATCATCGCCGGCTTTTTGCGGCTGTTCAGACGGTTCAAAACTTCGGCGCGCAGCAACACATTCGCATTGTCGGTTTCCTCCACTTGGTACGGGCGGCGGTAGGAGCCGGGGTAAAACAGCACGTCTTTTTCGCCCACGATCCGCTCGATGTCATTCAGAAAATAAGCCGCTTCCTCTTTGT
The DNA here is from genome assembly GCA_965214115.1 of Owenweeksia sp. GTDB lineage: Bacteria > Bacteroidota > Bacteroidia > Flavobacteriales > Schleiferiaceae > Owenweeksia. The sequence continues at coordinate 571,695 of CBDCAU010000003.1, forward strand.
CATTCAAAATAAAAAGATGCGGCCGCTCGGTATTCTGAAAACTGGAAACCGCTAAAAACGAAGTGAACGAACCCGTGATTCCTTTCAGTTGGATTTTCCCAAAAGGCTCGTTTTCAAAATGTTGCGCAATCTCGTGAAAGCGGTCATCGGATAAATAGGATTGAATAAAATCAGTGGCGGTGTTTGCCATTATGTATAAAATGGTAAAGCCACGCGGCGGGTTTTGCGGCGTGGCGGGAGTAAATTTTTGGCAAAAGTAGGGAAGCATAGCCCATAGGAACTTCTCTCCACTTATAATTTGTAAAGGTTTGAAAGAAAGATATTTATGATTGGAAACGTTGTCTAATCCAACGTTTCTTTTTATATTTGCCTCGAACTACTGAGACCCTGAATAGGGTGTAGGTGGTGTTTTTAAAGAGCTGCGCTAATGCGTGGCTTTTTTTATTTGGGATAGCAAACGATTCCATATTCATTGGTTTTCGATGCTTTTAGGTTCAGTTTGGGTTTCAAGATTTCCAGCGCTTGAACGGCATCTTTTTCTTCCAAAACGTTTTTCACACGGTTAGCCCAAGGCACTTTTTCGTGGCAAAGTTTTGAGGCTGCATATAAATATACCCAAGTTGAGACGACATCCGCAATTTGAATAAAATGAGATTCTGACGAATCTTTGGGCAATGGGTCTTCAATCATCGCCTTTATTTCATCGCGATAATTGCCTCCAAACTGGCTCGGGATGTAATTGAACCTGACCATCCGGCGCGAAGTGGCGCGCATTTTCCCGACCCGCCCTTCGTCTGTGATGATAAGAAAATGTTGGTGGTTCTGGATGGTTCTCATATCATTTTCCAACCGCTGAATATTGTAAGTCAAAGCCTTATCCAAGACATTGTAATCCAAAGGCTTAATCTTGGATTTATCGATGACGGTGCTGATAATTCGGATGTCGAGAGTGGTGATGGCTTGCGTTATTTCAAAACCAATTTCTTTTCGCTCGGTGGCAGAATATTGCCTGTGATAGGGGTCTTTATCCGTCAAAAATTTCTGAAAATGAATTTCTCGGCTTTTGGGCCAGTTCCATTTTTCTTTCAGCGCTTTGCGAAACGCTTCAAATTGGTTGAAGTTTTTTTGCCAATGCGTGGAAGGCATATACACGTTGGAAAGAACAAAAAGAGGGGATGAAAATTTAGGCCAGCCGTCATCGCCGGCTTCGTCAAAATAAGAAAGTATCACAGGAAATCAAAAAATGATAGACTGACAAGCAAATCTAATCTTGAAGGCTTTTCCCTTTTGGATTTTAGCCAATACTTTTCAACGGTTGGCACACTCTATTCGCTCCTCTCCGAAGCCCGTTGCCTATCGCTTTTCTCTGGCAACTTCTCAAACGCCTTCGCCACCATCAGTCGGTCTTTTTGGAATTTGTGTAGGTAGAGACGCCGGATTTACAGCGCGGGGGAGACGTTTTTAGCAAAAATAGGTCTGCTATTCCAAAGCGCTTCGGCTTTCCAATCCGAATGAAAACCCATCGCAGCAAGATTGACGGAAGGATATTTATCAATCAGTTTCCTGAATTTTTCGGGAAAGGTATTTTCAGGATTGATGGTTTTTAACAGATAGAGGCAGCAACTTAAAAAAAGATAGATTTTCCCGTTTTGGATGTTGTCGTTTCTCAACCAAAGCGGATGATTTGTTTTGAGTTTTTGAGGCTTCAGTGTCAAAGTCCGATTCCAAAGGCGGCCGTGGTGGGCACAAATATTTCTTACAAAAGTGAGACTATGCATCCAACTTTCTAAAATGTAAGGTGTCGGAACTTTAAAGTGCTTGCTTACCGTTTTCTTCGCTTTTGACATTTTGAGATTCCGATAAATCTTGGAAAGTAGGCCCATCGAAAGAATTTCCACGGTCATCCAAGAGGGTGGACGCTGCGGCGCGGAATATTCTGATTTGTAGTGATTTATGAAAACCTCTCCCGACCGTTTTATTTCCCCGTCAATCTTCGAAATGTTTTTGCCGTAAAGAAAATTACTGTTGTAAAGATTGGGGTTTTCAAACCACCACGCACTATTTTCCAAAGAAAAATGAGCGATGATTTGAGTTTTGAAAGCAATTTCGAGTCTTTCGATAATGTCGTTTACCAACAACCTGAGCTCGCGGTCGAAAAAATAGAGGTCGAGCACTTTTCCAAAAGTTGAATCCTTTCTAAAAGAATGGTCGCTTCCGTTTTGAAAAGGGAGCATATAGGCATATAGGCGCTCAGCCCGTAATAGCTGATGTTCGATAGAAACCTTTGGGCTTCTTTCTCATCCTGAATTTGAAGACCCCGTAATTTTAAGAGGTGAATTTGCTCATCAAAAGAGAGAGCCTCTTTTTGAAATTGCATAGGTTAAAAAAAGAAAAAACCCGCCCGGTTGCGCGTGCAAAGCAGAGGCGTGGCAGGTATTATTGCCGCAAATGTAATAGTTTTTTCATTTAAACCTCACAATTTTATGAGGTCAAGCTTCAAATCTATACTCTGTATTATTCAATAATACCGTCTGTTTTTTACATCGAAAGGTTATAATTCTTGTATTAATTCAAAGGTTTTTAGGTTTTCATTTCCCCTTCCCCTCCAACTTCTCAAACGCCTTCGCCACAATCAGCCAATTCCTCCCAAACTTGTGCAGTGTCAAAAAATCGATGTAGGTTTTCTGGTGGCCGCGCCAGAATTCCAGCTTCGCCACCGCCGTGTTTCCTTCTATTGAAATATCCAAATACTTCACCTTAACTTCCTGATTTTTAGGGGGTGGAAACATTCCAGCGGCTTGGTCGCGCTTCACGATTTGCTTCCATTCGGCCAACTCGCGGGTGAAAAATTCGCCGTTTTCCAACACGCCCGTCATTCGAAAATCGGGGTGGAAACCCAGCTCGATATTGCGCAGATTGCCCTCGTTGAAGATGCCGTCCACATAGGCTTCTTTGATGACTTCGCGGATGGCCTGCGGTTCGTCCTGTGCATTAAGCGGGGTTTTTATTAAAATAAATATTATTGAAAAGAGTAGGGGAGCGGGCGTTTTCACTTAAATAAGATTTTGAGTTTTCATATTCAAAAAATGAAAACACAAAGGACGGAAAAACCAGCCACTCAACTTTCGCTACTTTGCGCCATCAAGCGGATGAAATCTCTCCACGATTTCCCACTAAAAACCAACGCGCTATGAAAATTTTTCCCGTGTTTTTGCTGCTCGCGATGCTCTCGATGACGGGCTGCATTTCATCTTACATCTACGAACCCGCCTCGGCTGGCCGTGTGCAAACCCCCGTGCTGCCGCGCCCCTATCAGCCCGACGATAAAGGCCACTGGCAACTTTCCGGCTACGGCATCCAAGGGCAGGAAATTCATTTTGCGGGCGACACCGCCGAGCAGGTGGATATGATAATGGGCGTGGCCAATTATGTGTATCGCGCCGAGTTGTTTGATTTTTTCGCGGGCGGCCACCTTTACACGGGCACTTATAAACACGCCGATCACAACATCGATTTCTTGCCCGCCAATATGCGTTTTTACGGGTTGGGTTTGCGTGCGGGCACTCATCTCAACCTTGATTTGGGCAAGGTCACTTTCCGTCCCATCGGCGTACAGTTGCTGTTCACTTACGAGGGCGGCCAGTTTATCGACAACCTACAGGAGTTGCAAGCGCACGAAGGCACTTTTGACACCACCAGTTCAGGCGTTTTCATCCTGTTTGAAAACGATGTCGCCGTTTATTCCGACCATTCCGTCATCACGCTGGGGATTCCGTTTTTGCAGGTGGGCGGGGCGCTTGACGCGGATTGGTACCTCTCCGGCGGCCTCGGGATGGACTGGACGCTTCAAGGGAACGCCGACAATATTGGCTTCGAGCGCTTCCGTTGGAAATTTTTCGCCGCGGCTTCCTACCGTAATTTCAGTTTGATTTGGAATCCCCTCTTTGGCGGCGGCCGCTACTCTGAGACGGTAAACGGCGTGGTGCGAAATAATTTCCGGCAGCCGTCGGAGCTGGGAAGGATTGGGCTGCAGGTGGAGTTTTGAAACCCCTAAATGAAGCCGTTTGGAACTGAAAAAATCGTTTCAATGCGCTGACCGATTGAACCCATTGAGGTTCAAATATTTGTAGAAAAATTAGCGCGTGTTTTTCGACCCCGAAGGGGTCGTATAGCGCGGGGTGAGGCCATTCTACAAATATGAGGTGCCTATGGCATCCTTAATTTGAAACTTTTAGATATTCTTCCTCACCACCTTGCTCGCCGCCTGCGCGCTCGGCAAAATCAGGCAATCCGCCAAATTGACGTGCGCGGGGCGATTAATGATAAATTCAATAAGTTCCGCCAAATCAGTCGGTTGCAGCGGTTCGTAGCCTTGGTAGGTTTTCTCCGCTTTCGCGGAATCGCCCTTGAAGCGGACTACTGAAAACTCGGTTTCCACGAGGCCCGGCGCGATTTGCGAAACCCTGATGCCGTGTTCGTTCAAGTCCAAGCGCATCGCGGCGTTCAGCGCGTCCACCGCAAATTTGGAGGCGTTGTAAACATTGCCGTTTTCGTACACTTCCCTTCCGGCGATGCTGCCGATATTGATGACGTGGCCGGATTTCCGCTCGACCATTTTGGGCAACACTGCCCGCGAAACGTACAGCAAGCCTTTTACATTGATGTCGATCATCATTTCCCAATCATCGATTTCACCTTGGTGGATGGGGGCGAGGCCGTGGGCATTTCCGGCATTGTTGATTAAAACATCAATTTCTTTGAAATTTTCGGGCAAATTTTCTATCGAAAAAAACACGGCATTTTTATCACGAATATCAAAAGAAAGGGTGTGGATTTCGGTGTAATTTTTCAGTTCGTTTTTTAACTCTTCCAAGCGTTCTTTCCGCCGCCCGCAGGCGATGATTTTATGGCCGTTTTTTCCCAATAAAAGTGCGGTGGCGCGGCCGATGCCGGAGGTGGCGCCGGTGATGAGGATGGTTTTGGGATTCATAGTTTTTGATCTAAAAAAGCAGGCTCGCCAAATAATAGCCCAAGGCCGCGCCCACTATTACGCCCGCCACGGTAGCTATCACCCGCCCAGCGCCGCCTTCTTTTGCTTTCGATAATTTACGCGGTGTGGCAAGATTGAAATTCTGGTCCAAAACATCCGCTGAGACCTTGTAAAATACAGCATCACATTGATAGCAACTGGACCACCCCGGCTTTTTTTCGGCCACGATGTTTATCAAATTGGCATCCAGACGACACGCCTCTTTTCTCAAAATTTCCACCGCTTTCGATTCGCTGCATTGTGCCGAAAAGCCGCCATCACGGAGTTGAATCGATCCCAACCTTTGGAATTTGACAGAATCGACCGCCGCGAATTTTACCAGCCGAGTTTCGCAATTTTCCGCGTAACTCTCGGATGCTTTGTCGTTTTTATCATATCCAGTTCTTATGACTTTGTGCGAACAGGAAGAAAAAAGTATTAAAAAAGTAAAGAAAAAAAAGCCGATTTTCTTATTCATTTTTCTATAAAAATTTTAATGATTATCCCTCCGAATATTCCCGCATAAACTCCTCCGCCTTTTCCACCATTTTTTGGCTGCCGCAGAAAAAGGGAACGCGCTGGTGCAGCTCCGTCGGTTCGATGTCCATAATCCGCGTGAAACCGTCCGTGGCCTTGCCGCCGGCTTGCTCAATGAGAAACGCCATCGGGTTGCATTCATATAAAAGACGCAACTTTCCATTGGGCGCGGTCGTCCCGCGTGGGTAAATGTAGATGCCGCCTTTGGTGAGATTCCTATGGAAATCCGCCACCAGCGAACCGATGTAGCGCGAAGTGAAAGGGCGGTTGGTCGCTTCGTCCAACTCCTGCACCCACTTCAAATATTTTTTTACCCCTTCTGGGAAATGCACATAATTCCCTTCGTTGATGGAATAGATTTTCCCGTCCTGCGGCGCTTTTATGTTGGGGTGGGACAGGAAAAACGAGCCGATGCCGGGATCGAAAGTGAAGCCGTTCACGCCATTTCCCACGGTATAAACCAAAATAGTGGACGTGCCATAAATCAGATAACCGGCCGCCACTTGCTTGTTGCCTGGCTGTAGAAAATCTTCCAGTTGTACGGGCGTGTCCACTTCCGAAACTCTCCGATAAATACTGAAAATCGTGCCCACGGAAACGTTCACGTCAATATTGCTGGAACCGTCGAGCGGGTCCATCAGCACGACATATTTAGCCTCTTTGTGCATCGGTTCGTCAAAGGCCACAAAATCGTCCCGCTCCTCGCTGCCGATGCCACAGATTTCGCCACGGTTTTTTAAAGTGCTGATAAACAGTTCGTCAGCCAGCAAGTCCAGTTTCATTTGGTCTTCGCCCTGCACGTTTTCCGCGCCGGCCTTGCCGAGAATTTCCGCCAGTCCGGCCTTGTTGATTTCTTGGTTCACCATTTTCCCCGCCAAGCGGATGGAACTTAAAAGTGCCGAAAGCTCGCCTTTGGCGTAGGGAAAATCCTTTTGGTTTTCGATGATGAATTCACCGAGAGTCGTGTGTCTTTGCATAGTTTTAATGAGTCAATTTGCCAATCGGGCAATGGGCCAATTTTGGAAGGCTGCAAATTTGATGATAAAAGGGGAAACAAAAAGACCTGCCAGATTTTGATATCTGACAGGTCAAGCTGTGAACTGTCGTCTGTGGGCTGTGGACTTCTTTACAACTCCGATTCAAAAGTTTTCTGCCATTCTTCAAACGGCGTTTCCGTATGGTGGCCGCCGGCAAAATATTTCAGGAACTTCTCGAAATCCTGGGCGTTGCGGTAGCCCGGCACGGGGGCGATGTACTGGCCGTTTTTGTCTAAATATACAATGTTCGGGTAGCTCATTTTGCCCTGCAAAAGCGCCGCCGCCAGCTCGTGGTAGCCGCGCCGGCCTTGTTGTACAAATTTGTAATTCCGCCCTTGGAAAGTAATCGAATCCTTCCGCTCGGCGTTGAATTTCACGCCATAAAAATTTTCATTGACGTAGGCCGCGATTTTCTCGTTTTGGAACGTGTCCTTATCCATCTTTTTGCACCAGCCACACCAGTTGGTGTAAACATCAATAAAGACAGGGCGTGGCTCTTCGGCCATTTTGGCGTCCAGTTCTTCGATGCTCACCCAGTTGATTTGGCCTTTGGGTTTTTCGGCGGTTTGGCACATCATCAGCATTGGAAACGCAAAAAGCAGCATAGTGGAAAGGAAGATGTTTTTCATAATGATTTTCTTTTTAAAAGCGATTTTCAAAGGTAAAAAGAGTGGTCGGTTCTCGGGTGTCAGTTCACAATCTGCGGTTTTCAGTCAGCAATTTGCAAAGGTTGACGACTCAGAGGACTGGTTGCAAATTGCCAACTGCTGATTGCTAACTGAACTACTCTTCACTCATATCCCGTTCCGCTTCCTCCGCGCCGTGGGTCAGTTTTTTCAGTTTTTTCAAAAAGACAATCACCAGCAAACCGAAGAGTGCCGTGAACACAGTGATGCTGATAAAAGTCCGCAGTTCCAGCTTATTACTGGCCTCGAAGAGCGTGATTTTTCCCGCATAGTTTGCCATATCCACGTCCACGCTTTCACCCGCGTCAATCTTGGTGAAATCCGCTTCGTTCTCATAATTGATGGTGATGTGCTGCGGGTCTTCTTGGGTAGATTCTTCATTGATGAGCGCCTCTTTCAGCGCCGCGCGGTTCTCCTCATTGATGTTGATGAAATCCGAAACTTCGCCTCTGCCATCTTCGCTCGATATAATGATCTTATCATTTTGGATGTAAGCCAAAGCGCGTACTTCAAACGGCCCCGCTTGAGTCAAAACCGAATCGGGGATGAAACCCTGAACGCCCTCAAAATTGGTGTTCACTTCCGAATAAATCGGCTCGGTCTGCGAGGCTTCGCCGATGGCACCGGCCACTTTGTTGCCCAATCCCGTGGCGGCAAAATACACGCCCATCATAATGGAGACGTACTTGGCGGGCGCTATTTTGGTGATGAACGAAAGCGCCACCGGAGAGGCGGAAAGTTCGCCAATGGTGTGGAGCAAATAGGCGAGGATAATCCAAATGAGAGCGGCCTGACCGCCGTCCAAAACTTCCAGCGATGCCTTGGCCATAAAGAGAAATCCCAATCCCATTATAATCACGCCCACCGCCATTTTGAAAAGCGAGGATGCTTCTTTGCTTTTCAGCTTGCGGCGCGCCCAAAAGTTTGCGACGATGACCCCAAAAATGATGATGAAAATCGCGTTCACCGATTGGAAAACCGAGGCGGGAATCGTGCCGCTCCAAAAACCAATATCGACAAAGCGATCCACTTTTTCTTTGGTGTAAATGTTCATCAAGCCGCCCGCCTGTTCAAACGCGCCCCAGAATACGATCACGATTAAAAAGGAAAGGAGCAAAACCACGTAGCGGTCTTTTTCGATGGGGGTCAACTCATTGTAAATCACCATCATAATCCCCACCACAAAACCGAGGAAAATGGCCAGCAAACCGTAGCCAATCGTTCCCGTTACCAGCAAATAAATTCCCAATAATTGGATGAGGGAAAAGCCGATGAGCGGCCCTTTTTCTTTGAACATTTTGTTGAAGAGGCGGCCCATACTGTCGTCGCCAGATTCCTTTTCTTCTTTGGTGGGCGCTTCGCCCACGCCTTTCAGATATTTTTGGCCGGCCATAAAGACGATTTGGCCGAGCAACATTCCCACGCCGGCCATCCCGAATCCCCAGTGCCAGCCGATGGTTTCGCCCACATAACCCACTGCCAGTGAGGAGGCTGCGGCACCGATGTTAATTCCGATATAGAAAATCGTAAAACCTTTGTCGCGGCGGATGTCGCCTTCCTTATAAAGGCCGCCCACCATCGTGGAAATGTTCGGCTTCAATCCGCCGACCCCTAACACAATGAGTCCCAGTCCGGTAAAGAAAGCCCACGGTGCTTCAATCGCCAAAATGGAGTGGCCGGCCACCAAAATTAAACCACCGACCAGCACGCTTTTTTTCTGCCCGATGAACTTGTCCGCGAGGATGCCGCCGGGGATGGACATCACATAAACGAGCATCGTGTACCAACCATAAAGTGCCAGTGCGTCAGCGTTTTCCCAGCCCAAGCCGGGGTTGTCGCCCGTGGCGGCGGAGACGATGTATAGCACCAAAATCGCGCGCATCCCGTAGTAGGAAAACCGCTCCCACATTTCCGTGAAAAAGAGGATGTAAAGCCCGACGGGGTGGCCCCAGAGTTCTTTCCGTTCGATTGCGTGCGTAGCGTTTGCCATTGTGATTCAGTGATTTAGATTTTAAAAGGGTGTTTTAAAGCGCGCCGAAATTAGGGAAAAGAGTGATGAGTTGATAAGTTATTGAGTTAATGGGTTATTGAGTTATTAAGTCATTGCATAATTGAAAACTGGCCATTGCCGATTGCAAATTGCCGACTGCCGACTGTAAACTGCTCAAAGATTTTCCTTAATAAAATCCGTCATTTTTTGATACAAGTGAAAGCGCGTGTTGCCGCCGAAAATCCCGTGGTTTTTATCGGGATAAACGAAAAGGTCGAACTGTTTGTCGGCTTGAACGAGCGCCTCGGTCATCCGCATCGTGTTTTGGAGGTGCACGTTGTCGTCCGCCGCGCCGTGTACCAAAAGGTAGTGGCCGCGCAGTTTTTCCACGTGATTGATAGGTGAGTTTTCATCGTAGCCGGTGGGGTTTTCCTGCGGGGTGCGCATATACCGTTCGGTATAAATGGTGTCGTAAAAGCGCCAATTGGTGACCGGCGCCACGGCGATGGCCAGCTTGAAAACGTCCGCGCCCTTGGTGATGCACAGGCTGCTCATATAGCCGCCGTAGCTCCAGCCCCAGATGCCGATGCGGTCGTCGTCGATGTAGGGCAAACTTTGCAGGTATTTCGCAGAGGCGATTTGGTCTTCCGTTTCGTATTTGCCTAATTCCTTGTAAGTTACGGTGCGGAAATCACGCCCGCGCGCGCCCGTCCCGCGGTTATCGACTGACACAATCACATAACCTTGGTTGGCCAAAGTTTGGTAATAAAAATGGTTGAAACTGTCCCATTGGTTTTTCACTGTTTGGGCGCCGGGGCCGCCATAAACGAACATCAAAACGGGGTATTTTTTGGAGGCGTCAAAATCAGTCGGTTTTATCATCCAGCCGTTCAGTTTCACGCCGTATTCTGTTTCAAAATCAAAGAATTCTTTTTCCGAAAGTTTATAATTATTGAGCTTGTTTTTGAGATTTTCATTATCGACAATCGTCCGCACCAATTTTCCATCGGAAGTATGCAAAGTTTCTTCGGTGGGATTTTTTATAGATGAAAAGGTATTCACAAAATAATTGAAACCTTCGCTGAAATCGGCGGAGTTCCAACCGCGCTTGGGGGAAAGCTTTTGTTTCTTTTTCCCTTTTAGATTGATACGGTAAACGCCGCGTTCCATCGGGCTTTCCTCGGCGCTTTGGTAATAAACGTAGCCGCTTTTTTCATCGATGCCGTAAAATTCGGAGACGGGCCATTCGCCTTTGGTAATTTGCCGTTTTTCACTCCCATTTTTATCAAAATGATAAATGTGATTGTACCCACCTTTTTCGGAAGTCCATATAAAACTTCCATCTTTTAAAAAGGTCAAATCATCATCAATATTGATGTAAGAAGGCGCAGTTTCTTCATACAAAAGCGTGGCGTTTTCTGTACCTGCTTTTGCTTTCCAAATCTTCAATTCGTTCTGTGGCCGGTTCATCGTAAAAATCACCAGTTCGTTTTGCGGCGTCCATTTGATGCGCGGGATGTATTCAAATTCCTCAGGGATTTTGATTTTCGTCACCTTTTCCGTTTTCAAATCGAAAAAAGAAATATGTACCTCGCTGTTCGGCTCGCCCGCCTTGGGGTATTTGAATTCCGATTCGGAAGGATACAAATTTTCGCCGTACAAATCCATCGAAAACAGTGGCACCTCCCGCTCATCAAACTGGTAAAACGCGATGAACTTCCCGTCCGGCGACCACTCGTAGCCTTTGTGAAAACTGAACTCTTCCTCATATACCCAGTCCACCGCGCCGGCGATGTAGACGTCTTCCTCGCCACGGCCGAAACTTTTCACCACACTATTTTCTCCTTCCTCAAGATCCAAGATGTGCATCCGGTTTTCATAAACATAAGCCACCTTATTCTCCGTGGGCGAAAAGCTGGCCAGTTGCTGCTTCCCTTCCACGGGAAGTTCGTTCAACTGGCTGGTTTCCAAATCATAAACAAAATAATTGGCCTTGCTGGAATGGCGGTAAATCGCTTCCGTCTCCGTGGCCAGCAACACTTTTTTTTCGTCCGGCGAAAAGCTGTAGCTGTCAAAGTTCACGTCTTTTCCGGTCTGTTCTTTCACCGCTTTCGCGGAAAGGATGTAGCCGTCGGATTCCGCCGTTTCGTAACTGAATTTTTCCAAAGTGGGGCTGCCCTTGGCTTGGGTGAGCGCGGTGTAGTACAATCCGTCCCGCATCGAGTTGAGGTTGGAAGTGCTCTGGGCGTAGAAGGTGTAGTTTTTCCAGACGTCTTCGAGGGTGACGGGTTGTTTTTGGGAAAAAGCGGAAATCGTGAAAAACAAAATCGCGACAAGCGAATACAAACGGGTGTTCATTTTTGGATGAGATTTTTTTGAAAGGGGAGCGAAAGTAGGGAATTTGGGGTTTTTAGTTTTGAAAGCAAATATCATTTCAGCGGGCGGATCCTGACTTTGTTCTCGCGGATTACCACAAACGAATTTGGAATTCGCTCCTCGATGGTTTGAATGGAGCGCAAGACGATTTGGGCTTTTTTCGGGTTTTCCATATTATCCAACCGTATCAAAACGACCCCGTGATTTGCCATTTTAAACCGGAAGACGAGTTCTCCAAAATCTTTGTCTTCCGTTATTAAGATCGCTTTGGTATCCTCGGCCCTCTTTAGAACTTTTTCATCTTTGATGCCGGGTGAAATTTCTTTGATGTCTTCCACCACATAATTCTCCCACCGGAGCAATGTGGTGATGGGGCCATCCACGCTTTCGTCAATCAAAAAGCGCATTATTTAAGAGACTACGGGGAAAGGATCAACGCTGCGAATGGACTCGGCCGCGAAGGCCATACAGGCATAGATGTCCGCTTCATTTATATGGGGATATGCCTCCAGCAGTTTTGGGACGGAGATGCCGTGCGAGAGTTTTTCCAGGACCAAGTCCACGGGAACACGCGTTCCAATAATGACAGGCTTGCCAAACATTATTTCCGAGTCCGAATGAATGTATTTTTTCCAATCCATCCAGCAAAAATAGAAAATGTACTGTTTCGGATTTTGCGGTACTTTTTTGAATTTCAATCTTTTTGATTTCCGATTTGTTTCGAGTTTACTATTTCGATTTTAGAATTTCCCATAAAATGCCCTTCAACAAAATCACAGATTCCCTCGCCCAAAAACTCACCGCCATTGTCGGTCCGAAAAACGCTTCCCGCGAAAGTAAAATCCTCCAAATGTTTTCCCACGACGAAACGGAGGATTTGAGATTCTTACCGGAAATGGTTTTGAAACCGACTGACGCCCAGCAAGTTTCGGAGATTCTGAAAATCTGTACGGAACACAAAATCCCCGTAACCCCCGCCGCCGCGCGCACAGGATTGAGCGGCGGCGCGCTGCCCGTGGAAGGCGGCGTTTCCCTTTCGATAGAACACTTTGATAAAATCATCGAAATCGACGAGCGGAACTTGCAAGCCACGGCGGAAAGTGGCGTCATCAACCAAGTGTTTCACAATGCCTGTAAAGAAAAAGACCTCTTTTACCCGCCCGACCCCAGCAGTTGGGGGACGTCCACTTTGGGAGGAAATATCGCGCTGAACGCGGGTGGCCCCAAAGCCGTAAAGTACGGAATCACAGGTTCTTATGTTTTGAATTTGGAAGTGGTTTTGCCCACGGGTGAAATTATCTGGACGGGCGCGAACGTCTTGAAAAATTCCACGGGCTACAATCTCACCCAACTTTTCGTGGGCAGCGAAGGCACATTGGGCGTGGTCACGAAGGCGGTTTTCAAATTGATTCCCTATCCCAAAAAAGATTTGCTAATGCTCGTCCCGTTCGCTTCGGCGGAAAAGGCGTGCGAAGCGGTGTCGGCGATTTTCCGTGCGGGGATTACGCCCAGCGGAATGGAATTTATGGAGCGGGATGCCATTGATTGGACATTGCAATACGTTGAGGATATGCAACTTCCGATTGGGGACGAAGTGCAGGCGCATCTTTTAATAGAAGTGGACGGCGACCACGAAGAAATTTTGATGAAAGATTGTGAACGGATGGCGGAAATCGTGGCGGACTTTGGTGCGGGCGAAGTCTTGTTTGCTGATAATCAAAATGATAAAGACGCACTTTGGAAATTGCGGCGGCGCGTGGGCGAAGCGGTGAAATCGCATTCTGTTTACAAAGAAGAAGACACGGTGGTGCCGCGCGCGGAATTGGCGAGGCTGCTAAAAGGTGTAAAGGAAATCGGACAAAAGTGGGGTTTCAAAAGTGTGTGCTACGGCCACGCGGGTGATGGAAATCTGCACGTGAACATCGTAAAAGGAAGAATGACCGACGAGGCTTGGAAAAAGGATTTGCCGAAGGGCATCCGCGAAATTTTTGCCTTGACCAAGCGGCTGGGTGGCACAATTAGTGGCGAACACGGGATTGGTTTTGTGCAGAAAAGTTTTTTGGATATCGTGTTTGATTCTAAAATGATTAGCCTCCAAAAGGAAATAAAAAGCGTTTTTGACCCCGCCGGAATTATGAATCCGGGCAAGGTCTTTCTCTGAAAAATGTGTAGGGAAAATCGGGTTTTCTTTTATCTTCGCTTTCGAAAACTCAAAACAAATGCCTCAAAATCTTGCTTTAGCTCACCGTCGCCCCAGCTCGGAGTTGACGGAAAGCGACCTTTCCCATTCCGAAAAAATTGTAGGGAAATCGCCACACAACGAAACGGAAGCGGCCGACTGCCTGCCCGGCCAAACGCTGGGGGCAATGTACCAAGAGGCGGCGTTGAATTCCCTTTCGGCGGGCTGCCTGCTTTTGGGGCCCGATCTTCGGCTGCGCTATTTCAATCTTGCAGCGGACAATCTGCTTCACCACTTCATCGGCCAAACTATGCGCGTGGGACAGGATTTTAGGCTCTTGGTGAACGAAGGTTTCTCGGAAGAATTCGAGCAATATTTTGAACTGGCTCTGAAAGGCGAAACGGTGAAAACCGAGCGCGCCTTGCTTTATATTGAAGAAAATGAAAAATGGGTGCGGCTCACCTTTGCCCCGGCACGGAATGCACGGCGAAAGATTTTCGGCGTCAGCCTCACGATGGAAGATATTACCAAGGCCAAGCGCGCGGAAAACCTGATTTTGAAAAACAATCAAAAACTAAAAAAGACCAATCAGGAACTGGAGAAGTTTGTCTATAGCGTGGCGCACGATTTGCGCAGCCCAATCTCTAACGTGCTGGGCCTGAATTATTTGGCCAAAACCAGCAAGACCTTTGATGAAGCACACGGTTTCTTGACAATGGTAGATGCCTCCTTAGCGCGGATGGATGAATTTGTCCGCAACATCTTAGACCACTCGCGCAACAGCCAGCAGCAGGTGCTGGGGCAAATTTCCATCGCCGATTTTATACAAAACCTTCTCAAAGAGCACCGCTTGCTGGTTTTGCAAGAGGGCGTCCAGATTAATACCGAAATAGACCCCAACCTGATGTGGAATTCTGATTCTCATCGCCTTTCGGTGATTCTCAACAACCTGATAAGCAATGCTTTAAAATACCACGATCCCTTAAAGGAAGATCGCTGGGTGCGCATTTCCGCCGAGATAGCCGAACGCGGCGGCCGCCCCCTGCTGCGGCTGGTGGTGGAAGACAACGGTGCGGGAATCGCCGCCGAACACCTGCCCCGGCTCTATCAAATGTTCTACACGGCCAACCCCCAAGCCAAAGGTTCGGGCATCGGCCTTTCCATCCTAAAAGACGCGGTTGTTCAACTAAAGGGCGAGGTGGAAGTGGACTCGGAACTGGGCCACGGCACCACGTTTTCGGTAGAATTGCCGCTGCTGGCCAATGGTAATGAAGAATCCTGAGGTGCCGCGCCGCGAATCTTGGTGCGAATTATTTTTGATAGAAAGTGAGCCGCTTTTGCGTTCATTCCAACGCGCTCTTTTCCAAAAAAAAAGCCGTCCGCCCGAAAACAAATTTTGGCGTTGGCGGGAATCCGATATTTCCTATCCTTGCGCCTTCGAACTAAAAATCAAAACGATAGTGCTATGAAAATTTTTACCCGCTTTTTCCTGTTCCTGCTGCTTTGTTCCGCTTTCGCGGGAAATGCTACTCATTTGAGGGGCGGCTACATTTCTTGGGAATGCCAAGGCAATGGGCAGTATGTTTTTACCTTGGATTTGGTGCGGGAAACTGCCGGCAATCAAGCCTCTCTTCCTTCATCCACCAATATTAGTGGCCCAGTAAGTATTCCGGTAAGCCGGACTACGATAGACGGCGATACTTGTGGGGACTATGAAGTGCATCATTACCAGTCTCAACCCATCAACTTAACCGGCGCGCCCCCAGCGGCAGGCTGGACTTTTTCGTGGAACATTTGCTGTCGGCCCGGCACCGTGGTTTCAGGGCAGGCCAATACCAGTATCTTCCTTTATTCCAAAATGTACAATTCGCCCAGCGGTTGCCATTCTGCCCCGCAGATGAATGAATTTCAAGGATTGCTGCTGGATGGCGCCAACGTGCTGAACGCAAGTGCCACGGCAGGACAACCAGGCGACTCCCTTTTTTACTCGTTGGTAGCGGCTCAAGACGGGAACAATTCTTCTGTGATTTATAGCTCAGGCTATTCCTTTGATAATCCTTTTCCCAATTCCAATCAAGATGCCCTGAATGCCGATGCTGCCTTGGATTCTTCAAATGGTCTTATTTATTACGGTATCAACTCGGCCATCTTCGGCGGCTACGTCTTGGCGGTGGAAGTCCAGTGCTGGAACGGTGGCCAATTGGTATCTGAAAATTATTTGGACAACACTTTATTTTTCAAGGGCTCACGGTCAGGCTCGCCGCCCACCGCTTTTATCGACACCGCCATTTACCAAAATATCTCCCGCGTTGATTCTTCTTCTTATCAAACCACGGCCTTCGTGGGCGATACGGTGCGGTTCGATGTTAGCGCATTTGATTTTGACCTGACATCGAGCGGCCAGCCGCAGTCCATCACCTTTTCGGGCAGCGGCGCGGCTTTGAACACTCCTTTCGGCGGCGGGGTTTATAATGTAAATGCCTCCGTTTCCCCCGTTTCGCCGCAAGCGGGTTTTACCTCGGCGCTCAACAATAAGGTGAAATTCGAATGGGCAGTCGGCACGGAACATTTGGCCGGCAACGGAAGCCACCACTTTGTTTTTAGCTATGATGATAATGCTTGCGGGCGGAGCTACCTCGCGGTGAAAGTGCAAGTGAAACTGGCGGCCGACATCGGCCTCGATACTACTTATGTTTGTCTGGGAGACACCACGCCGTTATTCGGTGCCACCGCCAGCGGCAGTTTTCTGTGGTCGCCCAATGTGGCTATTTCCGGTACCACGGATTCCGTCCCCCGCGTTTTTCCCACTTCTGACCAGCTTTATTATTTGGAAGACCCGCAGAATCCCGGTCAGAAAGATTCCGTTTGGGTCATCGTGCAGCCGCCCGCATTTTTCCAGTTGGATACCGTTGATGGCAGTCTCGTCCTGACCGATTCCACTACTGGTTCCAACCTCACTTTTTGGTATTTCAACGGGGTGCAGTTCGCCCATCCGTTTGATACCTTGGTGCCGTTTGCGCCGGGCCAGTATTGGGTGGAAAAGTTTACCCTCGGCTGCACCTACCAATCCGATACGTTTACGGTGAACCCCGACGGCAGTTTTGCGATGGTGCATCCCGGCAACGGAAATTTGGGCGGCGTTCTGACGATGAACCAAACGGCGCTTGCCGTCCAATTTAGTTTGGATGCCGGTGCCGCAGGGGAGTTGGAGCAAATCACCATCCCGGGCATTTTGGATTTTCCCGGCAAGCTGCCCGCCGACCGTTTGCGGGTGAAAATTTACGATGCGGCGAACACGGAAATATGGAGCTTGGATACCCTCGTTACGGGCGTCCGCTACGCGCTTTTCGAGATTCCGGTAAACGGAATTTCCTTGGCCGCCGATGCGGATTACCATTTGGTAGTGGAGGGGGATTCGGGTTTTGCGATGTTTTTTTATGATAATGTGCAAACCCCCGCTACCCCTTGGAACAATGGCTTGACCATCAAAAGCTTAGGCAGCGGCGATATGGATCTTTTCCCAGCTTTCACTCCTTCTGATAAGTTGTTGCCCATTACTTTTCAGGTCAAAAACACCATTGGTTTGGAAAGTTTTTCCGCTGGGCGTTTCGAGATTTTCCCCAATCCCGCCAAGGAAAGTTTTACGATCAAAAACCTGAAACTGGGCGGTGAGATTCAACTGCTGGATTTGAACGGTAAAATCCTGAAAGAGCAGGAGATTTTGGGATCACAAATCACGCTTTCGCGCGATGGTTTGCCCAGCGGGATGTATCTGCTGCGGTATAATTTGGATAGCAATTCCACCGTGCAGAAAATCATCTTCGAATAATAGGCACAAACTCGGTCAATCAAGGCGGCGGCTCATTTTTAGAAAAGAAAATGGGCCGCCGCTTTTTCTCTTTGTCAGCATTTTCTTTTATTGGAATTTTGCAAAATTCTTATCTCCCCTTTTTATGAAAATCTTCCAGCGCTTATTTATCTCCTTGCTTCTTTGTTCCGCTTTCGCGGGAAACGCCACCCACCTGAAAGGCGGCTACATCTACTGGGAATGCCAGGGCAACGGGCAGTATATTTTTAAGATGGACTTGCTGAAAGACAATCATTCCCAAACGGCGAGTTTGCCCGCCTCGGCCACTATTTTGGGGCCAACGAATATTCCGGTCATCCGCCAGACCATCGCCACCGATTCGTGCGCTTTTTTGGAGATCCACCATTACGAATCGGCGCCCGTCACCTTGCAGGGCGCGCCGCCGGCCACCGGCTGGGAGCTCACTTGGAGCAATTGCTGCCGCCCCAGCACGGTGGTTTCCATCAATGCGGGCGCTTATTTTATCCGCTCCGTAATGTATCCGGATAGCACTGGCTGCAACGCCGCGCCGGTAATGAATCAATACCAAGGCCTGCTGTTTCGCGATTCCACTGGCGCCACCCTCAACCTGAGCGCCACGCCCGCCAATCCGTCGGATTCGCTGTTTTACCAGCTTCATCCTGCCTTTGTCAGCAATACGCAGACGGTAACTTACAACACGGGCTACTCTGCGCAAAACCCCCTGCCTAATTCCAACATAGATAGCCTGAACCAAGATGCCGCGCTGGATTCACTGACGGGATTGTTGAAATACCGCATTCGCTCTGGCATCAGTGGGCTTTATGTTTTGGTCAATAAGATTGAAACCTGGCGCGCGGGGCAGTTGGTGTCGGAAACGTTTTATGAAAATTCACTGCTTTACAATTCCTTCAACCTTCCCAACGAAAAACCTGAAGTCATCATCGATACCGCCAGCCACCCGCGCCTGTGGGCCAATTCGCCCATCGACTATGTGGCGCGCTCATTCCCCGGCGACACGCTCCGCTTCATCATCGCCGCCTCCGATTCGGACACCACTGCCTTCGGCCGTCTCCAAACGATTACCTTTTCCGGTTCCGGCCTCGCGCTGGCCGCGCCTTTTGGCCAAGCCAATTTTATCTCCAATGCCCAAGTCAGCCCCGTGGCGCCCCAGTCGGGTTTTTCCGATTCGCTTTCCAACCAGATTTTGTTTGAATGGACCGTGGGCTCGGAACACATCGTGGCTGGCGGCCAGCACTTCTTCATTTTCAGTTTTGAGGATGACGATTGCGGCGTACAGAACATCTCGCTGAAAGTGAACGTGGCCAAGACCGCCATCGTCCCGCCCGACAGTCTTTTCATTTGCCAAGGCGATACCGCCGTACTGTGGGGAAACACTGCCAGTTGCAAATACGATTGGACGCCCAACATCGCCATCAACAATCCGGCGCTGCGCTACCCGTGGGTCTCACCCGCTTCCACGCTCACCTATTATTTGGAAGACCCCGACAATCCCGGCCAGAAAGATTCCGTGGTTGTGGTGGTCGATCCCAAGGGAATCTTCGATTTATCCGCCCTCGGCAGCGGCCAGCTTTATCTGGACGATGCCACCTCGCCCCTCGGCGCTACCGATTGGTTTTTCAACGGTCTTCCGTTCACCCATCCCTCTGATACTCTTACGCCCTTTGCGCCGGGCAGCTATTGGGCCGCGCGCCAAACGCAGGCCTGTTCTCACTCCACCGACACGGTCGCGGTGGCTTCTTCCAATCTTTATACAAATATTGAATTTGGGAACGGGTTGCCGTTTCCCGGCGGCGGGTCGGTTCTTTTGTACGGCTCGGCCAGTTTTACTTTTCAGTTGTCGAGTGCCGCCAGCGGGGGGTTGCAGAAAGTTTTCGTGCCCGCCGTGGAGGATATTTCCCTTTCGGCGGCCAATAGCATTCGTTTGAAAATCTATGATGAAAACCGAAACCCGATATGGCGCACCGAGCGCGACTTGACGGGCGCGGCGGGCGAAGTGCAAGTTTTTGAAATATCGCCACCGCTTTATTTATCGGCCAACAAGGAATACACGTTTTCGCTGATTGGCGATTCGGGTCTGGCCTTTCAAGCCTATTTGGGTGTGCGCACTCCTTATTCGCCCACCAATAATGGCATCGCGATTACGGATTTGTATGGCAATTTCAACGACAGCACTATTTCCCAAAACTTGAGTTCTCAAGCCTATCCGGTGGGGATGCAGATTCAGCACGGCGTTGGCTTGGCCGAGGAAAATCTACAAGAGGTTCGGATTTTCCCCAATCCCGCCAAAGATGTCCTTACGATTGGCAACTTGCCCAAAAACAGCCAGTTAAGAATTTGGAACGTGCAAGGCAAAATTCTCTGGGAAGGAAATGCACAAGGTGAATCCCATACCATTCACCGCCAAAACTGGGCGGATGGCCTGTATTGGTTGGAAGTGAAAAACACCTCAAATTTTACAGTGGAGAAAATCATTTTTGAATGAACCCAATTCTTTAGAGAAGGGTCATAAAAAAAGCCGCGCATTTTTTTAAGAATGAGCGGCTTTTTCTTTGTAAAAAAATCACCTATTTTACAATCATCAATCCCTTCATATCCTTGTGGCCGGGATAGGTGCAAATAAATTGATAACTGCCCGGCTTTTCCGGCGCGGTGAAAGTTACCGTTTGGGTTTCGCCAGGTTGTGCCAGTCCCGTGGCCGCTAAAATCAAGGGGGTTTCCGGCAGATAATTTTCGTCAGGCGTCACCTTTAACGCCATTTTTAAAACCTTGTCTTGGTTGCCCAATTTTATGAGCACCCAGTTGTGGATCATCCCCTCGCTGTCGGCCACGTTTTCCAAAGTAAGTGTCACTTTGGCGCCCGCCGCCACTTCCAGTTGCTTCGGTTCGTAGCGCATTTCCTGCATACTTTCGCCGGGCGTTTTTACGGTTATTTTTACTTCTTTGGCCATTTCTTTGGCCGGTTCACGCATTGCATCGCCGGGTGCGTCTCGGTTATTTTCTTTCGGAGCTTCCTTTCCGATTTTAGTATCGTTCTGACTGTCAGTCGATTCCTTGGATTCCGGATTGGAACAAGCCGCCATCGAAATTCCCAAAAAGGCGATTAAAATCCTTTTCATTTTAAAAGTTGTTTTTTTGAAATCTGAAACACAACCCGCTGGTTTTTCAAAAGTTTTGTATGAAAATTCTCTTCATTGCCCGCTCCACTTTGTATTCACAACCCGGCGGCGACACCTTGCAAGTGGAACAAACCGCTAAATATTTGCGCAAAAATGGCGGCGACGTAAGCATATTTCTTTCCCACGAAAACCCGAATCCCAAAAATTACGACCTCGTCCATTTTTTCAACCTCAGCCGCCCCGCCGATTTGATGCCTTATCTTTTTAATATTCAAAAACTTGTGGTTTCGTCTATTTATGTGGATTACTCCGAATTTGATAAAAATTATCGTTCTTCTTTTTACAAATTCTTATATAAAATTTTCGGAAAATTCGGTGTTGAATATTTAAAAACTATTGCGCGCTTTCTAAAAGGAAAAGAAAAATTTCCGAGCTGGGATTATTTATTTTTTGGACAAAAGAAATCTATTGAAAAAATTATAAAAAAAACTGATTTTCTGATTACTACCAGTATTCAAGAAAAGGAAAATATTCTAAATGATTTTGATAAAATTCCGCCTTTTAAAAAAATAAATTTGGGCACGGAACATTTTCCAGTGGAAAGTTTTGGTGGGAAAAAAGAAGGCGTGATTTGCGCCGCCCGCGTCGAAGGTTTAAAAAATCAGCTCAATCTGATTCGTGCTTCCAAAAATCAAAGCTGGCCACTTTCTTTAGCGGGAAAGGCCGCCACCCATCAATTTTCCTATTTTGAAAAATGTAAAAAAGAAGCGGGAAAAAACGTGGAGTTTTTAGGCTGGCTTGCATCCAATGATTTATCTAAAAGACTGGCTGTTAGCAAAGTACACGCAATGCCGAGTTTTTATGAAACCACTGGCCTCTCCACTTTAGAAGCTTTGAAAAGCAGTTGCCAAGCCGTCATCACCGACCGTGGCGCACAGAAGGAAATTTTTGGCGACCACGTTTTTTATTGCGAACCAAGCGACCCCGATTCCATCAAAACCGCTATTCAAAAAGCGATGCAATCGGACGAAAACCACCGCGCTTGGGTAGAAGAAAATTTCAGTTGGGAAAAAGCGGCGCGCGAAATTTTGGATATTTACCGCGAACTTCTCTCAACGAAATGAAAATCGGTATCCTCGGCACGCGCGGCATCCCCAATCGCTACGGCGGTTTTGAGGAATGCGCCCAGCAAATCGGCACTCGGTTGGTGGCGCGCGGGCATCAGGTTTTAGTGTACAGTTCACACCGACATCCTTATCAAGAAAAAGATTTTGAGGGCGTGGAAATCATCCACAAATACGACCCCGAACACCGCATTGGAACCGCTGGCCAGTTTGTTTATGATTTGAACTGTATCCTCGATGCGCGCTGGCGGGACTTTGATATTTTGCTGATGCTCGGCTACACCAGCAGCAGTATTTGGCAGCGGTTGCTGCCGAAAACGCCAGCCATCATCACCAATATGGACGGGCTAGAATGGCGGCGCAGCAAGTATTCCAAGCGCGTCCGCAGCTTTTTGAAGCGCGCGGAAAAATGGGCGGCCAACGGCAGCAACGTGATGATTGCCGATGCCAAGGAAATGCGGCGTTATTTATATGAAAAATACCAGACCCAAGTGATTTTTATCCCTTATGGCGCAGAAATTTTTAAAAAACCCAACTCCGGTATTTTGGAAAAGTATGGGGTGGAAGCGCGGAATTACAATCTGATTGTCGCGCGGTTGGAACCTGAAAACAATTTAGAAATGATGCTGGCCGGCCTTTTAAATAGCGCATCGGAAAAAACCGTTTTGATAGTAGGAAATCACCAAACTTCCTACGGTGAAAAACTCAAGAACACCTTTAAGGACAGTCGGTTACGGTTTATAAAACCCATCTTCAACAAAGAAAATCTGAATAACCTGCGCTTTTTCTCACACATCTATTTTCACGGACATTCATCCGGCGGTACCAATCCCTCTTTGCTTGAAGCAATGGCTTGCCAGTCAATGATTTGCGCGCATAACAATCCGTTTAATCAAGAAGTATTAAGCGAAGGCAGCCATTTTTTTAAAGATGAAAAAGACGTGGCGCGCGCCGCCGAACTTTTGGAGCGAAACACCCCTCAAAAAGAAATCATTGAGAAAAACTTGGCCAAAATAAAAACCCAGTACGACTGGGATTTAGTTACGGAGCAATATGAAGTGGTAATGGAACAATCTTTAATAAAGTAACAAGATTGTTAGTAACAAAGTTGTTACTAACAACTTTGTTACCTATCTTTTTATTTTCTAAAATAAGTTGATTTTAACCAATATTCAAAGGCTGGGTCTAAAATCTCCACCTCATTTTCATCTTTGTGTATCGCCTCCTTCGTTATGAGCGCATCCTTCAATCGTGTGACATTTGCGGAAGAACCGAGGTCATATTTTTTAATCACTTTTTTGGAAGACAGTTTCTTTTCTCCATCTATTATGGCTCGCAGATAATTGAGCTGGTTGACGGTTAAGTCGTCCGCTATTTGTTGAAAAACCAAGCTCAATTGTTCCACTAAACCGTCCAATGCTTCCTTTATGATCTCTTTAGTGCAGTAGCTTTCCGTGCGAAACCAACTTTGCTGTGCCAGTTGTTGCACATAATAAGAATGGTCTTTAACCAATCCCGCCAAATATTGCGCCTCAGGTTTATTCAGTTTTTTTCCCGACTGCCGAAACCGCCGCTGAAGAAACTTCACCCACTCTTCATTTTTGATGCGCTGCAAGAAATAAATTTCTCCGAATTTGTAAAATGGCATAGAACTGTGCGAGAAAAATTCCGTCATCAAATGGCGCCGACTGCCGTAAAGGCAATACGACACATTGTGATGTTTCTGCCAATGCGAACGCAATTTTTTTTGTAAGGCCAATCCATCACCATACATTGTGAGATTTTGAAATTCATCAACACAGATGACAATTTTTATCTTTTTCTCAATGGCAATCTTTTCGGCCAAGTCCAAAATCTCATCGGGGGAGCGTTTTACTTCGTCCCAATCGAAGCCTACGCTTATATCGCTGTTGGGGTCAATGCTCATACTCAATTTAGGTGTCAAGTGTCCCAAAAACTTGCCCATCACCCGTTTCATATCTCCCAGTTTTGAAGATGTCTGGGTCAAAACTTCTTCCGCCATTCGCTGATAAAAACCCTGCTCCGTGCGGATATTATAAAGATCTACAAAACAGAAAATCAGTGACTTACTCTGCTTTTTAGCCTCCTCGGCCGCCTTCGATACCAAAGAGGACTTTCCCCAGCGGCGCGGGGCTATCAAGGTGGTGTTGATGCCATATAAAAAGTTGCGGGACAAATAGGCCGTTTCCTTTTCACGGTTGGTAAACTGGGCACCTTTTACCTGAGTACCAAATTCAAATGGAGATTCTAAAGCCATAACTATCTTGTTAGTAACACAAATGTAACTAACAAACTTGTTACTAACAAATTTGTTACTAATTTTTAAATCCTATGAGGAGAGAAAGTCCTGTTTTAAATAGAATTTTCAAATCCAGCAACACCGACCAGTTCTCTATATAATAGACATCCGCGCGCACACGGTTGACAATATCCTCGGTTTCTGAAATCTCGCCGCGAAATCCTTTAATCTGCGCCAAGCCTGTGAGGCCCGGCTTTGCGAAATGACGCACCATAAACGAATCCACCAATTTCCGGTATTCACCCGTATGGATCAACATATGGGGGCGCGGCCCCACCAAAGACATTTCACCTTTCAGGACATTAAATATTTGAGGCAATTCGTCCAAACTGTGGCGGCGCAAGAATTTCCCAAACGGTGTAATTCGATAGTCATTTTTGATGGCTTGATCTCGATTCGCCGCTGCATTTTCCACCATTGTCCGGAATTTATATATGGTAAAAACTTCGTCACGCAGTCCGCTCCGCTTTTGGCGGAAGAAAATCGGGCCCTTTCCGGAGGCTTTCAATCCAATTATTATAAGCGGAAAAAGCCACGGAAGTACCGCTACCATTACAATGACCGAAATAAAAACATCACCCGCCCTTTTTAAGAGGCGATTGTGGAGGCGTTCCAGCGGCTCGGTGCGAGGTAACAAAAAGGGTACATTATTTTGGAAGTCAATTTGGAGGTTGGTCGTGTTTTCCAACCCCCAATCCGGTAAGATGCGGAAACGCAGCAAATTTTCGTCGGCAAAGCGAAACCATTTTACCAGGCGTTCGTCGCCGGCAGGATAGGCGCAATAAATTTCATCCACTTTCTGATAGGTGGAGAAATTTTGAAAATCCCTTTCGTTTCCCGAATGGGGAATCGCATCCACTTGATTTTCAGAAAAATGACCTATGATTCGTAATCCCAATTCCGAATGCTCTTGCACGTTTTCATAAAATTTAGCAAGGCTCGCACCTTCTCCCAACAAAACCACGTTTCGAACGCCTACCCCTTTTTTGCGCAAAGCTTTCAACCATCGCAAAAAGAAAAATCGCCACGGTAGAAGTGTAATAAAAAAACTTATATAAAAAAGGACTAAAAACAGACGAGAATATTCCGCTTTTTTCAATAAAAAAAGCAATAATAAAAAGGTAAAAAGATGTATGAAAAAAGCGTTGGCCACGCGGCTGGTAGATTTGCGCGGTTCTAAAGTACCCCGTAATTCGTAGGTGCGCAGCAATAGCGAAAGGAACAGCCACAGTAAATTGAAGAATACAAAAAGCTGAACGTAATAATCGTAGAATGCGGTTTCTTGCAATCGTAATTCACTAAACCTCAAAAATCCAGCGAGAAAAAAACAGCCGTTGAGCAACAGCAAATCGCCGAGCACGAGGAGAAACTGGTAGAAGCGGGCAAAGCGTTCCGGCATCAATCGAGGTTTCGCCCAAAGGTACGCGCGACGGATTTTTCCTGAAATTCATCCCAATCGGCGCGGTGGTTTTGTATAAAATTGTCAATGCTTTTACGGTACCCTTGGTTTTCGTACCATTTTTTCAGAAGGTTTCGAGCTTGGCCGCGCAGCTTCCAGTTGGAGTCAAAAAAAGCTTCGAATGTATTGGTTATCAAATCATTACTTACTTCGCGCAAGCTTCCCACCGCGTTCAGTGCATTGATTCGTGTCAAAAAATCAAAGCCGGAGGAGGTAAAGAAAACCAATTCGTCAAACGCCTTTCCATCGCCAAAAAGCAGTACCCTATAAGTGAGCGCCGTGATTTTCACCTTATGGCCGGGGATGCCGGGTTGCTCATCATAAATTTCATCGTAAAGCCAGCGGTTGTTTTCGGGATTTTGCGCATCGATGCTTTTGTGAATCGCGTTTTGGCGCAAATCATAACTGCGCCCTTTTCGGAGATTGGCCAGCACTTTTGCAATTGTGTCCGTGCGGTCGTAAATCAATGAAATTGCTTCTTTTTGCAATTGAATATCAGGACTTTGTAAGGATTTCAAAAGAAGCGGTTCATACTTTTCCGCATCATTTTCCAGCAATTGGGCGAGCGCGGCCACACGCACCGAAAAGTGTTCGTTTTCATTTTTAAAAGCATTTTCTAAAGCGGCTGATTTTACCGAAAAAGGCACTCGCGCGAGATTAACCACAGCATCCAACCTGTCTAAAAAATGCGGCGATTTTTTTAATTGCGCCACCCACATTTTCGCGGGTTTTGTTTCTTTTTTTTGCAGGAGCGTTTTCATTTCCGGATTGAAATACCAAGCTTCTAATTTTCTATTTTTATCTAATTGGAAATCAACGTACTGCCCCGCTCCTTTCATTTCCAATTTTTCCATTTGCGAAGTTCCATCCTCATATAAAAAGGCCATTTCCGAATGTACCAGCGGAGTTTCGCCATTGTTATTTCTAAGTACAATATCAAATGAAATTTTATTCTTCTTTTGTGCTTTTTCTGTTATAAAAATTAACGGTTCTCCTGATTTTTCAATCCAACTTTCAAAGAATAAATCGTGATTTTTAGTAGTAATTTCATCAATGATATTTTGCAATACATCTGTTGTCACAACTCCAAAGGCATTTTTATTCAAATATTTATTAATCGATTTTCGGAAATTTTCTTCGCCGATTTGATTTTGCAGCATATACAAAACCCAAGCGCCTTTTTGGTAAAAACGCGCCGAACCAGCCTTCCCATTTCCCAACGGAATCGAGTCTTGTCGCGAAGCCGCAAAAACCAAATCCGCCGCCTTTTTCCGCTCCCAATCAAAGTAATCTTGGCCGTACAAATTCCGCTCGCTAAGCCATTGATAATAAGTGGCAAAGCCCTCGTGCAGCCAATGGTGGTCGCTGTTCGCGGCCGTTACCAAATTGCCAAACCATTGGTGTGCCAATTCGTGGGCATTCACATAAGTATAATTGACATCATTCATCGCAATGGAATCCACCAAAAAGAAATCGCCAAAGATGGTGGCGGTGGTATTTTCCATCGCGCCGTGGCGGAAATCTTGCACGGGAACTTGCTTGTAATTTTGCCAAGGAAAAAGTACACCAATTTCCCCTTCTAAATAATTAAAAATCTCTTCATTTTTAGCATAATAAATTTCGTAATCATTAGCTCTTTTGGGATAAAAATATTGGGTCAAAGAAATTTCACTTTTTGATGAAGTCTGAATGGAATCATATTTTCCAATGGCAATTGCTATCAAATAACTTGACATTGGTTTTTGCATTGAATACGACCACCAAATTTGCGTAGAATCAATCATCTTTTTATTATATAACTCACCATTAGAAATTACTTGATAATTTTTATCAAAAATTACTGAAATATTAATAATCATTTTATCCGTTTGGTCATCTTTGTGCGGTATCCAATGGCGGTGGTCAATGCCTTGGCCTTGCGTCCAAATTTGCCGTTTGGAGAGTCCCGTTTCATCATCCCAACCAATGAAATAAATGCCTTTGCGCGGCTTGCAACGGTAGGCCATAAAAATTTGGTTAGTGTCCTGATTTTGAGAAATATCCGGCCGCAGCCAAATCCCTTTTTCATTAAAATCATAATCAATATCGCCGCCGTTCCATTCCACTTTTTGGTAATTCATCCGGATACCGTCCAGCCAAATGGAATCGACGGGATTTTTGGAAAAATATTTCAGTGAAACCGAGCCGGAAACTTCTTCGATATTGGTGTCGGGTGCGATGGAAAGGGAAAGGTGCGTAAAATCAACCGATTGCGCTGAACCCCAAAAACTTAGCAAAAGAAAAACCGCCACAAATTTTTTCATACCCAAAAGTAAACGCGCAAATTTCGATATTCGACCTTTGCCAAAGATGAGCAACGTCCTTCAAACTCCCATCGAATTTCTAAAAGGCGTAGGGCCCAACCGCGCCCGATTGCTGGGCAACGAACTGAAAATCAAAACCTTCGAGGATTTGTTGCATCTTTTCCCATTTCGATATGTGGATAGAAGCCGCTTTTACAAAATCAAGGAAATCCGGTCGGCGGAAACTGAAGTTCAGATTGTTGGAAAAATTGTGCATTTGGAGGAAGTTCCCACCAAGAAAGGAATGAGTCGGTTAAACGGAACTTTTAGAGATGAAACCGGAAGCATAAATTTGGTTTGGTTTCGCGGCGTAAAAGCACTTAAAAGTGTATTGAAAACCAATTATAAATATGTGCTTTACGGGAAGCCAAAAATTTTCAATAATCAGTTCAGTTTTCCCCATCCCGATTTGGAATTGTTGGAAGATTTCAAAAAAAGCCCGTTGAAAGGTTTGCAACCGATTTATCCCTCTACCGAAAAACTGACCAAAAGCGGTTTGAACAGTCGCGGCATTGCCAAACTGACCAAGGTTTTACTGCCCAAACTGGAAAACCAAATCCCCGAATTTTATCCGGCTGATTTTCAGAAAAAACACCAGCTCGGGCCTTTGGAAAAATCCTATTTTGAAGTGCATTTTCCTAAGAATATGGAGCGCTTGGAAAAGGCGCGCCATCGTTTAAAATTTGATGAATTTTTCTTTATGCAAATGGAAGCCTTTCGGCAAAAAGCATTGCATAAGAAAAATTACAAGGGTTTTGTATTAAAAAGCGTAGGAGAAAATTTTACGAATTTTTATCAAAATATTCTCCCATTTGAACTGACAAATGCGCAAAAACGAGTATTAAAAGAAGTCCGTTTTGATATGAAAAACGGGCATCACTTAAACCGCTTGGTGCAGGGCGACGTGGGCAGCGGAAAAACTATCGTGGCGCTGATGGCGATGCTCTTGGCGATTGACAACGGTTTCCAAACTTGCCTGATGGCGCCCACGGAAATCCTTGCCAACCAACATTTTAACGGCATTTCTGAATTGACCAAAGACTTGCCCATCGAAGTGAATTTGCTGACCGGTTCGGTAAAATCGCCCGAACGACGATTGATTCACGAAAAATTGCAAAACGGAAAACTTCATATATTAATAGGTACGCACGCGCTGATCGAGGAAAAAGTGAAATTCAAAAATCTCGGCCTCGCTGTTGTCGATGAACAACACCGCTTCGGCGTGGCGCAGCGGGCGGCGCTTTGGAAAAAAAACAGGCTGCCGCCCCACGTTTTGGTGATGACCGCCACGCCCATCCCGCGCACGCTGGCGATGACGGCCTACGGCCACCTCGACATTTCCGTGATCGACGAACTGCCGCCGGGCCGCAAACCGATAAAAACCGTGCACCGCTACGATGCGCACCGCCTGCAAGTGTTTGGTTTTCTGAAAGATGAAATAAAAAAAGGCCGACAGATTTATATCGTGTACCCGCTTATTGAGGAGTCGGAAAAACTGGATTTGAAGGATTTGATGGACGGCTACGAAAGCATCGAGCGGGCGTTTCCCAAGCCGGATTTCCAAATCGGCATCGTGCACGGGCGGATGAAACCGGAGGACAAAGACTGGGAAATGCAGCGCTTTGCGAAAGGTGAAACCCACATTTTGGTGGCGACCACCGTCATCGAAGTGGGCGTGAACGTACCGAACGCCTCGGTGATGGTCATCGAAAATGCCGAGCGGTTTGGCCTAAGCCAACTGCACCAACTGCGCGGGCGCGTGGGGCGCGGCGCGGAAAAGAGCTACTGCATTTTGATGACGAAAAACCAGTTGAGCGAAAATGCCAAAACTCGGATTTCCACGATGGTGCGGACGAACGATGGCTTCCAAATCGCCGAAACGGATATGAAACTGCGCGGCCCCGGCGATATGATGGGGACGCGCCAAAGTGGGGATTTGAACCTGCAAATCGCTGATATTATGCAAGATACGGAGATTTTGCAACAGGCCCGAAAAGCGGTGGAGACGATGCTGAAAGAAGACCCGACCTTGGCGCTGTCGAAACACCAAGCGGTTTGGGCGGCTTTTCAGCGGCGCGCAAAAGACCGCTTGAAATGGGGGCGCATTTCGTGAGGTTCGCTACTTTCGGCGGAATGTTTGGGCAGCGAAAAGTGGATTTTTTGATCATCGGCGCGCAGAAATGCGGCACCAGTTCTTTATATAAATATATATGCGAAAATTTAATGGTCAATCCCGCGCGGCAAAAAGAGGTTCATTACTTTGATTTTCAAAGTGATAAGTCCAAAAAATGGTATCATCGACATTTTGATTTTGCTAAGGGAAAAATTACGGGGGAGGCTTCTCCTTTCTACATTTTTCATCCTGATGTTCCAAAGCGGGTGCGCTATTACAATCCAAAAATGAAGCTCATTGCCATTTTGCGAAATCCCGTGGAGCGGGCTATTTCACATTATAAAATGAACGTGGAAAGTGAGCGCGAAACATTGTTTTTCTCCGATGCTATTCGTAATGAAGAAAAACGGTTGAAAAGCGTATCAGATTTTGATAATAAAAACAGCTCTTTTCAACATTATTCCTATAAAAAGAGAGGTCAATATTTTGAACAAATTAAAAATTGGCAAAAGTGCTTTCCAAAGGAACAAATTTTGGTTTTAAATTTTAATGATTTTATTAGAGATCCGTGGCAAGAAATTCAGAAGGTATATCACTTTTTGGACGTTGCAGCTTACCACGGAACTTTGCAAGAATTTCATTTCAATTCGAGCGACCATAATTTCGAGACTTCCCAAGAAGACCGCACTTATTTAAAGAGATATTTTGCGGAATCAAACCGCCTTCTAAAAGAGCATTATCACATTGATTTTGAGTGAGTTCAAAACTATAAAAATCACATCCAAGGGCCACGGCATTTTCCAATCGCTGGCGGAAACGGTACGCAACGCGGGTTTGCTGCGCGCCTTCACCGTTCGCGATTTTAAAGTGCGCTACGTTCAAACTTACCTCGGCTATTTATGGGGCGTTTTGCAACCGCTTTTGGGATTGGCGGTGATTTTTGTTCTGTTTTCTAAAATCGCTGATATTCAGACCGATGGCATTCCTTACTTGCCATTTGCGCTCAGCGGATTGATTTTTTGGAACTACTTCAATTTCGTGGTTACGCAGTCGTCCAGCTCGCTGATTGCGGCGCAAGCGATGATAAAAAAAATCTACTTCCCGCGATTGAGCGTCCCGTTCAGCAAAAGTTTGGTCGGTCTGGTCGATTGGATTTTTGGCATAGTACTTCTCGCCGCACTTCTAATTTTCTATGATGTGCTTAGCGCAAAACTGATTTTAGGGGTTGTAATTCTGTTGCTCACCGCAACAGTTTCGATGGGTATTGGATTGATTATTAGTGCTCTATCCATTCGCTTTCGGGACTTGCAACAGATATTGCCCTTCTTGGTGCAACTGCTTTTTTTCCTGACGCCTGTGGCTTATCCCGCCTCGCTTTTGCAAAAAGTAATCCCTCAAAATTGGGAATGGCTGGCCTATGTCAATCCAATGATGGGTATTTTGGAATTGTGGCGGCACTGGCTTTTTGGTTTGGATTTGAATCCGCTTTTTGCGGTTTCCGTTGCAATGGGATTTTTTATACTATTTATAGGAATTTTAGTATTCACAAAGACTGAGAAAAAAATGGCCGATTTGTTATGAAAAAGACAGCCATTGAAATCCAAAATTTGTCCAAAATCTATCGCATTCGCGAAAAGGATAAAAAAGTTGATTTTTCAGCATTGCAAAATCTCAATTTTGATGTTCCTCGCGGACAAGTTTTAGGAATCATCGGCGCGAACGGCGCGGGCAAATCCACACTGCTGAAAATTCTTTCGCGGATCACTTTTCCCACC
The DNA here is from genome assembly GCA_965214115.1 of Owenweeksia sp. Classification (GTDB taxonomy): domain Bacteria; phylum Bacteroidota; class Bacteroidia; order Flavobacteriales; family Schleiferiaceae; genus Owenweeksia. The sequence goes on from CBDCAU010000003.1 coordinate 603,628, forward strand.
TCCGGCCAAGCGCTGGTTCACGGGCGGCTGGCCTCGCTTTTGGAAGTGGGTACCGGATTCCACCCCGAGTTGAGCGGGCGCGAAAATATCTTTTTGAACGGTTCGATTTTGGGTATGACCCGCCGCGAAATCAAGTCGCGCTTTGATGAAATCGTGGATTTTTCGGGCGTGGAAAAATTTCTCGACACGCCCGTAAAGCACTACAGCAGCGGGATGTACGTACGATTAGCTTTTTCGGTGGCCGCGCATTTGACGGCGGAAGTTCTTTTGATTGACGAAGTGCTGGCGGTGGGCGACGCAGAATTCCAACAAAAATGCCTGCAAAAAATGGACGAAACCAGCGAGGCCGACGGGCGGACGGTGCTTTTCGTGAGTCATAACTTGAGCGCGGTGCGGCAACTTTGTGAACGGGTGATTTGGCTGAGAAGCGGTGAGATTGTTGAGGATAGTGAGGCGGAAAGCGTCACTTCTTCCTATTTAAAGAACTTGGATAAAAAAGCGGATGAAGTTCCCATAGAAAAAAGGAAAGACAGAGTTGGTAGTGGAGAAGTAATCGTAAGTAAAATTCTGTGGAAAACTAACAATGAAATTTTGATTAGCGGAAAACCAGCAAAATTGGTTCTAAGTTATCATTCTATAGTGGAAAAACCCATAGAAAATCTGAATTTCAGAATTAACATTTTTAAGCAAAATGGAGAGTTTTTATCTACTTTAAGCAATGAATGGTTTGATACTGCATTTAAGGTTTTACCTTCTTCAGGCAAGATTGAATGCAGGTTTCAAGAATTGCCATTGCTCTCAGGCGATTATTACCTAACCACCAATCTTTTTATAAATAAGCGGAAAATTGACAAAGTAGAAAAGGCTTTGAATTTTTCGGTGGAAGAAGGTGATTTCCAAACTAAAGGTGCTCTAAAAACCCGCAAGCGGTCAGGCGTTTTAATGAATCAAGAATGGTCATTTCATAAAGCTGAGGGCTTGTAATTTGAGCCTTTTCATTTTTAGGTTGGAAATATTTTCTATTTGCTTTTGGAAGCTAATTTTCCCCATTTCGTAGAGTTCCAAATCGCCTTGATTATTTTTTAAAATTTCAGGTTCAAACTCTTTAATTAAATTTAGCTTTAATTCACTATTTAGAGAAACATTTTCTTGCCTTTTCCAAATACTCTCCAATTTCAAAGCTTCCTTAAGAGAAATAATGGAATCTTCGTAAAATTCTGTAATCCCTATCCAAGAAAATTTTGATAGATTTTGTTTGGCCTCTTCTATAATTAAAGTGGAATCAGAAACAGTCTTGGAAATTTTCTTTTTCCCAGCTAAAATTTGGCAAAACCAATTCTTGCCATAATAGGAATCTAAAAAAACCTCAAAACCTCCCATTTCCTCCACTTCTCTTCGGCGCATTTCATTTTGCGAATTCAATAAAAAAATATAGTGTGAAACGATGCGCGACACAGGATGCCTAAGAAGAGTAGCCAATTTATAACCGCTCCAATCGCCCGCTGCACTTAACTGCCGGAAATCAATGTGCCCATAGATCAAAGGGGTTTCCTGCCGCAGCGCATTTCTCAACTTAGATTCCACTTCATCTTTCCCCCCTTGAAATTTGTAACAAAAAGCCAGTTCATCTTCGTTAAAATTAGCCTCCAAAACTTTGCGCAAAGAAGTACCCGCCGTTTTTGGAAGATGAAAAAATATCATTTTTTCTGTTGCCATTTTTCTTAAAAAAAATATCTGTCAAATGTATATTTGTCATCCTAAAAATTTTATGGAAATGAAATATCTTTTTTTCGCCACCATTTTGGCGATAAGTTTGGGCGCAAGCGGTCAGACTCTGAATACTCCCGCCGACACCGCGCTAAATACTACCGCGATAAGTACCGCTCCCGATTCTTATAATAAAACCAAAACGTTTCAATTTTTCGACGACACTACCCCCAATCAAATAATTCAAGTAGATGCAGTTGTTTGGAACGGAACACAAGATGCGGGATTTTTTTATGTCCGTGACATTGCGGGAATTCGGGATACCGGAATAGTGGCCATTCTGTCCAACAATGGTTTAGCCAACGCGGACATTGTGGTGGGTGGCGGCGGAGATACGGTTTTGGTGGTCTATCAAACCTTGACAAGAATTGACTGGCAAACTTTTGGGTGGAACGGCTCGACTTATTCCCATTTGGCAACTGCCACGCTTTCCACCGCCGTGCCCAATTACATTTATGGCACACCCCGCGTGGATTTTCACGAAGAAACGGGCGATGTGGTCGCCGCCTATATGTCCTATGCCACCTCGCCGACGAATGAGGCCTTTGCAATATCGGGGGATATTCAAGGCAATTGGAAAAGTGTTGCCAATGACAATGGTTTTGGCGCGTTTCGGGTTAGCGATAATGCGGGACTGTCCAACAACAAAACGCGTGGGCCGGCCGGCGTAAACATTTATCACCACATTACGCAGGGCACGCTTGTTCATTTTACCTACACGTCTCAAACAGCGGCCGGCCTTACAGAATTGTGGCACTTCAGTGTTCCTGACATTAACAACTTGACCGACAATAATTTAGATTCATTGGTTCATAATGAACGACTGGTTCAAGGGGCGGATAGCACCATAAAAGTCGGTTGGTCTGACATTGATTCTTGGGGCAATTCCAATCCTACTATTATGGGATTTGATTACCGTGATTTATGGACGGTAGCCGTTCCTGTCAAAGATTTGGCAGCCGACAATTCTCAAATTTTGACTCTTTCGGGAAAAGGCGGCGGTTCATCGATAGTGGCGCAAAATTATACCGCTGGGAATTTGGACAGTTGTTTAAACAATAATGTGGGCGTGGCATACGGGAAAGATTTTGTTGCCGTCGTTTGGGATCATACCGATTGCGACAGCAACGGAAACCTTAGCGGGCAAGATATTTTAGGTGCTTTGCAAGCGGTGGATTTGACTGGGCCGATAAAACATTTTTGGCTAAATAATGATACTGCAGGAAACCAACTTACCCCCTCCATCGCGGGTTCAATGGCGGATTGCCTCCCGTTTGGTTATAGAAGCGTGGCCAACAATACGATTTATTATGGGGAATTTTGCAACCAAAAATCAATGGCTTTGGATGGTGTAGAAATCCTGAAAGGTTTGAAAATCTTTCCCAATCCTAGCACGACTGGCTGGTTGACGGTAGAGAATTTTGAGGACGGTAATTTTAATGCAAAAGTTTTGGACAATCAGGGTAAAACGGTTAAAGAAATTAATATTCACCAAGGCCAAACCGAGTTCAATCTTTCTGATTTACGGAAAGGACTTTATTTTCTACAATCGGAGCAGGGTCATTTTGCAAAATTTCTTTTGCAGTAATTTCACGAGGAAATTTTCCCTTTGAAATCCCCACTCATCATCATCGGAATGCACCGCAGCGGCACCTCGCTGGTGGCGAAGGTATTGGAAAAGGCGGGGATTTTTATGGGCGTGGTGAAAGACCATAATTATGAGGCGATGCACTTTTTGAGCCTCAACCAGCAAACGCTATGGGCGGCCGGGGGCAGTTGGCTCAAACCAGTAATTCCTGAAAAAATCCATTGGAAAACCTTCCCGAAAGAAGAACTGTTCTGCGAGCATTTTCGGTTGAACACTAAGGCGCAACAAATTCTCTATCAACGGTTTCCGCGCGATTGGGGATGGAAAGATCCGCGCAATACGTTCACCTTGCCGATGTGGCTCAGCCTGTTTCCCGACGCAAAAGTTTTGCACGTTTTCCGTGATGAAAAAGAAGTGTTGAAAAGTTTGCAGAGCCGAAATTTGAAAAAAGGGGAGGTGTTTGATGAACGTTTGGTCGATGAAGATTTTTGCCAAAAATTAATTAAAAAATATGTAAAAACGGCGCGTAGTTATTCCAAAGTTTCGGGTTTGAATTATTTGGAAATTTCATATCATAAAATTGTGGAATTGGATAAACCGGAAATCCTAAAGTTGAGCGATTTTTCGAATAAAAACACTTTGCCGCTTTTTGAAAAATATGTGATCTCCAAATCTGAAACCCCGAGCTAAGAATGCCCAAGGTTTCCATCATTTTGCCCAATTACAATCACGCGGAATATCTACCCAAGCGACTCGAAAGTATTCAAAACCAAACTTTTAAGGATTGGGAACTCATTCTTTTAGATGATTGTTCCACGGATGGCAGCCACGAAATTTTACGGCAATTTGCAGATGGCCGCCCCGAAATTCAAACTGTCTTTAACAAGAAAAATTCGGGCAGTCCTTTTTATCAATGGAATCGAGGTGCGGCGATGGCAAATGGCGATTATCTGTGGTTTGCGGAAAGTGATGATTTTTGTGATGATAAATTGTTGGAAAAACTCGTTCCTATTTTAGATAAATATTCTGCAGTTTCCATCGCTTATGCGCAAACTTATTTGGTAAACGAGCAAAATGAAATCTTGAACAGCTATTCGGAAAATCTGCGATTCATCTATAAATCAGAGGATTGGAATCAAGATTTTATCAAAAATGGCGAAGAGGCTTGCCGCGATTGGCTGCTCTTTCACAACCCGATTCCCAATGCAAGCGGCGCGCTGATTCGGAGGAAAAGTTTTGAAAAAGCGGGCGGCGCACCCACCGATATGAAGTTGAACGGCGATTGGTTTTTGTATTCCAAATTATTGATTGACAATGATTTGGCGTTTTGCGCGGAGCATCTCAATTATTTCCGCGTCCATCCAAAAACACAACGGGAACGGGCGCGGCAAGATGCCACCGCCTATTTTGAAATCATCCGTATCAACGATTTTATCAAAAAAAATGTGGCCAAAAGTGAGAAAAATGCAACAACTGCAATGCAAGAAGTAGCGAGCTGGTGGATTGGCAGTTTGCCCTATCAAAACTGGAACAAAAAATTTTGGCAACAAAACCGAAAGTTATATACTTATTTTAAAGACTATAAAAACGCACTTTGGTGGCATATTTTTCTCACTTTTGTGATTGTGGCATTTCGCAAGATTCTTTTCAAAACCGGACTTTTGAAACCCGCCAAAGCTTTGCGGAAAAAATTATTTCCCAATAAATATTTTGAGTATTGATTATTGAGTTTTCCATCATCGTCCCGATTTTCAACGCCGAAAAAACGCTGGGCGAAACTTTGCAGTCCATTGAAAATCAAAGTTATAAAAATTTTGAAGTGATTTTGGTGAACGATGTAAGTCAGGACAAAAGCTTGGCGATTGCCAAAGAGTGGCGAGATGCCAATCCGGATTTGGAAGTAAAAATCATCTCCAAGAAAAAAAACAAAGGATTGGGTGCAACGCGCAATACCGGCATCAAAAAAGCCAAAAAGGAATGGATTTCTTTATTAGATGCCGATGACATTTGGGACAGCCAAAAGTTAAAAAAAATGGCTGATTTTATCCTTAAAAATGAGGCCGATGTTTGTTATCATTCGGTCACCGTTTTTGGCTTGGAAAAAGAAAGAAAGCGCAATGTTTTTCAAGTAGCTTCGGTGGAGGAAATTTTGAAAAAAGGCAGCCCCTTGATTCCCTCAGCCTCCATCATCAAAAAAGAAATTTGCCGAGAATTTCCCTTTTCGGAAAACCGCGCGCACCACGGCGCCGAGGATATTCACTTGTGGGTGAGGCTCTTACACGCGGAAAAGAAATTCCGTCCGCTGGATGAAACTTTAACGCGCTACCGTGAAACGGGCGGAATGAGCACCCATTTGCCTATCCATTTAAAAAACGTTTTCCGCGTTTTGGAAGACTTGAACGGTCAAGATTATTTTGATGAACTCAGCTTGGCGCGCGCCAAGAAGCGCAAATTTTTTGAGGCGGGCCGATTTTGGCACAAACGCGGCCGCCATCAGCGCGCCCATAATTATTACAGCCTTGGCGATCTGAAAAGTATGAAAATCGCGGGGCTGCGCTTCCTGAATTTCTTGGGGATTTCTATCTGAGCGGAATGTTGCGCGCTTCCAGATAAAATTGCACGAATTGCTGGGGGTTTTTCGGGTCGCGCTTTTCGATGGTGCGAATCATTTTTTGGTATCTACCGTGCTGATTTTTAGTGGCTACCAAGCTGGGCAGGGTGCGAGAAAGCAGGTTGAGATACCGCTGGTTTTGGATGTCGGGCTGCAATTGGTTCAACGCAAATTGTGCTTTGGCAAACTCCTTTTTCTGCAAATAAATTTCGGCAATCCCCAGTTGGCCAGTGGCAAAAGTGGGCGAAATTTTCACCGCTTTTTCGTAAAACGGCAATGCTTCATCCGGTTTTTTCTGCACCATTTTCACTTGAGCCGCCTGTCCCAAAACTACAATATTATTGGGGTGTAAATCGAGTGCCCACTGCGCGTCTTCCCAAGCGCCCGCTTGGTTTTTCAGCACCAATTTTCCAAGGGAGCTATAATAAGGAAGCGGATTGGCGAAGGGGTCCATATTGTAAAATGCGTTCATCGCGCTCTCGGCGGCAGGGATGATTTTTTGGGCGTTTCGCGCGGCGTTTGCTTCTTGCACTTCTTTTGAAAATTGCTCCCCTTGCATTCTGAAATAGCTAACAATCAAAGAGAAAAGAGCGAAACCCCCCAACAGAACCAAAAGCGGTTTGGCGGCGATTTTCAAAGATTTTTTATCACCGCCGTGGCTAACCGCGAGTGCCACCAAACTGAAAATCAAAACGTTGTGCGGCGTCCGTTCCAAGGGAAAGTCGGTGAGCGAAAAAATGAGGTAAGCGCATAATCCGAAGATTGTAAAAATGGAAAGTGCCCATTCGGATTTTGTTTGGGCCGTTTTCAATTTTCGCGAAAGCGATAAAAAAGAGGAGAAAAACACGGCCAAAAAACAGAGCAAAGCCAAAATTCCAGACTCGCTCAAAATCCACAAAAAATCATTGTGAGGCCGCTGGATGTGGGTGATTCCTTGGCGCACGCTATCGTCCAAGCCGGACAGGCCATATTTTGGAAAATGGATTTTCCAGTTGCCGGCGCCCACGCCGAGCAGCGGTTTTTCCTGCGCCATTTGAAGGCTGGCTTTCCAGTACAATTGGCGGTTTTGCAAGGTGGAACTGTCGCCGATGTTTTGGCGGATGCCCTCCACCGAAAACATCGCGACCAATAAAACGACCGCCAATCCCAAGGAAATTCCTACGGTTTTTACTGGGAATTTTACTTCCAATTGCTTTCGCTTTTTGGATAAAAAGAAAACGATAAATGAAATCGCCGACGCGCCGAAAACCCCCAGCCACACACCGCGCGTTCGTAAAACGAAAATTTCGGCGACGATAAGAAAAAGTAAAACCAGCGAGGTTTTTTGCCAAACTTTTTTAAACAAAACGGCGCCCATCCCCGCAAAGGGCAGCGACAACATCAGGGCGGACGAGAGTAAGTTTTTGTGGCTGAAGGTGGCTTTTACGGTGTAAATATCATCGGCAAAATCGCCGCTGCCGATGGCCCGAAAAATACTGACGAGGGAGGCCAAGGCGGTAATTCCACCGAAGACGATGGCGGCTTTTATCAGTATTTCCTTGGAAAGTTTTTCGGTTTGAAACAACAATAAAATTAGTCCTAAATAGCTGAACGACAGACCGTAACGACTGGCCGTGGCCCAGCTCTCCACCGCATTGATGGCCTGTGAGGACGATGCCAAGCTGAGCAAGACCAGCCCGCCGAGGGCTGCCCAAGCCAAGGGAAAATGCGGGACGGTTTTGAATTTCGCGAAAAGCAATAAAAGCACGCCGACCAAAACCATCGCCGAGACAAAAAGCTGACGCGGCAAAAGGGTGAAATCCACCAGCGATTCCACATAAATGAGTGGCAACAAGGCAAAAAGCGCAAAAATAAAAATGCGGAAAATCCCGCTGGAGGAGTTGTCGGCCATCAAAAAATGTTTCCGCCAAAACTACATATTGACAAGTTGCCACGAGCAATTCGTCGGTTTTTGCGTTAAGCCGATATTAAGAAAATTCTTATCGAACCCGAATCTCCTAAAAAGAAAAAACGGCTGCCGCGCAAATTTACTTTGGGCGAAAGAAGCTGGCGTTACCACAATTATTTTAAACGCACGGGCCGCTATAAATTCATCGGCAAAAACCTGTTGCGGCTGCTGGCCGTCATTACAATTTTTGGTCTATCCGTTTGGTTGATAACTACTTACGTAATTGATTTAGACCAAATGGAGGAGATGATTTTCTCGCGACTCCCCAATTGGCTCATCGTTTTCACCCTCTTTTTAAGCGAATGTTTCACCGGAATTTTGCCGCCGGATATGTTCATTTTATGGGCCAGAACCTTTGCGCGGCCTTATTTGATCGTGTTGCTTTTGTCCACGGTTTCCTACGCGGGCGGCATCATAAGTTGGTGGTATGGCACCAAACTGCAGAAGTTGCCGCGCGTCCATAAATGGGTGTACGGCAAATTCTACGAGCAATTTGCGCTATTCAAAAAATACGGTGGCTTGGTCATTTTCATCTCGGCGATGACGCCGCTGCCGTTTTCACCCGTCAGCGTGGTGGCGGGGGTGGTTCAATATCCGCTTTCGCGTTATCTCTTGGTCGCTTTAAGCCGATTTTTGCGGTTCTTTCTATATGCCTTTGTTTTTTATAAAATTGTGGTATGAGGATGTAATTTGGTAATTAGTAATTCAAAGGAAACTCAATTATAATTCAGTTGTAATTTCAACTTCTTTTTTTAATCGTAAATCGTAAATTTAAAATCGACAATAAAAATGACTTTACGGCAACTTTTTCAATCGCATTTGGCGCAGACCACCGACTTCCCGATGGGGCTGGAAATCGAGCGGGCGGAAGGTTCGTTTTTGTTCGATTCGGAAGGGAAAAAACACTTGGATTTGATTTCAGGGATTTCGGTGAGCAATATTGGGCATCGGCATCCTAAGGTGGTGGAAGCGATTAAAAACCAAGTAGATAAGTATCTGCATTTGATGGTGTACGGCGAGTATGTGCAAAATCCACAAGTGCGGCTGGCCGAAAAATTGACGGGGGTTTTGGGGGGTGGTTTGGAGGCGGTTTATTTTGTGAATAGCGGGAGCGAGGCCAATGAAGGCGCGATGAAACTGGCCAAGAGAGCGTCGGGGAGAAGCGAAATTATCGCGATGAAAAATGCCTATCACGGCAGTACGCAGGGCGTTTTGTCGGTCATCGGAAATGAGGAGTTTAAACGAAACTTCCGACCGCTAATTCCAGACACAAAAAGCATTCATTTTAATGACATAAATGATTTAACATTTGTAACCGAAAAAACGGCTGCTGTTTTAGTAGAACCCGTGCAGGGCGAAGCGGGTTACATTTCGCCCCAAAAAAATTATCTAAAAAAATTGCGTGAAAGATGCGACGAAACGGGGGCGCTCTTAATTTTTGATGAAGTGCAAACGGGATTTGGGCGCACGGGCAGTTTGTTTGCTTTTCAGAAATATGGGGTGGTTCCGGATATTATCACCTTGGCGAAGGGAATGGGAGGGGGGATGCCAATCGGGGCGTTTGTTTCTTCCAAAAAATTGATGGATCATCTGAAAGAAAATCCTTTGCTCGGACACATTAGCACTTTCGGCGGGCACCCGGTGAGTTGCGCGGCGGCTTTGGCAAATTTGAACGTAATTTTAGAGGAAAACCTTATCGAAAAAATTCCCGAAAAGGAGGCGTTTTTCAAGGAAAGATTGCAACATTCCAAAATAAAAGAAACACGCGGCACGGGACTGATGCTGGCGGTGCAATTTGAAGATTTTCAGCAGGTGGAAAAGGTAATTGCGCACTGCATCGAAAATAGTGTGATTACCGACTGGTTCTTGTTTTGCGACAGCGCGCTGCGGCTGGCGCCCCCGCTAAATATATCATTAGAAGAAATGGAAATGGCGTGCGAGGTGATATTGGAAGGTGTTGCAAAATTGTAAATCTTTTAGCTGCTAAAAGTCACCGCTTTTCTTGAATGAAATTTTTCATTATCCAAAACGACAATAATCCTCCCACCAAACTTTTTATCAAAAGTCCGGGCAAAAGCCGTATCAAGGCCTCGAATAATTTGGATACATCCGATTGAAAAAAATAGAGGACAAAAAAACCGCAAATCAAGAGCAAAATATGCGCACGGAAAAATTGTAAAATGTAATGGAAAAAGGTTTGTTCAGTTTTGCGAATGGCCCATCCCAAAAAATAACAAACGGGCACAAATCCCCACAGAAAACCGGCCGTAACGGCGGAATCTCCAAACAACTTTTCCCAGCCCGCCGTGAAGCCCGCAAAGACAGGCAGACCCAATCCGCCGAGAATCAAATAAGCCAGCGCAATGGCCGCGCCCAGCCGCTTTCCCGCGATGGCGGCCACAGTGAAAAGCACCAAAGTTTGCAGCGAAACCGGCACGGGGCCGGCGCTGAATTTTATCGGCGCGAGAAGGCAACAGGCCAAAATGCCAACTATAAAAAGCAGCCAGTTTTTTTTATCCATTGATGATTTTTTTGCACCGATATTCAAAGCGGCCGTAGAGCAAAACGGCGGCGAAAATAAGGCCGAGCGCAAGGCCGTACCAAACGCCGAGCGGCCCCATTTCCCAGACGATTCCCATTAGATAGGCGGGCAACAAACCGAAAATCCAATAGCTGACAAAAGTGAGCAAAGTGGGGAGGCGGGTATCCGATATTCCGCGCAAAGCACCGAGCGCAACTACCTGAGCGCCATCGAATAACTGAAAGAAAACGGCTACGAAAAAAAGTTGGGAAGCGGTTTTCATCACGTCAATATCATTGGTATAAAAAGTGGGAAACCAATCTTTGCCAAGGAAAAATACCACTCCGCACTTTCCCATAAAAATAAGCGTGATAAAGAGACAAGTGCGGCCAGCTTCGCGCATCGTCTGGAAATTTCTGGCACCCAATTGATTTCCGACACGGACGGTGGCCGCCGCGCCCAAACCCGTGGCCATCATATAACTCAGCGATACCAAACTGATAGCGATCTGATGAGCGGCCAAGGCCTCCGCGCTGATTTGCCCCACAAAGATGGCGGCCACCGCAAAAGCAGAAACTTCAAAAATATATTGAACGCCCGAAGGCAAGCCAATGTCCAGTATTTTTTTAAAGGTACTTTTCTGCCATTTTTTGATCAAAAATTGTTTCAAATAAATATGAAATTTGGGATGCCTAAAAATGTACAAATACATTGCAAAAGCCATTAAGAAACGGGCGGCCAAAGTGGCATAGCCGGCGCCATTCAATCCCAACATCGGGAAGCCCCAATGGCCATAAATCAAAAGATAATTGAAAAAAATATTGAGCAAATTAGCGCCCAGCGAGGCGAGCATCGCAAAGCGGGTGTCGCTCAACCCTTCGGCGAATTGCTTCAAAGTAAGAAAGTACATCAGCGGAAAGTTGCTGAAAACCAAAATGATAAGATAAGGGGTGGCCAAGGTTTCCACCGTTTTTTCCTGTCCCATCAAATGGGTGAATCTGGAAAAAATCAGAACGGCGATGAGGATGAAAACGGAAGTAATAGCATTGATGGCGAGGCCGTGGCGGAGAAAGCTGCCCACTTTTTCGCGCTTGCCTTGGCCATCCGCGTTGGCGATTGGCGGGGTGATTCCCATCGACATCCCGATGCCGAAAACGAGGGGCACCACAAAAATGGAATTGGCGAAAGCCGCCGCCGCCAGCGGGATGGTGCCAAGTTGGCCCAGCATAATGCTGTCGGCCAAGCCCACCAAGACGTGGCCGAACTGGCCAATCATCACGGGCCAAGCCAGCGTCCAAGTTTTTCGGAAATGTTCGCGATACGTCACGGCAAACTCTTAAGAAAATTGCCGCGCGAAAGTAGCTACGCCAAAACGGGCTCGGCCATTTCGGCATCGGCTGCGTGGCGGCTGATTTCGCGCTCGTAAAACGAGCTGGCGCAGTCCAAGAGATTCGCGATTTCGGTGACCAATTCGTCTTCCTCGCCCTGAATTTCATCCATCCATTCCAGTTCGTCGTGGTTCACGTTCCAAACGAAACGCGGGTACTGGGTATGCACGATGTAAAATTCCTCGGGATTGTCCGAATTGTCCGCCAAAAGAAAGTGGGGAACTATCATTTTGATTGGTTTAAAATCCCGATAAAAATAGAAAAACCTTTTAAAAGACAAGGGATTTGAGTGAAAAAATTGAAAATCCGTATCTATTTGCTGGCAAACATTTTTACGTCGGCTTCGCTAACCTCCGCCGCGCCCAGTATTATCAGGCGCTCCACCACGTTTCGCAGTTCGCGGATATTGCCCGTCCAGTCAATTTCCTGCAAGGATTTCAAAGCGCCTTTCGAGAATTTTTTGACCGCCGTGCCTTGTTCTTGCGCGATTTTTTTCGCGAAATACTCCGTCAAGAGCGGGATATCTTCCTTGCGGTCGTTCAGCGCGGGCACTTTTATTAATATGACGCTGAGGCGGTGGTACAAATCTTCGCGAAATTCCCCATCGGCGATTTCTTTTTGGAGGTTTTTGTTGGTGGCGGCCAGCACACGGACATCCACTTTTATCTCTTTGTCGCCGCCCACCGGCGTGATTTTTCCCTCCTGCAAGGCGCGCAAAACTTTGGCTTGGGCGCTCAAACTCATATCGCCGATTTCATCCAAAAAAATAGTGCCTTTGTTGGCCAGTTCAAATTTTCCCTTGCGGTCTTTCACGGCGGAAGTAAACGCGCCTTTTTTATGCCCAAACAGCTCGCTTTCAATTAGTTCCGATGGGATGGCCGCGCAATTTACTTCGATCATCGGCGCTTTGTTGCGCTCGCTTTTTTGATGGATCCAATGCGCCACCAGCTCTTTTCCCGTGCCGTTTGGTCCAGTAATTAAAACGCGGGCATCGGTCGGCGCCACCTTTTCGATCATTTCTTTGATGGAATCCAGCGCTTTGCTTTCGCCGATCATTTGAAAATTCTTGCCCACTTTCTTTTTTAGCGTCTTGTTTTCTTTTACTAATACCGTGCGGTCCAGCGCGTTGCGAACGGTGCTGAGCAAGCGGTTCAAATCCGGTGGCTTGGAAATGTAATCGTATGCGCCTTTTTTCATCAAGTCCACGGCGGTGTCCAAATCGCCGTGGCCGGAAATCATAATCGTGGCCGTGTCGGGATAGTTTTTCACGATTTTTTCAAGCACTTCGATGCCGTCCATCCCCGGCATTTTGATGTCGCAAAGGGCTAAGTCATAGTCGGTTTCGGCGAGTTTGTCCAAGGCTTGTTTGCCGTTTTCGGCCTCGTCTATTTCAAAGGTTTTGTCTTCGTCGGCGAGTATGTTTCGCAGCACGTTGCGGATGGCCTTTTCGTCTTCTATAATCAGGATTTTCGCCATTGGGAAGTTTTGGGGCGAAGATATAAACACGGGGATACTGGGGCAGGGGGAAAGTGGCGGATTGGTTTCGGTTTTTCGATGGATAGTTGCGCGTCGCGATGAGTTCCTATAATTAACTGATTCGGTGCAATAGGCCGAGCGGTTTCATTGAGGAGCTAAAAGATTCAGCCCAAAATTTCCTACCAATTTTTACCTTACTTTTGCCGCCCCTTTCTTAGCAAGAGGCTCTTCCAATATCCTCTTTTCGCAAGATTCAGCTAAGTTCCGGACAAGCTGAATGCTCTTTTTAGAGATTTTTTTTAACGCGATTTTCTACGCCTCCCGCCCTTGTCGGCCATCGGGCAGAAGGGATTCCCAAAACCACTTTGTTATAAAAGCACATCAATTTTCGCGGCATTCCGATGCCCAGTTTTTCAAAACGCTCCGCCAGCGGGTGAACGATTATTTCACCAGCAGCAACAAATCAAAATTCGGCGGCGGCCGGTTGATTTTCAAGATGGGCGTGATGCTCGCGCTCTTTTTCGTTCCTTTTTTCACGCTCCTTTTCGGTGGCATTTCCAGTCCTTGGCTTTTCATCGGGCTGTGGATGCTGATGGGATTGGGCATCGCGGGAATCGGCGTGAACATTATGCACGACGCCAATCACGGCTCTTTTTCCAAAAACAAATTCATCAACAACAGCGTACGCTTGGTGATGAATTTGCTGGGCGGCGACGCTTCGATTTGGCGCTTGCAGCACAACGTTCTGCACCATACTTATACGAACATCCACGAAAGCGACGAGGACATTATTGGGCCGCCGTTTCTGCGGTTTTCGCCCCACGACGAAAAGAAGAAAGTGCACCGTTTGCAATTCATTTATGCGTGGTTTCTTTATGGAATGATGACGCTGATAAAAGTGGCTTATACCGATTTTAAGCGCGCCATCCGTTACCGGAAAATGGGGCTGATAAGGACGCGCAAAGAATTTGTGGCGCGGCTTTTCAAAATCAGCATTGGTAAAATTATGTACTTCGCTTATATGCTGGTGTTGCCGATGATTTTGACCTCCAATATCTGGTTGGTCATCGCTGGGTTTTTGGTGATGCACTTGGTGTCAGGCTTCGTCTTGACGGTGATTTTTCAAACGGCCCACGTGATGCCCACCACCGAATATCCGCTGCCCAACGAGGATGGCGTGATGGACAATAGCTGGGCAGTGCACCAACTGCGGACCACGACCAACTTTGCCCCTAAGAGCCGCATTTTTTCGTGGTTTGTGGGAGGTTTGAATTACCAAGTAGAACACCACCTTTTCGCAAATATCAGCCACGTCCATTATCGGGATTTGTCAAAAATAGTGGCGCGGACGGCGCGCGAATTCGGCATCCCGTATCACAGCCAACCCACCTTTGCGATGGCCGTTGCCAGCCACGGCAGGATGCTTTATCAATTGGGGAGGTAGCGGTTTGCAGTCAGCAGTTTGCAATTGGCAGTTAGCAATCACCGCGATGCGCCCGCTGTCGCGCGTTCCGATAACCCTCGCTGCCGCGTGATTTTATCGCGTGTGCACACTTTCTAAATCTTTATAAAACTATTTTACTTAAAAAGAATCTCCAAAAAGAGATTTTAAACCATAGAAACCAAACAAAATTTCTATTAAAAAAGAGCCGCTTTTCTCTATAAAAAAGCAACCCAAAAAATTTAAAAAATATGTCAAATACACAAACTAAAAAAAGAAGCGGAAATTCGAACAAAAACCGCAATCAGAATCGGCCTTTCAAAAAAAGAGGGCCGCAGCCTCAGCGCAACCGACGTAAGCAAAGTTCGGTGGATATTAATTTATTGACCCAAAAAGCTGCGTCGCAACCTGTAGTAGAAGAATTCAAGGCGAGCCGCACTTTCAATGAAATGCCGCTGCACCCCCAACTGAAATCAGCGATTGCCAAAAAGGGATATAAACATCCCACGGAAATTCAAGACAGGAGTTTGGAGGCGCTTTTGGAGGGTCGCGATATTATGGGAATCGCCCAAACCGGAACTGGAAAAACGGGTGCGTTTCTGATTCCTATCATCCACAGATTATTGGAAAACAAGCGCAATTTTCAAACCTTGGTGATGGTGCCGACCCGCGAACTGGCGGTGCAAGTGGAAGAAGAATTCCGCAGCCTTTCCAAGGGGCTGGGCGTTTACAGCGCGTGTTTCATCGGCGGGACGAACATCAACCGCGACCTGCAAAACCTGCGTAGGAAAAGCCATCTGGTGGTGGGCACCCCGGGCCGTCTTTTGGATTTGTACCAACGGCGCGCGCTGCAATTCCGAGATTTCCAAGTTTTGGTCTTGGATGAATTCGACAGGATGTTGGATATGGGATTTGCGCGTGACGTAAACCGTATCACCGACGCGATGACCAGCCGCAAGCACACGATGCTTTTTTCCGCCACCTTGGATAAACAGCAGCAACCTTACATCAACAAACTTTTGCAAAATCCGGTGGAAGTGAAAGTGAGCAGCGGCGAGGCCACGGGCGACCACATCGAACAAGAAATCATCCGCCTGAAAGAAGGCGAGGACAAATTCGGGCGTTTGCTGAGTATGGTGCAAAACCCAGAATTCGAGAAAGTTTTGGTGTTTGCGGAGACCAAGAGGTGGGTAAACCGCGTGAACAAAAAACTGATGAAAGCGGGCGTAAAATCCGATGAAATCCACGGCAATAAAACGCAGAATTACCGGCAGAAAGCGTTGAACAAATTCAAGGACGGAAAAGTTAATGTTTTGGTAGCCACGGATGTAGCGGCGCGCGGGCTGGATGTTTCGGACATCACGCACGTCATCAACTACCAACTGCCGGGCAGCATCGACAGCTACATCCACCGCATTGGCCGCACGGGGCGCGCCGGAAAGAAAGGAAGAGCCTTTACTTTTGTAAACTAAGAATTTAAAAAAAAAGAGACATCAATTTATGGGAAGGTCACAAGAGACGTTTGGCAAAAAAGAACGTGAAAAAAAGAAGCGCAAAAAGGCGGAAGAAAAGGCAAAACGCCGCGAAGAGCGCAAGGAAAATCCCGTGGGGATGAGCGATAACATCACTTACGTGGATGAGTTTGGGCAGTTTCACGATACCCCGCCCGAGCCGGCCAAAAAGGTGAAAGCCAAGAATATTGTGTTGGGCGTGCCGTCCAGCGAGGGTTTTGAGGAAGACCCGGTTCGCCAAGGTACGGTCACGTTTTTCAACCACGAAAAGGGCTACGGATTCATCAAAGATGCCGAGTCTTCCGAGGGTGTTTTCGTTCACATCAACAATGTGACGGAGGAAATTGCTGAAGGGAACAAAGTGGAATTTGAGACGGAAAAGGGGCCGAAGGGACTGAGCGCGGTGAAGGTGAAGGTGGTGAGGTGAGGAAGGTAATTCGGTTGTAATTCAATCGTAACTGGTTGTAATTTAGTCGCATTAGGAAGACCTGATGGGTTTTTGAAACCTGTCAGGTCTTTTTTTATTGGAAAAATTTGGAATTTGTTTTATGAATTTAATTAGGGGTTTAATTTTACAATTATTCAATGATTAGCACAATTTTAAAAAACTAATAACCAAACTACTAAACCTAAAAGTTTAGAATTTGAAAATTGTATCTATATTTGCCGACACAGATGCTAACCCTCCCGTAGGTTTGTTTTCGGTGTGCCTGAATGCAGAGCTAAACCCACTGGACGAATATGAAAATCTATTGGAGCGCTTTTCGGATGTCGAATATTTGCGGCAATATTTCAAAGTGCGACGGCATTTTTTGCAAACAGGCTTTTATGCAGGTACTTCAATAAATGATGCCATCGAGCAAACGTTGGAAGAATCCAGTGCGCTTTTCTTCCATATTGAACACCTCGCAAATAAAGGTTTAGATGAACTCTGCTCATATTTAAGTGCCGCCTTCCAACCTCTTGATAATCAGAATTATCGCCAAACGGAATTGCAAAAAAGCAAAGCGAAAGGGGAGAGGCGCAAAAGTTGGCTTCGCCTTTATGCAGTCAAGGTTGCGCCAAATTTTTTTATACTGACCGACGGCGGTATCAAATTGGTAAGGCAGATGAAGGAGGACGAATCTTTGCTAAGAGAACTCAAAAAGCTGGAAAGAATCCGGAATTTTTTAATCGAATCCGAGCTTTACTTTCCTGAAGATTATGGCGAATTGGAATGGTAGAAACACCTGCGAATATGGAAAAGAAAAACTTGAAGAAAAAATTGCAAAAGGTACTTAGCGACCAACCTTCTGGTGCGTTGGAAAAAACGAAATGGATGCGTGAAAACCGAAGTTGGTTAAAAAAATCGCAAAATATCGCAATGAAGGTGCTGGATATTCTTGAGGCGAAGGGGTGGAACAAACAAGACTTGGCTCAAAGAATGAGCGTGTCGGCCCAACAAGTGAGTAAAATTGTAAAGGGGAAGGAAAATCTCACATTGGCCACCATCGCCAAATTGGAAAATGCACTGGAAGTCACGCTGATACAAACTTTGGAAGGCGTCAGTTTGCCGGATAGGATAGAAGAATGGGAGGCGACAGTTCACGGGCATTTGCGCCGCGTTTCTCAAGAATAACTTATTTAACTGTTAGTTTGGAGAGAAGATTTGACAGGTTTTTTGAAATCTGTCAGGTCTTTTTTTTAATTTTAGATCTTGTAACAATGAATGAATTAATCGGAAGTTTTTGCTACGAACTGATGCAATCGGGAAATGTCGTGGGTGAATTTACCAACAATTTAAATCCCCGAATTTTTTCGGAGAGCGCTGACCGGAGAGCCGGAATTGTGAATGAATTTGAAGGTAACTATATTTCCACTTGGCGTGAAGTTAATGAGGAAGACATAATGGCGGTAACCTTGGTGATTAGACCAATGGATGACGCAAATGGCAACAAGTTTCATCTAACTTGGAACCGGCGAAACAATGGCGAACTGATGTTCACGGGGGAGGGTTTTCTCCATCGGGGAATGCTGGTCGGCCATTATAATCTTCCGAATCAGAGTGTTGAATAAGCGAATGGTGAATTCCCCACACGATCTCCCATCCAAACCATTCTCCCTACTCCTTCTCATCCAAAATCTTCCCTTTCTTAAAGCGCGCCCAATAACTTTTCAGTTCCGCGCGCACCTCGCCGCTCAATAGCAAAAGCCCCAAGATATTCGGCAGGGCCATTGCCAAAATCGCCATATCCGAAAAGTCCAACACCGCGCCCAAGCTGACGGAAGAGCCGATGACAATGAAGACCAAAAACAAAAGTTTGTAGCTCAGCTCGGTGATTTTGTTGCGGCCAAAAAGGAACGTCCACGCGCGGAGGCCGTAGTAACTCCAACTGATCATCGTAGAAAAAGCGAACAGGAAAATGGCCACCACCAAAACGTAGGGGAACCAACTGATGACGCTGCCGAAAGCCTCGGAAGTGAGGGTGGCGCCGCCCATCCCATCATCGTTGTAAAAGCCGGTGAAAATCAACACCAGCGCGGTGAGCGTGCAAACGACCACCGTATCGATAAACGGCTCCAAGAGCGCCACGAAACCTTCGCTGACGGGGTGTTTCGTCTTGGCTGCCGAGTGGGCGATGGCCGCCGAACCCACGCCCGCCTCGTTAGAAAAAGCCGCCCGCCGGAAACCTTGAATCAACACGCCGATAAAACCGCCCAGCGCGGCTTTTGGCGCAAATGCCCCGTCTCTGATCAACCCAAAAGCCTCACCCAGTTTGCCAATATTCACACCTATTATAACCAATGCCGCCAGCACGTAAAGTCCCGCCATAAACGGAACTATTTTTTCCGTAACGCGGGCGATGCTTTTGATACCGCCGATAATGACCGTGCCCACCAAAATCGCCAAGATGACCCCGAAAACCGGCCCTTGCCCAGCGAGCGACGAAAACTGCGTGGTAAGTTGCTGATAGGCTTGGTTGGCTTGGAACATATTGCCGCCGCCGAAGCTGGCCAAAATGGTGAGCACCGCAAAAAGGATGGCCAAGAACGCGCCCAGCCCTTTCATATTTTTCCGCGCCAAGCCCTTGCGGAGATATTGCATTGGGCCGCCTTCCACCACGCCGTCCGCGCCTATTTCACGGTATTTCACGCCCAAAGTACATTCGGTGAATTTGGACGCCATCCCCAGCAAACCAGCGATGACCAACCAAAAAGTAGCGCCCGGCCCGCCCACCGAAATGGCCACGGCCACGCCCGCGATATTTCCCAATCCCACCGTGGCGCTCACCGCCGTGGCCAAGGCCTGAAAGTGCGTCACCTCGCCCGGCGCGTCTTTTTCGTCAAAATGGCCGCGCACCAATTTGATGGAATGCCGCCAGCCCCAAAACTGTACGCCGCCCATCCGTATCGTGAAAAACAGCGCGCCGAAAATGAGCCAGATGACGATAAAGGGAATGCGGTTGGTGCGCACCGTGCCGTTCGGGTGCTTGCTGAGCTGACCTACGTCGTTGTACACGCGGTTGTCGTACAGACCCATCGCATAAAAAGGATCCCAAAAAATGACGCTGAACATCGCGTCCACGATGGGCTTGAAAGTGCCGTTGAAATTCTCAGCCACGGATTCAGCTTCTATTTTAAAATCTTGCGAAACTTCCTGCCCCGCGGCATCGCGCACAGTTACGGAATACCCCGCGCCTTCCGTCAGTCCCTCGGCCTGGCGGGCGTTGGTATCCGTGCCTTGGTTGCTCCAAAAATATTGGTAGGGAGGCTGGCCGCCACGGGCTTCCACCACGGCCTGGCCATTGTTGATTTCCGAGCTGGGGTTGCTCTTTTCCAGCTCCGCGATTTGCAGCGCGGCTTGGGCGGAAAGGGCAAACCCGACAAGGGAAAAAACGGCACTAAGGATAATTTTTCGCATCGTGAAAATCAAATTTTTTGGAGCGCTATGAATTTGCAAGTATCTTAAAAAATGGCGGTTTTTTTTACAAAAATTTTGAAATACCGCCAAAGCATCATCGATTTGCAATTCTCCTTTTTCTTTTAAATTGCTCCCCGCAAAGCTATCTCAACCGATTTTAAAAACTGACGTGAAAGGCACGAAAGAAATCCTGACCTACAACCGCCGCCAGCGCAACGGCCTGCTGTTGATGGTAGTGCTTGCGCTGATTTTACTGGCGCTCCTCAATTTTACCACGCTCTTTTCGGAAAAGAAAACCGCTGATTTTTCAAATTTTGAAAAGGCCGTGGCCGATTGGCAGGCCCGCGATTCTTTGGCGAAACTGGAAAACGCTCCCCAACTTTTTGCCTTTGATCCCAACACGGCCAGCGATTCCGTTTTGCTGAAACTGGGAATTCCAAAGCGCGCCGTTTCTTCCATTCTCAATTATCGAAACAAGGGCGGACGATTCCGGAAACCGCAGGATTTGGCGAAAATTTACTCATTAAATAAATCTGATTTCCAAAGGGTGGAACCTTTCGTTTTTATTCAGGATAAATTTTCAAAAAATTATAGACGGGAAAATTATTCTAAAAATGATTTTTCAAAAAAGAAAGCCCGCCGCTTTAGTTTTCAGGATTTCGATTTGAATCAGATTTCGGCCAACCAACTGGAGAAGATGGGCCTGCGAAAATGGGAGGCCGAGCGGATCGTGAATTATCGCAACAAGGTGCATCCGTTTGAAACCGCCGAAGAATTGTATAAAATTTACCATCTCGATTCCGCTGTGGCGGAAAAGATGATTCCATTCGCGAAGATCGAAACCAAAATTGCCACGCCTATATATAAGGAGGAAAATTCGGTTGCGGTTTCCATCGAAATCAATTCCGCCACCTTAGAGGATTTGGAAAAACTGCGCGGCATCGGACCGAGTTTTGGGAAACGGATTTTGAAATATCGCGAACGGCTGGGCGGTTTTCATCAAAAAGAACAACTGCTGGAAGTGTACGGAATGGATGAGGAAAGGCTGGGGCAGTTTGAGGAGTGGGTTACATTCAATGATGCTCGGATTAAAAAACTGAATGTAAATCAGGCTACCTTTAAACAATTGCTGCGTCATCCTTACCTGGAATATGAAATGGTAAAAAGTATTGTAAACTTTAGAGAACAGGTGCGGCCATTTAAAAATGTGGATGAGCTGAAGGATTTGGAGTTTTTGGATGAAAGCGTTGTAAGAAAGTTGAAACCTTATTTAATTTTATGAGAAGGATTTTAGTTATTGGTCTATTGTTTTTAAGTTTCTTTTCGGTGGCACAAAGTGACTCAGTACTGGCGAAGACTTGGATGGGGCATTACACCGATTTCTTAGAGTTTGATACCATCCGTAAGCGGGCTACATTCTATACATCATATACTACTTTTGAAAGAGGAGTATTCGATTACACCTTAAACGACAGTTTGATAACACTCAGACTGGGGCGTAGCCCTGATCGATTAGTATTCGAATACAAATATTTGGGAGATTCGTTGTGGATCAGTTTAATAGAATGTTCACTGCCTTCACTTGATGGATGGTCTTTAAATAAACCAAAAGTTTTCTCAGCCTTTAAAAAAAATTCTGAAGACCCTTGGGAAAAACTATACATCAGACGCTCAGGGTATGCAATCGAAGTTACAAAGAATGGCGATATATACGCGGACTTTTCAGGTTATTGTACCGAGGTAGGTGGTTTGGTCGGGCGCTATCGAGGCCAGCTCAACGACACGACTTTGATAAAATTGAATAAGTTAATAGGGGAAGCTCAAATAGGTAACGCTAGTAGTTCTGGAACGGTAGATGGTCCACCACCAATACAGTATTACCTTTTTACAAAAGACAACAATTTTCAAGGGACCAGTAAAGGCTTGGGAAGGCGGCGTGCCGAACCTATCTATTACTTGCTTAGGTCTATAGATTATAAGGCTTTAAAATTTCAGAATTATATTGCAGGTGATTCAGTTGAAGGTGTATTTGTGGTTGACGTAATGATTCCAGGAGGCAAGGTCAAAGTAGGTACTATCAAGAAGATAGGTTCATTTAGGTCAAATGCAAAAATTCTAAAACCATCATATATCTATAATTTGGGTAAGTTAAATTTAATAAATAGAGATAGGTTTAAGAAAAAAATCCAAATATATCGTTTTAAGCTTTTGGATGGATTTGTAAAAAACTATGAGAATTTTGGTGATTTCATCTACCTGTTAAGCGACACCGCGCTGGATACCTCAGGCTCTTCAATAATTACTTTTAAGTATATCAAGGATTACAGTAAGATTTCTAAGATGCCGAAGGGGCCCAAGGTATATTTTGTTTTAAAGCAAAGGAGTATGCCTGAAAAAAAAGACACTATCATTGTGAATAGTTGTTATCCACAAACATTTATGGTTGGTCATCCTGAACAAACACAATTTTTTCAGAGGCGTAAAGGCTTTGTGTTGTTTCGAGCGTATTTCCAATCTCCGTTCAAAACCAATTTTGAAAAAGCCTATAAAAAGTATATCCTGAAGGATTGGGAAGAATATCAGCAAGAGAACTAAGCTGCACGCCTTGCATTAATTAAGATTGTTTACTGAAAGATTATTCAGTAAAATTGCACCCTACCTTTTTTTTTGAAAATAATAGATTAAAGTATTGATATGGAAGCCATTATAGAACAACAAAACACGGATGCCCTTGATTTTGGCCTTACGGAAACGCAGAAAATGATTGCGGAAACCGTCCGTGATTTCTGCGCGCAACACATCACGCCCAATATTATGAAGTGGGACGAAGCGCAAACTTTTCCAAAAGAAACGATGCAAAAAATGGGCGAGCTGGGCTTGATGGGCGTGCTCGTTCCAGAGGAATACGGCGGCGCGGGGCTTTCTTACACGGAATATGTCACGGCCATTATCGAAATTTCGCGGGTGGATCCGTCCATCGGACTTTCGATGGCGGCGCACAATTCGCTGGGCACGGGCCATATTTTGCAATTTGGCAATGACGAGCAAAAGAAAAAATGGCTGCCCAAACTGGCTTCTGCCGAATGGATTGGCGCGTGGGGACTGACCGAGGCCAACACTGGCAGCGACGCGATGCGGATGAAAACCACCGCCAAAAAAGACGGCAACGAATGGGTGATCAACGGCGCGAAAAACTGGATTACGCACGGCATCAGCGGCGACGTGGCAGTGGTGTTGGCTCGAACCGGAGAACTTTTAGATAGCCGCGGGATTTCCGCTTTTGTGGTGGAACGCGGCACGGAGGGCTTTTCCGGTGGGAAAAAAGAAAACAAGCTCGGGATGCGCGCTTCCGAAACGGCGGAAATGATTTTTGACAACTGCCGCATTCCCGCCGAAAATATGCTCGGCAAGGAAGGCGAAGGTTTTATTCAAGCAATGAAAGTGCTGGACGGCGGGCGGATTTCGATTGCCGCACTTTCCATCGGAAACGCGCGTGGCGCGATGGACGCGGCGGTGAAATATTCCAAAGAACGCCACCAGTTTGGTCAGCCGATTTCCAAATTTCAGGGCGTTTCCTTCAAGCTGGCGGATATGGCCACGGAAATTGACGCGGCTGAATTGCTGACCTTCCGCGCGGCGAATATGAAAAACCGTGGCGAGCGGATGACCAAAGAAAGTGCGATGGCGAAACTCTATGCCAGCGAAGTGGCCGTAAAAACTTGCAACGAAGCCGTGCAAATCTTTGGCGGCTACGGTTTTACCAAAGATTTTCCGGTGGAGAAATTCTACCGCGACGTGAAATTGTGCACGATTGGGGAGGGGACGAGCGAGATTCAGAAGGTGGTGATTTCTAAGTTGTTGATGGAGGAGTAGTTGCGCAGGCCCCCAATCCTCCCGCACGTGCGGGATTTAAACTCGTGAGCATATTGGGGAGAAGCGTTCTTTGAAAAAAGATTTTGACACCGGATTTACCATCATAAATTTCCGCTCCAGCAACCCCCTTAGGGGGAATGGGGCCCAGCGCAAAGTGAATCCGAAAAATAATCCTAACCATTTGCTCACATTTATAAAATATGTACTTTTGCCGCCCGAAAAATTTTTAAAACGTAAAGATGCTCGTAGTAACCGTAAAAGAAGGAGAGGCCATTGAGCGCGCCCTGAAGCGCTACAAACGAAAGTTTGACCGCACCAAAACAATGCGC
Source organism: Owenweeksia sp. (assembly GCA_965214115.1). GTDB lineage: Bacteria > Bacteroidota > Bacteroidia > Flavobacteriales > Schleiferiaceae > Owenweeksia. The sequence continues at coordinate 627,982 of CBDCAU010000003.1, forward strand.
CAGATCCGTGCGCGCAAGCAATTCATCAAACCATCGGTGGAGCGCCGTAAAGAAATCATCAAGGCCTCCTACGTGCAGACCAAACAGCAGGAAGAGGATTAGTAATAACTTTTTCCTTCTGTAAAAATCTTGAAGAGCAAGGTTTCGTTAATTTGCGAAACCTTGCTTTTTTTATGGAAATTCCCCAGTTTCTCGATTTTCTGCTTCATCAAAAAAAATATTCGCCGCATACGGTGAAGGCGTATCGTATTGATTTAGAAGAGTTTTCGGTTTTTCTAAAGGAGAATATTGAAATTGATGAAAAGTGGCGGGAGGTTTCGCACCACCATCTGCGCGATTGGATTGTGCATTTGAATGACAAGGGAAGTTCCGCGCGCACTATCCACCGCAAACTGTCGGCGGTGAAAAGTTTCTATAAATTTTTGATGAAAAACGGCCGCGCGGAAAGCAACCCCGCCACACTGGTGCACGCTCCGAAACGGCGGAAAAAAGTATTGAAAATGCCGCCCGCCGAAACCTTCGCCGAACATTTCCAAAATCAAAAAAATCTCAAGGATGACTGGGAAAAAACCCAGCTCGCCATTATCCAAACCTTTTATCACACGGGTATCCGTTCAGCGGAATTGATTGGGCTAAAAATGGCGGACGTGGATTTTTCCAACCAAAGTCTGCGCGTTTTTGGCAAGCGAAATAAGGAGCGCGACATCCCATTGACACCTGAACTTTCCAAAATCTTGGAACAGCAAATCCAGCGCAACCGCGCGGCCGGCTGGGACACTTACCTTTTTAACACTAAAAAAGGAAAAAAACTCTACCCCAAACTTGTCTATCACACCGTGAATGACTACTTTCGGGACGTTTCCGGATTGGAAAAAAAGAGTCCGCACGTGCTCCGGCATTCGTTTGCCACGCACTTGCTGGCGGGCGGGGCCGACCTCAATTCCATCAAAGAACTACTCGGGCACCAGAGCCTCGCCACCACGGAGATTTACGCCCACAGCGACATCTCCCAACTGAAACAATTGTATAACCAAGCCCACCCGAGGGGCGATGCAAAAACGTGATTTTCTATGAAAGTAAGTGTTCAATCCGTCAATTTCGACGCCGACGAAAAGCTCATCCATTTTATCCAAAACCGGCTCGACAAACTGGAACAATACAACAACCGCATCATCAACAGCGAGGTGTATCTGAAAGTCGATAACAACCACGGCAAACAGAACAAAATTTCCGAAATCAAAGTGCACATCCCCGGCCGCGAACTGGTGGCTACGAAGCAGTGCAAATCCTTTGAAGAGGCTGCCGACCAAGCCGCCGATGCACTGCGCCGCCAGCTCAAAAAGCACAAGCAAAAAGTGAGAAAGCCGGCCGCTTAAAAAAATCTTTTTTAGGCGCTTGTAGCAATCCATATTCTTTTTACATTTGCAGTCCGTTTTTCGGAGCGGACTGTTCTTGCTTTTAGTGAAGAATTTGCCTGCGTAGCTCAGTTGGCCAGAGCAGCTGATTTGTAATCAGCTGGCCGGGGGTTCGAATCCCTCCGCAGGCTCGGACTGGTGCGGGTTTCAGTATTTTCTTTTTTTTATAGAAAAGGAAGGAACACCGCAAAGGTGCAAGGCACTTTTTTGTAGAAAAAATGGCAACGGAGCGAAGTTTTGGAATCTTCAAAAATTCCAAAAGTTGAACGAAGATTTGACGATTTCGCGCCGTTTTTGTCTTTTTTAGGAAAAATGCCACTGGAAGAAGCGACCGGAAAAACCGTTTCGCAGTTCTTTTTTTAAGAAAAATGGGAAAGTAGGATTTGATGATTTTCCCGAAAATGTTTGGAGACTGAGATTGTTCCGAGTTCCGTGTTCGTTTGTTCCGTATTTTATTACAAGAAACATAGAACCCGAAACCCGAAACAAAAAACTTCAGACAAAAAAATTGTAGAGGGCGAGTGATGCGCGTTGAGAAGCCTCAAACTGCAAACCTCAAACCTGAAACAATTGAAAAATTGGGGAGATACTCAAGCGGCCAATCCCGCACGTGCGGGATAAATCTGCTGACTGTGTCTCCATTATAAATGACGGGGAGATACTCAAGCGGCCAACGAGGACAGACTGTAAATCTGTTGACTATGTCTTCGCAGGTTCGAATCCTGCTCTCCCCACAGACGGGCGGTTGTTCCGTGTCTGTTGTTCCGCGTTTTGGCTCGGAATACGACATTGGAATACCCGAAAAGAAAAGTTCTTTAAGATTGTTAGGTTGGGGAGACACCCAAGCGGGCCACGAGGATCCCGCAGGTGCGGGATAAATCTGTTGACTATGTCTTCGCAGGTTCTCCCGAAGTTTCGGGACTGCTCTCCCCACGGCCAGACTGGAGGTTGTTCTGTGTTCCGAGTTTGTTGTTTCGTGTTTTGCGCACGGAACATTGAACACGAAACCCGAAACAATCAAACAGTGAAAAGCGGGAGTAGCTCAGCTGGCTAGAGCATCAGCCTTCCAAGCTGAGGGTCGCGGGTTCGAATCCCGTTTCCCGCTCAAGGGTAGTTATTTAGTTAATTGGTTATTAGTTAATTAGGCGAGACTCAATAACTCAATAACTCAGTAACTCAATAACTATTAACTGAAAACTGCCGATGTAGCTCAGGGGTAGAGCGTTTCCTTGGTAAGGAAGAGGTCAGGGGTTCAATTCCCCTCATTGGCTCCAAGTAAAAGACCGCGGTGGTCTTGCTTTGATTTAGTAAAATTAGTTTAGTAACCAAGTTTTTAAAAAAATGGCAAAAGAAACATTCAAACGGGACAAACCCCACTTGAACATCGGAACAATCGGTCACGTGGACCACGGCAAGACTACCTTGACGGCAGCTATTACCACCGTATTAGCTAACGCGGGTCTTTCCGAACTCCGCTCATTCGATTCAATCGACAATGCTCCTGAGGAAAAAGAGCGCGGTATCACCATCAACACTTCGCACGTAGAATATTCTACGGCCAACCGCCACTACGCGCACGTGGACTGCCCGGGCCACGCGGATTATGTAAAGAATATGGTAACGGGTGCAGCCCAGATGGACGGTGCTATCCTCGTGGTAGCGGCTACTGACGGCCCGATGCCCCAAACCCGCGAGCACATCCTTTTGGGACGCCAAGTAGGGATTCCACGCATCGTTGTTTTTATGAACAAGGTGGATATGGTGGACGATGAGGAACTTTTGGAACTCGTTGAAATGGAAATCCGCGAACTGTTGTCTTTCTACGAATATGATGGCGACAATTCTCCGGTTATCCAAGGTTCCGCTTTGGGCGCTTTGAACGGCGAAGACAAATGGGTGGACACTGTGATGAAATTGATGGAAGCGGTTGACGAATGGATCGAAGAGCCCGTTCGTGATACGGAAAAAGAATTCTTGATGCCCATCGAGGATGTGTTTTCCATCACCGGCCGTGGTACTGTAGCTACGGGCCGTATCGAAACGGGTGTTGCCAATACCGGCGATTCCGTAGAGATTATCGGTTTTGGTGATGAAAAATTGACATCCACCGTAACGGGTGTGGAAATGTTCCGCAAGATTTTGGATCGTGGCGAAGCTGGCGACAACGTGGGTATTTTGCTGCGCGGTATCGAAAAAACCGACATCCGCCGTGGTATGGTGATCTGCAAGCCAGGTTCCATCACGCCCCACGCCAAGTTTAAGGCCGAGGTGTATATCTTGAAGAAGGAAGAAGGTGGACGCCATACTCCTTTCCACAACAAATACCGCCCCCAGTTTTACCTGCGCACTACTGACGTAACGGGAGAAATCTCGATGCCAGAAGGTACCGAAATGGTAATGCCGGGCGACAACTTGACCATTACCGTTGAACTGATTGCTCCCGTAGCTATCAACAAAGGTTTGCGCTTCGCCATCCGCGAAGGCGGCCGCACGGTAGGTGCAGGTCAGGTAACCGAAATTTTGGACTAAGGGAAAAGGCTTTGGTCTTTCCAGTCCCGAACTGACTTTTAGAAGAAAAAGGTGTCCCGTATCTACGGGATGCCTTTCCTTCTAAATAAACCAAAGAGTTATAAAATCATAAACGGGCGTAGCTCAGTTGGTAGAGCAACGGTCTCCAAAACCGTAGGTCGTGAGTTCGAATCTTACCGCCCGTGCAAAGCGAAAATTCAGATGAGCAAAGTCAAAACATACTTCGAGAAATCCTATCACGAACTGGTACATAAAACTTCGTGGCCCACTTGGCCAGAGTTGCAGCGCACCTCCGTTTTGGTAGCGGTGGCCTCGGTCATCATCGCGCTTTTGATTTTTGCGATGGACAAAATCATCAGCACCGGATTGGAAGGATTTTACAGCATTTTCCGTTAATTTTTTTTATAAAATTTTATAAAAATGGTGATGAACGCGACGGGAAAACAATGGTATGTTGTCAGGGCTATTTCTGGCCAAGAAAACAAGATAAAGGATTACATCGAAAAAGAAATTGAGTATCAAAAACTTGAAGAATATTTTGGGCAAGTGTTGGTACCCACTGAAAAAGTGATTCAAATCCGCAATGGAAAGAAAGTAAGCAAAGAGCGCAACTACTTTCCGGGATACATTATGGTAGAAGCCAACCTCGTGGGGGAAATGGTGCACACCATCAAAAACATTAACGGTGTCATCGGATTTTTGGGCGAAACCAAAGGCGGAGAGCCTGTTCCATTGCGCCAAGCGGAGGTGAACCGGATGCTGGGCCGCGTGGATGAACTGGCTGAAAAGGATGAGCAAATCAACATTCCGTACACGATTGGCGAAAGCGTAAAAGTGATCGACGGGCCGTTCAACGGCTTCAACGGCACGATAGAAAAAATTAACGAGGAGAAGCGGAAGCTCGACGTAATGGTGAAAATTTTCGGACGGAAAACACCATTAGAATTGAGCTATATGCAGGTGGAAAAAGAATAAACAAACTTTGTGAGCTAAAGTGTTTCCAAAATAGCTTTAAAAACACGCTTCCAGTTTTTATAGAGTTTTTTGGGATTTTTTTAAAAAAAAAGCAAACGAAAATTAGAAAATGGCAAAAGAAGTAAGTGCTCTGATAAAATTGCAAGTGCGCGGCGGCGCGGCAAATCCAGCTCCTCCTGTAGGCCCAGCCTTGGGCGCGAAGGGGGTGAACATTATGGAATTCTGCAAGCAGTTCAACGCGCGGACGCAAGACAAGCAGGGCAAAATCCTGCCGGCGGTCATCACGGTTTATAAAGACAAATCCTTTGACTTTGTGATAAAAACCCCGCCCGCTGCGGTACAATTGATGGAAGCGGCGAAGGTGAAAAAAGGCTCGCCGGTGAGCAACCTCCAAAAAGTGGGGAAAGTGAAATGGGAGCAAGTGCGCGAAATCGCGGAAGATAAAATGCAGGACCTGAATGCCTTCACGGTGGAATCGGCGATGAAAATGGTGGCCGGCACCGCGCGCAGTATGGGCTTGACCATTTCGGGCAAGAAACCATTTTAATCATCCTATAAAGAAAATACGAAATGGTATTTGTAAGCAAAAAACGCAAAGTGGCGCTCGAAAAAATAGAGAAAGACAAGTTCTATTCTGTGGAAGAAGCCAGCTCGCTGGTGAAAGAAGTTTCCAAAACCAAATTTGACGGTTCGGTAGATTTGGCCATCAACTTGGGCGTGGATCCGCGCAAGGCAAACCAAATGGTGCGCGGCGTGGTAACCCTTCCACACGGCACGGGCAAGGACATCAAAGTTCTCGCGCTGGTAACGGCGGACAAAGAACAAGAAGCGAAAGATGCGGGCGCGGATTTCGTGGGATTGGATGATTACGTGGAAAAAATCAAAGGCGGCTGGACGGACGTGGACGTCATCGTGACGATGCCGAGCGTGATGGGAAAAATCGGCCCGCTCGGCCGTGTCCTCGGTCCGCGCGGATTGATGCCAAACCCAAAAACGGGCACGGTAACAATGGACATCGGCAAGGCGGTGAGCGACGTGAAAGCGGGCAAGATTGATTTTAAAGTGGACAAATACGGAATCGTGCACGCGCAAGTGGGCAAGGTTTCTTTTGACAAAGACAAAATCAAAGAAAACGTGGAGGAACTGATGAAAACCATCGTGCGCCTGAAACCGGTGGCGGCCAAAGGGCAGTACATCAAAAACATTTCGATGAGCAGCACGATGAGCCCGAGCATCCCCATCGACGCAAGAGCATTTGCAAAATAATTGGCTGGAAAAATTGTACTGAAATGACCAAAGAAGAAAAAAATCAAGAAATAGAGAACATCACGGAAGTGCTGAAAAGCACGGACATTCTTTATGTGGCCGACATCGCGGGACTGGATGCCTTGCAAAGCAGCAACCTCCGCCGGATGGCCCATAAAAGCGGCATCAAGCTGAACGTGGTGAAAAACACCCTTCTGAAAAAGGCGATGGAACGCTCGGAGAAAAACTTCGAAGAACTTTTCCCAACCCTGAAGGGCAATACCAGCATAATGGTTTCCGAAACGGGGAACGCGCCCGCGAAGCTCATCAAAGAGTTTCGCAAAAAGAGCGAGAAACCGCTCTTGAAAGGCGCTTACGTGGAGGAATCCGTTTATATAGGTGATGAGAAACTCGAAGCCCTCGTGGCGCTGAAAAGCAAGGACGAGTTGGTGGGCGATGTCATCACCTTGTTGCAATCTCCGGCCAAGAACGTTATCTCTGCCCTGCAAAGTGGCGGCAATACGTTGGCGGGCTTGGTAAAAGCCTTGGAGGAAAAAGCGGCAGCTTAAATCCCAAAAACATACGCACTCAGCTTCCACTAAGTGTATTTTTTTTAAATTTTAAAAACAGAAAATCGAAATGGCGGATATTAAAGAACTGGGCGACCAGCTTGTAGGACTTACCGTAAAGGAAGTAAGCGAACTGGCTACCTATCTGAAAGAAGAGCACGGCATTGAGCCAGCGGCAGCGGCAGTAGTGGCCGGCCCGGCAGCGGCAGGCGGCGAAGAAGGCGGCGGCGAAGAGAAAACGGAATTTGACGTGATCTTGAAAGCAGCCGGCGGCAGCAAACTGGCCGTGGTGAAACTGGTGAAAGAACTCACCGGATTGGGACTGAAAGAAGCCAAAGCATTGGTGGACGAAGCTCCCAAACCATTGAAAGAAGGCATCGCCAAGGACGAAGCCGAAGCAATGAAAGCCCAACTGGAAGAGGCGGGCGCCGAAGTAGAAGTCAATTAAGACTTTTAAGGCAAAAGCCTTACAAATCAAAGGTTTAGGTCTTTCCCGTATATTCGGGATTGGCCTAAACCCTTTTGTGTTTCATTTCTATATTCTAAATTTTTCTATACAAAATGTCCAAAAACTCCACCGCACCCACCATCAACGATAGGACGAATTTTGCTTCTATCAAAAACCCATTTGATTATCCGGATTTCTTGGCCATCCAACTGCAGTCGTTCCACGACTTTTTTCAGTTGGATACCAAGCCCGACAACCGGATGCACGAAGGACTTTTTAAAACCTTCAGCGAAAACTTTCCCATTACGGACAGCCGCAACCAGTTTGTGCTGGAATTTATCGACTATTTTGTGGATCCGCCGCGCTACTCCGAAGAGGAGTGTATTGAGCGCGGGCTGACTTTTAGCGTGCCTTTGAAAGCGCGCCTCAAATTGTATTGCACCGACCCCGAGCACGAGGATTTTGAGACCATCGTGCAGGACGTGTATTTGGGCACCATTCCTTATATGAGCCCGCGCGGCACTTTTATCGTGAACGGCGCGGAGCGCGTGGTGGTGAGCCAGTTGCACCGCTCGCCAGGCGTATTTTTTGGCCAAAGCTATCACGCCAACGGAACCAAACTGTACTCGGCGCGCATCATTCCCTTTAAAGGAAGCTGGATTGAATTTGCCACGGATATCAACAGCGTGATGTACGCTTATATTGACAGGAAAAAGAAATTGCCGCTGACCACTTTGCTGCGCGCGATTGGCTACGAGCGCGACAAGGATATTTTGGAGATTTTTGACCTTGCGGAAGAAGTAAAAGTTTCCAAAAGCGGATTGAAAAAAGTGATGGGCCGCAAACTGGCCGCCCGCGTTTTGAAAACTTGGGTGGAAGATTTTGTGGACGAGGACACCGGCGAGGTGGTTTCCATCGAACGGAACGAGGTGGTTTTGGATCGCGACACGGTTCTCGAAAAAGACCACATCGACGATATTCTGGAAGCCGAGGTGGCGAACATCCTTTTGCACAAAGAAAACATCGAGGCATCGGAATATTCCATCATTCACAATACTTTGCAAAAAGACCCCACCAATTCTGAAAAAGAAGCGGTGGAACACATTTACCGCCAGCTTCGAAACGCCGAGCCGCCAGACGAGGAAACGGCGCGCGGCATCATCGACAAGTTGTTCTTTAGCGAGCAGCGCTACAACTTAGGCGAAGTGGGCCGCTACCGTCTCAACAAAAAGCTGGGTCTCGATATCGACAGCGAAACCCGCGTTTTGACGAAGGAGGACATTCTTTCTATCATTAAAAATATGATCGAGCTCATCAACTCCAAAGCGGAGGTGGATGACATCGACCACTTGAGCAACCGCCGCGTGCGGACGGTAGGCGAGCAAATGGCCAACCAGTTTGGCGTAGGCTTGGCGCGGATGGCGCGGACGATTCGCGAGCGGATGAACGTGCGCGACAACGAGGTGTTTACCCCGATTGATTTGATCAACGCCAAAACGCTTTCGGCCGTTATCAACAGCTTTTTCGGCACCAACCAGCTCTCGCAGTTTATGGACCAGACTAACCCGCTGGCGGAGATTACGCACAAGCGTCGTCTCTCGGCACTCGGGCCGGGCGGTTTGTCCCGCGAGCGCGCGGGCTTTGAGGTGCGCGACGTGCACTATACGCACTACGGTCGCCTCTGTCCCATTGAAACGCCGGAAGGGCCTAACATTGGATTGATTTCTTCAATGTGCGTGTTTGCCAAGGTGAATAAACTGGGCTTTTTGGAAACCCCTTATCGGGAAATCAAAGACGGCAAAGTGGACTTTAGCCACGACCCGAAATATTTGAGCGCCGAAGAAGAAGAAGCCAAGGTAATCGCACAGGCCAACGCGCCGGTGAAAGAAGACGGCAACTTTGAAAACGACCGCGTAAAAGTGCGCGACGAGGCGGATTATCCGCTGGTGGAGCCGGACAAAATTGACTATATGGACGTGGCGCCCAACCAGATTGCGTCAATTTCCGCGTCGCTGATTCCCTTCTTGGAACACGATGATGCGAACCGCGCTTTGATGGGATCGAATATGATGCGCCAAGCTGTGCCACTGTTGCTGCCCGATGCGCCAATCGTGGGCACGGGGCTGGAACGCCGCGTGGCCTCCGACAGCCGCGTGTTGATAAACGCGGAAGGCGACGGCGAGGTGGAATACGTGGATGCCGACACCATCACCATCAAATACGAGCGTACGGACGACGAGCGTTTGGTGAGCTTTACCGACGATTCCAAGACCTACAATTTGGTCAAATTCCGCAAGACCAACCAAGGCACTTGCATCAATATCAAACCAATTGTAACGAAAGGCGAAAAAATCAAAAAAGGCCAAGTTTTGTGCGAAGGCTACGGCACCGAGGCAGGCGAGCTGGCGCTGGGGCGCAATATGAAAGTGGCGTTTATGCCGTGGAAAGGCTACAACTTTGAGGATGCCATCGTAATCTCGGAGCGGGTGGTGCGTGAAGATATTTTTACCTCGCTGCATATCGATGAATATTCGATGGACGTGCGCGATACCAAGTTGGGACAGGAAGAATTGACCTCCGACATCCCCAACGTGAGCGAAGAAGCCACCAAGGATTTGGACGAAAACGGTTTGATTCGCATTGGTGCGGAAGTGGGCGCGGGCGATATTTTGATTGGCAAAATCACGCCGAAAGGCGAAAGTGATCCTACGCCAGAGGAGAAACTGCTGCGCGCCATTTTTGGCGATAAAGCGGGCGACGTGAAAGACGCTTCTTTAAAAGCCTCGCCTTCACTGAACGGCATCGTGATCGACAAAAAATTGTTTTCGCGCTCGGTAAAAGACAAGAAAGCGCGCGAACAGGATAAATCCGCTTTGGAGGAATTGGACAACGATTACAATTCCAAAATAGAAGTGGTGCGTCAGAAATTTTTGGAAAAACTGAACATCATCGTGGCGGGCAAAACGAGCCAAGGGGTTGAGAATGATTTGAACGAAGTCGTAATCCCGAAAGGCACGAAGTTCACCCAAAAAATCCTCAATAGCATTGATGATTACACGCGGATGACCGGCGGCACTTGGACCACCGACGACGATAAAAACGAGATGATTGCGTCTTTGATTCACAATTATAAAATCAAGGTGGCGGATATTTTGGGCGTTTACAAACGCGCCAAGTTCACCATTTCGATTGGTGATGAATTGCCAAGCGGCATCGTGAAAATGGCCAAGGTGTATATCGCCAAAAAGCGCAAGCTGAAAGTGGGCGACAAGATGGCGGGCCGCCACGGAAACAAAGGCATCGTGGCCAAAATCGTGCGCGATGAGGATATGCCCTTTTTGGAAGACGGCACCCCGGTCGATATCGTGTTGAACCCGCTGGGCGTGCCTTCGCGGATGAACATCGGCCAGATTTACGAGACCGTTCTGGGATGGGCCGGCCAAAAGTTGAACCGCAAATTCGCCACGCCGATTTTCGATGGCGCAAGTTTGGAAGACATCAACAAATTCACCGAGGAAGCGGGCATCCCGCAGTTTGGCCACACGTATTTATACGATGGCGGCACGGGCGAACGCTTCCACCAGCCGGCCACGGTGGGCATTATTTATATGCTGAAACTGGGCCATATGGTGGACGACAAAATGCACGCGCGTTCCATCGGGCCGTACTCGCTCATCACGCAGCAGCCCTTGGGCGGTAAGGCTCAGTTTGGTGGCCAGCGTTTTGGTGAGATGGAGGTTTGGGCACTGGAGGCCTTTGGTGCGTCCAACATTTTGCGGGAGATTTTGACCGTGAAATCGGACGACGTGATGGGCCGCGCCAAAACCTACGAAACCATCGTGAAAGGCGACCCGATGCCGGAGCCCGGCATCCCCGAATCGTTCAACGTGTTGTTGCACGAACTCAGCGGGCTCGGCCTCAAAGTGTCTCTGGACTAATTCTCATTTTACAACATTTAAAGTACTGAATTTTATGTCTTTACGAAAAAACGACCACCACAATTTCGACAGTAATTTCAAGAGCATCACCATCAGCTTGGCCTCGCCCGAGCACATTTTGGAGAAATCCTACGGTGAAGTTCTGAAGCCTGAAACCATCAACTACCGTACGCACAAGCCGGAGCGCGATGGGCTGTTTTGCGAGCGCATTTTTGGCCCCGTCAAGGATTTTGAATGTGCCTGCGGAAAGTACAAACGCATCCGTTACAAAGGAATCGTGTGCGACCGCTGCGGCGTGGAAGTAACCGAGAAAAAGGTACGCCGCGAGCGCGTGGGCCACATCAGTTTGGTAGTGCCCGTGGCGCATATTTGGTATTTCAAATCGCTGCCGAACAAGATTGGCTATTTGCTGGGATTGCCCACCAAAAAGCTGGATATGATTATCTATTATGAAAGATACGTGGTCATCCAAGCGGGCAAAGCGATTAAGCCGGACGGCACGCCATTGGAATATATGGAGTACCTGACGGAGGAAGAATATTTGGAAATCCTCGACCGTTTGCCGGCCGAAAACAATTATCTGGACGACAGCGACCCCGAAAAATTCATCGCCAAAATGGGCGCGGAAGCGCTGATTGAACTGTTGGCGCGTTTGGATTTGGACCAGCTTTCTTACGATTTGCGCCACAAAGCGAACACCGAAACTTCCCAACAGCGGAAGCAGGAAGCGCTGAAAAGACTGCAAGTGGTGGAGGCGTTTCGTGATGCGAATACTCGCATCGAAAACCGCCCCGAATGGATGATTGTGAAAGTGGTTCCCATCATTCCACCCGAGCTGCGTCCCTTGGTACCATTGGATGGCGGCCGTTTTGCCACTTCCGATTTGAATGATTTGTACCGCCGTGTGATTATCCGCAACAACCGTTTGAAGCGTTTGGTGGAAATCAAAGCACCGGAGGTAATCCTTCGCAACGAAAAGCGGATGTTGCAGGAATCGGTGGATTCATTGTTTGATAACACCCGCAAATCCAGCGCGGTAAAAACTGACAGCAACCGCGCCCTGAAATCTCTTTCAGATTCATTGAAAGGAAAGCAAGGCCGCTTCCGCCAAAACCTGCTCGGCAAACGGGTGGATTATTCCGCACGTTCGGTAATCGTTGTGGGGCCGGAAATGAAATTGCACGAATGCGGCCTTCCCAAAGGAATGGCGGCGGAATTGTATAAACCTTTTATTGTCAGGAAATTGATAGAGCGCGGCATCGTGAAAACGGTGAAATCCGCCAAGAAAATCATTGACAAAAGAGAGGCGGTGGTTTGGGATATTTTGGAAAATGTGATGAAAGGGCATCCAGTTCTTTTGAACCGCGCCCCGACTTTGCACCGCCTTGGTATTCAGGCGTTTCAGCCAAAAATGATTGAGGGAAAAGCCATCCGCTTGCACCCGCTGGTTTGTACGGCTTTCAACGCTGACTTTGACGGCGACCAGATGGCCGTGCACTTGCCACTGGGCGCGGCGGCTATTTTGGAAGCGCAGATTTTGATGCTCGCCTCGCACAATATTTTGAACCCCGCCAACGGCTCGCCCATTGCGGTGCCTTCGCAGGATATGGTTTTGGGATTGTACTATATGACCAAAATCCGCAAATCTGACAAGGACATTACGATGAAAGGCGAGGGGATGACTTTTTATTCCGCCGAGGAAGTGGAGATTGCTTTCAACGAAGGCATTGTAAACTTGAACTCGCCCATCAAATGCCGTGCGCGGGTGCAGGATGAAAACGGCGAACTCGTTCACAAAGTCATCGAAACCTCCGTGGGACGGGTGCTTTTCAACAAAGCAACGCCGCCCACCGTGCCTTTTATTAATGAGGTTTTGACCAAAAAAGCGCTGCGCGGGATTATCGCCAACGTTTTGAAAAAAACCGATATTCCGACCACCGCTGCCTTTTTGGATGAAATCAAGGATATGGGCTACGGAAACGCTTTCCGCGGCGGCCTCTCGTTTTCGTTGGGAGACATCATTATTCCCGAAGAAAAAGACGGTTTGGTAAAAGATGCCGAGGAGCAAATACAATCCATTTTGGACAGCTACAATATGGGTCTGATTACCAACAATGAGCGTTACAATCAGGTGATTGACGTGTGGACGAACACCAACGCCCGCCTGACCGAGCGCGCGATGCACCACTTGATTACCGACCGCCAAGGGTTCAATCCCATTTATATGATGTTGGATTCCGGCGCGCGGGGCAGCAAGGAGCAAATCCGCCAGCTTTCGGGGATGCGCGGCCTGATGGCCAAACCGCAGAAATCCAGCTCTGGCGGTGGCGAGATTATCGAAAACCCCATCGTGGCCAACTTTAAGGAGGGACTTTCCATTTTGGAATATTTTATCTCCACCCACGGTGCGCGTAAAGGTCTGGCCGACACGGCTTTGAAAACCGCCGACGCGGGTTATCTGACCCGCCGATTGGTGGATGTGGCACAGGATGTTATTATTAATGAAGAGGATTGCGGCACGTTGCGCGGCTTGGAAGTTTCCGCTTTGAAAAAGAACGAAGAAGTAGTGGAAACTTTGGAAGACCGCATCATTGGCCGCGTTTCGCTGCACGATGTGGTGGATCCCGTTACTGAGGAAATTTATGTGAAAAGCGGCGAGGAAATCAGCGATGACGCGGCGAACAAGATTGAAAATTCGCCCATCCAAATGGTAGAAGTTCGCTCCACTTTGACTTGCGAAACCCAGCGCGGCATCTGCGGCAAATGCTACGGACGCAACCTTTCCACCAATAAAATGGTGCAGAAAGGCGAGGCGGTCGGTGTGATTGCGGCGCAGTCCATTGGCGAGCCAGGCACACAGTTGACGCTCCGTACTTTCCACGTGGGCGGTACGGCGGGCAACGTGGCGGAGGAATCTTCGCTGCGCGCCAAATTCGACGGCATCGTGAATTTCGATGAACTCCGCACCGTGAAAGGCGAGGACAGCGACGGCAAGCAAACCGACATCGTAATCGGCCGTACGGCGGAAATGCGCTTGGTGGACGCCAAGAGCGAAATCGCGTTGGCGACTAATAATGTGCCTTACGGTTCGTACCTCCGCGTGAAGGATGGCGACAAAGTGAAGAAGGGCGACATCATTTGCGAATGGGATCCTTACAATGCCGTAATCGTCTCGGAGACAGCGGGTAAGATTAAGTTCTCTGACATCGAGCAGGGCGTAACTTACCGCGTGGAAATTGACGAGCAAACGGGCTATATGGAAAAAGTGATTTCCGAAACCCGTAGCAAAAAACTGATTCCGACCATTTCCATTACCGATGGAAAAGGCGAGGAACTGAAACACTATACTTTGCCCGTGGGCGCCCACATTATTGTGGAAGAAGGCGACAAAATCAAGGCGGGTAAAATTTTGGTGAAAATCCCACGGAAATCGTCCAAGTCGGGCGACATTACGGGTGGTTTGCCACGGGTAACGGAACTTTTTGAAGCGCGGAATCCCTCGAACCCCGCCGTGGTTTCTGAAATAGACGGCGTGGTTTCCTATGGAAAAATCAAGCGGGGCAACCGTGAGATTATCGTGGAAAGCCGCACGGGCGAAATCAAAAAATACCTCATCAATTTGAGCAAACAAATCTTGGTGCAGGAAAACGATTTCGTGCGCGCTGGGATGCCGCTGAGCGACGGTGCGATTACGCCCGCCGACATTTTGGCCATCCAAGGGCCCAACCGTGTCCAAGAATATTTGGTGAACGAAGTTCAGGAAGTGTACCGCCTCCAAGGTGTGAAAATCAACGACAAGCACTTTGAAGTGATTGTCCGTCAGATGATGCGCAAAGTGCAAATTCAGGATCCGGGCGACACCACTTTCTTAGAGGGCAATTTGGCACACAAAAATGATTTTATCGCTCAAAACGACTGGATTTTCGATAAAAAAGTAGTGACCGAGCCGGGTGAAAGCGAAAACCTGAAAGCCGGCCAAATTATCTCCGCGAGGAAATTGCGCGATGAAAATTCGCTGCTGCGCCGTGCGGACAAAACCTTGGTGGAAGCGCGCGATGCGCAGCCCGCCACGGCTCGTCCGATGTTGCAGGGCATCACCCGCGCTTCGTTGCAGACCAAATCGTTCATCTCGGCGGCTTCTTTCCAAGAGACCACCAAAGTGCTGAACGAAGCGGCCGTGAACGGCAAGCGCGACTACTTGGAAGGCTTGAAAGAAAACGTAATTGTAGGCCATAAAATCCCAGCGGGAACGGGTCTGAAAGAGTACGAGAAAATTATCGTGGGCTCGCAGGAAGATTACGATCGCCTGAAAGCCAGCGAGGAAGTGGAAATGCAAGAAGCGGAATAAAATGGCAGAGGAAAAGAAAGACGCAAACCACCCGATGCAGCCGCCGATGAAGGACGGCCAAATCAACGTGGAACTGAACGAGGACATCGCCGAGGGGATTTATTCCAACTTGGCGATCATCAATCATTCCGCCAGCGAGTTCGTGCTGGATTTCATCAAGATAATGCCGGGCGTGCCGAAAGCGCGCGTCAAATCGCGTATTGTTTTGACACCCCAGCACGCCAAGCGTTTTCTGCGTGCGATGAAGGAAAACGTGCAACGCTACGAAAAGCAGCACGGCGACATCCAAGACACCGAGCAGCCGCAGATTCCGCTGAATTTTGGTGGCCCGCAGGGGCAGGCGTAAAAACGGCCGACCGTTTTTACGCCCGTAGAATCGCACGGCCGTGCGATTCCACAAAACCAGGCCGTGCGATTCCACAAAACCCCGCCGTGCGATTCCACAAAACCCGGCCGTGCGATTCCACAAAACCCGACCGTGCGATTCCACAAAACCCCGCCGTGCGATTCCACAAAACCCGGCCGTGCGATTCCACAAAACCCGACCGTGCGATTCCACAAAACCCCGCCGTGCGATTCCACAAAACCCGACCGTGCGATTTTACGGACGGTCGATAATCAGAAAAAACAAAACCCACCGTGGCAGCGCGGTGGGTTTTTTTTGTGAAAGAAAACCAGGCAAGTCCACAAAACCTGCCAAAACCCCCACTACGAAAAAGGACCAAAACATTGAACTTTCAACATTGAACCTTAAACTATCTTCGCCGCTATGCAAGCAGAAATCATAGCCATTGGCGACGAAATTTTAGTGGGGCAGACGGTGGATACCAATTCCACCTTCATTGCCCAGATGCTGAATGCCAGCGGTTTCAAAGTGTTGCAAAAGCGCGTAATTGCTGACGATGCCGATGTGATCTGCCGTGCGCTGGACACGGTTTCGCCGGAGGTAAAACTGGTGATAATGACCGGCGGGCTCGGCCCCACCAAAGATGATTTGACCAAACAAACGCTGAACGATTACTTTGGCGGGAAGCTCGAATTCCATCCCGATATTTATGAAAATATTGAGCGACTTTTTGCATCATTTAATAGGAAACCCGCGCCCGCCAACCGCGACCAAGCCAACTTGCCCAGCGCCTGCACCCCTTTGATAAATAAAATGGGCACCGCTTCGGGGATGCGTTTTGAAAAAAGCGGCCGCCATTATTTTTCGCTGCCCGGCGTGCCTTACGAAACCGAACATTTGATGGAAACCCAAGTGAAGCCGTGGATTCAAAAGAACCTGCAAAAAGGCACGGTGGTGCATCATACTATTTTGACGCTTGGCGTGCCCGAAAGCGATTTGGCAGAGCGGCTATGCGATTGGGAAAATGCCTTGCCCAAATCTGTCCGCTTGGCGTATCTGCCCTCGCCGGGGATGGTGCGGCTGCGGCTCACTTCCTACGACGGCTCGGAATCCGAAGCCCGCGAAGCCGTGAAAACCGAGGCTGAAAAGGTGTGCAGAATCCTCGGCGAGATCGTGTTTGGCGAAAATGCCCAAACCTTGGAAGAAGTCATCGGGCTTCTTTTAAAAGAAAAAAAAGCCACGCTCAGCACGGCGGAAAGTTGTACCGGTGGGTATGTTGCGCACTTGCTCACCTCGGTGGCCGGCAGTTCGGCGTATTACAAAGGCGGCGCAGTTTCTTATTCCAATGCATTGAAAATGAAAATGTTGGGGGTAAAACAGGGAACGCTGAAAAAGTTTTCGGCCGTTTCTAAGGAAGTGGCTTTGGAAATGGCGGCGGGTGCGCAAAACCATTTCGATTCGGATTTTGCGATTGCCACCACTGGGGTAGCAGGGCCCAGCGGCGGGACGGATGAAAACCCGATTGGCACGGTCTGGATTGCCACCGCCAGCCCCAACGGTTTGAAAGCCAAACGATTCCAGTTTGGGAAAAACCGCGCGCGCAACATCCGCAAGGCGGCTTTGATGGCGCTGGACTTGCTGCGCCACGAAATCCAAAAAACGCAAAAAGACCTTGTTGGCCAGTAAATTTTGATTACTTTTGCGCTCCCAAATTTTCAAGGAGAAAACATTATGTCAAGAGTGTGCGAACTGACTGGGAAAAAGGCGATGAGCGGAAACAACGTCTCCTTTTCCAACAAGAAAAACAAGCGCAAATTCAATGTGAATTTGGCCAAAAAGCGCTTTTACCTACTGGAAGAAGACAAATGGCTGACGTTGCGCGTGAGTACTTCGGCGCTCAAAAACATCAACAAAAACGGCATCACCGCCGTGGTGAAAAAAGCCCGCCAAGAAGGCTTTTTGAACAAGTAAAAATTTTTGTAAAAAAATGGCTAAAAAAGGCAACCGCGTACAGGTGATTATGGAATGCACGGAGCACAAAGAATCGGGACGGCCCGGCACTTCGCGCTACATCACCACCAAAAACAAGAAGAACACGCCCGACCGTTTGGAGTTGAAAAAATTCAACCCCATCTTGAAGAAAAAAACGGTGCACAAAGAGATTAAATAATCCATTAAAAAATCTATCAAAAATGGCAAAGAAAGTAGTAGCAACCCTAAAGCGCGGTGACAGCGCAAGTTTTACCAAAGTGGTGCGGATGGTGAAAAGCGACAAATCCGACGCCTACACCTTTGAATCCAAAGTGATGAACAAGGATTTGGTGAACGAGTATTTGAAGAACTGAGGATTTTTCTTGTAAAAATTATTGGAAACCGCGCTGGGAAACTGGGGCGGTTTTTTTGTGGCGAAGATTACTCATCCAATGGCTCTTTGGCATCGGATGAGTTGATAAATTCAATAATTTCATCGTAACGCTTGTTCCAAGGAAAGGCGAACTGGCTCATCATCGGCACGTGTTTCTTGGTGAGGAAATTTATCTTGACGGCGGGCTGATAAGTATTCAATTCTTCCACAAAATCTTTGTTTTGGGAAATGATGGAAGGATACGTTTTGGTGCCGGTGTACATTAAAATCGGCGGTGTTTTTTCGGATAAGAAATAAATCGGCGAAGCGTCTTTCCAGTTATCCGGATCTTCCGTCCAAGTAACATCATAACGGTGTTCTTTGGTGGGCGGATTTTTCTGCAAATAAGAATTCATATCCAATCCCGCCGCATCATTCAGGATGATGCCCTTTATCAAATAAACGTTTTTCAAGTAGTCGGGATGGGTGCCCACCAAGGCAATCAAATGGCCGCCCGCCGAATGCCCCATCAGAAAGATTTGCTCGGGATTCCCGCCGTAGTTTGTGATATAATCGTGCGTCCACTTGATGGCGGCCGCCACCTCCTTGGCCATCGAATCGTAATTGCCATCGGGACTCAACGTGTAATTCGGGATGACGGTGACCAGCTCTTTTTTGGCAAAATTCCGGCCCAAAAACCCGTAGGTTTTCTTGTCGCCGTGTTCCCAATATCCCCCGTGGATGAAAATGACCACGGGGCTGTTTTTAGATTTTCGAGGAGTAAAAACATTCAGCTTTGGAAAAGACTCTACCAAGGCTTTTGAGCTTTTTAGATAAGCGATGTTTTTTATCTTTTTGGAAGCGCAGGAGGATAGCAGAAAAATGAAAAAGCAGGCGGTTAAAAGGTTGAATTTTTTAAGCAAAGTTTACTGATGTTTTTTTGAAAAGGGGAGCCAACGGTCTGGGCTATGAGTAGTTGCGTGGTTTGGCGATTAACTTTGCAAGTACACACCAAACTGAAAATCCACGAGGATTTTCAGAAGTAAGCGAGAACAAGCAATTACTTATAGCAATTGTTGTATGCAGTTACTTATCGTTCCAAATGTTAACTGTTCGAGCATTGTAAGGTGTTACTTTACATTTGAATTTATCTTTAATTTCATTTATGTATTCCAAATTTTCGTCAGAATAAACTCCAATGTAAACGCTCCAAAGCTTGTCCTTAACTTTCCTTCCCATTTTAGCAGCTTTATTTACAGCGTCAATGATATGATAATCATATTCACCAAAATTAAATCCGAATGTCACAAGCGAGCCCTCAATAGCACATAGTTTGTCGTAGCAATGTGTTAAATATTTATTGTGCATTATGTGATTTAATTTCTCTTGCCCATTTCCAGCAGTAACAAAAATTGGATATTCTTTGTTATCAATTCTTTCCTTTACATTTTCAAGTAGATAATGAGCATTGTCGTATTCCACTTTTACTATATTAATCCCAGTATCGAAAATCGGCAATGTTCCGTGAAGATGAAATACGGTCATTTCCTTTTTATACTTTCCCCATCTCAATTCGGAATATTCAAAATCCGCTGGTGGAATGAATTCATCATTATCTAAATCAGTTTCTAAATCTCTCCCAAATCCATCTATTGCATTTTCTACTTGATTTCTCATTAAAACCCAGTACAAAAGCAAATCGTAATTTGTTGAAAAAACCAATCCATCACGAGAAATGTATTCTTGTAAAAACTTCATACAAGATTCGCTTTTCTCGTCAGGGATTTTAAAAACGTGTTCAGGGTGTAATTCTTTTACAGCATCAATTAGACTATTCTTTAGCTGTTCAGTAACTTCCTTTATTTTCGGAACTAAAGTTTTGTCATCACTGAAAAGGTCAGCTATTTCACAAAAGTTGTCGAGTTGTTGCATTATTAACTCAAAATTCTTTGTATTAAGTCTCTCAAAAAGTTCCGTAACCATTGGGTCGCCACTTTCTTCAATGAATTTGCTTAATGCATTATATGAGAAAATATTGTTGTCAAAAGCCATACTAAACCCATTTCCAAATAATAAGTGTTTTGTTCTTTTCTTTTTATTTAGAGAAGCAACAACTTCTTGGTATGTCATTAGTTTGTCTATTTCCATTTAGTCGGTTTTAATTGCATACAACGTTTGGCTATACGCAATTGCGTATAGCATCATTATATTTTATTCATCTAAAGGACTCTTAATCAGCCCGATATGGCGCTCGCTCACGTGCGTGTAGATTTCGGTAGTGCGGCTGCTGGAGTGGCCTAACAGTTCTTGGATATACATCAAATCTGTGCCTCCCTCCAGCAAGTTGGTGGCAAAGCTATGCCTTAAATCGTGAAGCTTTTGAGTATTTCCCGCTCTTTCATTTCAGATATTTGCAGGCTTCAAATTTTAAAAAATCCTCGCGCTGGCCGCGGGCAATCCACCGACCAAATATGGGCATTTTCGACAAGATTTTCAAAAAAGAGAAAAAGGAAAAACTGGACGAAGGGCTGGAAAAGTCCAAGGAAAGTATGATGGGCAAGCTGGGCCGCGCCGTGGCCGGCAAAAGCAAAGTGGACGAAGCCGTGCTCGACGATTTGGAGGAAGTGCTGGTGACCTCCGACGTGGGCGTGCAGACCACAGTGAAAATCATCGACCGCATCGAAGAGCGCGTGGCGCGCGACAAATATGTGGGCGCCAACGAACTGAACCGAATCCTGCGCGAAGAAATCGCCGGACTTCTCTCCGAAAATCAAACCGAAAACGGGCAGGAATTTGAAATCATTTCCGATAAAAAGCCTTTTGTGATAATGGTCGTCGGCGTGAACGGCGTGGGCAAAACCACCACAATCGGCAAGCTGGCGCACAAATTCAAAAGCGCCGGACTGAAAGTCGTGTTGGGCGCCGCCGACACTTTCCGCGCCGCCGCCGTGGACCAGCTCACCATCTGGAGCGAGCGCGTGGACGTGCCCATTGTAAAACAGGCGATGGGCAGCGACCCCGCCTCGGTGGCCTTCGACACCGTGCAAGCCGCCGTGGCACAAAACGCTGATATTGTGCTGATTGACACCGCTGGCCGCCTCCACAATAAAGTGAACCTGATGAACGAACTGGGCAAAATAAAGCGCGTAATGCAAAAAGTGATGCCCGCCGCGCCCCACGAAGTGTTGCTGGTTTTGGATGCTTCCACAGGGCAAAATGCCATCGAACAAGCCAAGCAATTTACCGCCGCGACGGAAGTCAGTGCGCTGGCGCTCACCAAGTTGGATGGCACGGCGAAGGGCGGCGTGGTCATCGGCGTGAGCGACCAGTTTCAGATTCCGGTGAAATATATTGGAGTAGGAGAGGGGATGGAGGATTTGCAGGTTTTTGATAGAAAGGAGTTTGTGGATTCGTTTTTCAGTTAGGAGACAGGTTTCAGGAGACAGTAGGCAGTTTAGTGGCAATGCAAATATGCAGGGTTTCAATAATCTAAACATTTTCTGTTGAAATTCTCTTAAAAAATAAATCAAAAATTTATAAAAATGGCTTACGAAAACTTGCAAATTTGGCAGCGCGGACATCGGGTAGTTTTAGCGACATATAAAAAATCACAAAAATTCCCCAAAGAAGAATTATTTGGAATCACAAGTCAGCTTCGCCGAGCGGTGGTTTCTATTGTAACAAATATTGTAGAAGGTCACGCCCGATTCACCCAAAAAGAAAAAGCACGATTTCTTGATATTTCACTCGGTTCTTTAGAAGAAACGCACTACCTGATGCGGCTTTCCCAAGATTTAGGCTACGCTCAATTCTCTGATGAAATGAACGAACTGAGAGAATTAGCCAAAATGATTCAAGCCTATAAAAACAGGTTGCTCGGCAAGTAAGCTCCGACTGAAACCTGTATTCTGAAACCCAAAACCTTTTTCCTGAAACCTGTCTCCTGCAACCTCCTCTGCCTTCTGAAACCTGCCTTCTGACTCCTATTAAAATGCGTACAAAAACATCCAAAAAAAACAAGATAAATATCGTCACTTTAGGTTGTTCCAAGAATATTTATGATTCCGAAGTTTTGATGGGGCAATTAAAAGCGAATAACAAAAACGTAGCCCACCAAGAGGACGATGGCAACATCGTGGTCATCAACACCTGCGGGTTTATCGACAATGCCAAGCAGGAATCCATCGACACTATTTTGGATTTTGTGGATCGAAAAGAAAAAGGGGAAGTGGATAAAGTCTTTGTAACGGGATGTCTGTCAGAAAGATACAAGCCCGATTTGCAAAAAGAAATTCCCAACGTGGACGATTATTTCGGTACGCAGGACTTGCCGAAACTTCTGAAAGCTCTCCGCGCGGATTACAAAAAAGAACTGGTGGGCGAGCGGCTGGTCACTACGCCGCAACATTATGCCTACCTCAAAATTTCCGAGGGCTGCGACCGCCCCTGTTCGTTTTGTGCCATCCCATTGATGCGCGGAAAACACCGCAGTACGCCCATTAAAAATTTAGTAAAAGAAGCCCAAAATCTCGCCAAAAATGGCGTAAAAGAATTGATTTTAATCGCGCAAGATTTGACCTATTATGGATTGGATATTTATAAAAAAAGGGCGCTGGCGGATTTGCTAAAAGAATTGGTAAAAGTAGAAGGCATCAAATGGATACGTTTGCACTATCTTTTTCCTACTGGTTTTCCCGAAGATGTATTGGATGTCATCCGCGAAGAACCCAAAGTGTGCAACTATATCGACATCCCCTTGCAACATATCGCCGACCCCATTTTGAAATCAATGCGGCGCGGCACCACGATGGAAAAAACCAACCGACTGTTGGATTTGATGCGCGAAAAAGTCCCCCAGATGGCCATCCGCACCACGCTGATAGTGGGCTATCCCAACGAAACGGAGGAAGATTTTGAGACCCTAAGAAAGTGGGTCATCGACCAGCGTTTTGACCGCCTCGGCTGTTTCACCTACAGCCACGAAGAGAATACCCACGCCCACAATTTAGAAGACAACGTGCCGCAAGAAATCAAAGAGCGCCGCGTGGCCGAAATTATGGAAATACAGCGCCAAATTTCATACGAAAAAAACTGTGAAAAAGTTGATAAAACGTTTAAGGTTTTGATTGATAGAAAAGAGGGTAATTATTTTATAGGGAGAACTGAATACGATTCGCCGGATGTGGACAACGAAGTTTTGATAAACGCGGACTATCTAAAATCGGGCGAATTTGTGAATATCAAAATCAACGAAGCGAGTGACTTTGATTTGTATGGGAAGGGGGTGTAATTTTCACCAAATTGTTTTAACCTCATAATCGTCAAAAGCGGGGTCAATGGTCAGCACTTTCATTTGGTGAGAAATCGCTTGGGCAATGATAAATCGGTCGAAGGGATCTTTGTGGTGAAAAGGCAAGTTTTTTAGGATTTTTAAATCATTAAATGAATTGGTAAGAACTTGAATTTTGTTTACATAAAGTACGTTGGGAATGGATTCAAATTCATCCGTCATTTCCAGTTTTCCCAACGAAAGTTTGATTGCCATTTCCTAAAGAGAGGCAAAACTGATGTGAAGGTTTTCTTTAGAATTGATAATTCGCCGCGCTTTTTTTGACAGTCTTGGATTTCCGTTGGCGAACCAGATGAAACTATGGGTATCGAGCAAATAATCCATCTACATATAATCCTTGAATTCCTCGGTAAGCGGGTCGTCCCAGCCTTCGTTCAAAATAAAAAGCCCCTTCGCTCCTCCAAAGCCCGCCTTTATTTCAATCTTCTTTTCCTCCTGATTTTCAAGCTTTTCAGATGATTGAGCCGATTTAGATTTCATATTTTTCAGCTTTTTCATAAACTCCAAAACCCGCGTCTGCATTTCCACAGAAAGCGACTGAAACTGAGAAACAAACTGAGATTCCAAGGAAGACATAAGTTCAAATATAAAAAAGATATACAAGGGTAATCGTATCAGCCACACTCCCACACTACCTATTCATTATTACCTATTCTCAATTTTCCTCCTCACCCCCGCCATCTTCACCGCTGCCACCGCGCATTCAACGCCTTTGTTGCCGTGTTTTCCGCCGCTGCGCGCCCGCGATTGCTCGATGGTATTATCCGTTAGGACACAAAAAATCACCGGAATTTCTTGGTGGAGATTCAACTCTTGAATCCCGTAGGTAACGCCTTGGCAGACGAAATCAAAATGCTTGGTTTCGCCTTGAATCACGCAGCCGATGGCAATCACCGCGTCCAAGTTTTTCCGGTCGCAGAGCATCCGCGCGCCCGCCACCAGTTCAAAGCTGCCGGGCACGTTTATCCGTTTGATATTTTCTTTGGAAACTTGAAGAGAAAGAAGCGTCTCTTCCGCGCCGCGCGCCAAGTTTTCGGTGATTTCCGAATTCCACTCCGCCACCACCAGCCCGATTTTCATCCCGCTGGCATCGGGTAAATCCGCGCCGTCAAATTCCGAAAGGTTGACCGCCGCCGTGGCCATTATTCCGCGTCTTGCGCCGCCTCCGCAAAGGCGATGAACTTCATAATATCCGAGGCCTCCTGCGATTTCGGAAAATCCTCTTCGATGCGGCGATAGAATTTCAACGCCTGATTGTAATCGCCCAAACTCTCGGCCGCCATCCCCGCTTTTTTCAGATAAAACGGCACCACGAAATCATTCTCCTCGCCGCTGGTCGCGCGTTTATAATAATCTAGAGCTTCTTCCGGTTGATCCAATTCCCAAAATGCATCGCCGATGGCACCCTGCGCGACTACCTCAAAAATCGGATCATCGCCATCAAAATCATCCAAATATTCGATAGCGTTTTCGTATTCACCTTGATTCAGATAAGAAATCCCAGCATAATAACTCGCCAAATTGCCGGCCTTGGTGCCGCTGAATTCATCCGCAATGTCCACAAAACCATAGTGTTGCCCATCGCCGTTTAGTGCCAATCGCAGCGAATCTTGCTCAAAATATTGCTGCGCCCAAAAAATTTCTTCTTGCGCCTCCGTCTCGCGCGGCTGCTGGTACAAGTACAAATACGCAAAATATCCGCCCACGATTACGAACAATGCCACGGCGATTACGGTGATGCTCTTGCGGTTTTCTTCAAAAAACTTTTCCGCGGAAGACAGGCTTTGGCCCACGTCCAGCAACACTTCGTCTTTTTCTTGGTCTTTTTTCTTGGCCATTGTCTAAAAAATTCAGGTCGTTTTTAAGAGGGCGCAAAAGTAGGTTTTTTATGGATATGTTCGTCCCTTCCGCTTGCGCGAGTTTGCCCGCATCACTCATAATTACTTATTCATTATTACCGACTCCTTACTCCCTACTCAGTTTTTGGGCGCGTCCCGCTCGCCGTGCGCCGCCAACGCACAAAACCCAACAACGGCGCCGCGGCAAGGCGGGTCGGGCTTTCCGCTCCAAGTCCTCGCCCCCGCCAAAGGCGGGAGACTGCGGGCTTTCCGCTGCAATCCCTCGCGCGGGGCCGCCGCCAGCCTTCCACGTTCCCGAAAATCGAAGTTTTTAGCATTTCCTCAAAAAAAATCCCCAAACTTTGTCCCCCTTTTGGAATCTCGCCTCGTCTTACTTTCGACAATTCTGTCAAATCACTTTTTAAATAAAAATGAAAATCAAGATGAAAGAATATATGATGCTTTTCATCGGCGACGATTATGCCGATATGGGCCTCTCGCCCGAGCAAATCCAGCAGCGGATGGGCAAATGGGGCACTTGGTACGAAAAGATGGCAAAAGCCGGGGTGGTAAAAAGCGGCGAAGCACTGCACGCGCCGACCAAAGTGGTGAGTGGAAAAGAGCGCACCGTGACCGACCGCGCCGGCGCCGAAACCAAGGAACTCATCGGCGGCTATTACATCGTAACCGCCAAAAACGCCGATGAGGTAGTAAAAATCGCTGACGATTTCCCCGATTACGACTTGGGCAGCAAGGTCGAAATCCGCGAAGTGATGGTATTCGACCAGCAATGAGCGACACCAAAATGATAGACCATCTTTTCCGTCACCAGTACGGGAAGATGGTTTCCATTTTGACGCGGATATTCGGTCTGCAACATCTTGATACCGTGGAAGATGCGGTGCAGGACACCTTCATCACCGCGATAAAAAGCTGGCGCAGCGGCCTGCCCGAAAACCCTGAAGCGTGGCTCACCGTTGCCGCCAAAAACCGCGTGCTGGACATTTTCCGCAAGCTGAGCGCCGAGAAAAAGCGCGTGCCGAAATGGGAAAATCCCCAGGCTGCCGCTACTTTTATCGGCCATTTGTTTTTGGAATCTGAAATCCGCGACAGCCAGTTGCGGATGATTTTTGCGGCCTGCAACCCCGCGCTCAAACCACCAGACCAAATCGCTTTTGCGTTGAAAACGGTTTCCGGTTTCAGTGCGCAGGAAATTGCCTCGGCTCTATTATTAAAAGAAGAAACCGTCAAAAAACGCCTGACCCGCGCCCGCAAAACCGTGGGTGAAAAAGACATCCAGTTTGAAATCCCGCAGGGAAAAGAATTGCCCGTCCGATTAAGCAATGTTTTGGAGGTGGTTTACCTTATTTTCAACGAAGGTTTTCATTCCAATAAAAAAGACATTTTGATACGGGAAGATTTATGCGGCGAGGCGTTAAGAATGTGCAAATTGTTATTGCAAAATGATTTTACAAAATCACCCGAAGTCTATGCACTTTTTGCGCTGTTTTGTTTTCATTCTTCACGATTAAAAAGCAAGGTCAATTCGGACAATGAAATCATCAGTTTGAAAAAGCAAGACCGCTCAAAATGGAACAAAGAACTGACAGGCATCGGCCACGCCGCAATGGAGCGCGCGGTAGAAACAGAAACTTTCGGCGCTTACCATTTTGAAGCCGCCATCGCCGCCGAACATCTCAAAGCCAAAACCTACACCGACACCGACTGGGACAAGATTCTGATGTGGTACCAGCGTTTGGAGGAAGTGTCGCCCTCCCATTTTAACGTTCTAAATATGGCCGTAATCCATTTAGAAAAAGGAGATTTTGAAGCCACAACATCATTATTGGAAAAAATAGATTCCCAAAAACTGGAACAGCGCGAATATTTATTTTATGGGGTTTGGGCGGAATTTTATTATAAGAAAAAGAATGCGGAAAAAGGTATAGAATTTATAGCTAAAGCCATTGATTTAGTGAGAAACGATTACGAAAAGAAATTTTTATTAAAAAAGAAACAAAAATTAGAACAATTAAAATCTTGAAAAATGGCTTGTAATGAATATTTCGCTAAGTGAATAAAACGAATTTTTATTCTTCAAAACGCCTCCCCGATAAAGAAATAGTAGCCGGGGCCTTCGGCGGTAAAAGCCACATCAAGCCGCAGCCAAGTGTCGCGCTCGGGAAAAAGCAGAAAACGCAAACCGCCGCCGCCCGCCAGAAGAAATTCGTCCAGCCGCATATTCTGAAAATCATTAAAGACTTGCCCCGCGCCCAAAAAACCGACCGCGCCAAACCGCTCCGCAAATGGGAAGGGCATCATCCGGTATTCCACTTGGCTGGCCACTAAATTCCGGTCGCGATAACGACCCAAATAATAGCCCCGCATCAAGCTTTCGCCGCCCATCAAAGCGAGCTGGTTGAAGGGCGGGTTTCCGGCCACGGTAAATTGTCCAAAAAGCTGAGCCGCAATCACATCCCGCTCATTGACAGGCCGGTAAATCCGGTTGTCGCTGATGACCGAAGTGAAGGAAAAATCGCTGCCCCAGGTTTCGTCATAGCGCAAAAAAGCCAGCTCGCTAAAGAGCCCATTGCGCACGTTCAAAACATTGTGCCGACTGTCGTAAACGAGGCCCAAACCCAAGCCGAGATTGGACGACCCTTGGCTGCCGCGCGGTGGGTTTTGCAAAACAGTCCCGTCTTCGGCCGGGTTGAAACTAACGCTGAAAAGCGACTGGAAATCCACTTCGGCCCCCGCGTAAAAGGAGGGCGCAATTTCACGCAAAACGCGCTCTTTTATCAATACAAAACTGCCGTCTACCCGCGCCACATACTCGCTGGGCGAATCTGATCCAATCCCATAAAAAAGCAGCGGGAAGCTTTGGTAGCGCGCCTTCCCTAAAAAGAACCATCTATTTTTATCGGTATAAAAAGCGTGGTCGAGAAAGAGGCCATATTGGTTTTCCAAGGTGTAAAAGACGAAGGCGTTCATCTCGCTGAGGCGATTGGCGGGGTCGCGTTTTGCATTGTAAATGTAGAGGGACGAAAACCCGATTTCCCAGCTTGTTTCGGGCGAGTAAGCAAGGGTAGGGTAAATGATGAACTTGGGCTGGCCCGGCTTGGTGGTGTCGTTCACCAAAGAGTTGTAGTAGCGGCGAAAAAGGCCGGGTTTTTCGGCGGAATTGCTTTGCGAAAAGACCGCTGGGGCTATCAAAAAAAGCAAGAAGAAAATACGAATTTTCACAAGGATAATTGGGCAAAAATGTTGCGGCAAATTTGAATCAAAATCAGCTACTGATTTTCGGGATAAATTCAAGCCATCAAAATTTCGCGCAACTCACTCAGCATCATCGCCGTAGCGCCCCAAACGATGGTGTTTTCAATATAAAAAACAGGCACTTTCATTGAACCGCCCCGCACTGGTATTTCCTTTTCCACCACGCTTTTATCATCTAAAAAACGGTTGAAATCCAACGTCAAGATTTTTTCCACCTCCGTTTGTTGGGCGGTGAAAACTGGTTTGTTTTTCAGGAGGGCCACAAAAGGGTGCACCAAAAAATTGCTGGGCGGGATGTAGAGTGGGGAGAGTTTGCCGATGACTTCCAAATCATTGCGCGAAACACCGATTTCCTCTTCCGTTTCGCGCAAGGCAGTTTCTTGAAAATCAGCGTCTTCCTTCTCCCGCCGCCCGCCTGGGAAGCTGATTTGCCCCGAATGCACGCCGGGGTATTTTACCCGCTCCGTCAAGATCAAATACGGGCGGTTTTCCTGATTAAAAAAAGCCGCCAACACGGCCGCTTTTTTTACTTTGGTTTCGTCTATTTTGGTGATGTCCAACCGCTCGCGGCCAATGGGGGCAAGGCGGTGCTGGGCGTCTGGGCCGGGCAGTTTCTGCGCCAAGCCAGCTATTAGTTTTTCTGAAAATTCCGAAAAATCCAGCCCAAAAATCTTTAGAGAGTGGAGGTCTGCGAAGTCATTACCATAAACATTTCGCCGCCCGTTTGTGGATTGGGGATTTTGCTGGTGGTGTTGTTCCGGGTGAGCAGCATTTTGCCCGTTTTCAAGTCAAATGTCGCATCGCCGCTCATATTCATCTCCACATTTTCCGTGCCTTCCCCTTCCATTTTAAAACTGCTCGGCACAATTTTCATTTTTAGTTTCACCTGCTTGGAAGTAACTTCCTCAGCGGTAAAATCCATTTTCATTGTGACCTTCTGCCCATTGGCCTCTTGGTCCACTTCTTTGGTCCACGTTTGGCCTTGCGTGATTTCCTCTTCGGGGAATTCCACAAAAAGCTGGCGGCTGAACTGGCTCATAATCACCATACCATCGGCGGTCATTTCAGGTTCTTCCACCACCTCGCCGCGCGCGTTCACTTTAAAAGTGATTTTTTCGTTCAGCACTCCGCCCATCTGCGAGGCTACTTGTTGCGCCATCGGCCCGCCGGCCTCGGGATTGTCGCTGTCGTAAGAAATTTGCATCCCCATCATTTCTTGGTCCAGCTTCAGGCGCGTCACCACATATTCTATGGTGTGGATGCCATCGGTTTTGCTGGTCACGGTGTATTCGCTGGAGGCGCTCACGTCCATCGAAATCATCTTTTCGCTCAGTTTTTCGTCCGAAAAGAAATTCATTTTCATCTTGGCCTCCATTTGGGTTTTTTCGCCCACGGGAAGGTCCAGCCGGAGTGTCACGCCTTTGGGAGCGCCGCCATTCTCGGCAAAAAGGGTAGTCGCCATCAATGCTGCCAACATCGTTATCATCATCTTTTTCATTGGGATAAATTTGTTTTGGGCAAAGATAAGCGGGGTAAATTATAGGATTCAGATTTCAGAATATAGAAGCCGGAGTTGGAAACCCATCTTTATGAAACCTGAAATCTGAAACCTAAAACCTGAAACCTCCTCCCGTGTTTAAACATCAAATCAATTTCGTTTATTACTTTTGAAATTTCTTATCAAAAAATTATAAAATTATGTCCATTACGCAGCTCAACTATTTAATAGCCGTGTACAACTATCGCCATTTTGCACGCGCCGCCGAGGCGTGTTTTGTGACCCAGCCCACGCTCAGTATGCAAATCCAAAAGCTGGAGGACGAACTGGGCGTTTTGCTTTTCGACCGCAGCAAGCATCCCGTGCGGCCCACGGCTATCGGCGAGCAAATCATTGCCCAGGCGCGCATCGTGGTGCAAGAATCCGAGCGCGTTTTCCAAATTTTGCAATCGGAAAAAAACACTTTGGAAGGACTTTTCAAGCTGGGCGTGATTCCCACCATCGCTTCCTCGCTCATCCCGCGTTTTGTGAAAGATTTCCATCAGAAATTTCCCAATCTTAAACTGCAAATCCAAGAATTGCAGACCCACCAGATTTTGGACAAACTGCGGATGGACCAATTGGACGCCGGCATTTTGGCCACGCCCTTGGATGAGCGCGGCATCATCGAAAAACCCTTGTACCACGAGCCTTTTATGGCGTTCATCCCAGATGGGCACAGGCTTTCCGGCGAAGAATTTATTACCAATTCCGAACTGAAAATCCACGATATGTTGTTGCTGAACGAAGGCCACTGCTTCCGCAACAGCATTCTTAATTTATGTAATCAAACCGAAAACGGCCAGCAAAAAGCGGTGGATCTGGAAAGCGGGAATTTCGAAACTTTGCTCGGCCTCAGCAAGCAGGGTTTTGGGATGACGCTAATTCCCTACCTGCACACCCTGACCCTTTCGGAAGATGACCAAAAAATGGTGAAACCCCTCGCTGAGCCGCGCCCCGTAAGAGAAGTGAGCCTTGTTTACACCCGCGCCGAACTGAAAATAAAGGCCATCAACCAACTTCACAAAGTCATCCTGCGAAACCTTCCTGATAAAATTTCGTTGAGCAAAAAACCCGTGGTTAGCCCACTTCATCGAAAAACGAAGGCCACGGTTTAAAAGGTTTTTTACATTTGAAAGGTGAATACGAAGTCTCAACACATCCCGCTTTTTCCGCTCGGCGTTTTTCTACTGCCGGGCGAAACCACGCAGTTGCACATTTTTGAAAATCGCTACAAAGATTTGCTGAAAGACTGCCGCAACGAGGCGATGGGTTTTGGGATTCCCTTTTCCAAACAGTTGAATACCAAAAGTTTGGGAAGTTATGTGGTGGTTACCGAAATTTTGCAAACCTACCCCGGCGGCGAAATGGATGTCATCGTAAAATGCACGGATAATTTTCGTCTGAACAAATTCTTTTTCCAGGCGCGCGGCAAAACCTACCCTGGCGGCGAGGTGATTTTTTTGGAAAACTATCCCGAAACGGAAATGGCCAGCCCCGCTCTGAATTTCGAATTCCGCGAAAAAATGATGGGACTGGACCTGGCGGCGGAATTAGTGAAAACGGGCGACTTGACCTTGGCCGACATCGCGGCGCATTTACAAATGGGCGATTCCGAAAAGCTGGACTACGCGGCGCTGGACCACCCTGCTCATCGCGAAAATTTTCTCCATAATTACCTGCGCTACCTCGAACTTTTGCAGAATCAGGAAGCCAGTATTTTTAAAAATATCTATCTCAATTAAGGCGCGCAGCTTTTCTTTTCTTTTTTTGATGATGGGAATATTTCTTTTTTCCTGTCAAAACGGTGCGGAAAATACCTCGCATTCCGCGAAAAATTCTCTAAAAAAATCGCCCGATAAAAATTCTACCAAAGATTTATCTAAAAATAAAGAAAAACCCACTGCACTTTCGCGAAAAAATGCGGTGGGTTTTTTACAAAAATTTAGTAAAGAAAACCGTGAAATAGATGCGGTCATAGCTACCCCTTTTGGGGAAATCAAAATCAGGCTTTATGAAAACACGCCTTTGCATCGCGCCAGTTTTGTCTATCTCGCCAAGCAAGATTATTTCGATGGGACGTGGTTTCACCGCGTCAGTCCCGAACACGTGATTCAGGCCGGAAACAATGACGAGCGAGCCACCGTGAACAAGCGCACCCAACTGGGCGATTATCGGATTCCGGCTGAATTGGAAGCTGGTCATCTCCACCAAAAATACGCCGTGGCGGCCGCCCGCCGTTACGATGGCAATTCGGGAAAAGAATCGTTTCCATACGAATTTTACATCGTGTTGGGAAAGAGATACGAACCGCGCCAGTTGGAACTTTTGGGCGAAAAAGAAGGGATGGAATTTTCGCAACAGCAAAAGAATTTCTATTCGCAAAACGCCGGTTCGCCGCATTTGGACGGTGAACACACCGTTTTTGGCATCGTTACCGAAGGCCGCGAAATCGTGGATAAAATCGCGCAAGTGGAATCCGATCAAGGCGAGTGGCCGCTAAAAAACATACCTATAAAAGTGGAGGTTTTTTGAAGGCCAATTTTGTCGAGATAGAAATTCCTATCAAAAATTATGTTTTAAAAATTTGCGCCCCTCAATCATTTCCCTACATTTGAACCGATGAAAATGATGCACCGCCATAATTGTTATATGCACTTCACCAAAAATTGGTGGGCGACAATTGGTGGCGGGCCGTTTTCGAAGATTTTTTAGACAAAGATTTAACAAACACAAAGAAGCCCCGCCCATTTTTTGGACGGGGCTTTTTTCATTCAAAAATGGCGATTTCATAAAAATAAAAAACCGATGAAAAACTACGCAAAAACGCTGCAAAGCAATGGCAGTTCCGTGATGGAAAAGTTGATTCCGCTGAGGCTGGGTAAGGAAAACAATCTGCAATGGAACGCCCTGCAAATGATGGAAAACGCGGCCACGGAAATGAGAGGACGGCTGCAAACGCACCTACCTGAAAACTGCACGGAAAACGTGCAACAGGTTCAGATGCAGCATTTTGAAGAAATGAAAAATCCCGAAAAGGTGTTTTTGAAAGCGCAGTTTTACGGGATGAGCGCGGATGAATTGCTGTTGAAAATCTTCGTGCACCAAATTGCCCCCAAGGGAAAAACGGCGAAGTTGGCACGGGCGGTGTATCATTTGAAAATCGGGCGGTAAAAAAAGCATTGAAAGTTTACCGCATTTGAGATGCAAATTTTATCCACCCACCCGTTTCACTTTATAGCCATTTTTTGATAAAAAATCCATCGCTTTTTCGCGGATATTTCCTTGCAAAATAATTTCACCGCTTTTGCTGCTGCCGCCCACCGCGCAATGTTTTTTTAGGCTCTTCGCCAGCTTTTCCAGTTCGTCCTCGCTGCCTTGGAATCCTTTGATAATCACAGCTGTTTTGCCGCCGCGCCCCTTTTTTTCAAAGTGCGCTTCCAAATTTTGCTCGGATGGGGGCGGGGTTTCCACCGTTTCTTCGGCATTCAAATTCAAATCGTCATTGGTGCTGTAAACCAAGCCGCCGAGGTCGGAGAGGGAGGTGGGTTTTTTTGCGCTCATTTTTTAAGGAAAAATCGTTAACCAATAATTTCTACTAAATCTTCGCCAGATTCTAAAAATCTGACTGCCGTTTCCAAATGATTTTTCAAAATCACTTTCAAAACACGGTTGGGAACATTGGAATTTCTCAACCAAATAATTTTAGGAGGTGGTCTGAATTGACTTAAAAGTATCACAAAATCAAAATCTTTTGTCAATACTACTGCATTCTCCGATTTTGCCTTGTGAAATATGTTTTGGTCAGAGGCATCTCGCAATCCAATATTCCGAATAGGCTGTGCTCTGATTTTGTCAAATTCTCGGTTTACCCACGCGGCTATGGCAGGAGAAATGTGAGCAAATTCTCATACCGTGATGACGGGATGGTTAAATTGCGCGCTGGCGTATTTAAGGACGGCATCAATGTCCCCACTTTCCAAATCGGGATGCTCTTCCAATATTTCTTCTTTAGAAAGTCCAAATGCCAGTAAATCCAGTACATCCATAACCCGAATCCGCATCCCGCAGATGCACGGTCGCCCGCCACATTGTTCGGGATTTATAGTGATACGATTTTTCCAATTTTCCATAGCAAAATTTGGCTTTTATTTCCAATACGTTTTTATTGGATATTTGGGGATATTTTCATCTTTAGTTACCAAAGTAAAATCTTCCATTTGAGCTCGACTGATGAGCAAACGGTCAAATGGGTCACGGTGAATAAATTCTAAATTGGAGAGGTTGGCAATGTGAGTTGTGGAAATGGGTAAAGTAGCTACTTCTCCTCGGTTTTTCATTTCGTTTTCAATACGAGAAATAGGAACATCTAAGCTCAACTTTTTTAGTTGGGATTTAATAGCAATTTCCCAAATGGAAACCATACTGAGAAAAGTAGGTTTTTCAATCACGATTTCTCGTACATTTTTGGTTAGAAAAGTATCATTGTTCAATATCCAAATAATGACGTGCGTATCTAATAAATACTTAGTCATCATCCGAAAGGATTGGGTCGAAAAACTCATCAATTGGGTCGTCAAAGCCCTCCAACATTTTGATTTTTCCCTTCAGGGATCCAAAGACCTTCATCCGCTTTTTTCGCCGTTCTTCCTTGCTCAGTTCCGGTTTTTTATCCGCTATCGAATCTAAAAGCTCCTCAAAGGCCGCCTTTTCTGAGGGAGACAGTTTCTCCCACTTTTCTAAGATTTCAGTGTTGTTCATAATTCAAAAATAATTATTTTCTTAATCCAACAAATAATTTTAGTCTAAACCCCCCCCAGTTTTCTATAGCAAAATTTTTATTTCCAATAGGTTTCAACCGGATATTTTTTGATGTATTTATCTCTTGTCAATAATGTCAATTTTTCTTTCTGCGCTTGGCTTATTAAAAGTCTATCAAATGGGTCACCGTGAATCAACTCTAAGGATGATAAATTTAAAATGTGGGAAAGTGAGATGGGCAAAATTTCAGAATCGGACTTGTTTTTCATCACATCTTTAATCTGTGAAATGGGGATTTTTGTTTCCAATTTTCCTAATTGTGATTTTATCACCAATTCCCAGATATTGACTGCACTGATAAAAGTGTCTTGATGAGCAATGATTTTGGCAGTTTTTAGCGGAAGTTTTTTATCCTCTTCCAAATACCATAGAATAACGTGGGTATCCAATAAATACTTAGTCATCTTCGGGAAAAATAGCGCCGTCAAATCCTTCAATGGGGTCATCAAATCCTTCCAGCATTTTAATCTTTCCTTTTAATGCCCCAAAGCCCTTTTTTCGCAATTCTTGTTTTTGCATCTCAATGCTCAATTTAGGCTCTTTTGATTTTTCTTGTAAAAGGGATTTGACATATTGCTTCAAAGCCTTTTTTTGCTGTGAAGGCAATTTTCCAATTTGTTCCAAAAGTTCGGCATCACTCATAGCTCAAAGATACTATTTTTTCAACCCAATTTCCGCCAACCGTTCCTCCAAATATTCCCCTGCCGAAATATCTTCAAATTGCTTTGGGTGATTTTCATCGACGCATTCTTGCAAGCAATCGAGCCGCATTTCCGAACGCGGGTGCAGGAAAAACGGAATGGAAAACCGCGACTGTCCCCACTTTTCGCGCGGTGGGTTTACCACGCGGTGGGTGGTGCTGCGCAGTTGGTTATTGGTCAACCGTTGCAGCATATCTCCCACGTTCACAACGATTTGCTCAGGCAATGCAGTTACGTCCACCCACTCGTTTTGCTTGTTCAGTACCTGCAAACCTTCCGCGCTGGCGCCCATCAAAAGCGTAATCAAATTGATGTCTTCGTGTTCGGCGGCGCGCACGGCATCCTTCGGTTCGTCGGTAATCGGTGGGTAGTGAATCGGCCGCAAAATGCTGTTTCCGTTGTGGATTTTGTCATCAAAATAATGCTCATTTAATCCCAAATAAAGGGCAATGGCGCGTAACATATTTTGCCCCGCTTCTTCCAAAGTTTGATATACTTCCTTGCCGATTTTATTAAAGGCCGGAAGTTCATCTACTTGTATATTTTTAGGATATTCATTTTGAATGGAATCGCCATCTTCCACATATTGGCCAAAATGCCAAAATTCTTTTAAATCCCCCGTGTTTCTTCCTTTGGCGTGTTCTCTACCAAAAGAGGTATAACCACGTTGCCCCGCCAAACCCTCAATTTCATACTTTTTTTTGATAGATTCATCTAACTCAAAAAAGGTTTGAACTTGTTTA
The DNA here is from genome assembly GCA_965214115.1 of Owenweeksia sp. Classification (GTDB taxonomy): domain Bacteria; phylum Bacteroidota; class Bacteroidia; order Flavobacteriales; family Schleiferiaceae; genus Owenweeksia. The sequence continues at coordinate 664,405 of CBDCAU010000003.1, forward strand.
TACAATTCATCACTTTTTTCATCAGGAAGGCCGTGATTTTTTACCGCTACGAAGCCGATTTCTTCATACGCTTTGCCCAGTTTTTCAACAAAATTTTGCTTCTTTTTTGCATCTCCCGACAGGAAATCGGCCAAGTCCACCGAGGGGATGTTCGCGTTATTTTTCATCCATAAAAATTTTGGGGGCTAATATATTCAATGCTTTTGGCAGGACTTTAAAATGAATTTTAGTGCCCAGTTTCATCGGCTCGCCATCCAGTTGCCCCATTTCGCCCTTCTGTTTGATGGTGATTTCGCTGGTGCGGAAGTGCTTGGCGTAGCGGGAGTTAGCGATAGTTTTGGTGAACAGTTGCCAAGCCGTCAGCGGCACGGAAATGTGCGGGAATTTCCGCAAAACGCAAATGTCCATTTTGCCGTCGTCCAATTTGGCGTCCGGCGCAATCCAAGCGTTGTTGCCGAATTGTGAACCGTTGGCGACACTAATCAGCAATGCTTTGGTTCTTAGGGATTTATCGTCATAATGCAAATCAAATTTCGGCATCCGAAAATGGAACCATTGTTTGATGGCGATGTGCGCATACCCTAAAAAACCGCGCCGCTTCCCCTCAGCAAAACCCTGCGCCACCGCTGCGTCGTAGCCCAGTCCGGCTACGTTGAAAAAAGGTTTGCCATTCGCGGTGCAGGCATCGATTTTCAAAGGGCGGCTGTGTGCCAGCATTTTGATTGCCGCTTCTGTTTGGCTGGGGATTTTTAGGTGGCGGCCCAGCCCGTTTCCAGACCCGACCGGCACGATTCCCAACGCGGTTTCAGTGTGCAAAAGTCCGGCGGCGGTTTCGTTCACCGTGCCGTCTCCGCCCACTGCCACCACGGTATCCGTTTGATTATCAGTAGCTTCCTTGGCCAAATCCGTGGCGTGGTTGGGCGCACGGGTATATTTTATTTCAAAATCAAAATCGCCGGCGGGGAATTGGAGGTGCAGCCATTTTTCCACGCTGGCCTTGCTGCGCGTGCCGCTGATAGGGTTGATGATGGCCAAAATGCGCGGTTTTTTCATTGCGAATTTTTAACGAAAACCGCCACCGCATTTACCTATTTTTGGCGGCTATTTTTCAATATCAAATAATGCGATTTTCCCGCAAAGGTTTTTCCAAAGAGCAACTTTTGGACATCTACGAGAAGCTGTTGACCCCGCGCCTCATCGAGGACAAAATGCTGGTGACGCTGCGCCAAGGGCGGATTTCCAAGTGGTTTTCCGGCTACGGGCAGGAGGCGATTTCGGTGGGCGCGGCGATGGCGATGGAAAAGGACGAATACATCCTGCCGATGCACCGCAACTTGGGGATGTTTACTGTAAGGAAAATCCCGCTTTACAATTTGTTTTGCCAGTTTCAGGGAAAGAAAGATGGCTTCACGAATGGCCGCGACCGCTCGTTTCATTTTGGTAGCAAAGAGCATCATCTGGTGGGGATGATTTCGCATCTCGGCCCGCAGATGGGCATAGCTGACGGGATTGCGCTGGCTTCTAAACTTTCTAAAAACAGCAAGGCCACTTTGGTGGTAACCGGCGACGGCGGCGCCAGTGAAGGCGATTTTCACGAAGCCGTGAACGTGGCCGCCGTGTGGAATTTACCTGTCATCTTTCTCATCGAAAACAACCATTGGGGGCTTTCCACGCCCAGCAGCGAGCAATTCAAGTTTAAGTCGTTCACTTACAAGGCGATGGGCTACGGAATAAAGGCGAAAAGCGTGGATGGCAACAACGTTTTGGAAGTTTATAATGCCGTGAAAAATATTGCCACCGAAATCCGGCGCAAGCCCGAACCCTACCTTTTGGAATGCAACACTTTCCGCATCCGAGGCCACGAAGAGGCGAGCGGCATCAAATATTACCCGAAAGGGTTGGTGGAAAACTGGTCGAAAAAAGACCCAGTAGAAAATTTCCGGGCCTTTTTGATGAATAAAAATATCTTGAAACCCAAAGATAATGAGCAACTTACGGCCAATATCAAAAAGGAAATAGACGAAGCATTTGAAAAAGCCCACGCCGTGCCGCCAATCGTTTTTGATGAAGAAAAAGAGAAGTCCGACCTTTTTGCCAAAAACGAATTCAAAGAAATTAGACCTTCTTTTAAAAAAGAGGAAAAGCGTTTTGTGGATGCGATTTCAGACGGCCTGAAAGAGGCGATGAAAAAGCACGAGAATCTCATTTTAATGGGACAGGATATTGCGGAATACGGCGGGGTTTTCAAAATCACGGAAGGCTTTGTGAATGAATTTGGCAAGGAGCGCGTCCGCAATACGCCGCTTTGTGAAGCCGCCATTGTTGGCGCTTCGCTGGGCTTGTCAATTGCTGGTTATAAAGCGGTTATGGAAATGCAGTTCGCCGATTTTGTAACGGAAGGTTTCAATCAAATCATTAACAATCTCGCTAAAATCCATTGGCGCTGGGGACAAAATGCGGACGTGGTAATCCGGATGCCGACGGGCGCGGGCGTGAATGCCGGCCCGTTCCACTCGCAGAGCAACGAGGCGTGGTTTACCCATACCGCTGGACTGAAAGTGGTCTATCCTGCTTTCCCAGAAGACGCAAAAGGATTGCTAATATCCGCCATCGAGGACCCGAATCCGGTTTTGTTTTTTGAACATAAAAATTTGTACCGCAGCATTCGTGGTCAAGTGCCGGAAGGCTATTACAATTTGCCGTTCGGCAAGGCGAAATTGCTCTGCCAAGGAGAAAGTTTGACTATCATCACTTATGGAATGGGCGTGCATTGGGCGCTGAAATTTTTGGGCGAAAACCCTGATATTCAAGCGGATGTGATTGATTTGCGGACGCTCGCGCCCTTGGACACCGAAACTATTTATACCTCTGTAAGGAAGACCGGCCGCGCTCTGGTTTTGACGGAAGATTCCCTTTTCGGCAGCATCGCCTCGGACATTGCCGCGATGATTTCTGAAAATTGCTTCAATGATTTGGATGCGCCTGTCAAACGGGTGGGCAGTTTGGATACGCCGGTGCCGTTTGCGGCGAATTTGGAAAAGGAATTTTTGGCGAATTCGAGATTGGAAGAAGCAATTAAGGAATTGCTAAAATTCTAAAAATCAAATAACAAGAACCAAACAATCCCGCACGTGCGGGACTAAATCAAAAATTTTAAATTCAAAACGTTACGGTGGATAGACGCATAGGATTTTTGAATTTCCCACTTTTTTAATTTAGAATTTGTTTCGGATTTGCTTTTTAGGATTTAGAGTTTTCCACGACGCTTCTCGGATGAAACTGCATCAAGGTCTCCCGCAAATACTGTTGATCAAGGTGCGCATAAATCTCCGTGGTAGAGATGCTTTCGTGGCCGAGCATCATCTGCACGGCACGTAAATCCGCGCCGCCCTCCACCAAATGCGTGGCAAAACTGTGGCGAAAAACGTGCGGGCTGACTTTCTTTGAGATGCCCGCTTTTTGGGCAATTCCTTTCACCATCATAAATATCATTTCGGGCGAAAGTTTATTGCCGTTTTGCGTTAAAAAAAGAACCGCTTCCGCGCCTTTTTTTTGAGTCTTTTTTATACGAATTTCATCTTTATAAATGTTGATGAATTTCATTGCCGTCGCGTTGATAGGAACAAGCCGCTGTTTGTCGCCCTTCCCTGTCACGCGGATGATTTCTTCTTTGAAATAAAGGTCTGGGATAGAGAGGTTCACCAATTCCGACACGCGCAAACCGCAGCCGTACAAAGTTTCTAAAATCGCGCGGTTGCGGTGGCCGTTGTTGTCGCTCAAATCAATAGCGGCCATTATTTTGTCGATTTCCAATTTTGATAGAAAATTCGGCAACTTTCGCGGCAAACGCGGGACTTCCAACAGTTCGGCGGGATTGATATTCAAATAATCCTCCACCAACAAAAATTTATAAAAAGAGCGCAAGCCAGACACCAACCGCGCCTGACTGCGCGGCGCCAGTCCTTCTTTGGATTTTTCAGCCACAAAACTTTCCAAATCAGAAAGTTGCAATTTCAAGGGATTTGATTTCTCGGCAAAAAATTCCGCCGCTTTGCGCAAATCCAAACGATAATTCAAAATGGTATTCTCCGAAAGCCCGCGTTCCAGCTTTTGGTAATCCCCGAAATCTTTGATGGCTGTTTCCCAGTTCATTGGGGCGAAGGTTTAATATAATGGGGAGCGGAATGGTGGCTTGGAGATTTTTTTTGAAAGGGGAGTTGTTGATTCGTGATTGGTTAATCCGTTAATTTGTTAAATAGTCGATTCGTTTGAGGTGCTGCTGAAATCGTAAATCGTAAATCGAAAAAATCGTAAATCTTATGAAAATCGCCATCATCAACGGCCCCAATCTCAACCTGCTCGGCCAGCGGGAAACCGACATTTACGGCGGCCAATCTTTCGATGATTTTTTGGAGGAACTAAAAGCAGGTTTCCCCGATGTGACATTTGATTTTTTTCAAAAGCAATACCGAAGGAGAATTGGTGGATGCCCTTCAAAATCTTTCAAAAAAAACCGACCTAATTCTCTTGAACGGCGCGGCTTTTACGCACACTTCCATTGCGCTGGGCGATGCGGTGGCGGCGGTGAAAACTCCCGTGGTGGAAATCCATATTTCCAACATTGCCGCACGGGAAAATTTCCGGTATTCCAGTTATATTTCCAAGAATGCAGCGGGGGTAATTTTTGGGTTTGGGGTTGGAGGGATATCGGATGGCCGTGGAGTGGGGGCGAGGAAGAAATAGTGAATAATGAATAGGTAGTAAGGAGTGCGGAGCAGAGAGTGTTTAGAAAGTTCGCATTCTGACTGACAACCCACAACGGGCAACTGATAACCAAAAAAGTTTCCTTCCCGCCATTTTTTCATAAAACCAAAAACTATCGAAAAATTTCTTTTTCCATAGCTTTAACCCCTTCAAATCCAAAATAATACCGTAAAACCATCCCGAAATGCAGACAGCCTATGTATATGGCGCCGAGCGCCCGAAGCAAAACATCAGCACCGAAAGCGCGGAATATGAATGCGTGAACAGTGTGGTGCTGGAAAAAACCCGTGCCGAAACCCAGAAGGTGGCGCTGGAGCTGGAAGACCAAGACTTGATCCAATTGGTGTTCGATGACCAAACGCAGTGGATCGGCAACGCTACGGAAATCCAAGAAATTTACGGACGCCCGCCCGGGGGAAACCGTTCGGCGGCGGGCTTTGTGTTCGATTCACACATTGCGGGCGACAGCACCACGCGCGGCGGCGTGGGCACGGTGGTGGTGAAAATACTCAACCATTTCAAGCCCAAGGCGATGAAAAAAGCCGCTGAAACCTCGGCGCGGCAGCTTGCTAAAACGGTGGACGCCAAGGTGATGGCCAAGCCGGGGCTTTACAAAGTGCCCCACAGTTTTGCGCTGGAGGACACCGAAAATCTCACCCCCAACGAAACGCCTTATTTAGTGCTGATTCACGGCACGCTGTCCAACGTGGGCGGGGGTTTCGGCGAATTGCGCCACGGCGAAAATGGCGTGTGGAAGCAGCTCCACGATTTTTATGTGGCGGGAGTCTATGCCTTGGAACATAAAACCTTGTCGGTCAGTCCGTTACAAAATGCGATTGACTTTTTGGAAAAATGTGAATCCGGCGTTACCATCGACATTTTGAGCCACTCGCGCGGCGGCTTGGTGGCGGATGTTTTGGCGAAATGCGATTACCGAAATCCGACGGTGGGTTTCAGCCGCGGCGAGCTGGAAATGATGAAGGAAGAAGATCCGGAAGGCCACGCTTTGATGCTGGAAATCAACGAATTGGCGCGGGAGAAAAAATTGACCGTCCGCAAAGTGATTCGCGTGGCGGCGCCCAGTAGCGGCACCACGGTTTTGTCGCGCCGGATTGACCATTTTCTCAACGTTTTGCTGAACGCCTTGGGATTGGCGCTGGGCAGCGTAGCCAACGCTTTTTATACCATTATCAAAGAATTTTTGATGGACGTGGTGCGCCAAAAAGCCGAGCCGGACGCAATGCCCGGCCTTTACAGTATGGTGCCAGATTCGGCTTTCCAAAAGATGCTGAACAACAGTGGCGAGGTGACTTCTGACGATTTGTACGTCATCAGCGGCGACTCGGAAACGGGCGGCGGCATCGGCAATTCCATCAAGGTGATTTTGGCCAATCTTTTCTATCGCAAAGCCAACGATTTGGTGGTGGACACCCACCGGATGGATCACGGCGCGCCTCGGCTGAACGGCGTTTACCGCTATATGTCGCAAGACGACAGAACCAACCATTTCAATTATTTCAAAAACCAAAACACCAGCGAAGCCTTGATGGCCGCCGCGCTGGCCGAGGTGGGCGAGCGGCCTTCGTTGTACTTGCTTTTAAAATCGGAATCGGTCGGGACGCGCGGCGT